>NZ_JACJST010000009.1 GCF_014698305.1 Anabaena lutea FACHB-196 | reverse complement strand
TATATGTGTTTATTAGCTTGATATTAAGTTAATAATACCATCCTTTTTTTGTACTCATATAAGTTACATTTTGTCAAAATAAATTAGATGCGTTTCCCCTGAGTTTGAATTAACTCTGATCTATCGACAATTTCCGAAAGTTTAAATTGACTGTATGCACCATTAAAAACTTCTTCACTAGCATCAGCAATCGCATCTTCAATTACTTCTTCTAAAATCAAAGTTTCCCATTCATCAAAATTGACATAATAGGATTTTTTATTTTCCTTGAGATTAATGTCTTTAATTTCTACCACCGCATTACGAATAGAAGCAACCCAAGAATTAGTTAATCGCTGCTCTAAGTTATTTTTGAGCAAATGTATCAGCAAAATCTTTAAAAAAGATTTAATTTGTCGTAAAGTTGCCTTTTTACTCATCCCCTCTAACTCATCCACAATTGCCAAAGCATCTGCATAGCGTTTTTCTATGATGCTTGTTCTCAGGTCTACTAATTCTTGAGTCATCTTAATTAACCTCAACCTAAAAACTTTCTAATTCTAATTATAGAATCATTGGTAATTACAGCAGGAGTCAGGAGACGCTTCGCAGACCTCCGGTTCAGGAGTCGCTTCGCAGACCTCCGGTTCAGAAGTAAAACTGGCGAATGTGTCTAGGTTTCAATTTAGATTCTGTACCTTATTGATCTGCAATCTGCTGTAATTAGTAAAATTTTCTTTCCCTACTTCCCCTGCTCACTTACTTCCCTGTATCACCTGTAAACTGCCACCCGCATATAAAATTGGTTCACCGACATCAAAACCATACTCTCTTAACAAACCAGGTAAATCAGTCTTTAATAACTCCCAAGCCGTTTGAGTTTCAAACAACCAGAAAAACACCGACAAACCAGGCCAAAATAGAGGATTTGTGGGAGGGTGAAAATCTACCAACGTGAATACTCCCCCTGGTTTTAATACCCGATAAACCTGTTGAATGATTTTTCTTAATTGTTCAGGGTGCATCTCATGTAACGCCGCGCTGGTATGTACGACATCAAATAAATTATCTGCAAAAGGCATATCTTCCGCAAAAGCTTCTACATAAGTAGCGTTAGGCACATTCTTACGCGCACGTTGTAAAGATAACGGAGAAGCATCCAGCCCTGTAACATTTTGTGATGAATTCACCAAAAATTGCGTAGCTTGACCACTTCCACAGCATAAATCGAGGATTTGAGTATCTGAGTCAAGTGTTAAGCCTTGCAACGGTAATTGCCGGAAACGCGCTTCACCACCCACACTCAAGGCTGCTAAACGCGATATTCCATCGTATAGCCACTGATAACGATAACTCCAGTCTCTTAAAATAGTTGCCATTGCATCTTTCCTGCTGATAAAGCTTTATATTTAATAAAGATATATTGTTAACATTAGTAAAAAAATTGTAAGGATTGGGGGAAAGTAACTGCTATGGGTCGTGTAGGCGTATTATTACTCAATCTCGGTGGACCCGATAAATTAGAAGATGTCGGTCCCTTTTTATATAACCTGTTTTCTGATCCCGAAATTATTCGCTTACCCTTTCGCTGGATGCAAAAGCCTCTAGCTTGGCTGATTGCTACCAGGAGAACTAAGACATCTCAGGCTAATTATAAGTACATCGGTGGTGGTTCACCATTGCGGCGGATTACCGAAGAACAAGGGGAAGCACTGAAAGCGCAACTAGGTAATTTGGGAAAAGAAGCCAATATTTATGTAGGAATGCGATATTGGCATCCTTACACAGAAGAAGCGATCGCACAACTAACCCAAGACAACATCGACAAGCTGGTGATTCTGCCACTTTATCCCCAATTCTCTATCAGTACTAGCGGTTCTAGCTTTCGACTATTAGAACAACTTTGGCAACAAAACCCCAAACTTCAGCGCCTTGAATACACCGTCATTCCCTCCTGGTACAAACAACCGGGCTACCTGCAAGCAATGGCGGAACTAATCAAGGAGCAACTCAATCAGTTTCCTAATCCTGATGGGGTGCATATCTTTTTTAGCGCTCATGGAGTGCCTAAAAGTTACGTCCAAGAAGCCGGCGATCCCTATCAGCAAGAAATTGAGGAATGCACTCAGCTGATTATGCAAACACTCAATCGTCCCAATCCTCATGTCTTAGCTTACCAAAGTCGCGTCGGTCCCGTAGAATGGCTACAACCATATACTGAAGACGCACTCAAAGAACTAGGCGCACAAGGAGTGAAGGATTTGGTAGTTGTACCGATTAGTTTTGTTTCCGAACATATCGAGACACTACAAGAAATTGATATTGAATATCGAGAAATAGCTGAAGAAGCAGGAATTCACAACTTCCGTCGTGCCGCTGCTCCCAATACCCATCCAGTATTTATTCAAGCACTAGCAGACTTAGTGATTGATTCGCTCACAAAGCCTAACCTCAAGCTCTCGCAAGTCACCCAAATGAAAAAAAAGGTGAAAATGTATCCCCAAGAGCGTTGGGAGTGGGGACTGACTACTAGCGCCGAAGTCTGGAATGGACGAATTGCCATGCTAGGTTTCATCGCCTTGATTATCGAGTTAATTACCGGTCAAGGCTTGCTGCATCTCATCGGACTTTTGTGATTTGATCTCAGAGGAAAGTTTTATTTTCCTCCCTCTTTCTCCGCGTCTCCGCGTCCCCGTGTCTCCGCCTCCCCACGTCTCCTTTTCCTGAATTCTGCTGTATCACTCATAAACTACGCTTCTGCCAATACCACTGATACCAGTGTTTAGAACTACGAATTGCCAGCCAGAGGAGGATTAGAGCAATTAATCCTCCTTTTCGGGGATCATCAACGGCAAAAACCACCAGTACAACACACAAGCTATCTTGAAGAAAAACTGCCCACAGTGGTAAGCCACGCAAGCGATAAAACCAACCGGATAGAACTAGTTGCAGTACCAAAGCTAATAAACCCCCGATTAAGGCAATTAACCAGCTGGGAGTTTCCGTAGCCGAAGCCACTGCTAACCCCATAATTGCTCCTACAAAAGGAGACAACAATAACTGAACCTGTTGTACTATTCTTTGCCCTATTAGCTTTTTGGAAGCAAATAACTCAAAACATGACCAACTGCTGAGTAGCCCGATCAAAAGATGGGGTGAAATGTTTGATAAAATTGGTACTTGAGTCCAGAGGGTACTGCCCTGTAATAAGCCAATGATTAGCAAGGGCGTACCTACTCTCATTCCGGCAGATGCTGAAGCAGACAGTGTGGCAAGGATTTCAATCATCTGTATATCCCTAGCATTAATAACTCAGTCAAGGGGCTGGATTAATATTTACTCTTCCTAAAAATAGGTTGCCCACAAAACTGGCAGAAATTAGCATTGCTATAGTCTCTAAAAATTTTTACCCATTGGGCTAGGTGATATCAGACAGTGTATCCTAACAATCACTGTTAGACCCCAGAATCCCCATATTTGAAGTGCGGAATGTGGGATCAAAGTTCACAATGTAAGTCACCAGCTTTTTGGGTAAAGCGACGATTTTCCCGATAATCTACCCGACAATCTATCACCGCAGGCACATCTTGAATTAAGGCTTCTTTGAGTACAGGAATTAAATCAGTAGCCGATTCCACTCGATAACCTTTTAAACCCATACTTTCAGCAAATTTGACAAAATCAGGATTACCAAAATGCACAAAAGAAGAGTTACCTTTACCAAATTGATTTTCTTGTTTCCACTCAATTAAACCATAGCCACCATCATTAAAAATTAATGTGACAAAGGGTGTACCTACACGTAAAGCTGTTTCTAATTCCTGGCAATTCATCATAAAACCACCATCACCAGTGGCCGCAACAACTTTCCGTTCAGGATTTACAAGTTTTGCAGCTAAAGCGCCAGGAATTGCGATTCCCATCGCGGCAAAACCATTAGAAATAATACAAGTATTAGGACTATGGCAATGATAATGTCTCGCAATCCACATTTTATGTGCGCCTACATCAGAAATAACAATATCATCAGGCCCCATTACTTGCCGTAAATCATAAATTAATTTTTGCGGTTTAATAGGAAAGCTATCATCCTGGGCATATTCTTCGTAATCAGCGCGAATATTAGAACGTAAGCTGATAGCGTAGGGGTTAGGTTTACTATGTCTGTCTGCTAATTTTAAGAGTTCATTCAATGAATCAGAAATATCTCCCACTACTTCTACTGTGGGAATATAACTACTGTCAATTTCTGAAGAAGTGGCCGCAATATGTACAATCGGAATATTTCCAGTAGGATTCCATTTTTTGGGAGAAAATTCAATTAAATCATAGCCAATAGCTATGACTAAATCTGTATTATCAAAGCCGCAGGTAATAAAATCTCGTTGTTGTAATCCCACTGACCACAAAGCTAAGGGATGAGTATAGGGAATCACTCCTTTACCCATAAAAGTATTAGCAACGGGAATATTCATTTGGGTAGCAAATTGCGTGACAGCATCACTAGCTTGGGCGCGAATTGCTCCATTGCCAACTAAAATGATGGGATTAACTGCCTGGGAAATTGCGGCAGCAGCAGCGCGAATACTCGCAAAAGAAGCATAGGTTTTTTCGCTATTATCTTTATGTAAGGGTTTGCCTTCTACAGACATAGCCGCAATATTTTCAGGTAAATCAATATGAACTGCACCGGGTTTTTCGGTTTGCGCTCGCTTGAATGCCTTTCGCACAACTTCTGGTGTAATACTCGGTCGCACAATCTGCTTATTCCACTTAGTTACAGGCGCAAACATTGCCACCAAATCTAAATATTGATGGGATTCAATGTGCATTCTATCTGTTCCCACCTGCCCTGTAATTGCCACTAAAGGCGCACCATCTAGGTTGGCATCTGCCACTCCTGTCATTAAATTAGTTGCCCCTGGACCCAGAGTAGAAAGACATACTCCCGCTTTTCCAGTTAACCTACCATAAACATCGGCCATGAAAGCTGCACCCTGTTCATGACGAGTAGTAATAAATTGAATCGATGAATTTTTTAATGCTTCTAGAACGTGTAAATTTTCTTCACCTGGGAGTCCAAAAACATATTGCACTCCTTCGTTTTCTAAGCACTGTACTAACAATTCTGCGGTATTCATTTGATTTCCTCAAAACTAATAATTAATAGGGAATAGGGAATGGGGAATAGGGAATAGGGAATAGGGAATAGGGAATAGGGAATAGGGAATAGGGAATAGGGAATAGGGAATAGGGAATAGGGAATAGGGAATAGGGAATAGGGAACAAGTAGGAAATTTACCAATCACCAATCACCAATCACCAATCACCAATCACCAATCACCAATCACCAATCACCTAACCCAAACTGTCTTAACATTCACAAATTCATGTATGCCTTGAATGCTTAATTCTCGGCCATATCCAGAACGCTTAATTCCTCCAAATGGTAATCGAGGATCAGATTTAACCATGCTATTAATAAATACTGCACCAGCTTCAAGTTCTTGAATTAGGCGATTTTTTTCTTCTTCATTTGTAGTCCAAGCACTTGCACCCAAACCAAAGGGTATGTCATTAGCTAATTTAATTGCAGCATCAATATCCCGAACCCGGAATAATAAAGCTACAGGGCCAAAGAATTCTTCCTTGGCAATTTGTGAGTCTACAGGAATATCTATGATAATTGTGGGCGGATAAAAGTTCCCCGGACTATGTGTTAAAGGAGATCCACCTGTGAGGATTTTTCCACCACTTTTTACGGCAGTGTTTACCTGTTGGTGTAAATCCTGGAGAATATCAGGAGTTGCTAGGGGACCTAAATCTGTATCTGGTTCCATAGGATCGCCAACTTTTAGAGATTGGAATTTATCTAACAGCAGTTTTTCAAATTTATCCGCAATTGTTTCCTCTACAATAAAGCGTTTAGCGGCAATACAAGATTGTCCATTGTTTAACATTCGTGCTGTTACTGCGTTGGTAACTGCTGCTTCTAAATCTGCACTTGCTAAGACAATAAATGGGTCACTGCCCCCCAATTCTAAGACAGTTTTTTTAATTTGTTTACCAGCAGCAGAGGCAAGAGAAGCACCTGCGGGTTCACTGCCTGTTAATGTAGCAGCTTTCACCCGTTCATCAGCCATTAAATCAGCAACTTTGGCAGCACCAATTAACAGAGTTTGAAATACACCTACTGGAAAACCCGCGCGACTGAGAATGTTTTCGATTGCCAAAGCACACTGCGGCACATTGGAGGCGTGTTTGAGTAAACCAACATTTCCTGCCATCAATGTCGGTGCCACAAAGCGGAAAACTTGCCAGAAGGGGAAATTCCAAGGCATGATGGCGAGAATTGCACCCAAGGGCTGATAACGGACAAAACTATGATTAGCATCGGTTTTGATGGTGACATCAGCTAGGAAACCTGGTGCATATTCGGCATAATAGCGACAGACGAGGGCGCATTTTTCCACTTCAGCTATAGCAGCTTTGAAGGGTTTGCCCATTTCTAAAGTCATCAATTGAGCAAAATCTGCCTTTTCTTGTTCTAAAATTGTTGCTGCTTGTTGTAACCACTGCGATCGCTCTGAGAAACTAGTCTTACGGTACTTCTCAAATGCCTGTTGTGCCAAATCTAATTTGGCAGCAATTTCTGCATCCTGAAGTGCTTCAAAGGTTTTGATCGTTTCCCCATTGGCGGGATTAATGGTGGCGATAGCCATGACCTGACCTCCCCTTAAAAAATAGCTTGAGGTAGCTTCCTAGTGTTACACAGATTAATCACAGAAGCTACCACCAAATTTTAGTCTTTTCAATTTAGGAATAGTTGCTGAATATTACAACCTGGCAACTAAACTTAAAACAAACTATACATCTAATTAAATTTAGACACTGAAATAAGCTGATGCCGTAGGGCGGAATTAAAAAATTTTAAATTTAAAATTTTAAAAGCTTTAAAAAGCAGCTTAAATAAGCTGTTGAGTAATTTTCAATGGTCGGTGATTTCTCCTGTGCTGCACTATTAATAATTCATTAATTAATATCTAAAAAATGACAACTAACCAACAATTAATTCATTTTGGTCTGATAAATCTTAATAAATCTATCAATACCTTTAAAACGATAGTCTCCCATGTCTCTAAACTCTGAGCGTTGTGAAAGTTGTTGATAAGTAACTTCACTAATTACACATTCACCGGGAGAACATATTGGTTCCATCCGAGCCGCCAGATTAATTGTTGCTCCTAATGCCGTATAGTCTACTCTTTGAGAACTGCCAACATCACCCACAACAGCTTTACCACTGTTAATAGCAATGCGTAATTGTAAAGGTTGCTGCCAAAATTGATTAGCATTGAGACGTTGGAGACGAGAAAGCATTCCCTTAGCAGCACTAACAGCGCTATCTGCATGACTTGGTTGTGGTTCTGGAGCGCCAAAAAATGCCATTATACAATCGCCAATATACTTATCTAAAGTGCCACCATAAGCAAATACTTCTTGTAACATTTCTTCAAATAAAATGTTTAATAATTCAGCAATTTCTTTAGGTGTAAGCCGTTCGGAAATTTCTGTAAATCCCACCAAATCAGCAAATAAAATACTGATTTCACTTTCGGTAGGAGCCAAACGCCCATCTGAAGATTCTCTCGCTGCGATTAACTGCTGGACAACTGCCGGAGAATGATAACGTTCTAATCGGTGACGAATTACCTCTTCAGTTCTCAGTTTTTCTATTAATAACCAACGTTGAACGCTAGAAGCAACAAGATTTGCTAAAGCTGAAAAAAAGCTAAGTTCTTCCTCACCTTCGCTTGGGCATTGGGAAGAAGAAAAATGAGCATCACCATACAGAACACCGACAACTTTGTTTTCATCCCATAAAGGTACTGCCATTGCACTACGAATACCTTTCATTAAAATACTCTGTTCACTAGAAAACCTTTCATCAGAATGGGTATCAGCACTTTGAATAGCTACCTTATCTGCAAATGCCTTTTGACAAATACTACGACTAATCCAACTCCCATCAGTAGGCAAATATTTTTGTTGAAAAATGGTTTTAGTCGCAGAATTAACTAACTTCAAAGTACCAGTACTATCAATATCAACTAATAAGGCCAATCTTTCAATGCCATCAATATAACGAAAAACTAGTTCTTGTACCTGAGAGAAAATTTCTTCAATAGATGCCGCCGCACAGAGATTTTTAGCTATATCTACCAAATCTTTGAGGCGAGCAATAGTTTTATCTTTATTATTACTACCATTAAGTTCACTACCTTCTATCCATTGTTGTTGCAGTTTTTCGACATCTCTAAGAATTGTTATTTGCTGACTATTCGGTTCTTCATCTGGTACATACTGAGGTGGTAAATTTCCCAATGTATTTGATAAAATTACTGCCAAACTGACATTTCCCAAATAAATAACGTCGCGGTTATACAACTCCTGAGCAGACATAACAGGAATTCCATTTACTTGGGTTCCGTTTTTGCTACCCATATCCTCAATTATCCACACACCATTAGAGGTTTTTCTAATTCGGGCGTGTTGGCGAGAAACTCCTCCAAAAGGTAAACACAAGTCACATTCTGACAAACGACCGATAGTAAATACTTCTTGAGCTACTAAAACCGAAGTTTTGGTATCCCCCTGAGTGAGGAGTAATGTGAGTTCAGTCATAAGTGTAATACATTTATACTGGAAGTTGGTAAGCATCAAGGCTAATCTTTCTCAGGATTTACGCATTAGATACCAAACATTCGGCTCCTAAACACCAGTTTTGGGGATAAACCAGGTTTGTTTGCGTAATTCCTCACCTTACCTTTTCTTTATGATACTGTTAACGGCATTATGACAACTTCATCTGTAGTAAATATTACTAAAAAATTACCTTTAGATAGACAAAATCATTACTAGTACAACACGGCGTAAGTTAAGCAACCATTAAAAATAATGAAAAAGCCTGTATCTACTTTGTTAATTTTTAATTTTTAATTGTTAATTTTTAATTCCGAGAAAGCGGTACTAGTACAGCGCGGCGTAAGTATAACAACTATACCCCTAGGGGGAAGCAAGCTACAAAATTTCTGAAAAACCTTCCTCATCAACTTTTTTGATTTTTAATTATGCAAAAGCTGTTGTATATCGAGCGACAGTAAAACTTAATTTGAGATTATATAATTATTATACTCGGCTTAATTAATACTAAGTCATTAAAAGAATGTTATCGAAAAAGCATCATAAACAAGCATCTGAATTTATTTATGGAAATTATAAATTTAAATTGGTAATTTTGAATTGTAATTTTGAATTGGTAATTCTCTGTAAAGTTTGATATATCCAAACTGGGAAATACTGATTAAGTCTGTATTTTTTAATCATTAGGAATTTATGAATCGACACCAACATTTTTTTCTAAAAACTACAGGAATAAAATTATATCTGGTGAATGTGGTATTTGTATTGCTTACTATTCTGATAGTAGCCATAGCTACGCTTTATCCATTCGATTTTTCATTGCCTAATAGTTTTTCTAAATCTGATTTTTTTTCTAGTTTTAACAATGCCAGTCCTTTTCAGGATCAGGTAAACAATGTTTTATTATTTATGCCTGTGGGTTTCTATTTAGCAAATTTATTGCAGAAACTTAAAATCAAAATAGGATTACAAATTATTATTGTTTTCCTGGTTAGTTCTGGCTTATCTTCGACAGTTGAAATTTTGCAAATATTTCTACCTTCAAGAACTCCGACTCCAGCCGATATTTTTAATAATACTTTTGGGGGATGTTTAGGTTGTTTAGGCTTTTATTTCTGGAATATTCAAAGCTTAAATAACATACTTGCACAAATTGATGCAAGTCGTTTAAAACCCTCAAATCAAAAAATTACAGGATTTATTTTGGCTTATGTATCTGTCATTTTAATTACTTCTCTTTTTTGGCAAAGCACGACAAAATTAAGTAATTGGGATTTAAATTATCCACTTTTACTTGGTAATGAAACTACAGGTAATAGACCTTGGCAAGGATATATTTCTGAAGTTTATATTACTGATAGAGCTATCACAACTTATCAAGCCCAACAAGGCTTAAATGATCCTAATTATTTTAAAAGTTTTGGTAATTCTCTCCTAGCTAGTTATCAATTAAAGGGTAAATGTTGTGATCAAAAAGAAACGGTAAATTTACCACAACTATTATGGCAAGGAAAGCCAACCAATATAGAAGAAGGTAAAAGTGTTTTTTTGAGTTCTAGCCAATGGTTACAAACAGCCAAACCAGTGAAAAATCTCAGTCAAAGAATCAGCAAAAAATCTGAGTTTACACTGAGTACTACTATTGCCACTGACAATCCTCAACAGACTGGGCCAGCGCGGATTATCTCAATTTCCGGTAATTCTTTGCAGCGTAATTTAACACTTTCACAGCAGGGACATTCTCTAGATTTGAGGTTAAGAACACCAATTACTGGAGAAAATGGCTCAGATGTACAACTGATGATCCCCAATGTTTTTACAGACAATAAATTTCACCAAATTATCATCACATATTATAAATCAACGATTCGAGTCTTTATAGACAAAGTACAACGTTATTACTCTTTTAATTTACTGGAATTAATTCCCTTTAATCAAAAAGTATTTTATTATGCGCTGACTTTTATTCCTTTGGGTGCAGGTTTAGCTCTCCTTAGTCTTTTGGCAAAAAATAGGATGATATTGTCTAAGCTATTAGTTCCTAGTGGCATTTTATTACCTTCTATCATATTAGAAGCTATTTTGATTAGTGAAAGTGATAAAAGCCTGAGTTGGAAAAACCTCTTACTAGGAATATTATTTATAGCAGGGACAATGTTGATTTTTAGAATGAGAGTTGCTTACTTAAAAATTAGAAGTTAAACATGAGGTGGAATTTCCAAAGGGATATTACCTAGAAGACCTTTACGAAAATCGGTGATGAGTGTTCTAGCAGCGCGTTCCACATCTCCTTGATAGCGATGTTCTGCTAAGACTTGCAAATATGCTTCACCTGTATGGATGATGGAGTCAACTTCGTAGCGTGAAAGTAAGGGGTGTGGTGGTAATAAATAAGGATGGGTTTCTTGGAGTTGATTGACTATATCTACAAACGCTGCGGCTATGAGTTGATTATCATAAGAAGCTTCACCAATATCGTCACAAATGGCTAATTTGACTGCTGCGAGTTGATTTTCCATTCTTGAGGGAATGACACCAGGAGCATCTAGCAATTGTAACTGATCGGAAATTCGCACCCAACGCAGTTGACGAGTAACACCGGGACGCGCTGCACTTTCGACGACTCGCTTTCCTATCAGTCGGTTGATTAATGCTGATTTACCGACATTGGGAAAACCAATAACTACAGCACGGACAGGACGGGGTAACATTCCGCGATCTTTTCGGCGTTGATTAAGTTCTATTCCTGCTGCTTGTGCGGCTTTGGTTATGGCTGTAATACCTTGACCGTGTTGAGCATTGGTAAAATAGGGGACTTGTTCCTGGCTTTTAAACCAGTCTATCCAGTGCGATCGCACTTGTGGCAAAATCATATCCAATCGGTTAATCACCAACACCCGTGGTTTAGTTCCCACCCATTCATTCATTTGGGGATGATTTGTTGCTAAAGGAATACGCGCATCTCTAACTTCTAAAATCACATCTACCCGCTTTAGCTGTTCCTTGAGATTTTTTTCAGCTTTGGCAATGTGACCGGGATACCATTGAATGAGATTTAATTTGTAATTTTGAGTTATTGACATTGGTAATTCTTTTGTTGTTGGTTGTCAGTTGTCAGTTATTTTTTACTAATGACTCATGACTAATGGGATTGATGTAAAATTAAGCGGTTCCCGTCAGGGTCGTAGGCGTAAATTTCTCGTCCGTGGGAAGTTGTAGAAATCTCTCCTGGTGGATAATAGCCTAAAGATTGTAAGTGAGTTATAGCATTTTCTAAATTACTCACTTCTAAACACAAACTTAGCGGACTTTTGGCATTAATGGCAAATTCTGATTCATAATTTTTGTGGGGTTTAAAAATACCTAAGCTGAGGCTACAAATTTCAAACTCAGCATAGACACTGGAAATGATGTTTTTTGGTTTTTGTTCTAGTAACTGGGTATAGAAATTCACTAAGTTATCAAAATTAACCGTTCCAATGGTGACAAGTGCGTGAGTATATTGCATATTTAGGAGAGGGTATAGGGAATAGGGAATAGTAAAGCAATACAGAGATTCTTATTTTTTGGCAAAATGTATAATTAATTTGGCTGAGGTATTTAATGCTGAGGTATTTAATTTTTAGGGGCAGGATTTTCCCACCCACTCTTTCCTAATTAACCAATGCTGGGGGTTTAATTCCCCTGCCTCTACAGGCAGCAAGTTTTGTGTCGGGGTCTAAATCCCCGTTGCAAAACTTACAGCAGAATTCAGGAGTCAGGAGACGCTTCGCAGACCTCCGGTTCAGGAGTCAGGAGTAAAACTGGCTTGGTGTCTAGGTTTCAATTTTGATTCTGTACCTCATTGATCTGCAATCTGCTGTAATTACGAATTACGAATTACGTTGGCGGTAGCCTGCCGTAGGCACTATTACGAATTATTTTAAATCGTATCTGGGTCGATTCCTAATTCTCGCAGTTTGGCTCCTAGACGTTCAGATTTTTGTTTTTCTTGTTCCGCAAATTCTTCAGGTGTAAGGATTATCAATCCTTCATCTGTAAAATAACGCAATTTATTTTCATGAATACCTAAATATAAACTTAGCTGCTGACTCCATAACCAACCTTGGGAGTTAATTTCTATAGGTTGATAAGTACCACCAACTAAAATAAACCCAGCAAATTCTAAATTACTGGGGTCAAACCAAAAATATTCAGGAGTGCGAAATATATCTTGGTAAATTTGTTTTTTGAAACCCTTATCCACTGATGCTGTTAAATCGGAAATCAGTTCTACAATAATATGGGGATATCTACCATCTTCTTGCCAAACAACCCAACTTTTGCGAGGTCGTCGTTCAGCATTTCGCACCACAAAAAAATCAGGGCCACGAAAGTCTTCTGATTTATATTGACGTGGACTGTAGTAAATAGTCGAATTACCAGAAGCGTAAAAATCATTGCGGTTTCCCCACCACAATTCTAAACATTGGATGAGTAGAATGATCTGGCGCAAATGTGAATCGCTTTCCAATGGTGGTTCATCACTATATAAATCTCCAGTCGGAAATATTACATCTTTTGGCAGTTCAAAATCCAATGGTGGTTCATCATTATATAAATCTCCAGTTGGAAATATTACATCTTTTGGTAGTTCAAAATCTTGGGAGATGGACATAGCAGCAAGGTTTTGGATAATACAATTTTAGTGTCATGGCAGAATTTACAGATTACTACAACCGTATTAATTCTGCTATCTTAAGCATAGTATTGAGACATGAATTTGTCAGTAACATTCCAAAGATTATCATCTAATTTAGTAAATATCCATTCGGCAATATCTTCTGGAACACCGCCATAAAATGCCTCGGCAATACCACCTGTAATACAAGCAATAGTGTCACTGTCCCCACCAATAGAAATAGCATTACGAATAGCATCTTCAAAATCAGTTGATTCTAAAAAAGCAATAATTGCTTGGGGAACAGAACCTTGACAAGAAACATCAAATTTATAATTTGGTCTAATTTCGTCTATAGTTGGCTCTAAATTATAGCCAAAAGTATCTTGGATATAGGATTTGATGACAGTTTTATTCTTCTCTGTACGAGCTAAAAATATAGATGCTGCTGTTGCTTGTGCGCCTTTGATTCCTTCAGAATGGTTATGAGTGACTTCCGCACTGTGTCTGGCTTCTTCTATCACGATATCAAGGTTATCAAACGCAGATGCTACAGGACTAACGCGCATGGCAGAACCATTACCCCAACTATTGTAGGGTTCGGTGCTACTAGAATTTGCCCACAGCATAAAATTACCGCCATAACCAGCATAAGGATATTCATGGTAGTAAGATTGGAAGGTTTCAATATATTGAAATTTGTCAATATATTTAGTATTGTCGGGAAATGTATCTGCATTGAGAATTACTTCTGCAACCGCAACAGTTAATACTGTGTCATCTGTGAAATGACATTGATCGTTAAAAAGTTGGAAATCCTTAGTTTGAATGTTATGAAACTCATAAACAGAACCAATGATATCGCCTGCAATTGCACCTAACATACTTACCTCCAAGCTATTATATTATATTTAATCAGCCAGCTTTTCTAAACTGATAACGGCGTTATAGACCAACACATCTATCAAAGAAATTTTACTTTATGCTGTGATAAAACTGCCACTTATCATTAAGCACCTTAAATTTTTCTGTCATAGCCTACCCATTCTTTATCTCGCAAAATATATTTTTGAATTTTACCCGTACTAGTTTTAGGAAGAGTAGTAAATTCGATAGCTGTTGGACATTTAAAAGCAGCTATCTGACTACGACAAAATTGGATTAATTCTTGTTCAGTGACTTGCATATCTTCTTTAAGAGTGACAAAAGCTTTAGGCGCTTCACCTCGTTTTTTATGAGGTACAGAAATTACAGCACATTCTAATACTGCTTCATGACGATAAAGACATTGTTCTACTTCAATACTAGATACATTTTCGCCATTAGTGATAATGATATCTTTCATTCTGTCGCGGATTTCAATATAACCATCAGGGTGCATTACTGCTAAATCACCACTGTGAAACCATCCCCCACGAAAAGCCCGTCCTGTACTATCAGGGTCGTCATAATAACCTGTCATTACCATATTTCCTTGCATAATCACTTCCCCCATTGTTTTTCCGTCAGCCGGGATATCATTCATATTTTTATCTACTACCCGCAACCCATCTCCACTAATATAAGGTACACCTTGACGAGCTAATAATTTTCCTTTTGCTTCGTTGTTTAAATTATCCCAATCTGATTGGTATGCACAGACTGTATAAGGGCCATAAACTTCCGTTAAACCATAAACGTGAATAATTTTTGCACCAATAGAAGTGAACTTTTCTATTAATGTAGGTGATGGTGGTGCGCCTGCGGTGGTAATAGTGATAGGTTGTTCTAAACTTGGCGGACGTTCTCGATAGTTGAGGAGAGAAATTAACACAACTGGTGCTGCATTAAAGTGAGTTACTTTTTCTTGTGCAATTATCTGCCAAACTTTTCCAGGGTGGAATTTCCGTAAACAAATATGCGTTCCACCAATAGCTGTCACCGCCCAAGGGAAACACCAGCCGTTACAATGAAACATTGGTAAAGTCCAAAGATAAACTGAGTTAGGAGTTAAGTTTGTCTCAATTATTTCTCCTAATGTACTAAGATATGCACCTCTATGGGAATACATTACACCTTTGGGATAGCCGGAAGTTCCACTTGTGTAATTAATGGAAATTGTCTCCATCTCATCCCTAATTACCCAAGGCAAAGATTCAGAATCCCCAGTTTGTAAAAATGCTTCATAATCTTCTCCTCCTAAGGGTGTAAAGCCTTCTATATCACTAATATTAATAATATGTTTGACTGTTTTTAATATATTTTGAACAGGGCGAATTATATCTGCTAATTCTGTATCGACAAATAAGAATTTTGCTCCGCTATCATTAAGGATGTAAGCGACTTCTTCAGGTGCTAAACGAGTATTAATAGACACTAAAACACCTCCCGCTAGAGGTACAGCAAAATGGGCTTCTAGCATTTGAGGAGTGTTGAAGGAAAAAAATGCTACACGTTCCCCTGTTTCCATTCCCGCATGACGTAAAGCTGAGGCTAGACAATTGATACGGGCTGCAAATTGACTATAGGTGAAATGTTGCTGTCCATAGATAATAGCTACTTTGTCACGGTAGACTTTGGCGTTGCGTTCAATAAAGGTGAGGGGTGTGAGAATACGGTGATAAACTGCTGTGGAATTCATGGTTATTGTTAATAGTCAATCAAAAAATAGTATTTTATGATACTAACATTATTTCTTTTAAACTTAGTTATAAATTTTTGCCTCAGAGATATGTGATTAAATTGATACCAAGAACTATTGTTTTACTCATAGAATCAACCTGTTCTCTGCATAATTGAAAATAGCTAATCTCATCAAAGTAAAATGTAGAGTTGTCAACCTTACTTTTTATAGACACTTAACTAAACCAAAGGAAGAAGTTACATGAACAATTTTTTTTTAAGGTTTAGATATTTGTGAAATACCTACGAGGAAATTTCTCCAATGTTGGCAATTAAAAGAGTGTTGAATCAAATATCCCGAACAATTTCCCTCTTCATGCTGGCTGGTTTAATCTGGCTGATGGGTTTACCTATGCTATCAGTTCATGCGGATGGTTTTTATTCAGAAAAAACTCATAAAATAGAAATGACTAAGCCGTTTTATTCTATAAAACAGCGGAGAATAGCAATAAATGAGCCTTTTAAACCTTACTACTCGACTCAAGAGCGACATAAACAAAAAGTCTACATAACACCAACAACTGAAGAAGACTATATCGAAAGTCGTAAAGGAGCAGGTGAAGTAATTCCTAAAAATTTGGGAACTGGAAGCAGGTAGAAAAATCCGATCAATATGCTAAAAGGGGCTGGTGAAAAATTAGGTAATGAACCACTTAAAAGGAGTTTCGGTGCGCAAGATTATGAACGAAGTGAAATTGAACATTAGCTGGCTCGGAATAAAGCGGCTAGAGGCGATTCTTAGTCAGTAGTAAATTGCCCTCTGACTAAAAGTCAGGGGCTAGATAAATCTAGTTTATTGATGCGAATTAATACATATTGATTACGAAAATACTCATAAGCATTGGTTCTGCTTGTGGCCAGGGAAGCTTCCAATCACTGGATTTGTGTCGATTTATCAAGCCTGAAACAAAAACTCAGCCAGAATTGTAAAAGTATGAGAATATAAAGAAAATATTAAATAATTTTAACCTCATGATAACTACTAAATTGATGCGACAACTCTGGGCTGTAATCGAATCAACCCAAGTCAGCACCTTACTCCAGTTTGACGATGCCGCATTAGTACAATTGCTCCTCCAGCAATTAACAGCCAAGCAAGGTCTGGATATACAGACAGATAATAGTATTAATACTTATATTGAATCCAAGCTGCCCCTAATTCGTGATACTGCTGAAGGGCGACTATCTCTTGGGCAAGGTCATCAGTAGCATGATAAATTGAATGAATACTCATAGCCGAATAGGTTCTCAAAATTAAATCAGTACAAAATGATAAATCACTGGCTAAGTATTGCCCTGGTAGCTTATCTAATGGGAGCGGCAATTGAAGGGGTTAGTACAGTCAGTCAGCTTTCTAATTCAGTGCCAGAGCTAAATCAAGATACAGAAGACAATACCTCAGAATCTGGTACTCCACGTAATCACAGTTGGCGAGTTATTGCCGCTATAGCCTCAGTAAGTATTTGTGGATCTTTTTGCTGGCCTTGTCGCTTATTCCACCGTTCAATTAAAGGATATTTTAATGGCTCTTGATCATTAGGTTCCAATAATCAATAGTGAGACTTAAACAACCATTAAACCTAAATCAGGTCTAAAGCGGCTTTGAAAGCAGTAAATACATCGCCAATTCTGAATTTAGACTTATGATATTTTTGTCAATCAAATTAATAGTTAAATAATTCGTAATTCGTAATTCGTAATTAAGTTTTGTAATGGGGATTTAACCCCAACACAAAACTTACCGGTTATAAAACCGGGGGACTTAAACCCACGGTATTTGGTTAAACTTTGCTAAATTAGAGATATAAAATTTCTCTCTCAGCAGAGGTTTGAATATGGCTCATTTAAACCAACGTCGTCCTCAAAATATCAACGGCGAGTTTTACGTTGATACCACCTGCATTGATTGTGATACCTGTCGTTGGATGACCCCCGAAATATTTCATCGTGTAGATGAACAATCAGCAGTTTACCATCAACCAACAAACGAAACCGAAAGATTAGCCGCACTTCAAGCACTTTTAGCTTGTCCTACCAGTTCCATTGGTACAGTTGAAAAACCCAAAGATATTAAACTTGCTCAACAAAGTTTCCCCATTTTAGTTGCTGAAAATATTTACCATTGTGGCTATCATTCAGAAAACTCTTATGGTGCTGCTAGTTATTTAATTCAACTTCCCGAAGGTAACATTTTAGTAGATTCTCCTCGCTTCACCCCACCTTTAGTTAAGCGTCTCGAAGAGTTCGGTAAGATTAGTTATATGTACCTGACTCATAGAGATGATGTTGCAGACCATCAAAAATTTGCTGACCATTTTCACTGTCAACGTATCCTCCATGAAGATGAGATTTCTTCAGATACAGAGAATGTGGAAATTAAGCTTACTGGTTCAGAACCATTTCCATTAACTTCAGATTTATTAATCATCCCCGTTCCCGGTCACACCAAAGGACACACCGTTTTACTCTATAAAAACAAATTTCTCTTTTCTGGTGACCATCTCGCATGGTCAGATGACTTACATCAGTTGATAGCATTCCGTCATGTTTGCTGGTATTCCTGGCCAGAACAGATAAAATCAATGGCTAAATTGGCTAATTACTCCTTTGAGTGGGTGTTACCAGGACATGGTAGACGCTTTCATGCTGACACCCAAACAATGCACCAACAAATGCACAAGTGTTTAGAGTTGATGAAAACCTTGTAAGAGTTAGAATATAAGGCATCGTCAAAAATATAGATGTCAAATGTTCTGGGCTGATAAAATCGCTGCTGATGCACAAGGCTACCAGGTAGTTAATGATTCCAAAACTCCCTCCGGTAGGGTACACGTAGGTTCATTACGGGGTGTGGTTATCCATGACGTTATTTACCGTGCCTTGAAACACGCAGGTAAGCCCGTGAAGTTCTTGTACGGTGTGGATGATTATGACGCGCTGGATACGGTTCCTAAATATTTAGATCAGGAAAAATTTGCTCCTTATCTGGGTTTTCCTCTGTGTAATGTTCCTTCTCCAGAAGATACAGCTAGTGATTACGCTAAATATTTCATTGGTGAATTTTTTCAAGTTTTTGAGTATCTAGGAATTAAACCAGAAACTTATTTTTTGCGTGATTTATATCGCACTGGAAAACTCAATTCTTACATCGATACTTTCCTCAAAAATGCTCACTTGGTTAGAGAAGCATATAAAGAGGTAAGTAAAGCAGACCGACCTAATAATTGGTATCCTTTTCAAGTTATTTGTGAAAACTGTGGCAAAATCGCCACAACTGTAACTACCGATTACAACGGTTCAGAAGTTTTTTACACTTGTAAACCAGATGCAACTGACTATACAAAAGGTTGCGGTCATTCTGGCTGGGTTTCTCCTTTTGATGGTAATGGTAAATTACCTTGGAAAGTGGAATGGGTTGCTAAGTGGGATGTCTTGGGTGTAACTATCGAAATGGCAGGTAAAGACCACTCTCAAAAAGGTGGTTCTAGAGATGTTGCTAATTCTATAACTCGCAAGGTTTTACAAAAGCAACCTCCTTTCCATTCTCCCTATGAATTTATTCTTGTGAATGGCACGAAAATGAGTTCTTCTAAAGGAGTTGGTTCGAGTGCAAAGGAAATTGCTGCTTTACTTCCTCCTGAATTACTGCGCTTTTTGATGTTGCGAACTCAGCCAAGATCAGTAATCAATTTTGCGCCAAATTATGAAACAATTACTCGTTTATTCAGAGACTACGATACTTTAATAAATAAGTATTCAAATTCTCCTGAATTAACTGAAGAATTAATGCCGTTATTTTACGCGCAATTAGGTGATGAAGTTAAAACTTTCCAACCTTTTGATTTTAGTACGCTGATTTCACTTTTGCAAGTTCCGCGTTTGAATATTCAAGAAGAGGTTAAACAACGTAGTCAACAGCCTTTAACTGAGTATGATCAGCAAATTGTTAATCAAAGAATTGCTGCTGCTCAATTGTGGTTACAAGATTATGCAGATGAGGAAGAAAAGTTAGTTCTCTATTTGGAACAAGTCCCAGAAAAAGCGAATGAGTTGACTGAAGAACAAGTTGCTTATTTGCAGAAACTGGTAGAGAATTTGCAGAATATTTCTAACTGGGAAGCTGAAGAATTGCAAACTTTGATTTTCTCGACTACTAAGGAATTGCAAATTCAACAAGCCAATGCTTTTAAGGCTTTGTATCTATCGTTTCTAAATAAAGAACGTGGTCCCAAAGCCGGTGGTTTGTTGTCTTATTTAGAGAAGTCATTTGTGATTTCGAGGTTGCAAGATGTTGTTAATTTGAATCAGTCAAAAGCTGAAGTTTAACTACTTGTTCCCTGTCTCTGACAGGGAATACAGTTTTTGAGTCTCTGACTCATATTTAATGTTAGCAGAAGGCAGAGCCTTCTTGATTGCATTCCCAGGTAGAACCTGGGAACGAGGAGCGAGAGAATAGAAGTCCTATATATTTATTTGATCTTAACTATGCCAGGTTATAACCATTTCCCGTCATGCTCATGTGGTTGGTGTATTGGTGGTGGAAGCAATGGTAATAGGTTACAAAGCATTAACCTTTCTAAATCTACTAATTCCCTGTCTACTGGTTTATCAGTTGCTCAAATCACTGGTTCTAAGACTTATCAAACTGAATGTTGGTGGTGTGGAGAATTAGTTTATTATCATACTAACGGATATGGAGATCATGTCTTATTTGATAGTTTAGGATATCCTTGGCAAATACATAAATGTTGGAGAGAATATTGGCAAGGACAGAAAGAAAAAAATGTGAGAAATTTTAAAATTCAGAGCCATATCTTATTTAAAAAGGAAAATAAGGGAATAACAGCTTTTGAAGATTTCAATTACATCCAGCAAAAACATCTTATTCTTGCTGGAATAATTAACCAGATAAATATTAAGTATGAATTGGCTACTGAAGAAAATGTAGCAAGTAAAATGGGAATAACCATAGCATTATTTAGACAGGAATATAAACATCATTACAACTTATATAGGGAAAATGGAATAACACAAATCAGATTAGAACATACGCCCATATATCCTGTTAGCATACCTAACCATAGCAACGAAAGAAAAAAGAAACAAACTACTGTTTGCCCTCATTGCAAATCAACCGTTTCAGTTAAAAATTTAGAAAAACATATCAAAAAAGTTCATAAGCTTAATGTTTAAGTATTGTTGAATGTTGTATTCATATCAGAATTATTAATGCAAGAGAAGCAACACGCAGAGAAAGGAGATTTTATGAATCAGGACTTTAAACCAGAAAATGATGAACTGCGTTCTGAATATAACTTTACTCAGCTAGAGGGAGGTGTAAGAGGTAAATATGTGGAACTTTACCAACAAGGAACTAATTTAGTTTTATTAGCACCTGATGTTGCTCAAGCTTTCCCCACAGCAGAAGCAGTCAACGAAGCGTTAAGATTATTAATTAGGTTGGCTAAATCTCAAGTAGAAAATGTTGAAAATAGTTAGGCTATATCTCAATTATTCAAATACCTCGACGAAATTCTCTGATCGCTTCCAAAGGAGAAGATAACAAAAGACAACGACTCAACAAAGATAAATTTAATTCTGGCAATAACTCGCTTTTAACAACTTTCTCATATTCTTGTTCTCGCAAACAATAAACCTCAAGCGTTCCATCTTCCCAAAACCAAATTTCTGGGACTTTCATTAATTTATATTTTTTCAGTTTGATGGGACTACCACTAGTAATCACTACTTCAATACATAAATCTGGTCTATCTTTATCTGTTCCCAAACAATAAGATAAGTCTGCTTGATACTCAACTACACCAGGAATTATTTGAGAATAACTACCACTGGGGAAAAATTCAATTTCCTTAATCTCAAAGTAGATGATTAGCAGTCCAGCAATCAAACCACTAATCAACTCATGCGCTTTACCGACACCCACAATTTCTAAAACTCCCTCACAATAAAATAAACGCACCCCAGGGAGATGTTCAAAACCCTTTTGAATTGCTTGAAATCTTTCCCAACTAACCCCACGACGGTAGAAACGTTGTTCCTCCTCCGGTAAACCCAAAGAACCTTCCAAAGCTTGAACCATAACCTCTCCTCCATAAAAACTCCGCGAACCTCCGCGTGAACCTCCGCGTTCCTCTGCGTTAAAAACACTCCTAAATCAAAACCAAATTATCGCGGTGAATCACAGTTTCTGCACCCGCATAACCCAAAATGCCCGCAATATCCCGTGAATGACAACCACAAATTTTTTCCAAATCTTCGCTGTTATAGTTAACTAATCCTCTGGCAATTTCGTTACCATTACGATCGCACAACTGCACTGCTTCCTGATTCTCAAACTCCCCTTCTACAGCCTTAATTCCCGCCGCTAACAAAGATTTTCCCGCTTGCAAAATGGCATTTATTGCCCCATCATCTAAATATAATTTACCCGTCGGCACTAAACCATAAGCTATCCAGCGTTTTCTCGCTGAAGTTGGTTCTGGTTGCGGTTCAAAATGCGTTCCTATAGCTTCCCCTTGGATAATTTTTTCAATATTGCGGGGAAAACGACCTTGAGTAATGACAGTTCTCACACCAGCTGTGATCGCAATTCTAGCAGCCGAAATCTTTGTCACCATCCCCCCAGTACCCCACTGTGAACCCTGTCCGCCGGTTTGGATTTGTAATTCTGCCAATTCTTTCATATTACTAATTAAAGAAATAGGACGGGCATCTGGCACTGTACGAGGATCTGCTGAATACAATCTATCCACATCAGTCAGTAAAAATAACCAATCCGCTTCAACTAAACTGGCAACTAAAGCGGAAAGGGTGTCGTTATCACCAAATTTCAATTCCTCAACAGCTACTGTATCATTTTCATTCACCACCGGAATCACTCCCAGTCCTAATAATTCCTGAAAAGTATTATAGGCATTGAGATAGCGACTACGTTGTACTAAATCTGCTCTTGTTAATAATACTTGAGCTATAGGTTGATTTAATGTACTAAATAAATCATCATAAATACGCATGAGGCGACCTTGCCCAACTGCTGCTACAGCTTGTTTGAGGGCTATGGCTTTCGGACGTTCTGTTAAACCCAGACGCGCACAACCCACCCCCACAGCACCAGAGGAAACTAAAATTACGCGATGCCCTTGGTGTCTTAAATTGCACAGAGTTTCCGTCAAAGTTGCAATAGTGGAAAGGGCTAATTGTCCTGTTTCTGGTTGAGTTAGGCTAGAAGTACCGATTTTAACAACTATTGTTTTAGTCATTGGTCATTAGTCATTAGTCATTGGTCATTAGTCATTGGTCATTAGTCATTGGTCATTGGTCATTGGTCATTAGTCATTAGTCATTAGTCATTAGTCGGTTACTCACCAATCACCAATTACCCATTACCAGCCTCAACTAGATGACTTGCAACTTGGGTAAATACCTAAAAAATTGTACAGCGCCAATCCCTCTATAGTGAAGGCTGACGCTGTACGGGTTTATATTTATCTGTTATTTCCTAGGGTCTTTTTTGGCTGACCCTGATGCTATTGCAATATATATTCTCTGATTTTTGAGAAAAAGCAAGAAAGCTTAATGATTTCTTTAGATTCAGTTTGCTGACGATTTATCAATCTTTGTGAATTTTTGTGTGTTTAGGTGTAATGGAGGCTCCTAATATTTCTGATACCCAGACTTCAAAGTTACGGATGGGATGAGAACGGAGAGCGGTATCAGCATGGACAATCGGTTCAACTAATATGGTAAACATACCCAGACGATTACCTGCGATCACATCAGTAAACAAGCGATCGCCTACCATACCCACTTCATGTACAGGTAAACTCATCCCTTGCAATGCAGCCCTGATTTTGCGCCGTGAGGGTTTAGCTGCACCCAGGTAGTAAGGTAAGTTAAGGGAGCGAGCAATACTACCAATTCGCCCTTCGCTCAGGTTATTGCTGACTAAGTACAGTGCAGTGCAAGTACGGACTTCTTCTACCCACTGTTGCAGTTCTGGGGAAGCCTCCCTAACTTTAATCGGGACTAAAGTGTCATCCACATCCAACACCAGCCCTTTCAGCCCATATTTTTGGATAGTCTTTGGTGTCAGGTTCAAAACTGAACCTTGTAAAATCAAGTCAGGCTGTAAGAGATTGTTCCAAGTCATAATAATTCGTAATTCTTAGTTCGTAATTAAGTAGAAAAACGTAAATAAACATAACTATGCTGACATCTTACACTAGTACCTACAGTGCGCCGGAGAAATCATTACCAGATGGGTTAGTCAACTAATTGAAAATGGTGCAACCTACTAACTAGGTAAAAAAAGATCAACAAAGCTAAAACCTGCTTGATTTTTCTTCTTCCATTATTAACAAATCAAGTCACTCTATTCTGTAATTACGAGTTCCAAATGAGGCAATAATTTTTTGATTAATAAATTTCCACTGCCAATCAACGGAATCGACTCAGATGGGCAATGGAAAAATTTCAACTTCACAATTGAGAAATGGTATTTCTAATTATTAGTGTTTAATTATCAATTAGGATTATTCAACCTGATTAAAAAGATGCTCTTCTAATAAAGGTTGAACTTTCCGAAACTCTTCAGGAGATAGCAATTCAGGCTTACCTGTATCCGTTATCCTGGCAAAAAATAGCAGGGGATCGAGGGGTGTATAAATTGCATATTCCTGATCTTCATGGTAGAAACTGGCCAGTAATTGTAGTTGCTCTGGTTCTAAATTTGCTTCGTCATCTTCAATTTCTAAAGTAAAGAGTTCTGATTCTTCGACTGGTGGTAGCTCACCAGCCACCGTCAAAGCATAAGCAGTATTTTTGACGATCAGATTCTGCTCAGATAGAACTGCTTGAGCGGTGGGAAAAACTTTGTTAATCGTAGCATCATCTTCTACCAAGATAGCCTCTTCTTCTTCACCTTCATCTTGCCAAGCGAAGATTTCTATGGGTGAGTCTACTGGCAAAAGTAAAACATATTCTTGCTCATCTACAGATAGCGAATGCTCAATATAACATTCGAGCGATCGCCCGTCGTCATCTGTCAGAGTGATAGAACCAACGTTAGACTGGTCATTTTCGTCAGAAAATTGAGAGGAAGACATAGCCGCATTATGTAAATTTATCAATACCCGCAACTGTGGAGATCATTGAAATATCTTCATGATAGCCAATGTCAACCAAAAAGCTGGATATACAGTTGAGTAATAGTTTTCAGAATACCATGTTAAAAGGTATCAATCCTCAGTAAATGCTACTGATCTAGGGGAAGTGCTTCGTCTGTTATCTAGCCATTGTTGCAGAATCAGAGCAGCAGCTTTGCGGTCAATTAGACCCTTATGACGCGAAGGCGAGCGATTTTCTGCTATCAGCATTTGTTCGGCTTGATAAGAAGTTAATCGCTCATCCATGTATTCCACAGGCAAATTTAGGGCTTGAGCTAGTCTAGTAGCAAATTTTTGGACATGACGAGCCTGAAAACCCAAAGAGCCATCCATTGAATATGGTAGACCCACAACCAGAACTTGCACTTGGCGCTCATTCACTATTTGTTGTATTTGCTCTACATCCTCCTTAAAAGACCTGCGCTCAATGGTGGTGATACCTGTGGCAATTAAACCCGTACCATCGCACCCCGCCAGCCCAATACGCTTGCTACCGACATCCACGCCCAAAGCTGAGATTAAAGACTTTGATTGCTGCTGAACTATCACGCTAATTCGTCTCCTGCTGTGCATCTGTTGGCTCAGATTGGCCAGATGCATCAATATTAAAATTGTGGCTACCAAAAGAAACAATTTCTGACTTAGTTGGCACCGGTCTGTCTGACTTAGGCTGTGGCTGTTTTGGTATCCATGACATTCCTCCTGGTATAGGTTTGCGTGCAGGTTGCAGTCCTTGCAACACTTCCGGCCACTGAATACCTTCCAAGGAGACAAATTTTGATTCCCGTAGCTTATGCCAAACTGAGCGCGACATAATCAGGGTATGTTCTATGCGTTTAGCCCCAATGCGCTCTAAATATTCCTCACGCTCTGGCTGATAATCAGAGGAAGCTAGTTGCAGACCTTGCTCAGGAAAATCTTGGGTAATGCGGGATAATTGAGACAACAATTCTGGATACAACCAAGTATAAGCCGGGTGAACAGTCAGAGTTGCGACATGGGGATTTTCCCCTTTCCGGTCAAGTTGTACCTGAAAATGACCAATGGCTGCTTTGCGCTGGGGTTCAAATACATAGCCGCTAACGACTTCGGTTTTAGTCAGCCACTGTTTGACAGCATCTGAGAGAACGCCGAATAAACTGGTTTTGAAGTCATGGGTGTGGCGGTCAAATACCTGACGTACCAAAGGAGGCATTGATGCTGTATCTAATTGATATAGCAATGGGGCATCAGCATTACTGACTGGTAATAGGTTCGGTAGGTCTGGTTCGGCTTGTGCCAATTCAACCAACAACTCTGGGCTAATTTCCCAGTATGTCATTTCCGCTAGTCGCTGAAATCCATTTTGCCGATAGAGCGCTAGAGCTTCTATATCATTAACATTGACTTCCAATAACCAAGTACGAGCTTCTAAAATTGATTCAAAGCAGTGGCGCAAAAGTTGGGAGCCTACGCCTTGCTTGTCAACAGCACGGTCTAACATTACCCTATCAATTCGCCAAGTGCTGCGGGTACGGTTAAACGGTGAGACTTGAATCATCCCCAGAAGCATCCGCCCTTGTTCTGCCACATAGCCACAGAAGCGGTACTGGAATGGGTTGGGAAACCAACTCAAAAACTTGAGTAACCCAAACCAGTGACGCAGCCACTGCATGGTAAAAAATGCTCCCTTGGGAGAGTGGGCTGCAAATGAATCTTGAGTTAAGCGCTCAATGCCGTCCAGATCCCGGTATTGGACTGGTCGAATTACAACGCTGAGGTTTCGAGAAAGTAGTGAATTCATTTTGATTCAAGCCGCCATTTAGCCTTTACTGATTGCGATTGGTGAGGTAATGCTGCAATAATCTTAACGGCTTTCCGCTCCTAGCTATTGCTCCAAAAGAGTGATTTTCTTAACTCAATACTTAAAAAAAGCATAAAAAGCAGATATTTTGAGTACACCTTTGGTGTGGACACAACAACATCTGCCTTTATTTTATGGTAATTTCGGTTAAAATTCTGTATTGTCTGTACTCTTTCTATAGCCCTTGCCGAGAAACTATCTTCTCAAAGTTGGCTTGGGTTTGATGGAGTAGTTGCTGGCGACTATCTTCTATGGTCTGTTTTAGGGTTGGAACCAGGTTGCGAGCTTGAAGAGTCATGTGCATCTGTAGATGAGCTACGTATTCGCTAATATCTTGGTTTTCTACAACTGCGCCCGTTAGTAAGTTTGATTCCATTGCCACTATGTTCTCCTTTGATAAATCTTGTACAAATTCATAACATGATCAAAAGTTATCATGTTGTTACGTCTTGCTTGTTAATTTGCAATGAAGTGTAACGGTTGTTTACAGTAGTCCAGCAGTTAGGGTGTTTATGAGTAGCGAGTACCGAGTAGCGAGTACCGAGTAGCGAGTAGCGAGTAGCGAGTACCGTGTCAGAAGTAAGAAGTCAGAACAGAGGAGTTGAAGACAGTTGTGAATTTACTAACTGATAACTCAAAACTCGAAGCTAAAAATTCATAACTCAGAACTCGGTACTCAGTACTCATTACTTAGAATTAGGAATGGGATTACCACTTCTCTGCCCAGTAGACAATTTCCGAGGTAGAACTATCAATTGCTACCCCGTAACTATTACCATGATTCCATTTGAAACCTGGTTTACCTTGATCTTGTGCCTTTAAGACAAATATTTTATAAGTCTGGGGAAAGGCTTCAGTTGGGGAATCACTAGTATAAAAAAAAGTTGTTGGTAAGCCATTGGGTTGATTGCTGTGATCGTTTGTATCACCTCCCCGATATTCGCGCACAGCACTTTTACTGTATTGCGAAAGCAATTTTTGAATCTTTTCAGAAGGTTGTTGGAAACGAACTTGCAAAAAACTACTTCCTTGTACAGAGCCGGGAGAGTAAACCATCCGCACAGTTTTAGGATCAGTCGGTATCTCTGTAGGAAAGTGTTTGATTAGCTCAAGATCAGACCAGGTTTGATTGCGAATTTCTTGATAGCGTGATGTATCAGTCACTATCTGCCCTGTTCCTGTATTACTGGCAGCTTTTGTGAGGAGAAAACTGCTGGCAACTACACTCACACTACCAACGGAAAACAAACCTATTGTGGCGATTTTAGCAAGAAGAGATTGCTGCATTTAGTTGGGTGAATCTAGCTTGTAGATTAATATTCCAACTAATAAAACTATAGTCCTGATAATTTTGAATCTAGCCCCAGAGATATTACCCAGAGATATTAAATTAATTCGTAATAATAACCTTATTTTAACCTTGTCTATTGGTAAAATAAGTTATGATGTAAATGTAATTATACGAAATAACAGCATTCCTGAGCAAAAAACAAAATATCAGTCTTAATCAAGAAAAATTTGGCTGAAAATAACTCAAAAGCTTACCATTAACAAGCATTAATTACCTCGGCAAAATTAATTATACATTTTGCCGAAGAATAAAACTCTCTGTATTCTTTTACTGTTGCCTGCGATGCACTCTTGCTTGCCGTAAGTCCTACGGACAGGCTGCGCCAACGCGGAGCGTCTTGTTCACGCAGTGTCTCCGACAGGAGAAGAGAAGTGTTCCCTATTCCCTCCCCTAACTAGATAATTTATTTTGCACGATTACTTATTTGAGTTAATGTATGAAACGCCGTAAATTGCTGTGGTACTCTCTACTATTCGTTGTTGGTTGTGCATCTGAAGTGAATACCGCAGATCAGTTAGCAATCACTGCACCCAAAAAATTAAGACTTGCAGTTACAGATGTAACTGGAATTGAAGATTTACAGCGTGATTTTGGTGCATTCCGTATTGCTTTAGCGGAAGTATTAGGTATACCTATTGAATTTTTTCCTGTTGATAATCCCATAGCAGCAGCACCTGCTTTACTTTCGGGACAGGTAGACATGGTGTTTGCTGGCCCTTCAGAATACTTGATTTTAAATGCCAGATCAAAAGCTATTCCTCTAATTGCGCTTCAGCGCAGAAATTACTATTCGGTTATTTTGGTACGTGCAGATAGTAATATTAAATCATTAACTCAATTGAAAGGCAAAACAATTGCTATGCGAGAGATTGGTTCAACTTCTGGCCATCTTTCTCCCACTAGGATGCTGATGGATGCGGGATTAGATCCGAATACAGATTTCAAAATTGTGCTATTAAATGATAAGGGTGTGGTGGCTTTAAAGAAGGGAGAAGTGGATGCTTGGGCAACGGCATTTGATAGATACCAAAACGTTATAGCGCGTGAAGGTTTATCTGAAAAAGATTTTTCTATACTCGTTAAGGGACCATTGCTACCTAATGATGTATTTATGGTTAGCAACCAAATGGCAGCTAGTTTTGTGGAAGATTTGCGATCGCGTATGATTCAAAATCAGGATAAACTCATCGAAAGTATAGTAGTTGCTCCAGCTAACCAGAAATATAAAGGAGGACAACTAATTACAGCAAAAGATTCTGACTATGATATAATCCGTGAGGTTTATCGAAAACTTGGACAGGAAAATTTCCTACAATAGTCACTCAATGAATGATAAATCTTGCCAAGATAAGAATTAAACTTATTTTTCTGTGGTTAGGTTACTTAAGCAATAACTTGAATATAGCCAAAAAAATTAGTTATGGTTACACTGTTACAATAGGCATTGCTGCTATTGGGACAATCACCGGTTTGGTAATTGCAAATCACTATGAAGCATCAGCCCAAAATCAATTATTCTTATCTTATCAACAACAATCTCTTTTAAAAGATTTAGAAAATGCAGTAGTCACGGTAAGATTACATCCACAACGATTAGCTACCGTATTAAATAATTCTATTTGGTTGGAATTTGAAAAAAACAAATTTCTGGAAGATGTTACTCATGTTAATCAGCAATTATTAGACCTACCAAAATTCATTCAGTCTAATCCCGATAATTTGGCAGTAGATAACCAAGAGTTAACAAATTTAGTAAATAAATATAGAAAAAATACAGAGTTATACACTCAGATAATTAAAGGTTTTTGGCTGCAAATATCATCAAATAATGTATTAATAGAAAATGCTAATTCTTCCCAGGAAAAGCTAATTTCATTACTTAATCAAAAGGAATATATTGATCTCAATGTTAAATTTGAGAGACTATCGGATGAGCTAATTTTAATTATCAGACGTGCCGATAGTCAAAGAGATCAGGCCAATCTTAGTTTTCAGAATGCTCAAAACCTGCGAGCAAAAATTATTTTAGGAAGTATATTGCTTTCTTCAATAATGGCAGCAGCACTGGCATTTTATACTACTATGTTAATTACCCGTCCTCTAAAAGAAGTTACTCAAACCGCCAGAAAAATCACAGAAGAATCTAATTTTAAACTTAGGGCTAATGTTAATAGCAATGATGAAGTTGGGACATTAGCAACATCTTTAAATAGATTAGTTGAATGGGTGGGAGATTATACTCAGCAAATAGAATTATCTCGAAAAAATTTAGAACAAAGGGTAGAAGAACGAACGCAGCAACTTCAAGAAGCACAACGAACTTTAGAACAAAGGGTAGAAGAACGAACGCAGCAACTTCAACAAACACTGCAAGAATTAAAAGAGACTCAAGGGCAATTAATTCAAACAGAAAAAATGTCTTCTCTTGGGGAAATGGTAGCAGGGATAGCTCATGAAATTAATAACCCTATTAACTTTATTTATGGCAATATTCAATGTGCTGAAAATTATCTAGATGATTTAGTTGATTTATTAAATTTATATCAAGAACAGTACCCTCATGAAAATTTGATAATTGATGAAAAAATTGCCGATATTGATTTAGAATTTCTCACTGAAGATGTGTCGAAAATGTTTTTTTCGATGAAAATAGGCGCTCAACGTATTCGGGAAATTGTGTTGTCATTGCGTAATTTCTCCCGATTAGATGAATCTGAAATGAAGGATGTGAATATTCATGAAGGAATTGATAATACTTTATTAATTTTAAATCATCGACTTAATAAACAAATTCAGGTTATTAAAAACTATGGAGATTTACCTTTAATTGATTGTTATCCAGCCCAACTGAATCAGGTATTTATGAATATTATAAGTAATGGAATAGATGCATTACTAGAATATGAAAATAAAGATAATAAGCAAATATTTATAGATACATTAAAGCTAGATAATAATTATATCAAAGTAGTAATTAGAGATAATGGTCCAGGAATTTTACCAGAAATTATCAATAAACTATTTGATCCTTTTTTCACTACTAAACCAGTAGGTAAAGGTACTGGCTTAGGGTTGAGCATTTGTTATCAAATCATTGAAAAACACCAGGGTAAAATAGAAGTTGTTTCGGCAGTTGCCCAAGGGACAGAGTTTGTAATTACTTTGCCGATAAAACACTGAAATTGGTAATACTTAATTGCTAATGGTTACTTCACAAAGAACCAACAATCATACCTGCTAGGATTAAGAAACCAATCCAGACATTTTGACGAAACATTTCACCATAAACAGGATTGGGTAGTTCTGGGTTTCGCAAGCGCAGAGATTGCCAAATCCAAGCCAGAGTAGCAATTATTAAGGTAATCCAGAAGGCAGTGTGGAGATGAACTAAGACACCAACTCCAGCGAGGAGAATAATAGTTCCGACGAAGAAAATCCCAATAGCTGTAGGGGCGTATTTACCAAAGAAGAGGGCGCTAGAATTGATACCAATCCGTTGATCATCTTCGCGATCGCTCATCGCATAAATAGTATCAAATCCCAATGTCCAGAGAATAGTTGCACCCCAAAGTAACCAAGTCGGTGTGGAAACGCTTTGAGTGACGGCACTCCAGCTAATCAAAACCGCAAAACCCCAAGCGATGGAAAGTACCAGTTGCGGTACAGGAAACACCCGCTTTGCACCTGGATAAAGTAAAATTACAGGTACTGCGGCCACCGACAACCAGAAGCTCAAGGGGTTAAGATAGAAGGCGATAACTGCTGCACAGGCTAGGGCAACGATACCAACTGCTATACCAACTTTGACAGAAAGGGCGCGAGAGGCAAGAGGGCGATCGCGTGTTCTCTCTACTTGCGGATCTATATCCCGATCCCATAAATCATTAACTACACATCCTGCGGCACTGGTGGCAAGAGTACCTAATATAATCACCCCAACTAGGGGTAAAGGTGGTTTACCAGCAGCTGCCAAAAACACAGCCCATAATGCAGGAATCATCAAAATTAACCTGCCTTCTGGTTTATGCCACCGCAATAGCCGGATAATTACGAGTAATAATGGTTCTTGGTTGCTTTCTGGTGTATTTAGCATATTTGATCAATTCACATATCTTCACGTTTCTAGAATATCGTTATTTGATAATTGTAAACACAGCAACTCAAGTTGCAGCCTTGCATACAAATTCACTACTTAAATTGTGAGTGATGTGACTAGACAATTAACCTGACAAGTCTATAGATTGCAGTAATAAGTATTGAGTGCGGCTTCAATTGACACACCAGCACTGACCAGCAATTATTGATTGACCATTTATTGTTAACAGAGAGAAACCTAGATGCTGAATGTTTCAGCTAATTGGGGGAGTATGCCAACTCAACCAGTCAAGCACAACCGGATTATTGCGGCCATTGATATCGGCACTAATTCCTTACACATGGTAATAGTGCGGATTGAACCGATGCTACCAGCTTTTACGATGATTGCCAAAGAAAAGGAAACGGTGAGATTAGGCGATCGCAATTTGGAAACTGGAGAATTGAAACCAGAAGTGATCAAAAAAGCGATCGCTTGTTTGGGGCGTTTTAAAGAACTTGCCAAAACCTTAGAAGCAGAAAGCATTATCGCCGTAGCAACTAGCGCCGTCCGCGAAGCTCCCAATGGTCAAGATTTTTTGCAGAAGGTAGAAACAGAAGTAGGTGTAAGCGTTGACTTGATTTCTGGTCAAGAAGAAGCGCGACGCATCTACTTGGGTGTGTTGTCGGGGATGGAATTTAACAACCAACCGCACATCATCGTTGACATTGGTGGTGGTTCCACAGAATTAATTTTGGGTGACTCTCAAGAACCGCGCAGTCTCACCAGTACTAAAGTCGGTGCAGTACGACTGACTGGAGAATTAATCACCTCTGATCCCATCAACGATATTGAGTTTAAATATCTGCAAGCCTATGCGCGGGGAATGTTAGAACGTTCGGTAGAAGAGGTACTAGGAAAACTTAAGCCCGGTGAATCTCCTAAGTTAGTAGGAACATCTGGAACAATTGAAACCTTAGCCACGATTCATGCTAGGGAAAAATTGGGTGTTGTTCCTTCTACTCTCAGTGGTTATCAATTTAGTCTGCAAGACTTGCGAACCTGGGTAAATCGCTTACGGCGCATGAACAACGTCGAACGGGCGACGATTCCAGGAATGCCAGATAAGCGGTCAGAAGTGATACTAGCTGGGGCAGTAATTTTACATGAAGCTATGACCCTGTTGGGTGTGGACTCAGTCACACTTTGTGAACGTTCTTTGCGGGAAGGTGTGATTGTAGACTGGATGCTGACACATGGTTTAATTGAAGATAAACTGCGCTACCAAAGTTCAATTCGCCAGCGTCATGTCCTGAAAACTGCCAAGAAATACCAGATTAACTTAGAACATAGCGATCGTGTAGCTGCATTTGCCCTAAGTTTATTTGATCAAACTCAAACTAAACTACATAATTGGGGAAAAGACGAAAGACAATTACTCTGGGCTGCTGCCATTTTACATAATTGCGGTCACTACGTCAGTCATTCTTCACACCACAAGCATTCATACTATTTAATTAGAAATGGTGAATTACTTGGTTATAACGAAACGGAGATCGAAATCATTGCTAATTTAGCCCGTTATCACCGCAAATCTGCACCCAAAAAAAAGCATGATAATTACCGCAATCTATTGCACAAAGAACATCGACAAATGGTGAGTCAATTGAGTGCAATTTTAAGATTAGCCGTTGCTTTGGATAGAAGACAAATTGGGGCTATTTCTCGCGTGCAGTGTGAATACTTTCCCCATCTACATGAATTTAAGATGTTAATTTTTGCTTCTAGTTTAGGTGATGATTGTGCCTTAGAACTGTGGAATTTAGATTATAAGAAAGGAGTGTTTGAGGAAGAATTTGGAGTGAAATTAGTAGCGAATTTAGTCAATCCTGGCAACGCTAGGTTTTCCTAACTAATTTGTAGGGTGCGTTGGAATCAGTTAACGCACCTATACAAATATCAGGGTAAAATGTTTTTATCAATATAAACATCTAGGCAATTTCATTATTAGGGAATGAATAATTGGAGGAGGATTATTAATAATGTATTTACTCCTATTTTGCTATTTCTATTGTTTATAAATTATTTTGATTCATTGTTTTGTCCCTTATTTCTCAAAAGTATAACGATTACACTATACTGGCTGAACTTACTTTTATATTCTCTTGCTGTTTAGAAATAGAATTTGTTTGTGTAAATTCATCAAATAATTTAAAAAATTCCTCAAAAGCAGTATTTTCATCTTTAGAGAAAAATAAAATTATCTGATCCCACGTTTGATTATAAGCAACATTATATTTTTGTTGTATCCAAGTTTGAAAATTTGAAAATTCTTGTTCTTGAGAAGTTTGAGGTATTTGCATTTGACGACGTGCAAAACTGTAACCAGCGATAAAAGTGCGAAGGTTAGCAATGGTTGCTTTTCCTAAATACATAGCTGGACGTTTTTGGATATTGTGGATTAAATCGTATAAATCTAACATGATATTCCTCTGGTTAAAATTCTGTTTCAGTAATTTGAAATTCTCCACCTAAATCTTGTATAACGCAATATAAGTTATTTATCCAGTTTACCCTAGAAATTCCTTCAGGGTGAATGTTGTCAAAAATTAGTTCTTGTCCATTAATTTCTATTGCAATAGCATAATGTCTACCGTTAATGGAGATGTTTTGTTGTAAAACTTCATGGTAGATATTACAGAATGGGTCTTCTGTACTGCCTGTAAACAAGTTAATTTCTCTACCAGGTATTTTCTGATTAATCAGGAATTGACGCAAAGCTATAGCACAAGGAACACATTCAAAAATATGAAATTGTTCGGCTATATCATTTAGTTGACGGACAATATCATTATTAGTCATGAGGTAGGCTATTTTTAGCCGGATTAGAAAAAATATAGAAGACTATCTATAATCAGGGTAAAAATACCATAAATTGAGGAAGTCAGGGAATAAATTTTATTATTTGTCAGAATCAGGATATCCAGGATTAAAGGATTAACAGGATGTTTTTTTAGTAAATATAAGTTTTTGTGAATGATAGGAAATATATTTTTTATCTGAATTAATATTCATGAGCATTCAATATTCACAGAAAATCTACAAACTGCAATCCTGTACATCCTAAAATCCTGGATATCCTGATTCTAACAACCACAACAAACAATCTCCAAATAGGAAGCCAGGGAATTAATTCCCTGGCTAAAAGCTAAAGTCGGTTTAAACCAACTATTGGGAATGATGGAATATTACATTTATCTTCATTAGGTAAAAAGTCAATCAAATCCTGTACATCCTTAAATCCTGTACTTCGACTTCGCTCAGTAACCGTACATCCTGATTCTGACAACCACAACAAACAATCTCCAAATAGTGAAAAAGTAACTTTACCTATTTGTTAATAACTAAAAACTTGAGAGGAATATTATTAGCTTCCCAGTATTCTTTGGCTGAATTTAAAATATCCAATGCTATTTGGTACTGTGTCGCTTCTGCTTTAGCAAAGATATCAGCATAATCATATATATTTTCCTTGAATCTATGTACACAAAGACGGAGAAGATGCCCAAACCACAATATTTTGAGCATTTTATTTCTTGACCTCATTTACTTGTAGTCTTTTCAAAGAAGGACGTTCTCCTACTAAAATACCACGAGGTCCTTCTGTATGATAATTTATTTGATTAATAACACTTTCTTCTAACAGATCATAGATAAAATGATGAGGGTTTTTACGATTTATTAATTCTAGACCGCGATAATAAACTCCACACGCTGATACATCATTTAAAATCCGATTGTGAATAATTTTTGTCCATTCTGGTGCAGTTATCATTAATTGAGGAACAACATGAATAAATGCTGTAATTTGTTTTTCCATATCAAAAGATTCCAGAAAATGAATTAAGCTAAACATCACTTCTGGCTCTTGACATTGATCATCTAAAATTAGATGATAGGCAGATAATTTATTTTCATCAGGATTTTCAGCTATTTCAGCTAAAGCATTTTCAAAATTTGTAACTTGTTCTTCAGTTTGCATTAAGCGATTTTCTTGCAAGGTTGCCAATAAATTATTTTGATTCATTGTTTTGTCCCTTATTTCTCAAAAATCCATGGCCAAGTAGATTTATTCTGTCTGATTAATGTTTGCAAACTTTCCCTGATTTCTCTATTATACAAACCTTGACGAAGATAAATACAACGTACATCCCAAATTTCTTGTGCTAATGCGTCTCTGGGTGATAGGTTTAAATTAGGGCGTTTACCGTAAGACATTGTTTGCCGATGACGACCTCCTTTTCCTGGTGATAAATGTTCCATCATGATGGCATATCCTTCATATGTTGTATAATTAAATGGGACTTTGGCTTTCATAAAAGCATCCGCAGGTATATGATGAGGTGTGAGGTTATCGCCTCTACGTCCCTGTTTGATTAAGTCTCCATAAGTGCCTACAATTCCTTCTCCTGGAAGTAGTTGAGGTTGATTATTAATAATCTATTTACTCCTGTTTGGCTATTTCTATTGTTTGGTATTAAAATTGTGCAATTAATTTGATTGATATATATTATAGGTTTATAGGTAACAAATTTTTCACCCAATTGAAGATGAATGTCGATATTAGTCAATAAACAGGATAAAGTATTGTAAATTTCAATTTATGTCAATTTTTATGCTAACTACTTTAACCGCCAAATCTTGATAGTCCTGTCCCAACTCCCACTAGCAAGGGTTTTACCATCTGGGCTGTATGCTAATGCTACTGACCAAACCGAGCTAGAATGACCAGTGAGGGTTTGCAGTAGGTTTCCCGTTTTTACATTCCACAGTTTGATAGTTCCGTCTTGACTACCACTAGCTAGAGTTTGACCATCGGGGCTGTATTCTACTGACCAAACCGAGTTAGAATGACCAGCGAGGGTTTGCAGGAGGTTTCCCGTTTTCACATTCCACAGTTTGATAGTGTGATCATAACTCCCAGTAGCCAGAGTTTGACCATCGGGGCTGTATTCTACTGAATAAACCGTGTTAGAATGACCAGTGAGGGTTTGCAGTAGGTTTCCCGTTTTTACATCCCACAGTTTGATAGTCTTATCCCTACTCCCACTGGCAAGGGTTTGACCATCGGGGCTGTATGCTACTGAATAAACCGTGTAAGAATGACCAGTGAGGGTTTGCAGTAGGTTTCCCGTTTTCACATCCCACAGTTTGATAGTGTTGTCATTACTCCCAGTAGCCAGAGTTTGACCATCGGGGCTGTATGCTACTGAATAAACCTCGTCAGAATGACCAGTAAGGGTTTGCAGTAGCTTTCCCGTGTTTACATTCCACAGTTTGATAGTTTTGTCACTACTCCCACTAGCCAGGGTTTGACCATTGGGGCTGTATGCTACTGACCAAACTGTGTAAGAATGACCAGTGAGGGTTTGCAGTAGGTTTCCCGTTTTCACATCCCACAGTTTGATAGTGGTGTCCCTACTCCCACTAGCAAGGGTTTGACCATCGGGGCTGTATGCTACTGACCCAACCCAGCGAGAATGACCACTGAGGGTTCTTTCTAGAAAAATACCACTAGGTAAACTTGCAATTATAGATATGGGATTGACTGGAAACACGTCATAACGTAGATATCCATAGATTTGAGTTCCTATAAATCCTAATATCGCAGCTATTAATAGTTTTCTCAGTTTCGTATTTTTGACAGGAATCGTTGTTTGATGCGCTGGAATTGTGACAGGTTGACTCGGAAGTTTAGAAACTGGTGGTGGTGAAACCTGAGATTGAGGTTGCTGGACTGGTGCTTGATTAATAGTTGCTGCAATCGGCCAAATCATAATAGTGTTGTCACCACTTCCACTAGCAAGGGTTTGTCCATCTGGGCTGTATGCAACAGAATAAACCCACTCAGAATGACCTGTGAGGGTTTGGAGTAGCTTTCCTTTAGTGACATCCCACAATTTGATAGTGTTGTCCGCACTCCCACTAGCAAGGGTTTGACCATCAGGACTAAATGCAACGGAATAAACCCAGTCAGAATGCCCTTGGAAGGTGTGGATTTGCGTTCTTATTGACATATCCCACAGTTTGATATTCTTGTCATCATTCCCAGTGGCAAGGGTTTTGCCATCTGGGCTGAATACTACGGAATTAACAGCGTTGAAAGCTTGAAAGGTGCAGATGTTTCTTTCTGTGGCTACATCCCACAGTTTGATAGTGTTGTCACCACTTCCACTAGCAAGGGTTTGACCATCTGGGCTAAATACTACAGAATTAACAGAGTCAGAATGTCCAGGAAAGGTTTGAAGTAGCTTTCCTGTAGTGACATCCCACAATTTGATAGTCTCGTCCGCACTCCCACTGGCAAGGGTTTGACCATCTGGGCTAAATGCTACGGAACGAATTGACTGGGAATGTCCTGGTAGGGTTTGGAGTAGCTTTCCTGTAGTCACATTCCACAGTTTGATAGTGTGATCATAACTCCCACTAGCAAGGGTTTGACCATCTGGGCTGTATGCTAAGGAAGAAACCGCACTAGAATGTCCTGGTAGGGTTTGGAGTAGCTTTCCTGTATTCACATTCCACAGTTTGATAGTGTTGTCACCACTTCCACTAGCCAGGGTTTGACCATCTGGGCTGAATGCTACGGATTTAACCCAGCCAGAATGCCCTGAAAAGATTGGGATGTCTCCTGGTTTTGAGACTTTATTAACGACTTGCGGCTTTGATGTTGATTCAACCACAGCAGATGGTTTTGCTTTAACAACACCAGGAAAAATATCAACACCAAGATTTGTAGAGCGATCGCACCAATAGCATTTACCATAAGTTCTACTATAATAATGACTATCTACCCTGCCACATATAGTTAGCCTATCATTCCCTACCTTTAACGCCTCCAACCACTTCCTAGCCGTAGGGCGGAAATTAGGATTTTTATGACCATCATTAAAGCATTTCAGAAAACATTGCTGAACCTCTGGATGAACAATCTCCAGGGGAATTGTTCTTGCTACTGCTGCAATCAAATTAGTTGACCCATTAACCCATAAACCCTGACAGATAAGTTCATTTATGTCTGGAGTTTCCCCCGCACCTGTCCATTTTCCCTGAAAAGGATTATTACCACCAAATAATAATTGATAGATAATTACTCCTAACCGGAATCTATCATGTATTTCTGTTTGCTCAATACTATCAAAATCTTTGCCAATCAGTTCCGGTGGAGTATATCCCTCAGAACCAACTAAACAATAATAAACCTTACCATTTTTCGGATTTTTCACCTGAAAAGAATCTGTATCAATAATTGAAGGTAAAGCCCGATTATTAACTAAAATATTTTGTGGTTTAATATCTCCCAAAACATAACCAGCAGCGTGCAGTGCTTCAATAATTGAAACAATATTCAGCGCCGTTGTGTGCAGAAACCGCCAATCAATCTCAAGTTTCAAAGCTTTACGACGACGGGGATTATAAACATCAAGAAGTTCTTTTCCATCCTTAATTTCTGGCATCAAAAAGCCCACACAATCACCCTGAGCATTTTTCAACGCCGACTTAGGCCAAGCAAAAGAAACATGATGAAGATGGGAATTTGGTTCTGTGGGTGGATGTGCTATCATTACCGCTAACTTCTGCACCCGTTCAGGTGTTGGAGAATGGTAAATTTTAGCTAAATAGCCATTTTGATTAGTTCGCCAAATTTTCGCTTCACCACTATTAACTATTTCACTCAAGAGAATAATAGATTTCCCCGTACTGGCACAGGTAAGAACTGTCATATAATTTTAATTAGATAGGTTGAAATAAATATTAAATGGTATTTTAAAAGTTGCCAAATCAATTTTTGACCTCTCTCCAAACCTCTCCCCTACAAGGGAAGAGGCTTTAAAACCCCTGTATAAAAACTCATTTTTTCATGTTCCCTCTCCTCTTAGGAGAGGGTTAGGGAGAGGTTCTTGGAAAATACCCCTACAAGGGGAGAGGCTTTAAAATGTCCCCTTTCACCACTTATCTTTTCATGTTTCCTTTCCTCGTAGGAGAGGGTTAGGGAGAGGTTTTCAGAGTGATAGGTTAATTTTCAAAACAACACAAAAGCAAAGTTTTATCATCATCAGTGCGAGAATTTAACCTTTCTGAATTGAGAAAATCAATCACATATTGATCATCATTTCCTCCTGGTTTATCTGTTTCTCGCAAATATTCTTCAAAAGGCTTAAAAAATGGCGGAAAAGGTTTCCAGTCACTCAAACGAATTGCCACTTTTTCTAATCCATCAGTAGAAGCACAAATAAACTCTTGCTTTCCTGAAATTACCTGTACTTGCATTTCCTCCAGCGCATTAGCTGAAGTCACAAAAGTTGTCTCGTTGAAAAATTCCCCCTTATCTGGTTCAAACAACAATTGATATTCTGCATCTTGGCAACGCACCACCATAAATCCATCCCCAATTTGCATAGCTGCAACCCATTCAGGAGTCGCTATAAAAACTAAAAGTGTACAAGCTAAATCATGAACAGAATAACCTTTATTAGTTGCTTGTTTGTTTAATGCAGTAATAACTTCCTTGACAAACTTAGTAAAAACTTCCTTAGCTTCTATTTCCGAAAGTGGTTGAGTAAAACCTTGTCTATCAGGAAGTTCATTAATATCAGCAAAGCATTTAATTACAGTTTCTACCGCCAATTCAGAACCGAAATGAGAATATTTAGCACTTCCAGCACCATCAGCAACTGCACCGACAATGACATCATTAAAAATGCGATAATGTCCGCAATCTTGACAAGGTATTTTTTGCTCTTGATGACTCGTTCCCACAGCAGAACGCGCTATAGCTTTCCAACCCACAATAAATAAATCCTTTATATTTTATTAGACTTTATAACCCCTCTCCAAACCTCTCCCCTACAAGGTGAGAGGCTTTAAAACTCCCTTTATGAAAACTCATTTTTTCATGTTCCCTCTCCTAAGAGGAGAGGGTTAGGGAGAGGTTCTTCTAGCTTATACACCCTCTAAGTAGTAATTTGCCCCCATCCCACCGGCGGTAATGCTACAGCTTCCCCTACTTTGCCACTAGAAACCCGTTTCATGGAAGTGGAAAGCCAAACAAATAAAGCGCGAAAATCTAAGCCATTCAGGGTCACTGGAGGACGTTCAGGAGGGGCAATTTGTTTAAGTTTGTTCATATCTGCACCCTGAACACCAACAGTAAAAAACAACATTCGGCGCTGTGCTTCTTCTTCTCTTACTCTTTGCGCTGCACCTTCCCAATAGTCTGTAGGCGCACCGTCGGTAATCAAAAATACCCAAGGACGATAATAAGGTACACCGTTATCCTTATAAGTCTGTTTGCGGGTTTCCAATAAATCCAAAGCGTATTCTATGGCCTCACCCATTGGTGTCACACCCTCTGTTTCTAGCTTAGGCGCTGTAAAATTATCAATGGTGACAAAATCTTGCGTTAGTCGCACAGGGCCAAAGGTGACAATAGCAACTTCCACACTTAAAGAAGCTTGAGCATCTTTCATCACATCTTCTTTGAAAGCCGCTAAACCTCGATTTAACTCCTGTATAGGTTGTCCTGACATTGATCCAGAAGTATCAAGCAAGAGAATTACTGGACAACGATTTTCCGGGTTTTCCACGAATTCAGGCAAACCTACAGCCATTTAGATACTCCTGGTTAAACAAAATTAGATGTAAAATGTATAAATTGGATTTTACTTGTTAATACATAGTTTAACAGTAGTATTATTACGTAATCAATACCCATAACAGCGAAATTTGATCAATCTCTCTGAAGCGAAAATTCAGCTACTGTTGAATATTAATTCCTTCTTTCTAAGATGCTACGCGATCGCAGTGATAGTCTGTAGAACTCAGCCTCTGTCTACGATACGCTCCGCAAACATAGAGAAGGTATCGCAAAAAGACATGATTCTGTAAAATTAGGTAAACTACATTTTTAACGTAATTCACCAAAGACCATAGCTAACTCATGCAATTGCAACTCAGTGGATCTAAATCTACCCTAGCTTCCCTACTATTAATTGCCCCCTTTTTCCTTTGGGGTACGGCAATGGTAGCAATGAAAGGGGTAATCCCTCACACCACACCACTATTCATGGCAGGGGTGCGGTTATTACCAGCGGGTGTGTTAATTTTGATAGCTGCCGCATTCATGGGTAAACCCCAACCTCAAGGGTGGTTAGCATGGCTGTGGATTATCCTATTTGCCCTTGTGGATGGTACGCTGTTTCAAGGTTTTTTGGCAGAGGGGTTAGTCAGAACCAGTGCAGGCTTAGGTTCTGTAATGATTGACTCTCAACCTTTGGCTGTGGCTTTGTTGTCCTTATGGCTATTTCAAGAACATATTGGTTTATGGGGATGGCTGGGGTTAGGATTGGGAGTTATGGGTATCAGTTTAATTGGCTTACCCCAAGAGTGGATTTATCATCTTCTCGACTCAGGGGTAAACATCACAACCGACAATTGGCAACAATTATTTGCCAGTGGTGAATGGTTGATGTTACTAGCAGCTTTATCAATGGCTGTGGGAACCGTACTCATCCGCTATGTATGTAAATATGCTGATCCTGTAACGGCTACAGGATGGCATATGATTTTGGCTGGGTTGCCTTTGTGGGGCATCTCCTCAGTGGTGGAAGTACAACAGTGGCAAAATCTTGTAATATCTGATTGGTTAGCTTTAAGTTACGCCACCATATTCGGAAGTGCGATCGCTTACGGCTTATTTTTCTACTTTGCTTCTAGTGGCAATCTGACTAGTCTAAGTTCTCTTACTTTTCTCACACCCGTTTTTGCGTTGATATTTGGTCATCTTTTTCTCTCAGAAGTCCTCACCCCCATTCAGTGGGTAGGAGTATTCCTAACTTTAATTAGTATTTATTTAATCAACCAACGCGAAACTTTAGCAGAAAAAAATCGCAAAGTTATTATCAATGAAAACACTAATCAACAGCAACCTATATTAGAAGCATCCATCACTAAAAAATAGCATACAATCACCTTAGATTTAAGAGAATATCAACTAGAAATTTTACCCTAACCAAGTCAGTGGGAGATGAGGAAGATGAGGGTTAAACCGCAACTATCAATTACCAATTACCAATCAGTAATTCCCTATTCCATTTTCATATTAACTTCTTGTATTGGACTCAGTTTGTACCCCAGCCGCGCTATCACGGCGACAGTGGCATCAACACCAAATCCAGCAACAGTTCTTAGTCCAGGGGCTAAAAGTGCAGAAGTACAAGTCATCCAAGTCCAACTCAAAGCTTTAGGTTACTATAGCGGCTCCATAGATGGAGATTACAGTCTCAGCACCCAAAATGCTTTAGCTAAATTTCAGCAAGAACAAGGTTTGAAAAGAGCAGATGGTGTTGCTGATTGGACTACCAGACAGCATCTTAAATCAGTTTTATCAGGGAAAATAAAATGTAATCCTGCTGCTCCTGTCACTGAAGCAAAAAATCCTAACATACAACCCCAACAAGAAGATTCCATTTGGTGGAGATTAATAAGTTTTGGAGTTTTAGGAACTCTGGGTGTATTGTTTTACCTGGCACAAAAGTTATCTGAAAGTAAACTACTTATAGAAGGGACAGACTCAGAACAACTACTTTTAAATCCATCTGCTCAACAAAAAAGTCCACAATTTTTTTTAAACCCTGCACCCACTATTCCCTCACCAAGATCAACAGAATTATTAACATCTCAACACACTACTGTAATTTCCGCATTGAGTATTGCCGATGAATTGATGAAAGACTTACACAGCAATGATGCTACAAAACGACGCAAGGCTATTTGGCATTTAGGTCAGCAAGGAGACTCCCGTGCTATTAAACCACTAGTAGACTTGATGCTCAGTGCTGATTCTCGACAACATAGTTTAATTTTGTCAGCGTTAGCAGAAATCGGCATTCGCACACTCAAACCAATGAACCGGGCTTTAGCTATTTCTATCCAAGATGAAAATCCTCAAGTCCGACAAAATGCCATTCGTGATTTATCGCGCATTTATGACATGATGAGTCAAATGAGTCAGATGTTGCGCCATGCGATGGAAGACGAAGATCCAGAAGTACAAGCTACAGCACAATATGCTTTAAATCATATGAATCGAGTGCGTGTTTTACCGACTCTAGATGAACATCTGGAAGATTCACACCCAGAACCGCAACCTTAAGTCTATATAATTACAAAGATTCTGAATGTTCATTCCCCCACCCCTTCAACCTGGTGATTTATTGCGCGTCATTGCCCCTAGCGGTGCATTGCGAGAATTTGAGGCTTTTAATAAAAGTGTAGAAATTTGCAAATCCCACGGCTACCGCGTCAAAATTAGCGATCGCATAGATGATAAATTTGGTTATCTTGCCGGTACAGATGCCCACCGTCGTCAACAGTTGGCTTCAGCATGGCAAGACCCAGAATGTCGTGGTATTATCTGCGCTAGAGGTGGTTTTGGTAGTACCCGCATTTTAGAAGATTGGAACTGGGAACAAAAAACGGCAGATCCTAAATGGTTGATCGGGTTTTCTGATATCACAGCCCTGCTTTGGAGTCTCTATAACGCCGGGATTTGCAGTGTACATGGACCCGTACTCACTACCCTGTTAGATGAGCCAGAATGGTCAATACAGCGGTTATTTGATCTAGTAGAAGGTCGTGCGATCGCACCTTTAAAAGGCAAAGGTTGGGGTGGAGGTGTAAGTACAGGAATTCTGCTTCCTGGTAATTTAACAGTCGCTACCCATCTTTTAGGAACACCGATTTTACCTAACCTTGATGGTGTAATTTTAGCCTTTGAAGATGTCACAGAAGCACCCTATCGTATTGATAGGATGTTAACTCAATGGCGATTAAGTGGAGTTTTATCTAAAATTCGTGGTATTGCTTTAGGAGGGTTTACCAAGTGTGAAGCACCACCTCATATACCTAGTTTGAGTATAGAAGAAGTTTTGTGGGAACGCTTGGCTGATTTAGGAATTCCCATAGTTTCCGATTTACCCTTTGGTCATGATAGCCCTAATGCTGCTTTACCAGTTGGAGTACAAGTAACTTTAGATGCCGAACAAGGAATATTGGATCACAGTCCATAGAGACATCTTCATAAACCATCGCGCATATTTATTTAGTCGAAATGACCATATCCGTAGGCTTCGTTTTACTTACCCACAGGAAACCCCAGCAAATTCACAGACTAATAGCTCATTTGAACAAAATGTTCAATTATCCGCCAATTGTCTGTCATCATGATTTTTCCAAATGTGATTTCTCTGTGGATACTATATCGAAAAATATCTCCTTTGTACATCCTCATATACAAACCCAATGGGGTGATTTTTCCATAGTAGAAGCCACGGTACAGGCAATTAAACTCATGTATGAGTCTGCAAATTGCCCAGACTGGTTTATATTGCTTAGTGGATCAGATTATCCCATAAAAACTGCCAAGGAAATATTAGGCGATTTAACCACAAGTCGCTATGATGCTCACATCCACCATCAACAAATTATATATAAAGTTTATCAGCAAAATGTCAAAATGAGTCTGATATGGCAGATATTAGCCTATCAACGATACTGTAGTTACGAATTATTTTCAGTTCCTTTTATAAAAAATCTCAAAATTCGTCTGGAACATCCATTATTAACTAAACCCTTTCTTCCCTTTTCTGAGGAACTTCGCTGCTTTGCTGGAGGTCAATGGTTTTCAGCCAATCAGCGAGCAGCAGAGTATATTATTAACTTCCACAGTCAAAAAACTGCCTTAACATCACACTATCGTCATCGAATGTTTGCCGACGAATCATATTTTCAAACTATACTGGCTAATGCACCGCACCTTAACTTAAAAAACGATGATTACCGCTATGTAGACTGGTCAACAAGAGGCGCTCATCCTAAAACATTGATTATGGAAGACTTGCCCAATATTCTTGCATCTTCATGTCATTTCGCCCGCAAGTTCGATATGGATGTAGATAGCAATATTCTTGATCAACTTGACACCATTACCTTAGCATGATAACTTCAGCTTGGATTGTAGATTAATCGCAGTTTATAATAAAAATCATAAAAAACCCTATGATTAAGACTTATGTAAGCAATGCTTTCTTAAAAATCGAAGATTCTCATCTGTATGCAATTTTTGCTTGGAGTCAGCGCCCAGCAGAAATTATTAATTCCAAATCGTGGTTAACAATACTAGAAATATTCGTTCACGAACATTGTTTAGAAAAAGCCTACCAAATATTTCAACAAATTAAATCAGCTTCGGTTCCAGAAAGATTAATTGAGGCTCTAGACCAATATCAATATTTAATTCCCAATGCCATAGTGTTCTTAGCAGATGGCAAAATCACAATTTTTGGTAAAGGGTTTCGGAGCTTTATCGAAAAAGAAATGTTATTTGAACTTTGTGAACTTAGCCAAGAAACTTACCAAGTCTTGCCAGAATTATTTTTTAATAATCAATTAAAAGATGATTTAGAATCTATTGCAAATATAGAAGCATTCCGCAATTTAGTAGAACATCTAGAAAAACTTGGTTTGCTATCCCCGGCAACAGGTTCTATAGATTGGGGTGATTTAAAAAAGACTGTTCCTATTTGTCAGGCGTTTGGCTTAACCAGAGGTACACCCGTAGATAGATACTATCTCAGCAAATATCTAGAAGAAATTCAAACGCAAATTTCTGGAAATATTCTAGAAATAGGAGGAATACCAAAAGATAAAGACTTCTATGAAGTTAAAGAAGGTACATCCTATCAAATTATGAATATAGAACCAGGTCCAGGAATAGATATAGTTGGTGATGCCCATGATACATCTTTAATTCAACCTGAATCCTTTGATTCAATTGTAATTTTTAACGTTCTCGAACATTGTTATGCACCTTGGCAAATAGTAGAAAATATCTACACTTGGCTAAAACCTGGTGGAAAGTGTTTTGCAATGGTTCCCAGTGCTATTAGACTTCATGCTACACCAATGGACTATTGGCGACCTTTACCTGATGCCTTTGCATGGATGTTTAGAAACTTCTCTCAGCAAAAGTTGTATGTCTATGGTAATCCTACCACTGTCATAGCTAGTTATCATGGCATTGCTGTAGAAGAACTAACATCTGAAGAACTAGATGCGTTTCATCCAGATTATCCCGTCGCTACCTGTATCGTTGCTGAGAAATAAAATTCACAATCTATAAATATAAATTGCCATGAGTCCTATTAATTTTGATATCCAACCAGAAGTTAGTATCATCTTATGTACATACAATCGCGCCAAATATTTAAATCAATGTATTGATAGTGTTATTGATCAAACTTTTCAAAATTGGGAATTGTTAGTAGTTGATGATGGCAGTGATGATCATACTTTTGAACTTGTCAATCCTTATTTACAAAAAACTCAAAACATCCGTTATTTGAAACATAAAAACCGCAAATTAGCATATTCTAAAAATGTTGGTATCCAAGCCTCATTTAGTCCATATATCACATTTTTAGATAGTGATGATAGCTATAAACCTAATCATTTAGAATCACGTATTACATATCTAAAATCTCATCCTGAAATTGATTTACTACAAGGTGGATTCTTTTCCGAAGAAGAAATTTTTGTTGCCGATTATTTTCAACCAGGCAAAACTATTAACTTACGAGAATGTGTTTTAGGTCCCACATTTTTTGGTAAAAGACGAGTATTTTTTGAATTAAAAGGATTTGATAATATAGCTTATGGTGAAGATACAGATTTCTGGGAACGAGCAGAAAAAATATTCAAAACTCAAAACATTACAAACCCAGAAACATATATTTACACAAGGGCAGAAACAAGTATTACTAAGAGTGTTTTAGAGAAGATTTCTTCCTCAGATTAAGTAATTGGTATAAAAATGAAGATTTCTTTCTTCCCAATCAGAAGTTATTTTTACGTAATTTTTGGAATTGTTATCAGTTTAGTTCTGATATTTGTATCGGGTTGTCAGACTACATTACACAAAAATAATAACGTCATTCATCTGACTTTATGGCAATCAATTAATCCCCCGACAAACCGGGATGTTTTTGAAAAACTGGTGGAAAAATTTAATCACCAACATAGTGATATTCAAGTAGAGTCTGTCTACGCAGAAGGATTACCAAAAATATTAACGGCTGTTGTTGGTAATGCCTCTCCAGATATTCTGTCATTTTATCCTCAACTTACGGGTCAGTTTGTAGAACTGGGAGCAATTGTTCCTGTAGAAGAATGGTTTGACCAATTACCATTTAAGTCGGAAGTTATTCCCAACACAATGGAGGAATTAAAATTAAATGGTCACTTGTGGTCAATTCCTCTATATACAAGTAATATGGCTATTTTTTATCGTCCTCAACTTTTTGAAGCTGCGGGAATAAAATCACCGCCCAAAACTTGGGAAGAACTGCGGGAAGTTGCCAAAAAATTGACTATAGATAAAAATGGCGACAAGCGACCAGACCAGCATGGCATATTACTACCTTTAGGAAAGGAAGAATGGACTATTTTTAGTTGGTTTCCGTTTTTATTAAGTGCTGGAGGTGAAATAGTAATTGATGGCCATCCAAATTTAACTAATGCTGGAGCTATTACAGCTTTAAAATTCTGGGAAGATTTAATTAAAGATGGTTCAGCAATTCTTTCTGGTCCAGAACGGGGTTATGAAGAGGATGATTTTCTTGCCGGTCGTGTAGCAATGCAAATAACGGGACCCTGGACTTATATTACTAAATCTCAAGTTGATTATCAACTATTTCCTATACCTACTAATGTTGAGAAAGCCACGGTGATTGGTGGTGGAAATCTTTATGTGATGAAGACTAAGCCGGAAAGAGAGAAGGCGGCAATGAAGTTTTTAGAATTTGTGGTAAGTGAAGAATTTCAAACAGAATGGGCTGTGGGTACTGGTTTTTTACCTGTGAATATTAAATCTACTCAAAGTCAAGAATATCAACAATACCTCAATTCTAAACCTTGGTTAAAAGTTTTTGTAGAACAAATGTCTGTGGCACGCGCTCGACCAATTATTGCTGGATACAATCGTTTATCTGATAGTCTTGGTCGAGCAATTGAGTCCACGTTACTAGGGAAATCTTCTGCTGAACAAGCACTCAAAGAGGCTCAAGAGCGTTTAGAACTAATTTGGAAGAGTAATTAATTAGTTACAAATTCCGGTTTTTTGTTCTAGAAGATAAAGCTTTGTTGATTCTTCGTAATAAGCAGTAGCTGCGGCAGATTCAGAGGCAATTAAGCGTTGAATAACTTCGGTTAGTTGGGGAACTTGCGGATGGTTAGCGTGAACATAATCTAAGACATTGTAGCGATACCAAGGTGCAACGGTAGAATGAGTGCGTAATTTCTCACGGATGCGATCGCTTATCACGAAATTAGATTGAGTAAATAAGTTGTGCCAGTAATCACGGGAATGCAAATTAATATGCCCATGTCCACCTTGACTAGGAACGGCTGCGGAAAATACGACCACTGGTGCAACTTTAGTTAGCCAATTCACCAAAATAGGTGAACTTTCTGGTTGTAAGTGTTCAGCTACCTCTAATGACACGGCTAGATCAAAATGCTTGTCGTGGAAAAAGTTAGCGATCGCTATCGGATCATTTAAGTTGAGAGGATAAAATTCTACTGGTAATCCAGCAAAATCCGGCTGAGAATAACCATCAACAGATGTAACCTGTACCCCTAGTTTTGCTAGTTCTCTACTGAGATGTCCAGGCCCACAACCAAATTCTACTAATGTTTTCGGATCATAAATCTCCACAATATATAAAGCTAAAGCCTGGTAGTCAGTATCAAAAGCTACGCTCTGGAAATAATCTGAAGTATAAGCAATAGTGTCATTAGTCATTTGTTTTGATTCCATTTATCTACTGATAGAATAACTGAGTCGAAGAACTCAAAGACAGGGAATCTGAAATATATAACGTTTTATGAAGTAAAGTAAAGCAATCCTAAGAGCTTTTGATCTGTGTTGATAAAGCGTAATCTGAGGATGATAAGCTAAACAGTGAAATATAAAAGTGACTTAGGATGAAGTGTTAAATGGGTGTTTCCTCAACGGCTCCTCTCCTTCTTCGGGCTGCTCGTGGTGAACAAGTAGATCGTCCCCCTGTATGGATGATGCGACAAGCGGGACGATATATGAAAGCATATCGGGATTTGCGGGATAAATATCCTTCATTCCGCGATCGCTCAGAAATTCCTGAAGTAGCGATAGAAGTTTCCCTCCAACCCTGGAGAGCTTTCCAACCCGACGGAGTAATTTTGTTTTCCGATATTGTCACTCCTCTACCAGGAATGGGGATTGACATGGATATTGCGGAAGGGAAGGGACCAATTATTTATTCGCCCATACGCACTCAATCACAAATCGAACAACTGCGTCCCCTAGATCCAGAATCAGCACTGCCGTTTATCAAAACGATTTTGCAGTCGTTACGACAAGAAGTAGGCAATCAATCAACGGTGTTAGGCTTTGTTGGCGCACCTTGGACATTAGCGGCTTATGCAGTAGAAGGTAAAGGTTCTAAAACCTATTCCATCATCAAAAACATGGCCTTCTCAGATCCGACTATTCTGCATCAGCTATTAACTAAGTTGGCTGAGTCGATTGCAGATTATGTGCGCTATCAAATTGACTGCGGCGCTCAAGTAGTGCAGATGTTTGATTCTTGGGCAGGACAATTAAGCCCCCAAGATTATGATACCTTTGCTTTACCTTATCAAAAAATGGTGTTTGAGAAAGTCAAACAAACTCATCCTGACACACCATTAATTTTGTTGGTGACAGGTAGTGCAGGACTTTTGGAAAGAATGCCTGCCTCTGGTGCAGATATCATTACTGTAGACTGGGCAGTAGATATGGCAGATGCTAGAGCTAGATTGGGTAAGCACGTCAAAGTACAAGGTAATCTTGATCCGGGTGTGTTATTTGGTTCTAAAGAGTTCATCCGCGATCGCATTTTGGACACCGTTCGCAAAGCCGGCAACTGGGGACACATCCTCAACCTTGGACATGGTGTACTTCCAGAAACACCAGAGGAAAACGTCGCATTCTTCTTTGAAACCGCAAAAAACCTCAACGCTTTGGTATAGCTGGATACTGTTGTTCTCTCCAATTCAGTAGGGATGAGGTATCCTCACCCTATTGAAAAAAAGTTAATCTACTGATTCATAGAATTAGCAAAATAAGTAGTCGTGCAAAATAAATTTTATATTTGGGATAGGGAACAGGGAACAGGGAACAGGGAACAGATAAGGAATACAGAGATTTTCGTTTGTTCCAAAAATGTTAAATTAATTTTGCCCAGGTACTTATTATGAATACAGACACCTTAAAAATTCGCCCAATGAGCAGGCTAGAAGTAGATTTAGCCATTACATGGGCAAAAATTGAAGGCTGGAATCCAGGTATTTATGATGCTGAGTCTTTTTATCAGACTGACCCGCAGGGCTTTTTATTGGGCGAGTTAAACGGTGAACCAATTGGCTGTATTTCCGCTGTTGCTTACGATCAAAACTTCGGCTTTCTAGGTTTTTATATTGTCAAACCAGAGTATCGAGGGCAGGGTTTTGGGATCAAACTCTGGCAAGCAGCAATGGACTATCTTGGTAATAACCGAAACATCGGCTTAGATGGGGTAATTGCCCAACAAGAGAACTACAAAAAGTCCGGTTTTCACATCGCCTATAAACATCTTCGCTACCAAGGGATGGGCAGTGGTGTGGTATCTTCTGATATTGTCCCACTCAAAACAGTTCCTTTTCAGGAATTAGTAGCTTATGATCGTCAATTTTTCCCCTCTTTGCGATCGCAATTTCTAGAAAATTGGCTCTCTTTACCAGATAGTGCTGCCTGGGGTGTTCTCAAAGATGGACATCTGGCGGGTTACGGAGTCATTCGACCCAGCGAATTAGGTTACAGAATTGGTCCGCTATTTGCCAACAATGAAGAGATTGCTGAGGAAATATTTCAAGCCTTGCTAACTAAAAGTATTGATTCTTCCGTGTTTATAGATATTCCAGATATTAACTCACAAGCGATCGCTTTAGTACAACGCCACGAAATGCAGCCAGTATTTGAAGCCGCCCGGATGTACACTAAAGAAACTCCAGACTTGCCCATTAACCGTATATTTGGGGTAACAAGTCTAGAACTTGGCTAAATTTGACATTAACAACCAAACCTGAAAATTTCATGACCAAAAAACGCATTTTAGTCACCGGCGCAAGTGGCTGTATCGGTCACTATATCAGCGAAGCCTTAATTCAAAACACCAATCACGAATTATACTTACTCGTTAGAAACCCAAATAAACTGCAAGTTGATACTACAGCCCGTTCAGGTATCACTATTTTGCAGGGTGATATGCAAGAAATTAGTAAGTTTTCTAATTTACTAAAAACCATTGATACGGCAGTACTAACAGCGACCTCTTGGGGTGGAGAAGGCATATTTGATATTAATGTCTTTAAAACTCTGGAGTTGATGAACCTGTTAAATCCAGAAAGATGTCAACAGGTAATATATTTTTCCACTGCCAGTGTATTAAATTACAACAACCAACCACTCAAGGAAGCCGGAGAAATCGGTACAGATTATATTCGGTCTAAGTATGATTGTTTGCACAAAATCGAAAAATTAGCCATTTATCCTAAAATTACCACCGTTTTCCCCACCATTGTTTTAGGTGGTGATGACAACAAACCTTATTCCGCTGTCACAACAGGCATTCCCGAAGTTACCAAATATATTGATATAATTCGCTTCTTACAAGCAGATGGCAGTTTTCACTTTATTCATGGACGCGATATTGCCACTGTCGTTCAATATTTAATTGATTATCCTCCCCAAAAAGAAGAACCACGGCGATTTGTTTTAGGTCAATCTGGATTAAGCGTTAATCAAGCCGTAAAGGAAGTCTGCGCTTACTTGGGCAAAAAGATTTACTTCCGCATTCCTCTATCTTTGTCATTAGCTAATGTGATTATTGTTTTGTTTCGGATTCAAATGGCTGCATGGGATAGGTTTTGCATGAAATATCGCCATTTTACCTACGCTCATCCTATTAATCCCGCTAGTTTCGACTTGCCAAATTACTGTGCAACTATGAGTGATATTTTAAAAATTAGCGGTGTCAAAGGTGGGAAATGAATGTTGTAGAAATAGCCTTTTAAGGTGACTTGAAAAATCTCAAATCAGGGAAAATTTTTCTACATCCCCTTATTTTTCAAGAATCCTCATTCTCACCTTGTCATCTTCAACAACGCTAAAATGCCCATACCAATCATCGCGCAGAGCGATTGCTTTTATGACTTTTTCAGCTACTACTGCCCCAGACGGTGCTTTTATTCTAAATAAGATGATACCAGTTGTAGCAGGTAATTGTGAGCGAAAAGCCAGTTCTCCAAAATCTTTGTCAAAGGTTAAGAGAATACGGTTTTCTGCTTGGCGCGACTTAATACTTGAGGATCAGAAATACCTGGTGAGTCTATTCTAATCCAAGCTACATCATGTCCGTTTTTTCTCAAAGCTTCAACCGCATCCAGGGGGAAATTTTCATTAGCTAGAAACCGCATGATTTAGGCAGGAATAGCATAGACTTTTTCAGATTTTAGAGAAGCACTAGCATAGGCAAGACAGGCTTGGATATCTGCAATAGTAACACCTGGATAATTACGCAAAATTTCGTCATTACTCCAGCCTTGAGCAAGAAGATCAATGATAAATTCTACTGCTAGTCGTGTGCCTTTGATGATAGGTTTACCGACTAAGATATTTGGAGCAATGATAATTCGAGTTTGCCAATCCATTGTTGCTCAGGGAATAAATATATGAATATGTTTATATTGTACCCATCATCTGAATTGCTAGGGACAAAAATTGTTCTGCGCGGTCAATCTGTTCTGTCGCTTGGTCGGTTGTGACAGCGTTTAATTGTCCGTAGTCGCCAGTGGTTCGCAGTTCCTGTGCTTCAATCAAAAATCGGTGAAAATCCGTTAGCACTTGTTGAGTTTTGGCAAATTCTCGCCCAAAGGCGGCAATAACGGCTGAATGTTTAGAAAATGAAAGTCCCTTACCTTCTAGAAATGCTTCTGCAATGTAGAACATGGTGTAGTAGGCGCGAGAAGTTGCGTAGTCTGGGAAGTTGTTGTTAAGTAGGAGTTTTGCAGCTTCTCAACTCTGTTGAGCTTTCAATAGGAGTTCTCTTTGTTCATCGGTCATAGCAAAACGCCTTCTTTACGGATATTCCTGAGTAATGAACCGTTACGGGTTTGATAGTGGGTTTCATCCATGAAAAGACAGCTAATGACAACATCATATTCTAGGGAAAGATCAGCGATCGATTTACCTGTGCGTTTAATTTCTTCACCTGGGTTAACGGGGGGTTTTAGCACCACCAGCACATCTATATCTGATCCGGGTTCTGCATCACCACGAGCTTGAGAACCAAAGAGGGTGAGGTTTTGCAAGCGATCGCCATACAGGTCAGTGAGTTCTTGTTTGAGGCGAGTTAGAATAGGCTGAAGGTTCATATTCATTTTTATGAATATTTGAAATCGGGAAGTATTAAAAGCAGTTTTATCACTCATTTGCATTTGCCCGCCGACATTCAGCAATTGAATGTTCTATCTCTGCGGCTTCTGCATCACTTAAAATTCCTGCAAATTTAGCCAAGGAATGATCTTTTTGTGCAGCTTTTACAGAAGGATGTACCAATTCATGAGGCACTTGATTTCGTTCAATATAATCATTAATTTCTGCCTGATGATCTAAATAAAAACTCAAGGCATCAAATACTTGTGCTAGTGTTAAATGCGGTAAATGATTAGGGATTTCTTCTGGCATAATTCCCAATCGCCATAGACCAACAATAGCACGGATAGATGTACGAGTTCCTATAATAATTGGCTCTCCACCTAAAATTTCAGGATTGCGCGTAACGTAGCGTGAGGAGGTTTCAGCAAACATAAGAAAAGTTGCTCAGATAGTCTGATGTTTACTCTAGTTTATCTCATGCGATCGCCCTCGCAACTGCTATAATGATGTCAGTGAGCAACAAGAAAAAGTCATGCCTGAACTAAAAGTTAGCATCAGTGAAACTACACACAAAACTCTGCTAACGATGGTAGAGGACTCTGGTGAGACAATTCAATCAGTTTTAGATCGAGCTATTGAAAATTATCGCAGGTATTTGTTTCTCACACGAGCCAATGAAGCTTTCACTGTTTTAAGACAGAATGAAACTCTGTGGGAAGAGGAGATGTCTGAGAGACAATTATGGGAGCAAACTATAGCGGACGGGGTTGAAGGTTAGTGGCAAAAATCGCTAGAGGAGAGATATGGCTAGTAGACCTTAATCCTGTGCGAGGACATGAACAAGCTGGTAAACGCCCTTGTTTAATTATTTCGGTGGATCTATTTAATCAAGGTGCATCTGGTTTAGTAGTTGTGTTACCGATTACATCAAAAGATAAAGGAATCCCCTTTCACGTAAAAATTAACTCTCCAGAGGGAGGGATGAAAACCCAAAGTTTTATTAAATGTGAGGACGTTAGATCAATATCTGTGGAACGTCTGGATAAGTGTTGGGGAAATGTATCTTCAGAGACACTAGCAGAAGTCGAAGACAGGCTGAAAATTTTAATGGGATTGTAGTTTATTGCTGACTATTTAAAATAAAATTGCGATCGCTTTTCTCTATTTTATTTCAGGGTTATTTCAGGTGATCGCTTCCCTCGTCACAGGTATCGCCCTGATGCAAATCAAAAAGGCAGAAGTTATGAAGGAATGAACCACGAAGACACGAAGGACACGAAAGGAAGAGAGTTTCAGAGGTATTTTGCGTAATTTCTAATAATGTAAATTTACAATAAGAGCGATTTCACTCCAATCAGTGGCGGCAATAACCTTTCACCCAGCATCAGCAGCTTACAAGCTTCCAAAGCATTTAATTGATTAGCGGACTCATACAAGATACTCAAGCAATGACTATACCTGCGAAAAAACTTCCCTTAATCCATCTGCAATATCCCTTCTATTAAGAACGTCATACGAGCCATCCTTATTAATTAACTCATAATCCATAGCTCCACATAACATATTTATTCTGCCGTACCCTGGAGAACTGGGTAAAAGATTGTCTTTGCCAGGAGCGCAATGTTTTGCCAGATTCATTCTGTATAACTCAACCTTCCTATAAATGGGTTCCAAGAGATACCATTGTTTATCTAATGTTTGTCTCAATTCCTGACTATTTCTATAATCCTCTAATTGATGAGAGCGAATATTTTGGGCTAAGTTTAAATCATCGCCCTTTGACAATTGCTGAATTTTGTCATCAATAGCACCATTGTCAAACCACTTCTTAAATTGGTATTTTCGGTCACGCCATTGACGCAATATCTCATAAAGTGCAAATACCCACATTTGAGACAATGCCCCTACTGTTAGTGCGGTTTTTGATGGTGTTTTTTCCAGTTCAAAATACTTTTCAAGTAACTGATATTCATATTGAGTAATTACAGAATCTGCCAAACCAATATTCATTCCTTGCATATTTAGGAACATATCGTCGAAGAAGATTAATTTCATCCAACTCAATGTAAGGATTGAGTAATCTATCTTACTCTCATGTTGGTAAATTAGGGAGCGCATATTTGCAGTAGTAAGCGTATTAGTTAGACGTAGGAAATACCCAGAGCAACTAACTAGTAGTCTGTTCCATTAATTTTGCGGGGTTGAGAAAAATATTAAAAGAGATAATATTTGCATCCTATAGCTTTTGCTAAACTCATGTCAAGATGGATGATGTATAGCGGAAAACATTTATTTTGAGAGAAAAAATATAGTCCTAACGGCAAATTGAGTAAAAACGTCAATCAGTCCTAAATTTAGTTACAGTTAGATAACAAATAAATCGTGAGGGGTGATACTATGCGTGTCTTGCTAGTTTATCCAATATTTCCCAAAACCTTCTGGTCTTATGAAAAAATCCTAGCACTCGTAGATAGAAAAGTTCTATTACCACCATTGGGTTTAGTCACAGTGGCGGCTATCCTACCCCAAGAATGGGAGTTTAAGCTAGTAGATCGTAACATCCGCGCTGCTACTGAAGAAGAATGGGCATGGGCAGATATAGTCATATTCTCGGCTATGATTGTCCAAAAACAAGATTTATTAGAGCAAGTCCGGGAAGCGAAAAGACGTGGTAAGTTGGTAGCTTTGGGTGGTCCCTATCCTACCTCTACACCCCATGAAGTCGAAGCAGCAGGGGCAGATTACCTGATTTTAGATGAAGGGGAAATCACCTTACCCATGTTTGTGGAAGCAGTGCAGAAAGGTGAAAAATCAGGGGTTTTCCGCGCAACTGAAAAACCAGATGTGACAACTACACCAATTCCCCGGTTTGATTTATTAGAATTTAATGCATACGATATGATGTCTGTGCAGTTTTCGCGGGGTTGTCCTTTTCAGTGCGAATTTTGCGACATCATTGTATTATATGGACGCAAACCCAGAACCAAAACACCTGCACAACTTTTAGCAGAATTAGATTATCTGTATGAGTTGGGTTGGCGACGTGGTGTGTTCATGGTTGATGATAACTTTATTGGTAACAAACGCAATGTAAAATTGTTGCTAAAAGAGTTAAAAGTCTGGATGGCAGAACATCAATATCCTTTCAATTTTGACACAGAAGCTTCTATTGATTTGGCGCAAGATCAAGAGATGATGGAGTTGATGGTTGACTGTGGTTTTAAAGCGGTATTTTTGGGGATTGAAACACCAGATGAAGATAGCTTACAACTAACGAAGAAATTTCAAAATACTCGCAGTTCTTTAACTGAATCTGTAGAAACTATCATTAAAGCTGGACTGCGGCCAATGGCTGGGTTTATTATTGGTTTTGATGGTGAAAAAGCTGGTGCAGGCGATCGCATTGTCAGATTTGCAGAACTTGCAGCCATCCCTTCCACTACCTTTGCCATGTTACAAGCATTACCCAACACAGCCCTATGGCATCGGCTGAAAAAAGAAGGTAGACTGCGGGAAAACAAAGATGGAAACATCAATCAAACCACATTGATGAATTTCATTCCCACCCGTCCATTAGAAGAACTTGCCAGGGAATATGTGGAAGCCTTCTGTGCTTTATATGACCCAGTAGCCTATTTAGATCGCACCTATCGCTGTTTCCTAATGTTAGGTTCACCCCAATGGACAGCACCAGCAAAAACACCAGAATGGATAGTGATCAAAGCATTGCTAATTGTGATTTGGCGACAAGGTTTTAAACGGGAAACCCGCTGGAAATTCTGGCATCACTTCTTTAGCATTCTCAAGCATAACCCGAAAGTACTGGAACAATACGTTTCTACCTGCGCTCACATCGAGCATTTTATGGAATATCGGCAAATTGTCCGCGATGAAATCGAAAGTCAACTAGCCGCATATTTAGCCCAAGGTGCAGAAAAACCCTATGTACCAGTCAAAGCAAAAGTAGAGGAAAAAGCCGAAGCAGTAGCTTAATTAGGTGACAGGTGAGCCACTGCGGTGGACGGGTTTCCCGGCATAGAGCAAGTGGCGTTCACCAAAGGTGTGCCGGAGGCATCACCCCGAAGGGGTGACAGGTGACAGGTGACAGTAAAAAGGGAATAGGGAATAGAGCAAAAAATTAATTCTTTCTCCTGACTCCTGACTCCTGACTCCTGACTCCTATTTATAATTGCAAAACGAAAACTTCCTCCCCAGCAGAAACCAAAGACTTACCCACAGGTAAGATCGCCAAAGCATTAGTTTGAGCTAAATTAATTAAATTACCAGAACTATCATTACCCTGGGCTTTGTGAAATTGATAAACACCATTTACCAGATGTAACTTACCCCAAATATAAGTTTCCATCTTGCCATGAGATTGTAGTTCGGAGTGCGATCGCACCTTTAAAGATTTCCCTTCCCAACCTTTAGCAAGTCCCGCCAGCTTTTTAATCGTCGGTTGCACAAATCTCCAGCAAGTCACCAAAGCAGCCACAGGATTTCCCGGTAAACCAAAATATAGTGAATTGGGGAAAGTTGCAAAAGTCAGAGGTTTTCCCGGACGCATTTGCACAGCCCGAAAATGGATTTTTGCACCCAGTGATTCTAAAATCTTTTCTATGTAGTCATAATCACCTACAGACACGCCACCAGAAGAAAGAACAATATCAGAATTAGCGATCGCATACTCTATAATTTCTTTTAAAGCCGTAGGATCATCCTTAACAATTCCTAAAAGTAACACTTCTGCCCCAAGTTCACGCACTAAAGTTGCCAAAGCAAACTGATTAGAATCAACAATTTGCCCTGATTGCAACGGTTCTTCCGGCATCACCAACTCATTACCGCTAGAGAAAATCGCCACACGCGGACGACGGAAAACACTGACTTGATCACGCTGTGCAGCCGCTAGAACTGCAATCTCCGACGCAGTTAAACTAATACCTGCTGGTAAAAGTTCGCTTCCTGCTTTGTAAAAATCTCCCTTATGTCTGACAAACTCTTGCGGTTGAGGTGCAGCAAAGATAGAAACGCGGTTTTCTTGCCGATGAGTCTTTTCCTGCATAATTACTGTATCTGCACCAGCTGGCATCACCGCACCTGTGAAAATTCGTGCAGCTTGTCCTGAGTTAATAGTAACTTGGGGTTTATATCCTGCGGGAATTTCTGCCACAACTTCCAAAATAATTGGTTTTTCAGCCCTAGCTTGCTGCACATCTGCATAACGTACAGCATAACCATCCATTGCCGAATTATCCCAATGGGGAAAATCCAAAGCACTAATTATTGGAGTTGCCAAAATGCGATTATTTGCCATCAATAAATCGACAAATTCTATATCCCGCTGGTTATCCAACGGTTGCACAGCATTTAAAATAGTAGCTTCTGCATCTCTGACTGACAGCATAGTGAATAATTACCGTTTTGTATAAAGTAAATCTTAAGTAGGGTGTGTTATGGCTTTAGCCTAACGCACCATATTATAGTGGTTTTCAGATCACTGAGGTACAGTTTTTCATCGCCAAACCCGTAGGGGCGGGGTTTCCCCGCCCTCGATCTTCCCCTCGATGGTATTGCTTCTCTAAAATAGGCATTTTGAATTTTTAATAGTTTAATGTGTTTTATATCGCATAAATAAATTTATGTAAAAATACTATGTTTTTTATCTAAAGCCAATATCTTCTTCGTATAAAAGTAGTATGCTTTTTATTAATGAGATTTGCTGCAACAGTAAGTCACTCGAAACGAGTCTACTCTATTTATTTCTTAAGTATCTAGACTAGATTAATAATTAATTAATCCCAACATTAAGCGTAAATATACTGATTTAATCATTTAGGAGACTTCACTCAATGGCTACTATTTCCTGGAAAACCGCAGCTAACGGCAACTGGAGTACTGGTACTAACTGGAATACAGGTATCATCCCAGGTTCGGCAGATATAGCTCAAATCACCATTGGTGGCACTTACAGCGTTCTCTTAGATATCGACAGAACTCTAGCAGGTTTAACTCTCGGTACAACCACAGGAACCCAAACCCTCGATCTCATCAATGGTAATACCTTAACCTTGAATGGTGCGAGTACCGTTAGTAACAATGGTGTTTTAAATCTGGCAAACGGAACCGTAAATGGCACAGGTACTTTAACAATTGCCAGCAAACTCAACTGGAGTGGTGGAAAATTAACCGGCACAGGCAAAAAGACCGTCAGTGGCACATTGAATCTGAGTAGCTATCAAGAGTTAGACGGAACAACTTTAGAAACCAAAGGTGCAACCGTTTGGACAGGGAATGGTGCATTCTATGCTTCCAACGCTGCAATTTGGAACAATACCAGCACTGGAACCATTGACTTACAGGGAGATGCGGATTTTTATCAAAACGGTGGCAATCAATCTACCTTCAACAACGCTGGTACACTGACTAAATCCAACGGCACAACCACAGAAGAATCCTATATCAGTGGTATCTTCAACAACACTGGTACAGTCCAAGTTAAGCAAGGGACTTTAAGGCTGGGTGGAGGAGGAACTAATACTGGTAGTTTCAGTATTGATGCCGGAGCTACTTTAAAGCTGAATTCTGACTACAACTTTAATACAGGTAATACTCTCACTGGTGCAGGTAATTTCAACATTGAAAGTGGAACAACTACAGTTGCCGTTGCTTCTACTTGGTCAACCCCAGCAGTCACGGTAATTGGAGGAACCCTGACAGGAGCAGGTGCTTTAACAATTGCCAGCAAACTCAACTGGAGTGGTGGAAAATTAACCGGCACAGGCAAAAAGACCGTCAGTGGCACATTGAATCTGAGTAGCTATCAAGAGTTAGACGGAACAACTTTAGAAACCAAAGGTGCAACCGTTTGGACAGGGAATGGTGCATTCTATGCTTCCAACGCTGCAATTTGGAACAATACCAGCACTGGAACCATTGACTTACAGGGAGATGCAGATTTTTTCCAATACAATGGCACTCAACCCACTTTCAATAATGCCGGAACTTTCACCAAATCCAATGGCACAACCACAGATGAATCCTATATTAGTGGACTCTTTAACAACACAGGCACAGTCCAAGTTAAGAAGGGAACATTAAATCTGAATGGAGGAGGAAATAATAGTGGTAGTTTCAATATTGATACCGGAGCCACTTTAAAAATTACTAATAACACCTACAACTTTGATACAGGCAATAGCATTAATGGTGCAGGAAACTTCAACATTGAAGGTGGAACAGTCACAGGAATTTTCAATGTCACTAACAAACTAAACTGGAGTGGTGGTACATTAACTGGCACAGGGAAAAAGACCATCAGTGGTACATTAAACCTCAGTAATAATCAAACCCTAGACGGAACCACCCTAGAAACCACAGGTGCAACTATCTGGACTGGCAATAGCTATTTGTATGCTATAAATGGCGCAATTTGGAATAATACCAGCACCGGAACCATTGACCTCCAAAGTGATGCGGATTTTTCCCCCTTCACTGGCACTCTATCCACTTTCAATAATGCTGGTACATTTACCAAATCTAACGGCACAACCACAGATGAATCCTACATTGGTGGCATCTTCAACAACACTGGTACAGTCCAAGTTAAGAAAGGGACATTAAGATTTATAGGAGGTTATACTCAGACAGCCGGAACGACTAGCCTTAGTGGAGGTAATCTCACCTTTGATTACAACAGCCCTCTTAACCTGCAAGGTGGAAACCTCACAGGAATCGGAACTATCACAGGTAATGTTAACAATAGCGGCGGTCAAGTTAATCCTGGTAATACCATCGGTACACTCAACATCACTGGTGATTACAGCCAAAGTGGTACAGGAACACTCAACCTAGAATTAGGAAGTGCTGCCAGTTTTGATAAATTCAACATTACCGGTGCAGCAGATGTAGGTGGTATCCTCAAACTGAATTTAACCGGTGGCTATACACCCACCATTGGTACTAAATTCACAGTTTTAACCTATGGTTCTGCCACAACCAAGAGCTTTAATACCATTCAAGGCATAGACATTAGCAGTAGTCTCGCCTTTGCGCCAACTTCCACAGGTAAGAACTTAATCTTAGAAGTAGTAGACCAAGTTAAGGATTTAGGGGCGATAATCTTCTCCAGTCCTCAATCAGTCACCGACTTTGTAGGTGATACAGACCTATTTGATTTTTATCGCTTTAATGTCACCACAACCGGCAATGTCCAACTTAAACTTACCAATTTGACATCTAATGCCAATGTTTGGTTAGTTGATGGATTAGGTCGTACTCTTGCCCAAGGTATTAAAGCCGGAACTGCTGATGAAGTTGTAAGTTCCTTCGTTGATGCAGGAACCTATTACGTCAAAGTTTTCCGACCTGCTGCTGGGAATAATGCCAACTACACTTTACAAGTTGCTGCCTCAACCAATCCCTGGCCAGTACAGAATGGTGGAGTTTATGATGATTACGTAAATAGTGTCAGCAACGATAGTACAGGCAATGTTTACGGAACTGGTTACGGCTACGATTTTGACCACGGTAACATTGACGCAGGTATTGTTAAATATAACCCTGATGGCACTCAAACCTGGTTTCAACAATTCACCTCAACCGGCAATGATTATGCCTTTGGCGTAGGTAACGATAGTGCAGGTAACGTTTACGCCACTGGTTACACAGACGGTAGTTTTGCAGGTAGTACCCTTCAGGGATCTTCTGATGTCTTTATTACCAAATACAATACCAATGGTACACAAGCTTGGGTCAAACAATTTGGTACAGCCGCTGATGATTATGCCTATAGTACAAGTGTTGATGGTAATGGCAATAGTTATATTGTCGGCAAAACCTGGGGTACTTTTACTGGTAATACCACTCAGGGAGCCTATGATGCTTTTATCGCCAAATACGACACCAATGGTACACAAACTTGGGTAAAACAGTTTGGTACAAGTTCTGACGAAGAAGCAACCAGCGTCATTCTTGATGGCAGCACCAACACCATCTTAGTTACAGGCGATACCTCTGGTAGTTTTGCTGGCAGTACCAACTTGGGAGGTACAGATATATTTGTTAGCAAATATGACACCAATGGTACACAAACCTGGGTGAAACAACTTGGTACAAACAACTACGACTATTCCACTGGCGTTGCCAGCGATAGCACAGGTAACATTTATGTAACTGGATATACCTCCTATGGTGCTTTTGCTGGTAATACCAATAAAGGTGCTGAGGATGGCTTCTTAGCAAAATACAGTTCTACTGGAACTTTAGCATGGGTGAAACAGTTTGGTACAACAGGTCAAGATTTTTCCCAGGAAGTTAAAACCGATAGCGCAGGTAATATCTATGTAGTTGGTAACACCAGTGGTACTTTTACAGGTAATACCAGTGTGGGTGGTTGGGATAACTTCATTGCTAAATACAACAGCAGTGGTACTCAACTCTGGGTAAAACAGTTTGGCACAACTTCCACTGATGAAGCCGTAGGTCTAAGTCTTGATAATCAGGGCAATATATACGTTAGTGGACGTACTTATGGCAGTTTCCCCACCTACACTAATCAGGGTGGCAGTGATGGTTATATAGCCTTATTCGATACCAATGGTAATCAGTTATCAGTTCCCATCACCTCAACAGTTGTTCTCCCTAGTATTACCCTAGCTGTATCTCCTGCCAGTGTTACCGAAGATGGAACTGCCAATCTGGTTTACACCTTTACCAGAACAGGTGACACTACCAATGCCTTAACCGTTAACTATGGTGTGGGTGGAACTGCCACTTTCAACACAGACTATACCCAAACAGGTGCAGCAAGTTTCACAACCACAACAGGAACTATTACCTTTGCCGCAGGTAGCAGTACAGCAAATTTAACCGTTGACCCCACCGCAGATACCACCGTTGAAACTGATGAAACCGTGGCTTTAACTTTAGCCACAGGTACAGGTTACACCATTGGTACAACCACTGCGGTAACAGGAACTATTACCAATGATGATGCTGTTGCGGCTCTTCCTACAATTACCGTTGCTGCTACCGATGCTAGTGCTGCTGAAACAGCTACAGGGGCGACAGCTAACCCAGGAGTCTTCACCCTAACCAGGACAGGAGATACAAGTCAAGGGTTAACGGTGAACTACACTCTAGGAGGAACAGCAACTAACGGTACTGACTACAGCAATCTTGCCGGAACTGTTACCTTTGCCGCCGGAAGTAGCACTACCCCCGTCACAGTAACACCTATAGATGACAGCATCTTTGAAGGTACAGAAAGCGCCATTCTTTCCTTAGCCACTGGTACGGGGTACACCCTTGGTACAGCTAAGAGTGCCACTGTCAACATTGCCGATAATGACCTCCCCATCATTACTCTAGCCGTATCTCCTGGTAGTGTGACTGAAGATGGCAGCACCAATCTGGTTTATACCTTTACCAGAACAGGCAGCACAGCGGCTGCCCGCACTGTCAATTTTACTGTCGGTGGAACTGCCACTTTTAACACAGACTATGCTCAAACAGGTGCAGCTACCTTTACTACTACAGCCGGAACTATTACCTTTGCAGTCGGTAGCAGCATAGCAACTTTAAACGTTGACCCGACAGCAGACACCACCGTTGAATCTGATGAAACCGTAGCGTTAACTTTAGTTTCAGGTACAGGTTACACCGTTGGTACAACTACAGGGGTGGTGGGTACTATTACTAATGATGATGTTGTTAGTCTTCCCACTATTACCCTAGCTGTATCTCCTGCCAGTGTGACAGAAGATGGAACTGCCAATCTGGTTTACACCTTTACCAGAACAGGTGACACTACCAATGCCTTAACCGTTAACTATGGTGTGGGTGGAACTGCCACTTTCAACACAGACTATACCCAAACAGGTGCAGCAAGTTTCACAACCACAACAGGAACTATTACCTTTGCCGCAGGTAGCAGTACAGCAAATTTAACCGTTGACCCCACCGCAGATACCACCGTTGAAGCTAATGAAACTGTAGAAGTCATTTTAGCCACAGGTACAGGCTACACTGTTGGCACTACCACTGCTGTAACGGGAACTATTACCAATGATGATTTACCCGTTATTACCGTTGTTGCTAGTGATGCTACTGCTGGGGAAACAGCTACAGGGGTGACAGCAAACCCAGGAGTCTTTACCCTGACACGGACAGGAGACATAAGTGTAGCTTTAAATAATGTCAAATTTACCCTGACTGGAACTGCTACAAACGGTACAGACTATTCCAGTTTACTCACTAGCGTGAACTTTGCTGCAGGTAGCAGCACAGCAAATGTTACGGTTAATCCCATTGATGACAACATTTTTGAAGGAACAGAAACTGTCATCCTCACTTTAGCGACAGGTACAGGGTACACTTTTGGCACTACTAACAAAGCAGGAACGGTGAATATTACGGATAATGATACTCAACCTATCATTAACCTCAGTGCCAACCAAACCATCGTTGAAGGTAACACCAGTCCTCAAAATGTCACCTATACCGTTACTCTCTCCAACCCCAGCAGTAAATCTATTACGGTCAATTATGCGACTGCCAATGGTACAGCTATAGCAGGTTCAGACTATACCAGCACTACCGGAACATTGACTTTTGCGGCTGGTGCTACTACTAGCCAAGAGATCAATATTCCCATTCTCAATGATTCTCTCAATGAAGCGGATGAAACCTTCACTCTCACCCTGACTAGTTCGACTAATGCTACTCTTGGTACTGTAAAAACTGCAACTACGACTATAACTGATACCCTAATTGCTGCCGACACTACTATCCTACCTGCTGGTGTGGAAAACCTGACTTTAATAGGTACTGCAACTATCAACGGTACAGGTAACGTAGGTAATAACGTCCTTACAGGCAATAGTGCTAATAACACTCTGACTGGGTTGGGTGGTAATGACACTTATGCTTTTGTTGCCAATTCTGCTTTAGGAACGGATACGATTACAGAAACAACAACCGAGGGAACGGATACTATTGACTTTACTGGCACAAATGCTGCTGTGAATGTAAATTTAGGTGTTGTTACTTCCCAGACGGTTAATAGTAATCTCAAACTTGTTCTTTCTGCTAATAATGTGATTGAAAATGCAACAGGTGGTGCAGGTAATGACCGTCTGACGGGTAATAGTCTCGATAACGTGCTTGTTGGTGGTGAAGGCAATGATCAACTGCAAGGATTAGCAGGAAATGATATTCTCTGGGGAGGACTAGGCGATGATATTCTCAATGGTGGAGTTGGTAATGATCAATACCGCTTCCAAGGCAATGGAGTATTTAGCACTAGTTTAGGCGTTGATTATATTACCCAATTTGATCAAGGACAAGACAAAATTGTTCTAAGTAAAACGACCTTCAATGCCATTACTAATACTGTCGGACAAGCTTTAACTAATTTTGCAGTTGTCACTGATGATGAGTTGGTGAATGCAAATGCTGCTCGGATTGTTTATAGTCAAAGCACTGGTAGTTTATTCTATAACCAGGATGGTAATGTTCTGGGTGCAGCAGCAGTGTTTGAGTTTGCACGTATCGGGAATCTTGATATTACCCTTACTAGTAGCGATTTTAGTTTGATTGCTTAGTTTTTTGTAGGGATTATGGTGGGTTACGCTGTCGCTAACCCACCCAACTTTAAGATTTATCTCGTTCCCAGTCTCTGACTCTTAATGCTATCATAGAGGCTCTGACTCTACTGTTAGGAGGAAGGCAGAGCCTTCTAGAATTCATTCCCATACTCCGTATGGGAACGAGAAACGAGAAACGAATACTATCAAACTAAATCCTTCACACTAACAATTCCCTCAGCACACCACGCTTCTAATAGCCATTTTTTAGATTGCTGATCAAGTGCTGGTAAAATGCGGAAATTAAAAACATCCTGCCAAACTTCAATGTTATTCTGGGCAACAAAGGTTCTTTCCAATTCCTTAAATTGTAGATAATCACGATCATTAATAGCAATCAGCAGAGGAATAATTGTGCTGATTGAAATTTGAGTAGCAGCTATGCCTATAGATGTCATTGTGGGTAATCCTCAAAAATACAAATAAATGGTAGAGACACCTGTTCAGTATTGATGATGTTAACCAACCGCTGATCTTTGCTTGTGGCAACTTCCAAACAGACTCATGCAACAAGTACTTAAATTATCGCTTTAATATTAAAAAGAAGGGCAATAAATAATTCCCTACACCTAAACATAAACACTTATTGTGTATGACTATAGTTAAAGTCCCGCAAAAACACTACCCCAAGGCAGAAATTATTCGCCGGGGTATGGCACTGGGGATAGATTTTCTTGGTGTCTGGTTAGTCAGTTCTTTACTGGGAAATGGTAATATCGGGATACAATTTGTCCAAATCTTTGTTTTTATCTTCACTTGGCTAGTTTTACGAGTGCTAGTGGTGTACAACAATCAGGGACAAAGTTTAGGGCGTTGGGCGTTTGATTTAAAAATTTTAGAAATTCAAAACGGGCAAATAGTCGGCAGAATCCCCCAATTGCAGGCATTATTGCAGCGAGAAGGAATAATTTGCCCTTGTGCCTTGCTACTCTCCATTGGGTTGAGCAATATAATGGCTAATCCCACTGCTATACTGCTAGTGCTTCCTCTAGCAATTGACTGTGGCGCCGCCTTGTCTGATACTCAAATGCGGCAGGCTTTCCATGACCGCTATGCTAAAACTATAATCGTTTCCTCGCGGCGTGGCTATTCGCTGGATTTAAAAATTAAGCGAATAGTTGAAAAAGTGCAGCGAAATGTGAGAAGATAGTCATTTGTGTTAAATCTCTCCAGGCTTTACTGTTTGTAAGATTATGGCTAAGAGTAAAGGTGCCCGCATAATAGTGACACTAGAATGCACCGAGTGTCGTACTAACCCAGACAAGCGTTCTCCAGGCGTTTCTCGCTATACCAGCACCAAGAACCGTCGGAACACCACTGGCCGCTTAGAACTGAAAAAGTTCTGTACCCACTGTAACAAACACACTGTTCACAAGGAAATTAAGTAAAGATGAGTTATTATCGTCGTCGCCTGTCGCCCATTAAGCCAGGAGAACCCATCGATTATAAAGATGTTGATTTATTGCGTAAATTTATCACCGAGCGTGGTAAAATTCTACCTCGGCGGATTACTGGGTTGACATCTCAGCAACAGCGCCACCTGACATTGGCGATTAAACGCTCTCGAATTGTGGCCTTGTTGCCATTCATTAACGCAGAAGGCTAAGAAGATTTTGGATTTTGGATTTTGGATTTGAGGAATAATCCAGAAAAAGTAACGTTGGCAATATTTATTAAACGTTTCTTTGAGTCCAAAATCTAAAATTTGATTAAAAGTAAAGGAATGTATAATAGCATTCCCAATTTCAAATCGTCAGATTGGGGATTAGATAGTAATTATTTAATCCAAAATCTAAAATCTAAAATCTAAAATTATTAAAGTGCGAGAGTTGTGGACAAGGGGACGCTAGTTGAATTTAGGGTTCAAGGCGATAGCCGTCTAGGAGTAGTAGATCGTCCTGACGGCAAGACCCGTTGGTTTGTAGTAGATGAACGAGGACAATCCCACAGCCTCGCGCCTCGACAAATAACTCATACAGTTAACGGACAAACTTACAAGCCCTCGGAAATTGCCAACTTTTTAGAACAAGTCAAGCCTTACTTAGATCCATCTAGCTTGGAAGTAGCTTGGGAATTGCTGGTGGAAGATGGAGAAACAGTCACCCCCAGCCAAATGGCAAATCTGCTTTTTTCAGAATCAGATGCACCTCAGTGTTATGCCGCTCATTGTTTGTTATCAGAGGACAAACTCTATTTCAAGCAAAAAGGCGATGCTTACGAACCGCGTACCGCTACACAAGTAGCAGAACGCAAACACCAGATTGAAGTAGAAACCCAAAAAGCTAAGGGACAGCAGGAATTTTTAGCGCGTGTAGAACAGGCACTCAAGGGTGAACCCGTAGAATGGCAACGCCATGACCGCCAGCGCTTAGAAGCACTGGAAAAATACGCGGTGTTACTGGCAGACATAGTGCGAACAGGGGTAAACTTCGACTCTTTAGCTCGTGCGTATCCCCCCGGTGTACCAGTTTTAGAAACTATGAATATGCTGGGACGGTCTGCTACACCCCAAGCAGCCTTTCAACTGTTGATAGACATAGGTTGGTGGAATACCCATGAAAACCTGTTCCTGCGTCGTTCTTCAATTCCCGTTCAGTTTCCCAACAAGGTATTAGAAGTGGCGCAACAACGCTTAGATTTTCCCCCAACTGACTTAGATGTAAATCGTTTGGATCTGACTCATCTGAAGGTATACACAATCGATGATGAAAGTACTACCGAGATAGATGATGGATTGAGTTGGGAATTACTACCAGATGGTCGGGAGCGGCTGTGGGTACATATTGCTGACCCCACTAGGTGGTTAATGCCAGAAGATGATTTAGATTTAGAAGCCAGAAAGCGGGGGAGTACAGTTTATTTACCAACGGGGATGATTCCCATGTTTCCGGAGGTATTAGCCACTGGCCCCATGAGTTTGGTACAGGGGAAAATTTGTTGCGCTCTCAGCTTTGGGATTGTTTTAGATCAAAGTGGATCTGTAGAAGATTACCGCATTCATCCTAGCTTGATGAAGCCAACTTATCGCCTCACCTATGAAGATGTAGACGAGATGTTGGAATTGGGAGTAGAAGCAGAACCAGAAATTGCTGCGATCGCTAATTCTGCACAACGGCGGAAAGCTTGGCGGTATAATCAAGGAGCCATCAGCATCAATATGCCAGAAGCGATGATCAAAGTCAAAGACGATGATATCAGCATTGACATTTTAGATGATTCCTTATCGCGGCAGTTGGTAGCAGAAATGATGATTCTCGCCGGAGAAGTAGCGGCGCGTTACGGTCAAACACATAATATACCTTTACCATTTCGCGGACAACCCCAACCAGAATTACCCCCAGAACAAGAATTACTGCAACTTCCTGCCGGGTTTGTTCGTTCCTGTGCTATGCGTCGTTGTATGCCCAAAAGTGAAATGAGCATTACACCTGTGCGCCATGCTGGTTTGGGTTTAGATACCTACACCCAAGCAACTTCCCCTATTCGTCGTTACAGTGACTTACTCACCCACTTCCAACTCAAAGCTCACTTGCGAGGCGAAGTTTTACCCTTCTCCGCTGAACAACTCAAAGAAGTGATGATGACTGTCACCAGTACCACCCAAGAACTAACAATGGTGGAGCGGCAGACTAATAGGTATTATGCCCTAGAGTATTTACGCCGTCATCCTCAGCAAGTATGGCAAATCACAGTCTTGATGTGGCTGCGCGAAGATAGCAACTTGGCATTAATCTTACTAGAAGATTTAGGCTTACAGCTGCCAATGGTCTTCAAGCGTTCTGTGAATTTGGGTGAACAATTGTTAGTTAAAGTTAGTCTGGCAGATCCGCAGAAAGATATGATTCAGTTTCAAGAAATAATTTATCAAGAAGCTCAGTCAGCCGCCAATTAAGTCGGGGACACGGCGATTGGGAGACGCGGTGACGGTGGGACGCGGTGAGTAGGAGACACGGGGACGGTGGGACGCGGAGAGTTTGTTTGATCAGCAATTAAGTAGACTAAAACCCTCTTTCCCTCTGCTCCCTGCTCCCTTGCCTCTTTTGACACCGAAGATGTAAAATTTCCCATTCTCTTATAAGGGTGGGATTTTTCATATGATGTTGATCACCAAAAAATAACTCAAAATAGCTCTCTATTTTGCGAAAATTTCTGTAAAATCGAAGTCTAAATTACAAAAACCGCAAATTAAAATTTGAAATATGAATAGCTTATGTTTCGTTGGCTAAGTTTGTTTTCTATATTCCTGAGTGTTTTGCTGATAGGGTGTTCTCCACCAACCGCAGCTAACACTCCTACTAATACACCACATTCGCAAGTGCAAAGACCAGCGTCTCCCGGTCAAAATCTGCCAATTTCAGCCCAAGCCACTCTTCCTCAAGGAACAAAAATTAAGTTAGAAGTAGCGCGAACGCCAGAAGAGCAAATGATGGGGCTGATGTATCGACCTGCTTTACCAGACGACCAGGGTATGCTGTTTGTTTTTCCCTCAGCGCAACCTGTAAGTTTCTGGATGAAGAATGTACCTGTGGCCTTGGATATGGTCTTTATGGAAAATGGGAAAGTCAAGTATATACAAACCGCTGCACCTTCCTGTAATCGTGAGCCTTGTCCCACCTATGGGCCTGGGCCTAAGGTACCTATAAACCAAGTGATTGAACTTCGAGCAGAACGAGCTAAAGAATTAGGCTTGAAAGTAGATGATAAAGTTAAAATTGAGTTTTTAAATCCTGGTACTTCTCAGTAGCCAGAACGTGGTTGCTTACTTTGTGAAGGAACTATAAAGTTTTAATGAAGATATTTTTGTAAAAAAAATATTACGTAGAATAGTTAAATTTACAGTTAAGAGGTTAATATTTACCAGTGGCGCTAATAACATCAAACTTTTTTGTTTCCCAGATACAATCCTCATCTTTGCGTCCTAGTTAGAATACCAATCCCAGAGTTCATGCAAAAATCCTCCCTTTGACGTAAGTGTAACTAGTCGTCAATAGAGGAGTATAGGCTATGAAATCTTTTTAACTCCATGTGTGATCACATAAAGCACAGAAAAGTACACAAGATTCAGATTGGGGTAAACCAGGGGAAAAGAGGGTTTTTATTTCTCCAAAACTCTGGGAAAAATTGCTCCTAGGAGAATAATAAATCACCTGTGCTGAGGTATTTATCAATTAACAGCATAGTGACACATAAAATACTGGCTACATAATACTCAGAAATAAGGAACAGATAGATGATAATACACTCTACTCAAGGAGGTGAGATAAAAATGGCACCATCAAGATATTCTCGATTGATTAATTTTCTCCAAGAAGATTTGGCAATTTCCACAGCTTCTCTCGCTGTAGCGCTGCGTCACCGTGAGCAAGACCCAGGTTCTTTAACTATGATTCTTTGGCAATATGGGTTTATTACTCTAGAGCAGTTAGACCAAATTTATGATTGGCTGGAAACGGCATAAGTAAGGAATTCAAATTTAAAAAATCCATTGTTAGTAATACCAAAAAATAAGAATGATGGCGACAGATGGATCTACAGAATTCAGATATAGAAAGGAATTCCAATCCAAAATCTAAAATCCAAAATCTAAAATGGTATGACTGTATGCAAATTAAATGTGGAACGGTTGAGCTACTTCAGGAGAATTGAGGTATGTCAAATCGACTCTGCCCAGTGCAAAGTTTGATAGATGGAAAAATTTACTTTGAGCGTTTTTACTTATTGACATCCAAAATAAAAGGGCGAGTTAAACAAATAACTCGCCCTTTTATTATTAGGAGTTAGGAGACGCTTCGCAGACCTATGGCTTACGCCACGCTGCGCTATCGGTTCAGGAGTCAGGAGTCAGGAGTCAGGAGTCAGAAGGAAGAAAAGTAAAATCTTCCCAATGCCCAATGCTCAATCAAACACTATTGTCCAAAAACTCTTGCCGCAGCGGCTACACCTGCACCAGAATTGAAGTTTTCACGGCCAAGTTCTAAGAGAACTACTTCCAGTGAGGCTATACAACTGAGGATATCGCGATCGCTCACAAAACCCAAGTGACCAATTCGGAAAATCTTATTACTCAGATGGTCTTGACCACCAGCTAAAGCAATATCAAACCGTTTTTTCATCAATGACCGAATTTTATCCGCTTCAATTCCTGGGGTTGCTACGGCTGTAATTGCTGGACTCGCACATTCATCAGCTGCAAACAATGGTAAATTTAAGGCTTTCATTGCTGCACGGGTAGCATTTTTCTGCCGTTCATGGCGAGTAAAGATTGATTCCAAACCTTCTTTTTTCATCATCCCCAAAGTGGTGTGTAATGCCACCATTAAGTTAACTGGGGGAGTAAAAGGAGTTGTATTTTTAGCAGTAGCTTTGCGATATTTACCTAAATCTAAATAATATTTTGGCAACTTCGCAGTTTTGTAAGCTTCCCAAGCTTTAGGACTGACAGAAACAAATCCTAAACCGGGAGGAATCATGTAGCCTTTTTGGGAACCAGAAGCGACTACATCTAAACCCCAAGCATCTACAGGTACATTGTAAGCACCTAAACTGGTGACAGCATCAACAATAATTAAGGCTTGACCATGTTCTTTGACGTGGCGGTTGATGGCTTCTAGGTCGTTAATTACACCCGTTGAGGTTTCGCTGTGGGTGATAATTACAGCTTTGATTTCCTTGTTGGTGTCTGCTTGCAACTTTTCGGCAAATTTGTCTGGGTCTAGGGGTTGTCCCCATTCTGCGGTGACAGCTTCCACATTTAATCCAAAAGCTTGACCAACTTCTACCCAACGTTCACCAAATTTACCATTAGAACCAACTAAAATGCGATCGCCGCTTGAAAGGAAATTAATTATCCCAGCTTCCACTGCACCAGTACCGCTAACATTCAGCATTAGCACATCACTTGCAGTTTGATGCAGCCATTTGAGGTTTTCTGTCACCTCACCCATCATGTTGCTAAATTCACTGGTACGATGACCAATAGGATGCTTGGCTAAAGCCAGTAAAGCCGCTTCTGGAACCGGAGTGGGACCAGGAATCATCAACATCAACTTGTCGTCCATTATCTCTATCCTAAAAGTCAAATAAAAGTCAAATTTGTGTGGGGATGGTTAAATCTGATGGCAAATTTTAGATATTCATCTACTCACATCTTGCTCCAGTCGAAAATCACCGCTACACTTGCTCTCACCCACTTGAGTGAGTTTGAAACCAAACCAGTCATCAGTTTATGGTAGCTGAGAGAGTGACAGAATAATTACTAATTCGTAATTAGTAATTCGTAATTAAGAGGGTACAAGCCCTCACCCAAATCTACTATGTGGTGGTCTAAAATCAGTGGAGGGTACAAGCTCCCAATGATTGCAACTAAGAATTACTTCGACATATTCAGTAGGTATCAATCAGGAGTAATGACTTTTTCTCCAAGATGATTAAGTGACCAACGATGATCAACTGCGACAGCAGAAGCTTGACAAATTTCCTCTAATCGCTTCTGTTGCGCCGCAGCTTTTCGCATGGTAATAATTAGCTGACTGACCTGATGCCGTAAATCTTGGTTTTGATTTACTGCGCTCATGGTTTGCTTCTCTAAAAGTTGAAGTATCAGTTCATAATGGATAGGTGCAGGTAGAGGAAGTTGCTCCATGAAGTTAGTTTGAGAGTGCTTTTTTTGAGATTTCATCTTACTCAGAGTGTATCTCTTGTCCCCTAAATTGTTACATAGGAAACAAAGATTGGTCATTGGTCATTGGTCATTGGTCATTGGGAATATTTTATCTTTCTTCCTTCTGACTCCTGACTCCTGACTCCTGACTCCTGACTCCTGACTCCTGACTCCTGACTCCTGACTCCTGACTCCTGTTTCCTGACTCCTGTTATTTACCAAAAAGATTAGTAATTGCCAATTTCGGATCTGGTTGTTTTACTAAAGACTCACCAATCAGCACTGCTGAAGCGCCTGCTGTTTCCACTACAATTAAATCATCTGGGTGATGAAGTCCTGATTCACTAACTACGAGAATATTTTTTTCCTGCAATTGGCTACCCCTTTCTTTCAGTAGTTGACAGGTAGTTTGCAAGTCAACAGAAAAATCTTCTAGATTGCGATTATTTATACCAACTAAAGAAACACCATCTAAGGCTAAAACTCGGTCAAGTTCTTCTAAACTATGAACTTCTATCAAAGCTGCCATTTTTAGCTTGTTAGCAATTTTGACAAAGTATTGTAAATGTTGATCACTGAGAATTGCGGCTATTAATAAAATCGCATCTGCACCATAAATTCGAGCCAGATACATTTGATAAGGATAAATGATAAATTCCTTACATAGCAAAGGCAAATCTACGGCAGCACGAACTAAAGATAAGTTCTCAAAACTACCTTGAAAAAACTTAGTATCTGTGAGTACAGAAAGACAACTAGCACCACCTGCTTGATAAGATTGGGCGATCGCTACTGGGTCAAAATCTGCACGTAAAACTCCTTTACTAGGAGAAGCTTTTTTCACTTCAGCAATCAGTGCAGGTTTGGTTTTACCTTGACGGAGTGCAGCGATAAAATCACGACTTGGGGGTGCAGAAACCAGCTTTTTTTGCAATTCTGCCAAAGGCTGCCTTTCCCGCATTTGCTCAACTTCTATCTCTTTTTGCCAAACAATTTCCTCCAAAATATTATTTGGTGTGGAATCTGGAATAGCTATCTGATAGCGCAAAATAGAAACATCAATAGCCTGACTAGGTGAACGACGACGGATTTGCATTTTGGGGACTGGGGACTGGGGACTGGGGACTGGGGACTGGGGACTGGGGACTGGGGACTGGGAAGAGAAGCAGGGGAAGCAGGGGAAGAATATTGAACTTTTACCTCTTGCCTTCTGCCTCCTGCCTCCTGCCTTCTTCTAGCTTGCGATCGCTCTTTTATAAGCTTCATCCAGCACTTCTGATAGTGTAGGATGGGCGTGAACCAAATGAGCAAGCTTCTGCACAGATTGACGATTAGCAACTGCGGCTGAGGCTTCGTGAATCAAATCTGAAGCGTGTAATCCGAAAATATGCACACCTAAAACTTCACCCGTATCTTGACGGTAAATCACCTTAGCAATCCCATCAGCTTCGTTTTCTGCCAAAGCTTTAGAATTACCCTTGAAATAACTCTTACTAGTAGCAATTTCAAAACCTTCAGCTAAACCCAATTCTTGGGCTGCTGTTTCCGTTAAACCCACATAACTAACTTCGGGATGAGTAAAAGCGGCTGCGGGAATGCTGCGATAGTCTACTTTTTTGCCTTTACCCAGGATATTGTCTACAGCCACAATACCTTGACCAGAAGCCGCGTGTGCCAGCATCATCTTCCCATTTGCGTCGCCAATAGCCCAGAGGTGGGGGACAACTTCACCATCTGAGAGTACCGCCATACTGTCGTTAACGGGGATAAAATTCCGTTTATCCAGTTCCACACCCACAGAATCTAAACCAAGATTTTTGGTGGCGGGAATGCGTCCTGTAGCTACCAAGCAAGCATCAACTTCCAAAACCTCTATATCTTCTTTAGTTTGGAAATCTGCTAACTCAATCACCACGGGAGAACCGGGAATGATTCTTTTGGCGTATATTCCCACTTTGGTTTCAATGTCGCGGGGAGCGATTAAAACCCGTTCTGCCAGTTTAGCAATGTCGCGGTCAAATCCTGGCATTAACACATCTAGGGCTTCAATCATCGTCACTTCACAGCCCAAAGCGGTGTAAATATCAGAAAATTCCAAACCGATATAACCACTACCAATAATTGCTATCCACTGGGGTAAGGATTCTAATTTTACCCCTTGGTCACTGGTAAAGACAGTTTTACCGTCTACTTCAATTCCGGGAGGAACGAAAGGAACAGAACCGGGACAAAGAATGATATCTTGAGCCGTGATGGTTTTTTCACCGTTATCTGTAGTGACAGAGACTTTTTGTGTCCCTGCGACTTTTCCCCAACCGCGAATGATATCGACTCCCAAACGTTTGAGACTGTTGGTTAAATCCCCTTGAATTTTAGAAACAAGATTATCGGCATGATTAGCGATCGCTTGCCGATCAAATTCTACATTACCAACTTGAATTCCCAAAGATTTCAGGTGGTGGGCGTTGCGTAACTCCCGCACCCTTCCCGAAGCCGCCAGCAGCGCCTTAGAGGGAATACAGCCCCGGTTGACACAAGTTCCACCCATGTCTGCTGCTTCGATAATCGCCGTTTTCAGACCGTAGTTAACAGCGTGTAGGGCTGCGCCATGTCCACCTACACCTGCGCCAATAATCACTAAATCGTAATCAAACTCAGAACTCACGTTAGTCTCCCCGTTTTTTTAGCCTACTTGTTTTTAACTGTATATCCCCTCTGTTTAAACATTTCAGCCGGTGCGTTAGTGTTCAGAATGGGGATGACTGGGTAAAATTATAGTTATATTTGGATAATGGGTTTTTAATGACACTGTGCAATTTTAGCGGATTTTCCCATATTTTTGAGTTCGGTACAGCTGATGTGTTGAGTAATTGCTGTAGAATGCCGATACTTAGCTTATATGTATGTTGCGGCATTGCCGACTTGTTTGCCACTGCCGTAGGAACAGACTACTATGCTGAGTCATCTGTTGGCGAATTCGCTCTATCTACCAAGCCGTCTTAGAGGATGTTTGAAAAGTGAAATTGTAGGGTGGGTAAAGCCCTTGCGGGCATGGCTTTGCTAGAGCGACAGCGTAACCCACCATTAAGCATCAATATTCATGGTGGGTTACAGCGCACAATAATAATTATCTCATATCCTCCCATGATTATTTGTTGCGCCTAACCCACCCTACAAACTTATTCTATTTGGGTGAAAATCTACCCAATGTTTGATATTTTATACACTCTTTCCATTGTTATTCAATTCTTGTATAACTAGAGTCTCGGAAGGAGATGTAGCTACTAATCTCATGTTAATATAGGCATCCGATTTGATTCTTGAATAGATATAAGTATTTGTAGGGTGGGCAATGCCCACCCTACGTATATTTCAAAAATCAAATATTAGTCCTATATCAACTATTATTTTGTTGTTATCAAAACTTATATTCGCTTTCTTAACTAAACTTTTGCGTAAGTCCTAATCAGGTTAAGTCCTTACATAGTAGGGGATTCAAGAATCAGAAAGCATATTTTTATTAAATCTTTGATGCTATTTTAGCAAAACCTAGTTGTATCAAGTGTTTTAGGTATTTTTTAGTATTAATTTGTCCAATATCAGTAATCAATTCTTGAGCAAAAGGATATTGTTCAGCTATCATTGCTGTTTTGATGTTTGTTGTCATCATATGACCTTAGCGTAAATAACATTTTACAAAAAGCCGTAATTAAAGTTTCTGTACTTGCTGATTATTTACCGTATAAAAAATTGACCCAGAATGTTTGTATCAATCCGGGTCAACTGAAAATATTTAAACCTGTTTCAGAAACGGAGAGGGAGGGATTCGAACCCTCGTATACATTTCTGCATAACAGACTTTCCAGGTCTGCGCCTTCAACCACTCGGCCACCTCTCCAGGTGCCATGAATTCCAATAATAAAACAAAAACCCAAAAAATGCAAATATTAAACAAGATATTTTTACAATAAATCTAAAATCCCCCATTCCCACCCAAAAATGAAGAAGGTTCAGACCCACACAATTAGAGTACACGATCGCGCAACCGGCACATCATACACCCTGCAAGTCCCAGAAGACCGCTATATTCTCCACACAGCCGAACACAATGGCGTAGAATTACCCTTCTCTTGCCGCAACGGGGCTTGCACCACTTGCGCTGTCAGAGTCATCTCTGGAGACATTTACCAACCAGAAGCCATTGGACTATCCCCCGACTTACGCCGCAAAGGTTACGCTTTGCTATGCGTCAGTTATGCCCGTTCTGACTTGGAAGTAGAAACACAAGACGAAGATGAAGTGTATGAACTCCAGTTTGGGCGCTTTTTTGGCAAAGGCAAAATCAAAGCGGGTTTACCCTTAGATGAAGACTAGAGGCAAAAGATGAAGATTGTGGCAGGGTGCAGATACTTACTGAGTAGAATGGCGGCTTTAAAGAGGGGTTTTAGCATCTTGGCGCAAAAAATAGCAATATTATCTTGCTTGTGGTTGTTGGTAAGTTGCCAAGGCAAAAATCAACCTACCAACATTCCGGCTGAAGTGAAAGTAGCGCGGGTTGTCAGTGGACAAACCTTGGAAGTACTAGGTATGGCAGAACAACCCAATTTAATTTCTCCTCTGCGGTTAATTGGTTTAGAAGCGCCAGATTTACGTCAGCGTCCTTGGGGAGAAGACGCTAAAGAAGTTCTAGGTAGTTTGATTGGTGGTGCAGATAAACCAGTTAAGCTGGAGTTGGACTTAGAAGCCAAAGATCAATTTGGGCGAACTTTAGCCTATGTGTGGAAAGATCAGGTGTTGTTAAATGAAGAAGTACTGAAACAAGGGTATGCTCTATTTGTAGCGCGATCGCCCAATCACAAATACGACGAGCGCCTAGAACGCGCCCAACAATGGGCTAGACTCATGGGCAAAGGAATCTGGAACCCAGACAAACCCATGCGTCTGACTCCTGGTGAATTTCGCCGTCTTTATCGTTGAATAGTGAACAGGGGGAGGGAGAGACGCAGGGACACGGGGACACGGGGACGCGGAGAAAATGACTAATGACCAATGACCAATGACCAATGACCAATGACCAATGACCAATGACCAATGCCCAATGACCAATGACCAATGACTAATGACCAATGACCAATGACCAATGACCAATGACCAATGACCAATGACCAATGACCAATGACCAATGACCAATGACCAATGACCAATGACCAATAACCAATGACTAACTTACAAAATTTTCTAGATATTGCTACTGAAGCGGCTTTAAGTGCTGGTGTGATCTTACAGGATTATTTAGGTAAAGTAGAAGACGCAATTACCGAAAAAGGACGACCAGGTGATTTAGTTACCGCAGCTGATAAAGCTTCCGAAAAGGTGATTTTAGAAATTTTGCATCGCCATTTTCCCCAACATTCTATCCTCGCAGAAGAATCCGGGAAACTCGGAAACCAAAATAATGAATACCTGTGGGCAATTGATCCTTTAGATGGTACAACCAACTACGCCCATCAATATCCTTGTTTCGCAGTTTCCATTGGCTTGTTTATTAATGGTGTATCGCAAGTAGGTGTAATTTATGACCCTTTCCATAACGAACTTTTCCGAGCGGCTGCCGGCTTAGGTGCAACGCGCAACCGCCGTCCTATAAGGGTTTCTCAAACTACTGAATTGAGCAAAAGCCTGTTGACTACGGGATTTGCTTATGACCGTCGAGAAACATCAGACAACAACTACGCAGAATTCTGTCATCTCACCCATCTTACCCAAGGCGTGAGACGTGGCGGTTCAGCATCTTTAGATTTGGCTTATGTTGCCTGTGGCCGTGTTGATGGTTATTGGGAAAGAGGAATTGCACCTTGGGATATTGCTGCTGGTATAATTTTATTAGAAGAAGCAGGGGGTAAAGTTACTGCCTACGACAACAGTCCTTTCCAAATCGATTCCGGTAGAATACTGGCAACTAATGGTTATATTCATAACAGCCTGAGTCAGGAATTAATAAAAGTTAGCCCTCTTGCAGCTTGGTAATCAAAGACAATGATCAAGAACTGATAGCTAAACCTTATAGGTAGGGTAAACTAAGAAAAATTGCTGTTTGGGTGCAACACGCAACACTTGTATTATTATGCCTTTAAAATTAGATTGCGGACTATTTAAATATGATTTCATAGATTACCATGCAATTTTGTGTGTGCCAATTGATGCGGATGCCAAAGAAGTTCGCAAACGCTATCTCAAAATTGCTCGGCGCTTGCACCCAGATAGTTCTACTGTGGTCGGTGAAACAGACAAACAAATAGCCCATGAATTGTTATCTAAGCTGGTTAATCCAGCATATGAAAAACTATCTGTAGAACGCAATCGGGCAGAATATACCTTAGTTTTATCGCAAATAGGTAAGCGTCTGGGACAAGGATCAGGATCAGTAGATCTCAACACAGATGTAGCCAAGGAATTAGCGATCGCACCGAATATAGACCTATTGTACAAAAATCAGATCACTAAAATTGCCACAACTCAATTTGATGAATTGCAGCAAGCAAGCCGAATAATTGGCCAAATTAGTGAATTAAATTTAGTCTACCTGATGCGGAAATCAGGGCAGTTAATCATCCAGCCCCAATTACCTAACGCCAGTCCCCCCAGGACAAATCTAGCGCCACCAACACCGCCACCACCACCGCCTAAAGAAGACTCAGCTGTGGAACAGTACGTCCGTCGCGCTCAAACTTTACTTCAAAAAAACCAATTTGCCCTAGCCAAAGTAGAATTGCAAGATGCCTTGAGGCTAGAGCCGAGAAATAGTCGTTGCCATAGCTTGATCGCAATGGCATATTTAGGGGAAAATCAGCTGCGAATGGCAAAAATTCACTTTGACAATGCACTGAAATTAAATCCTCAAGACAAATTGGCTTTGGAATGGAAACCCAAAGTAGACAAGGCTTTAGGCATTAAACCCAGTGCTACTCAGGTGAATTCATCTCCTAATAGCGGAGATAAGCAACCAGATAAGTCTGGAAGTGGCGGTTTGTTTGGTGGTTTGTTTGGTGGGAAAAAATAATGGTGTATCAACCAGCAGCGGGAGCTAGGGATTTACTCCCTTTAGATGTGGCTCAAAAACGCTGGATTGAAGATAGGTTACAACAAGTATTTCATCGTTGGGGATATCACAGGATTATTACCTCAACTTTGGAACGCATGGATACTTTGATGGCGGGTGAAGCAATTCAGCGCCAGATGGTCATTGAACTGCAAAGTGGGCAAAATGAAGAATTGGGCTTACGTCCAGAACTCACAGCTTCTATTGCCCGTACAGTGGTTACTCGCATGGCTGGGGCGACTTATCCCCAACGGCTGTATTACAATGCCAACGTATTTCGCCGCAACTGGGAAAAGCGCCATAATCGTCAGCAAGAATATTATCAAGCTGGGGTGGAATTGCTAGGATCAGGTGGGTTACTGGCAAATGCTGAAGTGTTATTGTTGGTAGCCAATTGTTTAGCAGCTTTAGATTTGCAGGGCTGGCATTTAATCTTAGGTGAAGCAGGAATTACTCGCTCCCTACTCAATGCTTTTCCTGGCAATTTGCAAAGTAAGGTGAGGAGTGCGATCGCACATCTTGATCGCATTACAATAGATACTCTACCTCTCGATGACGAACTCCGCGAACGTGCCAGAATCATGCTGGATTTGCGCGGTAATAGTGCAGATGTCTTGGCCAAAGTCAGCAGCTTAGATCTAGACTCCGAGCAGCAACAGGCGGTAAATAATCTCAAATCTCTAGTAGATTTACTAGAATCAGCCCGCAAATTTCCCTTAATTCTCGACTTGAGTTTGATTCAAACTATTGATTATTACACAGGTATTGTGTTTGAAGTAGTCAGTGATACAGATGGTCAAGCCAAGGTTTTAGGGCGTGGTGGTCGTTATGATCAACTTTTGGGGCTATATCATCCCCAAGGGGAAAACATTCCCGGTATTGGTTTTGAATTGAGCATTGATGATTTATACCAAACTCTTGTATCAACTCAGCAATTACCTCAGAATATACCCGCAAGTAATTGGTTAGTAGTACCAGAAAGCAAAACGGCTGAAGCGGCGGCTTTTGCTTACGCCCAGAAGTTACGAGATACTCCTGAGTTAGTGCGAGTAGAAATTGACTTGGGGGGAAGAGATACAGAGGCTATCCGTCAATATGCAAGCGATCGCTCTATCGCCCAAATCGCCTGGATTAAAGCGGATGGTACAACGACAATTGAAGCAGTAGGTTAACAGATAACATTACAAATTGTTACGCTAAAAACTACTGATTCATTAAAGAGAGGGAATCGATAAAATGCCACATACAATTGTGACTGAAGTTTGTGAAGGCGTGGCTGACTGCGTAGTAGCTTGTCCTGTAGCTTGCATTCATGAGGGCCCAGGTAAAAACGTCAAAGGCACCGATTGGTACTGGATTGACTTTGCTACCTGTATCGACTGTGGCATCTGTTTACAAGTTTGCCCTGTAGAAAATGCAATTCTGGCAGAAGAACGCCCTGAATTGCAAAAAACACCCTCTTAGGTGACTGGGGACTGGGGACTGGGGACTGGGGACTGGGGACTAGGGAAATAAATAACCCAATTACCAATTTCTAGTTCCTTGTTCCTACTGACTAATAACTAATGACTAATGACTAACGACTAATGACTAATGATTATTTATTAGAAGTGGAAAATGTCTACGCTGGATATATCAAAGATGTAGATATATTACAAGGTGTAAATTTTCGAGTATTACCTGGCGAATTAGTCACCGTTATTGGTCCTAATGGTGCTGGTAAATCCACCTTAGCAAAAACCATATTTGGACTTTTAACACCCCACACAGGCACAATTACCTTCAAAGGGGACAATATTGCCGGGTTAAAGTCCAATCAAATCGTCCAACGGGGAATGTGTTATGTCCCACAAATAGCCAACGTTTTCCCTTCCCTGACGATTGAAGAAAACCTGGAAATGGGAGCCTTTGTGCGAAATATTCCCATTAAACCCCTAAAAGATAAAATATACACCATGTTTCCCAGATTAAGCGATCGCCGTCGTCAACGTGCAGGAACCTTATCTGGTGGGGAAAGACAGATGTTAGCGATGGGTAAAGCTTTGATGTTAGAACCCAGTTTACTACTTTTAGATGAACCTTCTGCGGCTTTATCTCCCATCTTGGTAACGCAAGTATTTGAGCAAATTAAACAAATTAACCAATCGGGTACAGCCATTGTCTTAGTAGAACAAAACGCGCGTAAAGCCTTGGAAATGGCTGATCGTGGTTGTGTATTAGAATCAGGACGAGATGCTATTTCTGGAACTGGTAGAGAATTGTTAACTGATCCCAAAGTGGGAGAATTATATTTAGGTGCAGGGAAGAAGCATTAAATCAATCTTAATAAGAAAAACTTTACAAAAAATTACTCATCTGAGAAAAAGCAAAAAATGCCAAAACAGCAGCTTTATGAGTTGTATATAAATGGTATAACCAAATTATCTGTTTTCAGGTAATTAAGGAATGAGTAAAATTAACGGATTTGTAGGTCGCCGTAACTTTTTAAAATTAGCAGGGGTAGGTAGTCTTGGCATTGGAGTAACTGCTGCTAGTACTATACTCTTAAAAGGAGAGCCGGCTATAGCAGACAACCCACCTACATCTGTCAAACCACAACCAATTAGTCCAGACGCAGCCTTAAAAAGTTTGGTAGCAGGAAATCAGCGATTTGTAGAAGGAAAACGTCTTAATCCTCACCAATCAAAATCGCGTTTGCAAGAAACCGCTCTAGCCCAATATCCATTTGCAGCTATACTAGGTTGCGCTGATTCTAGAGTACCTGCGGAAATTGTCTTTGATCAAGGACTAGGAGATTTATTTGTAGTTCGTGTTGCTGGTAATGTTGTTAGTCCAACAGCAATTGGTAGTTTAGAATTTTCCACAGCAGTATTAGGCGCTCAGTTAATTGTAGTTCTGGGTCATGCCAAATGTGGTGCAGTAGCAGCAGCAATCAAAGGTGATCCCTTACCAGGAAGAATTGGTACTTTTGTCGAAGAAATCAAACCAGCTGTAGAAAGCGTTAGAAATAAAACTGGTAATTTAGAAGAAAATTCTATTATTGCCAATGTTCAATATCAGGCGCAAAATTTGGCAGAAAGTTCGACAATTTTAAGCGGTTTGATTAAAGAAGGTAAACTGAAAATTGTGGGCGGACGTTATGACCTAGCTACAGGAAAAGTTACGATAGTAACATAATTATAGCGATGCTTTTTTCTTAATGACACAAGTAGGGTGAGCATTGTTCACCCTAATAGTAAATAGTAATTTTTAACCGCAGATGTAGACAACCTACGGGTGTCTTCTCGAATTGGGCAATTCTAAAATAAAAATAGAACGAGTAGTACACACAACCTCTAAAAACATATCCTCTTAATCTGCGTTTATCTGCGGTTGAAAATCAAAAATGAACCTCAAACTCCACCCAGAACATTTACAAATTATCAACAATCACGCCGAAAACACCTATCCTGAAGAATGCTGTGGGATCATGCTAGGCCATATGGCTGAAGATAGCAAAACCCTGATTACAGTCATACCCACAGAAAACGCCTGGAATCAAGAAGCGGTGAATTTTACAGCAGAAGCCCAGAGTACCAAGAGAAGATATGCGATCGCACCCGCTTTCATGTTACAAATGCAAAGGGAAGCCAGAAACCGCAACTTGAGTATAATTGGTATCTATCATTCCCATCCTGATTACCCCGCTATCCCTTCAGAATGGGATAGACTCTATGCTTGGCCAGAATACTCATATATAATAGTTTCCGTCCAAAATGGTAAAGCTTGTGAACTGCAAAGTTGGAGTCTTGACGAAAACCACCAGTTTCAAGCCGAAACAATCGAAGATATAAACTTAACAATTTTAAGTTAACATTAATACTCCGCGCTTTCCCATTCAACTGCTATGCTAAATCCCAATCTGGATGAAATCCAGTTGACTAAAGACGACTACGAACGCTACTCCCGTCACTTAATCTTGCCAGAAGTGGGACTGGAGGGGCAAAAACGCCTCAAAGCTGCCAGTGTATTGTGTATCGGTACAGGTGGACTAGGATCACCATTGCTGTTATATTTAGCCGCAGCTGGTATTGGACGCATTGGTATTGTAGATTTTGATATCGTTGATACCTCCAATCTGCAACGTCAAGTTATTCACGGCACATCTTGGGTAGGTAAACCCAAAATCGAATCCGCGAAAAACCGTATTCACGAAATCAACCCCCATTGTCAAGTTGATTTATACGAAACTCGCTTAAGTTCCGAAAACGCCCTCGATATCATTCGTCCTTACGATATCGTAGTTGATGGTACTGATAACTTCCCCACCAGATATTTAGTTAACGACGCTTGCGTATTGTTAGACAAACCTAACGTTTACGGTTCCATTTTCCGCTTTGAAGGACAAGCAACCGTATTTAACTACGAAGGTGGTCCCAACTATCGTGATTTGTATCCAGAACCACCACCACCAGGAATGGTTCCCTCCTGTGCAGAAGGTGGTGTATTAGGGATTTTACCAGGCATGATTGGTATCATTCAAGCCACCGAAACAGTCAAAATTATTCTTGGTAATGGTAATACCCTCAGCGGACGCTTGCTGTTGTACAATGCCTTAGAAATGAAATTCCGAGAATTGAAACTGCGTCCTAATCCGATTCGTCCAGTCATTGAAAAGTTAATAGACTACGAAATATTCTGCGGTATACCTCAAGCGCAAGCAGAAGAAGCGAAACAGCAAATGGAAATTCAAGAAATGACTGTCACGGATTTGAAGGCATTAATAGACAGTGGTGCGAAAGACTTTGTATTGGTCGATGTCCGTAACCCCCATGAGTATGAAATTGCCAAAATTCCTGGTTCAGTATTAGTACCTTTACCTGATATTGAAACCGGTGATGGTGTTGCTAAGGTGAAGGAAATACTCAACGGACACCGCTTAATTGCTCATTGTAAAATGGGTGGACGTTCTGCCAAAGCCCTTGGTATTCTCAAGGAAGCCGGAATTGTGGGAACTAATGTCAAAGGTGGAATTAATGCTTGGAGTCAGGAAGTAGATTCTTCTGTTCCCCAGTATTAAATCAGAGTACCGAGTACCGAGTTCTGAGTACCGAGTACCTAGTTACACCTTATGGTGGGTTAGACGGGTAAGATAATCATAGTGAAGATTGCTATTTTTTACCATTGCGCCGTAACCCACCATTTATATTGATAAAAGACGGAAACTTTTCTTCCCATATCAATATGACTACCTCGAAATCTCAACCAAGTATTTTATGGGTACAAGTTTGGGTTTTAGCAGGTTTACAGGCAGCAATTACCTTGACTTGGTTGGTTTATAATACTTATTTACCCCAACTTTTAACTCAATTTGGTTTTCCCGCATCTTTAGCAGTTGGTATATTAGTTGTAGAAAATGCCTTGGCTGTGGTGATGGAACCACTGATGGGGGGACTTTCAGATCAAGCTAGACTAAAATTAGGAAGTCGCATTCCTTTTATCTTGGCAGGTGTAATTCTCGCTGCAACTTTGTTAATTGCTATCCCCTGTATTGTGACTTTCATTCCCCCAACTGAGGTGATACGGGGAATTTTACCATTAGCTTTGGTAGCTTGGGCTTTAGCAATGACTATTTTTCGTTCTCCAGCAATGTGCTTATTAACAATATATGCAATGCCGGCTGAGTTACCTTTAGCAGTCAGTTTTGTGACTTTAGCGGGAGGAGTCGTTGCTGCTTTTAGAGGAATTGCTAATCAGTTTATTCTTAGTTTAGGTGCAATTTTGGCGTTTGCGATCGCTTCCTTTGTTCTTCTTGCTGCTGCATTTGCGTTACGCTTTGTCCAACCCCCAGCAATACCAACAGCACAACAAAATCTAGAAACACCCAAAATACCTCTCAAAAACTTAGGTTTAATCTTAGTTACCGGTTTTACTGTCGGTTGGGGTTCCCGTTTACTGATGGATACTTTAAGCAAAACCCTGAAAACTCAACTTAATACTAATGATATAACTGCAATCATGGTTTGGTTTGGATTAGCTCTGGCTGTTGCTGCTTTACCCGCAGGTTTCTGTGCAGTCAAGCTAGGAAATCGTCGAGTCATGCTCGCAGGTGTCGGTATAACTGTTTGCTCAATTTTGGCAATGGTATATATGCGCGCACAGATTCCCATCATATTTTTTATCATAACTGGATTTAGTTTAATTGTCAATGGGGTAATTCCCTTTGCTTTGGAGTTAATGCCTCAACGCTGGGCTGGGTTAGGAATTGGGACGTATTTTGGGGGATTTTCCTTGGCAATGAGTCTATTTAGTGTAGTTTTTCCCCCAGGGATGACACTTGTAGTCAGTGGATTTGGGGGTGCGGTGGCGTTTTTGGTGGCTGGTGGGTGTATTTTTTTAACGCAGAGCAAAGAGGGGGAAATAATTCGTAATTCGTAATTCGTAATTCGTAATTCGGTTATTTATCCCCACATCACCGCGTCACCGCGTCTCCCCCTCTCCGCGTCTCTCCTCCTTAATGAGAGCAGGAATTAAATACCCAGCCTTTGATAAACTTGGTCTAAATGCTTGAGATGCTGCTGTGGATCAAAGCAGGTTTCTATTTCTGCTGATGACAACTTTTGAGTAACACGGGGATCTTTGCTAATCAAATCGCGGAAATTACCTTCTGGTTGATTCCAAGCTGTGTGTGCGTTTTGTTGAACGATCGCATAAGCTTCTTCGCGGTTGAGTCCTTTGTCGATCAAAGTCAGTAAGACTCTTTGACTGAAAACTACACCACCATAGCAGTTAAGATTCCGTTCCATATTCTGGGGATAAACCAGCAGATTTGTCACTAAGTCGGTGATTTCATGCAGCATAAAGTGGGTTAAAATGCAAGCATCTGGTAAAACTACCCGTTCTACAGAACTGTGAGAAATATCTCGTTCGTGCCATAAAGCTACGTTTTCTAAGACTGCACCTGCATGACTTCTCACTAATCGCGCCATCCCAGTGAGTCGTTCTGAACGAATGGGGTTACGCTTGTGGGGCATAGCACTGGAGCCTTTTTGGCCTTTGGCGAAGAATTCCTCAACTTCCAAAACGTCGGTTTTTTGGAGATTGCGAATTTCTACCGCAAAGCGTTCAATGGATGCAGCAACAAGGGCTAATTGCTGTACATAATCAGCATGGATATCGCGGGAAATAACTTGTGTAGAGGCGGTATCGGGTTTGAGTCCGAGTTTTTGACAAGCGATCGCTTCTACACGAGGTTCGATATTAGCATAAGTTCCGACTGCCCCAGAGATTTTACCTACAGCTATGGTTTTGCGGAGAATTTGCAAGCGTTCTTGGTGTCGTAACACTTCTGCTAACCATCCAGCTAACTTAAAACCAAAAGTTATTGGTTCAGCGTGAATTCCATGCGATCGCCCAATCATCACAGTATAACGGTGTTCTCTGGCTTTATGGCGAATTGCCTGGATTAAATCTTCTAGGCGTAGCAACAGCACATCCAAACTCGCAACCAATTGCAGCGCTAACGCCGTATCCAACACATCCGAACTTGTTAAACCCAGGTGAATATAGCGTCCCGCATCACCTACATATTCATTGACATTTGTCAAGAAAGCGATCATATCATGGCGGACTTCAGCCTCAATTTCTAGCACCCGCTGAGGGTCAAAATTCGCCTTAGACTTAATTTCTGCAACCGCCTCTGATGGAATGTAACCCAATTCTGCCTGTGCTTCGCAAACAGCAATTTCTACTTGCAGCCAGGTTTGTAGCTTATAGTTTTCATTCCACAGATTGCCCATTTCGGGCAAAGTATAACGCTCAATCACATTCAGGCATCTAATACAACCGTCATATTTTACATTTTAATTAGGGTTTCTAATTTGTTCCTTTCGCTTTTTACTCAATAGTAGAATTAGTTTGAGATTCTGTGGAGATGATACTAATGCTACCGTCACCTTCCAAATATGCAAACTTCACTTCATCCACGAATTCCACACCATGCTGACGTAACTTGCTCATCAACTCATCTTCTGTAATTAATTCCCGTTTTAAGTGTCGCTTAATCAAGCGTCCATTTTTGATCAGTAGCAATGGAGGAGGATTAATAACTCGCTGAAATTCAGGAAATTTGTAACCTGACCAGTTCACCAGGAAACTCCAAAAAATTACAGTGCCTACTAAAATAGCACCTTCAGTAATTGATGTATAACTACCCGCCATTGCATTTTGCGCCGCTTCTGCAAACAGCACAACTACAAGCAAATCTGCAATTCCTAAAGTTCCCAATTGTCGGCTAGGTAGTAGGCGTAATACTGAAAATAGTGCCAAATAAACCAACGAGCCACGGATAATGAGTTCTGGGACACTCATACTGGGAACAAAAATTCCATACCAATCGACGAAAAATAATTTTTCCATATCTGAACTCCTAAACTTTTTCTTTCAATTCATCAATAAGACTTTTCACACTGTCCCCTGTTTCCTCCTATACTTTTGGATATAGCAAAGGACAAGGCGGTAGTTCACGAACCAATGCTAAAACTTAGACAATAAAATGCTTCTAGCACTGTCACCTGTTAAAAGTCACCTGCTATATCAACGATACTCTGGGTTATTTTTTTCCTTAGGGTTTATGGATACAGCGTTCTTTGTAGGAATGATGCGATTACCATATTTTCTGGCATAAACTTGAGTGAACTCAGCACCAAAAAAGAGAATTTGGGCGGCATAGTAAACCCAAGCGAGAATTACCATCAATGAACCAGCTGCACCGTAAGTAGAAGAAAAACTGCTGTTACCTAGATAACGTCCTAATAAAAACTTGCCCAAGGAAAATAAAATTGATGTGATCACCGCACCAATTAACACATCACTCCAAGCAATTTTGACATCAGGTAGAACTTTGAAAATTAACCCAAACAGCACTGTAGTAATGCTAAAAGACAAAATAAAATTGATAATCTGCCAGATTATATCCACTCCTGGTAGCACATGAGTAAAGTATGTAGTTATCGCTGATAATGCTGCACTAATTACTAGAGAAACTAGCAGTAAAAATCCACTTCCTACCACCATAGCAAAGGACAAAAAACGCTGGTGAATAATATTAAAAATATTCCGTCCAGGTTTTGGTTTTACTTCCCAAATTGTATTTAAGGAATCTTGTAACTCTGCAAATAAACCTGTTGCACCCAGTAGCAGCACTAAAATACTAATAATAGAAGCGATATTTCCCTCCTCTGGTTTACTGGCATTTTTAATCGCTAGTTCTATAAATTCTGCTCCCTCTCTACCGACTAAACCTTGAATTTGCTGGACAATTTCACCTCTAGCTGCCTCCTCACCAAATAGAGTTCCAGTAATGGCAATAACGATAATTAGTAAGGGTGCAAGTGAAAAAATGGTGTAATAAGCCAATGAGGCCGCTAACCGTGAGGCTTTATCTTCACTCCATTCTGTAAATGTTTCCTGCAACAGCTTCCAAATTGACCGAAAGTTCATTTTCATCAGTTTCCTTATCAAAAGATACTTTTTCTCCTGAGATATTTGATACTAATTTCCTTCATAGCCGCATCTTCCTAAGGGTGTTTGTCTAACTTCCTTGAGGTAGAATTTCGTGAAAAATATATAAGTAGTCGTGCAAAATAAATAAATTGCCTATTTAGGCGAGGGAATAGGCAACAGTAAACAAATACAGAGATTTTTATTTTTTGGCAAAATGTATAATTAATTTTGCTGAAGTACTTAAAAATTTACAAATTAATTCTTAAGTAATATCTACAGTATTTACACAATTGTCTAAGTAATTCAAATATCACTTAAGTAAATTTACTTAAGGGAAATATTCTAGGTCATTTTGGCTGATTTTAGCTTTAATCCTTAACTTTGAGTTAAAGGGTGGGTGCTAAGATTTATGGCATCCGCTTATTAGAAACTAAATTGATTCTGCTATATGCTTCACCCAAACCCTAGTATTTCGTGCGGCAATCTTGAGAAGGCCATAGCTGCCTACGGCGTTGGCATCGCTTGATTTGATTAATAACCGCACATTCAGTAAATGACCCAAGACAAATTGCGTAGCAAGAAGATTTGACACATTATATTTTGATACTAGCTTAAGCAATAATGCGGCTGTTAGTAACCGTCAATATTACCTGAATATTAAGGATTGCAAAAATGCTGGCTATGCATAGCATAAGAAGTGCTGATGAGTTGAACCTAAAACTAGAGTCAACTTTGCAGGAATTACCAGTTTGGACTGTTCAAATCGAGCTAGATCATCCAGGAAACGAATTAGCTGAACTTTTTGAAGAAGAACCTTTACTTCCAGGAATTATCTTAACTAGAAATCGGCAATGTGTAGGCATGATTTCACGGCGGCTATTTTTTGAGCAAATGAGCCGTCCTTATGGTTTAGGACTATTTGCTGGTAGACCTGTTGATTATCTATATAATTTTCTGCGACCAGAAATATGCATTTTACCTGAAGAGATATCGATTGTGGAAGCAACTCAGATAGCTTTAGGGCGATCGCAACAACTTGTCTATGAGCCAATTTTAATTACAGATCCATCTTGTCAGCATGGATTACTGGATTTTCATCAATTACTTTTAGCTTACTCTCATATTCATGTTTTAACTGTAACTCGATTACAAAAAGAAAAAGAACGAACCAGAGTAGCGCAAGCTGATTTTCGAGATCTTCAACACAATTACTCTCGATTGCTACAAAACGAAAAAATGATTGCCTTGGGACAACTTGTGGCTGGTATTGCACACGAAATCAACAATCCCATGAATTTTATTTATGGCAATCTCAACTATGCGACTGAATATGTTAAAGACTTACTAGATCTACTACAATCCTATCAACAAGAGCCTTCATACCCTGATGTGGTATCACAAGCAAAACTGAAGGGAATTGAAATCGACTTTATTATCGAAGATTTGCCAAAATTATTATCTTCTATGAAGGTTGGTGCTACCCGAATCAACGAAATTGTCTTATCGCTACGCAATTTTTCTCGCCTAGATCAGGCAGAAATTAAATTAGTTGATATTCATGAAGGCATAGAAAATACATTAATTATTCTAAGACATAACCTCAAAGCTAAACCTGACCGTCCTGAAATTAAGGTAATCAAAGAGTATGGAAATCTCCCTTTAATAGAATGTTATGCAGGGCAACTTAATCAGGTATTTATGAATATAATTGCTAATGCTATTGATGCTCTTTCAGAGAGTTACAAATTATCACTTTCTAGTCATGACTTAACTGCCACAAAGCACAAAGAACTGACAATATACATTCATACTAAACTAACTGATGACAATCAACTAATGATTAGTATCGCCGATAATGGACTAGGAATACCAGATAATATCCAAAAGCGCTTGTTTGACCCCTTCTTTACTACCAAACCCGTAGGTCAGGGAACTGGGTTAGGATTATCAATCAGCTATCAAATTATAGTTGAAAAACATGGCGGTCAACTTTTCTGTGTATCTACTCCGGGACAAGGTGCAGAGTTTATAATTAAAATTCCCATTGTTTCCGAAGATTTGAGACAGAAAGAAACTGATTAAAATAATTTGTAAGAGTGCTTACAGTCCGGTAAGAGATATAGACTATTATGTGGAACCAGGCTTTAGCTTACTTAGAGCAGGTAAAACAACCTAAGTATAGACGTATGTGCTGTAGGGTGAGGTATTTAAACCTTTAATTTTCTACTTATAGAATTTTATAGGTTAAATAGAGATAATTGAATAACCTTAATCCGGCAATCCTCTTCAGCATTTATAATAATTATGCCAATTAGTTGGGTTTACCTCATTATAGCAATTATTTTTGAAGTCTTCGGCACAACTTGCATGAAATTGTCTGAAGAATTCACTAAAATAGTTCCTTCAATTTTCATCTTTGTCTTCTATGGACTGTGTTTGACTTTTTTGACGCTTTCTCTCAGAAAACTTGAAGTTAGTATCGTTTATGCTGTTTGGTCTGGTTTGGGTACTATCGTCATTACTAGTATTGGTATTGTCTGGTTTCGAGAGTCTTTCACACTCGTAAAACTCATATCTATACTTTTAATACTTGTCGGAGTGATTGGTTTAAATTTAGGTGACTATTTGCAAAATTACAAGAATTAATCTTCATTCAAAAGTCAGGGTTTAGCATTGCTAAACCCCTACTATATAGCGACACTAAATGAGTCATGAACACATATTGTATAGTGGATGTTGGGTTACGAAGCAGTTTGATGATTTATCTGTGAGCGTTATAAGTTAATTACCGCGTCTAACCCAACCTACAAGATGTTCACAACTTCTGCAAGTATTGCTATGAGTCAATTTTGGAAAAATATTCCTAAAACCCATGTTCATCTTCAACAGATTTATTTTTGAAAATCAAATAAGTAGATTATTTGATATTATAATATAATATGGCATGATTGACTACTAAGTGTTAGGTAGGTTTAAATTGCCAGAGGATCGTTATCTTATCGACGAATATTGATATTTGAACGAAGGATTTAAGCAATTAACCATTTTTTATACCTTATTTACAGGAACAACACAGTTATGAAAAATATCATCGCTCAGACAATCAAAGAAGAATTACACAAAGCTTTAGGGCAATTAGATAGATTTGAATCATGTGCATTGCTGAACTATCCAGATTATCTTAATTTAGGAGATCATTTAATCTGGCTGGGGACTGTAATTTACCTAACTGATGTCTTAAAAACAAAAATTAAATACGCCTCTAGTATTGCAGATTTTTCTGCAACAGTAATGGAAGAAAAAATTGGTAAATCTCCCATATTTTTGCACGGAGGAGGTAATTTAGGAGATATTTGGCCTGTTGATCAACAGTTTCGAGAGCAGATTATTGCTAAATATCAAGATCGCCCAATTATTATTCTCCCACAAAGTATTTTCTTTAGCAATTTAGATAATCTTAAAAAAACCGCAGATATATTTAATTCCCATCCTAATTTAACTATATTTGTCCGTGATGATCGTAGCTATCAAATTGCCGCAGAATCTTTTGATAAATGCCGAATTATTAAATCACCTGACATGGCTTTTCAATTACTAAATTTACCAGCTTTATCCCATAGTTTTAGCCCTAAGGAATCAATTCTCTTTCTCTGTAGAACAGACAAAGAATTAAATCAGGGATTTTCAGTAGACAATGTCAAAATTCCTAATTTAGTGGTACAAGATTGGGTTTCATGTAAATGGGTGCTAGGAGTTCGTCACAGAGGTATAAAACGTTTTGTTACCCAAATGGTAAGAGAAGTTTGGCAACGCGGTTTGATGACTCCAGTTGAGTGGATATATCGGCAGAAATGGCAATCCATTTATTCTAATACTGATAAATTTAATCAAATGTATAATCCTTCTATGCACAAACTTTTATGGAGTTTTATGTACAGTGGTATTTATCAATTTCAGCAACATCAACTAGTTATTACCAATCGTTTGCATGGACATATTCTTTGTATTCTATTAGGCATTCCTCATGTTTTTTTACCTAATGCTTATTACAAGAATGAAGCTTTTTATGAAGCATGGACAAAAGACATCCCATTTTGTCGATTTGTTAAAGATACTACACTAATTGAATCTGCGGTACAAGAACTTTTAGAATTAAGTAAATCAGGAAAATTTAATGTCTAAAACCTATTTTGAGCTAGAATAAATTCTTGAAGTTGAAGGCTGAATGACTATCAGTATCACATTGAAAATATTCAGCCAACTGCACTGCTGTAGGTAAAAGTTTCCTCAGTTAATTATCAATCAATTAGTAATTGAGAATCGGTTTTTCCAATGATAAAAAGGACTGAGAGAAAGACTTATAAGCAGTTTCATTTCTCCATTGATCACAACATCTGTTTTTAAAGAATTTCGGTTTTTTATATAAAAAACAATTGCTTTCCTAAAATCATTAATCATGTATATAAGACTGATCACAGGTCTTTGCCAAGGTTGATAATTTAGCATTCGGAAATAATAACGACATAACCCATTTTGACGGAAAAATTTTCTTAAATACTCCTGTTCAAAACGTGATTTAGGAATTAAATGATCTAATTCCATTTCGGCATTAAACCAGATTTTCCAGCCTTTCTGCCACAGATAATGTAACATCTCTAAATCTTCACTTGTTTGGGGCAATAAAGGAATTGCTGGAATACTGTCTAGCCATGCTTTTTTACGAATAACTATTCCCGCACCAGGGGGAAACATTCTTTTTTTACTTGATGGATATTTTTCGTTATAGCAATAATTTTTATTACCTTCTATAAGTGCAAAAAATCTAGCTATTCTTTCAAATCCTGGAGGAGGTTCGACTTCAAATTTTCCATGAATTTGTCCCCCATAAGCACCTGCATCTGCATGAGTTTGTCCAAAACTGTAAGCTGCTGCTACCCAATTAGGATAGGGTAAATTATCATCATCTAAAAATCCAATTAAATCACTTTGTGCTTCTCGAATAGCACATCTCCGAGCAAAAGCGAGTCCTTTTTCCGCTTCAAAATAATATTTCAGAGAACAGGGTTCAGTCCAATTAGATAAATAGTCTTTTACTACCTCAGCAGTCTTATCGGTGCTATTATTATCGATAATGAGAATTTCCCAATAAATTTTTTCTGTTCCTATTTGCGATCGCAATTTTTCTAAGACATCTAGTACACGTTTTTCCCCATTGTAGGTACAGATAGCAACTGTAAAATCAACCATAGAAGCTTTTCCCTATAAACTTTGTGAGTTAATATCGGTGAATGAAATGTCTGCTGTAAGCCTAGCTATACCTAATGTCTAAAGTACTGTAAAAACTCAGTTATCTGCGTAACCGATCTAATCGTATCGCCACAAATGGGATTTGACAAATTAAATCTACCATTAGGCATAATACGCTCTATAAAGGACAACTTTATCCAAAATTTTCTCTACACTACAGAAAATATTGTGCATTTTCGCAGTTGAAAATAGCGATTTATTGCCAAAATTTACCATAAAATCGCAAAAACGCAATGTTTGTCTAGTTTTGTCTTTTTTTTTACCCCAACCCTGGAAGTAATTTTTACTCATATATTGTTAATATTGACACATTTTTAATCTTTGATTACATAAGCTATTATTGACCAAAGCTGTAAATACTATCTTGCTGCTATATGAAACTCAGCTTGTGCATGATTGTTAAAAACGAAGAAACTGCCTTGCCAAAGTGCCTAAGTAGTGTTAAAAATGTTGTCAATGAAATTGTAGTCTTAGATACAGGATCAACTGACCAAACACCCCAAATTGCCCAACAGTTCGGGGCTAAGTTACATCATTTTGAATGGTGCAATAACTTTAGTAAAGCTCGCAATGAAGCTTTGAAATACGTCACAGGCGATTGGGTTTTAGTATTAGATGCTGATGAAAGCCTGACACCGGAAATTGTGCCGCAATTGAAAGCAGCAATTGATATAGAAGAATATCTATTAATTAATCTTGTGCGTCAAGAAGTTGGAGCAACACAATCACCTTATTCTCTGGTTTCTCGACTGTTTCGCAACCATCCAGATATATGTTTTGATCGCCCTTATCATGCGTTGGTTGATGATAGCATTACCGCTATTTTAGCTCAAGAACCTAATTGGCAAATTGGTTATTTACCAGGAGTAGCAATTCTCCACGCCGGATATCAAAAAGCTGTAATTAACCAACAAAATAAGTATACTAAAGCCGCAGCAGCAATGGAAGAATTTTTTGCAGCTAATCCTGATGATGCTTATGTTTGCAGTAAATTGGGGGCTTTGTATGTGGAAATGGGGAAAATTAAGGAGGGGATGGAGTTATTAACTAGAGGTTTAAAGCAGGCGCTTGGGAATCAAAATTACACAGGCAAAAACCGCCCACGCGGATTTAAAGATTTTCAATCTCAGCGAGGTAGGAATATTTTTTATGAAAACATGACGGACAATGAAACAAATTATGATATTTTGTATGAATTACATTATCACTTAGGAATTGCCAATACACATTTAAAAAATGTAAATCAGGCTATTTCTCATTATCAATCTGCTGTTAAATTGCCTATTTATCCTCTGTTGAAGTTAGGAGGATATAATAATCTGGGTAATTTGTTGAAAGGGTCTGGAGATTTACAAGGTGCGAAAAATGCTTATGAAACAGCTTTAAATATTGACCCTGGGTTTGTTTTTGGTCATTACAATTTGGGTATGGTAAATAAAGCAATGGGTTTATTTGCTGAAGCTATTGATGCCTATAACCAAGCTATCCTGTTAAATCCTGACTATGCAGAAGCTTATCAAAATTTGGGAGTAGTGCTGTTAAAGGTGGGCGATGTTAAAACCAGTTTAGCAGCTTTTGAAAGTGCGATCGCTCTCCATGAGCTACAAAACCCTCAAGAAGCGCAACGTCTGCGTCAAGGTTTGCAAGAAATGGGAATAATTCGTAATTCGTAATTCGTAATTCGTAATTCGTAATTCGTAATTTTCTCCCCTATTCCCTATTCCCTGTTCCCTGTTCCCTGTTCCCTGTTCCTTATTCTCTAACCCATGACGTTTTTCATCCTCAAATACATACTAAAGTCATGGTGACATTAGTGACTTTAGTAACTAGCTAATTCAAAATTCAACTCCTAGGATAGCTGGTGTGAGAAGTCAAACAATCACAAAATTTGATTTACTCAACCTGAAACAATTTGTTAACAGGAGAATTTTGATGAAAAAATTTATTACTGGTATTATGCTTGCTATTCCTTTAGTCATGACTGTTTTACCAGAACCAGCATCAGCACAATATAGAAGACCTGTACAAGTTGTCCAACGTCGAGTCGTCAACCGTAGACCTGTACAAGTTATTCAACGTCGAGTTGTCAATCGCAGACCTGTACAAGTTATTCAACGTCGTCGAGTCTGGGTTGCTCCTTATTGGACGCAACAACGTGGACGGAGAGTTCGCGTTCCTGGTCGCTATGAATGGAGAAATTAATGAGTTAATTATCATTACTTTTTATCTCCCTAACTCACCAGATTAAGGAGAGTTGGGGAGATATAATTTGTCTGTCTCATCATTATGGAAAATGGGTGATGAGATGATTGCTGTTAAATTCGAGAACGCACAAATTTCTCTAATCTATCCATTCCCTTTTCAATAGTCGCCATATCAGTAGCGTAGGAAAGGCGAATATTATTATCAGCGCCGAAAGCCACGCCCGGAATAACTGCAACTTGATGTGCTTCTAATAAAGCGTTGCAAAATTCCAGAGACTTTAAACCGGTTTTGCTGATATCAGGAAACAGGTAAAAAGCACCGTCTGGTTTAGCGGTACTCAAACCGGGGATAGCGTTGAGTCTATCTAACATTACCTGACGACGTTTAGCGAAAGCTTGGCGCATTTCTTCCACACAGACTTGGGAACCTTCCAAAGCCGCGATCGCACCATATTGAGCAAAGGTACACACATTTGATGTACTATGCCCTTGGATGGTACTGGCGGCTTTAATAATTTCCACAGGCCCTGCTAAATAACCAAGTCGCCACCCAGTCATCGAGTAAGCTTTAGCAAACCCGTTACTAATCAAGGTGCGGGAAAAAATCTCCTGACCTAGAGAACCGATGCTGACGTGTTCTACACCGTCATAGAGGATTTTTTCATAAATTTCATCAGAAACAACATAGATATCTGCATCAACTACTACTTTCGCCAAAGCTTTAATTTCCTCTGGCGTGTACACCATCCCTGTAGGGTTAGATGGAGAGTTGAGGACAAATAACTTAGTTTTTGGGGTAATTGCCTTTTGCAGTTGTTCCGGGGTAATTTTATAGCCAGTAGAAGCGTCCGTTTGCACAATTACTGGTTTACCAGCTGCTAAAATCACCATTTCTGGATAACTTAGCCAGTAGGGTGCAGGAATAATGACCTCATCACCCGGATCAATTAGCGCCATCATCAAATTGTACAAAGAATGCTTACCACCATTGGTGACAATCACATTCTCTGACTTATAATCAAGACCGTTATCTGTCTTCAGCTTTTGGGCGATCGCTTCCCTTAACTTTGGTTCTCCAGCGGCTGCACCATACTTGGTTTTGCCTTCATCCAAAGCTTTCACTGCTGCGGCTTTAATATGAGCCGGGGTGTCAAAATCCGGTTCTCCAGCGCTAAAACTACAAACATCTATACCCTCTGCTTTCATGGCCTTAGCTTTAGCTGCGATCGCTAAGGTTATAGAGGGTGTCACCTGACTTACTCTTGCTGCCAGCTTCATTCTACTTTATTCGGCGAATCTCTATCCTATCTAAGGATATCTCAGAATCCCAGTCGAGATTTGCCTTTTCCAAAAACCTTAACTCAAATCAAAATTTTCAACCTCAGCGAACCTCAGCGTTCCTCTGCGTTCCTCTGCGTTAAAAAAGCATATCTCAGAATCCCAGTCAAGATTTGCCTGTTCCAAAAACCTTAACTCAAATCAAAATTTTCAACCTCAGCGAACCTCAGCGCTTACCTCAGCGTTCCTCTGCGTTAAAAAAGCATATCTCAGAATCCCAGTCAAGACTTGCCTGTTCCAAAAACCTTAACTCAAATCAAAATTTTCAAACTCAGCTTACCTCGGCGTTAAAAAAAAGCGATAGCGCCAAGCACCATCGCTCTTTCTACTAACTAAACTGATTAACCACAGCACTTACCAAACTGTGAGTAATCGGTAAACTATCAACCACCATCGCTAAACACAACAGCATCATGTAAGAAATCGAATAAAGGAACAACTCTCTAGCTACAGTTCGATCTTCTGGATTTTGCAACAAGCGCCAAGCCTTGTGAACAAATACTCCCCCCAGTGTCAACGCGACAAAGGCATAGACAACACCACTGGCGTGTAAAGGATAGAACAGCAGCACAGTTGCCGTTACGGTAACTACAGTGTAATACCAAATCTGCCGTACAGTAGCCTTATCACCGGCTACCACAGGTAACATGGGTATTCCCACCTTGGCATAATCATCACGAATCATCAAAGCCAAAGCCCAGAAATGAGGGGGAGTCCACAAAAACACAATGGCAAAAATTAGCCAAGCAGCCCAGCTTAAAGTATCTGTTACAGCCGCCCAACCAACTAAGGCTGGAATCGCCCCCGCAGCACCACCAATGACAATATTTTGAGTGCTGTGACGTTTTAGCCAGTGGGTATAAACTAAAACGTAAAATACAATTCCAGAAAATGCTAAAAGTGCGGCTAATAAATTGGCAAAGACTGTGAGTAGGGTAAAAGAAGCAACAGCCAGAGCGATCGCAAAAATCAAGGCATCGCGGGGCTGTACCCTACCAGAAGGCATAGGACGATGGCGCGTCCGCTCCATATCATAATCTATATCTCGGTCATAGATACAGTTAATAGTCTGAGCGCTGGCAGCAGCCAAAGTACCACCCATCAGGGTTACTAGCAATAGGAAAGGGTCCACTTGTCCCTTTGCAGCAATCCACATACTCCCAGCAGTGGTAATTAACAGCAACGGAATAATGCGTGGCTTAGTTAGCTGGTAGTAGCTTTGAATTACTTGTAAAAATGTATCGTGGTGGCGAGAGACATTAGTCTCAATCATGTTGGCTCTACTTCCTTTCTCAGTTATCAGTTATCAGGTATCAGTTACCAGTTATCAGTTATCAGTTATCAGTTATCAATTTCATTCCTTGGGTATAAATCTCCCTATAAGACTGGTGGGAGGCTTTCGTGGCGCTTTTTATCCCTCACATAATTACTGATAACTGCTGACTGTTTACTGTTGACTGATTCCATGTGTTCTATCGCGTAGCCCTAAAACTGTAAACACTACTAAAGTACCCAGCAAAGTAGCACCTACAGCTTGGTGAGTCACAGTCAGAGGTTCAACTTGTAGATGTAAGCGAAAAGTGGCGACTCCCAACAGCAGTTGTAAAATCAATAAGCTCCCAGCCATATTTGCTAATCGGCGCAAAGCTGGGTGTAAGGCTGGAGTGCGCCACGAGATAAAAACGATTGCCAAAGTGGCCACCGTTGGTGGTATCAAGCCAAAAATATGGCTGTACATAACTCCACAAAGTTGAGAATCACCAAAGCATTGATGTAGCGCCCAGCGAGAACCCACCACAGCACCTAGTAAACTTTGTAGGTACACCAAAACCGAAGCTGCTAAACCCACCCAAGGCAGCTTACCAACAGTTCCAGTCCCCTGATATGGGCTAAGTGCCGTACCGATGACTAAGAGAGTAGTGAAAAACAATAGCGCCGTTCCCAAATGGGCGGTAACGATATCAAATCGCAACAATTCGGTGACAGTGAGTCCACCCAAAACACCTTGGAAGACTATTAAGAACAGGGCGAATGTCGAAGCCCAAGGTAGCCAGTTGGGTAAAACACGACGATGCCACCAGGATAAACCGGCAAGTGCGATCGCGCTAAAACCAATCAAAGCTGCGTCTAATCTGTGAAACCACTCCAAGAACACCTGGAGATTCATTTGCTTGGCTGGCACCAATTCCCCATAGCACAAAGGCCAATCAGGGCAAGCAAGTCCAGCATTCATCACGCGGGTGGCACTGCCTATGGCCATCAAAATCAAGGTGGCTATGCAAATTTTCCACACCAAGCGACGAATTACTTCCTTGGGGCTATTGTGTTGGGCTGCCGCTTCATTTTGTTGTTGTAGGACAAATTCGTTCATCAACGATACCTTCTGCCCGCTTGAGGTAGATATTCTTAAAATTATCTATTTGATCAGAAAAGACCTATCTACACCCTAACCTATGAGCTAGGGTTTAAATATTGGCTTTCACTTATACTTTGAATCACTTCAGGTACTTTTAGCTGTAAGATTTAGGTATTTTTTAAGATATGAATTAGTGATGAGTGGCAATTAGTTAAAATTTTCTCAAGTTTTCCTTAAATTTCTCTAGTAATTGTCATTTTTTTGGGGCGATATCACATAAATCGGTTTTACTCAAGATTGATCAACTAATCAAAAAAATTAATAAAGATTTCAGATATTGAGAGTTCATATCCTATAAGCTGCACTACCTTAGTAAGTGAGTGACTTTGAGATAACGTCGTAAATTCCATTTAAGTAAGCCGTGAAAATTCCAAGTTCCATCTGGACATTACTAATTGGCATTGTGCTAACCCTAGCCAGCCTTTGGTACGGTCAAAATCACGGTCTGTTACCTACAGCCGCATCTGATGAAGCCGTCTTAGTAGATGGTCTATTCAACACGATGATGATCGTTTCTACAGGTATATTTTTATTAGTCGAAAGTGTTTTAATTTACGCTGCATTTAAATACCGTCGCCGTGCAGGCGACAATGAAGATGGTCCACCTATTGAGGGTAATGTGCCTCTAGAAATACTCTGGACGGCGATCCCAGCAATTATCGTTCTCGGTATTTCTGTTTATAGCTTTGATGTCTACAACGAAATCGGTGGATTTGATCCTCATGCAGTCCATGCAGCGCCAGAAGCATCGATGATGCAAGAATCAATGTCAATGCCAGGAACAGCGATCGCTGCTACTTTAACCGATACGCCTCCCAGCAATGAGCCAAACCTAAACCAAGAAAAATCTGACGAGGCTATGGAAGACCCGGCCACCGCAGCAGTCCGCAATCCTGAAATTCCTCAAATACGTAATGCTCCTGGCATAGGTAGTGTAGCTCCTACCTTGGGTACAAGTCGTGACAAAGAGGGACAACCACCACAATTAGTCGTTAACGTCTCTGCACTCCAGTATGCTTGGATTTTCACTTACCCAGAGACAGGAGTGACAACTGGTGAACTCCATGTACCCGTCGGCCAACAAGTGGAAATGAACATGACTGCTAACGATGTCATCCATGCCTTCTGGGTTCCAGAATTCCGCCTCAAGCAAGATGTGATCCCCGGTAGACAAAGCGAGATTCGCTTCACACCCAATAAAGTGGGTGCGTATTCCTTAATTTGTGCTGAACTTTGTGGCCCCTACCACGGAGCTATGAAAACCCAAGTAGTAGTAGAGTCCCAAGAGGCTTATGACACTTGGATGCAAGAACAGCTAGTTGCTAGTAAAGAGACTCTTAATCAAGCTGTTGCCGTTAACTCAGCGGATGTATCCCCAGATGAATTTCTCGCTCCTTACACTAAGGACATGGGAATTCACTCAGAAATGCTGCATCAAGTTCACCATTCGTCAATGGTTAGATAGTCAAAGATAACGGCTAATGACCAATGACTAATAACTAATGACTAATTGACTATGACACAAGCACAGTTACAAGAAACGGCTAATATCCCTGCTCATATTGAAGAAGAAGAAGGGGAAAGACATTGGCGTGACTTCTTTGGCTTTAGTACCGACCATAAGGTAATTGGTATTCAATACTTAGTCACCTCGTTTATTTTCTACTGCATTGGCGGCGTGATGGCTGACTTGGTGCGGACAGAACTCCGTACCCCAGATGTGGATTTTGTCACCCCAGAAGTCTATAACAGCCTGTTTACACTCCACGCCACAATCATGATTTTCTTGTGGATTGTTCCAGCAGGGGCTGGTTTTGCTAACTATCTCATTCCCTTGATGATTGGGGCTAGGGATATGGCTTTTCCACGCTTAAATGCCGTGGCTTTTTGGATGATTCCGCCGGCTGGTGTGTTACTTATCGCTAGTTTAGTGGTAGGTGATGCCCCGGATGCGGGTTGGACTTCCTACCCTCCTCTTAGCCTCATGACAGGTCAAGTGGGAGAAGCCATTTGGATTGTCAGTGTCCTATTGTTGGGTACGTCTTCGATTTTGGGGGCGATTAATTTTATCGTTACTCTCCTGAAAATGCGTGTTCCCAGTATGGGAATCCATCAAATGCCCTTGTTTTGTTGGGCAATGTTCGCAACTTCGGCGTTAGTGCTGATATCTACCCCTGTACTTGCTGGGGCGCTAATTCTGCTGTCTTTTGACTTGTTAGCAGGGACAACATTTTTTAACCCCACCGGTGGAGGTGATCCGGTAGTTTACCAGCATATGTTCTGGTTCTACTCCCACCCAGCAGTTTACATCATGATTTTGCCTTTCTTTGGGGCAATTTCTGAGGTTATCCCTGTTCATTCTCGTAAACCAATTTTTGGTTATAAAGCGATCGCCTATTCTTCCCTCGCTATTAGCTTTTTGGGGCTGATCGTTTGGGCGCACCATATGTTTACCAGTGGTATTCCTGGCTGGTTGCGGATGTTCTTTATGATCACTACCATGATCATCGCTGTCCCCACAGGGATCAAAATTTTTAGCTGGTTAGCAACTATGTGGGGTGGCAAAATCCAACTGAATACCCCCATGTTATTTGCTATGGGTTTTGTCGGTACGTTTGTCATTGGTGGTATAAGTGGTGTGATGTTAGCCGCAGTCCCCTTTGATATTCACGTTCACGATACCTATTTTGTAGTTGCACACCTGCACTATGTCCTCTTCGGTGGTAGCGTCTTAGGTATTTTCGCCGCTATTTATCACTGGTTCCCGAAAATGACGGGACGAATGATGAACGAATTTTGGGGTAAGATTCACTTTGTTTTGACCATTGTTGGTCTAAATATGACTTTTTTGCCCATGCACAAGTTAGGGATGATGGGTATGAATCGCCGCATTGCCCAATATGACCCTAAATTCACTTCTTTGAATGAAATCTGTACTTACGGGTCTTATATCTTAGCGATTTCGACTTTACCGTTTATTATCAATGCCATTTGGAGTTGGTTATATGGTGAGAAAGCGGCTAATAATCCTTGGCGCGCACTTACCCTAGAGTGGATGACTACTTCACCACCAGCAATTGAGAATTTTGAAAAACTGCCCGTATTGGCTACAGGCCCTTATGACTACGGCGTGAAAGAGAAAAAGGTAGATGTTAATACAGTATTAACCGCCAAACCTGACGAACCATATCCAACTATTGAGTCTGGTGTGTAATTCGTAATAGTGCCTACGGTCCCGCTAGGGATACGTAATTCGTAATTCGTAATTGAAAGCGTAATTCGTAATTGAAAGAAAATTATGAATTATGAATTACCGATTACCAATTACCGATTACCAATGACCAATTAGCAATTTAAAAATTCATGCAAAGTCAGATAATTGACCCAGCGAAAATTGAACAGAATCATCACCACGTAGCAGTAACAGATGCTCATCATGAAGCACATCCAGACCATCGCTTGTTTGGTTTGGTTGTCTTCCTGATTGCCGAAGCGATGATTTTTATGGGAATGTTCGGAGCTTATTTAGCTTTCCGCGCTACCTTACCTGTATGGCCTCCCGCAGGTACACCAGAGTTAGAACTGCTGTTACCTGGTGTGAATACAGTGATTTTGATTGCCAGCAGTTTTGTCATGCACAATGCTGATACGGCAATTAAAAAGAATGATAACAAGGGAATGCGTACCTGGTTGGCAATTACTGCGGCTATGGGTGCAATTTTCTTGATGGGGCAGGTTTATGAATATACCCATCTGGAATTTGGTTTAACTACCAATTTGTTTGCTAGTACGTTTTATGTTTTAACTGGCTTTCACGGTTTACACGTGACTGTTGGGGTTTTAGCGATTTTGGCAGTGTTGTGGCGATCGCGCACTCCCGGTCATTACAGCAATGAAAAGCACTTCGGTATTGAAGCCGCCGAACTGTACTGGCACTTTGTAGACGTAATTTGGATTATTTTGTTCGGATTACTATATCTACTGTAAGTATTAATTATTTGGTTGTTCACTCCACGCGAATAACTTATCAACCTCCATTTGGGGGTTTTTTTATTGGTATTAGGAGTTACGCATTGACAAAAAATATTGAATATGTATTTCCGTAAAAATCATATTTATCGTAGGGGTAAAGCGCAGTGCTAAACCCCTACCCCACGCTTAATTTATCGGTAAAAATAGAATTAGTTGCAACCTGAAATAAGGTATTTTGGTGAACGCATATCATGATTGATTTGTACAGTGCGTAAGTCCTAGGTATTAAAATTGAGGTTTAATAAACGCATCCCATACAGTTTTCAATTGGTTTGCATCTGATTCAGAAATTAGTCCGATTTTCGCTATTAATAAACTCTTTTCTAAGCAATCCAGCCTAGATAAACGTACAGTTGAGGGAACACGCAGACCTGCAATTGACCAATCGTTTAAAAATACATCTGTTTGTGAGCGTGGTTGTGCTGAAGTAACTACAGCAGCTACAACATCATCACCATCTAACCAAAGTACAAGGATGGGGCGTTTTTTAGAACTTGCACCACTTGTAAAGAGAATATCAGCTACCCAGAATTCACCCGGTTGTATAGTCGTCATAGAGTCCTTCATCTTCTGAGGTGTAGCCTTTTAAAAATGTGTCATGACTGCGGGTAACTGGAGAAAAATTTGGTTTTGGTTGGATAGTAATTATCCAATTTCCTGCTCCTATATTGTTCGTTAAAGATTCCGGTAGAGTCAATTTTTCTCCTGGTTTAAGTTCAATTTCATAAGTTATATTAACTACTTGAGTTTTCATGGCTTTTGGGAGAATTTGAGTTAATACGTGCGATACTATATCTTAAATTTATTGTAATCCAAGCAATTATAAAAACCGCCACAGTGCTAAGGAAATCAACTAATAAAAATTTATTTACTTAGTCAAGTATATAAAAATTAAGTCACATTTGCGGAAATATGTTGATTAATTTTGAATTAATATAGTGTAAAAACATTCAAGCTTGAATTAATTATGTCTTTACCACAGTATAAAAAAGGCGGATATTTAGCAGCAGCTATAGGTAGTTTAATAGGTGCTGTCCTACTGATGTATCCAGGTTATTTTTTAGGTGTGGGTTATGTAAAAATATTTATGCCCCATGCCACTCTAGATGGATTGATACCCCCTTTTCTCAGTTTTATTTTTGGCTGGTGGATTGGGGAAGTTTTAGGATGTTGGCTAGCCTTGAGGTTGCTACACTACCGCAGGGCAGCAAGAACAGCTAGATTATTAGCAATGATGACTCCTGTTGGCATTTTCTTTTGGATGCTATTTTATGCCGTTGCTATCAACTCTATAGCGATGATTTTTAGTCAGTCACATTCCCTAGCCCATCTACATCATATAACTATGTCTCTGACTATAGCTTTTTTCGCCATTGCTTTAGCTCTGAAGGCACGGTATCTAGCACAACAAAATACTTTTGAGATGTAGTAAAATTACCAAGTCTGCCAAATATTAATTTTTTGATCAAATCCACTACTGGCCAGCATTTTTCCATCGGGACTAAAAGCGATATCTTCGATAGGCTGCGCCAGCGCACTCACCCAGTCACTATGACCATCAAGTGTATTTTTTAATTCACCTGTAGTTAAATCCCATAATTTTATACCATCTTTGCCAGCGCTGGCTAGAGTGTGTCCATTGGGGTTGATTGCGATCTCATTCACCCAATTATCATGTCCTGTTAGGGTTTGGACTTGCACACCCTTATTAACATCCCAAATTTTAATCGTTTTATCCCGGCTGGAACTAATTAAACTTTCGCCATTGGGTGTAAAAGCTAACTTTGTCACAATCTGAGAATGTGCTTTTAACTCCCTGATTAATTTACCAGAATTTAAGTCCCACAGCTTCACTACACCTTTACTATCACCACTAGCTAAAGTCTGCCCATCAGGGTTAATGGCTAAGGTATAAATTGCATTATCAAAGCGTACCAGGGTGGTTAGTGGTATCTGTCGTTTTAAATCCCACAATTTAATCCCGTCTAAACCACCACTGGCAAGAACTTTACTATCAGCAGAAACAGCTAAAGATAATATTGGACTTGTGTGTCCCACGAAAGAACGGCTAAACTTCAGATTTTTGAGATTCCAGAGGTTAATTCTGTAGTCACTACCGCAACTAATCAGAGTTGCACCATCGGGAGTAATCAAAATAGAATCTACAGATCCTTGATGCGCTCGGTTAATCGTACCCAGCTTTTTGCCAGTTTGAGGATTCCAAAAGCGAATTATACCCTCGTTTTGTCCGCCACCACTCACCAGAAGTTTACTATTGGGACTAAAAGCTAGAGATTTAACAGTTCCTGTATGTCCGCTTAAGGTATGAAGCAGTCGGGGATTGGCAAAGCTTTTGCTATCTGGTTTGCTATCTGGAGAGTTGGGTATGACTTCGTTAGCCGCCTGAGCAGGATGAATATAAAATTCCTGCCCAATAGAAGTTGCTAAGGCAACAGCTGCCATCAATGCCAAAATCATCTGAGGGCGAATCACAGCACTCCCACCGCTTCTTCCCTTACTCGTCACCTGTTTTCCTCACTTCTTTAATCTCATCAACACTCAGTACTCCGCCATCAATATTCTTTCCTAGGTGGTTTTTTCTTGGAAACCGTCAGCACTGGTAAGGGTGGACTGGAGGAACGAGAAGGTAAATAATGTTGCACTACAGGCTCTTCTGGTACAGGGGGACGCTGCTGCATCCGCCATAACTTAAAGGCCAGGGCTATTCCTGCTGTTCCCAAGCCAAAAGCAAATAACGACCAGCTATCATCCAAGCCACCAATCAGCGCGTCCACAACACCCATTGTGGTTAAGGCACTGATTATAGGTTCTTTCCGGTAGGCTGACTTCAAAAAACGAGGTAGTACAGCGTTCATCACAGGTTGCTTGTTTCCCGTTAAATTTTTATGTAAGTTTTCTCTACGATACCGCGATCGCTATTTGCTTTTCTCATCTCACGCTATTGGTCATTCTGCGTCAGAATTTCACTGGGTCACGCGCGGTTCCATAATCATAACCATTCAACTAGACAAGATATAACCAGCTGGAAGTTCCAACTGGTTAGGACTCTTCTAATGACTAGTTTACTACTGCCAACTCTTGAGTTGCGGCGGCAACTACTTTAAACCGAGCCAAGATAGTACGCCTTGATTGGTGAGATATTCAATCAGCATCATCAAGATGAAGCCAATCATGGCTGCCCGACCATTCAAACGCTCGGCATATTCATTAAAGCCAAATTTGGGTTCTTCTAGTTTAGGGGTAACTGTGGGTTGTGTCATTGTCAAAAATTCCTCTCTTCTGGACAGCAAACGAAACTTTACATTTATTTTTCAGCTAATTGCAGAGCTTGATTGCCAAGGTAGGTTGAGAATTTCAACTGCAAGTTCTTGGAGAGCGCGACGCAAATGCTTACTTTACAATTTGTAATTATTCTTTATCTATTGTAAGAAGACTTGGGGATTAGTCAAGATGTTGTGAAAAAAACGACTAACGGTGTGTGAGAGGTAATTTTACTAATTTTACTAATTTTTTATTTTTATTTTGGAATTTTGAATTAGTGAATACGGAAGTAGCGTGATAGATACTGGCAGGCTAAAGTGAAACAAAAAAATATCAGAGGCTGTAAATGGAAATCGGTGTTCCCAAGGAAACGAAAGATCAAGAGTTTCGTGTCGGCTTAAGTCCTTCTAGTGTCCGGGTACTGCGGGAAAATGGACATCATGTTTTTGTTCAGACTGAAGCTGGTACTGGTGCTGGATTTACAGATGAAGACTATAGTATGGCTGGGGCAGAAATTGTCTCTACACAGGAATCTGTTTGGAATCGGGAGCTAGTTGTTAAGGTTAAAGAACCTCTGGTAAGTGAGTATAAATTTCTGCAAAAAGGACAATTATTATTTACTTATTTGCATTTAGCAGCAGATCGCAAATTAACAGAACATTTAATTGATTGTGGCATTTGTGCGATCGCTTACGAAACTGTAGAACAACCTGGTGCAAATAAACTGCCTCTGCTTACCCCCATGAGTATCATTGCTGGTCGGTTAGCAGTACAATTTGGAGCCAGGTTCTTAGAACGTCAGCAAGGTGGCAAGGGTGTACTGTTGGGGGGTGTCCCTGGTGTTAAACCGGGCAAAGTGGTGATTTTAGGCGGTGGCGTGGTCGGCACAGAAGCCGCTAGAATTGCAGTGGGTATGGGTGCGGCTGTGCAGATTCTCGATGTCAGTGTTGAACGCCTATCTTATTTAGAAACTCTTTTTGGTTCGAGAGTTGAATTACTTTACAGCAACTCTGCTCATATTGAAACCGCAGTTAAAGAAGCTGATTTACTCATTGGTGCAGTTCTCGTCTTGGGTCGGAAAGCGCCAATTTTAGTATCCCGCGAGTTAGTTAAACAAATGCATCCCGGTTCGGTAATTGTGGATGTTGCTGTTGACCAAGGTGGATGTGTAGAAACACTACACCCCACATCCCACACTAATCCTGTATATATTGATGAGGGTGTGGTACATTATGGTGTTCCTAATATGCCGGGGGCAGTACCTTGGACAGCAACCCAAGCGCTGAACAACAGTACTTTACCTTATGTTGTGCAGTTAGCTAATTTGGGAATTAAGGCTTTGGATGTGAATCCTGCTTTGGCTAAGGGTTTGAATGTGCAGAATGGTCGTTTGGTACATCCGGCTGTACAAGAGGTTTTTCCTGATTTGGTCAGTTAATCATCAGCTTTTTTGCGCGGATGGGTGGGTGTAAAATTTAGATGGTTCAAAAAAATAGCTGTATCTCTTGATAGGCTTGGCTTTGCGGCTATTAATGTTGATGAACCATCCGCGCACCTTACACAGACTGGGTTTCAGCGTTTTTTGTCCTTGACACAATTTCTGGAATGGACTATGATGATCATGCTCGCGCAATCGAACCTTGAAAACCAAATACACAAAGGCTTTCAGCCTCCCGCTATTGCAATTCTCATTACTCCCTATTAGGGATTGAAACAAAAATTCATTCAAAAACTCTTCACAGCTAGGTAATTATAAAATTGCAATTCTCATTACTCCCTATTAGGGATTGAAACTGTGACAAAACCATTCTACATCGGGGGCTTATTGCAATTCTCATTACTCCCTATTAGGGATTGAAACAATCAATTTTGATAAAAGGATGCTACCAATAATAGATTGCAATTCTCATTACTCCCTATTAGGGATTGAAACTATCTACGTATACGGTTATACTCTAAAATACAAATTGCAATTCTCATTACTCCCTATTAGGGATTGAAACCATCGAGAGAACCATTCCAATCAATACAAGAATATTCGTATTGATTGCAATTCTCATTACTCCCTATTAGGGATTGAAACCATATGCAGCCCCTTTGAAATAAAAGTAAAGCTTAATTGCAATTCTCATTACTCCCTATTAGGGATTGAAACTTTGGCCTAAGCCCATATCCCCCACTTTGCGATAATTGCAATTCTCATTACTCCCTATTAGGGATTGAAACTGGAGATACTTTTGGCGTATTTCAGATGGAAGGAAAATTGCAATTCTCATTACTCCCTATTAGGGATTGAAACTTGAGGTTGCTGGTTGGATGGTTGCATTGGTGGTTGGTTGAAATTGCAATTCTCATTACTCCCTATTAGGGATTGAAACTCTTACTTACCCAAGATACTTCCCTATTCAATATTATTGCAATTCTCATTACTCCCTATTAGGGATTGAAACAGCAGCTATATTAGGGGATGTGTGAAAAGAAGCAAATTGCAATTCTCATTACTCCCTATTAGGGATTGAAACATTAGCGATCGCCTACCTTGTCAGAAGTAAAGCGATCGCTTATTGCAATTCTCATTACTCCCTATTAGGGATTGAAACCATAGTTTGTATCTATTACCTTTGCCTCTTTGCTTACGGTTCCGTAAGGGATACGCAATTCATTTTATCTAATTTCCTAGCATTGACCCTATTGACATCTCTTCGTGATAAAATGATAAAATTTATTTGCTAAGTGCAGAAATTAAGAGATTATGGAAATAATTGCAGGTATTTCATAGAGGAAAATCTCAACCATGAATAAATTATTAGATGAAGCCTTATCTCACCAAGTTGCACAAAGCATCAAAAGTAAAGCTAAAAAGCCTTTTGAAAATGCTTATAAAGCAGCTTTAGCAACTGAGGGTTCAAAGTATGTTCAAGGTTTTTTGGTATTTAGTGGTCAGCCATATAAACCTGTTGAACATGGTTGGATTGAGTTAGGTGATGTGATTATTGATCCCACCCTTCCTTATTTGCAAAAAAACCATAAAGACCTTTGGTATTTTCCCGCGCAAAGTCTGACTGTCAAAAAGCTAAAAGCAATAATTGACGAATCAAAAGAAGATTATCCAGAAGATGATCCTTTGCCAATTTATGGTGAAGCACCTTATGAATATTATGGTGATGTCATGTTAGGTGATCACGAATATTTGATAGCTTATCAAGCTGCTGAAATAAAGTGTCGAGAAATTAATGGTTTAGAGAATGGGAAAAATTAATTTTAAAAGTGCTTGAGGGGATATTCATTTAATGTCTGCTAATTATTGGTAGTAGTGGTATGCGATCGCTTTAGTTGAGGAGTGCAGGCTTATTTCTCGCCTGACTAATTTTGATTCCTGCGATCGCGATCTTGACGTACCATACTCTCAGTAAAAAAGTGCTTTGTATGATTTAGTTCCATCTTAATTGAGCAGCTACATAACGGTTGAGAACGCTACCCAGTCAGAGGTTCAAAAAAATTTGACAACTTTTACCCTAAAAATGAGATTTTGACCAACTGAGTCTACACCTAAAGCTGTGAGTATTTTACATTTTGATATTTAGGAAGATATGGATATGGGCAGCTTGTTGTAACGCCTCAATTTATTATCACTACATATTTACCACTACTGAATTATTTATTAATAAGATTTTCCATCACTACCAAAGTATTCTCTATAGCTACAAATTTTATTATCTCGCACATCAAAGGCAACTGCAACCCGATTTTTGTAAGGTTGTCCAAATAAGTTACCTTCATCCCGAAATTCAAAGATAACTGTTTTTTCGTTGCTAGTAATGTTATCTAGAGAAGCCAACTTTAATCCAGGTTTAAAGGCTTCAGAAACATATTCAAAAAATTCTTTTGCTCTTTCTTTACCTTCATTTAACCCGTGAAATTTTCCCATTGGAAACCAAAAGGTAAAATCATCTGTCAGCATATCTAAAAATTCTTGCCATTCACCAGTTGCTAGTCCGTGGGTAAAATGTGCAAATGCTTGTTTAGCAACTTTTAAAGTGTTTTCTGCTTCTGTTGTCATCTGCTGTCCCTAACCCGATTTTTAGCAAGATAAATTTTGATTAAATAAAAGAAGCGATCGCTGTTCCGTTATAGATGTGCGATCGCTCTAATGAATTGATACCTAGCCAAAGGAATCAATCACAACCATTATATCGCCCATACTGCCATATTCGGGTGCAGTGTTAATCCCATCAGGTGTCTCACCCCACATCTATCTCTAATTTAACTTAAACAAGTCTACGTTTAACTTCTGCGGCTAAATCTACCAAAGCTACTTCTACTTGTTCACCTGATTTTAAATCCTTCAAGGATGATTTTTCAGATGCGGCTTCATCAGCACCAATAATTACACAAAATTGAATTCCTTGTTTATCTGCGGCTTGAAATTGTTTACCCAAAGGACGTTTTTCAAAGTTGGTAACAACATTAATTCCTGCTTGACGCAATTGTTGTGATACCTTTAAATAAACAGGCATTAAATCTTCTTGCATATTCACTACCACTACTTGAGTAGGTGTGGCAGATAAAGTATTGAGAATCCCCGCTTTTAACAACCGACTAATTAACCGAGTTAAGCCGATGGAAATACCCACTCCGGGCATTTTTTCACCTAAAAACATCCCCACTAATTCTTCATATCTGCCACCTGAACAGATACTACCTAAAGCTTCATGTCCTATAAGACTAGTTTCATAAACCGTGCCAGTATAATAATTTAAACCCCGCGCAATAGATAAATCAATACAAAAACGCTTTTCGGCAACTCCTAAATTTCTAACTCCATTAATTACCGTTTCTAATTCACTAACTCCTAGATTAAATTCTTCCGCTTCTGGTAAATTCTCCGTGAGATGTTTGAGTTTATCTAAAACATCATCAACCATACCATCAATTTTAACAAACTCGATAATTTTTTCGGTTTGCTCTGATAAAATACCTGCTTTTTCTAATTCTTGCTTAACTTTAGCTTCCCCAATTTTTTCTAAATTATCAATAATGCCAATACAGGCTTTAATTTGATTTTCCGCAACTCCTACTGACTGAAAAAAACCAGTCAGAATTTTTCTGTTATTGATGCGAATGACAAAATCACCGATATTAATCGCTTCAAATATTTCGGTGATAATTGCAGGCATTTGGGCATCATATAACAAGCTGAGTTTACCACGAGCCACCACATCAATATCACATTGACGGAATTGCCGAAAACGTCCATCTTTTGCCCGTTCTCCCCGAAAAACCATATCCATTTGATAACGAGCAAAGGGAAAAGTTAATTCATTTAAGTGACGCGCAATATAAGCCGCAAAGGGAACAGTTTGATCAAATTTTAAAGCTCTTGCTTCCGAACCAGTTTCGCCAGATTTATCTTTTTCGGCTTGGCGATTTGGTGGTAAAATAGGCTCAATTCCATATATTATGTTATCACCTTGATTTCCCTTAGCTTGCAGCACTTCCAACCGTTCTACTGCTGGGGTTTCAATAGGTGTAAAACCATAACTTTCAAATACACGCCGGATTATATCTAGTAAATATACTTCTAGACGCTTTTCACTGGGTAGAAATTCGGGAAAACCGCTAGGAGTAGAAAAGTTTATTTTTTCGCTTTTTGTCATGCCCATACCTTGTCAAGTTGCAATTTTGGATATATTGCAATCCTACATTAAACAACTTGGGGATTGACTGTGAAAAAAGAAAGCAGGAGATGCCCGACTTATTTATAAAGTTTGGGTAAAGTCATTGTTTATTTCAGTCATTTTTCTACATTGGCAGTTATACTTAGGCATTTAGTTGCAAATTAAACAATGTGTAACTTGATATAACGAGGTTACTTAAACTCTAAGTTTGACACAGAACTAAAAAAATATCAGCAGATGAACAGCAGACAGTTGTTACAGTGACCAGTTTGTATAATTTAATTACCCGTCGGGAAGAATTAGCACAGTTAAGAGGTGGTAAGTTAGACAAGAAAGGGCGCTTGATTACTGAGTTTTTATTGTAACACGCAATTCATCATCGTCAATAGAAAGGGTAAACAACCACTCGAAACCATTAGTGGCTTACTATCAATACAATCTTCGGGGTTTGTAAAATTTGTATGTAGAATCTTGACAAAAGAGGTAGAAATAATTGATACTTACTTATTAACACTGACATCCACCAGTAAAGCTATACTAAAAAGTAACTAAACCTGTTAATGTTGAATTTCTTGAAAAATTCCTTTTGTCGGGATTACCTGAAAGAAGGTTTTTAAAGGAAGAAAACGTGCTTAAAAGATAAAAGTTTCACACATAAATCTGGTTAGTTATATCAAGTGATTGTTTTCTTTACATAAGAAATCAATTTTTATATCAAATCAACGAGGATAACAACGAATGAAGTACAAGATTAAATCCGCTTTTCAAAAGTTGGCTACTACGGCAATAACTCTGTCTGGGGTTATGACTGCTGCCGGTATCACTCTGTCAGCCCAATCAGCCCAAGCACTTAATTTTACACTCGCTCCTGGGGATTTTAGCATTATACAAGGTATAGGTGATAATAATTCGTCTTCAACTATAGCAATCAACACATCTGCTCCTGCCAATGGATTCGGAAATGTATTTACAAGCACTTTTTTGCTGTTAGGTGCAAATACTACCGACGCGAACATACCTAATGACTCGCTTAAAAACAATAATAGTGTAGCTAGGTCAATTCCTTTTGCCGTTTCCGTTGCTGATGTTGCTCAACCAATTACAATGACCTTTAATTGGGCATTTAATGGTGACTCTTCGGGAGGATTTAATGATAAGGATAGCTTCAATATCGCGATCATTAAAACCGACAACTCAAATGGCGCACAACTTTTTGAGAGAACTGTAGATCCAAGTGACGCTATTCCTGGTTATGGTTTTGGAATTAACGACATAGGAACTCTTATTGCCGCAAACACTTTATCAGCAGGAAATTATCAAATATTTATCTCTTTGAATGAAAATACTGATTTCTCCAATAGAAGTTCCGCAGCAGGTTTCAACAACATTATCCTTTCCACCCCTGGCACACCTGTTCCCTTTGGATTTTCCACAAATATGAGTTTGCTAGTATTCGGTGGGATGTTTTACGGTATGAATAAACTGAAAAAAAAGATGGCTGTAAAAAAGTTTCAGGCGTAAAGATAGAAAACAATACTCCTGCATTATCAGTTTCACCCTTTCTCGTTCCCATACTCTGTATGGGAATGAATTCTAGAAGGCTCTGCCTTCTACGAAAACAGAGGCAGAGCCGCTGTAATAGCATTAAGAGTCGGAGACTGGGAACGAGATATCATCAGGATTTGAGCTTAAGTTGACACCATTAAGCAATGCGCTTTACCCCTACAAATCTAGGTTTTTCGTAATTTCGTAAAAGTCCATATCTCAACCGTGTTTAGTATATATTGATTTCACTCTTTCTTCTTGAATGAAAGTGCGTTGGTAGATTTGGTCATTTTTAAACCAGTGCCAAGTGCGAGCGCGATAGTTATTATCTGGACTAATTTGAATCATTTCATATAAATACATATCTGCTGGAAATTGTTTATAACCGAACCACAAAATAACGGTAGAATCATCAACTTCCCAGGCTTTACCTTGAATACGTTCGGTATCAAACCAAAGTTTTTTATCTTGATATTTTCCTGGAAATTGATGTTCTTCTTGTTTACCATTTTCCCAGGTATAACGATTGATTTGATAGTAACAATACTCGCTATTTTCAGGAAACTGACAACTTAAATGAGATTGGTGACTATCCAGAATTTTGCCATTCAGATCAACTAGGGTATAAGTTCCCACCCATTCACCTTCATGACGAGCTAAAACAGGCATTTCTAAACGAATATTAGACATAATTGGTCATTGGTCATTGGTCATTGGTCATTGGTCATTGGTCATTGGTCATTGGTCATTGGTCATTGGTCATTGGTCATTGGTCATTGGTCATTGAGAAAAGGCTTCAGGTAGAAGTTTTTTAATTTTTAATTTTTAATTTTTAATTTTTAATTGTTCCTATTCTATATCATTAAACCACCAAGGGTCTTTACTGGTGTTGGTTTTAATCAAAAAGGATTTTTTTCGCATGAAGCGTTTTAATCCTGCTGCACCCATGCGCGAACCTCCTAAACCAGAAAATTTAAAGGCGTTTTTCTCTCCTTCGTGCATCATAGCTGTTAAACCTGCATCATTAATACTAATAGCACCGACATCTATTTGTTTAGCAACTGCTAATGCTAATTCTTCTGATTCAGAAAATACAGATGCACTCAATCCATAAATAGAATCATTTGCCAAATCTATTGCTTCTTCTACTGTAGAAAAAGACATAACTGGCATAATCGGACTAAATGTTTCTTCAGTCATGATTTTCATGGAATGATTCACCTCAGTCATAACTGTGGGACGACACCACCAACCACCACCTAATTCTTCAACTTTACCACCGCAGTGAATTACTGCACCTTTTGATATTGCATCTTGTAGATGTTCGTTAATAATTGCAGCTTGGTTTTCGGAAATAATGGGACCAATTTCACCATTTTCTAATTTTGGATATGCTAGTTGTAAGCGAGAAGCTTTAGCTACTAGTTGATGATAAAATTGTTCAAAGATAGATTCAGCTACATAAATCCTTTCTATTGATGAACAGGACTGTCCAGAGTTAACAACAGAACTCCATAAAATTGCTGAAGTTGCTAAATCTAAATTGGCTGATTCTAAAACTATAGCTGGGTCTTTTCCTCCTAATTCTAAGAAAGCAGGAATAAAGTTTCTAGCTGCGGCTTCTGCAACTACACGACCAGTTTCAACGCTGCCTGTAAAACAGATCAAATCTACCTCTTCAATTAAAGCTGCTCCTATTTGTCCCGCTCCTTCGACAAAGTTTAACACATCGCGTAATTGAGGAACAGTATTAAGTGCAGTTATTAATGGTGCTACAAAACGAGGAGTAATTTCGCTGGGTTTGACTATGACAGCACAACCTGCTAGTAAAGCGGGAATTGTATCAATTGTAGACAACAAAAGGGGAAAGTTCCAAGGACTAATTACGCCTACTAAGGAATAAGGAACGGCAGTTTGTTGTAAGGCTATAAATGAAATGGATGTATTTTTAGCAGTTTCTTGTAATAATTGTGGAGCTAAATTACACCATCTATCAATACTAGAAATAAAAGAGTTAATTTCTAATTCTGAAGTTGATAATCTACCCGTATCATTTACCAATGCGTCTGTTAGCTGTTTGCGCTCAGATAATATGGCTTGTTTCCACTGTTGTAAGGCTTCAATTCTGCCATCAATTCCCAATTCGTACCAATGAATTTGTCCTCTGCGAAGACGGTGACACTGCTGGGATAGTAGCTTGGGTGGTGGTGGGATAATGACGTAATCAAATTTCCCGGTGCGAGGGTTGCGGACTTCTATTGGTTTTGTCATTGGTGATTAGTCATTGGTCATTGGTCATTGGTCAAATTATCTCTAATTTAGCTAGACATTCAATAGTTGATTGTTGTGTTTGGATAAAGTGTTTGCGGTCTACTTCTCCTTCAAGCATAGTATTAGGGGGGTAAAAGTGTGATTGCTGGTAAGTTTCGGCATAGAGTTCAAAGCGCTGACGTGAGAGTAAATTATTTATTCCTGGTTGTTTGCGATCGCGTCGTAATGCTGCTAAATTAATTTCAGCAAAGGCTGCCATGCTTTCACCTGTGGCTGTTTCTGCTAAAACTCGACCACGATAATCAATAATTTTAGACCCACCATCTACTGAAGCGGGAGGAATGGGACTATTACTAATACCAGCTGTATTTGCAGAAATCATATATGCCATATTTTCTATAGCGCGTGAGATTTTTGCTGCATTTTTGGATGTCAGGTTTTTGCTATATACTTCTGATGTGGAGTGCAGAAAAATTTCTGCCCCTCTAATTGCCAGACACCTAGCAACTTCTGGATATAAAATTTCTTCTGATGCTAAAGCTGCTAAGTTGCCAATTTCGGTTTTGGCAACGGGGAAAACTCCCTCTAAACCGTAGCAATCAAGATATTTATCCCAAACATCATGGGGTGTGGGAGAGAACATGGAATTTAATCGGCGATAGCGTAAGATAATTGCACCAGATGGGTCAATAACAAAGCAGGTTTGAAAGTATAATTTGGGAAAGTTTGGATCTAGTTCATAAGCATTACCAGCTAAAAATATTTTATGCTTTTGAGCAATTTTACCAAGTGCTTCATATTCAGCCCCAGCCATTTCTAAACAAGCTTTTTTTGCCCACATTGAGATAGATTCTCCCATAGGAAATCCGGTCAGAAAGTGTTCTGGTAGAACAATTAAACGACAGTCGCAGCCAATCATGGCGATACTTGCAGCGATTTTTTCTTCTAAGCTATTAATAGTTTTTTTAATTAAAGAACGGACTTCAGTCTGGCTTGATTGATTGACTCCATAACAGGTAACTTGTAGTGATAAAGCACGGAATGAGTCAAGAGAATTTATGTTAATTGTCATATATAAAACTCCTATAGGAATAATAAATATTTGATTTTTGAAATATACGTAGCATTGCCCACAAAACCATTGCTGCGGTGGGCAATGCCCACCCTACGAGACTTAAAATTTTTCAGATACAGCATTGCTATATGGGAATATTAATTTTCACAAATTTATTCGCACTTAAACTGCTGATATTGCCCGATATAAATAGAAACATTTGGGAGATGATAAAATAGTGTAATTTTCAACAAACCGAGTAATTCCAGGAATAGTGTCAATAACACCGCTGGATATTTTTGAATAACATTGTTTATATTTATGTCTTTATTCCCAGTTGCTAATTAATATTTTAAATATAGACAACTTTTCTCAAACGTCAATACACTATTTACGGTATTCTCAAAATAATACATTTATTATTGCTTGTATGTCTTATTGCCAACAATTGCGGGAATTACTTATACGTCCTGAAATTATCGTTATTCCCGGTGTTTATGACTGTTTGAGTGCAAAACTGGTAGAAAAAGCAGGGTTTGATGTTGCTGCTACCAGCGGTTTTGGGATTGCGGCTTCTACGTTGGGTTTACCTGATTACGGGTTTCTGACTGCTACAGAAATGCTGTACAGTGTGGGGCGAATTGCCCAGTCAATTAATATACCTTTAATTGCTGATTGTGATACGGGCTATGGTAATGCTTTAAATGTGATGCGAACTGTGAAGGATGCGGTACAGTTGGGGTTAGCTGGGGTAATTTTGGAAGATCAAGAATGGCCAAAAAAGTGTGGTCATTTTGAGGGGAAGCGTGTAATTCCCATGATAGAACACGCGGGAAAAATTCGTGCTGCGGTGGAAGCAAGGGGTGATAGTGGGTTGGTAATTATTGCGAGAACAGATGCACGCGCACCTTTAGGCTTAGAGGAAGCTATCGCTCGTGGACAATCATACATCAATGCCGGTGCAGATGTCTTGTTTGTGGAAGCACCCCAATCTGTGGGAGAATTGCAAACCATAGCCGCAGCTTTTCCTGATGTGCCGTTGGTAGCTAATATTGTCGAAGGTGGGAAAACACCAGAAATTTCCGTAGCTGAATTACAAAAATTAGGTTTTAAAATTGTCTTTTTCCCCCTAACTGCACTTATGGCTGTAACTGAAGTCATGAATGCTTGTTTCCGTCACCTGAAAGCACAGGAAAACACAGTTAATTTTCCTGGTTTGATGAATTTTAGAGATTTTCAAGAACTCATGGATGTTCCCCAATATCTGCAAATTGAAAAGCAGTATCAAGAATGAGTTGATAATAGGTGATTGGGAAAACAATGGTTAACTATTCGTAAGGAGTCAGGAGTCAGAATAAATGCAACCTGCAAGAACATTTGAAGATTTAATAGTTTGGCAGAAAGCACATCAATTTGTGTTAGGAGTATATCAATTAACTGCGGATTTTCCCAAATCAGAAATATATGGACTGACTTCTCAGTTTAGACGCGCATCAGTTTCCATTCCGGCAAATATTGCAGAAGGATTTAAGAAAAAAGGAGATTTAGATAAAGTAAGATTTATGAATATTGCACAAGCTTCTCTATAAGAATGTAGATACTATCTTATTCTCACACAAGATTTAGGATACGGTAATACATCAGAATTAATGTTGAAACTACAAGAAGTTAGTAGATTATTAGATAGTTATGCAAAAGCTATTCTCAATAATTCTAACTCCTAATTCCTTAATTCTTATTCTTTCTACCTCCTGACTCCTGACTCCTGACTCCTGACTCCTGACTCCTGACTCCTGACTCCACAAGCTTTGTGATAAGAATTATACTCTTTTAGAGTGAGAGTATTTTGCTGAAGGTATTGTTATACTTACGCCTTTTTTATCAGGCTGTTGCATTCCCAAATAGGAAAATAAAGTGTTAATTACAGAACATCGGATTACAGTAGATTCCCTTGAATGGTTTTATCGAGAAGCGGAACCAATTGGTAGAAGTGACTTATTACCAGTATTGTGTTTACACGGTATAGTTTCCCAAAGTTATAGCTGGAGAAACATTCTACCAGCTTTGGCAGCACAAGGAACAAGAGCGATCGCACCAGATTGGATTGGTTACGGATTTTCTGCTAAACCTGAAAAACAGGATTTTGCTTATACTCCCGACGCATTTATTACAGCTTTAGAAGGATTTGTGAAAGCTGTAGAATTAGAACGTTTTTCCTTAGTTGTACAAGGATTTTTAGGTTCTGTGGGCTTACAATATGCCTTGCGTCATCCCGAAAAAATTGCCAACATAGCGATTTTAAATACACCCATTTCCACTGCTGCTAAATTACCTTGGAAAATCAAACAAATGGGTTTACCTTTAGCAGGAGAAATGATGACTCAAGACCCTTTATTAGTTGATAGAACTTTAGAAAGTGGTAGTCGTTATCGTATTGAAGATAAAGATTTGGATGTTTATCGCAAACCGTATTTGAAAAGTTCTTCATCTGGTCGTGGTTTGCTGTCAACAATTCGTAATTTGCAGCTTGAAAAAGCGATGATTGAAATTGAATCTGGGTTTAAAGAATGGCAACAACCCATTTTAGTACAATGGGGGATGATTGACCCTTGGTTATCGGTGGATATTGCCGAAACTTTTGTGAAATCTGTCCCAGATGCTGAAATAATCAAACTGAATAATGTGGGACATTATCCTCAAGAACATTATCATGAAGTGATTTTACAAGACCTGTTACCCTTTGTACGTCGTTCGGGGTCTAATTAGCTAGTTTAGAGACGTTTCACGAAACGTCTCTTGATAGATTCAAAACGATTTAAGCAAAACTACCGACTGATTAGAAGTTAAAGTTTTTAATCATATCAAAATAATTATTTAATAAATTAAATAAAATTATCTAACGTATATCTTTAACATCACGATATCATATAATAAATTATTATTACTAACTACAAACTACTCGCAATCTCTTAATTATGAATCAATCCAATAATGTAGGAATACTTGAACAGTTTGTCAATACAGTAATGGGGGTAAAACCTGGGAATCAACAACAGTCTCTAAATCCATCAGCAGCTACTACACAAGAACTAGATATCAAGGCAGTTTTAGTTTATAAACTAGGAACTATCCTCCAAATAGGAGTCATGATTCTTGTGTTGCTGGGAGTGGAAAAATTAGTAATGTTGATTGATAAGAATTCTGCGTTTCCCAGTTGGTTTAGCACTTTAATAACTGTATTATTTTTTGCTTTATTAAGTATTCGTTCCCGAATTTTTTCGCTTTTAGATAATACCCGTTCTCGAACAACCTATGACCAAGTAATCAGGCCAAGATGGTCTCCTCCACCTTTGGTATTTCCCATTGTTTGGATGTTCATTGCTTTATTGCGGGTAATTTCTTCTGTGTTAGTTTGGCAGCAAATGAATCACCAATTGTTAGTATTACCTTTCATTCTATTTGTGATACATCTAGCTCTAGGTGATACTTGGAATACGATTTTTACTGTAGAACGCAGATTAGGTGCGGCTGTTCCTGTGGTAATTTTAGGACCTTGGTTATCTGCAATTATAGTAACAGCAATGTATTGGCAAACTGTTCCTTTAGCGGGAATGATTTTATCTTTTTCCTGTGTGTGGCTAACTGTAGCTGCTGTATTGGTGTTGAGAATTTGGCAGTTAAATGGATCTGAACCACTATATCCTTTAAAGTTAGCTGTTGTGGAGAAATAGTCAAAATTCACCTTAACAGGAAAGCGAAGGCCACATTCAACATACATGAAAAACGGTAGAGAAAAATTAATTCTCTACCACTAATAATACCATTTATCACCGATAATCACGCTCCATATCACCACAGAAAGAAACAGCGAATTTATAACCAATGCGAATACCAAAAATTCTAGCAAATCTGTTTTTATTCCGTAAATAATGCGCTGATTCTATGCCTATTTTATCAATTGCATATTCACCTGTTTCTATATCAATAATGATCATTTTGCCGATGTTGTCTTCTGTTTCTACTTGCTGACGAATGCCATTGTCATATAATTCTTTGGCACGTTTGGCGACTTCTTCGCTGCTGAGGAGAATGGCTTGCATTTTATTTCATCCTTTTTCGTGATTATGTTTATAATACTTGATCAAGTAATCGCACTTCTCCCATCATTAACTAAGAGCGATACCTATGCTTTCGTCTCCCGTAAGGTATCCGGTAAGCTATGCTAACGCACTGCTTCACTATAAGCTTAGTTGATATATAATTAAAATGAATGATTTTTGATATCTTCTCATGACATTACAAGAATTGCAAAAACAAGTATTACAATTACCAATGAGTGAACGCTGGCAATTGGTACAAACTGTATTAGAATCAATACAACAAGAAACTCAATTAGTTTCAAAGAAAGGTAATTTATCTCGACTGCGTGGTATTGCTAAAGGTGCAAACATCTCTAGTGATGAGAATATTAATGGAGATTATGCGACTTATCTAACTGAAAAATACCAATGAAGCGAATTTTTATTGATACGAATATCGTTTTAGATTTTTTACTTGAACGAGAACCTTTTGTAGAAGATGCTGTTAGGTTATTTGCAAAAATTGATGCAGGTGAGATTATAGGGTTTATTGCTGCTACTACAATTACTAATATTTATTATATTATTCGTAAAGCCGCAGGTGTAACAGTTGCTCAAGATGCAATTTCTCAAATTCTCACAGATTTACACATTTGCACAGTTGATAAAAATATTTTAGAAACAGCAGTATCTTTAAATTTTCAAGATTTTGAGGATGCTGTGCAGTATGCTTGTGCTATGAAATCAATGGTAGATGTTATTGTAACTCGTGATGTGTCTGGATTTTTAGGTTCAGAAATTGCAGTAATTTTACCTGGAGAGTTAAATAATATTTCTCAAGAGTAAAAGCGATACCTTCGGTAAGCTTCGCTAACGCATTTCTTCCACATTAAAAAAGAGCGATCGCACAATCTCCACCATTAACTCAATAAAGGTGATACCTTCGGTAAGCTTCGCTAAAGCATTATTTGTTGATTATGTAAAATATTTGATTATCTTTGATTTTAGGTTCAACACTTACGGCAATCTTTGTCTTTTCTGTAATTGTAAGTTCTGGATATCTTTCATTATTTAATTCAATTGTTAAAATAGGTTTTTTATAAAATCTACCATCTTTAGTTTGGATAATTAACATATCTCCAACTTTTATAGTATAACTTTCAAGTTCAAATGCTAATATTTTACTATAATGTACTTTAATCACATTTTCTATTTTTTGGAAAGTATGTATTGATTCATTTTTGATAACTTGTTCAAATAACGTCTGAAAAATAGCTTGACAATACTTTTCTAGAAATTGAATATAAGGATCTAGTTCAGAGATACTGAGGATATCATCTACTTCTTCTGAACCGTGAGCAATTTGGTTTCTCCTTTCAACTAATTCATTTATCTTATTGTACAAAATATCCTTTTCTATTCTGGAAATAGTATTTGGGTTTAAACCAATTTCATTATTAAGTTCTTCATTCTTTAATAATTCATTGTTTAAATCCAAGTTTAACTTATTGAATAGCTCTACAATTTTATTATGTTTTAAATTACCTGATAAAAGAACAAAAGCATCTGTATTAATTTTATATTGGGTAGGATTGAATATACACTCATTCAGTTTCTTTAAAACTTCCTCTTTTGTAAGATGCTGATATTTAGAACTTTCTCTACTGGTAATAGTATTGATCAATTTTAAGGAAAGTTCAAAATGATTATCTCTAATTTTCTCATCTATTTGGTTATATTCCGGTACTACATTAGATAGGGAATCAAGATATTCTTTAATCCATATTTCTACATATTTTTCTAGCAGCCCATAAAGTGAGATAATAGATGCTTTATATTCAAATATTCGTTTATCTGTTCTAAAACTTCTATCATGCTCTTTCAAAGTATTCAGTAATTTTCTAATTTGTTGATTATCGGTTTCTAGAACAGAATAAGCAGCTACATCATTTACATATTGAATATGTTTTAAATATTCTCTAATTTGATTGACTTCTCTTGTGAAGCTTTCTAATGATTCTATATTCATAAATTTCTACTAAACTTTATTTAATATACCTTTGTAGAAAATTATGAAAATATCTAATTCTTGCTTCTAAACCTTTTCTAGTAGTATACCTACCTTCAAACAGGAAGCGATTATTTTCTTCTGCGACATATAACATTTCTTCATCAGAATATCTCTCTTTTTTTATCGCTTCTTTATGTTTTAATAATTCTTGCTTGAATGGAATTTTTTCAGCAAAAACCTGCATAATTGGATCATAAACTATTTTTAAAGGAAGGTTTTTATTACGCTCTTTTATTGGTGGAATAAAAGCTAATTCTCCTAATATTTCATAAATCAAATCAATAGTTTCATTAAAGAGTCTCTCAAGTTCACTCCTAGTTTCATCAGAATAATTATTTGCTTGCTTTAAGTATTCATCTAAAAACTTATCAACTCCAGAAGATTTCAGTTTATCGAGATGACGATAAGCAAAGAAGCGCAAGATTAATTCCACATCTTCCATCTTTTTATAAGATTCATTTTCCAGTAATTTTTCTTCTCCTTCACTTTCTAAAGGGAAATTCCACATTTTACGAAAATATGTATTTTTAGAAAGTTTTATACACAATTGGTTAAATTTTCCATTTTGTAATGCATTTCTTGTTTCTTGGGGAGTTAACTTTTCTCCACCACTGTTGAGTCTTTCAAAAACTATTCTTTTCAGTTCTTCTGCTTCTTCTTCACTTTTAGCTGTTTCTTGTAGTAAAACAATAGATGATAAATAGCGTCTATCTATACCTCTTCTAACTTGCTCTGGTAAGTTTGCATAGTTTCTACCATCTAGTTCTCTCCAATACTGTAGTCCTTCTAGTTTAAAATTACCTTTGTAAAAATCATAAATAGCAGTTAATCTTTGTTGTCCATCCATTACTTCATAAATAGAATATTCTATTTCATATAAAAAAATAGGTGGAATTGGTACATTCATAATAAATGATTCTATCAATCTAGATTTACGAACATTATCCCATCTTTTTCTACGTTGATATTCAGGATCAAGTATATATTTCTTACTATCAAGCATAGTCGGTATACTATCTAATGGATACCGAGCTTGTTCTGTAACAATTCTAATTTCACCCTTCTTATATTTTTCATTAATTTCTTCGTTTGAAGCTGATTTATGACTTGTATCTAAATTATCTTGAAAAGTAAAAGTTTCACCTAAAATTAAATGACTATTTGCAATCATAGTAATTCTTCCTTATTATTAATTATCAAATTTCAGAGTAATTGATGTTATCATTTTACAGATTACTATTAATCACTATCAGTATATCATATCCTACCACAAGCACCTATTTCATTAACTCTAAAAGTCACTAACCAACCTTGAGGATATTTTTCCCTTGCGTTTTTAACAGCAACATTTTCATCAACATCAATAAAATAATCACCACTATTTGGTTCAATCACCATAAACCAATTGTGATAATCATTGATTAATTGCGGACAAACTCGCTCAAAAACAACACGCGCTTTTTGTCCACGAGCATTTCTTTCTGCGTCTCTTTTAGCTAATTATTCTGGTGGAATAGTAAACTCTGGAAAAATTCTACCTTGTTGACGACGACGCACAGATTTTGTATTAGTCATTATTTTCCCTACCTTATTTTTGTCAATTATCAACTATTCTTCACTTTCATTCATCTCCATCTTGAATTATGGCCTGTTGAATTTGTTCTTCCCAATTTTCATCATTGGGGTTAATAGTAATCATACGTCCTTCAGATTTAGAACGATCTATATAGGCGTGAAAAGCTGAAATATCTTCTCTGTGAGTGAGAACATAACGACGTAATTCTTTAAGAGTCATTGCTTGATAATTAACTAATGTCATCGTTCATCCTCCGATGGTTTATAGTCTCCACTTGGTTTAATCTCAAACTCTAAATCTTCTCCAGCAAGCACATATAAATTACCAGTACGTTCATCTAATCTCACAAGTTCTATACTTTTGCATATCCATCCAGGTTCAATAACATTAGTAAGTCGATAACAAATCCTGTATAGTGCTTGAGTTTGTTCGTTCGTGGGTTTTCTTTCCACTGTACCTTATCTACTTATTATAGTGGTCGGCAATAATAATGTTACCTGATACCAATACACAAAAATAGCTCATTTTCAGTGCTTAAAACCTCCCCCTTCTCTCTGTGCCTCTGCGCCTCTGCGTGAGAAAAAAACAAAAAAAACGGTAGAGAACCGAAATCCTCCACCGCTTAATTAACAATTAAAAAATCCAAACTACAACTCAACACCCTGGGGTAACAACTCCCGTGTTTGTTGAGAACTAACTTGGACAATGCCATTTTCATCAACGTCAACAAGAGCAGTATCGCCGTCTTTGATGCGTCCAGACAGAATTTCTTCCGCCAAACTATCTTCTAACAAGCGCATAATTGCTCGACGTAATGGCCTTGCACCGTAGCTAGGACTGTAACCCTCAGTGATCAAGCGATCCTTGAAGCGGTCTGTGACTTCCAAGACAATGCCTTTTTCTGTCAACCGACCAAACACTTCCTTGAGCATGATTTCGGCGATTTGGGTAACTTCAGCCTTATTCAACTGACGGAAGACGATAATTTCATCTAACCGGTTCAGGAACTCAGGACGGAAGTATTGCTTCAGTTCCTCGTTCACCAAAGAGCGAATTCTGTTGTATTGTGTCTCAGTCGCATCTTCAGAGAATTCAAAGCCGATACCGCTACCACCTTTTTCAATGACCTTAGAACCAATGTTGGAAGTCAAAATTAGCAAGGTGTTCTTAAAGTCCACCGTGCGTCCTTTCGCGTCAGTTAACCGACCATCTTCCAAAATTTGCAATAGCATATTGAACACATCGGGGTGTGCTTTTTCGATTTCGTCAAACAGCACCACGGTGTAAGGACGACGACGGACAGCTTCTGTTAACTGACCACCTTCGTTGTAACCGACATAACCAGGAGGTGAACCAATCAATTTACTGACGGTATGACGCTCCATGTATTCGGACATATCCAAGCGAATCATTGCTTCTTCAGAACCGAAGAAGTAGGAAGCCAAGGATTTCGCTAATTCAGTTTTACCAACCCCAGTAGGCCCAGAGAAGACAAAACTCGCAATCGGTCGATTTGGATTTTTCAAACCAACACGAGCGCGACGAATAGCGCGGGAAACAGCCTTGACAGCGTCATCTTGACCGATGAGACGCTGATGCAAGGTATCTTCCATGTGCAGCAACTTCTCAGACTCAGACTCGGTGAGTTTGTTCACCGGTACACCTGTCCAAGAAGCGACAATGTGAGCAATGTCTTCTTCGGTGACAACTGGTTCTAAACCGTCACCACCAGTAGCATTGGTTTTGCTTTGAGCGATCGCGCGAATTTCCGCTTTAATTTCCATTTCCCGATCGCGCAATTCCCCGGCTCGGTCAAAATCCTGAGAACGCACTGCATCATCTTTTTCTTTTAAGATTTGCCGCAATTCCTTGTCTAACTCTTTCGCTGCCGGTGGCAGTTGGGAGTTCATTAAACGCACGCGAGAACCCGCTTCATCAACCAAGTCGATGGCTTTATCTGGCAAATAGCGATCGCTGATATATCTATCAGACAATTTCGCTGCTGCTACCAAAGCTTCATCGGAGATTTTCAGTTTGTGGTGTTGCTCGTAGCGTTCGCGCAAACCATATAAAATTTCAATTGTTTCATCAACGGAAGGCTCACCCACCATCACAGGCTGGAAACGTCTTTCCAACGCCGCATCCCGTTCAATGTGCTTGCGGTACTCATCTAAAGTTGTCGCGCCGATACACTGCAATTCACCTCTAGCCAAAGCTGGTTTGAGGATATTCGCCGCATCAATCGCGCCTTCAGCCGCACCTGCACCAATTAAAGTGTGAACCTCGTCAATTACCAGGATGACATTACCCGCCGAGCGGATTTCATCCATGATTTTTTTTAGACGTTCTTCAAATTCACCCCGGTACTTGGTTCCTGCTACCAGCAAGCCAATATCGAGAGTAACAACACGCTTATCTTCCAGGATGTCAGGGACATCTTTGTTAGCAATGCGGCTCGCTAAACCTTCTGCGATCGCTGTCTTACCAACCCCTGGTTCACCAATCAGCACTGGATTGTTTTTAGTCCGGCGACCCAAAATTTGAATCACACGCTCAATTTCTTTAGCGCGTCCCACCACCGGATCAAGTTTATTGTCCGTGGCCATTTGGGTCAGGTTGGAACCAAATTCATCCAAAGTCGGGGTTTTTGTGCGACCAGATGGACCGCCTCCTGGTGAAACTTCGGCAGTTTCTCCCAGCATTCGGATTACCTGAGTTCTCACCTTAGATAAATCTACACCGAGGTTTTCTAGCACCCTGGCTGCTACACCTTCCCCTTCGCGGATGAGGCCCAACAGCAGATGCTCGGTGCCTATGTAGTTATGCCCCAGTTGGCGTGCTTCTTCCAAGGATAGTTCTAGAACTCGCTTTGCCCGTGGCGTAAACGGAATTTCCACGGCTACAAAGCCAGATCCTCGACCTATAATTTTTTCAACTTCAATTCGGGCATCTTTGAGATTAACGCCCATCGATTTCAGCACCTTGGCGGCTACTCCTGTGCCTTCACCAATCAGACCCAAGAGGATCTGCTCAGTTCCAACAAAGTTGTGACCTAAACGGCGGGCCTCTTCTTGGGCCAGCATGATTACCTTAATGGCTTTTTCTGTGAAGCGTTCAAACATGGCATTTTTCCCATCACCTGCGGTCGTGCCGGTATGCTGATTTTAGCACAGGCTAAAAGTTTGGATGTTTGTATACAAATTTTGAACATCCAATCGCCATCAGACATGGTGATGAGTTAATTGCTAACTTTTTATTACTTTTTGTGTAGCTAGTGTACTGAGGAGGTTGAATTTATCAGGCTTTTTGGGACTAATGACAAACATATAAAGCTTTTATGTTGAGATTTTGTTTATTTAGCCCCAAGGAAAACTATGTATCATATAGCGACCCCTTTTGTCAAGAAAAATCTTTTTTAATAAGCTTAGGTTATGAAAAAGCTAAATGAAGTTTAAAATTATGATTTAAATTCAGTAGCATGGAAATTACATTTTTTGTCATTAGGGAGATAACAATTAAAAATCAAAAATTGAAGAAGGAGTCAGGAGTCAGGAGTCAGGAGTCAGTAGCCAGAATCAATCAGTCGAGGATTGGAACCTGCGACTGATTAAAGACAACTAAATCGTAGATTTAGTGGGGGTCTTAAACCCGGTTATTCATCCGCCACTCGCACAGAATACCTTTCCTGTATTCTGTTCGGTAAAGTTTTTCCTATCACCGCGTCCCTGCGTCATCTTGTTAACTGAGGCGATCGCTCACCATGATCTGCCAATCATCTAAAGTTTTGAGAAATTTTGGCTGTTGTAGGTCAGAAAGCCAAAGAATCAGCGCGTCTTCATCGTTATCTTTGTAATAATGTGGTCTTCTGCCAGCCGTTTTGAAGCCAAATTTTTGATATAAAGCGATCGCTGCCTGGTTAGAAGCGCGGACTTCGAGAGTAGCTCGCTCCAAACCGCGATCGCTCGCCCTCTTCAGCAAAGAATACAACAAAACCTGTCCCAAACCTTGACGGTGATATTGAGGATGAACCGCCAAAATGGTAATGTGTGCTTCTTCTAAAATTGACCAAAAACAACCCATTCCCAACAGTTCAGAACTAGAATATGGGGAAAATAAACCCAGAAAATGACTATTAGGACTTTCTAACTCACGTCGGTAGCCATCCATTGTCCACAAGCCATCAAAACAAGCTTTATCCAGTTCCAGCAATGCACTTAAATGCTCTAGTGTCAAGGATTGAATTTTCAAGTCTAAGAAAATCACGTTCAAAAGGATCGAGAAATGACAAAAATACCAACAGTACTTGGTTTAAGCAATGCCTACAACAGGCTATATCTAGCTTAACCTGCGGAATGTGAAATAAAATGACTGATCTCTCCCATGAGCCATTCTTTTTCCGACTGCATTAAAAATGTGCCAAAACGATGTTTAAATAACTTTATTCTCAACAAACAAACTGTAATTGGCTGTTTATTCATTTTCAACCCAATAGGATTAAGCTTGATTTCTGTGATATCTAATGTATTCGCCTGTACTTGCTGATAACAAATAGATAGAAACCATCGCTTTAGTTGGAAATGCTGTTGATTAATCTCTATTCTTGTGCGAAATGCTGCGCTAAATAAGAAAATGCCTATTATTGATATCCCAATACTTCCAAATACTATTAGGAATAAAATACCAGAGAAACTGAGTGATAAATTAGAAGCAGCAATTATCCATAGTAGTAGTAAGAAAAAACCGTTCCAAATTATGGGTATAAGAGCAAACAATCTGCTGTGAGGTGTAGTTAACCAAATAGGGGGAATTTCTATTACCAGATTTTGGTCAGTTTCAGTCAAGCTAATGATAGTATTTTTGGGTCTGCGGTGCTTTTGTGAAAAGTAATTGGTAATCGCTTGTTCACCCCGCAAAACCGCTAAAGCTTCATTACATCCAGGAAATCGGTCTTCTATCACTGGTTCTATCATCTTTTCCAACCAGTCGGCAAAATCTTGAGAAATACGGACATGGGAACGAAAATCTATTTTCAGCTTTCGTTGTGGTAAATCAGCCGGAGATTTTTGCATTAACAGGAAAAGAATTGTTGTTCCTAAACCATATAAATCAGTAGATAATACTGCTTGTCCTCGAAACTGTTCAGGAGCCATATAACCATAAGTTCCAACTACTGTACTACCTCCAGTAACGGTATTTTGATAGGTATCTTGAACTGCACCAAAATCTACTAAAAAGATTTGCCCTTTTTCATCGCGGAGGATATTTTGTGGTTTGATATCCCGATGAATAACGGAGGGTGTTAAACTATGAAGATAAACGAGAATTTCTAAGACTTGAATAGCTAAACGCTTTACCTCACTTTCATCAGGTTTCCAACTATTGTCTACCAACACAGCCAGAGACTTTCCGGGAGCTAGTTGTTGAGCGATATAAAAAGCGCGGTCACTCTCTGTATCTATCTGAAAATAATCTATATATTGAGGGATACGAGGATGATTAAGTTGAGCCAGAATTTTCGCTTCTCGTTCAAATAATTCTAGAACTTTCCACTCTGTCATGCGACGAAGTGCTAAAGCTTTAAGTGCCACTTGCTGATGCTTTTGGATATCTTCTGCTTGATAGGTAATCCCAATACCACCTTGCCCTAAAGTGCCGATAATGCAATAACGTTCAGCGATTATTTCCCCTGGCTGATGTAGCATTTCCATGCAGAAGCCTCTCTTTTTAAGAAATTAAAAATTTAAATTGGAGAAATCAGGTTTTTATTCTATTCCTCCGTGGCTTTTGAGCAATTCGACTATATCCAAGCGATTATTTGCCTCTGCCAATCCTAAAGGAGTAAACCCATTATTATCTCTAGAATTAACCTGTAAATCTTTGCCTTTGGCAAGCAATACTTCTACTACATCTTTGCTGCTATTACTGGCTGCATTATGTAAAGGAGTTCTACCATAGACATTCTTAACATTAATTTTTGCTTTTTTAGAGATGAGCATCTCTGCTACATCCGGCCAGTTGGCCATTGCAGCTAAATGTAACGGTGTTCTTTCATAGCCCAATATATCCTTAATATTTATCTCTGCCCCCTTAGCAATTAGCAGTTTTATTGTTTGTTTGTACTCATTGTTGTAACGCTTAATTTCCTTCAAAGAGATTGCTATTTGTAATGGAGTTGAACCTTTGTTATCTTTAGCATTAACATCTGCACCCTTACCCAGCAGTAACTCTACTACTTCCTTTCTGCCATACCATGCAGCCCAGTGTAACGGTGTAGCATCTCGGTCATCTTTAGCATTAACATCTGCCCCCTTACCCAGCAGTAACTGTACTACTTTCTTGCTGCCATCCAATCCTGCTTGGTGTAGCAGTGTATCACCTTGGTTGTTCTTGGCTTTTATGTCCTCATTGCTTAACTGCGCTCCTTTCTCAATCAAATATACAACTGCGCTAAAGTTTCGATTCTCAAAAGCTTTTTGTACCAGAGTTTGACTCCCATTGGTTTTAGCATTAATATCAGCACCTTTAGCAATCAGTAGTTCAGCAATCTCTTTGTTGTTGTTTGAGTTGTACTGTTGTAACCACAAGTGTAGGGGTGTTTGACCTTGATTATTCTTAGCATTAATATCAGCACCTTTGGCAATCAGTAGTTCAGCAATCTCTTTGTTGTTGTTTGAGTTGTACTGTTGTAACCACAAGTGTAGGGGTGTTTGACCTTGATTATTCTTAGTGTTAACATCAGCGCCCTTAGCAATCAGTAGTTCAGCAATCTCTTTTTTGTTGTTTGAGTTGTTTGAGTTGTATTGTAACAACTGGTGTAGGGGGGTTTGACCTTGATTATTCTTAGTGTTAACATCAGCGCCCTTAGCAATCAGTAGTTCAGCAATCTCTTTGTTATTGTTTGAGTTGTACTGTTGTGACAACGAGCTTAGGGGGGTTTGACCTTGATGATCCTTAGCATTAACATCAGCGCCCTTAGCAATCAGTAGTTCAGCAATCTCCCTACTATGTACATTGTGTAAAGGGGTTTGACCTTGATTATTCTTAGTGTTAATATCAGCACCTTTATCAATCAGTAGTTCAGCAATCTCCTTACTGTGTACATTGTGTAAAGGATGACCCCAATTTGTTTTGGCGTTAACATCAGCGCCCTTAGCAATCAGTAGTTCTACTATGTCTTTTTTATTATATTTTAAAGCGCAATTCAACAAAGAATTATTAAAATGAGGATCAATATTGTTGGCATCACCACCTTGGTTGAGATAACTCCTGACAAAATCGGTTTGGCTATTTCTGATTGGCTCACACATTTCTGGTTTGATGCCTATAGATTTCAAGATGGTATATTTGAAGGAATTGAGTACAAGAAACCCAACAATTCCAGCAAATCCCACTCCTAATAAAGTTTTCCAAGATAAACCTGCACCTGATTTACCAGCTAAATTTCGCTTACCACGCAGTACATCTAAGGCTTCTTTTGCCGAGACAAATCTATCTTCCACATCCGGTTCAAGTAGCTTTTCTAAGAAGTCAGCAAAATCTCCAGAAATTTGCACTCGTGAGCGAAAATCAATCTTGAGTCTATCTTGAGGTAAGTCAGCAGGAGAACGGTGTGTGAGTAGAAATAGTAAGGTAGCACCCAAACCATAAAGATCGGTTGTGGGAACAGCTTGTCCCCGAAACTGTTCAGGAGCCATATAGCCAAAGGTTCCTACTACTGTACTGCTGCGGGCAAATGTACTTTGATAGGTATCCTGTACTGCACCAAAATCAACTAAGAAGACTTGCCCTTTGTCATCGCGGATTATATTTTGTGGCTTGATATCTCGGTGAATAACAGGTGGTGTTTGTTTGTGTAGATAGACTAAAATTTCTAAAATCTGAATAGCTATGTATCGAACTTCGGCTTCATTAGCGTGCCAACCTGCTTCTACCAACACAGCGAGGGATTTTCCGGGAGCAAGTTGTTGGGCTATGTAAAAACCGTGATCGCTTTCTGTGTCTACCTGAAAATAATCTATATACTTAGGAATGCCTGGATGATTGAGAACAGACAATACACGGGCTTCCCGTTCAAATAACTCAGTCATTTTCCAGTCAGACATACCCTTGAGAGATAAGGCTTTCAGTGCCACTCGCTGGCTATTTTGTAAATCCTCTGCTTGGTATGTAGTCCCAATTCCACCTTGTCCTAAAGTCTCAATGATGCGATAACGTTCAGCGATAATGTAGCCTGACTCATGCAGCAATTCCATAAAGCTTCCTTTGTTTTAAGATAGCGATCGCTCTAGTTAATAGGTAGGTGGTTGAGGATTGATAATTGGCCGATATTAGAGGCAATGGTTAAACAGCAAGGAAATAGGAATTTTTTCCCTCACTTCTTACTCCTTGTGAATAGAATGGCAACTTACCACTAACCAGGGTTTCACTTCAGGGCTTTCAGTGAGCATTTCTTGTAAACTGGGAATCGGGAGAATAAGTCACGCCCGTAATTTTCACAAGGACAACTTTTATTATTTATGGTAACGACTCACCCCGTCGGGGTTCAACCTTCTGGTAATCAATATTTACCTCAAAAGCAAAGCAACACAACGCTCTCACCTAATCAAGAACTCTTACCCTTGAGTGCCAGAGTTAATCGTCATGACTCTCTGGAAATCGGTGGATGCGATGTCACAACGCTGGTTCAGCAGTTTGGATCACCTTTATATATTTTAGATGAAGAAACTCTGCGGACAGCTTGCCAACAATACCGGGATACATTTAAACAATACTATAAAGGTGAATCTCAAGTATTGTACGCTTCCAAGGCCTGGAATTGTCTAGCTGTTTGTGCGATCGCAGCCTCAGAAGGTTTAGGAATAGATGTAGTATCTGGTGGAGAACTCTACACTGCGCTAAAAGCTGGTGTTAGTCCAGATAAAATTTACCTACACGGCAATAATAAATCTCGTGATGAGTTAGTTTTAGCTATAGAATCCGGTTGCACCATTGTTGCTGACAATTGGCACGAATTACATACTTTGGTAGACATTGTAGAGACGTTTCATGAAACGTCTCTACAAAAAATCCGGATCATGCTGCGGTTAACTCCGGGGATTGAATGCCATACCCACGAATATATTCGCACCGGACATTTAGATAGTAAATTTGGTTTTGATCCCAATGATTTAGATCAGGTATTTGCCTTTGTCAGCAAACAACCAAGTTTAAACTGTGTGGGATTACACGCTCATATTGGTTCTCAGATTTTTGAACGCCAACCCCATCGAGATTTGGGTGTGGTGATGGTACAGTGGTTGCGGGATGCGGCCAAGTATGATTTGGAATTGACAGAGTTAAATGTTGGTGGTGGTTTAGGGATTAAGTATACAGAATCAGATGATCCCCCTAGCATTGAAGAATGGTCAAAGGCAATTTGTGAAGTAGTTCAACAAGCTTGTGCAGCCCAAAATCTGCCTTTACCAAAATTATTATGTGAACCGGGGCGATCGCTAATTGCCACAGCTTGCGTCACTGCTTATACTATTGGTTCATCCAAAATTATCCCAGAAATTCGTACCTACGTAGCGATCGATGGCGGAATGTCAGACAATCCCCGCCCCATCACCTACCAATCAGTTTATCGGGCAGTAGTTGCTAATAAAATGTCTGCTTCTTTAACAGAAACAGTCACATTGGCTGGTAAACATTGCGAATCAGGAGATATTCTGATTAAAAATGCTCAACTGGCAAAAACTGAACCTGGCGATATTCTCGTCGTTATGGGAACTGGTGCGTACAATTACAGTATGGCATCTAACTACAACCGTCTGCCCCGACCGGCAGCTGTTTTAGTGGCGAATGGCGAAGCAAATTTAATTTTGCAGCGTGAAACTTATCAAGACATAATTCGACAAGATTGCCTACCAGAAAGACTGAAATAGTCATTAGTCCTTAGTCATTGGTCAAACAGGTCATTAGAATTATCCGATAGCGCAAGGTGGCGTATGACTTCTACGTCGTCACGCAAGCTATAGCTATAAATTAGGTTTTGACCCTTGATTTGTAAGACTTTAAGCTTAATAAAGCTGATATGTCTATTAGCGAAGAACCAATGACTAATGACTAATGACTAATAACTAATGACTAATGACTATTAGAATCCAGATGTCATGAGAGATTGGTGGAAGCAATGGCTGATAAACCCAGGATGGTCACAGTCCTTGCTAGTTGGGACTCTGGATATTGTGTTGGTGCTGGCACTGACATACATGATCCTCGTAATTATTAGTGAACGTCGGACGCTGTGGATGGTGCGGGGATTTATAATCTTGATGCTTGCCTCAGCATTCAGTGGCACTTTAGGGCTACCTCTACTCAATTTCGTTCTGGAAAAGTTGGTAATTGGTTGTGCTGTAGCGATGGCGGTAGCACTCCAGTCAGAATTTCGCCGATTTTTGGAACAACTGGGACGGGGTGAATTCCGGCAGTTATTCCAACCCGACCGTTTGGCAGTCCCCAAATCTGATAGCGTAATTGATGAAATTGTTGATGCAGTCAAAGAACTGTCAAAAAACCGGATTGGCGCTTTGCTGATTTTGGAAACTTCTGGACCAATTGATGATCGAGATTTTTCTGTACCCGGAGTCAAGTTAAATGCAGAAGTTTCTAAGGAACTAATACAGACAATTTTTCAGCCAAAAACTTTATTACACGACGGGGCAACTTTGATTCGTGGTTCACGGATTGTATCATCGGGTGTAATTTTACCACTTTCGGGACGCACAGCCTCGCGCCAGTTGGGTACACGCCATCGGGCAGCAATGGGAATTACTGAGCGGGTCGAAAATTGCATTTGTGTGGTTGTATCAGAAGAAACGGGTTCTATTTCTTTAGCGGAACGGGGAACTCTATACAGGCCACTGACGATTAAGAAGCTGAAAGAATCTTTAGAGGTGCGATTTTCGCCAACTGTAGATCGGGAAGCGGTTGCTCCGGGTCTTTTAAGTTTAATTCGTCAGATTGGTGGACAAACTCTAGCATTGGTTTCACGATTACTGCGTTTATTATCGACTGCTTCTCGAAGTAAAAAATGACAACAAAACATACTGAACTGCAATATTTACCCCCTGACTTAAAAAAAGAACTACTTCCCCAGCACGTTGCGGTGATTATGGATGGCAATGGTCGATGGGCTAAACGTCAAGGTTTACCCCGGATTATGGGTCATAAAGCTGGTGTAGATGCTATTAAGGATTTGCTCCGCTGTTGTAAGGATTGGGGAATTAAGGCACTGACTGTGTATGCTTTTTCTACGGAAAACTGGAAAAGACCCCAGGAGGAGGTAGAGTTTTTGATGACTCTGTTTCAGCGAGTTTTGCGTCAAGAACTGCGGGAAATGGTCGAGGAAAATGTGCAGATTCAGTTTGTGGGGAATTTGCAAGCTTTACCAAAAGCACTCCAAGAAGAAATTTCTCGCTCCATGGCAGAAACTAAGGATAATCGCAGTATCCGGTTTACTGTGGCTACAAATTATGGGGGTAGACAGGAGATTGTACAAGCTTGTCGAGCGATCGCACTCAAGGTGCAACAAGGTCTGTTACAACCTGAAGAAATTTCTGAAGAGGTTTTTGAAAGTCATTTATACACCGCAGGAGTAGCAGATCCTGATTTACTCATTCGTACTAGTGGAGAAATGCGGTTGTCAAATTTCTTACTTTGGCAAATGGCCTATGGCGAAATTTATATCACTGATACTCTTTGGCCCGATTTTGACCGCGTTGAGTTTCACCGTGCTTTGTCTGTCTACCAACAGCGGGAACGCCGATTTGGGAAGGTTTAGAGGACAGGTTACAGGTTACAGGTTACAGGTAAGAGTTTTTCCTAATTACGAATTACGTATCCCTAGCGGGACTGTAAGCACTATTACGAATTACGAATTACCCAATTTATGGCCCAGAAAAAACAGCTTGTTCTATATCTTCCCGACTTAAAGAATATTTAAAAGAACGTTGGATGTCTTGACCGTTTTCTCCGGCTTGGATATATCTGACTGTAATCTGCTCGATATCTAGCCAAAGTTCTGCTTGCCAACTAAGTCTTTGCAATCGCCAACAATGAAGTTCGGTTTCATCTTGTTGACAACCTTGATTTTTTAGCCACTGTTCAATTTGTGGCAAAGGATGGCTATATAGAGGTGTATCAGAGGGCAGAATAGACATAACTATTTTGGATTTTAGATTTGGGATTTTAGATTAAGCAATTATTGATTGTTAATTTTACTTGCTGTCTGTGTATTTAGTTGGTAAATTTGGGTGATTTGCTGTTGTGTATTCAGAGGTTGAGAAAGGTGGGTATGTAAAGTGGCTTCACCACGAATAACAGCGATCGCGATCGCTAGTAGCAAACAACCGACAAAAGTTAACCCCAAGACAAATAACACAAAAATTTCACCAGAGGAAAGTGGGCGGTCGCTAGCATCCAGGTAAGCTGATTTTGACCAATCATGAGGTCGAGAAGCAGGATGGTTTAAATCCGCAGGTGCTTGAATTACCCCAAATCGAGAGTAACCAATTTTCAAATCATAGCTTAATCTGCGCTCTGGGCTACACAAGGTAGCGTAAGCTTCGTTAATTTGCTGAAATTTAGCTGTAGCAATATTAGCAGGCAATTCCGTCGTATCTGGATGATAGAGTTTGCTCAATTCTCGATAAGCGCGACGGATATCAATTACGGATGTTCCGGGATGCAGTCCTAGCAGGGAGTAATAGGTAGTTGCGCTGCTTTGTGGGACTTCCCCATTTTGATTTACGGTTGTTTGAGTCACTTTGCTCAAATTCAGTTTTTTTTATATTTTAAATCTTTTTTCCAGCGCCATGCCAAATACTAAGTAGGTCGGCGTTAAAAATTGTCGTTATGACAAGGTAGGAGGGAAGAGGTTTTTAAGCAAGTTTACATTTGGTTATATAAGGCTGGCTGTTCGCGGATCGTTATGACAAGGCAGGAGGCAGAGGGCAGAAGGCAGAAGGGAAGAGAGTTTGAGCTAAATTTACTTTTCGTTACATACTTCTGTTTTTTTGTGCCTTCCTACTTACTTCTGTTTTTTTGCACCTTTCTACTTACCTAGAACAAATCAAGTCCACAAAATACCCAATTCGTGCTGACTGTGAATGGGAAAGCTGAGGTTTTTGTCCAGAAAGCACCAGAAATTGGGCTATTTCCTGAAATAATCAAACTGACCTAAATTTTACTGCCATCATTAAGAACAGTCTTTTTCTGTTTAAGCAAATACAATATATCCAAATGTTGGCCGATACTTAGTTGTCACCGCACTTGTAAGCGATCGCTATGCTGTTTGTGCGTAGAATGCTTGAGATGTCAGAGTTGTAGCTGTCAACATCCATAAGGAAATTTTGTTTGAAAACATTTTGATACCCCACACCAAGGACTATATAATAATGGTTTTCATTTTTTTAATGTTGCATTTAAACCATATATTTGGTTTAATGAAAAGTATTATCAAATATCTATTGGAGCTTAATTAAGAAAGTTTATCAAAAATAGAAAATAAAAAAATAATCATGGCGTAAATAACAGGCGCTGTGGCGCTTAGAATTAGTGTTTAGATTCCTGATGTTCTAGCTTGCGTAAAAAAGTTTATAGCATTTCCTAGTCTAATGAAGTACGCAATTATCTGCGTACCCTGCGGGAAGCAAGCTATATCTGCGTCCATCTGCGTTTAATTATTACTGCTTGTACCGCACCTGAATAGGAATTGCTATATCTTTATTGGAAGATAGTTTTTCATTTAGTATGGGGAAAAAATCCCAAGTTTTTGAGAATTCTTATTGATTCATTGTCCAAATTCATGGTATTAGTTAAGACTGAGAAATTATTGCTAAACTTTCCTGTTAAACCTGTTAAGTGAATTGGAGGCTAGAGCATTGAAAAATTCAACATTGATGAAAGCTTCAGCTGGAGCTTTAGCTTTTCTGCTGAGTTCGGGAATAGGACTGAGTGTGAACGCGCAGACAAAAACCCTGACTATCTATTCTGGTAGAGGAGAAAAACTGATTAAGCCATTGCTTGAACAGGCACAAAAAGATTTAAACTTGAATATTCAAGTGCGTTATGGTGATACAGCTGAGTTAGCGATCGCACTTTTGGAAGAAGGCAAAAATAGCCGTGCAGACATATTTTTTGCTCAGGATGCTGGTGCCTTAGGAACCTTAGAAAGACAGAAGCGCACACAAACCATTCCCCCCAACTTACTTAACCAAGTAGATTCTCGCTTCCGCTCACCCAAGGGACATTGGATGGGTATTTCTGGACGCGCCCGTGTCCTTAACTACAACACCAAGCTAGTCAAAAAGAACCAACTGCCAAATTCAATTTTGGACTTAACCAAACCACAATGGCGTGGTAAAGTGGCATGGGCCCCAACTAACGGCTCATTTCAGTCATTTGTGACAGCAATGCGCGTACTAGAAGGAGAACCAAGAACTCTGCAATGGCTGCGAGGGATGAAAGCCAACGGAGTCAAGGATTACCGCAATAATACAGCAATTGTCGAAGCACTAGGACGCGGCGAAACTCAAATTGGTTTAGTAAACAACTATTACCTGGCTAACTTCAAAAAAACTAATCCTAACGTTCCTGTAGCTACTCACTACACCAAAAAAGACGCAGGAGCGATGATTAACATCGCTGGGGTGGCAATTATGGACTCTAGCAAGCAAAAAGCCGAAGCAGAAAGATTTATTGCCTACCTGCTCAAACCGAGTTCACAAACATACTTCGCCAAAGAAACTAACGAATATCCCTTGGTTAAAGGAGTAGCAGGCCCAGCGAACCAAGTACCACTCAGCCAGATTAATCGACCAAATATTAACCTGACAAACTTGAATGATTTGCCAGGAACTTTGGAATTATTACAGGAAGCGGGAGTTTTGTAGAAATTGAAATCGGTTCGCCCTCCATTATTTCTAACTTTAACGGCTGGAGTAGTAGCAGTAGCCATTGCTCTACCGTTAGTTTACTTAGTCATCCGTACCATTGGTATTGGTGGGGAAGAATTATGGAAATTAATATCTCGCCCACGCAATATCTCCGTATTCTTTAACAGTGCGGCCATGGCAGCAACAGTGACTTTATTTTCTGCACTGATTGCTGTGCCATTAGCATTTTTAACGGTGCGGACAGACTTACCAGGACGTAGGTTTTGGCTAATAACGACAACATTACCTTTAGCAGTTCCTAGTTATGTGGGCAGTTTTGCTTTAATTGCCACTTTAGCGCCACGGGGTAGCTTTTTGCAGTTGTTACTAGCACCTTTGGGGGTGGAAGAATTACCTTCCATTTATGGTTTTCCAGGGACAGTTTTAGCCATTACTTTGTTTACCTATCCATATCTGCTATTAAGTGTCCGTTCGGGACTACAAGGGATTGATCCTTCCTTGGAAGAAGCTGCCCAGAGTTTGGGTTATAGCAAGAGAGAAACCTTCTTTAAGGTGGTTTTACCCCAATTGAAACCATCAATGATTGCCGGGGGGTTGTTGGTAGCTTTGTATGCTTTGCGAGACTTTGGGACACCTTCTTTGATGCGGTTTGATACCTTTACCAGGGTAATTTTTCTGCAATACAAAGCTAGTTTTAACCGGAATTCAGCAGCGGCTTTATCATTAATGTTGGTGATATTGGTACTGGGGATTTTATGGTTAGAGTATCGAGTGCGATCGCGCGCAGCTTATTATAGTCGTGGTTCAGCTTCCCTACGTCCACCGAAAATTAGCAAATTAGGCATTTGGAAATGGCCAGCCTTGGCCTTTTGTTTACTCATTACTAGCTTAGGTGTAGTGTTACCAGTAGGTATCACCTTATTTTGGTTAAGCAGGGGATTCAACACCGGCTACAACTTTCCTAACTTATTACCATCTGCCCTTAACTCGGTTTCTGCTGCTGCACTAGCGGCTTTAGCTACCATTATTTTTGCCCTACCCGTGGCAATTTTATCAGTTCGCTTCCCCAGTAAAATTACAGGCATGATTGAACGCTGTTCTTACCTGGGTTTTGGTGTACCGGGAATTGTTGTCGCCTTATCTCTGGTATTTTTTGGGGCTAACTATCTGCCATTTTTATACCAAACATTACCAATGTTAGTGTTTGCCTATTTAGTGTTATTTTTACCGCAAACAGTAGGAACAGTCCGCACCTCACTTTTACAAGTAAATCCCCAACTAGAAGAATCAGCCCGAAGTCTAGGGAGAACAGCTTGGCAAAGTTTAAAAGATGTCACCTTACCTCTAGTACAACCGGGAATATTAAGTGGTGCAGTCTTGGTGTTTTTAACAGCTATTAAAGAACTACCTGCAACTATGCTATTAGCACCCATCGGTTTTACTACCTTAGCCGTGCAAATTTGGCAAGCTACAGAAAATGTGGACTTTGCCGATGCTGCTGCTGGTTCATTAGCTATGTTGTTAGTTTCTATAGGTGCAACTTTATTAGTGTTATCTCAAGAAAATATCAAAAAAGAGAAAATTAATATTAAACCAGAAATTCAAACCAAGTTCTAATTTCCTGTCCTCTGTATTTCCTTTGTAATTCAGCCATGCAACAAGCAATTCTTAATTTACAGAATGTCACCAAGCAATTTTCCCAAAGTGTTTCTCCCGCAGTTAATAATGTATCTTTAACATTGCAACAAGGAGACATACTGGCATTACTTGGCCCATCTGGTTGTGGTAAAACTACACTGTTGCGATTAATTGCTGGCTTTGAACGTCTGCAAGTAGGAACAGTTGAAATCGCTGGACAGGTAGTTAGTAATAATTCAATTAGCATACCACCCGAACAGCGTGATATCGGCGTTGTCTTTCAAGACTATGCCCTATTTCCCCATCTCAATATTTCAGAAAATGTTGCTTTTGGCTTAAAACAATTTAGTAAAGAGCAAAAACAAAAGCGAGTCGCTGAAGTTATAGAATTAGTTAGACTCCAAGGTTTAGAAAAACGCTACCCCTACGAACTTTCTGGGGGACAACAGCAACGAGTAGCTTTAGCTAGGGCTTTAGCACCAAAACCCCAGATTATGCTTTTAGATGAACCATTAAGTAATCTAGATATTCAAGTTAGATTAAGATTGCGGGAAGAAATTCGAGATATTCTCAAATTAGCAGGGACTTCAGCTATTTTCGTCACCCATGATCAAGAAGAAGCACTGGCTATATCGGATATAGTTGGAGTCATGCAGCAAGGAAATTTAGAACAATTAGGCACACCAGAAGAAATTTATACCCATCCATCATCCCGATTTGTGGCCGAATTTGTCACTCAAGCTAACTTTATTCCTGCTCGTCGTCAAGGTAATTTATGGGAAACCGAAGTTGGTAATTTTACCATACCAGCTGATCATAATTGTGATTCTGGCGAAATTATGATCCGTCAAGAAGACTTAATTTTAAAACCAGCTTCGGATGCTTCTGTTGTTATTACTACCCGGCGGTTTTTAGGACGGGAATATCAATACTGTTTAAAAACCCTTTCTGGAAAAGAGATTCATGCACGACTCATGACTAATCAAGTCTTAGCAGTAGGTACAAAGGTAGAATTATCTGTAACAGATAATAGTGTACACATTTTTTCTAAATCTAGTTAGGGTGGCTAAAAGTATAGATATTTTCAGGTAAATGAACTACATTTCAATTTGCATTATCATACAAATAATACAAAAATTTCTCTAGATTATAAGAGGCGATCGCTTGTGCCAGTTGCGTAAGTCCTGCTTTCTTGTGAGGTTCTTTGTTCCCAAAGTGAACTTAATTTCAGCGATCACTGTGCCAGTTGCGTAATTCCTGTAGTTTATATTTTATCTACATCACAATTATTTATTTACACCCTCAAGAAGTCTAGGAGAAATTTCTAACTCAAACTCGGATTGTATAAGATGCGAAATATTGTTAATTTGTTCAGGTAGCGCAAAAGTCATAAGAGTATTGAGGAAGACAAATTCTTTCTGAGTCGCGCCATTAAACAACTAAAAACGCACACTTTAGATGAACAATGGACAACCTTTAATTACACAGAATACCCCTTAATCCTGTTCTTCCTTAAATCCTGGACATCCTGATTCTGACAATTAAATTAAATCAGCGCGAGGTTTAAAGGTTTCTATTTCCCGCAATTTTTCATAAAGTTGTCTTTCTTCATCTGTAATATTTTTCGGTGTGACTATTTGAATTTCTACTAATTGATCACCGCGTTTACCACCTTCTGCGGGATAACCTTTATTTGCTAATCTAAATCTTTGACCGGATCTGACTGCGGGGGGAATGGTCATTTTTACAGGACCATCTAAAGTGGGTGCTTCCACTTGTCCACCTAAAACTGCTTCACTGGGAGTCACGGGAACTTGACAGAATATATTAGAGCCTTCTATTTTAAATAACGGATGGGGGTCAACGGTAATTTTTAAGTATAAATCGCCGCCACCAATGCCTTGATTTCGCAGACGGATGGTTTGGCCTGTTACCATACCTGGGGGCATAGTTACTTCGAGCGATCGCCCATCTTCTAAGCGAATACGTTCATTACCACCTTGATAAGCTTTTTCTAGGGGTAAAGTCAAGCGGGCTTCTATATCCCTGCGAGTGGTGCGGGGTGGGGTGTTGACTGTGTATGCGACTTTGGTTCTGGGAGTCCGAAACGGGTCGTTCGGTGTGCTAGAGGTGCTAGAACCTGAGCCATTTCTGGTATCTTGGCGACTGCTGACACCAATTACTTGATTAATAAAACTTTCAAAATCTGAAAATTCACTGGGGTCTACTTCCTGATTGCTGCTGCGGCTGTTAGAACGATCTCCCCAGCCTTTTGGTTTTGGTGTTTGTTTACCACCAGCAAAGCCTTTTTGTTTCCAGTAGCGGCTAAACTGGTCGTATTGCGATCGCCTGCTGGGGTCGGAAAGGATTTCATAAGCCTCACCGATAATCTTAAATTTTTCTTCTGCTTCCTTGTTACCGGGATTAAGATCAGGGTGATATTGCCTTGCTAACCTGCGATATACCTTTTTAATTTCTTCGCTAGAGGCATCTTTATCTACTCCCAAAATTTCGTAATAATCTCGAAAATTCTGCAAATTTTGCATAAGTCAGTTAATCAGTTATCAGTTATTAGTTATTAGTTATTTAGTTGTCAGTCTGTTACCTGTCACCTATTTCCTCAACAGTAGCGTTGGTCAATAGTTGATTTTAGATTTTAGCGAAGTCCAAAATCCGTCTTGGAAAGTTTGCTCAAGTCGGCATAGCCGCCCACGCAACTTTCCGCAAAATCTAAAATCCAAAATTGAATTACAGCCAGTCATCCTCATCATCCCAGTTATCCTGGTAGCTGGGACGCTTCTTGGGTGCTGGACGGCTATCATAGGAGGAAGAACGATTGTCCCTACCATAGTCTCTGCCATTATCCCTACCATAGTCCCGGCTATAAGAATCACGTTCTCGATAGGTTTCTCTAGAAGAATCCCGTTCTCGTTCTTTGTCACCAGTGAAAATGTCACGGATTGCACCAAACAAGTCTTCGTCTTCATCCTCAGCATAATACTGACGGACTTCTCGATTTAGCTCATACAGAGCATCTTGCAGATCTGCGTAAGCTTGGTCAATTCCGCGATCGTCATTTTCTTTTAAACTTTCCCGCAGTTCACGAGAAATATTATCAATGCGTTGACGACGGTTACGGGCAAATTGCATCCCCATTTCTAAGGCTACTTCTCGCAATTGCCGTTCGGCTTGTAAAATCAATGCTTCAGAACGAGTGCGTTTTTCTACCCGTTCTTTGCGTTCCCGGTCAACTTCGGAGTATTTTTGAGCATCTTGAATCATGCGATTCACTTCTGACTCACTCAAGGTAGAAGCGCCTTGGATGGTAATACTCTGTTCGCGTCCAGTGGTGCGATCTAAGGCTGTCACCTGTAAAATACCGTTAGCATCAATATCAAATGATACTTGAACTTGGGGGATACCTCTTGGTGCTGGCGGAATACCATACAGCTTGAACCGTCCTAAAGACTTGTTATTTGCTGCCATTTCCCGCTCACCCTGGACAACGTGGATTTCGACGCTATTTTGGTTATTTTCAGAAGTGGAAAAAATGTCAGAGCGCCGTACTGGTATAGTTGTGTTGCGGGGAATAAGTTTTTTCATCACACCGCCGATGGTTTCTAAGCCCATAGATAGAGGCGTGACATCTAAAAGCAGTACATCCTTGAGTTCACCTGCGAGAATCCCTGCCTGAATAGCTGCACCCACCGCCACCACTTCATCAGGGTTAACGTTTTCGTTGGGTTCAGTCCCAATTAAATCACGTACTAGCTGTTTCACCATTGGTATCCTTGTGGAACCGCCTACTAGTACAACTTCTTCAATATCTACAGGAGAGAGTCCGGCATCTTTGAGCGCCCTTTTTACAGGGGTTCGCACTCGACTGATTAAGTCACCGCACAAGCCTTCAAATTGCGATCGCGTCATGCGAGTTTCTAGGTGCTTGGGACCGTCCTCTGTGGCGGTGATGAAGGGTAAGTTAATATCGGTGACGCTGACGGCAGAAAGTTCTATTTTGGCTTTTTCTGCTGCTTCCATCAAACGTTGCAAGGCTTGGCGATCGCGTCTTAAGTCTAAACCTTCTGCTTCTAAAAACTCATCTGCTAACCAATCAACTATTTTTTTGTCAAAATCATTACCACCTAGCTGAGTATCTCCACTAGTGGATTTAACTTCAAATATGCCGTCACCTACTTCCAGAATCGATACATCAAAAGTACCACCACCCAAGTCAAAGACTAGGATAGTTTCTGTGTCACCCCGATCTAATCCGTAAGCCAAAGATGCCGCCGTGGGTTCATTGAGAATTCGCAGTACCTCTAAACCAGCAATTCTGCCCGCATCACGGGTTGCTTGCCGCTGGGAATCATTAAAATAAGCAGGAACAGTAATCACAGCCCCAGTCACAGGTTCCCCCAAATAGCGACTAGCATCATCTGCCAATTTCTTGAGGATCATCGCCGAAATTTCTTCTGGGGCAAATTCCTTATTCAGACGAGGACAGGCAACTTTAATACTGCCCATTTCATCTTTGCGGATGGTATAGGGTACACGCTTAGAATCTGGGTTTAATTCGCCATACTTGCGCCCAATAAAGCGTTTAACTGCAAAAAAGGTATTTTGGGGATTGAGGACGGTTTGTCGTCTTGCCATTTGCCCAACGACCCTTTCACCTTCTTTACTAAAACCAACCACGGAGGGGGTGGTTCGCATTCCTTCCGCATTGGCAATCACCACCGGCTTGCCACCCTCCATCACGGCGACTACTGAGTTGGTTGTACCCAAGTCGATGCCGACTACCTTGCCCATGCGTTACTCTTCTCCTAAGCGTCTTTTATAAATTTATTATTATATGGCTGGACTACCTCTAGCTTGGTGCTAAATGATGAAAACCGCCCAATGGTATAATTATCATCATTCAATCAGGAATTAAATAAATTTTAGCTTGAGGCGCTACTTGCTTGCACTAGGATAGCATTTGAAGAGAGAGAACAGGGAACTCTTAACAGGTAAGAATTTTATTAATCACTAATCACTACTTTGAATTTAAAACTGCGGTTACAAAATCACCTTCAGCACATAGCGAGAGAACGCGATCCATATATGGCGACTGCGGGTCATTTCTTTGTTCAAGAATACATTCGCCAACAATTTGCACAATGGGGAAGTGTGGAAATCCACACCTTTCAAGTAGGAAGTAAGAGGTGTGAAAACTTGATTTTAAATTTACCCGCTGCCGCCGAAAAGCAAAAGACAGATTTACCACCTATTTTAATTGGCGCTCACTATGATGGCGTACCTGGTACAGTAGCAGCTGATGATAACGCTACAGGTGTGGCAGTTTTATTAGAATTTGCCAGAAGTTTTGCTGGGCAACCAGCCAGATATCCTTTGCGACTAGTTGCTTTTGATATGGAAGAATATGGCTTACTGGGTAGTGCTGATTATGCAGCTTTGTTACGCGAGCAAAAGCAACGTATACGCCTGATGATATCTTTGGAAATGTTGGGATATCGAGACTTTACTGCTGGTTCTCAAAAATACCCATCGCCTCTAGAACTTTTTTATCCAAATTCTGGTGATTTTATTGCTTTAATTGGCAATTTTCGGACTTTGGCTGATTTAATCAGTCTAAGTAGGAGTATTCGTCAAGTGGGAGTATCTAGTCAGTGGCTACCGACACCAAACCGGGGTTTAATGGTTCCCCAAACTCGACTTAGTGATCATGCACCTTTTTGGGACGGAGGTTATCCAGCGATGATGGTGACGGATACTGCTTTCATGCGGAATCCTCATTATCACAAACCGAGTGACACTATTGCGACTTTGGATTTAGATTTTTTAACAGGTGTATGTAAGGGTTTGGAAATGGGTATTAGGCGGTTATGAGAAATTAAAGAAGATGGGATTTGGATTATCATATGAATTACGAATTACGTTAGCGTTCGCGTAGCGTGCCGTAGGCATAGCTCCTCTGAAAGAGGCATTACGAATTATTTTAATCACCGTCGCCGGCTTTCCACGCAATATTTTGACTCGGTTTGGGATTTGGTAATTTCAGAGAAACTAAAGCTGCTGCTAAAACAAAAAATGCTGATGTCCACAGACAACCGACTAAACCTGAGAACTGATAAACTAAACCGGATAATACTGTACCTGCGAGACGACCACCAGAGTTAGCCATATAATAAAAACCAACATTTAAGGCTACCTTGTCATCATCGGTAAATGCTAATACTAGATAGGAATGAACTGCGGAATTGAAAGCAAATACCACGCCAAATATGAGGAGTCCACCAATAATTACTAGATTAGCAGGTAAACCGATTTGGAGAGCAAGTGCGATCGCACAGGGAACAGCAGTTAAAGTAAAAGTCCAAAATTGAATAGTCTGAGATTGTGGTGGACGGCCGGAACCAAACCGTTGTATCAAAGTTGGTGCTAAAAATTGAATAATTCCGTAACCGATTACCCAACAAGCCAAAAACCCTCCCACCTGATAAAAAGACCAACCCAAACTCTCACGCAAAAACACCGGTAAAGCCACCACAAACCACACATCTCTCGAACCAAAAAGAAAGAATCTAGCCGCAGACAAAATATTAATTTCTTTGCTTTTAGAAAACAGTTGACTAAACTTAACCTTCTTCTTGATTTTGCCCATTCCCTTTGGCAACATCAACCCAGTGAACATAATTAAAAATAGTCCACCAGCCATTATTAACAGGGCATTCACAAACCCAAATAAAGCTAAAATTGCACTACCAACAAAAAATCCAACCCCCTTCAAAGCATTTTTAGAACCCGTTAAAACTGCTACCCATTTAAACAAAGAAGATTGAGCATCTTGAGGAACTACCAAACGAATAGCACTTTTAGTACTCATCTTAGTTAAGTCTTTCGCAATTCCTGAAAAAGCCTGTGCAACCATCACATAAAGAACTGCAACCCACTGTACCCAATTAGGATTTAACCAAGACAACATCACCAAAGAGAAAATTTGTAAACCAATACCTGTGTAAAGAGTAACTTTCAATCCAAATTGCGAACCAATCCAACCGCCTAAAAAATTTGTAACAATACCAAAAACTTCATAAAACAGAAACAGAGAGGCAATTTGCAGAGGTGTATAACCAATTTTATTAAAATAAAGCAACACCAACATTCGCAAAGCACCATCAGTAATAGTGAAACCCCAATAAGCTAAAGTAACTAAAGCGTAGTTCTTTAAATTAGCACTAGAACTGGTAGTAGAAGCCATGATTAAAAATTCACTAAAAAATTTACAATGCCAAATCTTAAACTCTTACTCTCCGCGTCTCTGCGTGAAAAAAAATCTTTGTGGGGTAGAAACAAAATTCCACCCCTTCCAAACCATTATTTCTGCAAACTTAAAGCCACTTTTCGTGCTAATTCCACCATGCGATTAGCATAACCCCATTCATTGTCATACCAAGCCAGAATTTTCACTTGAGTTTCATCTACAACCATTGTGGAAAGGGCATCAATAATTGAAGAACGAGGATCATCTTTATAATCAATTGACACTAAAGGACGTTCTTCATAACCCAAAATTCCTTTTAATGGTTCTTGTTCAGAAGCTGTTTTCAACAAACCATTAATTTCTGCTACAGTTGTCTGGCGAACAACTTCAAATACACAATCTGTTAAAGAAGCATTTAACAAAGGTACACGCACTGCTAAACCATTCAATTTACCATTTAATTCTGGATAAATTAACCCGATAGCTGTAGCTGAACCTGTGCTAGTAGGAATTAATGACATACTTGTAGCCCTAGCGCGACGCAAATCTTTATGAGGTGCATCGACTATAGTTTGAGTATTAGTATTGTCATGAATTGTGGTAATTATTCCATGCTTAATTCCTAAGCCTTCATGAATTACTTTTACCACTGGGGCTAAACAGTTTGTAGTGCAAGAAGCAGCAGTTAATAAATGATGTTGTTCAGGTTGATAAAGGTGATCATTTACACCGATGACAATATTTAAAGCTTCTTCTTTTACTGGTGCAGCAACAATGACTTTCTGCACACCTCTTTTAAAATAATGTTCTAGGGAAGCGGGTGTTCTAAACTTACCAGAACATTCCAAAACTATATCAACACCAAAGTCTTCCCAAGGAACTTCACCTGGTAGAGAATATTCACTAAAACTCAGGGATTTACCATCAATCAAAACTTGGTTTTCTACAGCTTCAACTTCCGGTTTCCAGCGTCCATGTACAGAATCAAATTTGAGCAAGTGCGCTGCTGCTTCTGCACCACCTTTAGTTTCATTAATATGTACAAATTCTAGTTCTTTCCAACCCCAAGCAGCCCGGAGATTAAGCCTTCCTATGCGACCAAATCCATTGATTCCTACACGAATTGCCATGTTAAAAATCCTTTTGTTTACGCAATAATTCTCCCAGTGTCAAGTCAAATTGCGACTTTCCAGCAAATACTGTTCCTATTTTGCCTTTGTATAAGTGAACGTAATCAAGTTTGTAAGCTTCCTCTGCTAAAGGAACATAGCCGACAGAAATAGCTGTAGTTGCTGCTTTTTTAATGTAGAAGTCTGCAAACTTGTAGACTACACTTTTGTTTTTGCTAGACCAAAGATTGACATATATAAATAAGGGTCGAGAAAGTGGTTGATACTTGGCTTTTTCTACTGTTTCTCGTGATGGTAAAACAGCCCCTTTGCCGTTATTAACTGCTACGACTTTTAATTTATCTTTGTTTTCTTCGTAGTAAGCATAGCCAAAGTAACCCAATGCATCAGGGTCTTTATTAATACCTGCAACTAACACTTCATCATCTTCGCTGGCTGTGTAATCTTTGCGGCTGACTTTGGCTTTACCAACAACTGCTTCGGTAAAATAGTCAAAGGTTCCGGATTTATCGCCAGCACCGTATAATTTAATTGGGCGGTCTGGCCAAGAAGCGCGTACTTGGTTCCAACGGGTAATTTTTCCTTCAGCTTCTGGTTCCCATATCTTTTTTAGTTCGGCTACTGTAATGTCTTTTGCCCAGTTGTTTTGGGGGTTAACAGCTACGGTTAGGGCATCAAAGGCAATGGGTAATTCTATATAGGGAACGCCATTTTTTTTACAAGCTGCCATCTCTGTCTCGGTAATCGGCCGAGAGGCGTTACTGATGTCTGTTTTTCCAGTGCAGAATTTTTCAAAACCTCCGCTAGTCCCGGAAATGCTGACTTTTACTTGGGCGTTATTTTTGGAGTCGGCTTGAAACTCTTTAGCGATCGCTTGGGTAATCGGATAAACTGTACTAGAACCATCTATTTTGATGATTGTGACCTTTGCTGAATCAGTCACTTGTGTTGCTTGTTGAGTTTGAATTGATGAGTTGGATGTACTGGCACAGCTAGTCACAAATGTAAACATCCCAACCGTTAAAGCCAATTTAGTCGCTGTTGTTTTCACTGACCTGACCTGTATTGCTGATCCTAACAGTATTTCTCTATCATTTCAAAAAAAATTGATATGTCAAGCACAAGGATAGCATTATATATAAAAATTAATCAAAAAAACTTGATGTATTGGATAGGAGACTCACCGTCTTGATATTATCCAGCTTGTTAATCACAGCAAGAACGAGGTGTGGACATGATATGGTTGAGGCGAAAATCTGCTAAATGTTGTTCTAAAACCTGAAATTGGGGCAAATTTAAACTGTAATAAATCCAGCGTCCTTCATGACGGGCATTAACTAAGCCAGCTTCTTTGAGTGTTTTGAGATGAAAAGACAGTTTTGATTGACTTATCTCTAAAGCATCACATAAATCACATACACAAAGTTCACGCTGACGCAGCAATTCTAGGACGCTGATTCTAATCGGGTCAGAGAGGGCATGAAAACCAGCTAAAATTGAATTGTGAGTAGCAATTGGCATTATTTGAAATTAAAAATTAAAAATTGGGTGATTGGTGATTGGTGATTGGTGATTGGTGATTGGTAATTGGTGATTGGTGATTGGTGATTGGTGATTGGTAATTGGTGATTGGTGATTGGTAATTAAGTTATTCTTAATTTTCTCCGCGTCCCCGTGTTTCCTCAATTATGACGCAGAAACTACTGCTTCTGATTGATAACAAATTCCTGCTTCTTTAAATCTTTGCAAAGCTTCACCCAAGCTATCAGCAATAAGTGGATTGAAATTGGTGTAGCAATTTACTATCTCTTAGGAATTAATTTAATTAAACTCCTTAAAGTAGAATTAACTGATTCTGAATCAGGAAAGTATTGTTTCACGTCAGGATCAAGAACAATTATATCATTTTGTTTAGGGAAATTTTCTACTGTTGTTGTCCTATCTTCATGGTGAATAGTAACACTATATCCTTCTTGATACTGTTGATAATATTTACCCCGAATAGGATTTTTTAGTTGACTTAAATCATATTCTTCTTTTAAGTCATCGTCTAATTCATATTGTATTTTCTCGTTCATAATATTTCCTTTCTTTAGGTGTAACTAATCTTGCACTAATTAACCGGATTTTATCATTACGATCTGCATAGGAAACAAATAAATATCTACCTTGATTGGATAATCCTATTATAATATAGCGATTCTCTCCTAATGAATGTTCAGGATCGTCAAAGCTGATAGATAAAGGATCATTAAATATCGAAACTGCTTCGTCAAAAGAAACACCATGTTTTTTCTGATTTAATTTAGCTTTATCTTCATCCCATTCAAATTTTAGTTCTAACTCAATTTTAACCCCTTGTATTCAAATTTATGAAGCAGAAACCGCTGCTTCTGGTTGATAGCGAATTCCAGCTTCTTTAAATCTTTGTAAAGCTTCACCCAAGCGATCGCAATCGGCAATTAAACTAATTCTCACATAGCCTTCACCACCAACACCAAAAGCATTACCAGGAGTGACAACCACACCAGTTTGCTGCAAAATATTTAAAGCAAAGTCTGTGGAATTCATGCCTACAGGACATTTTACCCATAGATACATTGTGGCTTCGGTTTTGGGAATATTCCAACCCAATTTTCCTAAACCATCAATGAGAAAATCTCGACGGGTGCGGTAACGTTGTTGGACTTCATGTAAATAAGAATCAGGAAGTTGTAAAGCTGTTTCTGCTGCTGTTTGTAAAGCGGAAAAAATGCCATAATCCAAATTGGTTTTTAAAGTCCGTAAACCTTGGATCACATGACGATTGCCGACGACAAAACCAACGCGCCAACCTGCCATATTATAAGTTTTAGAGAGGGTGTGAAACTCGACACCGATATCTTTCGCACCGGGAATTTCTAACAAGCTAGTGGGTTGATAACCATCAAAAGCTAATTCTGCATAACATAAATCATGAACTAAGAGGATTTCATACTTCCGCGCAAAAGCAACAATTTCTTCAAAGAATTCACGAGGGGCGGTGGCGGCGGTAGGATTACTGGGATAGTTGAAATAGAGGATTTTGGCTTTTCTGGCAACTTCCTCAGGAATAGCAGCTAAATCAATTAACCAGTTATTTTCTTCTTTAAGAATTAAATTGTGGATAACTCCCCCAGCAATGATGGGGCCACGAAAGTGAACAGGATAGGATGGTGAAGGTACTAAAACAGTATCACCGGGGTTGATGTAAGCGATCGCTAAATGTCCCAACCCTTCCTTAGAACCCAGCAGTGGTAAAGCCTCACTATCAGGATCAAGTACCACACCATAACGGCGATTGTACCATTTAGTAATTGCCTTGCGGAAACTCGCAGTCCCTTCAAACGGTGGATAACCGTGATTAGCAGGATTTTGCAAAGCTGCCATTGCGGCTTCTATTACAGGTTGGGGTGTGGGTCCATCCGGGTTTCCCATACCCAAATCAATCAAGTCTAACCCTTGTTCTCTAGCCTTAGCCTTTAATTCGTCCAAACGGGCAAATACATAAGGTGGCAATTTTTGTATCCGTTCTGCGGGAGTAATCCAACTCAAATTCATTCATTCACCTCGAAATAGAAATAGGGAACAGGGAAGAGGCAGGGGGCAGGGAATAGGGGAGACACGGGGACGCGGGGACGCGGAGAAAATTAAGAATAACTTAATCACTTATCACCAATCCCCAATTACCAATTACCTATTACCCATTTTTAATTTTTAATTTTTAATTTTTAATTTTTAATTGGTTTGGTGCAGTGGTAGAAACCATTGCGGCCATTAATTGTTCTAACGCCACATTAAATGGTAAACGGTGGATATCAGAATTCGGTTCTAAACTAGTTTCTGCTGCTGTTTGTAATTCGCCCAGAGTGATATTACCTAATCCCAAATCTGCTAATTTTTGGGGTAGTCCAATCTCTGCATAGAACTTCAACAATTGTTGTCTTGCTGATGCTGCTAATTGATTTCCCTGGATCATTTCTTCTAACCGCAATTGCACCAAGATGCCATAGGCGACTTTTTCCCCGTGAATGCTACCATGTCCAGCAATGTGAGTTAAGCCATTATGGACGGCATGGGCGGCAACTGTGCGACATTGTGCGCCACCAAGTCCACCAATTACACCAGCGAGTAAAACTGTTGCGTCTACCACTTCTTGCCAAACTTCGCTCCCGGTCGATTGTAAAGCAACGGCGGATTTTTGGAACAAAATATCTCGTAAAACCCGTGCTTGCTGGACTGCGGCAATAATTAGAGTTTCTTGTAAATGTCCACTACTAACTGATGCTTCATACCATTTAGCGATCGCATCCCCAATTCCTGCCACTAAAGTTCTTTGGGGTGCAGTCTGAATCAAATCATAATCCAAAATCAGCAAATCTGGACAGCGAGATAAAGCCACATCATACAAAAATGCCCCCGTTGCCGAATATACATTAGAAAGGGCAGTCCACGCCGCACAGGTAGCCGCAGAGGTGGGAATTGTCACAACTGGTAACTTCAATTGATGGGCAACTAATTTAGCCGTATCTAAAGCTTTACCACCGCCAACACCGACAATGATATCAGCCTTATGTTCCTTGGCGGCTTTGCGTAAAGCTTTCAGACTCGCTTCACAACAATCAACACCATAAGAAACTGAGACAGTATGTAATTCTTGGGATTGAAAAATAGGTTGTAAACTCTCTTGGCTAATATGGAGAGTATGGTTTCCTGACACAATAAACGGACGAGTTCCCAAACGAGCGACTTCAGACGCAACTGTGGACAACACACCCGCACCGCGAATTACTTTCCCAGGGGAAACAGTCAGGCTCAAAAATGAACTAGAGGTTTGAGTAGACAAAGTTTCAGTAGAATGTTGATTAGGCATGGTCACTATTTTGCCAAAAGTATTGATACTTCTTAATCAAATTTTAAAATAATCTTTATTGTATTATAGGTGACAAAAAAATTGTGTAATAAGGAATAGGAAAAAATATACAACAGAAGGCAGGGTGCAGGGGACGCGGAGATGGGGAGATGGGGAGATAGGGAGATGGGGAGATGGGGAGATGGGGAGATAGGGAGATGGGGAGATGGGGAGATGGGGAGATGGGGAGATGGGGAGATAGGGAGATGGGGAGATGGGGAGAATAACCTTCTAACTCTTGCCGATTCACTGTTTCCTATCACCGATTCCCTATTCCCTATTCCCTATTCCCTGTCACCTGTCACCTATTCCCTATTCCCTATGAAGCCGTAGGTTTTGGTAATGAAGCAAACTTGTCTAAATAAACTTCTACTGCCATTTCTGGGTCTTCACGGCTGGTTAAAGCGCGGTTTACTTGACCCAAGTACACGGGTACAGACAACCCTGGTTCTGAGTGGATAATGGTGCGAGCGCGGACTGTCAGTTGCTTGTTATTGCCGCTACCTAAACGACCAGGAGAATAGAGATTACTAGCTGCTTGACGTAAAGTTGCTTCTAATTGCGTGGGGGTAATTTCCGGTGCGGTTGTAATTACCGTTTGGTTAGAACCGTTGTCATAAACTAGGGTGTATTTCACAGCACCCGGAATAACTGTGCGACTCAGAGGAACGAGGGAAAGTGAAAATAACCCCGCTGTTAGTACCAGCATAAAGCCTGTTGTTCCCACCAGTCGAAAGCGAAAGCCCCATTTGAGAAGGAAAGCCAAGATTGTCAGGACTGCGAATACTATCGTCGCAATACCTGACCATTGGGTGTATTGCAGAAAATCAGCTGTACTAGGCATAAGGTTTTAATTACGGACATACCCATTTTACCTACTGTTTACACCAGTACCGCAGGAGGGGAATGAAAAATTAAAAATTGAAAATTGAAAAAAATAACTATCAGGAGCATAATTTCAGTAATGGAAGCAATAATTACTTTTATGGTTATTGAGCCAATTTTAGTATACTGGGATTGATGGTATAAATCTTATTGGTTGATATGGAAACTGTAAAATACCAATACGCTATCAACTCAACTGGTAGAACTATAAATGTTGATAACTTAATTGCTAGTTCAGAAGTCAGACGTGAACAATTCAAGTGTATATCATGCGATAATCTCCTAGTTCCTGTCTTGGGAGAAAAAAGGAGAAAGCATTTTCGCCATAAGGCAGATATTGAATGTTCTCCTGAAACTTACTTGCACAAATTGGCAAAGCTCAAATTTTACGAAATTTATAATACTTGTTTGCAAGAACATCAACCTTTTTGGATAGAAATCAGCTTTACTAAATACTGTAGCTTTTACGAGGAAGAATTTCTAGTTCCCTGCATTTTCAGTAAGGGTAAACATAAATTTGATTTAACTCAATACTTTAAAGACATTAAGTTAGAACCCAAAGATGGTTCGTTTATTCCTGACTTGCTACTTAGTAATGAAAAGGGAGAGAAAATTTTTGTAGAAATAGCAGTAACCCATAAGTCTACGCTAGAAAAAAGGCAATCAGAACAGCGTATTATTGAAATAAACATCAATAATGAACATGATATTAAGCTTATTAATGATCGGCTTTTGTCAGAAAATGATAAGATAGACTTCTGGAATTTTAGAAGGGAACAAACAAAAGATTTCTGTCATGGCATATGTATTCATAAGTTAAAAAGCAAAGTAAACTCTCATAAAAATATTGACAATAATGCTTCTCTACTATTATTTTTATATAAAAATTGTTTTTTCTGTCGCCATCATAGAATAATTGTTCATAAAGAGAAAGATATACCTATATACTGTCAATTTTTTAAACAAAGATTTCATGCAAAAGAAGCAAATAATTGTCCACATTATCTGCCAGATGATAAATTTATTCATAATTTACACTTAGTTTAAATTTCTGAAGACTAAGGGTAAGGGCTTCCCTCCCCTACACCCCACACTCTTACAATCCTCAAAAGATACGTAGCGTAACGCACCATTAATCAAGTTTAAGGTGCGTTAGGCAAAGCCGTAACGCACCCTACAAATACTTAGATTTTTTCAAAATTCAAATACTATTTCTATATTTAGGGCTGACTGAAAAAGTGGGAATAGTGCGAGGATTGTAATTTTAATTATCTATCAATTTATGACGTGATTGATATTGATAAATAACTCCGCACAATGCAGCGACAAATACCCAAGAGAGAGTATTCAAGCGAATATCAAAAGTGGTGACATCAACAGTATTAAATAATATCCAGCCGATAAAGGTGATCAAATAACTAAAGAAGATTAATCTATTTTCTGGTTCTATAGATTTAGATTTCCACAAAAGTTGACTAGCGGCAATTAATATCCAAACTAGTAAACCACAAAATAGCAAAGTAGTAATCAAACCAGTTTCCGCAGACAGCATTAAAAATAAATTGTGGGGATGATTTACATCAATTTGCATCGCTGCTTTATAGAGTCCGCTAAAACTGCGTAAACCTGAACCAGTTAAAGGATGTTGTTGAGTTAAATTAAGAGCAAATTGCCATTGAGTTTTTCGCATTAATGCTACTGGTCTATCAGGATACATATCATCATTTAACCGCGCCCAAATCACGTAGGGAACGAAGCTACGGAAAAATTGAGAAATCGGTGCTGGTGCAAAAGCTGCTAATAAAAAACTACTGGCAATACTGACAACAGTAGCAACAATTAATCGCCAACCTTTATATAAAGCATAGGCTAAACAAGCACTAATAGCGATAACCCAGCCGTTGCGAGAATTAGTTAAAATTAAGGCGATAAAATTAGCTAATACTGTAATTGTTAAGAAGATAATCCGACGATTTTTTTGCTTAAGTTGGTGATAGTTTTCTAGCCATAAACCTAAACCCAAAATGAAAATAGTTACTAAATATGCGGCTAAAGTATTAGCGTGCATGAAGTTAGCAGCCATGCGTCCTGGTGGTAATCCCCCTGGTGCAACTGTCCAATCTAAAACAATCCATAAAAACTGAACTTGGAAATTCCAACTGAAAAATAATTGCCCAAAGCCTAGTATTAAAACCGGGACAGAACCAAACACCATGATCCAAGAGATTTGTCGTAATTGGGCAGGTGTTTGAATGAGGGGAGTTAGTCCCGTAAAAAACAAAAAGAAGGGTACTAAATTGAATAAACCCAAAAAAGCCTCTAGTTTGTGAGAGGCAAATCCGGTGGTAATGAGTAGTAATATACTCAAAAAAGCAAATCCCTTGTGAATTGGGCGATCGCTAATGATATGGTATTGTTTGCGCCAAGTGAGCAATGATGCCACAACTATAGAGATACCGCCCAAAAATGGACTAATTGGGAAAGATAGTAGTCCAAATTGTAGAAAATTCCAAGGGATTTGTAAACGGGGGTTGGGATGATAAAAAGCCTTGTTCAAGCTGGCTCCCAACATTCTGCACGGGTAAGACGAATTTGCGCTAGGGTAAAGATAGTAGGGATAATTCGACCGTAGTTAGTTGCGATCGCTCTCCACCCCAAATCAGCCAAAAACCAAGTCCACATCATTGGCCCCACAATCGCAAAAATGCTGCGAACTGCACCATAACGAGCCGCACTTAAAGTCATACTTCGTCGCGCCATTTGTGCCGTTACATAGCCTTGAAACTGTTTGCTGGCTACTCCTGTTCCTGTAATTGCTGCTTGTTTAGCCGCTTGATAAGTAGCAAAATGGAGAGCAAATTGTTTGGCAATTTGTTTGAGTACAAATGGTTGGATGACAGAAGTTACAGCTAAGGCGCTACCACCTTTAAAAATTAATCCTAAAGGATCTTTTTGTAATGACAGTGGTAATGGTTTTTTAAGTTCTGATGTTAAAAGCTGTTGCTGCACTTGTGCGGTTAATTTTTGCTGTTCTTGTTCTGGTAACTTTTTCCAAACTTTTCCTAGCAGATGCAAAAATATTTCTGCTTCTAAATCGACTGTTGTTAAATTTTGATAATAGGCTATTTTCAGATACTTACAGACTTGAATTAATGTTTGTCGGTAAGTGACTTGGTAACTACGTCCCCGTAATACCGTCATCCCATCAGCTGCTAAAAAACGAAAGCGGTTTTCTATGGTGTCTAACCAAGCTTCGTGGTTTTGACTTTGCACTACGATGGGTTCTGGTGTGTGAACATAATCGAGGGGATTGAACTTACGACTAAACAGAATAGCTGTTAAGTCCTGTAGTTCCTCTTCTGTGGCTAACTCTAGTACTGGCCTCAGTTCATCCAATTTCTGATCCTCCTTTTTGTGCAGATTGTCTGTACTTTATTCTACTATCAGCTTTCGGCAGTCATAAAATCAGGATGATCTAGCCTTTCCCATTCAAAATCTAAAATCCAAAAATAGTATGACTGATATTGCCATAATTGGTGCTGGGATATCCGGTTTAGTCTGCGCCCAGCAGTTACGTCAAGCTGGTTATTCCGTGGTAGTTGTCGAAAAGTCTCGTGGTGTGGGAGGAAGAGTTGCTACACGACGTTTACAGGGAACTTGTGCTGATCATGGTGCTTGTTATATTCAGCCTCAAGGTGAATTGTTCAGCAGGTTTGTGGAGATATTGCGCGATCGCCATATTATCGAACTTTGGACAGATACTGTTGATAAATTCCACGTAGACTCAGGAGTCAGGACACAAAAAGCTGGATTATATTATGTTGCACCAGCGGGAATGAGTGCGATAGCGAAAGCGCTGACTCCAGATTTAGAAATTTTACTCCATCAGCGTGCGATCGCTCTCAACATCACCCCGGAAAATACATGGCGTATCACCCTAGAATCCAACCAAGCCGAATTAACCGCCAAAGCCGTAGTAGTCGCTATCCCCTCACCCCAAGCTTGGGATCTATTAGCACCCTTAGAAAAAACTATATTAGATGTTGAATTTTTAGATCGCCTAGGTTCTATCCAATTTGACCCTTCTATTAGTGTGATGATGGGTTATCCTGCCCATTCCCAACCTCTTCCCAACTGGAAAGCTTTAACTTTTGTTGATCATGCAGATTTAGGATGGATTGGATTCGATAGTAGCAAGCGTCTCCAATCAGAACAACCTCATTTTGTACTGCAAAGTAGTGCCAAACTTGCCCAAACTCATCTAGAAACCCCAGATTTACAACCAGTAGGACAATATATGTTAGAGAAAGCTGCTGAATCTTTAGGGCTTCCCTGGCTGAAAAATCCTGAATGGATACAAATACATCGCTGGCGTTATGCCTTTCCTCGTCTTCCTTTAGATGTAACTTGTTTATCTGCCAATACTTCCCCACCTTTAGTTTGCTGTGGTGATTGGTGTGGAGGGAATCTAGTAGCAGGAGCAATGCTCTCTGGACTTGCAGCTGCTGGTGAAATTGATCATCAACTAGATCATCTACTCCTAGAGAATTTGACACTCACCGCGCTAGAAGCAAGGTGATTCTTTATGGCTGCATATTGAGTTGTTTTCCCTTTGACTTTAAACTCTAAAACTATCATTGACGTGGAAAACTTCTACGGCATTTATACTAACACAAGTAAAGCCGCCCTGCAAGGGCGGGGCTTGTATCCTATGGTTTTTGGTCAATTTTTTAGTAAGTATTCAGGATAGAGAATAGTCCAAGTCAGGAGAATAAAGGCTTTTTTAGTCAACTTTGATGATTTTAATAAAATCTCACTTCTCTCTATTCTCCATTTCATAAGCATTCTGAACCAAAGGTCTGCGAAGCGTCTCCTGCTATAACTGATAACGCTCATCGATAAATCACCAAATCGTGTCGTCACCCAATATCCACTTCCGCAAGTATAACTAATCAACCGCATTTGACATCAATAATTGATCCCCAATAGCTTATGCTGCGTTTTATGTAGATTTTTGCCAAATTATTGTAAATTGGGAATAATTAGTTTTAAAGCTACAGAATGTCACCAATTGATTAGTCTCTTGAGTTTTTTTAGATATTTTATACTCTCATTTTAGTATAAATTAAAACTAAAATTCAGCAAAGATTAACAATCTCATATTTCGTCAGGATCAAATAGTTGATTAGGGGTGTGGAGTCTGATCCCCAAACTGCCTCTAACTGCTTATCATTACAAAATCTACATTCAGATAACTTTTTTGTAGCACCAATCATTGACTCGATTAAAAAGGAGATCATAAATTATGACAACAGCAGTCAAGTTAACACACAAATCAGTCATTGGCGAAATTGAAAGTGTTTTAGACACATATCCATACCAACCCTATCAACAAGTTTTTGCCATACCGGATTTACGCCAAGAGCTAATTTCCTTTGTTATCAATCGGCTTCCTGGATTTTACAGCGAAACTTCTGATAGTCAAACTACCCTAGCTGATGATAAAAAAGATAGCTGTTTAAATAACAAGTTATCTCGTAATCCTTTAGAACAACAATTACACCTCCAAAATTTGATTCACCAAGGCATTTTCTCGATTATCCAAGAAAAAGGAGATTCGATTAGTCATCAACTGTGTGAAACTGTTCAACTCGGTTCTCAACCTTCTCACTGGTTTGGTTAATACCTCTAAGAGGATATCTGAAAACTTTTTCGTGTGGTATCTAACACTTGTAGATCCTCCTAAATCCTCCTTAAAAAGGAGGACTTTGAGTAATTTATCCCCCCTTGGAAAGGGGGGTGAGGGGGGATCTTGATCAATTCTGATACTTCTCAGACATCCTCTAACAAGAATCGTCAGCACTCAGCGGATAACTTGTTAAGTATTGACATTTTCTCACACCAAGTTTCGGTTAATTAAACCACAGTGTAGAGACGTTATCTACAACGTCTCTACAGTTCTGTTGAATTTAATCTAACTTCATATTAGACATGGAGAAATATTTTCATGCTTCTTGCTGTAAACAGTGTATGATGGCTACTTTGGGGTAATATCATGTCCGGTTGTTCGCGTAGCGTCTCGTCAGAGATATACTTATCATTTAGGCTGACGCGGAGAATGTTTTTTGATAAGTGATTAGCCGGACATGGGATAAGAACTTAATATTTCTTAGTAAGAATATAATTAATTTAATCAGTATTTTTTTAGATGCGGCACATTTGAACTGATTCAGGGGGTTTAAGTCCCTTACTCCAACTGTTTTTAATTTTTAATTTTTAATTTTGCATCATCCTGTATACTGATTTTCATCAGTCTATGTGTATAGAAAATTTACCAATTAGCTGACGAGATGTAAAAAATGTCAACAGTGAAACTTGAAGTTCAATTATCTTTACAACACTTGCTCAAGGCTGTTGAGCAGTTGAAACAGCCAGATTTAGAGAAATTTGTATCTCAAATTATTATTTTACACGCTCACAAAAAAGCTGATAACCTGCTAAAAAATGAAGGAGAATTGTTGATCCAAACTCATCTAGATATTCCTTCTACCTTTCTAAATTATCACAATAAATTAATAGCTAAAAGAGAAGAAGAAAGACTTACAGATGAGGAATATAGAGAATTATTACACCTCAGTGAACAGATAGATAAATTACAAGCACACCGATTAGAATATTTGGCAAATTTAGCGCTTTTACATGGTATTACTTTGACTGAATTAGTGCAGAATTTAGGGTTTGGGACGTAAATTACGTCCATTCACCAAATATATTATTTAGGGTTATTGTTGAGAGTGACAGCATGAAAACTAAGAAGCTGCAAGGATTTCAAATAGCATTACAGGTTAAAGGCTCAGTCATCGGCACAATTTATAAAGATGTTCTCTGGTGTGGAGCTTTTGGTGTAGCAGTCTCGATACTTTATTATTTTAAATGGCCGGTTTCCCAACCTATTTTAGGAAGTATTATCCCCAGTATCGTATTAGGCTTATTACTAGTATTTCGTACAAACACAGCTTATGAACGGTTTTGGGAAGGTAGAAAAATTTGGGGTTCTCTAGTAAATACTACCCGAAATTTAGCCAGACAAATTTGGGTATCTGTTGATGAAATAGAACCCGGAGATAAAGATCATAAAATTGATGCTTTAAATTTACTTGTTGCTTTTTCTGTAGCGACAAAACTGCATTTACGAGGAGAAACCATAGATAGTGAATTAGAAGAATTAATAGCACATTATAAGTTTATTAAATTAAAGACTATGAATAATCCTCCCATAGAGGTGGCTTTCTGGATTGGAGATTATTTACAACAGCAATATAACCGTAATTGCATCAATAGCTACCAGTTAGCAGCTATGCAAGAATTATTAAACATTTTGGTGGATAATTTAGGGGCTAGTGAACGTATCTTAAAAACACCAATTCCTCTGGCTTATTCTATTCATCTTAAGCAATTATTATTGCTGTATTGCTTACTACTACCCTTTCAAATAGTACAAAGTCTGACTTGGTGGACTGGGTTAATTTCTGCTGTAGTTAGCTTTACTCTATTAGGTATTGAAGCTATTGGTTTAGAAATTGAAAATCCCTTTGGATACGATGCTAATGACTTGCCACTAGATATGATTTGCCGCACCATGAAACTCAATATTGACGATTTAATCAGCCTTCGTCCCAGCGTGCAGAATAGAGAAATTTAACTTATTCAGGGGGTTTAAGTAAAGAGCTTCTATAAGTAGCAAGTATGTTAGGCGAGGTTTCTCTTACAAAACTTAATTACGTATCCCTAGCGGGACTGTAGGCACTATTACGAATTACGAATTACGAATTACGAATGCTGTACCTTGCATTCCCATTGCAGTGCTGCCTCTACTTGCACGTATTCTGCCATAGCTTGAGATACCAATAACACCGCATCATTTATATTGCCATCACGTCCCAATTTTTCTAATTGCTTACAAAGTAAAGATAAGTTTTTTGCCCCCACAATCGCACTGCTGGACTTAAGAGAATGAGCTTCTAATTGGAGTGTTTTTGTATTCCCTTGAATAATCGCGTTACTAAGAGATCGCAAACGTTGAGGTGTATCTTCCAAATAAGAATCAATTATTTGAATAAATTCTTCGACGATATTATTGCAAATAGTATCTTTTAATTCGTTCAAGGCGATGGCATCAAGCACATTATTCAGCATAGCTTTAGATGTTCCATCCATAGTTTGCTAATTCCCCTATTTAAAAAACCTGCATATTTAAAAGCTGTGATTTTTCAAAAAGTAAAAATTGTTAATTGAGATTGATATTATTCAACTACTGTAGAGCCGAAACGATAGCCTTTACCGTAAACTGTATGGATCAGCGTAGATTCATTATCTACTTCAACTTTGCGACGCAATAGGCGAATTAATGCAGCGATAACATTGCTACCAGGTTGCTCTTCATCTTGCCACAAATGTTGCATTATTTGTGCATGAGTCAATAATTGTCCTACATTTTCCATTAAATATTGTAGCAGTTGGCTTTCTTTTTGAGATAGTTCAATAATTCGCCCTTGACGATAAGCGACTTGATTTTCTATATCAAGTTCTAAATCAGCTACTACTAAACGTCCTGTGGTCGTGCTGTATGACTCCAGACCAGAACGACGCAACAAAGCACGGACTCTTGCTAATAACTCCCGCAATTCAAAGGGTTTGACTAAATAATCATCTGCACCAGCATCTAAACCTTGCACACGGTCATCTAGAGTATCTTTAGCAGTGAGAAACAGCACCGGAGTAGTTTTAGCTTGGTTTCGTAATTCCTGACAAATTTCTAAGCCTGTTTTTCCAGGTAACATCCAATCTAAAATTAGTAAATCATAACTGCCTGCTTGTGCAAGTTGTCTGCCGTTTATTCCATCATAAGCAGCATCGACAATATAACCCTCACGAGCTAAGACGCGACTCAAGGGATCAGTTAATTCAACTTCATCATCGACTAATAAAATTCTCATGCTGCTTGTACTAAGCATATAATGAACCGCAAAGACAAAGACACCAAAAAAAAGAATGCTGACTGTTGCACTACCAAAAGGGGAATTACTTAAAAATAGCATCCGCCTGCTGCAATCTGTGGGATTAGACTTTAGTGCTTTTTTAGATTCCGGAACCCGTCAACTGCAAATTCCTGATGCTAGTGGACAAGCGAAGGCTCTGCTAGTAAGGGCGCAAGATGTGCCTGTCTATGTAGAATATGGTCAGGCACAGCTGGGTATTGTGGGTTATGATGTACTGAGTGAAAAAAAGCCGCAAGTTGCACAATTAGTAGATTTGCAATTTGGTTATTGTCGGATGTCAGTAGCGGTAAAAGCCTCTAGTCCTTACAAATTACCTGTAGATTTACCTGCTCACGGTCGAGTTGCTTCTAAATATGTGAATTGTGCGCGGGAATATTTTCAAAGTCTGGATTTACCTGTGGAAATAGTTCCTTTATATGGTTCAGTTGAACTAGGTCCGATTACGGGGATGTCTGAGGCGATTGTAGATATAGTTTCTACAGGACGGACTTTGAACGAAAATGGTTTGGTGGAGATTGCGACTTTGTATGAAAGTACAGCCAGGTTAATTGCTCATCCTCTCAGTTATCGGCTGAATATGGGTAATTTGCACCAATTGGTAGAACAGCTAAGAGAGGGAGTTTAAAAGTAATCAGTTATACTAACTTTCTGTGAAGATGGATAGAATAACTAGGCTTAAAACTCTTTCTATATAAGGATTTTTAACTTAAGTATTCTAGGCAAACGCACAAAAAATTAGTATAACTGTTAACTGTAGAGCCATCTTCAATCCAGGAGAAGATCAGGAGAATATGTTATTTTGTCAATCAGGTTTTTGTGGATTTTTCAAATCAACAATAGCAAAGAATTAGCGATCGCTTGAGATTTTGTCTACCACCTGGATACGGCCTCTAATAACGCGACGCAAAAGTCTATTCAGCGCTTCCTCTTCTTCTTCTTCTAGGCGCTCATCTAGAATAGCTGCCATTAATCCGTAGCGATCTGCTTTGGTCAGAACTCCAGTGTCAGCAGAAGCAGCAATGATTTCCGAAACAGCACCTGGAAGGAGCCTAATGTTAGACATGGCGGATGGCTTTAAACTCTACAACTTTAATATCCCCCGAAATCTCTACCAACGGAGTGATTGTGAAATCTATTAATTGTGAGAATTATCAGTTGTCATGGTGATAGCACGAGGGATGATTTAGTGATACGAATCACACACCTAAGTGAAAATACACCCTTTGTTAATCATGTTGCAGATTATTGCACAGATGCAGAAATCATTATTAGTCAGAAATCATATCATTACAGCCGTCACACAAACCCTGCACTGTCACTTCATAGGTTTCACCACGCAGCCCAGGACGTAGGCTCTTCATCTCTATACACTGAAAAGCTTCCCAGGCAATATCTTCAATTGCCCCACATTGATGACAGCAGAAATGATGATGGGGTTGAACATTAGCATCATAGCGAGAAACCCCCTCTTCCAGCAGTACTTCCCGCACCAAACCCACTTCTCTTAGTGCTTGCAGAGAACTATAAATCGTCGCCTGAGAGGAGACTGGAGAATCCTTATTCAAATGGGTGAGGATTTGCTCAACTGTTGGGTGATCGGTGCGAGATAGTAAATTTGCATATACCGCAAACCGCTGAGGAGTTACCCTCAAACCCTTGGACTTCAAGGTTTGAATAATTGCGTTTGCTTGTTGCTGCATACTTATAGCTGCGTTGGATTACTTCTACATTAGAGTCTAGCACATTATTGAATCAATATCAAATTTGTATTTTTAAGTTAATTAAGTATTTATAACTATTGAATTTTTACTAAATAAGAATTATTCTGAGATATGTCAGCGAAAAGCAAATTCACACATCAACATAATTAAGAGGTCAACATGGCTGTTATTGAAAAAGTTCCCAACGTTGTATTCAAAACCCGTGTCCGTGACGAGTCCATTGGTGGACCAAACCCTTTCCGTTGGCAAGATCGTACCACGCAAGAACTTTTCGCTGGTAAGCGCGTAGTTGTGTTTTCATTACCTGGGGCTTTTACTCCCACCTGTTCCACCTCACACCTGCCCCGTTATGAAGAACTCTTCAAAGACTTCAAAGCTTTAGGAGTTGATCAAGTAATTTGTATATCTGTCAATGATGCCTTTGTGATGTACCAATGGGGCAAACAACAAGGCGCTGAAAATGTATTTTTGCTTCCTGATGGTAATGGCGAATTTACCCGGAAAATGGGGATGTTAGTCGATAAGTCTAATCTAGGCTTTGGATTACGCTCTTGGCGTTATTCAATGGTGGTGAATGACGGTAAAATTGAAAAGATTTTCATTGAACCAGGTTTTGATGATAACTGTCCCACCGATCCCTTTGAAGTTTCCGATGCAGATACCATGTTGGCTTACCTAAAAGGGGCGGCTTAATTCGTAATTGCTAATTCGTAATTAATAGGTTATGGCTATAGTAATCCTATTTGATTCGTGAAAATTTTTGAGGTAGGCATTACCATTGAAGAAGGAGTCAGGAGCCAGTAGCCAGGAGTCAGAATCAATCAGTCGGTGATTGGTTACCCACAACTGAATTAAAGACCACCAAATCGTAGATTTGGTGGGGGTCTTAAACCCGGTCATTCATCCGCCACTCGCACAGAATTAATTCTGAATTCTGACTCCTGAATTCTGTTCAATAAAAAATAGATTTTCCCCAATCATTTAGGATTGCTATTAAAACCTGCAAGCATTGCGAAATTATTAATTACGAATTACAAATTATTATTTTTCATCCAAAACCTAAAATCTAAAATTGATATGACCTACGATTTTGACTTATTTGTGATTGGTGCTGGTTCAGGTGGAATTGCCACAGCCAGACGTGCAGCCGAATATGGCGCTAAAGTAGGAATTGCCGAGTTTGACAGACTAGGTGGTACTTGCGTTAATCGTGGTTGTGTCCCCAAAAAACTCATGGTTTATGCTTCTCATTTTTCTGAGTTGTTTACAGATGCTCAAGGATACGGCTGGAGTGCTGTTGAGAGTTCTGTAAATTGGGAAAAGATGATTACGGCAGTCAATAATGAAGTGATTCGCCTCAATGGGATTTATCAAGGAATGCTAGATAAGTCCAAAATTGAAGTTTTGCAGGGACATGGTAAGTTGGTTGATGCTCACACAGTGATGGTGGGAGAACGGCAAATCACCGCCGATAAAATTCTCATTGCTGTGGGTGGATATCCGGTGAAGCCAGACATTGAGGGCATCGAATACGCTATTACTTCCGATGATATTTTTAACCTGAAAGAACAGCCAAAGCGGATTGTAATTTTGGGTGGGGGTTATATTGGAACAGAATTTGCTTGTATCCTCAATGGACTCGGAACCGAAGTCACCCAGATAATTCGTGGTGAAAACATTTTGCGTGGTTTTGATGAAGATTTGCGGACTGAAATTCAGCAAGGAATGAGTAACCACGGAATTAAATTTATTACTAAATTCCAAAATATAGCAATTGAGAAAAGTGCAGAAGGCGTTAAAGTCACTGTGAGCGGGGCTGAGGGTTCAGAGGAGACGATAATTGCTGATGCTGTCAGTTTAGCTGCAACCGGTCGCAAACCAAACACCCAAAATTTGGGTTTGGAAAATACCAAAGTTCAATTGAATGATGATGGATCAATTATTGTTGATAAATACAGTTGCACAGATGAAGAAAATATCTATGCAGTCGGCGATTGTAGCAACAAAATCAACCTGACTCCAGTGGCGATTAATGAAGGACGAGCTTTAGCTGATACTGTATTTGGTGGCAAGTCTCGCACCATGAGTTATGAAAATATACCTACAGCCATATTTACCACACCAGAAGCGGCAACTGTGGGTTTGACTGAAGCAGAAGCGAGGGAACAATATGGGGAAGCAGTGAAAATTTATCGCAGTCGCTTCCGCCCGATGTACTACACCTTAGCAGGTAAAGACGAAAAAACGATGATGAAGTTGGTGGTAGATGGAAATACCGATAAGGTACTGGGAGCGCACATGGTGGGAACAAATGCCGCAGAAATTATTCAAGGGATAGCGATCGCTCTGAAGATGGGTGCAACTAAAGCTAACTTTGATGCTACAGTCGGTATCCATCCCAGTTCAGCCGAAGAATTTGTCACCATGAGATAAAATCAAAACTACGTCAATGGGGCATGGAATTATGTAAAAAAATTAATATAATGCTCTTACTATGAGCATTTATCCATCCCCGCAAAAATCTAACAAACAATACCGACGGCGTGAAAATGACTGGCGGTTGTTTTTGCGTCTAGTACCCTATGCCCGACGCAGTGGGCTACTACTGACGCTTTCAATGTCTCTGCTGATTCCCATTGCCTTAGCTAACGCCATTCAACCATTATTGATTGGACAGGCAATATCTCTGATTCGTCAAGAACCCAGCACCTATGAATTCCTCAAAAATCGCTCTCTAGGGCAAGGTTTAGCAATCCTCCAAGGATTTTTTTTGGGAGCAATGATCATCAGATTGTCACTCACAGGCATTCAAGGTTATCTGGTACAGAAACTAGGACAAAAAATCACTGCTGCAATCCGTGAGGATTTATTTCATCATGTAACATCTCTGGCAGTGCGCTTCTTTGATCGCACACCTGTAGGTAAACTAATTACTAGACTTACTAGCGATGTAGAAAGTTTAGGAGATGTATTTGCTACCGGAGCCATTGGTATCGTCTCCGATTTGTTTTCTATGCTGGTGATTATTGGTTTGATGTTTTCTCTCCAGTGGCAACTTGCTGGGTTGCTGCTGTTAATTCTCTTACCAATCACCTGGGTAATTATTTACTTTCAGCAGCAATATCGCAAAGCAAATTACAAAGCCCGCGAAGAACTGTCAAAATTAAATTCCCAATTGCAAGAAAACATTGTGGGAATTAATGTAGTCCAGTTATTCCGCAGGGAAAAATTTAATGCAGAATTGTTTCGTGCCACGAATAATCAATATGTCAAGGAATTGGATTATACAATTTGGTATGATTCTGCTGTTTCAGCAACCTTAGAATGGATTAGTCTGATTGCCATTGCTGGGGTATTGTGGATTGGTGGTTTATTGCTATTGGATAAAAATATCACTTTTGGCATTTTGTCAGCATTTATTTTATATGCCCAACAATTATTCGATCCTTTGCGGAATTTCGCCGAAAAATTCACTGTCATTCAATCTGGTTTTACTGCTGTTGAAAGAGTGAGTGATATTTTAGATGAACGCATAGAAATAAGCGATATTCTCCATCCTCAGTCTTCAATTTTGAATGTTAATCTCGGCTATATAGATGAAATAATTAATAGTCTGGAATCTCAAAACTTTACTCCCAAAGATGAACTTGGAGAAATTCGTTTTGAACACGTCTGGTTTGCATACAAAGACGATGATTATGTAATTAAAGACTTAGACTTTATCATTCATCCAGGGGAAAAAATAGCTTTAGTCGGTCCCACAGGTGCAGGTAAAAGTTCTATTATCCGGCTTTTGTGTCGTCTTTATGAACCCACACAAGGACGCATTCTCATTGATGGCGTAGATATCCGTGACATACCCCAAGCCGAACTGCGGCGTTATATGGCAGTGATTTTGCAAGAAGCCTTTTTGTTTGCTGGTGATGTTAAAAGTAACATTACTTTAGGAGATAGCTACACATTGGACGAGATTCAACAAGCTGCCGAAAAAACTAATGTTGCTGAATTTATTGATCAATTACCTCACGGCTATGATACTCAATTAAGAGAACGAGGGACAAATATTTCTAGTGGACAAAAACAACTTTTAGCCTTTGCTCGTGCGGCAATTCGTAACCCACAAATTTTAGTATTAGATGAAGCTACAGCCAGTTTAGATGTAGGAACAGAAGCCTTAGTTCAACAGGCATTAAATCAGCTTTTAACAAAACGGACGGCGATTATTATTGCTCACCGTTTGTCAACAATTCGCAATGTAGACCGGATTTTTGTTTTGAAGCGTGGGGAATTAATCGAGCAGGGAAGCCATGAACAATTGATAGAACAAGGAGGACTTTACGCCACATTGCATAACTTGCAGATGTTGGGGACTTAGGAGACGCAAAGATGGGGAGATGGGGAGATGGGGAGATAGGGAGACACGGGGACGCGGTGACGCGGAGATTCATTTGTGGTTTTAATTAAGTGAATTGATAAGTACCTGAGCAAAATTAATTGCATATTTTTGGGGAAAACAGAAATCTCTGAATTTCTTATCTGTTCCCTGTTCCCTGTTCCCTGTTCCCTCTGATCAATGTGAAATTTATTTTGTATGACTACTTATAAAAAATACCCACCCAGAAAAAGATCTGAATGGGTAATAAAAAAGGGAGCAATTAAACCCCCCAAGAATTGAATTATTTGCTTTCAGTGAAATCCGCATCAATCACATCATCACCACTGCCAGAAGGAGGAGTAGAACCGCCGGAGGGAGGTTCAGCACCAGCAGCATCACCAGCACCAGCACCAGCTTGTTGATAGATGTTACTACCAACAGCAAATAGTGCTTGTTGCAATTCTGGTGTCAGCTTCTTAATTAGCTCATCATCTTCCTTAGCCACTGCTTCCCGCAGTTCTTTTACCAAACCTTCGATTTTGGTTTTATCAGCTTCGGGAACTTTATCACCCAATTCTTGCAACTGTTTTTCAGCTTGGTATGCTAGAGAATCGGCTTGGTTCTTGCGTTCAATTTTCTCACGGCGTTCTTTGTCGCTAGAAGCGTTTTGTTCGGCTTCGCGCACCATGCGGTCAACATCATTTTTATCCAAGGTGGAAGCGCCAGTAATGCTGATAGATTGTTCTTTACCAGTGCCTTTATCCTTAGCGGTGACGTTGAGGATACCGTTTGCGTCAATATCAAAGGTAACTTCAATTTGAGGTACGCCACGAGGTGCGGGGGGAATACCATCTAAACGGAAGGTTCCCAAACTCTTGTTATCGTTGGAAAATTCCCGTTCCCCTTGGAGGACGTGAATTTCTACGTTAGTTTGACCGTCTACAGCAGTCGAGAAGACTTCTGATTTTTTGGTAGGAATTGTGGTGTTGCGAGGAATAATCTTGGTCATCACACCACCCAAGGTTTCTACACCCAAGGATAGAGGTGATACGTCTAACAGCAAGATACCTGTAACGTCACCAGCCAACACACCTGCTTGAATAGCGGCACCAACTGCTACTACTTCATCAGGGTTAACAGTTTGGTTTGGTTCTTTACCTAGAACCCGCTTAACTACATCTTGGACTGCGGGAATACGGGTGGAACCACCAACTAAGACAACTTCATCAATATTGCTCTTGTTTAACTTGGCATCTCTAAGAGCATTTTCTACGGGGATGCGGCAACGGTCAATTAAGTCGGAGCAAAGTTCTTCAAATGTGGCGCGAGTTAGAGTTGTGTCTAAGTGCTTGGGACCGTCCTGGGTAGCGGTGATAAATGGTAGGTTGATTTCTGCTTGGGTAACGCTAGAAAGTTCTATTTTGGCTTTTTCTGCGGCTTCAGTCAGACGTTGTAACGCTTGTTTGTCTTTTCTGAGGTCAATACCTTCAGCTTTTCTAAATTGTTCAGCTAAGAAGTCAACTATTTTTTTATCGAAGTCGTCACCACCAAGGTGAGTATCTCCAGATGTAGCTAGTACTTCAAATACGCCATCACCTACTTCTAGTACAGATACGTCGAATGTACCACCACCAAGGTCAAATACGAGGATGGTTTCGTTGCTCTTTTTATCAAAGCCATAAGCCAAGGAAGCGGCTGTGGGTTCGTTGATAATCCGCAGAACTTCAATCCCGGCAATTTTACCAGCGTCTTTGGTGGCTTGGCGTTGGGAGTCGTTGAAATATGCAGGAACGGTGATTACTGCTTGGGTAACGGTTTCACCCAGATATTTACTAGCGTCTTCTACTAGTTTGCGGAGGACTTGTGCGGAAATTTCTTCGGGAGAAAATTGTTTGCCAGCGCCTGGAGAGTCTAGTTTAACGTTACCGCCACTGCTGAGGACTTTGTAAGATACTTCTGTAGTTTCCTTGGTAACTTCGTCATAACGACGACCGATGAAACGTTTAACCGAATAGAAGGTATTTTCGGGGTTCATCACCGCTTGACGTTTAGCGATTTGACCAACCAAGCGATCGCCATTTTTGGCAAATGCCACTACTGATGGTGTTGTCCGAAAGCCTTCTGCATTGGCGATTACAGTGGGTTTACCACCTTCCATTACTGCTACGCAGGAGTTTGTCGTACCTAAGTCAATTCCAACTACTTTTGCCATTTTATTTTTTTGACTCCGTATAACTACAAATGAATGGGATTATAAAGGACTAAATTGTGAACTAACTGATTCAAAAAAGCAGTCCGTTCAGCATGGTTTAGCTTTTCTGAGCTTGAAACCGCAAGTTATGCTGATATATATACTGAACTTGTGTAGCCAGTCCATGAAGGGTGGTTTCCCGAACCTTGAACAGGACGGTTAATTTTAAAGTTTGTTTTTAGTTGGTTCATGGATCAATTTGCTGTCACTCTGACTAATGTAGGAGAATTAATACGTTCAGGAATTGGGGTGAACCGTAATCTCAAAGTCGTATTTGCCGTCAAATCGAGGTTATGACCAAGCTAATGGCACAGTGTATCTGCTTGCAAACCTAGTAAACTAGCGTTTTCGAGAACCCAAATCACCGGGGTAAACAGCAACGCGGTAATATAGCTACAAAGCTAATCTCAGCAATCCATCCAGAGTGAAAACTGACAGCATATTTTATCGTCTTTTTCAAGAGTTTCCAGGTGTCTTTTTTGAATTAATTGGCAACCCACCCCAAACCGCAGAGATTTATCAATTCTCCTCTATCGAAATTAAGCAAACTGCATTTCGTATAGATGGTGTGTTTTTGCCGACACAAGATGAACAAAACCCGATTTATTTTGTTGAAGTCCAGTTTCAACCTGACACAGAAATTTATTCCCGCCTAGTTTCGGAAATCTTTTTATACTTGAGGCAAAATCAACCTAAAAATACTTGGCGGGGAATAGTCATTTATCCTACTCGCAGTTTAGATACGGCAGATATTAAAAATTACAGCGAATTTTTCACTAGTCAGCGTATCAGCCGTATTTATCTGGATGAATTAGGTGAAACTGCATCACTGCCCATTGGTATTGCTACTATAAAATTAATCATCGAAGATGAAGACAAGGCAATTATCACTGCTAGGGAGTTAATCAATAGAACTCAGCAAGAAATCAGTAGTGAATTACAACAGCGACAGTTATTAGAATTAGTAGAGACTATTTTGGTTTATAAGTTTCCCACAATGAGTCGAAAGGAGATTGAAAGTATGTTTAGTTTAAGTGATTTGAAACAAACAAAGGTTTATCAGGAAGGGAGAGAAGAAGGGAGAGAAGAAGGTAGCTTGGAAGCAAAATTAGAAGCTGTACCTAGATTACTAGGGTTAGGTTTGACAGTGGAACAAATCTCACTGGCGCTGGATTTAACAATTGAACAGGTAAAACAAGCTGCACAGCTTCAAAGGTAGATTAACAAATCTTCCTACTATCTTCGATTACCATAAATTTCGTATTTTAATTTATTGCTATGCTTTCCTTGTCTCCCACTCTCCAAGCTAGACTATCCCAACCTCTAAAAATTGGCTCATTTGAGGTTAAAAGCCGTGTGTTGCAATCGCCGTTATCGGGGGTGACAGATTTGGTATTTCGTCGCTTAGTGCGTCGTTATGCGCCAGAATCGATGATGTACACCGAAATGGTGAATGCAACAGGATTGCATTACGTCAAGGAGTTACCCATAATTATGGAGGTAGACCCCAACGAACGCCCCATTAGCATTCAGTTGTTTGATTGTCGTCCAGATTTCCTCGCCGAAGCAGCAATAAAAGCCGTTGCTGAAGGTGCGGATACTGTTGATATTAATATGGGTTGTCCAGTTAATAAAATTACTAAAAATGGTGGTGGTTCTTCTTTATTGCGACAACCAGAAATAGCAGAAGCAATTGTGCGAGAAGTTGTGAAAGCTGTTGATGTTCCCGTTACTGTCAAAACCCGAATTGGTTGGAATGATCAAGAAATTACCATTCTGGATTTTGCGAAAAGAATGGAAGATGCAGGCGCAAAAATGATTACGGTGCATGGACGTACCCGCGCCCAAGGTTACAATGGTAATGCTCGTTGGGAATGGATTGCACGGGTGAAGGAAGTACTTTCAATTCCAGTAATTGGTAATGGAGATATTTTCTCTGTAGAAGCAGCAGTGAGATGCTTAGAAGAAACTGGTGCAGATGGGGTAATGTGTTCTCGTGGAACTTTAGGCTATCCGTTTTTGGTAGGTGAAGTTGATCATTTCCTGAAAACTGGGGAATTATTACCGGCACCAAATGCAATTCAACGGTTGGAATGTGCCAGAGAACATTTATATGCTTTATGGGAATATAAGGGCGACAGAGGTGTGCGTCAAGCCCGTAAACATATGACTTGGTATGCGAAAGGTTTTATGGGTGCAGCAGAGTTGCGCGGACAGTTAAGTTTAGTAGAAACTGTGCAGCAAGGTTTGGATTTAATTGATAGAGCAATGGAAAAACTGGCAGCTGGTTATGAACCAGAGGAAGATGCACAAGCTGACTTAGTTGTAGTGTGAAGGGGTTTCAAATTTGGCGATTTATTCAAGTCGTCAAATTCCATCTTTTGGGGTTATTTAGCCAATACTTAATTACGGAACAAATACTGTCCATAAATACTCTATTGTTATGTTTAGTGATAACAGGTGGAGGCAAATGGGCAATAAGGTGTTATCAGTAACTCAGAAGTTAGTTGTTAGCAGTCTATTAGCAGTGTCTTGGATGACTCCGGTACTGGCGACCCAAGACCAACCGCTAACCCGTGCAGAACTTTATAAATTGATTAAAACAGTTGAACTTTTACTACAGAATAAAACTCCACGGAAAGCCGAACTAAATGATGTGATGGTTCCCCGTGATGCTGTGAAAACAGGCGTTAGTTCTGAGGCGCAATTATTCTTTAATGATAAATCTTTAATTCGTGTAGATCAACGGAGTATTTTTCGATTTGAACCTGGTGTACGCCGTTTTCAATTGCCAAATCGAATTGCTTTGAATGAAATGATTTTCAAGCTGGAAAATGGTACAGCTTTAATTTTGAGTCCACCGGGTAGCGTGGGGACAGAAGTAGAAACGCCAGAAAGTAAAGTTAGTATTTTGGCAATAAATCCTCTAAATTCTCCAAATAGCACACCATCTTTATCTCCAACATCTCTATTTTCACCAGCTATTAAACCTAGTGCAGTGATGGTGATTCATGATGCTCAAAATAATCACACACAAGTTTTTGCGCTCACAGATGGAGATATTACAATATCTGACCAACAAGATAAAAAAACGGTTGCTCTCAAAGGTGGTCAAACTGTAGCTGTAAGAAATGGGTTGGTGGGAAAAGTACAGGAATTTGATTTACAGGGATTTTATAAATCAACTAACTTGAGTAGTGGTTTGGCTCCAGGACAAGAAAATTTAGTTGCCCAAGAAGCGCCTAAAGTTCAAGAAACTATCAATGCTGTGAGAACTCAAACTTTAGCAGCTTTGAGAAATCAAACTAAAAGAATTCAAGGATTTACTAGCAGTTTTCTCAGTGATGCTTTGGGTGGGACAGAAGGAGATTTAAATCCTCGGTTTCGAGGTTCGGTGAGGATTAGTAACCCACAAGTAACTAGAGGAACTTTCTACCGTACAGAAGGAAATAATGCGATTTTTATTCCTGAGAATAATCGTAATGATGTTAAGCAAATTACTGTAGATTTTGATAAAGGAACTGTTGATATTGACGGGAACAGAGGAGTAAGTAATCAGGCTGGTTTAAGTGGTAACAATGCTAGTGGTTCTGTGATCAATTCTAATGGACAAATAACTCAAATTGATGTTTTTGGGGTGAATGGTGAAGAACCTCAAAACGGAATTCCCTATAGTGGAAGTTTGACAACTGGGGTAGCACGCGATCGCTAATTTTCTCTTTTTATATATAGATGTGAGGAGTAATGATGGGTGCAAAAAATTTATTGCTTCTATCTGGAGTGGTATTAATTTCTTTAAATTTACCAGCTTTTGCAGATAATATTGAACAGCCGAATAATTCACAAAGCTCACAATTAATTTTTATAGAAGAACCTGAAAATTTCGATATATCTCAAACACCAGCAGCATCTGAGAGTAGCAATCGTTTAACATCAGTTTCACAATTATCTGATGTTCAACCAAGTGATTGGGCATTTACAGCATTGAAATCTTTAGTTGAGCGTTATGGCGTAATTGCTGGTTATCCTGATGGCACATTTAAAGGTAATGGTTCTCTAACTCGTTATGAATTTGCCGCAGGTTTACAAGCTGTCATGCAGAAAATTGATGAATTATCTGCTGGGGGTTTATCAAATGGTGTGACGAAAGAAGACTTAGAAAAAATCCAGAAATTAGGAGCAGAATTTGCTGGAGAATTATCTGTTTTAAGAGAGAGAATTGATAGTTTAGAAGCACGAAATGCTAATATAGAAGCACAACAGTTTTCTACTACTGCTAAATTAGCAGGACAAGTTGTATTCGGACTAGCCACAGGTGCTGGTGGTGCGCCTCCTGGTAAGGGCGAAGCTAACACAATTTTCACACAATTAACTCAATTACAATTAGTTTCTTCTTTTAATGGTAAAGATGTTTTTCGGATTGGGTTAACTTCAGGAAATAGTACTGGTGATAGCTTTGGCAATCCTCAAGCTTTTAATACGAATATGGCCAGGTTGGCTTGGCAAGCAGATTATGATAATCAGGTAAAATTAGATTCTTTAGAATATAGGATAGCAGGATTGGGGGATAAAGTAGTTTTCACTTTTAAACCTGTGGGTTTTAGTTTAAGTAGTGTTCTCAGCGTTAATTCTCCCTACGCTAATGCAGGTCAAGGTGCTATTTCTTCCTTCGCTGGTTCAACTTCTTTATTCAGAATTGGTAGTCTTGATGCTGGGGTAGGTTTTGATTGGTTGATGTCTGATAAAATGCGGTTGCAATTTGCTTACGGAACCAGAAATAGCAACAACACTAACGAAGGTGTATTTGGTGCAAATCATAGTGCTTTAGGAGTGCAACTTTTATATAAACCCAGTGCTTCTTTAATTACTGGTTTAGCTTATGTAAATGCTTATGCTAGTGACGGTCAATTAGATACTGGCACAGGTAGCGGTAATGCAGATACCTCTGGGGGATTAAATGAACCTGCTCAAATTCATGCTCTCAACGCAAGTATGAAATGGCAAGTAAGTGATAATGTGGTTTTGAGTTTATGGGGGGGTGCAGTAGTTACTGATTCCGTTAAATCAGATGCAGTTGCTCTTAGCAGTACTTACCAAGCTGCTGTAGGTTTATATGATCCTTTTGGCAGAAAAGGTGATTTATTGGGTTTGATATATGGTCAACCGTTGAAGTTGAATAATGGTTATTTAATTGCTAATGTTGATAGTGGTAATTCTACACATTATGAGGTTTTTTATCGTTATTTAGTTAACGATAATATAGCAATTACTCCTGGATTTTTTATTGTTACTGACCCTGGACATATTTCTAGAAATAACGATATTTTCGTCGGTGTGTTGAGGACAACTTTTAATTTTTAGAATTTTATTGCTTAACATTACAGCCATTTTTAGGTAAATAAACTACATTTTTTTATCTCACGCAGAGACGCAGAGGCGCAAAGAAAGAAATAGAGAAACAAGCATGAAAACTGCTGTAATATTTTCATTTCTCCAATAAAAAAACCGGGTTATATCATGTCCGCCAAATTACCCATAATCAAAGAACCCCTCCACGAAAGAGCGGGGAGGGGAGCTAAAGCGCAGCTACAGAATTAATTAACCGGAACAATTAATTGCAAATATGACGTTCATCTTCTCTCACATTTGGATTATTTTGAAGATAGTTTGATATTTTAGTACATCCTTTTTGCAACAAATTATCTAAATCTAAATTCCACAGCATCACCCCAGCATTTTTACCACCACTTATCAATATTTTGCTGTAAGGGCTAAAACTAACGCTGTTAACTTGATTTGGATATCCTAATAATGTGTTGATTAAAGTACCCGTTTCCACATTCCATAATTTGATAGTATTGTCAGCACTTCCAGAAGCTAAAATTTGTCCGTCAGTAGTGAAACTGAGACTAGTTACCCCGTCATTATGTCCTGTGAGAGTATGAATTAATTTCCCTGTATTTACATTCCAAACTTTGATATTATTATCCCAACTAGCAGAAGCAAGAATTTTTCCATCAGGACTAAATTTTACGGATGAAATAGCTAAACCATGTCCTGTAATATTTCTAATTAAAGTACCATTTATTCGCCAAAGTTTTACTGTATTATCGGAACTTCCAGAAGCTATGATTTGACTTTCAGGACTAAAATCAACACTTGTCACTTCATCAGTATGTCCTGTGAAAGTTTTTAATAATTTACCATCTGTTAAACGCCAAAGTTTAATGGTTTTATCAGCACTACCAGAAGCAAGCATTTGATTATCTGGACTGATGCTAATATTTGTAACTCGGTTTTGATGTCCTGTGATTGTTTTCAGGAGTTGATAATTTTGGGAATTCCAAATTTTAATAGTTTTATCAGCACTTGCTGTTACTAATATTTTATGATCGGGACTAAAAGCTACAGCATTGATAATATCTTTATGTGCTTGAAATGTAGTAAGGTGATTTTTTTGCAAAATGCTAACTTTTCCATCCCAACCAGCAGCAAATATTTTATCTTTACTAAAACTCACGCTATTAATATCATCTAATTGTGGTTGATTAACTGTTACTTGCCATAATCTAATAGTTTTATCTGCACTTACAGAAGCGACAAATTTACCGTCTGGGCTAAAACTTACATCTCTAACTTGTTCACCATGACCTTTGAAGGTATTTAACAAACTACCATCTAAACGCCAAAGTTTGATATTATTATCAGCAGATGCAGAAGCTATGATTTGATTATCCGGACTAAAATTAATACTGTTGATTTGTTCGCTGTGTCCTTCTAAAGTTTGTAATAATTTTCCTTCTGTATTCCATATTTTAATAGTTTTATCACCACTAGCAGAAGCAATAAATTTACCATTATTGCTAAATTTAACTTTAGTAATACGTGATTGATGTCCTGCTAATATTTTAATTAATTTACCATCATTAGTTTGCCAAAGTTTTACTAAATTATCTTCACCACCAGAAGCAATTATCTGATCATCAGGTCTAAAGCTAACGGTATTTACCCAGCCATTATCAGCATTCCATGTCTTGATTAAAGTACCATCAACTCGCCATAATTTGATCGTTTTATCTAAACTGCTAGAAACAATTAATTTACCATCATGACTAAAGTTAATATCAGTAATAATATCATTGTGTCCAACTAAATCAGTAATTAATTTATAGTTAAAATTGCTATCCAGCGTGTAGATTTTGATATTCTTACCTGTACTAACAGCCAGCAATTTACCATCAGGACGAAAATCAATAGCTGTAATTCTGTTTTCAAATCCTGTAATAGTTGTAATTAAATTACCTTCAGGAGTCCAAAGTTTTACTGTTTGATCATCACTTGCAGAAGCCAAGATTTTACCATTGGGACTAAACTTAATTGCATTGACTTGTTGATTGTGACCTTGTAAACGATTGACTTCTTGAGTTTGTTGAATAGCTTGTTGCAAAGTTGCTACAGTTGCTATTTGAATATCTTGATTTGGGGCAAAAACTTGTTTAACTTCTCTTCCAGCTTTCACACTAGCAATTACAGACTCTAATTGTTGATTAGATAATAATAATGCTGCTGATGAAGAATTTAAAGCGGCAATTTCTCGCAACTGTGCTGCTTGTTTTTGGAAATAGGCAAAACCGCCTAAAATGCTGGCAGAAATGCCCAGAATACTAATTACAGCCACCGCAGTTTGTGCTTGTCTGAGGCGCTTTTTCTGTTCGAGTTGGTCTTGCTTTCGTGCATCTAAACAAGCAGCAATGAAATTCTGCACATCCAAAGATAATTCATCTGTGTACTGCACATAAATTTCTTCAGCTTCTGCTAAACGGATACCTTGTAACAAAAAATCAGCCTGTTCGTGGTGATGTTTCCATAAACTAGCTGCTTGTTCAATTTGACGTTGCGATCGCAGTCTACTACGATTTTCCTCCAGCCACCAGCGTAAAGTTGACCAATGACGAATCAAAATTTCATGTGCTACCTCTATTGTCACTAAACCAGTTGGGGAAAGTGGTTGTATTTCCTCACCTTTTCCATTTCCTGTCTCTTCGTCTACATTCACCACGATTAATTTCGCTGCAATTAAAACTTGCAGAGTTTTTTCCACCAAAGCTTGAGGATATTTTTTCACTACCAACTCAGACTTAAAAACCCTGCGTCTAGTATCTTCTGTCCCTTCTCCTAATTGCGTTAATGACAGAAAAATCCACCGACTACACTCTTGCGATTGCTTATCTAAACCTTCATAAACTGCTTGTGCTTTCCTCTCCAACGCACCTTTAATTCCTCCTACTTGTTGCTGATAAGCATTTAAAGTTAACTCACCTGCTTGGCGAAATTCCCACAACTGTTCTAAAACAAATTCTAATAACGGTAAATCTCCCGCTGAATGATTTAACTCTTGTAACAGAATTTCTACCAGTCCCGTTTCTACTTTTAAACCCACTTGTTCTGCTGGATTAACAATCACACGACGATAATCATCATCACTCAATTTTGGTGGGACTAAAACACTAGAATTTTGTAATAAATTAGCTAGTTCTGGAACTTCCAAACAAGGGGCGATAAAATCAGCACGTAAGGTAATTACTAATTTAAATCTATCCGGGGCATATTTTAACGCTCCTAAAATCAATTCTAAAAATTTGTTTCTATCTTCCGTTGGTGCGAGAGTAAATAATTCTTCAAATTGGTCAATTACTAAAACTATAATTGATTCTATGCGATTGCGTAACCAATAAACAAACCCTTCTACACCTTGATATAAAACTCCTTCTAATAAAAGATGAGAAGAATTAAAACTTTCATTTTCTGTAGTCCCCACCTTGGCAATTTTTTGGGATAAGGTTTGTAATGGACGTGAACCAGGACGCAAACTTTTTATTAACCAAGTATCAGTTCCTGGTAGTTGTTTTCCCAAGCGTAATTTAGCAATTAATCCTGCTTGAACTACAGAAGATTTACCGCTACCAGAAGCACCAACTACTGCTAAAAATGATTTATGTGCTAATTCATTAATTAATTGTTGAGTTAAGGATTTTCTACCATAAAAAAATTGTGCGTCTTCTTCACCAAAAGCGCGTAAACCTCGATAAGGACAAATTTTTAAATCCAATCCTGCTTTGTAAGTGCTTGTACCACTAATTCCAGGAATTATTTCTATTACTCCCTGTGTACCTGAAAGCCAAATTTGCAAATTTAAGAAACCAGCCAGATATACTTGTAATTGAGTAATCCAACCAGCTACCGATAAACCAGTTGCTTGAGATGCTGATTTTAAAGTAGTAATTAGCGCTTCGGTAAATTGTTCAGAATTATTTTTAGGAGAGTTTGCAGCGATGATACATTGTCCTTTTGCAGTGCCGATTTGCAAATCTTCTACCCATTCTTGAATAGCAGAAATAGCAGTTTCTGGACAATCTAAAATAATGATTTGTTGAGTAACTTGAGAATGACGTAACTGTTGACGTAACCAAGAACGACTCAAGCATATTTCTTCTAATAAAATTAATGCTGCTTCACCTGTGGAAGTTTCCTCTAATCGTCCCCGCAAATATAACAAAGCTGTGCGCTGCTGTTCACTGGTTGAATTTAAAAATTCTTGAATTTCTGTTTGTACATCTTGGGATGTTGTAGTTTCTGTCAGCGGTAAATACTGTAAATCAAAATTACCAGCACTAGCCAATATTTTACTAAAATCTAATGTAGTTTGTGAGTTACTACTTCCCTCAATTACTAACGCAGTTCTGGAAGGATAAGAAGCAGGAATTTCGGGAATTTTTCCTAGAATTAATTCTCCCACACTTTCCACAATTCGCTTTGGCGTTTGCAATGGATATTCACTAAAAAGCTGAGTTTCTCCTTTGCCTCTTTTTTGCTGATTAATTAACCGTAATTGCTGGTTAATTTTATCTATATATTGTAAGGTTTTGTGAAAAACATAATTGTAAATTCCATCAGCAGAAATCAGCCCTTGTGCATTTGCAGACTTGCCTTTTAAAGCTTCTATTAAATAATAAGTAAATACTCCATGTCCTAGTTCACTAAATTCCCAAGATTGCTGATTGGTATCACAAGAAAGTAAGGCATAAAAACCTTTACTTTTGGATGCAAGTTGTTGTAATATTTCCACTAATTGCGGTGTCGGATTTATTCCTCTCAGCGTCATTCCACCGCTATGACAAGCATCAAGCCAAATTAACTGATTTTGTGCTTTGCTATTGCCTAATATTTGTAACAGTTCTTTAACGGCTAAACCTGTATTTTGAATGTTGTCTTTTTGGGTATCTGCTAAACATAAAAATGCTTCCTGTGTCTCAGGATTTATGATTCCATGACCAGAAAAATAACAGAGAATTGTATCTAGTGGTTGAGCAGTAGTAGTAATTTTTTGTAGAATAGCGGTAACAGTTGCTAAAAGTGGTAATTGTTGAGTAAAATCATGTAAAATTACCATTTCGGTTTGGGAAAATTGCTGCTGTGTTGCACTAGTCAAAGCTTCAGCTAGTCCCTGACAATCAACAGCAGAATAACGTAAAGAAGGAAGTTGTTGATCTTGATATTGGTTCACTCCCACTAGTAACAACCACAGTTTAGCAGTGATTGTTTTTTGAACTTGATTTAATTGACTGGTAGCAACACCGCGTGGACACATATTAAATTTGGATTTTATAAAAATTGTAGGTTGGGTTAAGCGACAGCGCCACCCAACAAAATCTTGATACTGTTGGGTTTCCTTGCGTCAACCCAACCTACTACATAGAAGTTTACTTTTAAGTTTAATATTGTATTATATATGGTAATATTTTGGTTTCAAAATTACCACACATTTTTACAAATAGGTAACAATTTTAAAATGACTGAAGATAATCATGATCAAAACAGTACTTCTCCAAAAAATAACTCTTTTCCTATCGGTTTGTTCCTACTCATAGTCATGATGTTTCCTTTACTGAATCCCGGTTATAATCCACCGACAATACCTATTTTGGGTTTTCATCGCATAGTTTCTCAAACCGATATTCGTCAATTCAAAAAATTAGATATGGACTATAAACAAAAAGAGCTAGAAAAATTATTAGAGTATTTAGTAGTTCAAGATTATTGGTTTTTAACTAGCCAAGATTTATATGATTTTTTTCTCACTAAATCTAGAGAAGTACCCTATGAGTATCGTAACAAGAATGCTATTATGCTGACATTTGATGATAGCTATAAAACAGTATACACAAATTTATTACCAATTTTATCTAAACTGGAAAAGAAATATGGCAAAAAAGTTAAGGTAGTTTTATTTGTGAATCCAGGTACATTAGCAAATGAGGATAATATGAGTTCAACTCACTTAGGATGTGAAGATTTAAGAGCGGGTTTGCAAAAAGGTTTTTTTGATATTCAATCTCATGGCGATAATCATAAGAATTTGACAGATATTTCTCAGCAGGAAATAGTAAAAGAACTATTACTAGCTAGAATTAAATTAAGAAAATGTACAGAAGATTTAGATCCTGAACAAAAAGTAGCATCTCATCTTGCCTATCCCTATGGTGCTTATAATAAGCAGGTGCTTCGATATGTGAATAAGTATTATTTATCTGCATATCTATATAATGATAGATTACTCAACTATAGTTGTTTAAAAGACAATTATAAAATTCCTAGATTAATGGTTAATGGGCAAAAGTCTAGTCAAGAGTTAATAGAAGCAATTCAAAGATTTTCACCAGATAAGAAAAATAATTTTAAAGAGCAATGTTAGACAATGATATTTCCAGAATATAAACCAGAAGATGAATATATATCAATTTTACCATTGCGATAAAAAATTGTCATATTAACATTTTTAATGTCAGGGAATTTTTAAGTAATCTGACTATTGGTATTATATAATATAGTTAGTTGATTGTAAAAATCAATTACTAAAGTATGCCAGCTTTAACCAACAATTGTAGGAGATGCATCAATGCCTAGCATTTTAAGAATCAAGGATAATATTGGTACTACTACTTTTAAGCAAAGCACACAACAATTTAAAGACCTGAAAAAAAGTGATCCTACATTCTTAGCACGAGCCGGTCAGACATATTTTGCCACAACTGTTGATAGAGGTTCTAGTGATCCTAAAAGTGCTAATTATTATGGCGGTGATCATTGGAAAGTTACTTTTAAGGATAAGTTGAAACCTCAAGAGGGTGGTGATTCTATTTCAACTTGGTTTGTTTTTAAGGGTGATGTAGAAGAATATAGACTTGTACCTTAAAATTAGGATAATTGTGGGTTAGCGATAGCGTAACCCACCCTACAGATATTTGATGTTTAATTAAATTGACCTACTTAATAGGAAATGTGCGAATATCAACAGGAAATTTTACTTTAGTTTGCCTTTGAAAGTAATCGCGTGAGTAATAATTTTGCCGTCCGCTATTATCTAAAAATTGGGTGTAACCTTGCAACATGATTTGTTTACCAGCAAGATCTAATGTTAATAGCGAGTTGGCAAAACTTTGATTATAATTTGCTGTTGCGTAGGTATGATTAGTGTCTTGGATATTGAGTCCATAGGTGACTAATTTTTTAGTTCCCCAGTCACAGTCTGTAGGATGACATTGACCGAATACTTGAATATTTAATGTATTGTTACCAGCAGAAGTAATTACTAAGCGAGTAATGCCGCGAGTATTGGCATCTTTGTTTACCCAAGTACCGACAAAATCTCCTGGTGCAGCAATAGCAGGATTAACTAAAGCAGTAGCTAAAGCTAAACTAGCAGCCGTAATATTGAAAGAACGTTTTAACATTTTAGTAACTCTCGATTATTTGTGTTTATCTACAGCGAAAAAATGAAAAGACTAAAGCCATTAACAGTAAATTTTTCACAATCCAAAATTGGATGAATTAATTAACGCCACTTTTCACTCCAAGCACCTGTAACATTAAAACCACCATTTACAGGAGTTAATTTCAAAGAACCATAACCAAAAGTGTTGCAAATTGGACCAAAACCAGTAGCACAAATATCACTTGCACCGTAACCATTCAATGAACGGGTTCCTATGTGGGAATAAGTTGTTCCTCCCCAATTACCATTACCAAACCAGGTTGTGTTTTTTTGTCCGAAGCGGAGAACACAACGCAATCCTTCACCTTGACGATTTCCATTCAAGTCAGAAACTTTGTATTCATCTAAATATCCACCACAAGTTCTTGGCCTTGGTAAGGGTTTGTAGTTGGTAGATTTGACTAATTGCCATTCTTCATTCCATGCACCAGTAACACGAATTGTCGATGAACTTAGGACTTGAATTTGGAGATTTCCGGGAAAATTATTGTTGATATCTTCGCCATTACCATGAATATCTGAGGCAAAACCAACAAGGTTAGAACCTCTGTAAATTGCTTGTCCGAGATGACGATATTTTGCACCACCCCAATTACCTTCTCCGTACCATGCTAATCGGGGAATAGTGTTACTTGGTTTACCTCCACTAAATTTAACGCAGCGAATACCAAAACCTTGACGGTTATCTAATGGTTTGACAATGTAAGTACGAAGATGAGGTTCACAGGTAAAGCTGGATTTTTGAACTAGGTGCAAATTTTGCAATGTTGGTACTTGTGCTAAGGTGCTAGTTGTAGCAGTGAGGGCAGTTATAATCCCAATTGTTAAAGATTTTATTGTTTGGCGAAACATAGTTATCTTTTGTTGTAGTAAAGTTTGTTTGTGAAAGCTTTATCAACGCCTTCACTGGTTATATAGGTAGAGTAATTATTTTTTATGCAATCTCGAAAAGACATCATTGAAATTTTTTCAACTTTTGTGCAATTTACTAGCGATCGCTTTGGCAATTGGGCGATAGACTCTAAACTAAGGCGCAGTATGCAAAATTGTCTCAACCGCACACCCCAAGAAAGTGTTGATTCGGAATCGTTCTGGGCATTATATTGGTATAAGTTTTGGCAGGTTACAGAAACTCAGCCTTTAGCGGAAGAACATCTCACCGCTTACTTACAGGAATCTTGTTATTGGGTATCCCAAAAAACAGTTACAAGTTTTGCTAGTACGCAGTATCAACTTTCCGACTGCTTTCAAATTGCTATTTCCCAAGTTGAGAAAATTTTCCAAGGTTTTAACCCAAATCACAGCTTTACTCTCAAAAATTACGCAACTACGATTTTTAGTAATTCTATTCGAGAGACTTTGCGTCAACGTCATGAAGTTGATATCTGCACAGATTGGGGATTATTGCGGAAAATTACGAAAAAGCGGTTGCTAGAGTCTTTAGAAACTGCTGGTTTATCTCCCAGTGAGGTGTCAGCTTATGTACTGGCTTGGGAATGCTTGAAAACGTGCTATGTTCCCTCTCCCACAGGTACGTCTCGTCAACTTCCTCCCCCAGATTTAGCAACTTGGAATGCGATCTTCTTAAGTTATAATTCTCAAAGCAATCAACAGGTAAATCCCCAAACCCTGGAAAAATGGCTGCTAAATACTGCTAAAGCTATCCGCAAATATCTTTATCCCACACACAATTCTCTCAACACTCCCAAAGGTGGAGATGATTCTTTAGAGTGGTTAGATAATCTTCCCGGCTTACAACAAGAGTCTTTAGTTAACGAAATTATCGCCCAAGAAGAAGCAGCAACCAGAAATAGCCAGCAAAGCGAAATCAATCTAGTCTTAATAACAACAATATCCGAAATAGAACCACAATTACAGCAAATATTGCAATTATATTACCGTCAGCAGCTAACCCAAGACAAAATTGCCAAACACTTAGAAATGCAGCAATATACCGTCTCTCGACGACTGAAAAAAGCCCAAGAATGTTTATTAAAATCCTTAGCGAACTGGAGTCGAGACACACTGCATATTTCCATCACTTCAGACCTACTCAAAAATATGAGTATAGTAATGGAAGAATGGCTACAAAATTATTACAGCAGGGAATAGGGAGACGCGGGGAAACGGGGACGCGGGGACGCGGGGAAAATTACCAATTACCAATTACCAATCACCAATCACCAATCACCAATCACCAATCACCAATCAACAACTATGCTAACCTTTGCGAACCCGACAGATTTAATTTTAGAAATTCCTAACACCACCCGACAACAAGCGATACTTCCCAATAAATCTTTTTCTAACTCATATTCACGCTATCAAGCTTATATAAATGAACTTTGTCTGAGTGCTGTCTTGCAATGGTTGCAAGAAGATTTGACACCACAAGCAAAGATATGGCCAAATACCACAGCATTATCCAGTTTTTGGGAATTTGTAAATGGAACTGCGGTTATAGTAGACTCCAAAAAATTGATTTTGGTTCCTCAAGACACAATTGATTTGAGTGAATTCCGCGTACCTCAAGAATGGGTGGATATACCAAACTGGGTAGGAGATTATTATTTAGCTGTACAAGTAGAACCAGAAGATGGTTATGTGAAAATTTGGGGTTATTGTACCCATGCACAGCTTAAAACAAAAGGTAGTTATGATGCAGGTGAACGCACTTATTCCCTAGATGCAAGTGATATTATCCCAGATATCAATGTGTTAACATTAACATTACAGCTTTGTCCAAATGAAACCACACACACCGCTATTACTCCACTACCACATCTACCACAAACACAAGCTCAAAACCTAATTACTCGGTTAGCAAATCCAGAAATAATCACCCCTCGGTTAGCAATTCCTTTTCCTTTATGGGGTGCATTAATTGAAAATGGTGGTTGGCGAAAAAGCCTATATCAAAAGCGTTTAGGACTACCAGAACAATGGTCTATTTTACAATGGTTAGAAACTGGTATATCTGAAATTGCGGAAAATATAGGTTGGGGAAAATTGAATTTAGAAATGGGTGCAGCTAGTGCTAGAAGTGTAACAGAAACTCAACCACAGCAAACCCTATTTCGACAATTAGAAATTGCCGGACAACTATACGAATTACTAGTCATACCCCAAACAGAAGAAACTTGGCGCTTTGAATTGCGTAACCTCACTATCGCTGCAACCATACCCGGTGGTTTTAAACTCCGACTTCTCACCGAAGATTTACAACCTTTCCCTGATAATGAAGCTGTAGCCACAACTGCGGTACAATCAATATTTGTAGATGTAGCATTAGAACCAGGAGAAGGTATAGTTTGGGAAATTGAACCCTTACCAGAAAACTATGACCGGGAAATTCTCAGGTTTTAATTACAGCAGAATTCAGGAGTCAGGAGTAAAACTGGCAAATGTGTCTAGGTTTCAATTTAGATTCTGTACCTCATTCATCTGCAATCTGCTGTATATATCTTTTGAACTCTTACTGAAAATTTTAACTGCTTATGATTGGGGTCGCAATTGTCGGGACTGGATTTGGTCAAAAAGTACATATTCCCGCATTTCAAGCACATCACAAAACTGAAATAGTCGCTGTTTATCATCGAGATATAAATAAAGCTCAATCTATTGCTACAGCGAATAATATTCCCTATGCTAGTGATAGCTTAACAGAAATTCTCGCCTTATCAGAAGTTCACGCAGTCAGCATTTCCACACCGCCATTTTTACATTATGAAATGGCTAAAAAAGTTTTAGAAGCTGGTAAACATCTCTTACTAGAAAAACCCGTTACTTTAAATGCAACTGAAGCCAAAGAATTATATCAGTTAGCAAAAAATAAAGGTGTAATTGCAACTGTAGATTTTGAATTTCGCTTTATCCCCGCATGGCAATTTTTTGCACAACTTCTTTCCTCAAATTATGTAGGAAATATCCGCTTAATTAAAATTGATTGGTTGGGTGCTTCCCGCGCTGATGTTTCCCGTCCTTGGAATTGGTATTCTGCAAAAGATCAAGGTGGTGGTGCATTAGGATCTTTAGGTTCCCATGCTTTTGATTATATTAATTGGCTATTTGGAACAGTTCACAAATTAAACGCCCATTTAAGTACAGCAATTACCGAAAGAATTGACCCAGCCAATGGAGAATTAAAAGCAGTAAATACAGATGATACTTGTATGTTATCTCTGGAATTAGCAAATGGTACACCTTGTCAAGTTGCTATTAGTGCAGTTGTTCATGCAGAAAGAACTCATCGAGTAGAAGTGTATGGAGATAAAGGTACAATAATTTTAGGTAATGATAATCAAAAAGATTATATTCACGGTTTCCGAGTTTGGAGTTTTCAACCTGGTGAACCTTTAACAGAAATAGAAATTCCTAAACAATTACTATTTCCCCAACATTATAATGATGGTCGGATTTGTGCATTTCTTCGTGTCGTAGATGAATGGGTAAAAGGAATTGAAACTCAGCAGGAAATTACACCATCTTTGCGAGAAGGAGTTTATTCGCAATTATTAATGGATTTATCTCATCAATCAAATGATTTAGGAAGTTGGGTAAATGTGCCGAGTTTGGGAGAGTTTTTAGGGAACACCAAAAAATAAATTACCCAAAAATCGTAGGGTGGGTTAGGAGGGTAGTCCGTTTTCTTAAAGCTAATGAACTACCTCTGTTTGGTTCTTGAGTTGAGATGCAATTAAGGGAACTTTCGGCGCGAGAAAAAATCCCATCAAACTAGCAAAGAGTATGGGTGTGAACGGACTAAAGTTAGTTAATTTCGATAGCAGCAAAGTGGTGCTAATTGGTGTGCGGGTTACTGCTGCATTAATCGCCGCCATTGTACAAATCATCGCTAGTGCTGGATTAACTCCCGGAATTAAGATTGCTACTGCTTTACCTATACAAGCACCAGTAAAAAATAGAGGAATAATAAATCCACCACGCCAGCCTCCTGTAACAGTCATGCTAATGGCAGCCATTTTACCCAAAGCTAGGAGTAATAAGAAAATAGCTGGAAAGTTGCTATTAACGACAGTTTCTAGTTCTTCATGCCCAAAATAACGGGTAAGTGGCATAATAAATGCTAAAGTGCCAATTCCTAAGCCGGCGATTGTGGTACGTATATAAATAGGGCCGGGGATAATGTTAAATAGACGATCGCAATTGCGAAAAATCGCCATAAAAATCCAGCCTGCTACTGTCCCTAAAAGACCAAAGGCGATCGCTACAGCAAAATCATCAATATTATTTAAGTTGTATTGGGGAAAAGTCCAAGTTGGCGCAATTCCTAAATGGGTAATGGCTGCAAACACCAAATAACTAGCACAACTAGCGACAATTGCAGGCATTAGTGCTTCGTAATATTCCACAATATGCTGATGATGCAAAATTTCTAGGGCGAACATTGCACCTCCCAGTGGTGAGCCAAACAAAGCAGTGAAGCCAGCCGCCATCGCTGCTAAACTGATAGATCTGAGGTCTTCTCCTTGGAGTTTTAAGCGATCGCCTACCCAAGTACCAAAAGAACCAGTTACTTGTACTAATGGTGCTTCTGGCCCTGCACTACCACCTGCTGAGATACTAGCAAGAGAAGTGAGAATCATTGCCGGATTTTTTCGAGTATCTAGCCTACCACCACGAAAGTGAATATTATCAACAATTACAGCGATTTCACCTGGATTTCCCAGAAGATGAATCACTAAGCCAATTAATAAACCACTCAGCGGCATAATGAACAGTAGACTCAAACCTTGAAAATTTCGCAGTTGATGAGTAATCAATTCGAGAATATTCCAATACAAACCAGCAAATAAACCACTTACAGTCCCTACAGCAACCCAGCAGAGAACCCAGCGATAAATCATCAAAGGATGACGCTTTGTTAAGCCAAAAAGTTGAGAAATTGTCCAACGTTGAGTTTGGTTGCTAGTCGGCGGCTTATTTGGTAGCACTGCTTATTTCCTATTTTGAAACAAAATATACAGAATTATTAGCTTTTCTATAGTACAGGTTATTGGCTTTGATAAAGTATCTTGCGTCCTCAAAATGAGGTATTTACGTCCGCAGATAGAATCCAGAATCCAGAATCCAGAATCCAGAATCCAGAATCCAGGGAATAAATTATCTCGTTCCCAGTCTCCGACTGGGAATGCTATCGTAGAGGCTCTGACTCTTGGGAACGAGAATAAACTTTTCCTCTCTGCACCTCTGCGTGAGCTTAAATTCATATTTTGAATCAGCAACGATTAGTAAGGGTAAAGCGCAATGCTAAACCCCTACGATTACTAAGCAACCAAACTGAAATTACTACTACTGAGAGTGATATCAGAATTACCTAAATAAGCAAATTCAAACACTGCGGTTGCAGCCAAAACATTGCCATTTTGGTTATAGAACAAACTACCACTGCTTTGACTAAAGACAACACGAGCATTACTAGCGTCCACAAATTGATCATCAGTGACAACCGCAAAATCAGTTAACGCTTGTCCCACAGTATTAGTAATGGCGTTGAAAGTGGTTTTACTTAATACAATCTGGTCTAGTCCCGCTTCAAACTCGCTAATGTAATCAACACCTAAGCTAGGACTAAATACTCCACTCCCTTGGAACAGATATTTATCATTACCAACTCCTCCCGTGAGGATATCATCACCGAGTCCTCCCCAGAGGCTATCATTACCGGTTCCACCGTTGAGAATATCATTACCTGCTCCTCCTTGGAGGGTATCATTTCCCGCCAACCCTTGCAGTTGGTCATTTCCATCACCACCACTCAGGATATTATTCAGTGCATTACCCGTGAGACGGTCATTTCCTGTACCACCCGTGGCATTTTCGATAACGTTATTAGCAGAAAGAATGAGTTTAAGATTACTATTAACAGTCTGTGATGTGATCACACCCAGATTCACCTTCACAGAGGCAGTAGTACCACCAAAGTCAATAGTATCAATTCCTCCCGTTGCTGTTTCGGTAATGGTGTCAGTTCCTAAAGCGGTATTAGCGACAAAAGCATAGGTGTCATTACCATTCAGACCTGTCAGGGTATTATTGGCACTATTGCCCTTAAAGACGTTATCTCCGGCATTACCTGTACCGTTGATAGCCGTTGTTCCTGTTAAAGTCAGGTTTTCTACGTTGGTTGGTAGGGTAGTGGTAACAGAGGTAACGAGGGTATCGGTTATGGTTGTAATGGCGCTGGTTTTCGTACCCAAACTAGCATTGGTAGGAGAAGTCAGCGTTAGAGTAAAGGTTTCATTGGCTTCATTGATGGAATTATTAACAATGGGGATAATGATGGATTGAGTTTTTACCCCTGGGTTAAAGGTTAATGTTCCTGTAGTGTTGGTATAGTCTGAACCTGCTATCGCTGTACCGTTAGTAGTTGCATAGTTCACGGTAATGGTTTGGGTGCTGGTGTTGGAAAGAGTAACGGTATAAGTAGCGTTTTGCGGGTTTGTGTTACCTTCAACTATCGTCTGGTCAGCACTAAGGTTAATAGTGATGCCTGAAGAGTCATTATCAGCGATATTGACAGTGGCAGTCTTAGCTGTACCAAGGGTGTATCCTGTACCAGTGGCTAAGGTGAGGATAGCTGTTTCTGTACCTTCAACGATGGTGTCGTCAATAGGGTTAACTGTCACAGTTGCAGTGCTACTACCTGCGGCAAAAGTAACTGTTCCAGTTAGGTTGCTGTAGTCTGTACCTTTGATGGCTGTTCCTGCGGTGGTGTAGGTTACAGTCAGGGCATTAGTTGTGACACCTGTTCTAGTGAGGGTAAATACTCCCGGATTAGCTGTTACACCTGTTGCGGTTTCGGTTGCACTGGCATCTGTAGCAACAACAGTAATGATGGGAAAATCATCATTAGTAATAGTTCCCGTTACCGCTGTAGTTGTACCAATGGTGTAACCTGTACCTGTGGCTAAAGTTAAAGCCACAGTTTCATTAGCTTCAACTGTGGTATCTGCGGTGGGGTCTATTGTTAAGGTTGCTGTGCTACTTCCAGCTGCAAAGGTGATGGTTTTTCCTGTTCCAGGTGTTGCACCAGTATAGTCGGTACTCACTGCTGTGCCAGCTATGCTGTAGTTAACGGTTAAGGCATTTGTTGTACTACCTGTGCGGGTGAAGGTGTAAACTAGATTGCCTGTTCCGTCTTCGGTGACGCTGGCAGGAGATACAGCTAGGGTGATGTTAGGCAGTGGTTGGTTTTGATTGTAGACAAAGTAATTAGCAGTCAGACTCAAGCCTGTTTGATTTCGGACTATTCCAATGAGTTCATCTGGTTCTGTTCCTGGTTTATTTATTAATATTTGAGTGTCTGCACCGGAAATAGTCAGAAGGTAATTACTGCTTGTTCCTTGAAGTTGAATAACATCACCTTCAGTGGGGTTAAAGTCAGCAATGTCAGCATAGTCACTGTTACCGTTAGTTGTGCTATTGCCGTCATCGTAACCAATCCAAGTTGCATCACCAAGTATAAAGCGATCGCTTCCACTTCCTCCATTGAGATAGTCTCTTGTACTTGAGCTAACGTTAGCGATATCGACTCCAATTAAGGAGTCATTACCGTTACCACCGTAAAGCTCATCGTTGTCACTACCACCATTGAGAACGTCGTTGCCATCCTCACCCTTGAGGTCATCCCCACCTGCATTACCAGA
>NZ_JACJST010000008.1 GCF_014698305.1 Anabaena lutea FACHB-196 | reverse complement strand
GGACTTCCTGTAGCAAGATTTAAAGAACTAAACAGTTTTACTTGATGATGACCTAACACCCATAACAACTTACTTGTCAATGTAATAATTGTTGAATCAATAAAATGCAAAAACTCCTACCGGAAATTTGTTTAATTCCAGTAGGAGTTTTGTAAATACCTTAATTATCAAGGCTTTCGCCTATTTTAACAAGTGCCAGGAACCGGACTTGAACCGGTGACACGAGGATTTTCAGTCCTCTGCTCTACCAACTGAGCTATCCCGGCGTGGTTTTTTATTACCGCCACGATTAATCAATTTAGCAAAGAAAGAAAGATTTGTCAAGTGGCTTACAGAAGAAACTTTTACGCTGCCTTTATCCCTAACTTTACCCAAGTGAAAACGAGAAGGAACATCAGGAACTGTACCAGAACGATACTAGGACCAGAAGCCAGGTTAAACACCCCAGAAACCATAATTCCACCAATGCTAGTACTAGAACCGACAAGCACTGACAGAATCAGAAAGCGGCTAAAATGGTGACTCATGAGTTTAGCGGTAGCAGAGGGAATCACTAAAAAGGCATTCACGAGTAAAACGCCAACAGCTTTAATGGCTACAGCAACGGCTAAAGACAGCAAAACGACAAACCCATAACGATACAATTGCACCGGAACGCCTTGTACTTGGGCAACATCAGGGTTAAGAGTTAACAAAATTTGCGATCGCAGGGTTGATAATAAAAAAACGGTACTACCGACAAGTACCAGCAGTGTCAAAATTAAATCTGTGAGATCAATCGCGAGAATATCGCCAAACAGTACAGCCATCAAATTGCCACGATATCCTTTAATCATGCTGGTGAGGATGACACCTATTGCTAATGCTCCTGATAGAACTATACTGAGAACGCTATCACTAGCTAAGTCTGTTTTGTCCACTAAGTAGAGGACAACAATCCCAAAAATCAATGTAAAAGGTAACAACATCCAAGTAGGATTTGTGTTGAGTAATACGCCTAATGCTACGCCTACTAAGGCTGCATGACCAACAGCATGGCTAAAAAATGATAACTGGCGCAAAGTAACAAAACTGCCCAGTAAACCGCCAAGTATTCCCATTAATACAGAACCAATAATGGCACGTTGCATAAAGGGGAATTGTAACAAACTCACTAAGTCTGGATTATTAGCAGTAGCTAACAAGTTGTGTGGATGCAAAATCAATAAATGCATATTTTGGCTTTTTTTTAATACATTTATTTAACCACAACCTATGATTCAGTCTTTGTCAGGCTGTTACTGAACTTTTTGAATTTTGATGTGAATTTTGGGCATTGCATAATTGCGGGATGATTTGAGAATCTGCATCAATATATAATCACCGCGTCTTTGCGTCTCCGCGTCAGCCTCAATCATCTCCTTATTCAGCAACGCCGAATTTTGAATTGTTTAGTGATGGTGTTCGTAGCGACTAAAACCAGGGCCATAAGTAGCTAAAAGATTTTGTGGTGAAAGGGCAATTTCTGGCTTACCAGTACATACAAGAGTTTGATTCAGACAAAGGACGCGATCGCAATGACGGCTTACCATATCAATATCATGGGAAACCTGTAAAATTGTCCAACCCTCTTCTCTCTTTAATTCATTTAGTAAAACATAAAAATCAGCCGCACCTTGCACATCTACCCCAGCAAAAGCTTCATCAAGTATCAAAAATTTGCGCGGAGTTACTAAACAATAAGCCAACAACACCCGCTTGAGTTGACCACCGCTAAGAGTTCCAATTGCTTGATTTCGTAGATGATACGCGTCAGTTCGCTGTAAAGCTGCGGTTATTGCTGCTGATTTTTGTCTGTGATTTTGCCAAAACTTGGAAAATAAATGTTTTTTGTCACCTGTCACCTGTTCTCTATCACCTATTCCTAGTCCCACCAATTCACTGACAGAAATCGGAAAACTACGATCAAAAATAAAGTTTTGTGGCATATAGCCCAACAGGTGATGTAAACTTCCTAATCTAGATATTGGACGACCAAATATTTCAATCTTACCCGCACTTCTGGGAATTAAATCTAAAATAGCTTTTACTAGAGTACTCTTACCCGCACCATTCGGTCCGACTATAGCGGTGTCTGTTCCTGCTAACAATTCAAAAGAAACATCCCGCACCGCTAGATAACTGCTTTGATAGACAGTTAATCCCTCTACTTTTAATATTGGTAATGTCATTAATTGTTGGTCGTTATTCATCGAATTTTAGATTTTAAACTCCAGTTTTTCACGTTTTTTAAATCACTATTTAGCAGGCAAGTAATCCTAAGTAGAGTAATGTCAATAATTAAAGGTTTGTAGTGAAATATTTAGACCTTAAAGTATGGCTAAAGCCCTAACTACGAGCCAATTTAAAAATTTGTTACCTTACTTAACATAGTTTGATTTTTTTGCCTACTTACTTAATTTAATTTGAGTTTGCACAAAATCATGAAGTCATCGGTTTTGTCTGCTTACTTTTGGAAAAGCCACTCTACGAGTATCTATCATCTGCGGTTAAAACTTCTAGAAATCTTATTTTGTGCAGTTTCATCTTAAGAAATGTATAAAAAGCCCGACGAACGAATGGAAGTCGCGGACTAGTAAAAATCAAAAGATTAGTAACCTGCATTTCTATCAAATTATTTACAAGCTGTTGATAAAGTCTCTAAATTAGATTTCATAGCTTTAAAATAATACTGTGGATTTGTCTCACCAGTTTCTAAAGAATCCAGAGTTCGCAAAGTTAAATTTAAGTCTTTAGACAGGCTGGTAAATAATTTGTTATCTACTCCAGGTTCGCTAAATAAGGCTTTCACTTTGTATTTTTTCACAGCATTAACAACTTTTTGTATATCTGTGGGTGAAAGTTGATCTTCGGGAATTTCTACAACAGCTAATTGTTTGAGGTTATAGCGTTTAGCTACGTAAGGAAAGGCATCGTGAAAGGTGATAAAGGTGCAATTGGGAGTCTGCTGTAAAGTCTGCTGAAATTCATTATTTAAATTCTCTAATTCTTGGATATATGCCGCCGCATTAGCTTCATACGTTGCTTTATTCGCAGCGTCAGCAGCAATTAATCCATCTCGAATATTGACTACTTGCTGTTTAGCCAAAACTGGATCTAGCCAAACATGAGGATTCCCATCTCCGTGTTCGTGGTTATGATCTTTTTCTTCCTTCGCTGTTTTCTCTATGGGAGAAATTTCATTAATAGCTTGAATGCCCTTGCTGGCATCAATTGCGACTAATTTGGTGTTTTGGGCATTTTTGACGGTATCTGCCAGAAATTCTTCTATACCCAGCCCGTTTTTTACTAATACATTCGCCGTTGCGATCGCTTTCACATTAGCCGGTGTAGCCTGATATTCATGTATCTCCGTACCCGGCTGGACTAAAATTTCTACATCTGCTGCATCTCCCGCTACTGCTTTGGTAAATAAATACACTGGTAAAAATGTTGTGACTACTTTAGTTTTTGGTGGCTTTGCTGGTTCTGACTGTTCTGTATCTGTCTGTGCCACCTGTTTGGTTTCGGTACAGCCATAAAACATTGTCAACATTAGCAGCGCCATGAGAGACAATATTTTACCTCTAAATCTGCCTATTCTTAGGCTGACATCAGTCTCAATCATCATGTTTTCCCTTCCTTCAAAATACTGTCTTTACCTAGGTCAATATTTTTATTCACAACAAGACTTAATCCTAAACATTATACTATAATAATTCTCATTATCATGTCGGTTTGACAAAAATATCCTGCATTATCGGTGTAATATACGGAGATTCAGTAATGACAGATGATTTTGTTGAGAAGATACTGCCTCATACTAGCTTTCCCCATTCATGAAGATTCCTTGACTTTTTTAGTTAAAAAAAATGCTGCTTACTGCTAGTATATTGAGATCAGTTTTTAATAATCTCTCATTTCGTATAAGCACGTAATGTGCTGATTGTTAGCAAATAGGTGTGAGTGAAAAATGCAAAAATCATGGAAATATCTGTTAGCTAGTCCAGTAGTTAGCGGCGCAACACTATTGATGAGTGCAGCAGCGTGGGCAGGAGAAGCACTAGCAACAATAGAAGCCAGTGAACCACTTGTTGTAGCCAATTCAGATCAACAAATTGAAAATATAAATCAAAAAGAGTTAATTTCACAAGTTACATCAGTATCTCAGTTATCAGACGTACAACCCACAGATTGGGCATTCCAAGCTTTACAATCTTTAGTAGAACGTTATGGTTGTATTGCTGGATATCCTAACGGTACTTATCGTGGTAATCGTGCCATGACAAGGTATGAGTTTGCGGCTGGTTTGAATGCTTGTTTAGATCGGGTAAATGAACTAATTGCTACCGCAACTGCCGACTCTTTGACAAAACAAGATTTAGCAACATTACAAAAACTGCGAGAAGATTTTTCCACAGAACTAGCAACCTTGCGGGGACGTGTAGATGCATTAGAAGCGAGGGCTTCTGAATTAGAAGCCAATCAATTTTCTACTACCACCAAACTACAAGGACAAGTTGTCGCAGTTGTCAGTGATGTTTTATCAGGTGACAATGTTGACGGACCGATTACAGACAAAAATACTACCCTTGGGGCGCGGGCGCGTGTCGAATTTGTAACTAGTTTCACTGGTCAAGATACTCTGTTCACGAGACTCCAGAGTAATAATATCCAGACTCCTGATATTAATACTCCAGAAGGCAACTTGTTTTTTCAAGGTTTAGATGGTACTAATAATGTTTCTTTAGATGCACTGTGGTATAAGTTCCCGTTAGGCAAAAACACACAGGTAATCGCTATTGCTAATGCTGGTGCAGCAGATGACGTGACCAGTACTGTGAATCTTTTTGATGGTGATGGTGGATTTGGTGCATTGTCAAGCTTCGGTACACGCAACCCGATTTATGCTCAGATCAGTGGTGCTGGGTTGGGAGTAAATCACCAGTTCGGTAAAAATTTGACATTAAGTTTAGCTTATTTGAGTAGTACAGCTAATGACCCATCTTCAAAAAATGGTTTGTTTGATGGCCCTTATGGTGCTTTGGCGCAGTTGACTATCAAACCAAGCGATCGCATTTCCTTTGGTCTAACTTATATCAATTCCTACAAACAGCCACTACTCACAGGTAGTAATCTCGCCACATTCACGGATGTCAGTGAAGCATTTTCTAGCAACTCTTACGGTGTTCAAGCATCAATTGGCATCAGTGATAAATTTGTCATAGGTGGTTGGGCTGGATATACCAATAGTCAGGTATTGACAGGTACAAAGGGAGATGTTGACATTTGGAACTATGCTGTTACTCTTGGTTTCCCAGACTTGGGCAAAAAAGGTAACTTGGCTGGTGTTATCCTAGGAATGGAACCGAGAGTTACAAGTTCCAGTTTTGCTGGAGTACCTGAAGACCAAGATACCTCATATCACATTGAGGCATTTTATCAATACAAAGTCAGCGACAATATCACCATTACCCCAGGTGTGATTTGGCTAACAGCAGCAGATCATAACGATAATAATGATGGTGTAGTCATTGGTGCTTTGAGAACCACCTTCAGTTTCTAGTTTCTAAATCTTTCTTTTCAAAATCACCATCTTAACAAAAAGACCAGCCTTCCCACGGGCTGGTCTAAAAAACGTTGTTCGCGTTGTCTTCTCAATAGAGTCAAAACCAAATTGCGCGTTCCCAAAATTTAACGGGCAACTTTTCTTAACAAGATTGTAACAGCCAGTACACTTTTTTCATAAAAATATCTCAAAAAATATCTATCCGCAGGTGAGTAGGATTTATCTCTAGGGTAAGATACGGAGATGGGGTGACGCGGGGACGCGGGGACGCGGAGATGGGGTGATGGGATGATGGGGTGATGGGGTGATGGGGTGACGCGGGGATAAATAAACGAATTACGAATTACGTTGGCGGTAGCCTGCCGTAGGCACTATTACGAACTACGAATTACGAATTATTTGCGGTTGTCCCCAAATGATGGTTTCTTGTTTATAAATTACAAGTCCTGGTTTAGTTCCTTTGGGTTTGTAGACGTGCTTGGGTTGGGTGTAAACTACTGGTACTTGGTCACTTTGACGGGCGCGACTGAAGTAAGCTGCAAGATTAGCAGTAAATTGTAAATCAGCTTCTTCTGCAACTTTACCAGGTTCAAGACGTAATAAAACATGACTACCAGGAATTTCTTGGGCGTGAAACCACAGATCATAATCTCCGGCTACACGAAATGTCAGTTGGTCATTTTGGTTATTATTGCGACCGATTAAGACTTCAAAACCGCTAGGAGTGCGGTAACGATGAAAATTAGTGCTGGGAGAGTCGGTGGTACTTCGGCTGCGATATTCTAGGGCTTCCAGATATTTTTGCCCAATGAGTTCATCACGAATTTCTTCTAAAGCTTGTAAATCTGCTGCTGTTTGGTAGTTGTCGAGTTGGGAAATAGCTGCTTCTACTTGTTCTAAATAATCAATTTCGGCTTGGACTTCTAATAATAACGGTTCCACAGCAGCACGAGCGCGTTTGAGTTTTTGGTGCTGTTTATAAAGCTTCTGGGCGTTTTGGACGGCGTTTTTATCTGGGAGAAGTGCGATCGCAGTTGGTTTACCAGTTTCAAAATCTGCCAGGATAATTTCTTTCATCCCTGGTTCCCAGTTTTGCAGATACGCCATTAATAAATCAGCTTTTTGCCGATAATCATCAGCTTGATCTGATTGCTGCAATTTCTCACTGAAAGTTTGGGCTTTGGTGCGTAATTTGCCGAGAATATTATTCAGTTTCTGAGTTAACTGATGGCGTAATTGAGAAAATAATTGTTTATTTAATTCGTCGGTGTAATATTTGTTCAGTAATTCTTGGATGTTTTTAGCTGGTGCGACAACACCCCAACCCATGACAGTGTAACCGGTTGCTGTCCAACCAGGTTGGAATTTACCAGCTTCTAAAGCTTGTAGCCATTCTTGCCAATGTGCAAATAGCCTCTGCCAATCATCAGCATTGAGTGTATCTGTGGTTGTTTCTGGTGGTATATCTACTACTAGCAACATTGTATCTAGCAAAGCTGCACTCAAACCACGATAATTTTTGAGTAGTTGCCGTTTAATAGCGCCTGGTACTAAACTCACCCGTTCTTGCCAACGTGCTTGGGATTCGCTCAAACTAGGAATAGGGCCAGTTTGTTTGGGTGGTATTTCATAAGGTTGTCCGGTTTGAATAGGACGAACGCTGGATTGTTGCTGACTAACTTGATGAGCAGCGGTGATAATGAAATTGTCGGCATCGGTGAGAATGGCGTTACTGTATTTGCCCATCACTTCTACATACAAGTGATAGAGGGCGTTTTCTCCAGGACGACGAGCAAACTGTAAATCAATTACACGTTCCCAAGGTGCGATCGCTTCAATTGCTACTAAGGCTAAACCACCCAATTGATGGATTAATTGTTGACTGAAGGTGAAAGTATCTGGTGTGCGTGGTGGTGGTTCGCCAATACAAATGCGGGTAGCTTGGGGATGCCAAGACACTTCTAGCCAAACCCGTTGTTTTAGGGTACGTAAGGCTATGGCAATAGTATAGCGATCGCGCTGGTAAACCTGCTCTGTCCGCGAAGGTAGCCAGTCAGCCCGTAGTTCGCTACAAGCAGCAGTGAGGGTAGTAAAATCAACTGGTTGCAAAACGATTAGTCACAATAGGGGAGTTTTTCCATCAAGAAGCCAACAGCCAAAAACAAAACTGTTAAATACTCCGATTTCTTTCAGAATTATTCTAACGGTTAATATTGTAAACTAGCATTCTGATCACTAAACAGCTACTTTCTTTTTTTTACTCACAGCCGCACCCATAGTAACAGCCAAGCATATACCACCTAACATACCGGGTTCTGGTACAGATTCGGATTGTGGTGAAGTTCCGACTTTAATTTGAAAAGCAAGGTTAGAACGAGATGGTGCAGCACCTAACCAACTTAAAGCTGTTTTCCCAGTTAAGGTAAATGGTGAAGAAATATTACTCAAACCCAAGTAATCTACATCCTTACTGGTTGATGTACCCTCAGAAGCTAGGCTACCAATAGATGTACCATTGAATACTAAATTAGTCAACGATACAGCATTTTTTGTATTAGTAATGCCATTATCTTGACGGGCAAACGTGCGTAAGTAAATCTGGTTAACAGGTCCGCTAAATTCTTGAGAGGTTAATGATATGGTTTGGTTACCATCAAGAACTTTATAAGTTACCTTACTTCCATCGTATTCCAAGCTAAAATCCCATAGTTTTCCATTACCCCAGGTAAAATTACCTTGAGCCACAGGTGCGCCACCAATAGCCACATCTCTGTTAATGCCTAATTCTCGCTCTCCATTTCCACCAGTACCATTATTCCCGATTCGTCCTTCAGCAACAAATAATTCTTTAAAGTCCCCGTTGTTAAGCAAGAGATTAAAATCCGCATCATCAAAACCTGGGGTAGCATCTTGAGAAGTTAAAGGAGTAAATGTCACTGCTTTTGCTTGGTTTGGAGCGAGTCCTAACCCCAATGTTACCAACCCCAAAACCAGAAGAGATTTATATTTGTGTATAGACAGCATAGTTTTACGTAATATTGCTTAAGTATTTAATTGCTCTACTAAATAAAATAGTAGCAAGTTAAAACCTATGTTTTAGGAGCTTCAAATAAATATTACCTGCTTTTCATGGAAACTTTATAATGTATAAATTCTTGCGTCTACTTTATCGAAAACTCCTGTTATCTTTGGGTCTTTCACGCCATAAAACGAAGCAAAACCCAGAAATTAAACACAATTTCTGGGTTCATTCTAGTTAGGATTTCAGGCTTCTAATTAATTTAGCAATGGACAAGGCAGTTAGGACATCAACTAATGCTAAAACTTAGACAATAAGAGGCTTCTAGCACTGTCACCTGTGACCTGTCATCTGCTATAGCTCATTGCCAGGGTGAAGGGATAGCTGTGGTTGAAATCACTTTTTCTGCCATCAATCTTAAAGCTGTTCTACCACAATTGGGGCATTGAATTTCTAGAAACTGTGAAGATGATACGTCTACTTCACTCAACAGACCTTGTTTACAATGCCAACACTCAAAAATTACCCGACTAACTGGTTGGTTACAGTCTAATATCTTGATGTGTTGAGAAGTTGTTGCTTCAGTTTCTGGTTTCCTGGGCTTAGGAAATTTTTTGAGTTCTTGAACTTCCATCGTTTTACCTGTCTAACTCTCTTTTGAATTTACCCTAGCGTAACCAAAGCAGGTTCTTTCACAGATTGCAACAGTTCAGTATATAGTGAATCCAACTGACTAGCTACACCATCCCAGCTAAACTTGCTCATAACTCGCCTGTTACCAGCTTGACCTAGTTGTGTTCGCCATTCGGGATTGCTGAGAATGCGGTCAATGGCGTTACTAAAAGCTGCTACATCTTGGGGTGGTACTAATAAACCAGTGTTTTCATTAACGACGGTAAATTGAAGTCCTCCCACATTGCTGGCTATGACGGGTGTTCCACTGGCCATCGCTTCAACTGCTACTAATCCGAAAGGTTCGTAATGACTGGGAACGACGCACACATCAGCCGCAGCATAATAAGTTGGGAGGATTTCTGGACTGAGACGACCGGTGAAGATAGTACATTCACTCATCCCCAATTCGTTGACAATGGACTCAATGCGATCGCGTTCTCTACCATCACTATTACCGGGAGTGCTACCTCCACCAATAATTAGTTTCAGGTTTTTTGAACCATAAAACTCAGATTCACGAACTGCGCGTACCAAGGTTTCTATGCCTTTGCGTGGGTCAAAACGGCCTACATACAATATAACTTTGCTTTCCGGGTCAATTCCCAAGGTAACTCTGCTGGCTTCTCTTTTTACTGAACCAAAATGCCGAATATCTGTACCGCAGGGAATAATGTCAACCGCACCTTTTTGGGAAACAAGCGATCGCATATGTTGCTTTTCTTGCGGACTTGTGGCCACAATTCTATCTGCTGTTTCCAGAACTTCTTTTTCTACGGCTAGGCGTTGACTCGCAACCAGAGGAATGCTTTCTATAGCGTTGTATTTGACTATTCCTAAAGAATGATATGTATGAACCTGTTTACTTCCTTGGATTTGCTTTAACTGCAATCCTACCCAGCTAGACAGCCAGTAATTAGTATGAACCAACTGATATTTAATGCTGTTTTCTGTTTGAAACTCAAGTAACTGTTCCACAAATTCGGGCAAGTATTTAAAACCATTATCCCGTGGGACAAATTCCACAGGCCCTGCTGTTAACCGAATGGTTCGACAGTGAGAGTTATGTTGAACAATTGTTTCTTGGTCAGCACTCACTCTGCGGCTAAACATATCAACTTTCCATCCTAGCTGGGATAGTGCTTCACCCACTTGGCGGACGTAAACATTCTGTCCCCCGGCTTCCTCTTTCCCAATTTCAATCGCCGGATCACCGTGGACTGAAATCAAGGCAATGCGTTTGTCAGTGGTAGAGTTCATAAGTTGTGTGTTGCTGATTGTCACAAAGTAGTATGCAGTTCCATAGTGGCGTTTATCACGCTTACCTGAAGTATTGAGGAACTTTGCTTAATTTTTATTTTAATTTAATTGTGTCAAAAAATATTGATTTCATTATACCTAAAACTCCATATTTTCCTCTAATACTTTCGATAGATTTAGTTCTATTTATTTTTAATAAAATTAGCTTTTTTTATCTATTTATTTTAAATAAATCATGCAAAATATTTGCTGTTGCTGCTTTGCAGTACAACACCAAGTAAATTTTAGAGATTTTTAATTTAGCAGTTTTAGTTCTTTATTCAATCAAAACACTAAACCTAAATTACGTGTGAATTTACAGTTATTGGTTATCAACAAATGTGCAACAATCAAAAAAATTCTGACACAAATTTGTTTTTATTAACTGTGGTTACTTATACTATTATTATGTTATGTATTTTTTTGTTAAATAAGATACAATTCTGCAAAAACCTCACACTTTACTGGATTTCCAGTTTTGTATCTCTTACCTGTCACCTGCTATAGCTTTGTTATTAAATTTTGTACCTCCTGCAACCTGCTGTAATACCATTTCTTTATGAGGCTGCGCTTAATTTTATAACCTTGTCTTTTTCTTCTCTGTGTCCTCTGCGTCTCTGTGGTATGGCTAACGCCGAGCTTCGCGAACGTTCCTTTTTGAATTTGGCGCATCTTTATACAGAATTGGTATAAGTAGCAACTTGGGTTAATATAAACTTTGCTGTATAAAATCAAATTGAGCAGCGAGAATAGCCTGCTTTGGCTTTCATCACTGCTCAATAATTTTTTATTTGCACAGAGAGCAATCCCAGATTGGTGCTGATGATTTCAGTTTGAGATTAGCCGCAAAACAAAATTTAGTCTGAGTAGCGACTACAGATGGATGCTAGAACCAGCAGAGAAGCCAACTCACTCAGATAAAATTAGTAAATTTAGCTACACTTCCTCTGATTAATAAGGGAACAATCAAAAATTAAAAATCTTATACTTTGCTAATTTTTAATTTTTAATCTTTTTCCCCAGATGATCAGTTAGTAGTTTGTGCAGCTAACATTTGCTTAAGCTTTTCTAAATCAGCAGCCCAACGGGGGTCTGGACGAATAGCGTCTGAATCAACATTACTGCTGGTTGTTTCGCGCACACCACCACCACGCCGAGATTTCTTAGCGCCTTTTTCACGACGGTTATTTTCTTTGTTGATGGTAGGTGTGGGAATGCTGGTAGCTTGACTAGCAGCTTTAGGAGCCTGCTCATCACCCTCTTCACCTTTGGTACGAGGTAATGCCTTTTCTAGTTTAATAGCGGTGTCTTTGAACAATTGACCATTATACTTTTCAATAATTTGGTCTGCTTGTTCGTCATTGTTCACCGTCAGAAACCCGAAACCACGACATTTGCCTGTTTTGCGGTCTTTGATTAGCTTAGTGGTGACAGCATCGCCTTCAGCTGCAAAAACTGCTTGCAACTCTAGACGATCTATTTCTTCTTTTGGCAAATTACCTATATATAGGCGAACAGACATGAACTATACCTCCAGAGTTGAAATGAACTTATTTTGACAAAAACAATCACTTGGCTTTGGCTTTTAAATAGATGCTATTAACTAAAATCGCCATAAACCAATTTTTTTAATCCAAACTGTCAACCTATACAATACAGTTTTTTGTTGGGATCAAGCTTATTTAAGACAAACGCGCCACCACGCTCAGTTAATAACACCTTAATTCTAAGAATTGTAAATTTAATAGCCCACCGTCCGCCACAGTAAATGAATTCTTCCTAGCTTTTATCGGCAGAGTAAAATACCATCCCTTAAGATTATCACGGTATTTTTTACGTAGCTAGTTCAGCACCTACATTTCTGCCGATAGTATTATTGCATCGTAGCATAAAATACATTTTTTTTGGCAAAGTTAGAAATTGGAAACAAAAACCAGCCACTGGCTGGTTGATTTACTGCTGTGTTGGGGGTATCAAAGGGGATGAGATAGTACCAGCAGCCAGACCAATCACCGAGTTATGTAGATGAATTACGTCAGTTGCCATTGATTTTGTGAATAAATGTAACACTTTGGGAAGGATTATGCAACTTTTGTTTACATTTCTGGTAATCATTGATTCAATTGCGGCATCATCCCGTTACAGACTGAGCGGTCAGGACAATGTATGCACCCCATGCTTGGGCAGCGACTGCCAAGACAGTAGACCAAATGGGATGGGGACTATTAATGGTTTTGCCACTTTGAGTTTCCAAGGTTTGAATATCAATCCAAGGTGTTGCCCCACGCCGTAACCAACCTGTAACGATAATTTGCCTACCAATCCATTCCTGGGGGTTGATTGACTGTCCTAGCCAAGGAATATGGTTTAATTTCACTAACCCTGTATTGGATTCTAAGATTAGGTCTTGCGCTAAAGAGTTGCTAGTGCCACGACGGCCTAAGAGTTTACCAACAAGACGAACACTGACACTATCAATTGGTAAAACTGTAGGGTCTGTTAATAGGTTGGGTAGGTAGTAATCAGTTTGCAAGGTTAAAGGTTTAATATCAGGAAAAAAGGTATTAATCCGCATCACTGTACCGATACTAAAGCCTATCAATAGAAAACCGGCGACGAAAGACCAATCATCGTAAATCCACTTCAGGTTTAACAAATGCATGGCAAATGCCGTTTGCCAAATTATCCAGAATAGACCTGCTAAGACAAAACCCAGGGGAATTCCCAACCAAGGAGAAATTTGTAATAAGAAGGATTGAGGCTTTACTGGACAAAACTCTTGACTAGTCAGATGTACTTCGGTTTCTAGATGCCAATGACTGGCTATTTGGCAGAGGCGTTGGATGCGATCGCCGATTAAGGGGTGGCTGTTATTAATGGTAAACCATCGCCGATAGGGATTAAAGTTTTCCCACATTAAGAATGATTCAAAGGGAAGATGAGTTGCCATACTTCCTAAAGACAGGCTTTGTTGGTAGCTAACTGGGGCGAGGATATTCAGGCTTTCTAACTCCCAGGAAGTATGTTGTTGCTTTTTGATATCATCAGCAACACCAATGGCAATTTTGAGTAAAGCCCGAATTAAACCATTGGGATTACCTGTAATTTCAGCGGCGTAGCGATCGCTATAATCAAGCCGAAATCGGGAGTTAAGCAAGGCTGTACCGGTCAGCAAACACCAAATTCCATAGCAAAGACAAGTTAAACTTGTAGCAGTCCAGCGCCAGATCGGCTGTTGGCAGTTGTTCCCCCAGTCTGCGGCTCGCTGATATAATTCGTAAAACGGCAGTGTCACCAGTAGCAGCAAGGACATGACAAAAAAGTCCCATCTCTGAATCTGCCCTAGTCCCAAGGCGTAAATAGTAGCTATTTCATCATCCCCTAATTGGTCTAACAAACCTTGACTCACAACTATCCGGGCTGTACGGGGTAAATTACCATAGGTCAACATCATTGGTGCAGCTATTGGTAAAATCCGCAGTTTGACAAGAGGTAAGTGTCGCTGTTGATAAGTACGTTGGATAACGCGGACTGCTTCACGACTGTGGGTGTGTAAAACTTCTTTGGACAACTGTTGTTGACCATAAAATGTTGCCAGTAGCCAATCTAGCAACCAAGGAGACAGCCCGATGAAGACTAACAAAAAACCTAGTATAAGTGAACTAGGATCACCAGATAGAAGTGGTAATGGCGTTAAATAGGGTAGTTTGTCTAAAATCAGGTTGATCAAACCCATTGGTAATTTCAGTATTGCTTGCAACACCCAAAACAGGGACATGAATGTTCCTGCTGTCACCAACAGAGACAGTATTGACAGCATAAAATTCTGCTTACGCAAGGGTTGCCATACCTTAGCGCGTCTAGCTTGCCGCCAATAAATGCTGGACGTTTCAGTTTTTTTACTACCCCTAAGACCGAGGAAGCCTGTATTTGCTATATCTCTGTTATGAGTATTTCTTTCTGGGATAGCTTCTTGTGGTTTCTTCTGTAAAGAATTATCAAAAGCAACAAATCCCGTTTCGGTGCTTTTGGCTTTTCTCTGCCGTTTTTGGCTTTTGTTCAAGTGTTCAAGAGCGCGTTTTGCCCACTCTTGAACTTGGGAATTATGACTCGATATCAGATTTTCGCACAAAGCGATCGCTCTTGAGGTTTCGCCTGTGCGTGCATAAGCCATGACCAACCCAACTTTGGCTTGCAGGCAAGTATTGCTCTGATTCTGGCTACTAGCAATAGGTTCTAGTTGAGTGATTGCTGCGTAGTAATTTCCTTCCTTGAGGGCAACTAAACCAGCCTCCAAAGACGATTCGGGGTGTGAAGGCATACAAATTTTGGCAGGTAATTGGGAAAAAGGTAATTGGGAAAAAGGTAATTGTAAAAAAACACTCATCTATAACCCATAACCCATCACCCATGACCATTCCTTGTCAAAGAACTGTGTTCTGACTAGAAAATACCGGGGCAATGGCGCTTAATTTTAACTCTGGATGATCTCCCTCTAATTGTTGGCAATTCCATTCATTACGGAACAGCAACACTGGTCGTCCCATGCTGTCTTTAACTGTTGTCGTGTTGAATAAACGTCCCACTTGATTCAAGGCTTCCCAACCTCCTTCTACCCAACGGGCAACACTGTAGGGCAGTAAATCTAGTATAGTTTCCACTCCATACTCATTTTGGAGGCGAAACTGCACCACTTCAAATTGCAATTGACCCACCGCTGCTAAAATTGGATCTCGCTTGGCTTCATCAGTAGCGTACATAATTTGTACAGCACCCTCTTCTCTCAATTCGGAAACGCCTTTTTGAAACTGCTTAAACTTTGAGGGGTTGGGGTTTCTGAGAGTGGCAAACAGTTCTGGTGAAAAGTAAGGAATTCCCTCATATTCCAGTTTTTGGCCTGTATAAATTGTATCGCCAATTGCAAAAACGCCGGGATTATTTAAACCAATCACATCACCTGGATAAGCCACATCAATGGATTCCCGTTCTTGGGCAAAGAGTTTTTGTGGTCGAGACAGACGGACAACTTTGCCAGTGCGAGCATGATTCACTGTCATATCTTTTTCAAACTTACCTGTGCAGACCCGGACAAAAGCCACACGATCTCTGTGCTTGGGGTCCATGTTGGCTTGCAGTTTGAAGACAAACCCTGAAAATTCTGGGTAGCTTGGGGGAACTTCACCAACGCTGCTACTGTGTGTACCTGGTTTTAGGGCATAATCCAGGAAGTACTTGAGAAATAACTCCACCCCAAAGTTAGTCATGGCGCTACCAAAGAACACGGGTGTCATTTTTCCTTGATGGACTAACTCTAAATCTAAGTCTCCTCCTGCTCCTTCTAACAGTTCTAAATCATTTTTTAGTTGGTGGAAAAGGCTTTGTTCCAGTAATTCTTCAATTCTGCTATCACCTAAATCTATGGTCGTGTCACGGGCTTCTTTGCTACCGTGGGAGCTACGTTCAAAGAGATGGATTTGCTGTTGGTGGCGGTCAAAAACACCTTTAAAGCGATCGCCCATCCCAATCGGCCAATTCACCGCATAGGTTTGTAATCCCAATTCTTGCTCAATCTCATCCAGCAGTTCTAGGGGTTCTCTTCCCGGACGGTCGAGTTTATTGACAAATGTAAAAATCGGGATACCCCTAAGTTTACACACTTCAAATAGTTTCCGGGTTTGAGGTTCCAATCCTTTCGCAGCATCTATCAGCATTACCGCATTATCAGCAGCGGCTAAAGTTCGATAGGTGTCTTCACTAAAATCTTGGTGTCCAGGAGTGTCCAGTAAATTAATCTGACAATTACGATAGATAAATTGCAACACCGTTGAAGTAATGGAAATACCCCGTTGTTGTTCCATCGCCATCCAGTCAGAAGTTGCTTTACGCTGCGCTCTGCGGGCTTTTACTGCCCCAGCTTCATGGATAGCACCCCCGTATAATAATAGCTTTTCAGTCAGCGTAGTTTTACCAGCATCAGGGTGAGAAATAATCGCAAAATTGCGACGTAGTTCCACCGCTTCCAGAAGTTCATTTTCAATTTCTGTGGACATGATTGTAATTTGTTTGTAACCTTACTTAACTTAATGTAATCTTTTTCAGATCTTATTTTTCCAAAATGATAACTGTCTGAATCAGGATTTAGAGGATTAAAGGATGTACAGGATTTATATTTATCTTCATTCAGAAAATCCTCAAATCCAATAAATCCTAATTCTGATCGTAGTTGACAAATGTCTAAGTTTCCATTATAGTTATTTTATAATGGGAATCTGTGCGCGCATATGGGGTCTGGTTTTCCAGCCTCGAAGATTGTCTGAATCAGGATTTTGCGATTTACGGGATTTAAGAACTAAATATCTATTAACGCTTCCTTGAATTTTGCAGCACTCTGGAAATAGATTTGCGGCTTTTCGGTTAAAGCTAAATCTATGACTTCAGCTAATTTTATAGGGATATTGCGATCGCGTTGCAGAATGGGTACAGGATTATTTTGCAAGATATCCAACCAAGGATCATCTGTGAAATTGCGGGGGAAATATCCTGTTAACATATTATATAGACAAGCTGCTGCTGCCCATACATCTACATCAGGTTTTGCATCTCTAAATTTAAGCACTTGTTGACGAGGAATAAAACCAGGTGTACCCCCCATTCTTTTCGTAAAAGTTTGTCCACTTAAACCTGCTAAATCAAAAGATTTCGCTAAACCATAATCACCGATTTTTGCGGTTAGTTGACCATTAATATTACAGAGAAAAATATTATTCGGTTTTAAATCACGGTGAACTAAACCTTTACCTTTACCAAAACTACCATTAGCTAATTTGACATAAGGGATTTCTGCATTATGGGTATATTTTAAACCATCTAAAACTTGCAGAATAATTCCTAAAGCCATATCTACAGGTAATTTTCCTCCTAATTGCTGCATTAAATCATAAACATTCCCAGCTTCGTAATATTCCATAACTAGGAAAAATATATTTTCCGCGTAACCATAATCAAATAATTCTACAACATGAGGATGTTTTAAAGCTTTCATGTTTTCAATTTCCCGGAGGAACATTTGGACATGATTTTCATCCTGTGCAACTTCTGGTAACATGACTTTTAAAGCCACAAATTTACCTGTTTTGGAATGTTGCGCTAAATAAACTTCACCAAAACCACCTTTACCGATTGATTTGATAATTTGATAATTGCGTAATGCTGTTAATTGTTTTTCTCCACCTATTGCTAATTTGATTAATTTTTGGATGACATCAAATAGCTTAGTTTTAGTTTTTGCTTGTGGTGGCTGGATAAAACCAGGAGTTTGAATATCGGGAGTTTTATGAAGTGGTTGGGAAATTTTAATATTAACTTGAAAAACAGTATCACCATTATTGTTTCCCCGACCCAATTTCCCCTTTTTATCAACATCATCCCCCAAAACAGCCCCAACTGTGGCAATCTGAGAAGCAGAACCCCTTGCAATCTGATATTTTAGCTACAGAAAATCTACCTGTTAAGGTTATGCAAACTCTGCCGACTCTTGAAAATACCAACACTACAAGTCAACCTGCCTTTGATACCACCATCAAACGCCGCAAAACCCGTCCTGTCAAAGTGGGAGATGTCACCATTGGGGGAGGCTACCCCGTGGTGGTGCAATCCATGATTAATGAAGACACTCTAGATATTGACGGTTCTGTAGCAGGTATTCGTCGTCTCCATGAAATAGGCTGCGAAATAGTCCGCGTCACAGTTCCCAGTCTAGGACACGCCAAAGCCTTGGCGGAAATTAAACAGAAATTAATTAAAACTTACCGTGATGTGCCAATTGTTGCCGACGTGCATCACAACGGTATGAAAATCGCCTTAGAAGTCGCCAAACATATCGAAAAAGTGCGAATTAATCCAGGGTTATATGTATTTGAAAAACCTAACAGCGATCGCACTGAATATACAAAAGCTGAATTTGACGAAATTGGCGAAAAAATCCGCGAAACCTTAGCACCGCTGGTAATTTCCTTGCGAGATCAAGGTAAAGCCATGAGAATTGGCGTAAATCATGGTTCTCTAGCCGAAAGAATGCTATTTACCTATGGTGACACCCCCGAAGGCATGGTGGAATCTGCCATAGAATTTATTCGCATTTGTGAATCTTTGGATTTTCACAATGTGGTCATTTCCATGAAAGCATCACGAGTTCCTGTCATGGTAGCTGCTTATCGGTTAATGGCCAAGCGCATGGATGATTTAGGTATGGACTATCCTTTACACCTTGGCGTAACCGAAGCCGGTGATGGGGAATATGGCAGAATTAAATCTACAGCCGGCATTGCCACATTACTAGCTGATGGTATTGGTGACACAATTCGTGTATCTCTGACAGAAGCACCAGAAAAAGAAATTCCTGTCTGTTACAGCATTCTGCAAGCGTTAGGTTTGCGGAAAACAATGGTTGAGTATGTCGCTTGTCCTTCTTGCGGACGGACTTTATTTAACTTAGAAGAAGTGCTGCACACAGTCCGAGAAGCCACCAAACACTTAACAGGCTTAGATATTGCCGTCATGGGTTGTATTGTCAATGGCCCTGGAGAAATGGCAGATGCTGACTATGGTTATGTCGGCAAAACCCCAGGTTACATTTCTTTATATCGTGGCCGAGAAGAAATTAAAAAAGTCCCAGAATCACAAGGTGTAGAGGAGTTAATCAACCTCATAAAGGCTGATGGCCGTTGGGTAGACCCTTAATTTTCAAATTGGCGACCATCCAGGTCGCCTGATATTTGTCATCCTAAATCTTAATTTTGAATTTGGAATTGCTGACCCTGTGTTAGATTGGGCATACTGACTATAAATTTTCCCTCTGACACAACTGTCATTATGGTGATTACAAAAAGTAGACTTGTTTTAGGTGCTACGGCAGTAACGCTCTCTACAATTGCTGTTACTAGTCTTGGCATTCACTCCCGTGGTCAGGCTTTATTTAAAGCAAGTCCCAAGGAATTGGTAGATGAAGTTTGGAACATCGTTTACCGTCAATATGTAGACGGCACTTTCAATCAGGTAGATTGGCGGGCTGTTCGTAAAGAATACTTAAGCAAGTCCTACAGTAATCAGCAGGAAGCTTATAAGTCCATTCGGGAAATGCTCAAAAAGCTAGAAGATCCATACACCCGGTTTATGGACCCAGAGGAATTCAAGAGTATGCAAGTAGATACTTCTGGAGAACTCACGGGTATTGGTATTACTATCAGTCAGGATGAAAAAACCAAGAAATTGGTTGTGATTGCCCCAATTGAAGATACACCTGCCTTTAAAATGGGGGTTCTGGCTAAGGATATCATCCTAGAAATTGATGGCAAAAGCACTGAAGGGATGGACACTAATCAGGCTGTATCTCTGATTCGTGGTGAAGCCGGAACCGCCGTCAAGCTGAAAATTCTGCGGAATGGTCAGACAAAACAATTTAATATTACAAGGGCGCGGATTGAAATCCATCCAGTTAAGTATTCCCAGAAGCAAACACCAGCAGGTAATATTGGCTACATTCGTCTGAATCAGTTTAGTGCCAATGCTGGCAAGGAAATGAAAGATGCTATTAACAAGTTAGAAGCAAAAAAAGTATCTGGTTATATTTTAGATTTACGTGGCAACCCTGGTGGTTTACTATTTTCCAGTGTGGACATTGCCCGGATGTGGCTAGATAAAGGGATCATTGTTTCCACTATTGACCGTCAAGGTGAGCAGGAACGGGAAATAGCTAGGGGACGAGCTTTGACTACTAAACCTTTGGTAGTTTTAGTAGATAAAGGTTCCGCTAGTGCCAGTGAAATTCTTTCAGGGGCTTTGCAGGATAATAAACGCGCTGTTTTGGTGGGTACGCAAACTTTTGGTAAGGGCTTGGTACAATCGGTGCGTCCTCTAGAAGATGGCTCAGGGTTAGCGGTGACAATTGCCAAATACCATACCCCCAGTGGTAAAGATATTAACAAACATGGTGTTGATCCAGATGTAAAAGTGGAATTGACAGATGCACAAAGACAAGATTTATGGCTACGTGAGCGCGATAAACTCGCTACTCTAGAAGATCCTCAATTTGCCAAAGCTGTGGAAGTTTTAGGTAAGCAAGTTTCTCAAAGCACTACGACCATAAATAAGAATTAAATCCAAAATCTAAAATCCAAAATCCAAAATCTAAAATTAAATGGGTTGGCATTTTCCAGCCCTAATTAATCCAATACGCCGAGAAATGGCTTCTTGTGGACTACTAAAACTTCCCCATTTTTCAATAATGTCTGGGTTGTTGTCCTCAATTTGTTGGCTTGGGACTATTTCGCATTTTTCAGATTTATGCTTGACAATATACCAAGTTTGTGTTTTTTCTTCGGTCATTTCAAAAATTTGATTTGTGGTGGACTTACAATAAATGCAATATAACAATGCAATTATTACATCAAACAATTGAATTAGTTACATAAATAACAGATGATAAGAATGACATTGTTTGTTACTGCTATCACCCACTACAATACACACTATGTAGTGGGCTTTATCTTCCCTTCAATATGTAGCAACTCAAAGCTTTTTGCAATCTCATGTAATTAATATTACTAATAATTATCCTATGAAGACACGCCAAGGAGTTATAATTTTAACCTTAGTGATTCCTGGTTTATTAGTATTGCTAATCTCTCTTTATTATTTTGGCACAGATTATGCAGCACTAATTAAAGCTGAAAGTTATGCCGAACAACTGGTAAAGGACGAAAAGGCTAATGATAGAAATCTCCAATTTGCCTATCATCGAGCTTTAGCCCATCGGATTAATGTTTTCGCAGATGCTACCTGGGGATTACTGGGAGGTGTGATTACTGGATTAGGTATACATGGATTAGTCACCTTGAAGGAGAAAGAATAAAATAATTCGTAATTCGTAATAATGCCTACGGCAGGCTACCGCCAACGTAATTCGTAATAATGCCTACGACAGGCTACCGCCAACGTAATTCGTAATTCGTAATTAAAATACTTTCTCCCTATTAACTTAAACAGCTAAATTTTCCGTTTTCCAGCTGGCTAAATCTGCTAATGATCTATCGCGGTAACGTCCATATTTCTCCGGTTTACTCTTGATTCTTACACCCAAATCTGGGACAATGCCAAAATTAGGAGCCATCGGTTGAAAATGCTTAGGTGCAGCGGATCTAATAAACTCAAATAATGCCCCCATCATGGTTGTTACAGGTAAAATTAGCGGTTCTTTTCCTAAAGCCAACCGTGCAGCATTTGTTCCCGCTAACCAACCTCCCGCAGATGCAGCGGTGTAACCTTCTGTTCCTATTAATTGTCCTGCTGCTAATAAAGTTGGACGTTCTTTAAATTGCAAACTTGCAGACATTAACTGGGGTGCATTTAAAAAAGTATTGCGGTGCATTACTCCTAATCTGACAAACTCGGCTTTTTCCAAACCAGGTATCATTTGAAAAACTCGTTTTTGTTCACCCCACCGCAAATTAGTTTGGAATCCTACCATATTCCAAAGTTGACCGGCTTTATCTTCTTGACGCAATTGAATTACCGCATAGTTGCGTTCTCCGGTGCGAGGATCTGATAAACCCACTGGTTTCAGGGGACCATAACGCATGGTATCTTCCCCTCTTCGAGCCATTTCTTCAATTGGTAAACAAGCTTCAAAAAATTTCGCTGTTTCTTTCTCAAAGTCTTTTAATTCTGTTTGTTCTGCTTGACGTAATTCTGACCAAAAATGTAAATACTGCTCTTTATTCATGGGACAATTCAGATATGCTGCTTCACCTTTGTCATAGCGGGAAGCCATAAAAGCAATATCTTTATTAATAGAATCTCCTAAAATAATCGGACTAGCAGCATCAAAGAAATTGAGATATTCCATCCCGGTAAAACGCTGTAAATCTGCGGATAAATCGGGACTTGTTAAAGGACCACTAGCCAATACTACAATACCTTCAGGAATTGCTGTCACTTCTCCTCGTCGGAAATCAATTAAAGGATGATTTGCTAAAGTTTGGGTTAAGTCTTCCCCAAATTGTCCTCTGTCTACCGCTAAAGCCCCACCGGCAGGGACTGCGTGTTCATCAGCTTTAGCGATGATGATAGAACCAAGTTGACGTAATTCTTCATGTAATAATCCTGCCGCGCGATCGCTTGCCATAGCACCGAAGGAGTTACTACAGACCAATTCTGCTAAATTTTCCGTATGATGGGCAGGACTGAAGCGTTTAGGGCGCATCTCGTGGAGAATTACGGGCACGCCGGCTTGGGCTATTTGCCATGCTGCTTCTGTTCCTGCCAGTCCACCGCCTATTACTTGTATCGGTTGTTGTGTCATAGTAATTTTTCTGTGATATTTTTTAATTATTACTTTGGTTATAATAACAATTAATAGTAGGTTACAATTGCCAATACTGAATCCTCAAGTTATTAAATTTATCAATTCTGGTACTTATGACTATGAATATTAGCCTTCAACCGGAACAAGAACAGTTGATTCAATCCAAATTGCAAAGTGGTAAATATGAAAATGCCTATCAGGTAATTGTAGCAGCTTTGCAATTATTAGAAGAAAGAGATAAACATTATGAACAATGGTTAGAAGAAACCCGTCAAAAAGTAGCTGTGGGTATTGAACAAGCTAATAGGGGACAATTGACTGCTGGTGAAGTTGCTTTTGCAATATTGCGAGAAAAACTCGCCCAAAAAGGTGAATCTTTGCAATGAGTAATTACAGTTTAACAGATCAAGCAATTGAAGATATAAATGAAATTTGTGAGTATTTATCCAATTTCAATTTAGATTCTGCAACTGAATTTTTAAATTCAATAGAAAATAAATGTCAAACTTTAGTCCAATTTCCTAATATGGGTCGTAGTTACGCTGAACTATCACCAGAATTGCGAGGAATATCTGTAAATCCTTATATTATTTTCTATCGGTTGATAAAAGATGATGTAGAAATTATTCGAGTAGTTAATGGATATCGTAATCTTGAATCTTTGTTTTCTGAATCCGAGATTTAAGGATTTGGTAAACTAGATCCTCGCCAACGAAGTAAAACTGCGGCTTGGGCTTTACGCAACATAAAAAGATCTGCTTCGTGTCGGAGAGATATTAAATTTAATCTTTCTGTCTCTGTCAATGTACCACTAGAATTTTTCTCTAGTAAGATATTATATTCTTCCATGTCTACGCCTGTTTTCTGGCTATGGAAAATTTGCCAGAGAATATTATCATCTAACTTATCCAAAGCTGCAAGTTCTGCTTGAAATTCCTCTGGTACATCATCCCATGCTGGTGGACTACCCACTTGTAAAGCATGAAGCATGACTTCTTCTAAAGGACGTTGAGTAGCATGAGCGGTATTGACTAACCGTTGATAGATAATTTCGGGTATTTGTAGTGTAACAGTTTCAGTAAGCATATTTAATTAATAATTATAAGAATAGAGTAGATTGAAAATGCTGAATTCCAAATTAAGAAACAGCGTATTCTGAATGTTGCCTCAGTGAAGGATAATGAAAACCAATGACAATTTCTTTTTTAGATATTCCCATTTCTTCTAGTTCTTCACCAACATCAATATCTGTGTTATTTTCCTGAAGCCAGATTTTTCCATCTTTGATATCAAAATGAAATATACAGGAATGAATTCGGCGTTTTTTATCCCAACCAGTGCGTAGTAAAAGGTAATGATCATTTTCTGTATCAAAGATCAATTGGGTTTCCATATTTTGATCTTCTGAGCCGTAGCTGGCGTATTCGGTGAGAAATTCTCGCAAACATTGGCGATAGTAATTTAATTTATCCATAATTTTATTACCTCTGTTACTTCATCATAGACAACTAGTTTAACAGGATAGTTTTGTAGGACTTTTTGGATGAGAACTTCTCCAAATAATGACTGATATGTTGAATCGGGAACTGCTAGATATAATATGCGTTCTGGTTCATTTTCCTGTAGGGCAATTTTGTAAGATAGATATTGTCCCAAAGCACCATAGAAATCTGTAATTTTTGAGGCTCTGAGGAAGCTTTTCACTTCAACAGCGATTTTTTGGTGATCTTTCTCTGCACCAATCAGACATTCAGCCCCTAAATCAATCTGAATATTCAAATTGCCAATACTTAAGTGCAGAGGATCATGAGAGATAGTCCAACCGTCTTGACTGAGAGCATCTTTGACTAAATCATGGAAGATGTCTTTTCTGGACATTTCATCATGCGTCCACTTTTACACTAATGCTGTTATTCTAACTGAAGCTATTTACTTATTTAATTTCTGATTAAAAGACAAAGAAAGTACGGCGGCTACTATGTTTGATGCCATGAGTTCACCGTACTTTCGTCAACTAATAATTATAAACAGTTAAATAGCAAACGTCAATATCTATTTTTTCAACATAGCGCCAAAAACTCAGATACCCGACTTTTCTAAGCAGTCAGGTATCTTTTTATTCACAAATTTTTAGTAAAGCTATGGGAAATACACAGTGGGCAAAAAGTTTGATGCCATGAGTTCACTGTGTATTCTTAAAACTTAGATTCTAAGTTTTATGTAGTATGTATATATTCGGAATAATTATGATGCCCCTTTCAGGTAGATCAATCCGTTTTAAGCCATACTCGTCTCTACAAGTTGGTTTTATATACATAATTTATATATTAAATAGTTAGGTAGCAAATGTCAATACCTGTTTTTTAATAACGAAAAGATTCATATCTTCAACTGCTTAGAGAAGTTGGGAATCTGCTGTAATTTTCTAAATCAATTTTTTTAGTCCAGCAGCCATAATTTCACCCAAGTTATCAGCAAGAATAGATAAACCCGGCTTAAGTTCCCAATCCTGGACTTTTTTGGCCGAAAGAAATCCATGTGCAGAGGCATTTCTGAAAAATCTAGCAAGTTGTACCGCTTCTTCCCAAGAAGAAATAGAATTAGATTGAACAATCCAATGTTTAATGAGTTGTTTATCCTTGGGACTTATTACTCCCAGGAATTCAGCAATTGCATCTTCATCTTTTGCAAGCCATTTATCAAGATTCTCTTTTTTCTTCGGATTTGGTGGAATCAGTGGATTATAGCTTGGGAGATTAGACTGTTTTATAAATTTAATAATAACGTTTGATGGCAATACTCCCCCAAAATTATTCATTAATGCTTTAGTAGTAATTTCAAATCCAATATAAGCGATTACAAGTCGCCATTGGACTCCTCGTAATTTATCATATACGGTAAGTTTTTCACCTCCAATAGAAGGTTCATACCAATTAATTGCTTCTTCTGTAAGACGCACTCCTCTAATTACGCATTTAATAACTTTATCAATATGCTCTGGAGTATCAAGATGATTAGGGTTAAAATATGATAATCTTTGCTGTATCTCACTACATTTAGGGTTATCTTTCCAAGAATTATCAGGTTTTAAAACTTTATCCCATAGGATTTTTGAGATATTTGTCAAATTATCTTGATTATGTGTAGATGTGTCTGTCATTTTTGTTAATTGACTTGCCAAAGAGAGACTATCTAAATAAAAATGGAGTTTTAATAAACCAAATTTATATATTGAATACAGGTATTAATATCTAACAAATAAATCATTCTTCAATATTTGTAATTCACTCAACCAATAACTGCTATATATCTATTTATTATACTCTTAATTCTAATTAATAATCAATTTCACTCTAACAACCAAGCAAACAAATCACCAACTGTCAGTTGTAAATCACCAGCAAAAGACGGTACAGTAATTAACATATCTGATTCATCAAATACCTCAATTTGTTGTTGAGGACGATAAACAAAAATAGTCCGTTCACTTGGATCAATCAACCAACCCATTTGAGTACCATATTTTAAACAATGCAAAATATTTTTAGTTACCTTTGCCTGATTTTGATCAGGTAATAAAATTTCAATTGTCCAATCTGGAGAAATCGCAAATGTGTTAGAAACTTCTCCATTTTCATCACGGGGAATTCTACTCCACACAAAAACTGCAATATCAGGTACTATTGAACGTCCACCAAAGGTACAACGTAACTCAGGAAATGCACGAGCAATCTGTTTCGGTTTAACGATAAAATTAATCGCAGGTACAAGTTCACCTTGAACTATACTATGTTTTCCCTGTGGCATTGGTTTTTGAATAATCTGACCATCAATATACTCACTAGCAGGTTTCGTTTCTGGTAGTTGCAGAAACTCCTCCAATGTGAGAGTTTTTAATATTGCTTGTACCATTTTGACTTACTCCTATCTGATCATACAGGTCAGACAAAAGCCTGACCTAATTATTTAATCTCTAAACGCAAAGAGCTAAAATCTTCTCAACAACTTGCGGGTTAACATCTTTATTTTCCCCCAAAGCTGTCATCCCATGCTTTTCTAAATTCTTGATTACTACTGGAATAGTTTCTACTCCCACACCATAATCAGATAAACGAGTGCGAACACCAACTGACTCAAAGAAATCACGAGTTTTACTAATTGCTGCATCTATCCGTTCATCTTCAGAACCACCGACAATTTCCCAAACTCTATCTGCATATTGTAGAAGCTTTTGTGATTTGCGATCGCGCCTAATTGTCAACGTGCTAGGTAACACAACCGCCAAAGTTTGAGCATGATCCATACCATGCAACGCTGTCAACTCATGACCAATCATGTGAGTTGTCCAATCTTGAGGTACACCAACAGCAATTAACCCATTTAACGCCATTGTCGCAGACCAGACTAAATTCGCCCGTGCATCATAATCTGTAGGATTTGCTAAGGTTTTTGGCCCCTCTTCAATCAGCGTTTTCAGAATTGACTCAGCCATGCGATCTTGCAATGGTGCATTCACTGAATAGGTTAAATACTGTTCCATCACATGAGTAAAAGCATCCACAATCCCATTACTAATTTGCCTTGTAGGCAGGGAGAAAGTCGTTTCTGGGTCAAGAACAGAAAATTTAGGAAACACCAGGGGATTAGCGAAATATAACTTTTCTTGAGTTTCCGACTTGGTAATCACCGCAGTTGGGTTCATTTCCGAACCAGTTGCTGGTAACGTCAAAACTGCTCCAAAAGGAACAGCCGCATTTACTGGTGCGCCTTTTGCTAAAATATCCCAAGGGTCGCCCACAAAAGGAACCGCAGCAGCGATAAATTTAGTCCCATCAACAACGGAACCACCACCCACAGCTAAGATAAAATCAATACCTTCTTTGCGTATCAATTCCACTGCTTTCATCAAAGTTTCCAGGTGGGGGTTGGGTTCAATTCCCCCAAACTCAAATACCTTTCTTCCCGCTAATGCCGATTTTACTTGATCATAAACGCCATTGGCTTTAATGCTACCACCGCCGTAGGTGATGAGAATTTTAGCATCGCCGGGGATTTCTTGAGCAATATTGGCAATTTGACCTTTGCCAAATAGGATTTTAACTGGGTTGTAAAAAACAAAATTTTCCATGATTAATCACACAAGGGAATTAGATTTCACCTTGAGTATTGTAATCAGTTTCTTGATTTTTGCGCCTGTACCTAGAGAATACTTTTTCCCAAAAAGAAGGCGAAGTTATGGGAGAAGTGGAGAATTTTAGATTTACCTAACCAACACACTTGGTTGTTTTCAATTCCAAGGCATCAGAAATAAAACAAGTCCCACCAAACTTATTTAAAGTTTTTCTAATCTGCACCTCCACTAGTGGCAATTTTTCAGGAGGAAAGAAAGCAATAATATAAATGTTATCTAGCAGTGTCATTGCTAAATCATCACTGTCTGTTCCTCCTCTACCTTTACCAGCAACATTCTTAATAACAGTATGTTCGGGGACACCAGCTTTTTCTAAAGCTTCTAAAATCTTGCCGACTTCGACGTAATTAGCAAAAATTTCTAGCCGTTTAACTAACTCCATAATCTCAACTCCAAAAGATATTAATTGCGTATAAATAAAAGGGTATGCCAATGATGATGTTAAAAGGAAATGTCACAGCTAAAGCAGTGGAAACGTATAGACTAGGATTAGCTTCAGGAACTGTTAGTCGCATAGCTGCTGGAACTGCAATGTAAGAAGCACTAGCGCACAACACAGAAAATAAGAGAGCATCTCCTTGCGGCATACCGATTAGTTTAGCAATAATTAAACCAACTCCGGCATTGACTATTGGTATTAGTATGGCAAACAAGATTAAGAAAACGCCGGTTTTTTGCAAATCTTTGATTCTTTTCGCAGCCAGAAGTCCCATATCTAACAAGAAGAAAGTGAGGACTCCGTAAAACATATCCTGTGTAAACGGTTTTAATGTCGTCCAACCATGTTCACCTGTGAGTAAACCCATAATTAGGCTACCAACTAGGAGAAATACGGAACTATTTAGGAATGCTTCTTGTAATACTTCCGACCAATTAAACTCTCTGTCACTCTCATCAGCAGTAAATAATTTTACTAATATCAAACCCACAACAATCGCTGGAGATTCCATCAAAGCCAAGGCTGCAACCATATAACCATCAAAGCTGATACCCACTTGAGTGAGAAAAGAACTAGCCGTGATAAAGGTGACAGCACTAATTGAACCATAAGTAGCAGCGATCGCCGCAGCGTTGTAAGAGTCCAGTTTAACCTTGAGAATAAAAAAAGTATAAATCGGAACCATACAAGCCATTAAAATCGCCGCCAGCATAGTGAAAATCACCTCCTGACTGATACCACTTTTTACCAGTTCCACACCACCCTTAAACCCAATCGCAAATAGCAAATAAAGGGAAAACAGCTTGGGAATAGGTGCAGGAATTTCCAAATCGGACTTCAGGAAAACCGCCAACATCCCCATAAAGAAAGCCAACACAGGTGGATTCAAGATGTTGGACACAATCAAGCTGACATCCATTTCCACCACTCCTATAATTTCATAATTAAGATTCCTTCATCAGTTTGACACGAGAGTGGCAATTAGAACATTTTATAGTCATCAGATTTGACTTATGATATTTTGCGTAATCGTAGCAAAAAATACTCAGTCACGTAAATAATTACAAGTTTGTAGTCAGGGCTACAGCCCTGTTATAAATGCCAGATATGAGCTAAGAAAGTTCATTAATAAATGGAGATATAGCCGCCACAAATTCAGCAGTAGATTCATATGGTAAAACATTTCTACCGTTGATTTTCATTCCTCTACCTTGAGGTAAACAAGCTAGATAATCTGCTAAACGCTCATCTGGGGTTTCTTTTTTACCTTCTTTGCTAATCGCTGATGCTTTATTTCCTAAAACTATTAATGTTGGTTGCACAATCGCCGCAATATCACCACTATAATCTCGCTGCCAAAATCTAGCTAAAAAAGAAAATACTGCATAGCGTCCACCCATATTTTTAGCATCTGCTATTAAGGTGCTTAACCATTCTTCATCAACGGCATCACTAGATTCAAAAAGTCTTTCTATTGAGAAAGAAACTAAAAACTTGCGAGTGCGGGCATAGCGAAAAAAAGCATTTCCTATAGGTGAATCAAAGATATTCCACAGCAGTTTTTGTCGCCATTTAGCGGCATTTTTAGTAGTCACACTCCAAGCCGTGGGACCAGAAAGTATAATTCCCGCAATTAAATTTGGTTCCAGTTTAACTAATTCAATTGCTACTGGTGATAAAGCACCCTGAGCTATTAAAATTACAGGTTTTTTTACTACAGTTTGTAAAAAGTGTTTTAACTGTTTTGCCCAATCAACTGGTGTATAAGCTTTACGTGGCATATCACTTTCACCACAGCCCAATAAATCAATATTGTAAATAGAATTCTGGTGATTTGTCTGATACCATTCACGGACAAATCTCTGCCAAAATTGCCGTGATAATCCTACTCCAATGGGATGAATTAATAGTAAAGGAATATCAGATGGAGTTGCATTTGCCGGTTGATGAACTTCGTAAGCACAGCGATAAGTCTGCCAAGTATAAAACTCAGAGATAGGTGGTGTTACAGCAAATGTATTAGCTACGTTTGATGGTTGCATGATTTCAAATTTAAGCGCCGCTAAAAAATTATCTGGGGATGAATCAAATTGTAGCCAGCATCTTTTAACTTTTGATTCGACACCCAGGTATTATATTGGCGGGTACTCTTGTTTGCTGCATCCCATATAACATTAGGTAAATTATGTTTTGTCAAGACCTTACCAATTAATTCTCGACTAGTAAGATGTGCATCATCCACAAGATTATATATACCTTGTAAGCGGTGATTGCGAGCAAATTCTATAGCACCAACAATATCATCGAGGTGAATCCAATTGGTTATATCTTCGCCATTACCAGGACGAGTTGTCCCCGCGACTCGTCCAAATATTTTTACCAATTCTCTACCAGGGCCATAAATTCCCCCCAAACGCAAGATACAAACACGGAGGTTTTCATTCTCTGCTGATAGTAAAACATCCTCAGTTTTGCGAAGAATCTGAGCATTAAGATTAGCTGGTGCTGGTGGAGTTTCTTCATCTACCCAGACACCATTTCTATCTCCGTAAATTGAATAACTTCCTGTATATATCAATTGGCGAATATGGGGACAATTTCGTAGTACTGAAACTAATGTTTGCGCCGTTTGCAGATAAGTTTCTTCATAGGAATTTGCACTTTTCGCTGCCACAGCCAACAGAACTACATCTTGATTTTTTAATGCAGCTTTTAGAGTTTCTGTATCATTTCCTTGGGTGACTATAACTTTTTGAGATACTGCTTGTAATCCCGGAACACGCTCAGGATTAGTTGTGGTTGCAGTGATCCCAAAATTATTATTTCGTTGCCAATATTGAGCAACTGCATAGCCAACATAACCACAACCAATTATTACAATATTCATGACAATTTAACACCAATTAATTAAAAAGTGTTTTTTCCCAAGTCAATAATCAATAGTACAAGACTTTTTATGTCATCACTAATGATCAATGACTATTTTGCTAATTCTCTTTCAATTATGGCAATTAATTCTGGTGAATCTGGTTTGACACTACTATTAAATCTAGCGACTACTTCCCCCTGCTTACTGACTATAAATTTTTCAAAGTTCCAAGCTACTGCTCCCTTTGGTTCAACTGCATTAGTAAGTTGAGCATAAAGGGGATGCTGCTGAGAACCTTTAGCATGAACTTTATCAAATAGTTCAAAAGAAACCTGAAACTTGCTTGTGCAGAATTGCGCGATTTCGGCATTAGTTCCTGGTTCTTGCGCTCCAAAATCGTTGCAGGGGAATCCTAAAATCTGCAAAAGAGCGGCTCTATACTTCTGGTTTAACTTTTCCAGTCCCGCATATTGAGGAGTGTAACCGCAATAGGAAGCCACATTGACAATTAATAGTACTTTGCCGGTGTAGACTTTGAGTTGCTTATCTTCTCCATTGATTGTCTTCACTGAAATGTCATATATGATACCATTCATGGGCAATGTGATTCATAAGGAATATTACTAAGTTTCCCATATAGTAGGTAATGTTAACTGGGTTTTTTAGCTTTTTGTACACTATAGGAATATTATGTGATTTTTACCACTGTTAAGAATTCCCTATCCGAAAGACTTGGTTAGTATCAGCTATGAATTACCCCATCTGGCATAATAGCTCCAGCTAAGTTGGCACCAATCAGTTTCACCAATAACCGTTCACCTGAGCGAATTCTAGCACCTGTCAAATCTGCACCCCGCAAGTCTGCACCACTGAGATCCGCACCAATCAAATTAGTATTGCGTAAATTGGCTTCTCTCAAATCGGCTAACAGTAGGTTAGCTCTAAACAAATTGGCTTCTGACAAATCCGCTCCTCTGAGATTAACTTTGTGCATAAAAGTATCACTGAGATTAGAACCGCTTAAATTGGCATAACTCAGATTTCTACCGGATAAGTCTCTGTTACTCAAGTTGGCTCGACTGAAATCTTTTCCACTCAAGTCTGGGTTTTGATTTGGTGGTTGATAATTTGTTGTTGGTGGTTTTTTTGGCGAAGTTGTTCTATAGTTATGTGCAGTTTGAGGCTTATCTTTTAAAGAACGCAATTGATCACGAGCTTCATTAAAGGCTTTGAGCTTGTCTTGAGCTTTTTTTTGTAAGCGGTGGTTGTCTTTAGGGAGGCGATCAGGATGCCAAACAAACACTAAATCTTTATAAGCCTGGTTTACTTCTTCTAGTGTTGCTCCAGGCTCCAATTCTAAGACTCTGTAATACCGCTCCAGTTCGCTCATACAATGTGTTGGTGGACAATTCAGATAATCATTAAATTAATTATGAGTGATGCCGACCGCACGCGATCGCGATCGCTACGCTCATATCAGAAAAGAAAGGCTACCCTATCAGAACACTAAGTAAAAGCTTGGTAGCTTATATTACACTTAAGAGTAGACTCCCGTTGGGTTGTAAATTTCCTGATTTAACAGTCTGCAATTTTTTTGGCCTAGCGTGCGGTCGGCTCTATTTTGAATTTTGAATCACCTGATTAATCCATTTCTCCAGCGAGTTATAGCTCGAAAATATGCCACGATTGGGATTTGATAAACTTCAATGAAAATCCAAATTATGATTGCTAAATGTGATAAAAAAGTCAGTGCTGTCCAGATAGATGGTACCCAAGTCAGAGGATCATTAAGTTGTGGGGGAAAATGATAAGCTCCTATGGCAATTAAAGTAGTAGGAAAAAATACAAAAGCAATTGCGGCGACCACATAACCCCAACCCAATTCTACACCTTCTAACTGGGCTTCTGTCCACTTGTAGCCATTCCACCGCCAAACCAATGGAGGTTCTCTAGAAGGCATTTTAATTTGTTGTAGTTCTAAATTAACGGTAAAAATCTCTTGGCAAAAGTCACAAGACATCGCCTCCATTAATGGCATATGGGAAATTTTACCGATGCGACAAACAGGACAAGGGTAATCTTCTTGAAAATTTAAAGATGTGGAAAAAATTTTTGAATTAGGCATAATCAAATTATATTTGTCATAAACTTAATCTGGTTAATAATAAATCAAATAAAAATCATGAATTGTCAGATTTTTCACTATTTATCTGGATATCTTTATTAAAATCTGATACTTAACAATAAATGTAAAATTATCCGACCAAAGCAGAATTTAGGAGTTGCAGGAGTCAAAGAGGGTGAACTTATTGACTCTTTGCTTAATTTAGTAGGTAGGCACAAAAAAACAAACTATGTAAAGAAAAGTAAACAAGACTCAAACCCTTTTTCTCCCTGCCCCCTGCCTTATCCCAAGGTACAGCTTTTAAAGATTTAACCGCAGATAGAAGAGGATTGACGCAGATGGACGCAGATAAATTTGTACCTCAGCCGACTAGGAAACGCTATATACACACCAGCAACTATTTTGAATTCTCATAGTTGTAATGAGTCTATCGTTTTTTTTGTCTGATGGGTAAAACAGCAGACTCTTTATTAGCCTTGCCTTACACCGTTTCACTTGAAGGTTGATACAAATAGACAGACGCGGAGATTCATTTGTAGCTTTAGTTTAAGTGAATTGATATTAGCACTCTACTGTGTTCCACTTAACTTACGATTTTCCTTAACTCAACCGTTTTGAGAGGTAATATTAGGACTCCTATTTGATTATTGAACAAGACTCAGTAAATAGTGAAACCCTTCTTTCCTGTTCCCTGCCCACACAAATCAATATGCCTACGCCTCCCGCAAGGGATACAGAAATCAAACCGGATTACTATAGTAGATATCTTGAACCAAGATAAGTGATGCAATTACGTATTCCTGAGTTAAACTTGCAAGCAAGTTAATGCAAAATATTAATCGGCGACTCTTCGGTTTGGGCATTACTCACAATGGAACACTGGCAATTTCTGATACAGAAACAGGGCGATCACACTTGGCAAACCCTGGAATCGCCAACTCTAAAAATTTTGGCAGGTAAGTATAGAGTTTTGGCTCGTTCTCACCTTGCTAATACAGATGTAGAAGTGCGGGTAACTCACTCGTCAATCCAGGAAGTTCTCCCCAAACGGAGAATTTTTAAGCGTTTGCGTCGCACTAATACAGATGGACTTATGGCTGTAATTCCCTTTATTGATCTCAAACCGGGAATTTGGGAGTTACGATGCTCTGGCGACTTGATGACGCATATGCTGGGTAAATCCTGGCAGTACACGCTTACTATCAAAGTTTTACCCCTAGAATTAAGTGAGCAACCAAAGCTAGGTATTCTCCATCAGGAATTAGATGGAGAAAATCAATCTGGGATTACTCCAAATGAGAATTTGGACATCCAGGATGTTTTCACAGAAACCGAAGAAGATATAATTATTAATCAGCCTGTTAGCCCAGTCTGGGTTAAAGGCGAGACAGCAGAACAGATTTTACAAAGCTTAATAGATTTGGCTTTACCCACCTCGGATTCCTTGGAAGAGGAGCAATTATCTGAGGATTTTCGCTCAATATCACCACTTTCACCAATCAAACTATCTTTAGAACGGGATAGCTACATTGCTAGTTGGGGAAAACCCATAACAGTAAATGGGGACGTGGAATTGGCAGAAATGGGGAATCTGGAAGAGGAAATATTATCTACACCAAGCCTTGATCAGCTGCAACTAGTTATCGAACTGCGATCGCCTTTAGAGTCAAAAATCCTAACTCAACTCAAGCAGCCTTTAACAGCTAAAACCCTGCCTTTTAAATTTAGTACCGCCATTGATATTCCGACTGAGTGTGAATCGAAGTTGATTTTGGCAGATATGAGTTTATATGGCGCAATTACGAATGGTGGTGAAGTCATACTCTTAGGCAGCAATGCTTTTACAATTACGGCAGATGTAACAGAATTACTGACAGTTAGAAGCAAAAAATCAATTACACCAGACTTATTAACTGACAACAATCAGCCATCAACCCAGGTGGAAGCCACAAAGCCAGAACAACCTGTCAGTATCGGTTTAGAACTTTTCAATTTGGGCAAGAAGCCAAAACTAGCCCAGTTTCACATCTTGAAACCATCTCCAAGTAAACCTCTACCACCGCAAATTAAACCTACAGTTTTTTTGGATAGGCTTTCACCACAACTACCGAAACTGCCTAGGAGTCAAAAAGATGCCATTGCTACTAATTCTGTAGTTGCAGATTCTCTGACACCGGAAGAAACTGTCAAGATAGCGCCAATTAATCTGGAAAAGCTGGTGATCAAACAGATAAAAACCGCTTTACCTTACTTAAAACGATTAAAAACACCCGATCCAGAAGAAGTTAAAAGCAATACACCAGATGAGTCTCAGCCGATGGTAACCATACCTTGCGTAGGAGACGCTACCCATAGGGATACGCTCAATGAAGCGATGCCTACGGCGTACCCCTCCGGGGAAGCAAGCTACGCGGAGCGTCTTGTTGGCGAAGCCTCTGTCTACGACACGCTCCGCGAACGTAGAGAAGAGAGCGAAGCTATCGTCGCACCTGAAGAAGAAAATCCACTGTCTCAAGATGAGCCTGATGTCGAATTGAGAGAAAATTCTGCTGCTCAAGTTCCTACTCTGGACAGTGAAGAATTAATCACAGCAAATACCCCAGATACATCACCTTTAATTAGAAAGTGGATGCAAAGCCAAGGATACTTTTTACCAGAAGGTATGGAGTTAGTATCCGAAGATCATCATACTCATGAGTCAAATGAGGAGCAGCCTTTAACTCTCAATGAGGACTATTCGGCAGTTGAGGAGTTAGATGTAGATAATACTGAAGAAAATCTTTATTTAGATACTGGGGAATCACCACTAGAAGCAGAACAAATACTACCTCCTAGTCCGCTCCTGAGCAATAATGCTAGGTTATCCCAAGAAATCGTTCTAGACGATATCTATACTGCACTGACAAATGAGAACAACAATCAGTCTCCTGAAACACAAGAACAACCACTGGTAGATATATTTAGTCCTTTGCTGGCACCGTTACCAACACCTCAACTGTTTATGCCCAATGGTGAATTGCTGGCTGGAAAGTCTGTGAAAGTGCGTTTAGAACTGTCTGAGGTATGGTCAGGGATGGCAGTTAAGTTATGGGTTGAAGATTACCAAACTCGCGGGTTGCTAGACGGACCTCATCTACTTAAAGATTTGCGACCTACTCCCTGGGGAAATTGGGAAGCAGTAACTCAGTTAGTTGTGCCTTTCGGCTGTGTGGAAATTCGTATAGAAGCGATCGCTCTCGATCTAACTACCCAACAGGAAAGTCGCAAAGTTACATTAGTCAAAACTGTGATTCCTCCCGATTTACCGAGTATAGAACTCGATCAACTGCTGGGTATGTAAACGTCTGTGTTAAAAATCTTGAGAATTTGCAAAAATAGGCAGAATTTTAAAGTAAGCTCCTAACAGAATTGTAGTGTGACTTAAGAGGACTTTTACTATGTCAGGTTCATTTTTGCCCTCTATTTTGGCCTATTCTTCATTTTTGCCTTCCATTTTCGTACCTCTGACTGGTCTAGTTTTGCCAGCAGTAGTCTTCGCATTTCTATTTTCATATATTGAAAGCGAAGATATCGCCTAATTAGTGATGGGGAGATTGGGAGATGGGGTAATGGGGTGACGCGGTGACGCGGAGATGGGGAGATGGGGAGAAATTATTACCTACTGCCCCCTGCCCCCTGCCCCCCTCACAAGGGTAGGTATTTTACATTGTCGTGAGGGCAAGGCTTGGGGGACAAGGAAGGACAGTGGACAAGGGAGGAAAACCGTACAAAATCATATTCTTTTAGTAGCAAAAAGACCATTGAGCGGAGAAAATCTTCCTTGTCTACTTTCCCTCCTCGCCTTCCTAGTCCTGCCTTAACAGATAATATTAAAAACCTACCCTTGTCAGCTGCCCCCTGCTCCCTGCCCCAATTTTTAATGGCAAAACCGCCCATCTAAAACAGACAGGCGGTTTTTTTTGTTGTTTTTTAAACAAAAATTCGGATCAGCTTATCATTACAATGAAGAACCGATTCCAGCGTAGGCTCCATAAAAGAAAATACCTACAACAGTAATTACACCTAAACCTGCGACCGTAGCGACGACCCACAGGGGAATTCTTCCACTTCCAGACACTGTTTTCTCCTCCCTTAAGAACAAATCAACAGAAATTAGTCAAGACAGTTCCAGTTAGTTAAAGAAGTAACTGGAGAATAGAATCCCTAGAACAAAAACTAATAGTAGTCCTAGGTAAAGAGAGGTACGGTTTAATTCAACTGGTTGTTGATTAGGATTAGGCGATCTTTCCATGAGTTGCTCCTAGCGTTGAATAAACTGCATTGCGGCGATCGCTCCTAAAAAGAAGACAGTTGGCACACCTAGAGTGTGAACTGCGAGCCATCTAACCGTAAAAATTGGATAGGTAACTGGTTGATTGATGTTATTGCCGCTAGTCATGATTTCAAATTACTTTCCGATAAATGTTTCTACTTGCTTTTTAGCTTCAAAACGGTTTTTCACAATTGGCACTTCTTGACGAACCTGTGTGAAATACTCATTAGGACGGGGTGTGCCAAACACATCATAAGCCAGTCCGGTGCTGACAAATAGCCAGCCAGCTACAAATAAAGCTGGAATGGTGATGCTGTGAATTACCCAGTAACGAATGCTGGTAATAATGTCCGAAAACGGACGCTCTCCAGTGGTACCTGCCATTTAAATTACTACCTTCACGAAAACTAGTATTGAGTTTATTATCCTACAAAGTTTAGAAAGAGTTACAACTTGCAACGTTCTTCTCAGAAATCTCTTCTGGATGAATTTCTAAACTAGCCTTTCAGGAGGCTTGAGTACCGAGTACCGAGTTTTGAGTACCGAGTTTTGAGTAAAAAGGCAATAATCATAACCTACTCAACGCTTCGTACTCGGTACTCGGTACTCGGTACTATTTAAGCCGCCTCTGGTTGGTCGGCTGATTCTGCACTGGGGTTATATTTGAGCAAAATACCGCGATCGCCAATGATAAAACCTTGGTCTGGCTGAAAAAATACAATTTTGTAAAAATTAGCGGCCACTCCTTCTACTTCCCGGTCTTTTTCCCAAGTTTTGCCGCCGTCGGTACTGCGTAATAGATTACCACTACCGCCACCAATCCAAATTTCATTGGGTGTGCGATAGGCCAAATCTAGTAGACCCCAGCTTGTGGACAACTCTGGATATTCTACATCTAGCCATTCATCGGGTTTAGTCAAATCGCTAAATTGAACTTGACCTCCCCGTGCTAATAACCATAGTTGGCCATTATCAGCAAAGCCCATATTTTCTACTCGTCGAGAACTCAGACGGTTATGGGGTTCCCAAGCGGCTTGTCCTGGTTCCCAAACTGAGTAAAAACTACCTTTTGCAGAAACAGCAATATACTTGCCATCGTGCGATCGCTCTAAGTTCCGCACCACACCAACAGCAGCTTCGACTTGTGCTTTCCAGTTTTTACCACCATCTGTAGTTTTATAGATAGCACCCACGTCAGTCGCCATTTCGGCTGTATTGTCAGCCAAGGCTGCGATCGCAATTGGGCTACCGGGTAACTTTTCGTTTAAAGGAATACGTGACCAAGACTTGCCTTCATCAGTAGTATGTAGCAGCAACGAAGGCTCTCCAGCAATCCAGCCTTCATTTCCACTAAAACTGACTGAGTTAAAGCGATACCTTTCATCATCTAGTTCCAGTTTGAGAGGCTGCCAAGTATTTCCACCATCTTTGGTTTCCAATAAGGTAGCATTACTACCAACTAAATAACCGTGCTGGGGATTACCAGTAAAGCCAATATCGAATAGTTTCGACTCTGTTGGTACATTAATAACTTGCCAAGGATTGTAGCTGATAGAGGGAACTTTGCTACAACCTATACAAGCTATAACTACTATTAAGGCGGCAAAAATTCCTTGCCACTTTTTTACAATTGAGTGCATCAGTATTTCTTAGTCTTTTCTAAATTTTTGTAAGGTATTTGTGAAAACCGGTTCTTATTGTAAGCCGTAAAGACTGATAAAGAACAAGAAACCAAGGGCTAAAGCACCGAAGATCAAGATGTTCTTTTGGGTTGGTGTCAGGGTATTAACACCTAAGCCGTAACCTAAATTTTCTTTGAAACCAGATGCTGTACCCGCCGGACCAATGTTGGCAAAAGCTACCTTGTTAGCAGTACAAACTGGACAACGCCAACTGACAGGTAGTTCTGCAAACAGTGTCCCAGCAGTAATATCACTTTTATCGTCTCCTTTTTCAGGTTCATAAACGTAACCGCAAGAGCGACATTCATACCTATCTAAAACTGGAGTTTCAATAGCTTGTTTAGCTTGTTCGCTCATGGCTAAAGCCTCCCAGAGGGCAAATCTTAAAGATACGTTACAAATTATGACATATTTATTAGGCTTTTCTATCACTCTCAAAAAGGATAGCCAGAGTGTGAATACTGTCGGGGTTTATCCTATTGCTGATGAGATATGCATCTGGAATTCTCTCGGTTTGGATTAGTACCGTAAAAGTAGTGATGAATTTAAGCAATATTATAACCATATATTCAAAACATAAAGTACCATGTAGCGTTTTGATAAATCTTTTGTTAATTAATTTTATTTTGATCTCTTAAAACATTCTAAAAATACTGAAAAAAGCTATAATACAGGCAATATTGCCAGTAACAACCAATTAATAAATTAATAAATTAATAATTTAAATATAAAATGTCGCAACAAAACTTTCCTAAAAATAATCAAAATATGGGTAGAAGATCCCACGTTGATTTTCAACATATCCTTAAAGAACTTTCGGAAAATCGCAAAGATCCATGTGAAGTAATTCGCGAGTTAATTTCCAACTCTTATGATGCTAATGCTTCATCAATTAAGATTTTTCCATTGATTCAGTATGAAGGATTTATCTTTTTTGATAATGGTATAGGACTCAGCGAACATGAAAAAGATAGCATTAATGGAGTTACTTTGTATGAATCATTTTTTTCAGTTGGCATAAGTACAAAAACATTTGGTGAGACAATTGGATATAAATGCCAAGGATCTAAGCTATGCTTCGACTCTAAGAAATTTGCACTTATCACTCGTTGTCAATCTGACTCAGCTTGGAGATGGATTAAAATAGATAACCCTAAAGATAATTTAAATCTTAATTATCCCTTAGATAATCAGGAAACTAGAGCGCCTTGGGAAGTTTTACCAGAACTACTATTGCATCCAGACGAGCGATCAACACCCATCCTTGAGCAATTAAGCGAAGACTTCTTTACGCAGGAGTTTTCCCAGGGAACGATGATTTTAGTCCAGGGTTTAAACGTAGATAATTTCTCGACCTACTATGGTAGGAATACGAATAAACTTTCTTATCTTAAAAACTATATTTCTTTCAATACTCGACATGGAGATATTAGAACCTTACACCCTAAAAAAACTGGCTTCTCTGAGTCTGTCTCCTTAGCTTTCAAGAAAGATAGAGGATATCGAAATGACTGTGAACTCTTTCTGTGGCTGTCTTCTGATAAACCATTATTTCCAGATGGACTTGAAAAAATTCCTGATGGGTATCCCTATCTTGACAAAGCAGAAGAAGGCTTTAAGTTACCTACAAGTCTTTCAAGACTATTTGATGGAAGATTTTGCGCTCGATACGCTAAGATGATCACTTTTGAAGAAAGAAGCTATTGTCTGATTCTTGCAGTTGATGGTAATCGTCGCGCTCACAGTGAATATCGTGAGTTAGATCGACGAGGAGGTAAGCGATCTGGTATTCGACTCACAGATCAGAGAGGAACTTTTATCTGTTCACAAGGGGTCAAAGTCTGTCGATACGAAAAATTTTATGAAAGCAGCGAACTTAGAGAATATAGCGAACTGGCAAGTGATGATGGGCATAGACACTATGCATTCATGATCAATGGAAATTTTAGGCTCGTTACAAACCGAAATTCCCTAACAGAAGAATCTGAGAAAACGCTCAATAATAATGAATTTATAGTGGAAATCAAGAAATTTCTTGATGAAGCTAGACAAAAACACAGAGTTTTTCAAGAACTTGTTGACCGTCTTAACAAAGAACATATTGCAGATCGACTTGATGCTTATACTACGCAACTTAATGAGCGTAAAAACGATTTACAAAATAGAACTCGGTTTTTTATCAAGGGTATTAAAACAACTGAGGGTGATACATATCCTATCGAACAATTCAATCCGCAACTGAGTCGGAAAATTTTTGTCGAACCGCAGCTGGGTGAAGAACATGGTGTAGGGGGATTATATTTTTTGCTATCCCATCTCGTCATACCTGATTCTCCCTATGCAAATTTATGGCTGCGTCCTTTAACTTTTTCAGGAATTGGGATTGATAGCATTACCGTAGGAGATGACGAAGGCAGACCCTTAATTGCTGATTCCTGCAAAACCGTTGAGTATAAATTCAACTTTACCCCAGATCCAGAGTGTTCATCTGATGAGTTCGATTTTAATCATCCACTAATCCATACAGACCATATTTTGGTCTGGGACTTCGATTTAATTCCAGAAGAAAACAGTTATGTTCGTGATGCGTTCAAGTATTTTGGTACAGTTCATCTTTCTCCACATTTAAGTGCTATTGGATATGAGATTATCAATATTGCTAGTCAGGAAGGTTCTTCTTATCCTGGGACTGTTAAGGTAATTAGCCTGAAAAAATTGATTCAGCAAACCTTTGAATGTGAGTGGATAACTCCTCCTCCTAAAAAAACTTCCGTTAGTTCGCGTAATCGTAGAGGTAAAAAATGAAATGTTGCTCAACCCTTAATTCTACTATCTACAAGCAATTTTTATATAACAGGAAGAATATAAAATAAAACCTGAAACCAAACAGATAATTAGAACTTTAGAGGAAAAAACTACAGATTTCAACTTAGACGGTGTTTAATTCCTGAATGTAATAATTATTCAAATCAATATACTCCATACTGTGGTGATCGATATGGGTTAACTTAGCTGATTTCGACTAGCTTCCCATCCCAGGAGAACCGTCTTACGTTCTAATCCCCACCGATAACCACCCATCTCACCCGATTCTCGAATCACCCGATGACAGGGAATTAAGTGGGCAACTGGATTACTCCCTAGTGCATTACCTACGGCTCTAGCAGCGGTTGGACGATCCATTGATGCTGCTAAACCTTGATAGGTGGTAATCCCTCCCCAGGGAACTCTCAGTAGCGATCGCCAAACTTGAATCTGAAAGTTAGTCCCTTTAACATGAACAATTAATGGAGGACTATTGTCTGCAACTGGCTGGAAGATGCGAGTAATAGTTTCTTCTGTCACATCCTGATCATGAATGATTTCCGCATTTTTCCATTCTTGACGCAGCGTCTGTTCAGCAGTTTCTTCATCCCCTGTATCAAGAAAATGAAGATTGCAGATACCACGTACTGTTGTGGCAATGAGACAATCACCAAAAGGGGTTTCATGAATACCATACCAAATCTTCAACCCAGCGCCCCCAGACTTAAATTCACCGGGTGACATGGCTTCTAGCTTCACAAATAAGTCGTGCAAACGTCCTGGACTTGATAACCCCACATCCATAGTCAGAGATAAAAGGCTCTTAGTCTCAATGATTTTGGATTTTGCATATTCAACCGTAAGATATTGCAAGAAACGTTTGGGACTGATTCCTGCCCATTTCGTAAATAAGCGCTGAAAGTGATATTCACTCAGTTGTACGTGTTGAGCTACGGTTTGCAAGTCAGGCTGGTGCAGATGATTTTCATGCAGGAATGCGATCGCTTTCGCAATACATTCATAGGTTTCTCTATTGTAACTATTAGCTTTTATGGAGGAATTCATATTGTCAATTTATTCACCCAGCCCTCAATTTATCGATAGCAGTGGTTCAATACCACCCATTTTTTGCTATTCATAAAAACTGCATGAGCATTTTTCAATTAATTGGCAACTAATTGGCGATCAAATCAACACCATACCCTCAGTGTGTCAATTTCCACGATTTCAGAAAGCCTGAAAAGATATAATGTAAAAGAACAATATCCATTTCAATTGCACCATCAGCGGTAGATATCCATTGTGTTTGTCCTCAGCGGTTACGAATATCTTCTAGGCTTTTTCCTCCTCTGTAGCCTAGTACCAGCCCTGGCGCTCTCAGCGTCCAAGCTCCTCAGACCTAGTAGCTTCAGCCCGGAACGGCGCACCACTTATGAATCTGGAATGGAACCCATCGGCGGAGCCTGGATTCAATTCAACATTCGCTACTATATGTTCGCACTAGTTTTTGTCGTTTTTGACGTAGAAACTGTGTTTTTGTACCCTTGGGCGGTTGCTTTCCACCATTTGGGTTTATTGGCGTTTATTGAAGCGCTGATTTTTATTGCGATTCTCGTAATCGCCTTAGTTTACGCATGGCGTAAAGGAGCTTTGGAATGGTCTTGAATTCTAACATAACCACCCAGGACAAAGAGCGCATCATCAACCCCGTTGAGCGCCCTACTGTCACTCAAGAACTGTCAGAAAACGTCATCTTAACCACCGTTGATGACCTCTACAACTGGGCGCGGCTTTCTAGTTTGTGGCCTTTGCTGTTTGGTACAGCTTGCTGCTTCATCGAATTTGCAGCTTTAATTGGCTCTCGATTTGACTTTGACCGTTTTGGTCTAATTCCCCGTTCTAGCCCCCGGCAAGCCGATTTAATTATCACTGCGGGAACAATTACCATGAAGATGGCTCCTCAATTGGTGCGTCTTTATGAACAAATGCCTGAACCCAAGTATGTAATTGCTATGGGTGCTTGTACAATTACTGGCGGAATGTTCAGTGTTGATTCTCCTAGTGCTGTGCGCGGAGTTGATAAGCTGATTCCTGTAGATGTGTATTTGCCCGGTTGTCCTCCCCGTCCTGAAGCGATTATTGACGCAATTATTAAGCTGCGGAAAAAAATTGCTAATGATTCCATGCAAGAACGGGGTCAAATTAAGCAAACTCACCGCTATTACAGCACGACTCATAACTTGAAACCAGTACCAACGATTTTAACTGGTAAGTATATGCAGTCAGATACCCGCTTTACTCCACCGAAGGAATTGACGGAAGCAATAGGTATGCCCATACCACCTGCGCTACTGACAACAAAGACAAAGGAGGAAGAAAAGCGTGGCTGAAGAAGAATCTAATTTAGTTCCAGCAGCAGAAGAGTCGATAGTTGCAGCTGGTCAGGTTTCTCAGTGGTTGACAGAAAATGGCTTTGACCATGAATCTTTAGCCCCAGACGTGAACGGGGTAGAGATTATTAAGGTAGCAGCAGATTTCTTGCTTCCTACCGCTACAGCTTTGTACGCCTACGGGTTTAATTATCTCCAGTTTCAAGGAGGTATTGACTTGGGGCCAGGACAAGAATTGGTAAGTGTTTATCACTTGGTGAAGGTAAGTGATAATGCTGTTAAGCCAGAAGAAGTCCGGGTGAAGGTGTTCTTACCTAGAGAAAATCCCTCTGTGCCTTCAGTTTACTGGATTTGGAAGACTGCGGACTGGCAAGAGCGTGAGTCTTACGATATGTATGGCATTATCTATGAAGGTCATCCCAATTTGAAGCGGATTTTGATGCCGGAAGATTGGGTGGGTTGGCCTTTACGTAAGGATTACATCTCTCCTGATTTCTATGAGTTGCAAGATGCTTATTAGGTAGTGCTGAGTTTGAATCTGTGATTTACCCCTTTCCGGTGGCGGAGAGGGGTATTGTTTTTTAACGCAGAGGAACGCGGAGGTAAGCGCAGAGGTTCGCTGAGGAGATGTGATTTATTGATATAATCTTAAATAAGTAGTTATTGTATTAGGTGCATCTACCCAAATTCAAAAGATGAAATTACCCAATGGCGAAAAGTCAGAGATAGCTATGGAAAAGCTAACTGACTACTGCCTAAACCTACAAAAATTAAAATACTTCTTAGCATCTCTAGGGCAAATAGTCTTTAGAGAAATGACTGAAACAGAATGTGAAAGAGTTTTAACCCTACAAGAAATAAGTCAAATAATTTCAAATGTATGATTTATGCAGACGGATTTTTAATTTTGATAGCACTGCTAGGGTGTTTGGTATGCGATATAATGAGTGGTCAAAGTTTCATTAATCATAGTATAATGTAAATATTATCTAGAAAAATATGTGATTTTATGAATTCAGGTATTGAATCTAGCAACCAACAGTTAACTAAAAATCAAGTGGTTTTACTTGATAAAGCACAAATTGCACTTGACACTTTACCAATTGAAGATAAAAAGAAAGTAATTCGTGTTCTTAATTGTCTAGAAGAATTTCCTAATTGTTCAGATATAGACACTCACGCTTTGAAATCTATTCCTAATTCTTTTATTGCGCGAGCAGGTTTAAAATATAGAGTTATTTTTGAATTTAAAGATAGACAAGTCACTATTGTTGATATAGTTAATCATGACCGTCTTGAGAGGTTTTATCAAAAATTGAAAGAGGTTAGTTAGCAAATGAAAGGGCTAGACTCATTCAATTTAGACCTTAAAAAATGTCTAGTTGAGCTTGAAGAATTTGAAAAGTTACTTCTCAATAATCGTGAATTAAAAGAAAGTGAACATATACTCCCTTTTTTTAAGCAGCGACTACATTTATCTGCATATATTGCTTTTTACATTCCTCAGATGGTTAGATTTGACCAAATTAAACATGAATTTAGCTTTTTTGGGGATTTTCGTGCCGATTTAGCCATCGGTGATTCTGTCAATAATACCTACTGTTTTATTGAATTTGAAGACGCTACTAAAGACAGTATTTTTGTAGATAAAGGAAGAAGTACATCAGATTGGTCGCCCAGATTTGAACATGGTTTTAGTCAAATTATTGATTGGTTTTGGAAAATTGATGATTTTAAAAATACTTCCTTAGCTCGTTCTATTTTCGGTAGTGAAAATATAGAGTTTTATGGAATCCTTATTATAGGTAGAGATGCTTTTATCTCTGATATTGATAAAGCTAGATTAAAGTGGCGTTTAAATAAAGTTTTAGTAGATTCCCGCAAAATTATTTGCATAACATTTGATCAGTTAGCTAGAGATATTAGAGATAGCTTTTTACGATATTCACTGATTTATGAAGCAGAATCAGAGGCTGAAGAAAATATTTCAACAAATGAAAGTGATTGACTATACTAAATTTTAAGGGTCATTTTCAAAAATATCAATGGTGCGTTACGCTGTCGCTAACGCACCCTACGGATTTAAAGTTTACATCCTTCCTTGTGCCATCACTTGTTGCAGATGATGACGAATTTCTTGTGCTTCTTCAATTTCTGATTGACGCAATTTTTGGAATAGTTCTACACAAGGTTGAGAATTAACTTCTTGTGCATCTTGAATGTAACGTTCGTAAGCTTGTACTGCTGCGGCTTTGTTGTGCAGTACGGTGATGAAGTCGTACTCTAAATTACTAATTGGTTGTTGCGATTGTCCGTTACCAGTAGTCATAAATTTACCCTTTTGAAAGTTTCTAATTAATTTATACTCACTCTCAAAGAGTCCTTCATCTACCAAAAAGCTGAAGGAAAAGTATCAAGGCTGCTGAGGCAGCCTCAAGTATTTGGTATTCCCACTTGCTACTTTTATGGCTTGGTTTATCTAGCCAGAGAATTATGTCTTTTGGCTTACTTATGCAGGAGGTTGGTTTTCATCACAGGTACGTGAATATCGAAATTCTAGTTCATTTTCCTGTTCTCTACCTCCTTGATGCACTATCGGGCAAAACTTTGTGTTAGCACTCATGCAATCCATATGTGGTGTTTTCGCACACACTAATAATAGTCCACCCAACATCAACAATAAGCCACAAATTGCTGCTGTCTGTATTCCAGAAATTTCTAGCGCACCGTGAACTACTACTTCCCTCAGAACGGAAACAATTGTGACTTCGACTGCTACACCAACAGCAATACTATGCTCTTGTAAGTAAATCATGAGTAGTCGAAATAACTCAACTAGAATCAACACAAATAACATTTTAGCTGTTACTTGTTTGTAGTCTAGTGAATGAGTGAGAGAAATAAATATTCCCCACAATTGTACTAACATGACTGCAAACAAGGCTAAACAGAGGAAAATGACAATTAAGTCTTGGAAAGCCTCCATGTTGCGAACGATCGCATGACGATCTAACCAGCGGTCAAAAAATAAAAATCGGCTCTTGAAGCGTTTCTGTGTATGCATTTTCATTCCTATTGGGATTCAGACCACACCAGCCAGTTAACCCAATTATCTTATTGTTACGTAATATTAAAGGTTCGCGCCTCAGCGTGGTTTGTTATTTAATTGGTTATTTAATTGTTATTTAAGTTTTGTGCTTGTATTAACAATTGTTCAGCATTTATTGCCCATTGGGAATTTTTCTGAGTTTTATATAAATCTCTGGCATATTGGAATACTTTAACTGCTTCTGAATATTGCTTTAATTGTATAAAAACTAATCCTGCACCATAATAAGCATCAGCATAATTGGAATTTACTTCGGCTGATTTTCTAAATGCTGCTAATGCTTCGTTAAATTTGCCCTGATTAAACCAAATTGAACCAAGATTATAATGCGCCTCTGCATATCTGGGATTTATGGTGATTGCTTTGGTAAAGGCTTCCTGTGCGAGTTCAATTTTGCCTTGTTGCAAATAAGACATTCCTAAATGATAGGCTGGTTCTGGGGAATTTTGACTATATGTGATGGCTTTTTTAAAAGATGCGATCGCACTCTCCCAATCTTTTTGTATTTCTCGTACCAATCCCAAGTTATAATGGGCAAAGCCCAGTTGCGGATCTAATTGTAACGCCCGTTGTAAATAATCAACCGCTAACTGTAAATTATTCCCTTCTAACAACGCACCTCCTAAATTAGCAAAAGCCGGAGCAAATAGAGGATCTGTTTGCGTAGCTTGATAAAAAGCATCTGCTGCTGGTTGTAGTTTTCCAGCTTGTCGCAGTGCTAAACCTAAATTATAGTGTGCTGGTGCTAAGGTCGGATCTAATCGAGTTGCTTGACGAAACGCGGTAATTGCATCTTCAAGCTTTCCCCCTTGAATCGCCTGTAAGCCTTGATTTAAATTGTCTAACGCCGTTTGACGATTGATAGTTTGAGCGAAAAAAGACCTAACCTCCCGACGCGGGAATCGGGAGTTAAAGCCTCTCTCCTTGTAGAAGAGGGGTTTTATATTTAATTGAGTTGAGTTGATTGGGGGAGAGGTTGAAATTACTGGACTAATATTTACATTTATTACCAGCAAAGTGACAATTCCAATTAGAGGATATTGTTTTAATGATAATGTCATAAATTTACTAGATAGAAAATATTGCTACAAACGAATTATTTTACAAAAAGTTTAGATTCAGAATAAAACTTAGTACTACTTAACTTTTCTTAAGCTAAATCTTACAACAAGCAACGATTTTTTTATCTTTAGATTAAAAGGAGGATAATAAAAAATTAAAGCAGGAATAATTCTCCTGACCACATAAATGAATTACTCCTGAAAAACACAGAATGCGGTTCAGGGAATCACCGCAAAGGAGAATTTATGAACGAAAAAGTAAAATCCGGTTCGCGGAATGTGGCAATTGTCGGCCCTTATTTGAGCGGAAAAACCACTTTACTCGAAAGTTTGTTATTTGTCACCGGAGCGATTTCTCGCAAAGGTAACGTTAAAGATGGTAACACAGTCGGAGATAGCGCCAACGAAGCAAGAGATCGGCGTATGAGTGTTGAGGTATCCGCAGCTAATACCGAATATGAAAATACCCGCTTCACTTTTATAGATTGTCCCGGTTCTATAGAATTTGCCCAAGAAACATATAATGCTTTAATGGGAGTCGATGCCGCAATTGTCGTTTGCGAACCGATCAAAGATAGAGTTCTTACCCTAGCACCATTATTTAAATTCCTTGATGATTGGGAAATTCCCCATATCGTTTTTGTGAATAAAATGGATAGGGTGAATATTCACGTTTTAGAAACATTACACGCACTGAAAGCTGTTTCTAGTCGTCCTTTAGTGCTGCACCAATTTCCCATTATGCAGGGGGAACAACTCACAGGATTTATAGATATGGTAAGTGAACAAGCTTATCAATATCATGCCGGCTCACCTGCTGATTCTATACCTTTTCCAGAACATTTAAAAGCAGAAGAACATATAGCCAGAGCAGAAATGTTAGAAGCTTTGGCAAATTTTGACGATCATTTACTCGAAGAAATTTTAGAAGACATTGAACCTTCCCAAGAGGAAATTATCAAAGATTTAAAACTGGAATTAGGTGCTGATTTAGTAGTACCTGTTTTCTTTGGTGTTGCAGAACAAGACTTTGGTGTTAGACCTTTATTAGAAGCTTTACTTAGAGAAGCACCGGAACCAGAAACAACAATGGAACGGCGTTTGGAGAAAATCAGTGATACTCCTTTAGCGCAAGTTCTCAAAACTTTTTACACTCCTCAAGGTGGTAAAGTTTCCCTAGTGCGAGTATGGCAAGGAACATTAACTGATGGTATTGTTTTAAATGGTGTTCGTACTGGTGGTCTTTACCGTTTAATGGGACAACAACAACAGCAAGTGAATCAAGCTGTAGCTGGGGAAATTGTGGCTATAAGTCGGTTGGAAGGAATGAGAACTGGGGATACACTTTCTACAGATTCCCAAATGATGGAATTACCCAAAGCTAAACAATTAGAACCAGTTTTTGCTTTAGCAATTACACCTGAAAAACGCAATGATGAGGTAAAACTCAGCAGTGCAATTACTAAGTTATTGGAAGAAGATCCAGCGTTAACTTGGGAACAACATGGAGACACCCACGAAGTTATCCTTTGGGGACAAGGTGAAATACATTTGCAAGTTGCTTTAGATAGATTACGTCGCAAATATAATTTACCTATGTCTACTCATTTACCTCAAGTTCCTTACAAAGAAACTATTCGTAAACCTGTAAACTCGGTGCATGGACGTTATAAACATCAAAGCGGTGGACATGGACAATTTGGAGATGTTTATTTAGATATTCAACCTTTACCAAGAGGGGAAGGTTTCAACTTTAATGAAAAAATTGTTGGTGGTGTGGTTCCTAGACAGTACATTCCTGGGGTAGAAATGGGTGTGCGGGAATTTCTCACCCACGGGCCTTTGGGTTTTCCAATGGTAGATGTTGCGGTGACATTAACAAATGGTTCTTATCACAGCGTTGATAGTTCGGAACAAGCTTTTAAACAAGCTGCACGGTTAGCTATGCAGACGGGAGTAACCCAAGCCCAACCTACTTTATTAGAACCGATTTTAAAGGTAGATGTGAATAGTCCCAGTGAGTTTACTTCTAAAGTTTTGCAACTTTTGACTGGTAGACGGGGGCAGATTTTGGGTTATGAAGGTAGACATGATTGGCCAGGTTGGGATAATGTGGCTGCATATTTACCCCAAGCGGAAATGCAGAATTTTATTGTAGAATTGCGATCGCTTACTCTTGGTGTTGGTTCTTTCCATTGGGAACAAGATCATCTGCAAGAAGTACCAGAAAAGCTGGCTGAACGCATTCTCACTACTAATGGTGGTAACGGTAATAGTAAATAGTTTAATCTCGTTCCCAGTCTCTGACTGGGAATGCTATCTAGAAGGTTCTACCTTCTGTTTTTTATTTTTTATTTCGCGCAAAGGCACAAAGGAGCAAAGACGCAAAGGAAGGAGAAAAGATAAGAAAAAAATCAATGTTGTTCTGGTAAATAATCTTGATTTAAAGTTTCATCTGTAGTAAAGGGAGAATCTACAGGAAAAGTATCAAGTGATAATCCTGTTTCTAAGGATGCTTGTTTTCTTGCATCTTGATAAGATTCGTTAAATACGTCAGAGAAGTATTTTTTTAAACTTGGACTTTCGGTTAAGTCTTCTTTCAATCTGCGTCTATGTTCAAATATAGTAGATAACCAACTATTGCTGCGTTTTTCTGGCTGATATTTATATTTGAGTAGGTGCATTAATACAACTAATAAATTACTTTTTAATGCTCTTTTTTCACTTCTCCCCATGCTTTCAATTTCTTCAATTAAATTAGTTAAGTCAATTTCTGCAAAGTTACCATTTTTTAATTGTTTGGCTGTTGTTTCTATCCACAGATAAAAGTCTTCATTATAAAGATTTGAATTAGTCAGGTTTGTTGGTTGAGTTGCTGTCATTTTATTCCAACCTCCTCAAATAAATTGTGAGATTTTACGGTAAGCTCTTTAGGTACGCATAGAATCATTAGGTGATATAATCATTATACTTAAATCGCTTACTTTAGGCGTTGCTTCTTTTCATTGGAAGATCATTTGCAAGAAGTCCCGGAAAAGTTAGCTGAACGCATTCTAATTAATAACGGTAAATAGTTTAATCTCGTTCCCAGTCTCTGACTGGGAATGCTATCAGGAAGGTTCTACCTTCCGTTTTTTGTCTCACGCAAAGACGCACCAACGAAGCACGAAGTGCGTTAGACGCAAAAGACAGAAAGAAGATCATGATATTTTTGAAACCCGTTTAAGTAAACAGGACAGAGATTGAGAATAATAGATTTTATTGATAACCAAACCTTAAACTTATTATTATACTTGTATGTTAAGTATATATAACATCTTAACAATACAGAAAATCTCATGGGCTTTATATTCTCCCTCCTCACAAGTCTCATAGCAATTCTCATATATCTCCAAACCGGCAGAATAACCAATGCAAAGACTCAATTTGCGGTACGTGGAATTACCATATTGATTGGTACTATTGCACTAATGCCTTCTATTTCCAGACTTTTGGTGATAGTTCCACCGGGGAATGTTGGTATTGTCAACTTATTTGGTAAAGTTTCCGACAATACCCTCGATTCAGGTGTCCACGTAGTTAACCCTTTTGCTAAAGTTTTGAATTTTTCTACTCGTCTTAAAGATATTAAGGAAAACATAGACACAACATCTCAAGAAGGTTTGAGTTTAAATCTTGATGTCAGTCTTCAATATAGACTTGACCCCCAGAAAGCAGCGATAGTATATAAAACAATTGGAACTGATGAAAAACAATTGATCATTTCCCGATTTCGTTCTACTGTCCGCGCTATTACAGCAAACTATCCAGCAAGTGCAGTTTACTCAACAAAACGCCAAGAAATAGTTCAAAAAATTAATCAACAACTGATACAAGAAATACCAAGTTTGGGTTTTATAGTTGACCAAGCACTTTTGAGAAATGTGAAAATGCCTGAAACTCTGCAAACAGCTATTCAAGAAAAACTCAAAGCAGAACAAGAAAATGAACAGATGAAATTTGTGTTGGAAAAAGAGCGTCAAGAAGCTGAACGCAAGACAATAGAAGCGAAAGGTATCGCTGATGCTCAAAAAATTATCTCTGGTGGACTCACTAACCAAGTTCTGCAATTACGCACAATTGAAGCTACAGAAAAACTTGCTCAATCTAATAACTCTAAGATTGTAGTTATCGGTTCTGAAAAGGGGGGAATTCCTATTTTAATTCAACCAGATTCAGTAACAACAAAACCATAAAATCTTTTCAGATGTTTGTGCTGGGAGTACGAACCTAATTAATATTAATCATCATTACCAAAAGAAACACAAGGACTGTCAACTTCTTCCGCAGGAGTGAAAGAATTGCAGAAAATCACAGTATCACAATTAACTCCAGATTCATCAGGGTGAGTGCATTCTAATTTGACATAAAAAGCACAGTCTTTACAAATACTCTGACATGGCACTGGTTGCGAGTTAATGGAATTTGACATATATATGGCTATCCTAAATGAGATTTGAACAACAAGATCACCGACTTATCTAAGAAATTGGGGCGGTGATCTGGGGATGGGTGTTAAATTTTACCCAATTTTGGGCATAATATTGTTCATATCTGCATTGCTTGGGCGGAATTTAACTAGATGAAAACGGCATTTTTTAAACAAATTAGATTCTGGTGGTTATTTCTGATCTGTTGTTGCATTTTCTGGACAGTTTTCATACTGTTGCCAGTATCTGCAAATTCTATTAACACCCTTAAACAACAACAGCAGCAAGTTCAGCAACAACGTGAGAATGTAATTCAGGAACAGAATCGCTTAACAAATTTACAAATAGAAGCACAAAAACACCTAACTGGTGTCAAGCAAAATATCCAAACTACTAATAGCTATATTCAAGAAAGCGAACTTAGATTACAACAAGCTAACCAACGTCTCCAGCAGTTAGAAGCTGATTTAGCTATTTCAGAAAGAGATTATGAAAATCGGCAAGTTGCAACAGTCGCAAGATTGCGGTATATTCAACGTTCCCCTATTTCTCAGGGATTAGCTGTTTTACTACAAAGTCAAAATATTAGCGATTTTATCAGTCGTCGTTATCAGTTGAAGTTGGTTTATAAAGCAGATCAGCAAATTTTAGCGAGACTGTCTCAACAAGCAAATTTATTAATTCAACAAAGAACAGAAGTAGAAGCGCAGAAAAACCAAATTGCTTTAATTAGAGAACAATTACTAGCCCAAAAAGCTGATTATCAAAATCAAGCCCAGTCACAAACAGAATTAGTTCAACGCTTAAATAGCGATCGCTTGGCTTTAGAAGCTGCACAAAATCAACTGGAGAAAGATTCTCAAAATCTAGAAGCTTTGATTCAAGAAAAAGAAAGGGAAGCCGCACTAGCAAAAGCTAACAGTAAAGTTTGGATTCGTGGTACGGGTATCTTTGCATTTCCCAGCGACGCACCCACCAGCAGTCCTTTTGGCTGGAGAATACACCCAATTCTCGGTTATCGTCGCTTTCATGCCGGTTTGGATTTTGCAGCCAGTTATGGTAGTACAATTCGGGCAGCAGATTCAGGTACGGTGATTTTTGCAGGTTGGTATGGTGGTTATGGTAAAGCTGTAATTATCAGTCACAGCAACGGTATCAGCACTCTTTATGGACACAGCAGTGAGTTGTATGTTAGCGAAGGACAGGCTGTACAAAAAGGACAAGCGATCGCATCTGTCGGTTCTACAGGCTTATCTACAGGCCCTCACCTGCATTTTGAAGTCCGTCGTGATGGTACACCCGTTGACCCAGCAAATTACTTGTAATCAAATTCAAAAAGTATGATATAATATGAGGTATATGTTTGAGGGCGCGTGGCTCAGTGGATAGAGCAACAGGTTCCGGTCCTGTGGGTCGGGGGTTCAAATCCCTCCGCGCTCGTTTTTTAATTATTACAAATCAAAAAGAAAATTAATTTTTTCTCAGTTTTTCTTCACCTTAACCGACCATTATTTGCATTCCCATTGGAATTGGCAAGTTTGAGAAAACCTCAAATATCCAAATTTCCAAAATTACAGTGTATTTCAGGTTTATGAGGTACAGCCGCAAAAGTGTGTAAACCTGTTTTTTAAAAGCGTGGAATTAATCGAATCAAACGTAGCCAAAATGAAGATATAAACAAGAGTATACCTCACTTATCTGTAATCTGCTTTAACCCTCTTTCAAAAAAGATAAATGTTTCTGAGGAGAGGGATATATAGACAAGATTAAAATTTAATTATGAACACCCAAACAACAACCCAACTCCCCATTCCCACACACTTCAACCCTGCAAAAGTCGGCGAAGTCTGGCGTGTACCTTATCAACAACGCGCAGCCGAAGCAGAAATATTTGCAAAACAACAAAACATCCAACCAGCAACATTAGATAAAACCCGCATTTGTCTATTATTAATAGATGTCCAAAACACATTTTGTATTCCCGATTTTGAATTATATGTGGGTGGACAAACAGGAACTGGTGCAGTTGATGATAACACCCGATTGTGTGAATTTATTTATCGCAACTTGGGCATAATTACAAAAATTATTCCCACCCTAGATACTCATACAGCAATGCAAATCTTCCATCCTATTTTTTGGATAAATGCAGATGGAGAACACCCGACACCAGCAGCAACCAACATTACACCCGCAGATATTGAACAAGGAATTTGGCAAGTTAACCCAGCAGTTGCTAATAGTGTGACAAATGGCGATTATGAATTATTAAAAAAACAAGCTTTTCATTACGTGAAACAACTTAGCCAAAATGGGAAATACCCGCTGACAGTTTGGCCTTATCATTCCATGTTAGGCGGAATTGGTCAGGCTTTGGTTTCATCTGTAGAAGAAGCCATATTTTTTCATAGTATCGCTCGTCAAAGTCAAACTCAATTTGAATTAAAAGGTGAAAATCCGTTAACAGAAAATTATTCTATTTTACGTCCAGAAGTATTAGTAGGTTTTGACGAAAAGCCAATTGCTGAAAAAAACAAAAATTTAATTAAACAACTTTTAGAATTTGATGCGGTGATTATTGGAGGACAAGCTAAAAGTCATTGTGTTGCTTGGACAATTGATGATTTATTAACAGAAATAAAACAAGTAGACCCTACCCTGACAAATAAAATCTATCTACTTGAAGATTGCACTTCTCCTGTTGTAGTTCCGGGAGTAGTTGACTACACAGAACAAGCTAACGCGACATTTGCCAGATTTGCAGAAGCAGGAATGCACATCATTAAATCAACGGATGAATTCGTAATTCGTAATTCGTAATTCAGATTTTAGAAATTACTCTCCCTGCTTACTCTGCTTTCTTCCGCTGTCACCTGTCACCTGTCACCTGTCACTTATCACTTGTTAAATAATTTTTTGGATCTTTAGCTTCCCAACCCAGGGAACCGTTAGAACGCATTTCAAAATGTAGATGAGGTTCTCTAGAAGTCGGTTGTCCTGTAGCTCCTACAGTTCCCAGTAAGTCACCTTTTTTGACATTTTGACCCAAAGTGACATTTATCGTCTCAAGCTGGGCGTAACGGCTTTGATATCCGCCAAGGTGGTTAATAATTACCAACTTGCCATAAGTACCTTGGTCTTTAGCAAATACTACAATACCTGGTGCGATCGCTTCCACAGGAGTACCCACTGGTGCTACCAAATCTACACCACTATGAAAAAAAACTTCCTTGGTTATGGGGTTGATTTGCCAGCCATAAGGTAAAGCTACAGTTGTTGCACTCGATAAAGGATAGCCCGCTATTGTTGCAGATGGTGCAGTTTGTGGAGGGGAAGCAGCAATAATACGATTAGAAGACCCAGCTACACCAGGAACAACCGGAACAAAAACAACTCTAGGATTTTGTTGACAACCATTAATCTCAAACAGGGTATCTGGACGGACTTTGTACTTGACCGCAACTTGTCGCCAAGTTTGAGTGGGGGGTACTTCTACTACAATTCCATTGAAGGGAGGAATCTGAAGTTCAGTACCAACCCTCACAGTCCCGTTGTTGATAAATGGATTCATGCCGATAATTGTTGCTGGCATGAGCTTGTAGCCCTGGGCTATGCCCTCTAAAGTCTCACCACGAGAAACTTGATGGCGTTGAATGCGAGATAGGGCAGGAGTTGAACAACTTGGTGCAGCATTAGCGCTTTGTGGTTGTGGCATTGTGGATATTAGCCCCAATGCGCTAACTAAGCTATACAAAAACATTGAACGATAGGGAAAAGTCATGTCAACAAGTTCAGAGAGCGCTAATTCTAGATTTTAGTTGGGGAATCTTAAAGATAGGATATTTTTTTGCTTAACTCCAAGTTAAGCAGATCGGCGCAAAAAACCAAACTATGTAAAAAATATGAACTAGGCTAAAATCCTCTTTCCCCCTGCAAGAAAGCCCCTGCCTGATCCCAACGAAAAATATTTACACCAGCCTACTTATCTCCCCCACAATATCTCTCTGCCCCCTGCCCCCTTTCTTCTTTTTTGACTACACTTAGAAATTAGTAACTGTCTAGCTGTGAGCGCAATTATTCTTAATTAATTAATATGAAGTTATCTGTGAAGCAAGTAGCCGTTTATCTGTTTTTAGTAGTAATGGGCGGTGGTTTTGGTGTATTTGGTAGTCGATATCTTTTGCCACACAATCCCTCATTTCTAGAGTTAAAAAATGTCACAGCGGCTTTACCTCCAGAATCCGTTATGCCTGATCCTACCGAAGGAGTGGGAAATTCTGTTGGTGGCAATAATGTAAATTTTATTGCCACTGCTGTGCAGAAAGTAGGGCCAGCGGTTGTGCGAATTAATGCGACTCGCAAAGTGGCCAATCCGATTTCTGAAGCTTTAAAAAATCCTGTATGGCGGCGTTTTTTTGGGGAAGATGAAAAACCAATTCCCGAAGAAAGAATTGAGCGAGGTACAGGATCAGGATTTATTTTGAGCGAAAATGGGGAATTACTAACCAATGCTCATGTAGTAGCCGAGACAGATACTGTACAAGTTACCCTCAAAGATGGTCGAACTTTTGAGGGGAAAGTAGTAGGAGTTGATACTATAACAGATGTAGCAGTGGTAAAAATTCCGGCTGATAAATTGCCCACAGTGAAGTTAGGTAATTCACAAAACTTAATTCCTGGTCAATGGGCGATCGCTATCGGTAATCCTTTAGGTTTAGATAATACTGTGACTATCGGCATTATCAGCGCCACAGATCGCACCAGCGCCCAAGTCGGTGTTCCCGATAAGCGTGTTAGTTTTATCCAAACTGATGCCGCCATTAACCCAGGTAACTCTGGCGGACCCCTCTTAAATGCCCAAGGTGAAGTTATCGGCGTTAATACTGCTATCCGCGCCGATGCTCAAGGACTTGGTTTCGCTATCCCCATAGAAACCGCCGCCCGGATTGCTAATGAGCTATTTACCAAAGGAAAAGCAGATCATCCCTTTTTGGGAGTGGAAATGACAGACCTTTCTCCTGCCAAAAAACAACAGTTGAATCAAGTCAACAAACTCAACATTCAGCCAGATGTTGGTGTTGTCATTAAGGAAGTTTTGAAAAATTCTCCAGCAGAAAAGGGAGGATTACTTCCTGGAGACGTGATTCAAAAAATTAACGGTAAAGTAGTGAAAATTACAGCCCAAGTACAGAAGATTGTTGAATCAAGTACAGTGGGTGACATTCTAGAAATCGAAGTCAACCGCAAGGGAAAAATTCAAACCTTCAAAGTGCTATCAGGAACTTATCCGCCCCAGTAATTAATATTACAGACGTGTTTACGAAGAGACGCGGAGAGAGAGACGCGGTGACACGGAGACAGAAATTAAACTCCGATTGTAACCCCGCCCAATTTCCAGCGTCTGAATAGAAGATTCAGACGGGGTTTCAGACCCCTGGAACTTTCGTTCCAGAGACGCATCAAAAGCTCCGAGTCTCCGAGTCTCTGAGTCCCCGTGTCATCTTTGATCAATCGCGCCTGTACTCTTGACTATTGATTAGACAAATGCTCTAATTGCATTCGTTGTTCCATTTGGCGCAAGAAATACCCGGTCATCATTGCTGATGCTAACAGCCCTGCTAGGTTATCGCGGTCTGTAGTAATTTGCACATTAAAACTTTCTCCTGGAAGCATTCCCACCAGCCCTTGGACATTTTGAGAAATGATTTGTTTAATTTCCGGGCTGACAGACTGGGCTACACGGGCTAAGACTTCGGGAGACTGATGCTGCAAATATTTGAGTAACTGATTCGGATTTTCCCCAAAGTGATCGTTCAAAAGCTGATTAGGGTGTTGCTCAGAGTTGTCATTCAAAAAGTCAGGATCAAACACCATTGGCAATTTTTTTTAGCTTAGTTGCTAATTCTACTCTAAACCATTGTCAAGGGATAGTGCATTCTTATAAAGTTGCAACGCACCGGCTGAGATTACAAGTAGAGATCACAGAAGGCCAGGAACAATTAAAAAAAGCCGTTCCATATGCTGTAAAAACAACGGGTAAAGAAAGGCTACAGACACTCTACGGGCTTAAAAGTGGTTAAGAATATTGTTATTGTAGAGTTTTACCACCAACTAGAACATCAAATTTTGTATTTAGGATGACAAAGTATTTGATGTTTTATACTTGATTTTAATTGTGAAGTATATGCTATGGCAATCCTAAATAATTCGTGAGCAAATCTTTTGCTTATTCCTAGCTTGTCTATTTTCTGTATCAGTACGAGTGTAGCAATGCTAAAATCCTACATCACAAATCAGATAGGACTGCTATATGCAAATTCAAATCACAAGTATGGAATTTAGCTGAAGTAAAAGCACAATGATGACAACTTCTCTAGGTAGCTACAGGTTGTTTCAGAAACTACATCCACTGTCCCTGTTGGCACAACTCAGTACTCGACGAGTGACAGGATGCTTAAATGTATTCACTAATAGAGTTTCTTGGTCAATCTATTTACAAGACGGTAAACTAACTTATGCTACTTATTCCGTTAAAGTGTTTGAGCGTCTTGAAAGTCACCTACAACGCTTAAATCAGCAAATTCCTACTTTTGACAACGCAACTTATGAACAGATGGGGCTGATTTCCCAAGCCCCGAATGAATCTCACCTCATAGCAAATGCAGATTATCATGCTATTTGCTGGCTAGTTCAACAAGATTATATTACTTCTGCACAAGCTGGAATGCTGATAGAAGAATTAGCGAAAGAAGTGCTGGAGTCATTTCTTTGTTTAAAAGAAGGTAATTATAAACTTAATTCCGATAATTCTTGGGATGAACTACCAAAATTCTGTCATTTAGATTTGCAATTAATCGTAGAACATTGTCAAAAGCAGTTACGCTACCGTCAGAATATCAAGCCAGTAATGCCATCTAATAGCAGTTTACCAACTCAGACATTACCGGAAACCCAGCTTGAGGAAAAATCATCAAAATCACTAAAAATTTCGCTTGCTGAACAGAAAAATCACAAAAATACGCGGTCGTCTCTTAGTAAAAACTATTATACAATTGCCTGTATAGATGATAGCCAAGCAGTTTTGAATTCTCTGAGGCATTTCTTGGATGAACAAACATTTGCAGTAGTCTTGATTAATGACCCAATTAAAGCTTTAATGCAAATTATCAGGAGTAAACCTGACTTAATTTTGTTAGATGTAGAAATGCCAAATTTAGATGGTTATGAACTCTGCTCATTATTACGGAGGCATTCAGCATTTAAAAATACACCCATTATTATGGTGACGGCAAGAACAGGCTTTATTGACAAAGCAAAAGCGAAGATTGTGAGGTCATCAGGCTATTTAACCAAGCCTTTTACCAGAGCAGATTTGCTAAAAATGGTGTCTAAACACATCAGCTGATTGAATAATTGCCAGTCAAATAGACAAATTATTAATACTGGCAATAGAGAGTTTGATAGAATTTATCATGAACTTTAACTAGGGAGTTTAAATTTACTAATGATGATTTTGATGGCTCTACGGTACTTGTTATGCTAGATTACCAGTCGGTAAGAGGGAACAGGGAACTCTTAACAGGGGAAAGAGACAATATTTGGCAATAAGGTTAAAAATTCTGCCTCATTTCTTATACAGATTAAGGTTTCTAGGATTTTTTTGCCTCGATTTTGCATATTAGGTACTGAAGAACCATTTTGATTATTTGCCATAGGAATTTAACCAATCAAATGATATTAATAATTAAAGATGCCCTTACTAAGCTAAACATCTTCAATATTTAACCAATTTAATATATGGCAAATTCAAAAATAAACCTGTACTATCAACCAACTCAAAGCTCATCGGGAGATAGCTATCTTAAATTTCAATTGAATCAACAAACTACGGCAGTTTTATCAGTTAATCATACCCAAGAAGCAATTATTATACCAGTTGAATCTGTGACTGCCATGCCGAATATGCCTGCCTGTATTTTAGGATTAATGAATTGGCGCAGTCGGATTATTTGGGTAATTGATCTGCCAAAAATGTTTAATTTAGAATGCCTAGATCATCGGCTCAGACAGTATAATATCATCGTTATTAAAGTAGAATCATTGCTTTTGGGCTTAGTTGTGCAAGAAATTAAAGGTACAACTAAATTGATGTCAGATGATATTCATTCTCCTGTAGGACAAGTGGCATCTAGTTTGGTTCCTTATCTATGTGGCTGCGTAGATCAAAAAGAAGAAACTCTACTTGTATTAGATGCACAGAGTATTGTAAATTATGGTAATAATCGCAGTGATTAACCAATCAAAATAAATCGCTATTTACTGTTATTTTTAATAACGTCAGGGGAATTATTTCATGTTTAATAAAACCAAGACTACTCAAAGTGGTGATCCTAAAAATCAAGCATCTATAATGGCATCATCAAAAGTCAGTGATTCTAGAAACGAAATTGCTAGTAAGTCTGATGCCCAAAAAACTCACAATTATTCTGGCAATTATGCAGTTAAATATTGGCAGCAACTTAAATTAAGCACAAAAGCGATATTTTTTGCAATTGCTATTGGTACATTACCAGTCATGGGAATGGGAATAATCGCCTATAGCTTTGGCAGCAAATCAATTACTAAGCAAATTATCATAAATCAAGAAAATGAAGTAATTAGCTTCAGCGATACTATTAATCGTTTTATGTTGGCAAGGTATGGAGATATTCAGATCCTCTCTAATCTGCCATTTTTGACGAATGATCTAGTGAGTAAAAGCACTGCTATTACCCAAAAACAGGTAGTATTCAACCGCTTTATTACAGCCTATAAAGCCTATGACAGTGTAGCAGTATTGGATCTCAATGGGCGAGTAATTTTGCAAAATCAAGGTAAATTCATACAACAGGAAAGAAACCAACAATACTTTCAAGAGGTTTTGCAAAAAAACGCTGTTGTTATTAGTCAACCAGAAAAATTAGAAAATATCGGTTTAGTAATTTATATAGCTGCACCAGTTAAAGAAGCAGCCACGGGCAAAACTATCGCCATAGTGCGAACCCGAATGCCTTTAAAAATGTTAGAAGAATTCATTAAAAATTACGTAACCCATAGTAATAACTATTCTTTAGTTGATACTTCAGGAAAAGTATTTCTCAGTCCCAAGTCAGATTTATTGGGGCAAGAGGCTACAGTAATATATCCTAGTTTAGCGAATCTGCTGGCTAGGCAAAATGTCAATGATTTAACAGGAGTTCAGACAATTAATCAAAAGCCAGAAATAGTCAGTTATTTACCATTGAGAAAAATAGCAGGTTTACCGCAACTCAACTGGCAGGTAATGATGGCTCAAGATGCCGAAATAGCTGTTGAGCCGCAAAGACAATTTCTGATTTTTATTGCTCATAGAACAGCACTGATAGCATTATTGATGACATTACTAGTGGCTTGGTTAGCCAAGGGAATGACAAAGCCAAATTTAGATAAATCTGCGGTAGTCGCAATCCGGGCTGAAGAAGAAATCAAGATTCCTGTGGAGATTTCCAGAGAGAATGAATTACCCGTTTCTGTCAAAGAGTTGGAAATTAAGGCTCATAGAGAAGCTATCTCAGAGCCGGAATGGCTACAAAAAGACACACTACATCTACAACTTCTGAAGTTACTTACCGAGGTAGAAAGTGCTGCTCAGGGAGATTTAACAGTACAAGCTGATGTCACATCAGGAGAAGTTGGTACTGTTGCTAATGCTTTCAACTCAATTGTCAAAAGCTTGCGGGATATCGTCACCCAAGTCAAACAGACTGCTACGCAAGTCAACACAGCCCTTGGCTCTAATCAAGATGCTATCCAACACTTAGCAGCGGAAGCACTGACACAAGCTTCTGAAATCAATCGCACCTTAGAAGCAGTTGAGCAAATGACTAGTTCCATGCAAGCTGTAGCTGATGACGCTCAACAAGTTACTGCCATTACTAATCATGCTAACCACACCGCTATCAAAAGTGGAAAAGCGATGGATTTGACAGTAAAAAATATTTTGTCTTTGCAAGAAACAGTGGGCGAAACTGCTAAGAAAGTCAGGCATTTGGGAGAATCTTCTCAACAAATTTCCCGTGTTGTGTCTTTAATTAACCAAATTGCCATGCAAACTAATTTGTTGGCAATTAATGCAGGTATTGAAGCAGCACGGGCTGGGGAAGAAGGTCAAGGTTTTGCTGTAGTTGCGGAAGAAGTCGGGGAATTAGCGGCTCGGAGTGCGGCAGCTACCCAAGAAATTGAGCAAATTGTCGATAAAATTCAACGAGAAACCAGCGAAGTGGTGAAGGCAATGGAGATAGGAACTATTCAGGTAGTTGAAAGTACCCAAATTGTCGAAGATGCCAAACAGAGTTTGAGTGAAATTTTAGATGTGTCGCAGCAAATAGATACTTTAGTGCAGTCAATTTCTACAGCTACGGTTTCTCAGGTACAAACATCGCAAGTTGCGAGCCAATTGATGAAAGATATTGTTGCTATTTGCCAACACACCAGCGATTCTTCTTACCAAGTTTCTGAATCTTTACAAAAAACTGTGGAGATTTCCCAACATTTGCAAAAGACTGTCGAGACTTTTAAAGTCAATTGATTTAGTCATTGTAGCTATTTTCAGCCTCACGCTTCAAGCACAGAGCAAACTCGAATTATATAAAAACTGCTGTAAATCAGCACAATAAAACCCTTTTTTACTCCCGCAAGAGCAGCTTGATCCCAACGATAATTATTTACGCCCACCTACTTAATTTTAATTCCCAGTGGCATCAAGTTATAAATTGTCAATTCCAAATCTAAAATCCCAAACCTAAAATTGAATGACTGAGGACTAATGATTTATGACGAATGATAAAGAATTGGAAATCCAGATGCAGTTTCTGGAAGAGGCAACTGATTATCTCAATACATTAGAAAGTATATTGCTAGAAATCGACACTAGTAGACATATCGATTTAGATAAGATTAATGCTGCAATGCGAGCCGCTCATTCTATTAAAGGTGGCGCAGCGATGATGGGGTTTCGGGTGTTGAGTGATTTGGCTCATCGCTTGGAAGATTCTTTTAAGGTTTTAAAAACTAGTAAAAATTCTCTAGAAATTGACACTCATTTACAGAGTTTATTATTATCTGGTGTTGATTGGCTACGGCAAATTGTGGATTTGTTATCACAGAGAAAATCTCTAGATGATAAATGGTTAAAAACCTTTTGCTATCCAATTTTTGATGAATTACATCAGCGTTTGGGCGACCCATCTCCAGAGGATATTACAACCATGCTATCCCCAGAAGATGGACAGGGAATTATCCCTTTATTGTTTGAAACCGAGGTGGAAGAGTATTTACAGCGCCTAGAATCTCTGTTAGCAAATAGTTCTCAACTGGAGTTACACCAAGAAGTGGGGCTAATGGCTGCGGAGTTGGGTGGTTTGGGAGAAATGCTTCAGTTAACTGCTTTTACTCAGCTTTGTGAATCAGTCAACCATCACTTAGAAACTGCTCCAGAGCGGGTTGTAGAAATTGCCCAGTTAGCATTGCAAGCATGGCGGCGATCGCAAGCTTTAGTGCTGACAAATCAACGAAATAGCTTACCAAGAGACATTCATCTGGGTGCAGTCAGGGATACTCAAGAGCAGGTTTCTACCTCGGCCATAGTCCCAATTAATGAAAATCTCTTGGTAGCAGAGGGACTGACTACTGATTTTGGCTCATTAGAGATAGAGTTACCTCCAGAAATTAATGCTGTGGAGTTTCCTGAACAAAATATAGCATTTACTCAAGAAATTCCATCTTCAGATTATAAACAAATTGAACGCAAAAGCGAGATCGCCACTGTTTCTAAAGATAAAGAAATTCATGAAAATACAGTGCGAGTTCCTAGTAAGCAACTAGAGGAAATTAATGATTTATTTGGAGAAATAATTATCCAGCGAAATGGACTAAATTTACAACTAGAAAGATTACGAAAACTGGTTTTTGGTCTTAGCCAAAGAGTGCAAATTCTTGACCAAGAACATCAAGAAGTGCGTTTAGCATATGAAAAAATTATTACGCAAACTTTGTCTTCTAGGTTATCTGCATCAAAAGAGTCAGAAGCTAATCACCAGACACCAACAACAGAGTCAGGTGTTAATGTTTTGGAGGTAGATCAATATCAGAAATTAAACCTGCTGTCTCAGGAGGTGATGGAAACTATTGTTCAGGTAGCAGAAGTCACAAGTGATATTCAACTCAGTGTTGATGATACAGATCAAATTGCGCGGAAGCTAAATAAGACATCCAAGCAAGCCCAGAGAAAGTTAACACAAGTGAGGATGCGTCCTTTATCTGATTTGGTAGAGCGTTTTCCCAGAGCAATTCGTGATTTAAATGTTGAGTATGGCAAAAATGTGCAGTTAAATATTGAAGGTGGGAAAACTTTAATTGAACGCAGTATTTTAGAGGCTTTGAATGAGCCGTTAATGCATTTGTTACGTAATGCTTTTGATCATGGAATTGAAGATCCGGCTACCCGTCGCGCTCAAGGGAAGCCAGAACAAGGATTAATTGAAATTAGAGGCTATCACCGGAGCGATCGCACTATCATTACTATGCGTGATGATGGTAGAGGCATTTCTCTAGAAAAAATCCGCCAACGTGCGATAACAATGGGTTTGGATACAGCCCTAATCGCTGGTGCTAGTGATGAGGAACTACTATCACTGATTTTTGAACCTGGATTTACAACTTCTGATCAAGTCACAGCTTTATCAGGACGTGGTGTGGGAATGGATGTAGTTCGCAATAATCTAACAATGGTGCGGGGTGATATTAAAGTTGACACACAACCAGGAATTGGTACGACTTTTACTTTATCAGTACCCTTTACACTGTCAGTCGCACGAGTGTTATTGGTAGAGATTGATACTGGCAGCCGACGACACCAACGCATGGTTTTAGCAGTTCCTACAGATGTAGTTGCGGAAATCTTTTTACTGCAAAACGATCAGGTTTTCTCAATGGATGGAGGGGAATTTCTCAACTGGCAAGATAGTATGTTACCTTTAATGCGTTTGGGTAATTACTTTGAGTTTAATTGTTCCCACTACAATAGTTTAGACATAGAAAGTCCAACAGGCATTAATGCCAGTAGCGTGTTAATAGTCAAAAACGATCATCAACCAGTAGCTGTGCAAGTAGACCGTTGCTGGGGTGAACAAGAAGTAGCGATTCGCCAAGTTGAAGGGAATATACCTTTACCTGACGGTTTTAGCAACTGCACAATTCTTGGTGATGGTCGGGTAGTACCACTGGTAAATACCAACGAATTAGTATCTTGGATTACGACTAATCAACGTCCTCACAGAAGTAACAAGTTACCTACAACTCGATTAAAAACTGCTTTTCTCAAACCACAAAAAGATAAACCCATAGCTAGACCTGCTCACCAAAAAGGCATGATTTTAATTGTCGATGACTCGATTAATGTCCGCCGTTATTTAGCTCTAACTTTGGAAAAAGGAGGGTATCAAGTTGAACAGGCTAAAGATGGTCAAGATGCTTGGGAAAAGTTAGAAAGTGGCTTAAAAGTCCAAGCTGTAATTTGTGATATTGAAATGCCGCGTCTTGATGGTTATAGCTTTTTAGATCGTGTCAAATCCAACACTGATTTAAAAAACATTCCTGTGGCTATGTTGACTTCTCGTAGTAGTAATAAACATCGCAAAATGGCAATGCAATTAGGTGCGCGAGCTTATTTTTCTAAACCTTATAATGAGCAAGATTTGTTAAGAACTTTGGAAGATATGATTTTTATGATGGCAGAAACAACATCATCTAATAATTGAATAAACCACAATCTAGAAACGTTAACAGGGGCAGAGAAAGCCCCTCATTAATCGCTTACAAAATTCCTCTACTTCGTGAGGTACAGCAAGAAAGATGGAACCGCAGATAGAAGAAGATAGACGCAGATAAATTTGTACCTCAGTAGATTAGCCTAATCAAACCCATTTTAAGCTGGTTGTTCACTTCGGCTTGTATCAGAACTGGACTGTTCACTAGGTGCTTGCTCCTTTTTATCTTTTTGTTGTTCAGTAGCTTGTTGCACTTGTTGCAGGTGAATGTTATTTACTTGAGTAATAAATTGTTCCACAGATTGGCTTATTCGTTGTTGTTGTTCAGATTCATCCGTGACATCATAACAACGATAAGCTGGTGTAATTCCTAAGATAAACTTCTCTTGTTCTGCTTCTAACAACTCAACAATTGTGTTAGCAGCAACCGCATTCTTCTGAAAAGGAAAAGAAGTGACTATACTGGCGATAATAGAAGCCAGAGCCGGACAGATTACTGGTAGCCACTTCAGCCAAGCTTGTCCTGCTTCTAATTTATCTACCAACACTAAAATTGGTGTGACACCAGACAAAACAACGGTAGAAATTTGCAAAACGTAGTAAAGATTTCTTGCCCAATTTCTAACGTTTTTATAATCATTAATCAAATCTTGGCAATACTCTAAAGCCTTGGCTCTAGCAGGGATGATTGTATTGTTTTCCAAAGAATTATTATGAGTTAATAAAGAGGTGTAAATTTCCGCTTTTTTTTCAAAATCAATCTTTTTTGCTTCTTTATTGGCATTATTAACTGAGCTTCTATTGAGTAGAAACAAAAAAATTGCAATAGCTAAAGCTGCTGAACCAGCTATTAGATATTCGTGATTACTGGAATCGAAATAAATGATGATAGCAGCACTGATAAAAACAGCCGCTAATAAATAATCAATCAACTTTAAGAACAACAACATTTTTTCACCTGGCTAAGACAACAGATTAGACGTACAGGCAATTTCCATTTGGATACTCAAAATTCGCTATTTTTCCAGTGGTCTTTGCCTGTTATCCTTTGAAAATTGGGTGAAAAGCCTAGAAAAGGTGATTTTCACAAACAATAAAGTATATTACATGAAAGTAGTATTTAATACAAGTTTGTTAAGATAACACCTCTCACTAACCCTCTAAACATTGAGAAAAAACACAATTAAGATAATACTAAGGGTAAGAGCAAAAATTAACGCATATTCAAATCTACGATTTAAAAATCCAACAACAGCAATTAATCCCAGTAACAGAATAGAGATACCAACATATTGTTCTTTTTGCAAACCTCGATTAATTAATGAATCTTGAAGTGGTGAACCTTGAGTGGGTGTTTCTTGAACTTGAATATTCTTAGTCTGTATTGGTAAGTATTTAGGAGTTAAATTCATATATAGTAATCCTGTTTGATTTATGTATCCCTTGCAGGAGCCGTAGGCATATTTATTTGTGTGGGCAGGGAACAGTGTCAATGAAAGATTTAAACCCATAGATATATGGATAGTAGTAAATTTCAATGATATGAAGTTACAATAAACAAAGTAGCTCATATATAACTCGTATATAAGTTTATCGAAAAACTTTAAAGCTTCTTCCCTTGCAGAAGAGAGGTTTTTAGGTAAACTTCATGACTTTTAAAACATCCTCTCAGATTTATCTAATTACTTGTCAAACAAGAATCGACTTAATCCCGCGTCTGTCTATTATTCCTAAAGATAACTTTTCAGCATAAAAATATATTACTTTTGATAAAAATAGCCTAATTCAATTCAGTCGATAGGGAGAAGAGGAAAATTGAATAAATGTTTAGGATTGAAATAAATCAAGAAATTCTATTTCTATAATATTTTCGAGGAAAAATATAATGGGTCTTTACAAATTACAAGAGTTTGATCCTGATTACCACGATGCCTTTGAAGGTAAAGATATTAAAGGATTCGCAGTTTACAGCGAAGGAACTAACGAAAAGATTGGTAATGTTAATGATGTTTTAGTTGACGATGAAGGTCATTTTCGCTATTTAGTAGTTGACTTAGGGTTCTGGATTTTTGGTAAAAAAGTATTACTACCCATTGGCCGCACTCGCATCGAGTATAATACTGATCGCGTTTACGCTCTTGCTTTAACAAGAGAGCAAGCAGAAAATTTACCAGAATACAACGAACGTCTAACGACAGATTACGACTACGAAGAACGGGTACGGGGAGTATATCGCAATCCTCAGTATCGCACCGCTCCTCTAGAATCATCAGTACCTGTAGAATCATCAGTACCTGTAGAATCATCCCTAGGAGTAGCCACAACTACTACATCAACTTACAACCGCGATACTTATAGCTACGAACATGAGCCTGATTTGTTCCATTTAAATGAGCAAGATCATCAGACTCTGAGATTGTATGAAGAAAGGCTTATCGCCAATAAACAACGCCGCAAAACTGGCGAAGTCACAGTTGGTAAGCACGTAGAAACTGACACGGCACGAGTATCAGTACCAGTGCAAAGAGAACACGTAGTTATTGAACGTGTAACACCGGACGATGCTGGTAGAACTGTTTCTGCTCGTGAAGCTGACTTCCGCGAAGGTGAAGTTACTCGCATGGAAATTTACGAAGAAACACCTGAAATTCGCAAAGAAGCATTTGTCCGAGAAGAAGTTAGAGTTAAAAAAGTTGTAGAACAAGATAACGTTGAAACTCAAGAAACAGTACGTCGTGAAGAGTTAGATGTAAGTTCTCCTAATCTACCGATTGAAGAACGATAACTGGTTTTGAAAAAATGACAATTATTTCCCTCAGTCTATCTGTAAGGCTGAGGTGACACTAACTTAGCCCGCGTAGGCGGGCTAACTAATTCTATTGTACAAAAAACTCATAAATCTACTTATCTACTTATATGAACACAGAAAAATCATCAATAGAGTATATGCCTGAATATTTAAGCTCGGAAACACTAAATGACCATAACCTAGAAAAAGATGCCTCTGTCAATTCAAAGTATTTGACAACGGTTGAGGAAAAAATTATCTCTCTCCTTGAAGAAAAATTGGTTGTTAATAACCGCAAGCAGAAAGTAGGAGAGGTGATTCTTCGTAAAGAAATTGAAACTTACATGATACAGGTTCCTGTACGCCGAGAAAAGTTGATTATTGAACAAGTTAGCCCAGAACATAAACAACTAGCAGAAATTGATTTAAGTCAAGGGGAAATTTCCGGTGTGGAGTTAACCACAGGAGAAACACCACAATTTACAAGTTTTGATAGTAATTTAATGGTCAGTGGTGAGTTTAGTTCTCCAAAAATTGTTAGTTTACTTTTAAATGCGATCGCGCTAGAGCAAAATCATGGATGCCAGAAGATAAAATTGGCAATTATTCTAGAAAATGAGTCCCAACAGCACAAGTATCAAGAATGGTTTAATCGCTGTTCTCAGAGTCAACAACCAAAGTTTTCATAGTAGTTAATTTTCCGGTGGGTAATTCCCACCTTTTTTTATGAATTACGAATTACGAGGTGTATATCTTTTCCGATTATATATGGCAAAACCTAAAACAAAAAATGTTAACAATCCTGCCAAATATAAAGGATAGCCATAGGTTAGGGGATTAGATTGTTTGACAATGACTCCTGCAATTACCGGACCAATGCCATTAGAAATACTTAAATAAGAAGCATTCAGACCCAATGCAGTTCCCTGATCTTGTGGTTGAGCATTCAGAGAAATTAACGTGCTAATCATCGGTTGGACTAAAGAATTAAATATTGAAAACATGATACTGATAATTACAAAATAAGTAATATTAGGAAAAATCGGCATCAAAGCAAATGAAAAACTCCGAAAAAACAACCCTAAAAATAATATTTTAACTACATCAATTTTCTTACTCATCATAGACACTCCCCAGGTTTGCATAATCACACCTAGGATGCCAAATAATAAAAACAACAATGTTAAAGACTTACTATTTTGACCTAATACTTGAATAAAGTAAGGCTGGAATGCATAGGTAAACATAGTAAAAGTTGTTCCCGTTAAAAAATTAATGAGGAGCAAAATACCAACTCCCGGCATTGCCAAACCTTTAATTAAATTTCCTAAGCCTAAATCAAAAATATTCTTGGATTTGGTAGCTTGATGTGGAAGAGTTTCTGGTAAGAAGAAGATTGTCACTAACAGAGCAACAAATGCCACTCCACCAGAAGCTAAAAAAGCAGCCCCCAAAGAAAACTGTTGTGCTAACAAGCTAGTAGCTGGCCCTAAGACAAAGCCTAAACCCATTGCAGCCCCATAAATTCCAAATGCTTGAGCGCGATTTTTGGGACTGGTGATATCAGAAATTACCGCTTGGGCCACAGAAGCATTACCGCCGGTGATACCATCTAAAAATCGGGCGAAAAAAAGCAGTCCCGCAGTTGTTGCAGTTCCAGCTATGGAGTTAGCGATGACTGTTCCCGCTAAACTGATTATTAGTAAAGGCTTACGTCCAAAACGGTCGGATAATTTACCAATGACAGGAGTTGCAAAAAATTGAGCGATAGAGTAGATAGAAAATAATAAACTGGTTTGGAAATCGTTCAGTCCAAATTGTTTGCCATAAAGATAGATAATAGGAATTAAAATTGTAAAACTCAGGGAGTTCACAAAGGCAATTAAAGCAGTAATCCAAAAATTGCGATTCATCAGGAATAAATAACCACCAGGTTTGTGCTTTATAGCTGCATTCATCTTTTGCCATACTACCATTCATCATGCTTTTGGTTACTCCCCATGAAATTTCGATTGCAGAAACAGTCCAGGAAGGAAAAAAAATATTTAATTCCCCGAGTTCATATCAAGATCCACAATGGACAATTTGAGATCATGGGTATGGGTGCATGGTATTCTTACTGGCGTGATCCTTACCATTTGCTCCTGACCATTCCCTGGCTTAGTTTCTTGATCCTAATTTGTATTTTTTATGTAGCTATTAATGCTTTCTTTGCTTTCGCTTACTGGTTAGGAGGAGACTGTATTGCTAATGCTCAACCAGGTTCTTTTTCAGATGCCTTTTTCTTCAGTGTGCAAACTTTGGCATCTATTGGCTATGGTGCAATGTATCCAAAAACAACTTATGCCAATATCATTGTCACCATTGAAGCCATGATTGGTGTGGTGGGAATTGCTGTGATGACAGGATTAGCCTTTGCCCGTTTCTCTCGACCTACCGCCCGTGTGATATTTAGCCGTGTAGCTGTTATTACACCCCATGAAGGATTACCCACGCTGACATTTCGTACCGCTAACCAGCGCCGGAACATGATTTTAGAAGCACAAATGCGGATGTATTTAATGCGCGACGAAATCACAGTAGAAGGATATTACATCCGTCGAATTTATGATCTTAAACTTTTACGTAATCAGACACCTAATTTCTCTTTATCCTGGCTAGTAATGCATATTATTGATGAGTCTAGTCCTCTCTATGGAATGACAGCAGAATCTCTAACTCACACCAATTCTTTATTGATGGTTTCTGTTAGTGGTATTGATGAAACTGTTGCACAGGTTGTTCATGCTCGTTATAGTTATGGTGCAAATGAGATTTTATGGAATCACAGATTTGTTGATATTATGCACCACACATCTGATGGACATCGCTATGTTGACTACAACCATTTTCATGATGTCTTACCTGTAGATAAAGTGGCTTGATATTTTGTGAAACGATGCATTTAGATTGAATCTGGGTAAGAATTCAGGAGTCAGGAGTCAGGAGTCAGGAGACGCTACGCAGACCTATGGCTTACGCCACGCTGCGCTATCGGTTCAGAATGCTTATGAAATGAAGAATAGAGAGAGGTGAGATTTTATCAAAATCATACTCTTAGTCAGCAACCCCAATTAACGAATTCCCTTAAATCGATCTTTTGCACTCTCAAATGCATCTTGCATAACTGCTTGAATCTTCTGGGGATCAGGTTTTTTCCCACCCATTAAATCACCAAAATAAACACAAGCACTTTCACCTAAAGCCCATGTATAAGCTGCTGCCCATGATGCAGCAATTACGCTGCCAAAACCAGGGATAAATTTAATTAACTCCCGTGCTACAGCTTGGGCTAAAAAACCACCAGCGATGGCTATGCCCGCCGAAGGCATCGCACTCACAATACCCCCAGCTTGAGATGGTGTCAAGGTTTGCCCATATAATTTACCTAATAATCCCACCATTGATACTTGCAAAGCTGTTAAAACAGGCATAGTTGCAAAAGGTAAAGGCACTGCTGCTAAAGTAGCTGCCATAATCGAAAAAGGTAAAATATAACGTCTTCCTGCATCCCGATAAATATTACCTAATTTCTCCCCAGCTTGTTTATCTAATAATTGATAAATTGCTTTTGATTCTGCTTCAGGTAAGAGTTCGGCTAAATTATCTCGCAGTCCTTCTAAACCATAAAATACAGGATGATAACCGTCTTCTTCTAAAGTAAAATCAATCAAAACTGCATTATTATATAAACCCACAAAATTCTCTTTTATTTGGGTAAATGCTCGGTTTAATTCTGCAAAATCTGGGGGATAATAGGGATGATCCTCTGTTTGGGGTGGGTAAATTTCATGTAAGCAAGTCACCACCAATAAACAGGGAATATTTGGATATTGTTGACGCAATTTTTGAGCTATTTGTCGCAGGGTATCAGTTGCGAAATCATTAATTTTCACAGTCAGAATTAAGACTCTAGCCCCTGTAGCCTCTGTTTGTAAATCACCAATTAACTCTTGGATAATTTTCTCGGTATCTTGATTTACATCTCCTAGCCCCACCGTATCCGTAAAAACTAGCAAGGGCAAATCACTGGAAGGATAAGCATAGCGTTGGGTATTTTGGGTGTGGGGACGAAAACCCTGTCCGATAATTTCCGCAGAAACTCCCGTTAAACCCCTAACTATAGAGCTTTTACCCGCTTGGGGTTTCCCTAACAACAACGCTTCTGTAGTGGGTAATTCAGCGCGAATGGTCTCTAAAATCTCGGCTACTTGGGCATCACTGACAGTAAACCATTGTCCTATGGTCTGTGTTACTTGGTCTACGGGTAGGAGTTGAACTAATCTGGTTGTGGTTTTGTTGACAACACCAGAAATGCGGTTTTTCCAAGAATCATTTTCCGACTTGGGTTTAATTTCATCAGTCGGTGTTTTCAATGAGTCTGTGTTGGGTTGCTCAGTCATTGGTGTAATTTCATCTTGCCACCATTTCTAGTATAGCTGTGGTGTGTTGATGAGAAATTAGCTCAGTTAGGAAATTTTGTCTGTCCAAGTAAGTGACGGAGAGACAAATAGGCTTATATGAACTTTCGGGGATTACGAATACTTGCAAGAAAATAAATAGCACATGATGTTTATAAATACTGTTAAATTAATTAACAGATCCTCCATGAAGTGGTGTGGGTATATTTTGGCAGTTTGAGGATTGACGATGGTGAGCTTATCAATCTTGGACATCGAAGAACTAGCAGAAGGCTGTGATATTGAAGCCAAAGAGGCATCAGGTAAAGACGGAAAAGGTGAACTACCTAAAAGTTTCTTTGAGTCTTATTCCGCAATGGCTAACACCTACGGTGGTGTCATTTTTTTGGGAATAGAAGAAAAACCTAAAGGAAAATTTAACGCTACAGGTATTGTTATTCCAGAGCGTGTTCTCAAAAACCTCTGGGATGGGCTAAACAATAGACAACGAGTCAGTGTCAACTTACTTACCGATAAAATGGTGGAATTGATTGATATACAAGGTAAGCAAGTATTACGCATCCAAGTACCGAGAGCCAAGCGGTCACAACGTCCAGTCTATGTAGCACAAAATCCCATAACAGGTACTTACCGAAGAAACCATGAAGGAGACTACCATTGTGATGAAGAAACTGTTAAGCGAATGCTGGCAGAGCAGGTGGAAGAAGTGCGAGATGCTCGGTTACTGGAAAACTACGGTTTTGATGATATTGATCAGAACACACTCAAAATATATCGTAACCATTTCAAAGCTACTAAACCTGATCATCCTTGGCTAGATTTAGATGATAAAGAATTTCTACGGTCTATAGGTGGTTGGGTACAAGATAGGGAAAATGGCAGTGAGGGATTGACACTGGCAGGCCTATTGATGTTTGGTAAACTTCCATCCATCCTTGAGGTTGTACCTAATTATGTTGTAGATTATCAAGATCATCCAGAACAAATGACTGATACTCGCTGGGTAGATCGCGTTACCACCGATGGAACATGGTCAGGAAACCTTTATGACTTCTATCGCCAGGTAATTCAAAAACTTTTCTCAGACCTCAAAGTACCCTTTAAGCTTCAGGGTACAAAAAGAGTAGATGAAACACCAGTGCATGAAGCATTACGTGAAGCCTTAATTAATACAATAATTCATGCAGATTATACAGGACGACTAGCAATTCAGATTACCAAGCAATCTGATATGTTTTTATTTCGTAATCCTGGTACAATGCGCCTGCCATTAGAAGATGCTTTACAGGGTGGCAATAGTGACTGCCGGAATCGCAAATTACAAAAAATGTTTCAACTAGTGGGAGTCGGTGAACAAGCAGGCTCAGGTATTCCCCGAATTTACCGTAACTGGAAGCGGCAGCACTGGCGAGTACCTGTTCTGTTAGACCAAGTGGAACCCGATCAAACAATATTAGGAATGCTGATGGTCAACTTGCTACCGGAAGAAACTCTCCAAGGTCTTGACGAGCGATTTGGCTCCTCATTTCGAGAGTTGTCTTATGACCAGCGACTTGCTTTAGCAACAGTAGCCATTGAGGGAAAAGTTACTCATGCTCGGCTTAAATCTATGACAACAACTCATCCACATGATTTAACAAAGGCTTTGTGTGCGCTTGTCAGAGATAGCTTTCTAGAGTCTGCTGGCGCTACCCGTGGTACGTTCTACTTTTTTCCTGGGGAACCGCCAGAATCTGAAGCTGAATTAGTAGCTCAAACCCCTATATTAGGGAAACAAACTAACGCAGATAATTTGTTTTCAGAATTAAGACCTAATGAATCAAGCTCCGATGATTTGGAGTCAAGCTCAGATGATTCGGAGTCAAACTCCGATAATTTGGAGTCAAGCTCCGATGATTTGGAGTCAAACTCCGATGATTTGGAGTCAAGCTCCGATGATTTGGAATTAAGCTCCGATGCTTTAGAAGTACTAAAAGCAATTGCAGCACCTGTCAGGAATAAGGGCAAAGTATCAACAGATATTATGGAAGCAACTATTCTCAAGCTTTGCAAAGAAAGGTTTTTGAATAATAAACAACTCCAAGAATTATTAGATCGTTCTTACCATACATTACGGCTTGGTTACTTAAGCAAGATGCAAAAAAAAGGTCAACTGGAATTACGATACCCTGATAAACCTACTCATCCCAATCAGGGATATCGTACAAAGAATTAAGCCAATATTGACCAGTTTTAGAAAAAGCAATCAAATCAATCCCCCTGGGGACAATCATCCCAGAGAGTTGTAGTCTCTCGCAAACTCTGATGAGTACCATTCCCTAAAATCAAATGGTCTAATAAGGGAATACTTAAAAGTTCTGCACCTGCTAATAATTGCTTTGTCAATTCTATATCAGCTTCACTAGGTTCTAAATTACCAGAAGGGTGATTATGTGCTACTATAGCTCGCGTTGCACCATGACGAATCACTTCCCGAAAAATGTCACGGGGAGAAGCTAAAGTTTCCGTCGCAGTCCCAATGGTAATTACCTTTGTTCCCAAAAACTTATTTTTCACATCTAATAATACTACTGCAAAACGTTCTTGATTTTGCCACATCAAGTCTTGACTAAGCGTCGCGGCCGCAGCAAGGGGACTGTCAATTACTGTTCCATCGGAGGGACGAGATAAAAAAGCGCGTTTGCCTAATTCAATTGCTGCGAGAATTGTTGTGGCTTTTGCCGGTCCCACACCAGGAATTGCCATCAATTCAGTTGGTGTAACTTCCCTTAAAGCTGCTAAAGGGTCACGCTGATGTTTGCCTAACTCCTGTAGTATATATTGCCCCAAGCCGACTGCAGAAAGTTTACCTGGCCCTTGTCCAGTACCTAGCAAAATAGCGATTAATTCAGCAGTGGCTAAGATTTTCGGACCATGTGTCATTAGTCGCTCACGTGGACGCTCATTTTCGGGTAAGTCGGCAATTCTGAGGCAATAAGTCATACCAATTTAGGATTTGAGATTGGGAATAATTGGGTAGAGCTATATTTATTTATCTCTTATTTGCTTGACCAATTATCCTTGTTTGCAAAATCTTTAATTTTGCTCAGTATTACTTAGGGCTTGCTTATTGATAAATTTGTGTAGCTTTGAGCATATGGTAAGTAATGATTAACTGTGTAAGTGCGAGGGGATAACTTTGCAGTGTTTCTCCGGTTGTACCCGCGATTTTACCTAGTTCTGGATTAATTTCGCGATCGCATATATTCTTTAAATAAGGCATATCGGAACACATAATATGCTCTATTTTAGTCACCTGTTCTAAGGTAGCGTGACCATCAACTTCCAGAACATCCACTGGTTTACCCATATCTCTATCTAGTCCCAGACGAACTGCTGATTGAGAATCACCATTACCAGATTCAGTAATTTGGGTAAAATCTGGATGGGGAATAGAAGGACGCAACACCAAACGTACATTTAAATGACCATTGGTTTCATTTTCGTCCTCTTTTGTGGGATAAAAACTGACGACAATATCCGACCATTGGCGCTGGGGACGGATATAATTTTCTGAGTCTGGTTCACGTTTTTCTAGTTCTGCTAATACTTGTTCTGGGGTATAACCACGCTTTTGTGTATCCCGCTTAACTTTCCAAGCAGCACGAACTGGTTCCGGAGGGGCAAGATATACTTTTACATCATAAGCGTCACGGGCTGCACGGGTAGAATAACCTAGTAAACCTTCAATAATTACAAATTTATTAGGTTTAATGTATTGTGGCGGCTCAAATGTCCCTGTTTTGTGGCTATAAACCGGCTTGAGAATCGGCTGTCCTGTCCGTAACAGTGATAAATGCTGCTGCATAATATCCAAATGGTTACAGTCAGGATGAAGGGCTGTAATCCCAATTTCTGCCCGTTGTGTGCGATCGTAACGATGATAATCGTCTGTACATATGAGGGTAACATTCTCCGGTCCAAGTACCTGAGCAATTCCTCTAGTCAATGTCGTTTTACCAGCAGCGCTGTCACCAACAATCCCAAGAATAATTGGACGGCTCATTTTACCCCCTTTAACACAACTTAGTTGTGTGATAATGTTTACAGATAACCATTTTAATTAATTTACTAATTTTAGAAGGGAAATTGGAAATAAATCCAACGAAAATCATCTTTGCAACATCTCTACATAAACGGAGTTGAGGAGATATTTGGTAGAGTCGGCAGGCAAATGACGGACGTGATATCATCTGTGTATCTGTGTCAAAATCCGTTTGTGCTATGTATGACAGGCATATTTTTGAATGATGACAAAACAAACAATTGGCTTAGAAAAAAATCTGTATAATTATTTGCTGTCTGTTTCCCTGCGAGAACCAGACGTATTAACTCAACTGCGTCAGGAAACCTCGCAATTACCTATGGCTCAGATGCAGATTTCCCCAGAACAAGGTCAATTTATGGCGTTGTTGGTAAAGCTGATAGGTGCAAAAAAAACTTTAGAAGTAGGTGTATTTACAGGTTATAGCTCTTTGGTAACTGCCTTGGCTTTACCCGCAGATGCTAAGATTGTCGCCTGTGATGTGAGTGAAGAATATACGAGTATTGCTCGGCGTTATTGGCAACGTGCTGGGGTAGCTGATAAAATCGATTTACACATCGCCCCAGCTTTGGAAACTTTGGATAAATTATTGGCATCTGGTGAAGCAGAAAGTTTTGATTTTGCGTTTATTGATGCTGATAAGGGGAACTATGAAAACTATTATGAGCGATCGCTCAAATTAATTCGACCAGGTGGACTAATTGCCATTGATAACGTCCTCTGGTCTGGTAAAGTTGCAGATTCCGAAGTTCAGGATAATCAAACTAACAAGATTCGCTTTTTGAATCAAAAGTTACATCAAGACTCACGAATTACTCTGAGTTTGGTTCCTATCGCTGATGGTTTGACTTTAGCAATGAAGAATTAAACGCAGAGGTAAGCGGAGGTTAGCGCGGAGGTTCGCAAAGATTAAAGTTATATCATGTCCGGCTAATTGGTTATCAAAAAACTCACCGCGTCCCCGCGTCAGCCCTAATGATAAGTATTCAATCGGACATGATATGCTTGCTATGCTGTTTCCATTTTTGCTGTTGTCTCGTTATTTTGTCTTCGGTCAAACTATCAAAACAGTGCGGACAGGAAATTCCTTCTTCATATTTAGAGGATGTTTTATCTTCTTCTGCAATGGGATGTCCACAGCAAAAGCATAACTCATAACTTCCTGCTTCTAATCCGTGACGAACTGCGATTCGTTCATCAAATACAAAACACTCTCCTTCCCATAAACTTTCTTCGGCTGGAATTTCTTCTAAATATTTGAGAATGCCGCCTTTGAGGTGATATACTTGATTGAATCCTTGAGAAAGCAGATAAGATGAGGCTTTTTCACAACGAATACCACCAGTACAAAACAAAGCCACTTTTTTATGTTTGCTGGGGTCAAGTTGTTTATTTACATATTCTGGAAATTCTCGGAAGATCTGGGTTTGCGGATTTTCAGCCCTTTTGAAAGTACCAATACTTACTTCATAATCATTACGGGTATCAATTACTGTGACTTCTGGATCAGATATCAAATCATTCCATTCTTGAGGACTGATATAAGTTCCCACTTTTTCATTGGGGTCGATCTCAGGTATTCCCAAAGTTACAATTTCTCTTTTTAACCGCACTTTCATTCTTTCAAAAGGAGGCGTTTCTGTGTATGATTCTTTATGTTCTAAATCTGTGAACCGAGTATCACGACGGAGAAAGTTAAGAACTGCATCGATTGCTTGACGGGAACCAGCAATTGTACCATTAATCCCTTCCGGGGCTAGTAAAATCGTGCCTTTGATGCCGTGTTCCTGACAAAAAGATAGCAAGGGTTCTCGGAGTTCGGCAAAATCAGGTAAACTGATAAACTTATACAGTGCAGCCACAACTAAAATATTTTTTTGGTTCATCTATTTACAAAAAATGAATATTAGGATAATATCTTGTCAAGATATAAAATTTTGAATTTTTTGTTCTTAAAAACTTTTGCATTGAAAACGGGGGTTTAGCTCAGTTGGTAGAGCGCCTGCTTTGCAAGCAGGATGTCAGCGGTTCGAGTCCGCTAATCTCCATTAATGATGACGAAATACCAGTGACAGGTTATTTGCTGGCATTTGATAGGTTTTGTGCAGAATCAAATTTTGCTCTTTAGCGGCTTTGATCACATCCTCTAAATTACGCACTCCCCACTCTGGGTTTTGCAGCTGTAAAGACTCGTCAAAAGCCTCGTTACTCGGTGCGGTATGTTTACCGTTTTGTTTGTAGGGTCCATATAAATAAAGAATACCACCAGAGGGAAGAATCCGTCCAGCACCAGCCATAAGTCCTAAACAGGCTGACCAAGGGGAAATATGAATCATGTTAATGTTAACTATGGCGACAATAGATAATTCGGGTAATGCTTCTTTCTCCACTGGCCAAACTGGTAACTCTACATCTATGTCTAAAGGTTGAGAAATATTATCACTCTTTAATTCTTCTGCCCAAGCAGTAATACTATCGCGTAATATGGGGTTAGGGTCAGAAGGTAGCCATTGTCGGGGTTTGAGGCTAGGTGCAAAAAACACGGCGTGTTCACCTGTGCCACTGGCAACTTCTAGAACAGTTCCATTGGCAGGTAATACTTGTAAAAGTACCTCTAAAATGGCTTCTCGGTTGCGCTGGGTTGCGGGTGCGAATTGTTTTTTGTCTGGTGCTGTGTTCATATAATTTAAATTATCAGAATTAAGCAATCAAGCGATCGCTATTTTTTCACTTTTTTAGCCAGAAATTCAGGAGAACAACTTGCCTAAATCAATTCATTCTACTCAACCACCACTCAAATTCATTCCCCAACGCCATAACCCCCTAATAGTTAAAATTACCTCTTGGTTTCTCCCCTTTTTTCTTCAGGTGAGAACTAGACCTTGGCTACCTGCGGGTATTGTCAATATTGAAGCCAAGAATGCCGAAGTCTTAGCTAAATTATACCAGGAATTTCAAGCTGGGAAAATCCGCTTTTTAATCGCATTTCGTCACCCAGAGGTAGAAGATCCTCTAACTATGTTATATTGTCTTACCCGCATCGTTCCCAAAGTGGCGCGTCAACAAGGGATTGCTCTAAAATATCCACTACATAGTCATTTTATGTATGAACGGGGAATGACATTATGGGCAGGAAATTGGCTAGGATGGTTATTCTCTGGACTTGGGGGTGTACCCGTTCGCAGGGGAAGACGAGTAGACCGAAACTCTATTCAAATGGCGCGGGATTTATTTGCTAATGCAAAACTGCCTATTGCCATTGCACCCGAAGGCGGTACAAATGGTCACAGTGGTATAGTTAGTCCTCTAGAACCGGGTGTAGCACAATTGGGTTTTTGGTGTGTGGAAGATTTACAAAAAGCAAACAGAGAAGAAACGGTTTTTATTATTCCTATTGCTATTAAATATAGTTACGTTAATCCACCTTGGGAAAAAATAGATTGGCTGTTATCTAAATTAGAAACTGATAGTGGTTTACCCGTTGCGGAAATTAGTACAGAACAGAAAAAAGAAGAAATTTTATATCAACGTGTTTTGCGTTTAGCTGAATACTTAATTTCCGAAATGGAAGATTTTTATCGTCGGTTCTATCATCGAGATTTACCACCAATCATCCCTGAAGAAAAAGTCCCAGCTAATGAAGTGTTAATTACCAGATTACACCGATTAATGGATACAGCTTTACAAATCACAGAACAATATTTTAATATTCAGCCCCAGGGTAATTTTATTGATAGATGTCGGCGTTTAGAAGAAGCAGGTTGGAATTACATTTATCGGGATGATATCGAGGATATTCAAAGTTTACCACCTTTCAAACGTGGCTTGGCTGACTGGGTAGCAGAAGAAGCTGATTTAAGAATGCAACATATGAGAATAGCCGAAAGTTTTGTGGCTGTGACTGCTAATTATATTCAGGAAAACCCAACTGCGGAAAGATTTGCAGAAACAGCATTATTAATGTTTGATATGTTGTCTCGGATTAAAGATTCTACTTTACCAGGAAGACCGCGTTTAGGTTTAAAACAAGCGATGATTACTGTAGGTGAACCAATTTCTGTCAGTGAAAGGTGGGAGAGTTGTCAGGGGAATAAACAGGAGTTGAGAAAGGGAGTGAGTGATTTGACAAAGGATTTGCAGGTAATGTTAGAGGAGTTGATTAAATAATTCGTAATAGTGCTTACAGCAGGCTACCGCCAACGTAATTCATAATTCGTAATTAAGTTTTGTGACGGGGATTTAAACCCACGGTACTCGGTTAAAGATTAGTTTCACACCCAGACAAAAGGATTTTTCCTGTTCACAGATTAATTCTTTTAGCTTTTTGTCCACAGCGGACAATTTTCTGATACCATAAAAAATCCGACTCCTTTAACATAGATTGACGTATGAGCAAGGGAACCCTGTTTGACAAAGTTTGGGACTTACACACCGTTGGGACACTTCCGTCAGGACTAACACAACTATTTATTGGACTACATCTTATTCATGAAGTTACCAGTCCCCAAGCCTTTGCTATGCTCAAGGAGCGGGATTTAAAAGTATTATTTCCACAACGGACAATAGCCACAGTTGATCATATCGTCCCCACAGAAAACCAAGCTCGTCCCTTTGTGGATAGCATGGCAGAAGAAATGATTCAGGCTTTAGAAAAGAGTTGTCAAGAAAATGACATAACTTTTTACAATATTGGTTCAGGGAATCAAGGTATAGTACACGTCATCGCTCCTGAACTGGGACTCACCCAACCGGGAATGACCATTGCTTGCGGAGACAGTCATACATCAAGTCATGGTGCATTTGGAGCGATCGCATTTGGAATTGGAACCAGTCAAGTTAGAGACGTTCTCGCCTCCCAAACCTTAGCATTATCAAAACTCAAAGTCCGCAAAATCGAAGTTAACGGCCGCCTCCAACCCGGAGTTTACGCCAAAGACGTAATTTTGCATATCATCCGTACCCTCGGCGTAAAAGGTGGCGTAGGCTACGCTTACGAATTTGGCGGCACAACCTTTGCACAGATGAACATGGAAGAACGGATGACCGTTTGTAACATGGCCATCGAAGGCGGTGCAAGATGTGGATACGTCAACCCCGACCAAATCACCTACGATTATCTGCAAAATAGAGACTTCGCCCCCAAAGGTGCAGAGTGGGAACAAGCCATTACTTGGTGGGAATCTCTGCGTAGTAATATTGATGCAGAATATGATGACGTAGTAGTATTTAATGCCGAAGATATTCCCCCCACAGTCACATGGGGAATTACACCCGGTCAAGGAATTGGCGTAGATCAAAAAGTCCCCACAGCCACAGAACTCCTAGAAGAAGACCGCTTCATCGCCGAAGAAGCATACCGCTACATGGATCTATATCCAGGTCAACCCATCCAAGGAACAAAAATTGATGTTTGCTTCATAGGAAGCTGCACAAACGGACGCATTAGCGACTTAAGAGAAGCCGCCAAAATCGCCCAAGGTCGCCAAGTAGCAGAGGGTGTAAAAGCCTTCGTAGTACCCGGTTCAGAAAGAGTCAAAAAAGAAGCCGAAGCCGAAGGGCTAGATAAAATCTTCCAAGCCGCCGGTTTCGAGTGGAGAGAACCAGGCTGTTCCATGTGTTTAGCCATGAACCCCGACAAACTTCAAGGTAGACAAATCAGCGCCTCCTCCTCCAACCGCAACTTCAAAGGAAGACAAGGATCATCCTCCGGTCGTACCCTACTCATGAGTCCCGCAATGGTAGCCACAGCAGCCATTAAAGGCAAAATCGCCGACGTGCGCGAACTACTGTAACCCCCTCTTCCTTTGCGCCTAACGTACTTCGTACTTCGCTTCGCTAATGCGCCTTTGCGTGAGACCTTCATCAACTCAAAACTATGGTAAGTGAAATCAAACAAATATCCGGTAACGCCGTTCCCCTCATTGGTAACGACATAGACACCGACAGAATCATACCCGCCCGCTACCTAAAAGCAGTCACCTTTGACGGCTTAGGAGAAGGCGTATTTATCGACGATAGGAAAGCCTTAAACGGTCAACACCCATTTGATCAAATCCAATACCAAGGCGCGAAAATATTAATAGCCAACCGCAATTTTGGCTGTGGTTCATCAAGAGAACACGCACCCCAAGCCCTAGCAAAATGGGGAATCAAAGCCGTCATTGGTGAAAGTTTTGCGGAAATCTTCTTTGGTAACTGCGTCGCCATGGGCATACCATGCGTAACTGCACCCAGCGAAACAGTTAAACAACTGCAAGAATTAGTCACCGCTAACCCCCAAGCATCTCTTACCATAGATTTGGAAAAATTGCAAGTGCAGATGGGTGATTTTACCGTCCCAGTTTTCCTTGGTGAAGGAACCAGAAGCACGTTTATTTCGGGAACTTGGGACGCTTGCGGACAGTTAGTAGCAAATGCAGAACAGGTAAAGGCCACAGCCGCGAAATTGCCTTACATTGGTTGGGAAATATTAGCAGCAAGTTAATAGTCTTACATTCCCTGGCTGGGCTGGGGAACCGGACGATATAAAAAAGTTAACCATTATAGTAAAGTTAGTATTTTCTTGTCAAGATAGTTTAAACTGAGAGTATTATTTACTTGTCAGGTTATTTCCATGCAGAGATGCCAGTTTAGAACACCATTAACGGAACTTAAAAAAGCATTTCTGTCCAACTTTTGAGTCAATCTAGTTTTTCCCCAATTCAAAGAGAATTTTTTTATGCTTAACGGCCCTTTGCATGAACAACCTCGCAACCAACGAGCTACTGTAATTCGTACAAGTAATGAATTTGTGCTTCTGGAATGGCTAAAATCCACTGGGCGCTTGATAGCGCGTGAGCAGGTAGAATCAGATCGTCTCAATGAAGTGGAAGAAATTTCTGAAATCATAGACCTCGACGATATCCCCTATGATCATGATGATGACGACGCAGAAATTGATTTAGAGGATGTCTGATAGCTTGCGTGGCGTAGCCATAAACTTTTTAGTGTGGGATCTAACACTGGTAGATCCTCCTAAATCCACGCCACTTGCTACAAGTCGGGGAACCCTTATGCCTACGGCACACTACGTGAACGGCAGTTACTCATGGGGGAAACCACGCCAGTTCCTTCAACGGGGGAAACTCCCGCAACGGACTGGCTCCCCAAGACCGCACTGCCTCACCAACGCAGTGACTCTCCTTAGAAAGGAGGACTTTGAGTAATTTATTCCCCTTTTTAAGGAGGTAAGGGGGGATCTTGATCAATTCTGATACTTCAGGTGACATCCTCTTAGAAGATTAGTACTTACAAGGCAGAAGTCACAAGACAGCGAGTAATATCATGTCCGTTTGAATACTTATCATTTAGACTGACACGGGGACGCACAGACGCGGAGATTCTTTTTGATAAGTGATTAGGCGGACATGATAGAGTTTTAACTTTGTGGTGATTTCTGCCAATATAAGAAATTTTACTGAAATTTGCTCTCTTATATTCCTTTGGAGACATTGCTAAATACTCAAGCTTCTATGTAAAGAAATAGCAAAGCTATATCTTTAGATGTATATTTTTATGTTTATGTCTATCCTATCCCCCTGGATGGGATAATAATTGATGAGTATAGGGAATTATACAGTTATGTCAAGATTGGCTCATTGCTTATCAAAAAAACTCTCTGCGTAACCGCGTTTGTCTTAATGATAAGTATTTAAAAGGACTTGATGTTGTTCCTGTTTAAACTCTCTGCATTCTGGTTATATTGAGGATTTAATTGTGGTTGCAACGCCGGAAAAACTGCAACATACCCACGAGCATCTACCCAGCCAAGACCGTGTAGCCGTATTACTAATGGGCTACGGCGAAGTCGAAAGCTACGAAGATTTTGCTAACTATAACGAACAAGCTTTAAATCTACTGACTGCGAAATTCGCACCTGTTCCTACTTGGATTTATCCCCCTTTAGCAAAGCTTTTAGCTTTATTTGACCGTCATGAATGGGGACACACACACCACGATTTTATCTCCCCACACAATGCCATCTTTGAAAAGCAACGGGCTGGTATTGAACATGAATTACAACACAAATGGGGCAGTGGTGTCCAAGTTTTCAAAGCCTTTAACTTTTGCGCTCCTTTTTTGCCAAATCAAGTTTTAGCAGAAATTAAAAATCAAGGCTTTAGCAAAATCTTGATTTATCCACTTTTGGTTGTTGATTCCATTTTCACCAGTGGTATTGCTATTGAGCAAGTGAATAATGCTCTTGTAGAATTAGCTGATGGTGAAGAACATTGGGTTAAGGCAATGCGCTATATTCCTTCGTTCTACAATGAACCAGGATATATCAAATTGATGGCTCAGTTGGTAGAAGAGAAAATTAATGCTGACGTAGCCGCAGCTTATTTACCTTCCCAAATCGGTATTGTGCTGATGAATCATGGTTGTCCCCACAAAGCCAAGGGATTTACTTCGGGAATTGATGAAAGTCAAGCGCTTTATGAATTAGTCAGAAATGAGTTAATTAACCGTTATCCTTTAATTTCTGTGGGTTGGCTCAACCACGATACACCGCTAATTGAATGGACACAACCAACTGCTACCCAAGCGGCTAAAAACCTAATTCAATTAGGTGCAAAAGTGATAGTCTTTATGCCTATTGGTTTTGCAACAGAAAACCACGAAACTCTCTTGGATGTTCACCACATCATCCATGATTTAGAGAAACAGCATTCTGATGTTGATTATTTACAAATGGCTTGTGTAAATGACAATCCGCAGTTTTTAGATATGGCTGCTGAATGGGCAAATGCTCATATTGCAGAATTAATGCAAGCTGAAGAAATGGTAGTTAATAGAGAGTTAGCCATAACTCACCATCATCATCACCATTAAGTGACAGTAGGGGCGGGGTTTCCCCGCCCAATTACGAACTACTCCTGCTTCCTGTTTTAAGTTTGAATGTTAATCTGGAACTAACTACAACAAAAGTACCAGTTTCAGGAGGGAATGATGACACAAGCTAATGTATCTCCAGCTATGGCTGTGAATATCCCTACTACAATAACACTGAAAATCTCCCATGAGCAGTTTGTTGATTTGGCACTTGCTAACCGAGATTTACAATTAGAACGAACTGCTGCGGGAGAGTTAATTATTATGCCACCAACGGGAAGTTATACCGGAAAAAGAAACTTTGATATCGCTGGACAACTGTGGCTGTGGAACCGTCAAAGTAAATTAGGGGAAGCATTTGACTCTTCAACAGGTTTTCATCTTCCTAATGGTGCTGACCGCTCTCCTGATGCTGCTTGGATACGTCAAGAAAGATGGGATGCTCTCAGTTTAGAACAGCAGGAAACTTTTGCCCCAATTTGTCCTGATTTTGTTTTGGAATTGCGTTCTAAAACTGATTCTCTGGAAAAGTTGCAAGCGAAGATGAGAGAATATATAGAAAATGGTGCTTGTTTAGGTTGGTTGATTGACCGCAAAAATCAACGAGTAGAAATTTACCGAACAGGTAAAGATGTGGAAGTTTTAGATCATCCTATAACTTTATCTGGGGAAGATGTTTTACCTGAGTTTGTGTTGGATTTAACCGAGGTTTGGAGTTGAGAATATTCACCTTGCTGATTTGAACTAGAAATTATTGCACAGTCGCTGTAATAACAAATTGTAGTTACAATAAAATAAATATAGTTTTTATCGGGTGATGGAGTTTGAATGGGATGAGGCCAAGCGTCTTGCAAACATTCGTAAACACGGCATTGATTTTATAGACGTTGCAGCCGTGTTTGATGGAGATACGGTAACGGTAGAAGATGACCGCTACGACTATGGAGAGCAGCGGTTTGTCACATTCGGTTTATTACAAGGAAGAGTAATTGCTGTTGTCCACACAGAACGCAGCAATCGCACACGGATTATTTCTGCACGAAAAGCAACCAACTATGAACAACGAACCTATTTCGAGCAATTCTCAAACTGATTGGCAGCGTTTAGATGCAATGACTGATGAAGATATTGATTTGTCAGACTGCCCGGAAATTACACCTGAATTATTTGCTAAAGCAGTGGTGAAAAGGGGTTTACCTGTTGCTAAAAACAAAGCACAAGTAACATTACGCATTGATAGTGATGTCTTGGAGTGGTTTAAGTCTCAAGGGCGTGGTTATCAAACTCAAATCAACGCTTTACTAAGAGCCTATATGGAAGCTCATGAGTAAATTTTTATACTTATTTGTCCTCTTTTTGTGTTGCTTTAACCGAGGTTTGGAGTTGAGAATATAATGATACAGCCAGTCATTTTAGAAAAATTAGAAGAACTCCCTGAGTCTCTTCAGATAGAGGTACTTCATTACATTGAATTTTTGATAGAGAAGCACGCTAAAGACTCTACCCAAGCAGAATCTACAAAGAAGCGTCGTGTTGCTGGAACAATGAAAGGAATGTTTGTTTTACCACTGCCGGATGACTTTGATGAGCCACTTGAAGATATGAAAGAATATATGGAATGAATAAATTATTATTAGATACTCATGCTTTTATCTGGTTTGTCTCTAATGATGCTAACCTGCCAGCGGCAACTAAAAATCAGATTGAATCTGCTGAAGCTGTTTTTTTGAGTATTGCCAGTATTTGGGAAATAGCAATTAAACTCAACATTGGCAAACTAACCCTAAAGGGTACTTTTGAAGATATTGAACCTCAACTCATTGCTGCGGATATCAAGATTCTCCCTATTACATTCACTGATACTGTTCAATTCCGTTATTTACCCCTGCATCATCGTGATCCTTTTGATAGGATTTTGGTGGCACAAGCTATAAATCATTCTCTCGTTTTGATTAGTCGTGATGCGGCTTTTGATGCCTATTCTCTTCAGAGGTTGTGGTAATTGAACTGATTGTGGAACAATGGGACTTATGAGTCATTAGTGATAAGTTTTAATTCACTGAGATAGCAGTTCTATTAACTGATATTTCTTTAGATTTGAGTACCCTTTTAATTTTCTTTCTTTCGCTATTGCCTTTAGCTGTGTTATTGATAAATTTTTCAATTCTGGTTGTAATTTTTCTTTTGTTTTATTACTTTGTTCTGTAGCATTTAAAGGTAAAGAATTGATTCGATTTGTAATTCTGTCCAGAAGTTTTTCGACCCTTAAAACACGCTCAATTTCTTCATCGGAATAAGCTGTCAATAGAAGCTGATCAGCTTCTATTCTGAGTAAGTTAAAACGTTTATTTAACTCTTGACAGAAATCATCCTCAGATATTGAATCAATATTTAATTGCTCAGGAGATAAAGCTATATCAACTATATTTTGAGTAACAGTAACTGTACTGTCAACAAATTCTCCAACGGCTCGATATACTGCTTTATCCGAATCAACCATATCTTGCTCTAACTTTTCCAGTTTATTTAAGACAATATCAAAGCTTTCTTCTAATGTAATAGGTTTGACAACTTCAGCTTTTACCTTTTTTACTTTATTTGACATAATTGCTTACCAATGACGTTCTGATTTACCAATACCTCTAGGACTTTGATCTGTGTAGTCGTCATCTTCAATTTCAACAGTCTTCTCTTTCTTGAAAGCATCCCCAATATCTTGATTCAAAAGTTGATAAACTGCCCTCATAATGCGGTTGAATTTCTTGATTACATTACCTTTATCATCTCTGACAGCTTCAAATTCTTGGCGAACTTGTCCAACAAGATATTTTTGCCTCTGACTAACTTTTTGCAGTTCTTTCATAACTACCAGAAGCTCTTTCTTGTTAATTGCTTCTAGAGATAGTTTTTCAAGTAGTTTTTCTTGTTCTTGACTAAGTGACTCTAGCTCCTCCTGAAGTCGCTTTGCTTTTCCGGCAAATTGACCACGACTCAACTGAAGTCCTTTGTAGTTCTGACGGATGTCAAGGTACGACGATTCAAGTTCCTCTCTCGTTAATTTCTCTGGTTGGCTAGGAAAATAGCTAGTTGGGGGATAATCTTTCATAACAACTTTATGATTTTGTACACAGCCTTTAGAATAGACTTATGCGAGAATTAAGTTTTAACCCTTCCTTGACCTATAATGCTTTGAGGTTAATTCGCAGATACGTCCAAGTATTTGCAAACTAACCTCTTTAGTATTATCGCTTATATTAGAGGTATAATCAATCCATCCTACCCATATTTCGTATTTTTTTATAGTGCGATCGCTTGTTGCATAGTCAACAAACCTTTATGAGGTTACGATGAATTTTTCTCTTTACTCCGATGTCATCTTATTACGTGATCTTCCCGAAGAAGGTTTATATGCTGGATACATTGGAACAGTGGTTGAGCAACATAATGTTCAAGGATTAGAAACAGGATATAGCGTTGAGTTTTTCGATATGATAGGAAATACTGTAGCAGTTGTCACATTACCAATGAATTGTTTCCGCTTACCAACCAGTGGAGATAGACCTACAGTAAGACTTATGGCTAATGCTGTGTAGGCGAGCGCTAATTTTTTAATTCACAAAATCATCTACTCACTCCAATAACCAAGCAAATAAATCTTGTACAGTAAGATGAAAATTTTTAGCAAATGCTGGTACTGGCAAACGTGCATTTGGTTGATCATAAAAAGCCGTTGCTTGATCTGGAAAATAAACGAACACAGATTCTTCTTTTGGGTCAATCAACCAGCCGATCTGAGTTCCATAATTGAGACAGTGTAAAATATTTTTAATAACTTTAGTTTGACTTTGGTCAGGTGAAAGAATTTCGATAGTCCAATCTGGAGCCATTGCAAAAACATTGGCAACTCTACCATTTTCTTGACGTGGAATTCTATCCCAACAGAAGACAGAAACATCAGGTACAATTGAGCGTCCACCGAAAGTACAACGAAGTTCTGAGAAAGCCCTGGCTATCTTTTCGGGTTTTAATATCAGATTAATTGCAGGTGGTAGCTCAGTTTGAACTGCACTATGTTCTCCTTGTGGCATTGGTTTTTGGATAATGCGTCCATCAATATATTCGCTGGGAGGTTCTGTCTCTGGCAGTTTTAGAAATTCTTCTAGGGTGATAATTTGAGCAGGTGTTTGTACCATTTGAAGTTTTCCTTAAAAGGTAATATTTGCACTGCTTCTACTTTGCTATTCTACAGATAAATTTTAGCTGCTAATCTTGTCCTCAACAAAGTTTTTTTCTACGCTAAAAAGGGAGAATAGCTTGCAAATATCCTCCCCATATCTCCCTATTGCTAATTTACTCCCCGCAATTTCCGAGTGTTATCAACTAAACTCTGAGCAAATTGATCAAACCGTTGAGAAAGCTTTTCATCCAGCAGCTTACCTTCAGGACTGAAAGCACTGTAAGCTTGTCCGATAGCTATCTGTTCGGGAATTACCCAACCATGCACCCAGCGGAGAATTACTCTCAGGTCATTGAGAGCATTACTATTTACTTGTCCACCTAAAATACTAATCAAACCAGCAACTTTCCCAGACAGTTGATCAAAAGTCATTAAATCTAAAGCGTTTTTGATCACGCCACTCACACTACCATGATATTCTGGTGTAGCCAAAATTAAGCCGTCTGCATTAGCAACAGTATCGCGCAACCGTTGTACATCTGGATATTCTGGATATTCCTTACCACCATTGCAAAAAGGTAGCTGCATTTGTTGTAAATCAAGAATTTCGACTTCTGCACCTAAAGCTGCTACTCGTTGTGCTGCCACTTGTAACCCTAGCTGGGTATAGGAGCCAGGTCTTAAACTACCACCAATACCAACAATTTTTACCATAGTTCACCCACCAAACTAGAATTTTAAAAAGCGTAGTCATTATGATTATGACTATCTTAGCGATTGATTGCGTAATATGTCAAATTTTAGTTTCAGGAGAAACTTGATGTTATGAGGATTAGATTACCCTAGTTGATCAGCTACATGAGTTAAGTAGTAAATACGTGGGAATGTTTTTGTCTGGAAGTTAGACTAGATAGGAAAACCGTAATTTCCAGTTATGGGAATTTTTGCTAGAAGAATAGGCATAAAACCAAATATCAGCTTATGTCAAAAGAGAAAGGGTAAATATTATGACAAATCTTGGCAAAAAGGCATTGAAGAAACAGCGCTCAACAAATGGTATTGCTTGGACTGGGGCTTTAGCAGCCAGTATGATTATGTTGCCAGGAATTGTTGGCGCTTCTCCCGTCTTGGCACAAAAAGCAGCGGCTAATTCCTTAAGTTATGGGCAATTGCTCCAAAAAACAGAGCAAGGGGAAGTTAAAAAAGTAGAACTTGATGAAACTGAACAAATAGCTAAAGTTTATTTGGCAGACCAAAAACCAGATGCACCACCTATACCAGTAAGACTTTTAGATCAAAACTCGGAGTTAATTAACAAACTCAAAGAAAAGAACGTTGAGTTTGGTGAGGTTTCCTCTGCTAACAGTAGGGCTGCGGTGGGGTTGTTAATCAATCTGATGTGGATTTTGCCATTGGTAGCTTTAATGCTTTTGTTCCTCCGTCGTTCTACTAATGCTTCTAACCAAGCGATGAATTTCGGCAAATCCCGCGCTCGGTTCCAAATGGAAGCGAAAACAGGAGTAAAATTTGACGATGTAGCTGGGATTGAAGAAGCGAAAGAAGAACTCCAAGAAGTTGTGACTTTCCTCAAACAACCAGAGAAATTTACTGCTGTAGGTGCAAAAATTCCTAAAGGTGTATTGTTAATTGGACCACCAGGAACTGGTAAAACTTTACTCGCAAAAGCGATCGCAGGGGAAGCTGCTGTCCCATTCTTTAGTATTTCCGGTTCCGAATTCGTGGAAATGTTTGTGGGTGTGGGTGCTTCCCGTGTCCGCGACTTGTTCAAGAAAGCCAAAGACAATGCTCCTTGTATCATCTTTATTGATGAAATTGACGCAGTCGGTAGACAACGGGGTGCAGGTATCGGTGGTGGTAATGATGAAAGAGAACAAACTCTCAACCAGCTATTAACAGAAATGGATGGTTTTGAAGGTAACACAGGCATCATTATTATTGCTGCTACCAACCGTCCCGATGTTTTAGACTCCGCACTTTTACGTCCTGGTCGTTTTGACAGACAAGTAACTGTTGACGCACCTGATATGAAAGGACGTTTGGAGATATTACAAGTTCATGCCAGGAACAAGAAATTAGATGCTAGTGTGTCCTTAGATGCGATCGCTCGTCGCACACCTGGATTCACCGGCGCAGACTTAGCTAACCTCCTCAACGAAGCCGCAATTCTCACCGCTAGAAGACGCAAAGAAGCGATTACCATTCTAGAAATTGATGATGCAGTAGATCGAGTTGTCGCTGGAATGGAAGGTACAGCATTGGTAGACAGCAAAAATAAACGCCTAATTGCTTACCATGAAGTCGGACACGCTTTAGTGGGTACGTTAATTAAAGACCATGACCCAGTACAAAAAGTTACCCTCATTCCCAGAGGACAAGCCCTGGGATTAACTTGGTTTACGCCCAACGAAGAACAAGGACTAATTTCTCGTTCTCAAATCCTAGCGCGGATTCTAGCAGCGTTAGGAGGTCGTGCTGCTGAGGAAATTGTTTTTGGTAAGGCGGAAGTAACCACAGGTGCTGGAAATGACTTACAACAAGTCACAAACATGGCACGACAAATGGTAACACGGTTTGGGATGTCGGAATTAGGACTGGTTTCCTTGGAAAGTCCAAATCAGGAAGTATTCTTGGGGCGTGACTGGGGGAATAAATCAGAATATTCTGAGGAAATAGCCGCTAAAATTGATACTCAAGTCCGGGTAATTGTTAATAATTGCTACATCAAAGCCAAAGAACTGTTACAAGAAAACCGCCTGGTTTTAGAGCGTTTAGTCGATTTGTTAGCAGAACAGGAAACAATTGAGGGGGATTTATTCCGCAAGATTGTCAATGAAAATACGCAAACTCAAGTTACAGATAAAAAGTTAGCTGTGCCGTATTAGGTAATCATTGAGAGTCAATGGTCTAGTTGAAGAGACTATTGACTCTTTTGATTAATGAAAAAATTAAAAAGACTGTTCGAGAACTTTTTATTTTAAGTTGTGATTTCTAATCGCCTAGAGATGCCTACCTTGGCAAAATTTACTCAGTAAGTCGATTGAATCAGAAATTAAGGTAAAATTAGACATTAGAGAATTAAATCACGCCATGTTTGATATATTGCCCTTTAGATTTGAATTAGATAAAATTGCGATCGCAGGAGCCTGTGTATGGTCTTTGGCGCTGTATATCGGTTTTGCTTCAACCAGGGAATGGGTGACAGAGCAATTGAACAGGTGGTTTAACTTTGCAGAACGCTTTCTCTACACCAGTCAATCAGAATTTGAAAAAACACGTAAAGCCAGAGAATCGCAAAATGCTTTTTACGCTTCACTTTTTAGCATTGTGCCTTTCATAGTATTTGGTGCTTTATGTAACTGGGGTTTGGAAATCAGTTTAGGTGATAGCTGGGGAATTAGCACCGGCATACTTGCTTGTATGGGTACAGGTATTTTTGAATTAGGACGCAGAGATGGAGAATCTTCAGATTAAAACAATTCGTATTTAATTTTCAGTAGATGTTTATTAAATACTCAAACTTTTTCCAACTCTTCTTTTACCAAACTTGCTAATTTATCCGCTGCACCACTTTCACCCCTCACACTGCGAAGTTTATCTCGCATAGCGTCCAATTTTTCAGGATTTTCTAAAAAGTCTAACACCATTTCCCCAACTTCTGAGGGTTGGAGTTTACCCAAAAGTTCTGGTACTATTTCTTCTTGCGCCCAAATATTCGGCCAAGCTAATAAACCTATGCGTTTGATCAAAAACCAATTAATCAATTTGGCAAAATTTGTACCCACTCCCGGTAAATTAGCCAACAACCCTGGTAAACCATCCCAAGAACGCATAGAATCCATTTGTTGAGTAGGTAATAAAACAATCATTGGCACTGCTAAAGCACCAAGTTCAGCCGTGTTTGCACCAACTGTAGTTAAGCAAATACTGCACTGAGATAATAATTTATATGCTGGATTTTCTTGCCACAATTCGATAGTTAATCCTGTTTCTGTTTTCAATATTGGTTTATCTGTTTCTGGGATAATTAAAGCAGCACTATTAGCGCCAAAAATTTGCATAAAAGGGTTTTTTTGGGAATCTGCAAAACTGGCTAAAGTTTGTAAATTCAAAGTTGGTGCAACAGGAATCACAAACTTAGTTTGAGGTCTTTTGGTATGGATATATTCAGCAATAGCTAAAGTTAATGGTACACCTTGGGTTAATTTCGCGGCTTTTGAACCTGGTAAAATCCCAATCATTTCAATTTTGGATTTTGGATTTTGGATTTTGGATTGTATCTCATCTTCTGCGGCTGCTTCTAACATCAAATCGCCAACAACGGCAAATTTATCAGCATATTTAAGAGAGACATTTTTTGCAACTTGAGCTTTCATAATGGCAAATTTATCTATAAAATTATGCCAACGCGCTTCCCATTCTGCGTAAACTACTGTTTTATATGCTAATTTTTTGCCAATAATAACCGGGAAAATTTGATCTCCACCCAGAAATATCACTACACCTTGATTTCTCCAGTCCCAATTTTCGGCGGTTTTTCCCCACAATAAAAACTGCCAAAAATGCTCAGGTGATTGAACTCTATCAACTTCTTGGTAAGATTTTGCTATAGCAGTTTCTTTGCCACTAGCATGGGGACAAGGTGATAATATTACAGAAATTCTCACTTGTAAACGATCATTTCCTAGTTGTTGTCTCAATGCTTTAACAACAGGACGTACCCAGGTTGTCACTTCTCCTGGGCCATTGGAGAGAATGAGAATATCTACTGGAGTCATTTAATTATTACCTATCAAAATCTAAGTTGGATGTAGGTATATAGTATCTTAAGTTTTGTATCATAGGTGAATCAAATTAATAACCAAACTAAATAACGATGTATCATGGTAATTAGTAGCATAAATGGGTAATGTTTTTCTTGCTGCTTTCAAAGTATACCAAGTAAGTTACAGCTTGATTTACTAATAGCAGAATATGGCATTTTTGATAAGTAAACCTAGTTGGGTAAGACTGATGTCTAAGGAAAGAAAAAGTAATAAAGAAGTTAAAAAGCCTAAGAAGGATGCCAAGGATAAAAAGGATAAAAAAGATCCAAACAAATAGGATCGTTTAGGTAAATAACTGTTACCAACAGTAAATTCAAAAGAATTCAGCGCGATCACTACATGAAGTTTGTGCCATTATCAACTTCTGGAAATACAAATTTAATTGTTACTTTCCATTAACGATAACTTGCGTTTATTTTCCATACATTCACGCAGATAAAGATTAATTAAATTCAAATAAGAAATACCTGTTTCTTGAGCTATTTCTTCAAAGTATTGAATAACATCCTTTTCTAAATCAATTGTAACTTGTTCTTTTAACTGTTTAGAATAGGGATTTTTAACGGATTTAGAAAAATTATAATTTTCTCTCATAGGAACTCCTGATATTGTTTTTGTTCTAGTTTATCTGCTTTTCTGGCTGAAATAATCCTAATTATTGAATCATTTTCTCGATAACAATGACAAACAACTAAAAGGCGATAATATCTTCCCTTGACAAAATATTTTCATACAATTAACATGAAATTATCAAATAATTTATCGAAATTATGATGTTTAGCCTAAGCAATATTCACCCCTTATCAGAATTTCAGCGAGGAGCAAAGATGTTTCTGGATAAGTTAAAAGAAACTAAATCTCCTATTGTGCTGACTGTGAATGGTAAAGCTGCTGCTGTGGTTCAAGATGCTGAAAGTTATCAAAAACTTATTGATAGACTTGAATTACTTGAATCTATTGCTAAGATACGTAAAAGTATAAATGAGTTTGAACAAGGCGAGGGTATGCCCTTAAATCAAGCATTTGCAGAATTTAAGGAAAAATATGGCATACCGGATTGAGATTTCACCTAGTGCTATTGCTGATATTGAGAGTATTTTCCTGTGGATAAAAGAGAATTCACAGGAAAGAGCTTTTAGTTGGGTGCGGGGATGTTATGAAATTATGCTGACGTTGGAAAGTTTTCCACAACGTTGTTCTTTAGCTATGGAAAGTCAGTATATGGAAATTGAAGTTCGACAACTTCTTTATCAAAAACAATTTTTAATTTTATTTACGGTTAAAAATCTGGAGGAAGAGGAAGGAGTTGTATATATTCATCGTGTTCGTCATGGTTCTCAGCAGAGATTGGAAAATATACAGGATTTATGAGGAGGTGAGTGATAAAATTTGAGACTAAATAGCGATACCTTCGGTCAGCGCTTTGCTATCGCTCACAACTACCCTAATTTTAGACGAACTGACAAAAGCCCTCCGGGCATCCAAGAAACAGCGCTTGCGCTATCGCACTCCCAACTTATTCCTAAACAGCGATCGCTTTCCTACGGAACACTACGTGAACGGTCAGCACTTCGCGATCGCTCACAACTACCCCAATTTTCGGCGCACTGCTTGCAGCAGTGCTTATGCTATCGCTATTCCAACTTATTCTTAAATGGCGATTCTTGCGGAGTGCTTCACTATGGTTCATAAATTGCGGGTATGATTTTATCATAACCAATTTTCTAATTTAAGTCCTTCAATTCTAAACAAATCAGAATCATTAGAAACGAGAATTAAATCGCGGACAATTGCTGTAGCTGCTATTAAAATATCAGCATCTTGGATAGGAGTACCTCTGGTTTTTAATTTGGCATGAATTTCACAGGATTTTTCAATAATTTCTAAATCATCTAAAAATAATACAGGATAATCATTACAAAATCCATGAAAATCTACCAATTGTTTAGTAGCATTGAGAGATATCAAACCTCTTTTTATTTCATAGTAGGTGATACAACTAATAAATATTTCTGAACCAAGAAAGCTTAACTCTCTCAATTTATTATTTATAGTTATATTTTTCTTTAGCGCATAACTAACAATATTTGAATCAAGTAAAAAATTCATGGGTTTATTTTCTGGCTACTGCTGCATCAAAAATCGCTATTTCTTCTGGTGTTAAATCATTTAATGTCCCAGCAACAGCTTCTAATGTTAATATTTTACTAATTCTTCTGCTTAAATCATGTTCTTTAATTGCTCTCATTTCTTCTGGGGAAAATCTGCTAAATAATTCTATTAACATTTCAGTCATTTCATATTGATCTAATTTCACCATGTAGAAACTACTACCACGAAATAGTTTATCTACAACATGAGAAATGCGTTCTGTTAGTTCTTGTTGATAGTCGGTTAATTGTTCTTGCATGTTGTTTACTCTGTTTGTGTTTTGTAAAAAGCTAATTCTTATTTATATTATATCGTTCAATAAATTAAGTTTTTAATACTCATTCCCAAACAGCGATTTCTAGGTCGCGCTATCTCTACGAGTCCCGTAAGGGATACGCGATCGCACCCCAACATTCCCAATTTTAAACGATCGCTCTCCCAACTTATTCCTAAATGGCGATCGCTTTCCTACGGAACACTACGTGAACGGTCAGCACTTCGCGATCGCTCACAACTACCCCAATTTTCGGCGCACTGCTTGCAGCAGTGCTTATGCTATCGCTATTCCAACTTATTCTTAAATGGCGATCGCTATTGCATAGTATTTTTGTACTTATTTAGATTTTACACCAACAATCAAATACAATTTCAGTAGATATGACAGTTTAGGGGGTAATTTTGGGTAATACTAAGAAAGCTCAATAAGTTAAATATAGCTTTGTATGTCTACTGAATTAACTGCTGAAACTTTAATCCCACTTTCTGTCCAAGAACGGAAAGCACTAATTTTGCATCATGCTTCATTAATTGATGTGACTCACATCGCAGATGAAGATTTACACATAGCATATAAATATGGAAAAATTATTTCCTCAATAGCACCAGCTTACTTTCAATACCAAATTGCACAAGACAAGCAGAATGGATCTGTTTTAGAATTAGATAGACAATCTCAACTCATTGGTAGTAAAACTGAAAAATTTGCAGATGATTTTATTGAGTGGTTAAAACTAGATTTTGAAAAAAAAAGTGCAATACTTGATCATCATCCTAACCCATCCAATCTTTTTGAACTCTGCGGAGCTAAATTGCTAGTTACCAGCAACTCAGTGACAAGAAGTCTGAGTACAACAATGGGAAGTCTCTGGGAAAAGATATCTAATATTAGTCCTTATATTATTAACCCGGAATTTGAATTTGGAATTAAAATTACTGGAATTGATATTCTAGTTTTTTCGGAAGAAACGGTTAAGTTTGCACAACTAAAAACTCTAAAAGGAACATTGACTGGTTCTCAAGTACCAAGAGCAAAAAAAGAATTGAGTATCCATCAAAGCCCTTTGTTTATAGCAGCTTTTGATTTAGGTAAATGGACTTTTTCAAACAGAAGTAACATTCCTCGTATTGCTGGTAAACAATTTTGGAACATGATTTGTATGGATTATGATCTAGTTGAAAATCATATACGAGATATGTTACAGAAAATTGATAAAGCTTTTGCTGAATTGGCTACAAAATAAACACTTGCTGTTTTATAATTAAAAAAGCGATAATTGTTCAGAAATTTCTTTCCCTTTTGCTTTATTTCCTTGAATTAAGTTGAAAAGATAACTACCAATTTCTTTTGCAAGTAATACAGGAACTGCATTACCAACTTGTTTGTATTTAGAACTAACAGAACCATAAAAAATCCAATCATCGGGAAAAGTTTGAATTCTTGCAGATTCACGAACAGTTAAAGAACGCAATTCTACAGGATGACACATATCTGTAGCTTTTTGATGTGGACTTGTTGTGATTGTTGGAGAAGGTTTATTCCAAGATAATCTTCTATAAAAACCTACTTTTCCACCTCCCGAATTATAAGCACCTCCCATAGCTTCTTTTTTTAATTCTTCCGGTAAGTGTTTCCAGTTTTGTCCAGCTTCCAATAATCTTAAATATTTTAAGCGACTTTCTGTATAAGCCATAAATTCTCGTTCCGTATCAACTAAATCTGTTATAGCATCTCCTAAAGTCCGCCATTTAGGTAAAATCTTTCCATCTTTACAATATTTGGGAATAGGAAATGTAGCAGCTTCACCATCTCTAGAACCAATAAATACTACACGCTCTCTATTTTGTGGAACACCATAATCTGCTGCTTCTAAAAGATTATAAACGACGTTGTAGCCTATTTCCTTCATTTCTGATAATACTACTTTTAAAGCAGAACCAGGCATTTCATCAGGTTCTAAAGGAGGGTAATCTTTTCCGCGTTGATTAATTGGTCTGTGACGCAGTGGAGCAGAAAGCAAACCTTTAACATTTTCCATTAAGAAAAAACGGGGTTTAACTTCTTTAACAATGCGAATAAAGTCCATAAATAAACTACCGCGAGGGTCCATAACCGAACCTCTTTTTCCTGCGGTGCTAAATGGTTGACATGGTGGACCACCCGTTACTAAATCTACTTCTCCAGGTTGTAAAACACGACCTAAATTCAAAACTATTCCCCCTTCTTCAAGTAATTGTTGAGAGGTGACATTTTGTATTTCTCTGGGAATTGCACTTTCTTGCAGAAATGGACGATTAAGAGCTATTGTTTTGACAGCATCACGATCTTTTTCGACTACAGTTACAGTATGAAAACCTGCTTGTTCTAATCCTAAATCTAAACCATAAGCACCTGTAAATAATGAAATACAAATAGCTTTACCATCTATCACGGTTGTTGCTCCCAAAAAATTGCTAAGATAAAATAAGTAATTATATAATGAGCAATATAAAAAACTTGCTCATATATGATTAACTAGATCAAGTGTATCACTATATTTAATTCGTGTCTAGCTATACTAATTTTCCTATATTTTTTTCTAACTATTTATTAATATGTATTATAAATTAATTATTTCCTAATTTTCCAAACATCTCCTCAGAGACGGAGATTGAAAGATTACCAAATCATCCCTAAATTCAAAACAAAACCCTTTAAAACATCTTCCCCCGAAACCGTAGCAGGAGAATCTAAAACCTCAACTTCTTTTCCTTGTCTATAAATCTCCACTTGACGAGATTTACGATTAATTAATATACCCAAACGCACTCCATTATCTATATATTCCTTCATCTTTTCTTGTGTAGTCTTCAAACTATCACTAGGAGAAAGTAACTCAATCACAAAATCAGGGCAAATAGGAGGAAACTTTTGTTTTTCCTCATCAGTTAAAGCATCCCATCTTTCTAACTTTATCCAAGAAGCATCAGGAGAACGATCTGCACCATTTAGTAATTTAAAACAAGTGGAAGAATCAAAAGCGATGCCAGTACCATCAGCATCAGTCCAATTCATTAATTGTTGAGTGATTCTACCATTACGATTTCCCGTTTCTCCTCCCGTTGGTGGCATAATTATTAACTCTCCATTTGCATTTCTTTCAAATCTCAATTCGCGGTTGTTTTGACATAGCTGAAAAAACTGCTCATCAGTCATTTCTATTAATGATTTCAAATTGACAGTTAAAGCATTCATGGTCATATCCTCATTGAATGTTTAGGGAGAAATTTTAACTATCTCATATCCTATTCTATATTATTAGTTACCAATGAATAGCTTTATTTTGTCATAATATTGGAGCTTTTAGTGTCAAATAGAACTATAAAATGTTAAAATTACTGAAAATTTTTTGTTATTTTATAACTAAGTAATTGTTTAACTATGTAAACAGAATTTACATATAGGTGAGAGAATCCGCATTTTTTGTTAAGCTTTGTAAATAAATGTGTCGTTTTCTATATCATTTTGTGTCAGATATAGGACAAAATCCCCACAGAATGGGAGTTTTCTGATAAAAAACTCTTATTGCCGAAAATAATTGGAGTTAGAAGCGGTGACATCAGCCGTGAAAAACTTCACGAGAACACGCCTGAAAGGAGCTTATTTGAATGTTTACCCAAGTCAAGTCCACTATTAGACATATTGCACCTGACGATTTACGGGGACGTAAGTTAATCAAGGTTGTCTATGTCGTACTGGAATCTCAATACCAAAGTGCATTATCACAAGCGGTACGGGAAATTAACGCTAATCATCCCAGCGTAGCGATTGAAATCAGTGGATACTTGATTGAAGAACTCCGCAACTCTGAAAACTATGAGGAGTTGAAACGCGATATAGCTAGTGCTAATATATTCATTGCTTCACTTATTTTCATCGAAGACTTAGCTCAGAAAGTAGTTGCGGCAGTTGAACCCCATCGTGATAATCTAGATGTGGCGGTTGTCTTTCCCTCCATGCCCGAAGTTATGCGCCTCAATAAAATGGGTAGCTTCTCTTTGGCGCAGTTAGGACAATCTAAGAGCGTCATTGCTAATTTCATGAAGAAGCGCAAGGAAAAATCTGGCGCTGGTTTCCAAGACGGAATGCTGAAACTGTTGCGGACTCTTCCCCAAGTGCTGAAATTCCTACCAATGGAAAAAGCACAAGACGCGCGTAACTTCATGCTCAGTTTTCAGTATTGGCTAGGTGGTTCAGCGGAAAACCTGGAAAACTTCTTGCTGATGCTGGCTGATAAATACGTATTAAAAGGCGTAGAAAAAGAAAACTTTGCTGCTGCTGACTATCAAGCACCAGTTGTTTACCCCGATATGGGGATTTGGCATCCGTTAGCGCCGAGTATGTTTGAGGATGTGCGAGAATATCTGAACTGGTATTCTGCTCGCAAGGACATCTCCAAAAATTTAAAAGATCCTCTCGCACCATGCGTAGGTTTGGTATTGCAACGGACTCACTTAGTTACTGGCGATGATGCCCATTATGTGGCAATTGTTCAGGAATTGGAATCATTAGGGGCAAGAGTTCTACCTGTATTTGCTGGTGGTTTGGATTTCTCTAAACCGATAGAAGCTTACTTTTACGAACCTACAACTAAATTACAGTTAGTAGATGCGGTAGTTTCTTTGACTGGTTTCGCTTTGGTGGGTGGACCGGCTAGACAAGATCATCCGAAAGCTATTGAAGCATTAAAACGGTTAAATCGTCCCTACATGGTGGCCTTGCCTTTGGTCTTCCAAACCACGGAAGAATGGCTAGATAGCGATTTGGGGTTACATCCCATTCAAGTGGCTTTACAGATTGCTATACCTGAACTTGACGGGGCAATTGAACCGATTATCTTATCAGGTAAAGATGGGGCAACCGGGAAAGCGATCGCACTCCAAGATCGAGTAGAAATCGTGGCGCAACGAGCGTTAAAATGGGCAAATCTCCGCAGCAAACCCAAATTAACCAAAAAAGTCGCCATTACCGTTTTCAGTTTCCCTCCCGATAAAGGTAACGTGGGAACAGCCGCATACTTAGACGTATTCGGTTCTATCCATGAAGTTATGAAAGGACTGAGAAACAACGGTTACGACGTGCAGGACATTCCCGAAACTCCCCAAGAGTTGCTAGAACAAGTCATCCACGACGCACAAGCACAATACAATAGCCCCGAACTCAACATTGCTTACAAAATGTCTGTGCCAGAATATGAAGCACTGACACCATACTCCCAACGCTTAGAAGAAAACTGGGGACCACCTCCCGGAAACTTAAACAGCGACGGACAAAATCTGTTAATCTACGGTAAGCAGTTTGGTAATGTCTTCATCGGAGTGCAACCAACATTTGGTTATGAAGGCGACCCCATGCGCTTGTTATTCTCTCGTTCTGCTAGTCCTCACCACGGTTTCGCAGCTTACTACACCTATCTAGAAAAAATCTGGGGCGCTGATGCTGTGTTACACTTTGGTACACATGGCTCATTGGAATTCATGCCTGGTAAGCAAATGGGAATGTCTGGTGACTGTTACCCAGATCAACTAATTGGCTCAATTCCGAATCTGTATTATTACGCAGCCAATAACCCCAGCGAAGCTACAATTGCTAAACGTCGCAGTTACGCAGAAACAATTTCTTACCTGACACCACCTGCGGAAAATGCCGGTTTATACAAAGGTTTGAAAGAACTCAGTGAGTTAATTGCTTCTTACCAAACTTTGAAAGACACAGGACGCGGTGTTTCCATTGTCAATTCCATCATGGATAAATGCCGCATTGTCAACTTAGACAAAGATATTGAGTTACCAGAAACCGACTCTAAGGATATGTCCCCTGAAGAACGGGATAATATCGTTGGTAGCGTTTATCGTCGGTTGATGGAAATTGAATCGCGGTTGTTACCTTGTGGACTGCACGTAATTGGTAAACCTCCAACAGCCGAAGAAGCGATCGCAACTTTGGTAAATATTGCTAGTTTAGATCGTGAAGAAGATAATATCATCGGTCTACCCAGCATTATTGCTCAGAGTCTGGGACGCAACATTGAAGATATCTACAGAAGTAACGATGCCGGCATTTTAGCAGATGTCCAACTCTTACAAGATATCACCCTCGCTACCCGTGCGGCTGTCACAGCATTAGTACAAGAACAAATTGACGCAGAAGGTAGAGTTTCCCTAGTTTCCAAGTTGAATTTCTTCAACATGGGTAAAAAAGAACCTTGGGTAGAATCTCTGCACAAATCAGGTTATACCAACGTTGACACCTCTGCGTTAAAACCCCTGTTTGAATATTTGGAATTCTGCTTAAAACAAGTTTGTGCAGATAACGAACTCGGTGGACTTCTCCAAGGTTTAGCCGGTGAATACATCCTCCCCGGACCCGGTGGTGATCCTATTCGTAACCCTGATGTATTACCCACTGGTAAAAATATACACGCCTTAGATCCCCAAGCTATCCCCACATCCGCCGCAGTCCAATCTGCGAAAATCGTCGTTGATAGGTTGTTGGAACGGAACAAGTCTGAAAATGAAGGAAACTGGCCAGAAACCATTGCCTGTGTCCTCTGGGGTACAGATAACATCAAAACCTACGGTGAATCCCTCGCCCAAATTATGTGGATGATTGGTGTGCGTCCAGTTCCCGATGCTTTGGGACGGGTGAATAAGTTGGAATTGATACCTTTAGAAGAGTTGGGACGACCCAGAATTGATGTTGTAATTAACTGTTCTGGTGTATTCCGCGACTTGTTCATTAACCAAATGAACTTGCTTGACCAAGGTGTGAAAATGGCTGCGGAAGCTGATGAACCCTTGGAAATGAACTTTGTCCGGAAACACGCACTGCAACAAGCGGAAGAAATGGGCATAAATCTGCGTCAAGCTGCAACTCGCGTTTTCTCTAATGCTTCTGGTTCTTATTCTTCTAATATTAACCTGGCAGTGGAGAATAGCACTTGGGATAGTGAAGCTGAATTGCAAGAAATGTATTTGAAGCGCAAATCTTTCTCTTTCAATTCTGATAATCCTGGTGTTATGGATGAGTCACGGCAGATTTTTGAAACTACTTTGAAAACTGCTGATGCAACTTTCCAGAATCTCGATTCTTCAGAAATCAGTTTAACAGATGTTTCCCATTATTTTGACTCAGATCCTACTAAATTAGTTGCAAGTCTGCGTGCAGATGGCAAGAAACCATCTTCTTACATTGCAGATACAACTACAGCGAATGCACAGGTGAGAAGTTTATCGGAAACTGTGCGTTTAGATGCGCGGACGAAGTTGTTAAATCCCAAATGGTATGAGGGGATGTTGTCTCACGGTTACGAAGGTGTGCGCGAACTTTCTAAACGGTTGGTAAATACCACTGGTTGGAGTGCAACTGCTGGTGCTGTGGATAACTGGGTTTATGAGGACACGAATGAGACGTTTATTAAAGATGAGGAAATGCAGAAACGTTTGATGAATCTCAATCCTCATTCTTTCCGCAAGATTGTTTCTACTTTGTTGGAAGTGAATGGTCGCGGTTATTGGGAGACAAGTGAGGAGAATTTAGACCGGTTGAGAGAGTTGTATCAGGAGGTGGAAAATCGGATTGAAGGTATAGAATAGGTTTAGATGGGCAGGTTTTATACCTGCCTATTTTTGATATTTTTATTTTTTTTTTGCACGCAGAGGCGCAGAGGCGCGGAGAAAGAGAGAGATTGGTTTATGATTTGAGTAAAGCGATAATTTTTGTATTTGTGGGATGTGGTTATGGATGCTTTAACTGTGAGTTTAAAATCAGTGATAGATATGACTGATGAGCAGTTTTTTCAGCTATGTCAAAATAACTGCGAATTGAGATTTGAAAGAACAGCAAATGGGGATTTAATTATTATGCCACCAACGGGAGGAGAAACGGGAAATCGGAATGCGGGTATAACTGCTCAAGTTTGGATTTGGAATGAGCAAAATAAAGAAGGTATAGTTTTTGATTCTTCCACTTGTTTTAAATTACCTAATGGTGCAGACCGTTCTCCTGATGCTTCTTGGATAAAGTTAGAAAGATGGAATGCTTTAAGTGATGAGGAAAAGGAAAAGTTTCCTCCTATTTGTCCTGATTTTGTAATTGAGTTACTTTCTCCTAGTGATAGTTTGAAAACTACACAGGAAAAGATGAGGGAATATATAGATAATGGTGTACGTTTGAGTATATTAATTAATCGTAAATCTCGACAAGTGGAGATTTATAGACCAGGAAAAGATGTTGAGGTTTTGGAATCTCCTGCTACGGTTTCGGGGGAAGATGTTTTAAATGGTTTTGTGTTGAATTTGGGGATGATTTGGTAGTTTATGAGATAGGGCAAGAAGTAATTTTTTAATGGATACATTAACTAGATATCGCCAGCTTGTACAATAAATATTACAGGAATATAGTAAAGTACAACCAGCTTACGGCAATATAGAAGTAGAGACAAATGTAATGGCTGCCTTAATCCTTAAATTTGTAATCCCTCAATGACTACCTTAGTTATTAATCCTTATAAAGCCGGTCCACCAGTTACAGGTTCAGATTTTTATGGTCGTAAAGATTTACTAGCAAAAGTTAACCAAGCTTTAGCTAGTTCAAATGTTGTATTGCTACAAGGGCAGCGTCGTATCGGCAAAAGTTCATTTTTACAAAAATTATACAATTTTTTAAAGGATGAGAAATCAGGAATGGGGAAGGTATTGCCTCTTGTTCCTGTAATATTTGATATTCAACGTTATGTGCAAGATACCTTGCCACAGTTTCAAAATCATTTAGCCAATGCTATTGCTAAAGAAATTAATATTGAAGTACCCACCCTTAATCAATGGGAATCTAGTCATACACTATTTAGAGATGAGTGGTTGCCTCAAGTTTTTGAGAATTTAGGAAACCAGGAACTTGTAATTATAGTAGATGAGTTTGATAATTTAGGTGAGCAGACAATTAATAAATCTACAGAGGTTTTAGTTTCTTTTTTAGGCGAGTTAGTAAAAGGTGAACACCAATTAAAGTGGGTTTTGACAGTTGGAAAAGACATTGGTAAATTACCCATACAATATGATCCTATAGTTAGTTCATCTAAAGAAGAACGAATTAGTTTTTTTTCTCAACCAGAAACAAAACAGCTAATAATTCAGCCTACTTTTGGAATACTGACTTATGAAGAAACAGCTATTGATAGGATTTATGAATTAACGAATGGACAACCTCATCTCACGCAAGCATTATGTTCTGAAGTATTTGAATACGTAGTTTTAGATGAAGAAAGAGAAATAGCAACTGTTAATGATGTAAATTTTGTAATACCTAAAACTCTTCAAGCTTATCAAGGTGCTATTGCTAGTATTGCTCGTGTACCTACTATTGAGGAACGTGTATTAGCTACTGTTGCGAGTTTAACATCTGATATAAAAAAAGCTAATAGAGATAACATTGTTCACTTATTAATGGAAAACCGGGTTCACTTGAACAGAGAGGAATTGAACAATACCTTAGAAAGTCTTATAAAATGGGAGTTATTGAAAGGTAATAATCAGGCTATTGGTGTAGCTGTGGAAATAGTAAGAATTTGGGTAACAGAGAATATACCTTTAGAACCTAGCAGGGAAGAAGAGATTGATATTCACCAAATTTTAGCAAATAATCGCTGTGAATTGGCAGATAAAGCACGTCAGGCTGGCAGTTATGATTTTGCTATAAAAGATTATAAAGAGGTACTCGTACATATACCAAATCATTGCAGTGCTTTGCGGGGATTAGCTGATATATATTATCTTACTGAAGATTTAGCTGGCAGAGCAGAAGCACTATGTAAACTATATTTGTATGATCATAATGTTTTACCTGAAATGGTAGAAGCTTTAGCAAAATATGCCCAATATGCTGAAAATAAAGGTGATTTTTCTGTAGCATCTGAGCAATATGAAAAATTAATAAAATTACAAAATAGTAATGAATGGCAGAGGGGATTAATAAGAAATCTGACAGAACAATTGGAGAAATGCCTAGAGGAAGTTGAAACTTTGTTAAATATTGAGCAAAGGAATAACTCTTTTGATCCAGAAGAAGAATTAGCATTTATTCAAGAGATTCCTGATGAAGAAGATTTAACAGGAAAAACACAAGAAATACAAAAGATTAAACAAATCGAGGAATTTGAAACACAGAATCAACATAATGCCATGAAAAATAATTCTGATTTATCATCAGAAACAAAAATAAATCATAGAACCTATATAGTGCAAAGAAATAGTAGTATTTCACCGATTGACCTTGCTCGTAAACAAGAAAAGATTAGATCAGAAAAAATACGTATCTTAGAATCTAAAATAATATCTATACAAGAAAAAATCATTAAAAATAATTTTAATTTAAGCACGGATAATGATGAATATATTTATGATAATTTAAAAATTCAGGAGCAGAAAGTATGGGTTGTGCTTACACGAATACAGATATCAAAAGCAGATATCAATCCGGCAACTGCGGCCAAATTAGTCTTATCTTTAGAAGAAGCAGAAGTACAATTAAGTAACAAAGAACTAAGGATTATAACTAGTTATGCTGTTCAAGACTTTTCTGCCCTGTTTATTACAATATTATTTATCGCCTATATTGTCTTGGTATTTCTATTCATTAAGCAATATCTTGTTGGTTGGATAATTAATATCTTTATTGCATTCCTTACCATATTTATTGCCTGTATTTGCTTTATAGGAATATTTACGCCTATAATTTTATTATTAAGTGGTATTTTTGATAAAATTGAAGAGATTTATCATCCCCTAATAATTATGATTGCAAAAACCAAATTAAAAACGTTAAAAACCACGTTGGAGGATAAATCATGAAAAGTTTAATTAATCCTTTTCTCCGGAATAGTACACCACCGGAACAAGCTATTATAGATCGCAAAAGAGTAAGTAAATTTTTTAGCTCTTTGATAGCTGAGGGAGGTGCTTTAGAAATATATGGTGAGCGAGGTATTGGCAAAAGTCTTATGCTTAAATATATTTCTAGTCCATCTGTTGATTTGACACTGAATAACTTCCAGAATTACATTTTTGTTTTTTTAAATTGTTCAGATAGTGTTCATCCTAAAACAGCAAGTCAATTTTGGTTTCAATGTACAAAAACTTTAGATAGAAAACTTGAAGATAGCCCTATAAAAGAAAAATGTAAGGCTTTACTGCAACGGATAGAAGAAGGTGCTGAACTGGGAGCTAATGATTTTCATGATGTTCTTGATGTAGCAGCAGAAGCAAATAAAAGAATAGTTTTAGTATTAGATGATTTTGATGCTTTAATAAGAACTGATACAGAACATCTTGATAGCAGTCGTACATTTCTACAAGGTCTTCGTTCTCTAACTACACGAGATTTCAATAAAGCTAACTTAGTTCTTGCTACTCGCTACTCACTTCAAAAATTATGCAAACCTTTAGCTGTTCAAAATATATCACCATTTGAGAATGGGTTTACAAGTTGTCGTTTACAACTATTTCGTGAAGATGATATTTTAAAGCTCCTACATAGGATTGAACAAACAGATCAACCCTTATTTACTTCATCTGAATCTCGTTATATTGCTTATTTATCGGGTTATCATCCTCAGCTTGCTGAAATGGTGGCCTCTGAAATTTTTGATCATCGTATAGATGTGGGCGCACCTCTAAATGATTTAACACCAGTAGGAGAAAAATTTCAAAGTGTAGCTAGTCCAGTATTTGAAAGATTTTGGGAAGGATCTAGTCCAGATGAACAAATGCTTTTAATGCTAATTGCTTTACAAAAGCTAAAAGGAAAAGTTACTAATTCCAAGTATGATTTAAGTGATATAACTTCTATTTTTATCCAAAAAGAAAGGGAGCTAATTGAATTAAATGCACGGGGATTATTGAATCGGACACAAACTAATCCACCAACTTGGGAAATATTCTCACCTATTTTTGAATGGTGGATACTTAAAGAAATTGAATCATCAACCCCAGAACAACTAGATGAGAGACGTAGAGTATGGGGAAGCTTACTGACTCAAAAGCAAGCTGATAAGATTGGACAAACTTTAGACTTTTTGAAGAACAATAAGGATTCAATCATAGCATTTGGACGATTAATTATTAAATTAACTGGTAAGGATTTGGATTTACCTATGCTTGGTGGAGGTTGAACATAAATGTATGCCAAAATCCTCTACTAGTAATTAGGGGATTTGGGAGAGAGCGATAGCGCAAGCGCTGACTTGTCAGTTCGCTGTTTAGGGGTTTGGGGGAAATGCGATAGCGCAATCGATGACTTGTCAGTTCGCTGTTTTGGTTTGTGTGGAAGTACGATAGCGTATCCCTGACGGGACTCAAAGAGATAGCACTCCGTAGGAATCGCTGTTAGGTATGAGGAGGATGCGATAGCGCAAGCGCTGACTTGTCAGTTCGCTATATTTAAAAACACCTAACTTATCAATTGATTTAAAACCAACACAGTTAACCCAGGTAAAGAAGGTAAACGTATATCATTAGTCAAGAAAAAAGAAGCACCTCCATAAATAGCAGTGGCCATTTGAATAGCATCCGGTGTTCTTAAATTATAATCTGCTCTTAATTTAGCTGCATTTTCAGCAATATCTGGTAAAACTTCAATACTCGTTAAACCTTGTGAATTGAAAAGAATATCACGATATTGTTGAGCTAATATTGTATTTCCTGCACGTAAAGGATAAACTAAAACTTCTGATATAGTTAAAACCGACGTGACAACGCTAAACTCTTCCTTATACATAGCTGTAAAAAACGTATCTGTAACTTGCAAATAATGAGGATTTTCTTCTATAAAATAAATTAGCGGTGCAGTATCTAAACCTATAATTTTACCCTGTAACTTATTTAGCCATTCCATGAATCACGTTCCTGATTAACATATTCCTGAGCGTCAATATTTACCCAAATTTCCTTACCTAAACCACGCAATTCTAAAATACTACGCTTTGGTTTTGATGTCATTTCCAATTGTTGACGAATTAAAATAGATAAATTTTCAACTAATTTAAGCTGTTCTTCAGGAGTCAGATTTTTAGCTTGCTCTAACAATTCTTGATAATTAGGCATAGATTTTTTGCTTATTTATAGTTTTTATCCTAATTTAACTATACGCTGTTTTAGGGATGTTGGGAGATGTAGGGGAAATGCGATAGAGAAGCGCTCCGTAGGAATCGCGTGGATCAAGGTTTAGTAGTAATATTTTACTAAAAGTGACAATAATAAAACTTTCTGAAATCTCAGATGGTAATTCTCTAAGTTCTATCTTACCGTGTTTGTAAACACCTTCAATTGATAGCAACATAGTTTTTACCATTATTAATCAAATTTAACTTATATATAGCAATTCTAATTTAACTATACGGAGAAATCAGAGGATTTGATGAAAGAAAATTAAGCAATAAAAAACCCCGGCGAAACTAACCGAGGTTTATAGGAGAAATAAGAATGACGATTTAGACACTAATACCAAAACTAAAAAGATTAACTGACTCCTAACGCAATTAAAACTATAGATGAGACGAATAAAATCGCTACTGCACCTTGAAAGGCGTAAATTTTTTGTTGCTCTTTAGTTGGATATTCTGCGTAGTAAAGTTTTGGCTCAGTAGAGTAGTTATTGAGAATGCCGTTTTCGTTAATGGTGGTATACATAATGTTTTTCTTTTGGGTTGTTACTTTATGTAAATAAATATAACAAGTTTGTTACGAAGTGTCAATAGAACTTGACAAAAAATAATAGATGGCGTTAATAAGGCTTGCTTATCAGCGATGGGGAAGAACCACAGCTATGCAGACAAGACATGAAGTGATTTCCCGCAGGGAAGTTCATCTGTGCTGGTTTCCAGAGGAAATGTAACAAAAGCGGGTTGAAAAAATATATAAACTCAATCCGTAGAGTATGTTAAATAATTAATCTAAATATGTCTTGTCAAGACTAAACAAATTTATTCCTATAAAAAATTTAGCAGTTCACAAATTAATTGCAAACTGCTATCTTAAGAATTTTGTTTTTATTGTAAATGGGCAGTACCAGACTCGAACTGATGACATCCTGCTTGTAAGGCAGGCGCTCTACCAACTGAGCTAACCGCCCGTTTTTCTCACTTGTTTAATATAACATAGCTGTTTGGAATTTTGCAAGTCTTTGGGAAAATTTTTTTGTATATGCTTTTAAGAACTATACTTACTCAGTACGGGCTAAACGCCGAGCTACCGCTAACAGCAGTCAGGACTGAATATGCCTTCTGGTCAGACGCACGATCGCATTACTATCTGGTCTTTGCCATTTGTGGCGGGTGTGACAATGGTTTCCACTCGCAGCAGTAATATGACGTTGTTGGTGGCGGGGGGGTTTATGTTTGGAGGGCTGATGTTTGGCCCCGATTTGGATATTTACTCGCGTCAGTTTCAGCGTTGGGGGTTTTTGCGTTGGATTTGGCTACCTTATCAAAAAAGTTTGCGCCATCGGTCTTTTTTGTCGCATGGGCCGATTATTGGTACGACTTTGCGGGTGGTATATCTGACGAGTTTTCTCGTGGTTGTGGGGCTGATAGTTTTGGTGGTTTTTGCGAAGTTGGGTAATGTCGCTTTGAACTGGGGGGAGGTTTGGAGGAGTGTAGGGCGATCGCTCTCTCTTTATTATGGAGAATTTTTGGCTCTGTTTCTTGGCTTTGAAATTGGGGCGATGAGTCATTCTCTCAGCGATTGGACTGGTTCGGCTTATAAACGTTTTCAGAAACAAGGAATTCAAGGGTTACTTCCTAATGGCAAAATTAAGAAGCGTAAGCCGACGCGGGGTGTAAAGGCGGTTAAAAAACGCAGAGGTACGCAGAGGTAAACGCAGAGGGAAGAGGAGGTTTTATGGAAGGTAATGAGTCTTTGGTAGCTTTGCAGGAGTTAATTGAGGTGGTGGCGAAATTGCGATCGCCTGAAGGTTGTCCTTGGGATTTGGCACAAACGCCAGAAAGTCTTACGCCTTACGTGATTGAGGAGGCTTATGAGGTGGTTGATGCGATTCAAACTGGGGATAAAGGTGCGATCGCTGAAGAGTTAGGTGATTTATTATTACAAGTGGTATTACAAGCGCAAATTGCGAGTGAATCTGGTGATTTTTCTCTCCAAGATGTGGCTAAGGGTATTTCTCAAAAGTTGATTCGTCGTCATCCTCATGTTTTTGGTGATGTGAAGGTGCAAAGTATGGATGAGGTACACCAAAATTGGGAAACTATCAAAGCGGCGGAAAAGGGAGAAACTCCAGAATCACAAAAACTTAGTGATAAACTTAGTCGTTATCGGCGTAGTCTTCCTCCATTAAATGCAGCGATGAAGATTTCTCAAACGGCTGCAAATGTTGGTTTTGAGTGGAATAATGTTGATGAGGTGTGGGAAAAGTTTCACGAAGAGTTAGGGGAATTTCAACAAGCTTTAGCTGAAGAAACACCGGCAAGACAAGAATCAGAATTAGGTGATTTGCTATTTGCAATTATTCAAGTTGCTAGATGGCATAAACTTGACCCCAGTGCAGGTTTGCAAGGTACAAGTCAGCGATTTATTCAGCGTTTACAAAAAATGGAAAACGTTATTGAACGTCCGCTTACAGATTACAGTTTAGAAGAATTAGATGCTCTCTGGCAACAGGCAAAAGCTCAACTTGGTCATTAAATATTGTGAATAGGGGAAAAGGAAATTAACTCCAAATCATCAATTTTGATCAACCCGTCTTCGGTAAACTTGATACACTGCTATCATACAGCGGATTTCAGGTGAATGAAGTACAATAAGGTTTTAGTGCTGTAGACTACTACTGTAAGTAAATTTATTTTTACCATGACCACTGTAGCAGTTGTTTATTCTTTAATTCAGATTGCTCAAAAAACCCGTCAAGCTGCTAGTAAGCTGGGAGTTCTTTCGACTGAGGACAAAAATCATGCTATTGAAGCGATCGCTCTGGCTTTAGAATCAGCTAAAGATGATATTCTCCAAGCAAATCTGGCTGATTGTCAAGCAGCGACAACCGCAGGAATCGCTAAACCCCTTTATAAACGGTTGCAGTTAGATGAACATAAGTTAAGAGATGCGATCGCTGGAGTGCGAGATGTGGGTAAATTAGCAGACCCTGTGGGTAAAGTGCAAATTCACCGCGAAATTGACACAGGCTTAATTCTCAAACGCATTACTTGTCCTTTGGGCGTTTTAGGAATCATTTTTGAAGCCCGTCCCGAAGCAGCAATTCAAATTGTTTCTTTAGCAATAAAATCCGGTAATGGTGTAATTCTTAAAGGTGGTAAAGAAGCTTTACGTTCTTGTGAAGCCATAGTGAAAGCCATTAAACAAGGTTTATCTCATACTGCTGTTAACCCCGATGCCGTGCAGTTGCTAACCACCAGAGAAGAAATTTTAGAACTTTTACATTTAGATAAATATGTAGATTTAATTATTCCCAGAGGTTCTAATTCTCTTGTCCGATTTGTACAGGAAAATACGCGAATTCCAGTATTAGGCCATGCTGATGGAATTTGTCATCTTTATGTAGATAAAATGGCTGATATTGCTAAAGCTATCCATATTACTGTTGATGCCAAAACCCAATATCCATCAGGTTGTAATGCGATTGAAACTTTATTAGTTCATAGCAGCATTGCTGCCGACTTCCTCCCCAAAGTTGCCGCAGCTTTACAAACAGAGAATGTTGAATTAAGAGGTGATCAACGCACTTTACAAATTTTAGATAATATTGCGGCTGCAACAGAAACCGACTGGAAAACAGAATACAGCGATTTAATTTTATCCATTAAAATTGTTGATTCTTTAGAAGAGGCAATAACTCACATTAGCGAATATGGTTCTCGTCACACAGAAGCCATTATTACTGAAGACTTAAAAGCTGCGGAAACATTCCAAGCTTTAGTCAATGCAGCTGGAGTTTATCACAATTGTTCAACTCGTTTCGCTGATGGTTTTCGTTATGGTTTTGGTGCAGAAGTGGGAATTAGTACCCAACAAATGCCACCTCGCGGCCCAGTTGGTTTAGAAGGTTTGATAACTTATAAATATCAAATGAGTGGTGATGGTCATATTGTATCTAGTTACACGGGTGCAAATGCTAAATCATTTACACATCGAGATTTGGATTAACGAAGGCAGGAGTCCGTTTTTGTAACGGGGATTTATGCCCCTTACAAAAACTTTTCGCCTTAATACCAAATTACAGCAGATTGCAGATCAATGAGGTACAGAATCAAAATTGAAACCTAGACACCAAGCCAGTTTTACTCCTGACTCCTGACTTTTGACTCCTGAATTCTGCTGTAATATGAAGCTGCATAGAATACAATATCAAGAATAATCGACCGCAGATGAACGCAGATAAACACAGATAAGGATGGTTCAATCTATGGATTTAAGGATTCTGTGCAGCCTCACATAGAATTGGTATAAGCAGAAGCAATTTTAGATTTTTCTAGTCAAGCTGATGTAATTCGCTGGTTAGAAAATTTCGATAAATGTGGCTCGTAATCTGTAAAAAACTTGACATTTATGGTTATTTGCTGTACATATAGAAGATGTGTCGAGGTCATCGACACCACTCGTCAGAACCTTGAAAACCGCATAACTTCGTTGATTGGTGTCGATTGCTTTTGTAGTAAGGGTTTCGACTGTTGAAATAGGCAGTTTTTTTATCAATAAGCACTGCTTTTTTGTCAATAAAAAAAGTGGTGTCGATTTGGGTATCTGAAACTCTTGCTCAGTAAGGTTTCTAGAAGTTAACTCTTTCCAAACCAACTTCCCCGCAAGGGGATGGAAACAATCCTTCAGCCACAAGCAGGTGATACATCAAGCTATCTTTCCAAACCAACTTCCCCGCAAGGGGATGGAAACTGCTCTGTTTTTGCGTTACCGAGTTGTAACCCTAGATTTCTTTCCAAACCAACTTCCCCGCAAGGGGATGGAAACTACTTGATTGAGGCTAACGCCTTCATCGTTCATCAGCGCGTCTTTCCAAACCAACTTCCCCGCAAGGGGATGGAAACTCGACCCGTTGAACTATAGGTTTGTACTCATACCCCTTTCCAAACCAACTTCCCCTAAACTAAGGCTTTGAGTAATGCTTGCAGTTTCAGTTGTACTTCAGCAAATTCTTTCTCAGGATTAGAACCTGCAACGATACCAGCACCTGCATAAAGTCTAGCGCGATTGCCATCAATTAATGCCGAACGAATCCCTACAATAAACTCACAATTACCCGAACCATCTACCCAACCCAAAGGTGCGGCATATAAACCTCTTTCAAAACTTTCATAATTACGAATTTCTGTACAAGCAATATCTCTAGCTGCACCTGCAACCGCTGGTGTAGGATGTAATTGTCCGACAATTTTTAAGGGGTGGACATTAGCAGGAACTACAGCACTAATGGGTGTCCATAAATGCTGAATATTCGATAATTGTCGCAGACGTGGTGATAGAATTTGTGGAAATAAACCTAGTTGTGATAGACGTTGTGTAATAAAGTCTAGTACTAGTTTATGTTCATGTTTTTCTTTAGTACTATTAATTAATTTATTAGCATTTTCTGCATCTTCTCTAGGAGTTTTACCTCTGGGGGCAGAACCTGCTAAAGCATCAGTAATTAATTGTTGATTTTGAATACTAATTAGGCGTTCTGGACTAGCACCAATAAAATTTTGTCCTTTGCCGTTACTTGTAGAAAAAACATAACAATTAGGGTGGAGTTGCCGGAGATTATTTAATGACTTGAATAAATTAAAAGCATTGCTTGAACTGACATCGAGAATATCCGCTAAAACAATTTTCCTTAAATTATTAGCTTGGATTTTTTCCAAAACTGATAATACTGAATGTTTGAATTTATCGGGATTGGTAATATTCTTTTTGAGTAAGTTGACAGGAAAGATATCACTATGAAGTGAGTAATTTTCTAAAGATTGGATAATTTCAATTTTGCTTTTTATTTCTTGTAATATTGTTTGAATATTAACATCAGAATTAATAATACTATTTATGACTAAGGTGCAGCATTCATTTTTTACAGCTACTTGCAAATGTGGTAGAAAAATAGTAGCAGCAGGAAATGGATAATTCGGTTGGTGATGCTGTTCAAAAAAACTGAAGCAACAAAAAAAATGAATTCCGGCAAAGGAATGAATTCCGGCAAAGGGTTGACGGCTATTGCCAAAATGAATTACATTTCTTAAAAAATTTCTGATAAATTCCTCAGCTTTAGTAAACCTCTCTTTACCGCCAATCTCTAATTTTGCTATAGCATCAATTGCCGCAATCGCTTCACCTTTACTTTTGTTTTCAAAGTAAAAATTTAAGGTGTTTGCTTGGGAAAATTTATCTAAAACAACTAAAGGATCAATTAAGTCAATCTCTAGAGAAATACTCACAATTTGCTGGGGATGATTTTTGCAGCACTTTTTCTGAACTGCTAACAGCAATTGATGCAAATCTTTATAATCTACAAAGAACCTGCTGCGACATGGTGAAATTGTCATGGATGTGTAAGTTAATTTTTTTTAAGTTATCTTCCTAAAGCGTAATAAGTCATGGTCGTATTTCTATAGGTAGCATATTCAGTGACCATTAACCAGCCTCTGACTTGCTGGGTTTTGGGATTTCCCAGAACTGATACTATTTTTGACTGCAAAATGTAAAGCTAAGTTTTATTACCTGAAGGTTAACCAGCAATCACAAAATTAGCATTTTTTGGGAATTTCCCAGCGTCAAATGTCTCGCAAGATTATAAAATCTAAACTGAGCAGTAAATTTATAGCAATTTAACTCATCACAGCTGATGACTCAAAATCAGATTTCTATACCCAAAAATAAATTATGGCTGGCGGCAATCAAACCGCCGATGTACAGTGTTGCTATTATGCCTATATGGGTAGGTTCAGCAGTAGCATTTGCGGAAACAAAGATTCTTAATCCCACAATATTTTCAATATTTATTGCTGCGGCAATTTTAATTCTGGCTTGGGAAAATATCAGTAATGATGTTTTTGATGCAGAAACAGGTATTGATAAGAATAAACATCACTCCCTTGTAAATTTGACTGGTAACAAGCAGTTAATGTTTTGGCTAGGAAATATATGTTTAGGTTCGGGTTTGCTGGGGATAATAGCGATCGCACTTCTACAACAAGACCCAACTGTAATTGGTATCATTTTGCTATGCTGCGGCTTGGGCTATATGTACCAGGGACCTCCCTTTCGTCTAGGATATCAGGGTTTGGGGGAAATTCTCTGCTTTTTCGCCTTTGGCCCCTTGGGAACATCAGCAGCATACTACAGTCAAACTCAAACTTGGTCAATCACTAATTTAGCAGCTTCGGTGATTGTTGGCATTGTTACTAGTTTAGTTCTATTTTGCTCACACTTCCACCAAGTGAAAGATGACATAGCGGCTGGAAAGCGATCTCCTATTGTTCGCTTAGGTACTCAAACAGGTGCTAAAGTCTTAGTCTGGTTCACTGCTAGTATCTATCCCTTTAATCTTTTATTCGTTTTATTAGGAATTTTTCCAGTTTGGACGTTGTTAAGTTGGGTAAGTTTACCCTTTGCATTCAAATTATGTCGCCACGTTTTAGAAAATCACAACCAACCAGACAAAGTGAGTAACTGTAAATTCATCGCTGTCGCTGTGCATTTCTGGAGTTGTTTGCTGTTAGGTGTAGGATTTGTGCTGGGGTAATGAAATATCAATTTTCCTTTCGTCGGATTAATCACAACTTCACTCGTCCTGTTGTGACAAATCATGGAATTTGGGAAATCCGCGAAAGCATAATTATCCGTCTGATTGATGTTACAGGTAAAGTTAGTTGGGGAGAAATTTCTCCTATCAGTTGGTTTGGTTCTGAAACCATTGAACAAGCTTTAGATTTTTGTCACCAGCTACCAAAAGAAATTACATCAGAGATGATTTTGGCGATTCCTGATAACTTACCAGCTTGTCAATTTGCTTTTGAATCAGCCTTATCAAAATTAGGTGATAAATCTGAATTTATAAATCCTCTAAATATCACCTATAGTGGTTTATTACCAGCAGGAGAAGCTGCTTTAAATCAATGGCAGAGTTTATGGGAACAGGGATATAAAACATTTAAATGGAAAATTGCCGTAGATAAGATAACTAAAGAATTAGAAATCTTTAATTTACTAATTAAAAACTTACCCGATTCGGCAAAACTACGTTTAGATGCTAATGGTGGACTCAACTACCAAGAAGCAACATTATGGCTACAAACTTGCGATAATTTACAACCAAAAATAGAATTTATCGAACAACCTTTAGCTGTGAATCAATTTGCAGAAGTATTAGAATTGAGTAATTCATATTTTACAGCAATTGCTTTAGATGAATCTGTCGCCACCTTACAACAACTCGAACACTATTATCAACAAGGTTGGCGAGGAATTTTTGTGATTAAACCAGGAATAGCCGGTTCACCATCTCGGTTGAGAAAATTTTGCCAACAATATAATATTGATGCCGTATTTTCATCTGTATTTGAAACCCCAATTGCTAGACAAGCCGCACTGCAATTAGCAGTAGAATTATCTCTAAATAATCGTGCTGTTGGTTTTGGTATTAACCACTTTTTTAAACAACCAGATTCAACCTTTCCTCAAAGTCTATGGAAAAACCTTTAGACTATTTACAGAAAATAGAAAATCATGATTGGCTAATTGGTTATGATAGCCAAGAATTTCAGCAAATAGCAAATGAATTATATTTAGAATTAACTCAATTATCGATAAAGAAAACACCACCAAAAATTATTTTAGCTGAACGGGAACCAGTGCGATTTTTAGCAGGCTTTATCGCTGCTTGTGCAGCCAAATGTTCAGTTTTTCTCTGTAACCCTGATTGGGGAAAAGATGAATGGCAACAAGTTTTTAATTTAGTCCAACCAGATATAGTTTGGGGAGTGGCTAATCATTGTGTACAATCACCAATCACCCATTATCCATTACCAATTACCGATTCCATTATGATTCCTACTGGTGGTTCATCGGGAAAGATTAAATTTGCTATTCACACTTGGGAAACATTAACGGCTTCTGTACAAGGATTTACAGCATATTTTCACCTAAAAACCGTTAATTCTTTTTGTGTATTACCATTATATCATGTTAGTGGGTTAATGCAATTTATGCGAAGTTTTCTCACTGGTGGCAACTTAGTTATTAGCACATTTAAAGAAATAGAATTTCGACAAAAATATAATCTTAATTATTTAGATTATTTTATATCTTTAGTACCCACACAATTACAACGCTTGTTAGAAAATCCCCAATTAACTCAATGGTTATCTCAATTTGAAACAGTACTTTTAGGAGGTGCGCCAGCATGGGAGGAATTGTTAGAAAAAGCGCGATTTCATAATATTCGTCTAGCACCTACCTATGGAATGACAGAAACCGCTTCTCAAATTGCCACTCTTAAACCAGATGAATTTCTCAAAGGTAAAATGAGTAGTGGAAAAATTTTACCCCATGCCCAAATCACAATTCATCATCTTACAGGAAATATCAATATTCAAGCGAAATCCCTGGCTTTAGGTTACTATCCACAACTTTGGAAAAATCAAGATGATTTTTCTGTAGATGATATTGGTTTTTTAGATGAAGAAGGCTATTTACATATTAGCGGACGTAGTAGCGACAAAATCATTACAGGTGGTGAAAACATTTACCCAGCAGAAATTGAAATAGCAATTAGAAAAACTAACCTAATTATTGATGTTTGTGTAATTGGCATACCTGATAAATATTGGGGACAAGCGCTAACAGCAATTTATATACCCAAAAACTCAAATACTTCTACCTTTGAAATTCAAAACCAACTCAAAAGTCTAATTAGTAACTTCAAAATTCCTAAATATTGGATTTCCCTACCAAACTTACCCCGAAATGCCCAAGGTAAAATAAACCGTCAACAGGTTCAAGAAATTGCTGAGAATTTTCTGAAAACCAAGTAATTATAATTAGAACTTATACAATTCCCTCCCGCAACTTTCTTCTCTCAGCCCCCTCTGAGTCTTTACGATGAGTTTCCAACCAATTGCTGATATAATCAGGTAACTCTTGCTTCATTCTGCTATTGACATCAATACAAACATGACGAGTCATAGCTTTAGCAACTATTACCTCATCCACCGTAATTTCATAGGTGATTTCAAACTTATTCACACCTATTTGTTGGGATAATAATCTAATCACTAGCTTGTCACCACAATACATGGGGCGAAAAAAATCTACATTAGTATGTACAATCGGAAAAGCTACAGATAGATTTGTGAAAAAAGTTTTCAAATTAATACCGATAGCTATTAGTGATTCCTCATAAGCTTCATGGCAAATTCCCAAAACATTTGCAAAATAAACTACTCCAGCTGCATCAGTATCTTGAAAACGCACAACCCGGTGATAATTGAAAATCATAATATCAAGATTCCCAAATCAAAACAAATAGCAGGCAAAATACCTCCTATAAGAATTTATTGTACTTTACTTACAGCAAATTTTATTGAAATAGACCACATTGTAGAAATGATGCATGAGTAGATGCGTTCGCCCTGGGGTTGAACCTACTTTTCAGATATATAAATTTTTAGATTAATAATTTCTTTTAAACTGCTACAGTAAGCTAGCAGTGCATAGATAAAAGTTACAATTCCTATCATTTCCAACAATTCTTCAATCACTATGCCGATTGTTGTTATTATGTCACGCCGACCAAAATATTCTCTTAAAAGCCCATTTACCATTTCCATACCCAGAGATCCGCTTACATAAAAAATTGCAGCAAAAAGGAATGAATATTGAGTTTTCTTAGGTAAATCTAGGAAAAATTGGAAATATTTAAATAGAAAAAATATAACCGCAGGAATCCCAAATATAACCCAGGTGTGAAAAAATATTGGGCTTAAATTAAATTGTTCTCTTAGGGAGGGAATAATCAAAATTTCGTGGAAACTAAAGGCTTCATCGAGGCTGAAAAAAAGAAATATTAAAGATAGATTTTTCCAATAAATAAAATACCTATCTGTCTTTTTAATTGAAGAAATTACTGCTAATAATCCCGAACAAAATAATAATATAAACGATGAATACCAAGCCGGGATATTTAACTCTGCATCCAGGCTAAAGAGATCGTGAAACCATTTTGAGCTTGGAAATGGAAACTCGGCAATCCAGAAATAAGCACTTATAACGCCTGTTAGGGTAAGACATAAAATTATAATAATTAAAAGTTGTGTAATTTTTTTAGCAGAGATATAAATTGGTAACTCTACATCAGGAGTAGATGGCTGCGGCATATAAATTTTTTAGTAATATCCTTAACATTAACACAAAACTTGCAAACTGAAAAATTACTTAGATGAGCAATATTAACTGTATAAATTAGCATAATTTTTATTGTTACTAGATTTGAGGCTAGTACCGCAGGGCGGAAATCGAAAGTCAAAATGAATACAGTATGAGCTTTTTAGAGATTTGGAATAGTTGGTTTATTTACGCCGTATTGTACTAGTTCCCAGTGCTATAGAGGTTGATATATATCTTCAGAAGCAGGATTGAGGTAAGGATGATGCACGTCAACGAGGTGCTGTGCAAAGTGTTCGTCAATAATCTGTATCCGTTCTTCAATGGCATTTTTACCTTTCTCCCAAGCTTCTAACAAAGCATTACTTGACTTATCAGCCACGATGGTTTCAGCTTGTCGCCTCGAAAATACTACTCATTTGCTACTCAAATCATAATATTTTATTCTCAATTACCAGGCTCTGAGATAAAAAAATACTACTCAATTTCTACTAAAATAATTAGATTATCTAACTATTAGTGCCAACATGGCTGAACCAACAATCACTCAAGTGTTTGGAAGTGGTGCTTCACAAACCGCGACAACGGTAACAATTACTAAAGCAGACTTACCAGGATTAACAGCATCGCCAAGCAATACAGCTGAAAGTTTATTGGCGGCAATTATTCTATTTGCTAAGTCGTTTTTAACTCAAACAGCTTTTGACGCAAACACCGACCAAAGCATATATATAGAGACAGGATTTGCTAGTTTTACAAATCGCGGGACAAATAATGATTCCTACCGCGTTGATCAGCTAACAATAAACCTAGCCAAGATTGATTCTGGATCAACATTAGACCCAGACGACTACTAAATATTCTAAGAGGGCGAAACCGCTCTCTTAATTTAAAAACTTGGGCAGGTACAATGACCGAAGTATGCAGAATTATCTGGGATGAAGGTGGGGAGCATCTCATCAATAATCCCCAGAATTACTCCTATGAAATCATCGAGCAGGGAAACTGGAGAATAGGCTTTAAGGGGAGCGAAGAATTCACAATTTACATTGAAAATTTCTCAGGAGTATCCACAGATGTCTGGGGTAGTACTGTTCTGCCATTAGGTTCTTGTATGTACGGCTGGAGGCATTTAACGAGAAACGGTCAGCCAGAGCCGCCGCTTTACCCCAATACAAGAAACGTCTTGTGCAATAGTAGAGGCTCCTTCGTGATTACAGAGGCGGTTTTTACTCCCACTGGATACACATTAAAAATTACTGATGATGGACAACTTTTTACGTACATCATAATAGACCCCAATTCTGTGGAGGAAAAGGATTGCTGTCCCGAAAATACATTGGATTGTGGAGATTGCTGTTTAGATTGTGCGACGATTTTTAACCTGCTTTCTGCACTGACAAAAAAAGTTTTATCTATTAAATAAATTAAATATTTATGAGCAGTTGCGATGAAATTTCAAATCAAATTGCGGCGCTGACTGCTGCTGTTGAAGCCTTGAATGGTAAATTCGCCACTAAGGCAGAGTTAGCGGAATTGGAGAATAAATTAAATAAATATATTCCTAAATCGGATAGAGCCAATATTATTAGTCAGGCTGTTAACGAAGCTTACAATCAAATCCTTGCACTTATAAATAGCCTTCTCGGTGATAAGGGGTTAGAACAAAGAGTTTCTGCTTTGGAATCACAGATGTCAACTGTTCTTTCTCAGCTAACTGCGGCTAAAGGTATCGCTAATCAGGCGTTGGGTTTGGCTAAACAAGCATTGAATAAGGCTGGTATTCCCGGTGCTAAGGGTGAGCGCGGTGAACGTGGCTACGATGGTAAACCCGGTGCTAAGGGTGAGCGCGGTGAACGTGGCTACGATGGTAAACCCGGTGCTAAGGGTGAGCGTGGTGAACGTGGCTACGATGGTAAACCCGGTGCTAAGGGTGAGCGTGGTGAACGTGGCTACGATGGTAAACCCGGTGCTAAAGGTGAGCGTGGTGAACGTGGCTACGATGGTAAACCCGGTGCTAAAGGTGAGCGTGGTGAACGTGGCTACGATGGTTATGACGGTAAGCCAGGGGCTAAGGGTGAACGTGGCTACGATGGTAAACCCGGTGCTAAGGGTGAGCGTGGTGAACGTGGCTACGATGGTAAACCCGGTGAACAAGATTCATCGCTAAAAAAACGGGTTGGTGATCTAGAGAATTACATCAATCAATTAGATGGAATAGGTGTTCAACTGGTCAATAAGGTTCAAAGCTTCAATTTCCTCGTTAAAGCATTCACTTTTCTAATTAGAGGCATAAAGAATTTCCTATGATCCCAATTAAACCAGCATGGGAGATTCTCCCAAAAGCTGTAAACACGTCGGTGGACCTTCTCCAGGAAGGGCTTGAGGCAGTTTCCGAGATGGTAGATAGAATTCAGGGTCAACAACCTGGTCCAAATGATGCAGTTTTAGGAGGGATTGAAGGTAGGTTAAAACGAATAGAGTCTGACTTACTAAAAACAAAGAATATCGCTAATCAAGCCTTGAAGAAGTCCGACGAAGCCCTAAAGAAAGTAGAGAATGTATTTCAAACTATCGGTAAAATTTCGGCTGATTTAGCAATAAAAACTCAGGAGATAGCGACATTAAAAATAGATATAAAACTTCTTCAAGCTGGGTTAGCGGCTTTGGGGAAGTCAATCCCTTTCCTTCTTAAATCAGCTATTTTGAGTTGGCTTTTCTCCGAAGGATTGAATTTGATAATAAGTTTATTATCAAAAAATGGTATCGACTTTTCCAAGATATTGCCACTTATCCAATCAGCGAAGGACGACGCACGAGCAGCAGCTACTATTGCGGTGAAAGCCGAAGGGAAAGCAGAAAAAGCCCTAACTAGGGCTGAAGCTGCACTAGAAAATATTAAATTTCTAGAAAAATCCGCATTAAATGCCATGAAGCGATTAGAGGCATTTATTAAAGATGAAATTAAATTTTTAACCAATTCTACAAAGAATGCTTTACTAAGGTTGCAAGATAGAGTCATCGGACTAGAGAAAGTAGTTGCTGGGATTAAATCATCCCTCAGTGCTTTACAAGTCAAAATCAATGAATTGGTTGCATCCTTGAATTCTCAAATAAAGAGTATCAATGCGACAATTCAAAAAATCAATGCCGATTTGCTCAAGTCCATTGAAAAAATCAACGTTGATCTGCTCAAGACAATTGAAAATATAAAAACTGAATTTCTTAAAGCACTTGAAAAAATCAATGTTGATTTACTCAAGGAACTGAATAAACTAAAAAATGACTTCGGAGGTGAACTTAATAAAATTAAATCCGGCGTACTTCAAGAGCTTCAAAAGCTGAAACCATTAACGGATAAAATTCCAGAAATACTTGCTAAAATTGCCACCTTCTCTATTGAAGTAGCAGCAATTTGGCTTGCGATTAATGCAATAAAAGCCGCCATAGGGGCGTTAAAGGTAGGGGTAGGTAAGAGCGTGACAATTATCAATAATTACACAACAAACAATTACAACAATCCCGATTTGGGGCTGCTGAAAAAAATCGACATAACAACAACAGCCAATTTGGCTCTGACAAAAAATGTACAAGCTGCTGTTACTGCGGTTTCTCTCAAGTTGGTAGCTGGGTTTAAGTGGCTCCAACTCGATAGAGCGCTGAATATTCTTACCTTTGCGGCTACAGTTCATAATGCTGCAATGTTAAGCAATGATATTGTTCAAACTTTGGTAGGAGCATTGACCAACGTACTTACTTTAATAATCCCCAAGGATGACGCGGGGAATACTTTTAATGTTGGTGAAGCCATAAATAGCACTGTTGAGAATGTTATTAAGGGAATTGTAGGAGAGACTAATTATACAAATCTTTCTAACTCTTGGGCTAAAGCTAACAGAATCTATCAGGCTACATCGAATGTCTTGAATAATGTTTTTGACCTTGGCAATACGATTACAAATGCCTTAGAGATTGTCGGAGGGCAACAAGGAAGAATAGGAAACGCTCTCAGGATTTGGGGCGTAGTTGGAGAGAAAGCCTACAATTGGATGAACCCTAGCCCTAATTATGATAATCAAATTTTAATCAAACTAGAGAAGCTAAATCAGACCGCTTCCACCGTTCAAATGGTTACTCAAATCCCTCTTGACGTGGTTAATTCAGTAACCCAGTTGACAGACTCAACAACTGAATTAGTAAAAGCTGTAAACCAAGACGAGGGAAAGAAAGATGGAGTCAAGGCGGATGATGCGAAGAAAATAAAACAACAACAAGACACATCGAAAGAAACTTTACTCGCGTTTCCTGAGATAGATATCACCGACATATTTAACGCCAATGACTAATAACTTACCCGAAAATCCTGGTAGCTTTGAACATTTACAAAGTGTCACTCGACAACAATTTAACAAACAGGTAGCGCTGTATTTCAAGGACTTAGGAGATAGCTGGATACCGAACGTCGCAACGCCGCGAGATAGGCTAAGAAGCGCCTGTACTATGACTGATGAGGATAACGAGCTTTGTATGGCTGCACGACACAGGCTTTTTTACGATATTTTGGGTTATGGACGCTCTAACTTAGCAGTTATCTTTGGCAGCCATGATAAATATGATCCTCCCGTAGAGGGACATCCTATTGTTTACCTTTATTTCTCTCAAGATGCAGAAAGTGTTCCCAAAGGATTAACTAAAGTTGATGCTTGCTACAGTTTTCGTCTGATGAATGAAACCCAATCAAGTATCACTCCAGCAAAAGCTCTTTCGCTGGCCACGGAAATCAAATCTCTTTTTATTCAAGGCAATAACGGGATTCGCATAACCAAGGGAAAGAATCAATACATATACTTTCACAAAGAGAAAGGTTATCGACTGCGAATTTATTCAAACTCTGAAGGTGATGCCGTTGACATAATAAAAAGAATGTTGCAGCTAACAAATACACCTTATGACGTTGATAGGTTGAGCGAAAATAAGCCCAAACGACCGAACTATAAAAAGTCAGAGAAGCAGTTGGTTTATGGGAAGCAACGCTTGATAAAGCGATACCGTCCCACAGCGAATGTATTCTTTCGATATTCTTATATGGAGATACCAGGCAGTCCGCAGCCTCTCATGCTTGTAGATACAACCTACAGGCATGGAGGTCTAATTCTGCTTTAACCGTGAATTGTGTGTCAAAAGAAGGAAACTTTATGAAGTTTCCATGACTTACGAAGCGCTATATCCATTGCTAGGATTTGCGTTGTAGTCCAATGGTTAATGTATGGCGACTCCTACCCCAGCTGGTAAAAAGACAACGTACTTTGTTGAGTTGCCGAATAACAAAGTCGTCAAGATCAAAGCAAGAAAAACATCAGTGTCGGGTGTTGCATCGGACCTTGGATGGGATGAATCTGCTACAGGCGAGGTTCCTACTGGTAAAACCCTTGTAGGGTCAGGAGTTGCAGATGCGCTTTTGAATGGGTGCTTCCCTGTTGCCCTGTATTACACCAAGGGTGGACAGGATAGACGGGCTGTTGTTCTTTGTTCCCCTACTAAGGCTGACACCATAGCCGTAGACGCAAAAAACAGTAAATATCTTGGACAGGATATTATTCGCGTGGCTCCTGTTCGCCGTCGCCGATTTACCTATTAATTTATTCGCATTTTTCTACTTTTAAAGCAATCAAGTTGATGTAGGAGATTTTCAAAGATGGCAGCAGGATATATTGTTGTTCGGAAGAATACAGCAGGAAATGTAGACGCTTATTGGAACGGAACAGCTTTCATAGAGTCTACAGTTGCAAATGCAATTGATTCCAGTGATTTTATTGAAACTCAGACTGATGCGCGATTCGTGCAAGGCAGTATTCAGACTCAGACCATCAATGCTGATGTTGCTTACGTAGCGGCGGAAAGCAGCGTTACTATAATACCTTAATTCAATAATGCCTATCACCTGGAGTAAAATTTTCCAGGCTAGTTACTACAATCTTCATACCAACCCACGGCCGAAGATTGTAGTAATTCATCCTTTTACTAGCCGATTGGTGGCAATTGAATTAAGCAAGATTGGGGGATGGGATATTAACTTTGTTGCTCATCTCGCCCCATTTACTACGCTTCCTGAGTCACCGGGGAATAATTTCTACACCCGATGGCGGCGGCTATATATTGGGTATCAAACATTAGAGCTTGATGCGGCGGATATCTTGGGTAACTTGGAAATAAAACCCAGACTGTGGATACCCGATATTACGGTTAGAGTTTGGGAGGGAGTAGGATTCGTTGGTTAATAAATGAAAAATAATATCAGTGATTTGATGGAAATTGCATTAATGCAACTACCATCAATTATTTGGCTTACATGGAAGGCGGCTGGTGAAAAAGCGGCAATTTACAAAGAAATTGATGCTGTGGGCGATTCTCTCGGCAAGCTAGTTACTTCCCTCGATAAAAGATTAGATTTACACATTCAGGATTCTCATGCCGCGAGAGAAAGTTTAACTGAAAAAATTCAAGGGCAAGGAAAAAGATTCGGTGCCAAGCTTGACCGGATAGAAGCCAAGCTTGATAAATGTGTTGAATGAATCACCACAAACTTAGTTGACCATCCACTACACCGTCGGGGTTAATGGGTGGTTTTTTCTTTTTAGGCATTTTGGGCTTCGGTTTCTTAGGGTCAAGAAGCCCCAGTTCATGAAATGCATCAGCCCGTTCGCTTAACCAAATTTTGTAGGGATGATATTCTCTGGCTCCAAATGGGTAAGCCGCATCAATTGCTTTTTTGATTTGGATGCGATCGCAATCCGGTGGTAGTTGAGCGATCGCACTCCGAATTGCTGAACGTGCAGCCAATCGCCACGGGCTAGTCATAGTTTTTCAATCTGGTGTCCCCAGTATGGCGTTTTACTACTTTTTGAAGCCCTCATCCCATCGATTTTCAGGAACACTGGTCCCTGGTTAGGCATCTGGGACGATACGGTCGCTTCTTTGCCCGCATTTTCACCGATGCAAATTTTCACTCTATCCCCTGGACGCAACTCCCAGAAATACGAACCTGCACCCGCTTTTAAATCATGAAACTTCACGTCAGAGCGAATTACCTTTTTCCCTATCGGAATTTCGCAGGTACATTCCTTGATAACGTCATTAATCATGAATATCTTCACCATCACCTGATGAGGCACAGAGAAGTACTGCTCTTTCTCTACAAATACAGGTAAAATTCCGTCCTTGAAAATTAGCACTTCTTTGGGCTTCATATTTTTGATGGCATCGCGCTCCTCCTCCGACAAGTGGAGCCATACCTCTTTTTTAAACTTAGCTGTCCACGCCTCGGTTAGCTCGGTAATCATCTCCCAGGATTCATCGTGCAAAGCTTCTTTCAGCAATTCGGCATTTGCTGCGGGGTCATAGGTCATGTCAACAGGTGGTGGGCAGGCGAATTTGTCAACGGGTGCTGTTTCTGCCTGTTGTACTAGTTCTGTACTAAAGTGATCAGTCGGTTTAGAAGTGATCACTTCGCTGATCACTTCTTTTTCCGCTATTTGCAAGGGTTTGAGGTCGATGTGATCAATAACGGCCATAACGGCCATCTGCTCAGAGTTGATTTTATTTTCAAACTGATCAGATGGCTGATCACTTGGCCGTTTTTGATCACATCTCCCAGAACCCTCTCCCTGACTGAATGGAGATGTGATCAACGATGTGATCAGTTCTTGATCACATTGATCACTTCTATTTCCAAGGTAATAAACAACGGCTCGCTTATCCCGTCTTGATCGCCCAGAATTAACCAACCCTTCCCCCGCTGCTCGTTTTAGGTCACGGCGAATCGAATCTTTGTTACTGCCCAATACTTCAGCTACTTCTGCGGCTTCAAACGCTATCCCTTTGTTCTTCTGTAAAAATTGCAGACAACGCTGCATATTATTAGTACTTTGGCTGGTACTGTCACCCATCACGCTGTCTTCCAGTCTTCCAACAAACTTCCAGCCCCAAGTTTCATCATCGTAGTTAAATTTATATTTACCTGGCCCGCGACTGCGGGTTTTTTCAATTTCTAGTGTGTTGAAGTCCCCAATCTCGCTCTGGGTCTTGGTGAATTTCCAGACCTCGTCAACTGTATTTCTGATTGCGCGGCTGCCTCTCATGTCGCCTCCGGCATTGGCGTGGTGAATTACCAAAAAACTACAGTTAAATTCTTTGGCAATGTGACGGAGGCGAACCAGCGGACGGGCATACTCAGCTTCTTTTTCTGAGTAGAGGCTATCAACTGATATTGAGGTTAGAGAATCTATGATTACCAGTCGTGATTGATGTTTTCTCAACATTGAGCGAAGTTTACCAAATTCGTTAGCGCTCCACTCATCACAAATTGTCAACCTGCCAGCGCAATTCTCACTCAAGAAATCTTGCATCTCTAAAAGCTTGCTGGTATTTCTCGGTCCCTGGTCAGTTTCTATCAAAAGGGTGTTCATGGGCGCGGAATTTGTACCTTCGTAGGCGAAATCTCCGCCTGTTACCATGTGTTTAGCTAAAGTAAATGCTAGTCGGGTTTTACCTACACCACCGTCCGCGTAAAGGGCAATAACTGATTGATTGGGTACGAAGCCAGGTATCAACCAATCTTGCTCACTTTGACCGTACTTAAGGAAGTATTCTTTGGCAGAATAGGTAGTGGTAACGTTTCTGGAGTCGAGCCATTTAGCGTGAAAATCTAGCAGTTCCTTCTTACTGCTAAACTTCCATTTCTTAGATAACTTTCTCATTGCCCAATCGCGCTGGGCTGAATTTTCGATATCCTCTACTTCTTCTAAATCTTTACACAACTGTTCAAACGCTACATCGTCAATTTTGTTCCAGTAACCTTTAGCTTTGGAATTTCTCAACTGGGTAATCTGAAGAATTTGTTGCTCTAAGTCTTCTAGTATCCATGCCAGGGGTTTTTCAGTGTCCTGTGCGTGAGCTTCAAATTTCGGAGACAGACTAAACAACTGCCGTCTTATAAATTTTTCGCTGATTAAGTCGGCTAGTTCTTCGATGTTATCTGAACTTATGCATGAATCAAATATTCGGGCGAGGTTGCTCCTACCTCCAACTGCGGTAAGTTGTTTATTATTTTGGAGCCAGTTGGTTACGGACAACAGATTAACTTCTTCTTGTCGCTCATAGAGCGCAACGCAAGCCGAATATATTGTTTGATGAGATTGGACGTAGAAAGCTTGCTCTGGAAGAATTTTGACTACTCTGTGGATAGCTTTGGGGTCTAGGAGGATTCCGCCCAAAACGGCTGATTCACATTCGATATTACTTGGAGGTATTTGTGTTGAGTACATTTAAATACCTCCCTTTAAAATGCTATAATTATTAACAGATGTATGCATATTTTCCTTGAGTTGAATGGGGCTGGATGCCCTTTTTTTTTGCTTAAAAATAGTCGTGGCTTTGTTGATATTGCCTTTCCTGACTGAGATATTTAATAATTCTTCCAGCCAAGAATGCGCGGTCATAATGATTAATCCCGCGACAAGATAAACAAACCAACAAGGCTTTTATCTCTTTGTCGTAACGAGTGATTTCACACCATTCAGGGCTTTGAATGAATGCTATGAAACTGCGTGCTAGTGTTCTTACTTCTTTGTGGGTGTAGAGTAAGTTGTGTTCGTCATTCTTGGAAATGTCTTCTAGTATTCGCTCGAAGCCTAATATGGTGTCGTTCATTTGGTAATTGGTAATTAGAAATTGGGAATACTGGGTAAAGGCAGGTTAGTTGCAGCTAATCTGCCTGGTTGTTAATTGGAGTAAACACAGACAATGGTTAAACCGAGTGACGATGACGTTATAAATTTTCCAGAAAAGGTAAACGGGTGGGATTTGTCTACCGGCAAGGTAAGCAAGGTAATGAAGGATATAGAAGAGACAGCCTCTGGTCATCGGGATGGTGGTGAATTAGTCACTCGCCTGGTGAGAGAAGGTGCAACTTGCGAGTTTCTGTCCACTGCTGGTGGTGGATGGCGCAAGGGCAAACTGAAATTAAAAATGGAGTTTGAATTTATCCCAGATGAACCAGAATCACCGCTGGATGATTTGCGCTAACTTGAGAATCTAATTCCCCTGTGACAGTGGCTTAATTGCACACTGTCTGAACGGTCAAAAAAAAGACGGGTTTACCAAATTGGTAAATTCGTCCTAATTTATATGTCCGTTCCCATTCGTCTGTTGAGCCGTTGCCAAATGATAAATGTCGCTCTTGATTTGGTTAGACTCTTTTTTGAATTGTTCTTCAGATTGCTTACTTTCTCCCAGCCGCGCCTCTAGCCGAGCTTGGTGGGAATGAACATACTCTAAATGTTGAGCTTCTAACGCTTCTAGGCGCTCTAGGATTTTCCCAGGAGTTGTGTCTCTGACTGGGGTAAGTTTCCGATCTGTATTTCCTCCTCTCCTATCTTCTCCACTAGTTGAGACCGACTCAGCCCCAATGTGCTGGCTATTGCCTGAAATCGATTCCATGACGCAAGGCTCAGTCTTAGGGAGACTGTCGTTACATCTTCTGCCGTGGTTTTCGGTCGTGCCATTGCTGCCCATTAAACTCTTGCAACTATTTTACATTTACTAAACCAAAAGACATATATAAAATCCTTGACAGCGGATTTGATATATGTTTAATATAGCATTGTGTTTAATAAATGTAAAACTAAATTTAACACGCTCCCTCCTGAAACTCGGTGAAAATCGAACCTTGGAGAGATGGCAGCCTTCAGACCAACGATCTGCCAGATGATCACCCCCACAGGACACCTATATAAACCGGAGCAAGTTCCACAACACGAGTAAGTTCTCCCACCACAACCAGCGCGAGGGGTGGGGTTTGTCCAATGTCCAATGTCCAATGTCCAATTAACTAATTACCAAACAAATGAAAGCAAAGGAATTAATTGAAAGACTGTCCCAACTGCCACCAGATACAGAAATACATTTTGATGGCTACGAAGATCATGAAGCGGAACAATTGCTGGATGAAAGGATTTCAAATTGCTTTTCTTCAGATTGCTCTTCTTCTGATTCTCATATCAGAGAAACGAACTGGGAACTTCTGCCATTAAAAGGGGAATCCGACTCGTGATTTTCAAATGTCCAATTACTAACAACTAATTACCAATGGATGAACACATTAGCTTAAGGCTTGAATGCCAATACATAACTCAAAACAAATTTGGAGAAACAATCATAAAACTTGAAGGTAAAACGTATTCCGAAATTAATCACGAAGTTACTTTCAAAACTGAAGACCCTAATAATAAAGACCCCTTTGTTCCGGGTAAAACCTATCGTGTAACCTTTCGCCTAGAGGAGAATTAATGCAAGCGAGAAAACCTTACCTACTGCTTTACACGATTGACGGGAAACAATTCGCTCACATCGTAGCCAGTAACGACAACGAAATAGAGGATAAAGTATGCGGTTACGAAGACGAAATTAAAGCCGCAGGAATATCAATAAGTGAAGTAGACATTTATCCGTTCAATGAATTAGTTAAGGAGAGATTAGGATTCAATGCAGACTAGAAAAGATGATGGCATATTTCCCCTTGTTGATTCAGGCGGAAATTATATCGATGCCGAATTTGGACTAACTAAGCGTGAATATTTTGCAGCAATGGCCATGCAGGGGCTTATCATTCAAAACGAATATTTCCCTCACTCTATACCAACAAAGGCTGTTGAGTTAGCCAATGAATTAATAAAGGCTCTGAATGAAAATGATTCAAACGTAACGGAATGAAAATCAAGATTAACAACTGGGGAAGTACCCAAATAAAAACCCGCTCTTTTGAATTGAGAATCACACGATGCCAAACTGCCTACGCTCCTTTTGGAATAATTGAATTCCAATCTAGGGATATAACATTCTCTCTTGTCCCACGATTTAGAATTCCGGGTAATCAACTAATGCCATATTTACGATGAAAGATTTTTTGGACGAGATGGAAGCAGCGATATACGACTTACTCGACTTAATGAGGCTAATGTACAAGGTTCATCCGGTTCCTTGCTTGCTGCTTTTGATAGCGACAATGATGCCTATAATCACCGTGATTTTATTCCCATGAGAGCTAAATTGAGCAACACAAATCTAATCAATTTCTTCTACCAACGACAACGATTTGTGAGCGTAATTGAGCTTCGACGATTCCACAGAATATGTGATTGGACTTTAGATATCAGGACAGAACAAATGAATCGTTTACCCTGGATTGTTTACACGGAACCAGACCATAGCTACAGGATTGTGACTAGATTTGGAACCAGACCAGAAGCAGAAATGCACGCTCAAAGACTTAATCGCCTTGATGCCTCGGTGAACTACAAAGTCTGCTGGGATAAAGAAGTAAAAGTCGCAGCCTAGCTGCAAAGCAATACTTTCGGTATATCTGCATTATATTTTTAGTAATGCAGATACAATCTATTGGAGATAGCAGAGATGAGAAGTTGTTACAACTGCATTTACATTCTGTGCCGACCAACACCAGAGGGTATAGATTCTAAAGACACTTGCACCAATCCGGGTGGTGAAGGGTACGAAAAGAGTGATTTCGACCCCTACGAAGATGATGCGAACTGTGACCAATTCCGGTGGGATGAAGACCCTGAAGTATTTGCTGATGACCACACTTGCGACAAAAGTATTGAGATAGATTCCGAACATTTAGCTTGTAGTCAATGCGGCGCTATTTCGCATATCTTTTTTGACTGGAGTAGTTAATATGGCTGTAACCATTGAACCTAAATCTAAAAAATTAATTATCAGATTTCGGGTCAACGGTTACTCGAAACAATTTTACCTATCCACTGGACTGAAAGATAATAAAGCTAATAGAGTAAATGTAGAATCGCGTTGGGAGTTGATCCAGCGCGAAATTTCTTTAGGTGAATTTGACCCTACACTTGAGCGGTATCGGTTTGGGGATAAGAAGTCGAAACAAGTCGAAAACTCAGACATAACAATCATTGAACTCTGGGAAAAATTCACCGAATTTCAGGAACACCAACTAGAGCAGACAACTATTAGGGGTACTTACCGAAAAATCGAACGCTACATCAAAAGATTCCCCACAGAGAAGCTGTCAGAAGCTTCTAAAATCAGAAACTGGCTACTGGCTAATACCTCGGTTTATATGTCATGGGATATTCTTCATCACCTTGACCGCTGCTGTCGTTGGGCTGTTAACTCTAAGCTAATTTCCCAGAATCCCTTCAAGGATTTACTTATCCCCAAGCCCAAACGAAAATCCACTGATGTAGACGGATTTAGAGCTTTCACCCTAGAGCAACGCGACATCATCATAGAAGCATTTGAGAAACACCCTACACATTCTCACTATGCGCCTCTAGTAAAATTTCTGTTTTGGACTGGGTGCCGACTGGGGGAAGCGTTCGCTTTGACTTGGGGCGATATTTCTTCAGACGGATGCCAAATTGCGATCGCCAAATCCAGGAATTTACATGGCATTACCAAAGGCACGAAAAATGGCAAGAAGAGGATTTTTACCGTGCAACCTGGCTCTCGCCTTCAAAAGTTGCTACTAGAAATCAAGCCGGATTGCCCTGACCCCGCGCAAATAATCTTCTTAACCAAGCAAAACAACAGGTTGACCAGTTACACCATGAATGATTTCTGGAAAGGGACTGGCTCTACTTATAAAAACAGGAAATACTTTTATCCAGGGGTTGTTACGGAATTGGTTGACGCGGGTAAGATTCCCTATTACCTGAACCCTTACGCCACACGCCACACTTTCGCGACTTGGGCGATCGCTTCGGGGGCAACACCTGATAAAGTCGCTCTGTGGATTGGGGACAACGTGGCGACGGTACTGAAATATTATGTTCACCCCAGCGTAACAGAGAGTAATTGCCCCGATTTTTGACTACTCATTTACTACTCAATTTAAAGGTTGATATATATCTTCAGAAGCAGGATTGAGGTAAGGATGATGCACGTCAACCAGGTGCTGTGCAAAGTGTTCGTCAATAATCTGTATCCGTTCTTCAATGGCATTTTTACCTTTCTCCCAAGCTTCTAACAAAGCATTTGCGACGATTTGACAACGGTTTAGCCCAAAACTTTCCTGTGCAGCAAATTTGTGGCTTGGTTCTTCGGCTAAACTCAATCCGGGAGCTAAAAATTTGGTAAATAAGGGTATTTCTGGCTGAAAATGACTTTGATGCTGTTTATAAACGGCTTGAAGAATTTTGTGAATTATGGGGTAATCTTGTCGTTCAAAATGAAGTACACCTGCATCATAGCGCCCGTATGCAGCGGGATTATAGAGAACCTGAAAGCTAAAGGGAATTTCTGTATTATTTAGTTGTTGTGTCAGACTCTCCATGAGAGCGATCGCACCTGATGGCATAAAATTAAAATAAATCCGCCCTACTCCTAAATCAGCATCTGGTGTATTTGAGCGCTTTTGTCCGACATTACTAACCGCCACATAACAGCCATTTTGTAAGCGATTTTTGGGCATCCATATAGCAATAGAATCACCCACCTTGGGAGACTTTTGACGAGATTGGAGATAGCATTCTGGCTCAACATACAATGTCAAACCACCTTTAGTTACAGCTATACTCCTATCAGGTTCTAATCGTAACACTTGCCAATCAGGTTCATAGTGACCATTTCCATGATTACTCTGGTGAAGTTGCTCATAAAAATCCCAATCAATCCCCAAACTGAAATTTTGATCTAAATTGGGCGACTTTGAGAAATTAATAGCATCAGCATTCACTGATAAAACTGTTTGTAGCGAACCATTATAATAGATACCGTAGAGAAAATTACGCAGTAGTAAAGCCAGATATTTCTGTTGTAAAGCTGGCGAGTTTTGTTGAAACCTATTTGCTACTGTAGCTGGCAAAGAAAACGGTTGATAATTGGGATGATGAATACAAAAGTTAGACTCGATCTGGATATTAGTAGCAATATCAAACAAAGAATTGAGAATTTGATTAGTAGAATCATCTAGCATTAATTAATTTGCACTCAAAATTTATTGACAATATTAACAACCGCGCAGACGAGTTTTTTCGTAAAAAATCTGCACTAATTGCTGTCCTTTTTCTGGCTTCCGTAGTTTCTCAAATCCGGTTACAGATTGCAGAATCTCTGATTCCGAAGCACCAAAAATAGTCAACACAGCTTGTTCAGGCATAATTAATAAACTTTTGGCAACTTCGAGCATACACAAGTTGGTATTATCAAAATATTTACGGTTGTTCATCATTGCGTGAATGTGATGAATTATTGCCAAGCCCGTAAATTGAATAACACGCACAATAAAGTTGTGATTATAATCTAGAATCATGGGGAATCCATGAAGATAAGAGCGAATAATAGCCAATATTGAAGGTTGAATAACTTCTAGCGGTATCATCGCTAAATGCAAAGATTCTTCTAATTCTAGAGTAGGATCTACTATCAGACTCGAAAGCCAAATTTTGACATAGCTTGCTAGTATAGTTCCTAAATCAAAAGCTGGATCTCCCCAAGCGCAAGCTTCCCAGTCAATCAGCCGTACTAAACAATTATCTAGCTGCTCCCAACGAGAATGAACCAAAATATTATACAATTGCAAATCGTTGTGAGTCAAACAACAAGGATTCCATTCATAGGCCAAGTCTGCAATTGCAGATTCTAGACTTTCGTAACACTGATAAAGAGCATGAAATTTGAGTGCTTCAGTGGGAATTGTGCCAAAAATCTTTGAGCTAATTAAGCCTATACCTTGAGCAGGATTGTAAAAATTATAGCGAAACTGTCCTTGGGGAGCAGTTTCCATAAAATTACGATACTCTCGCTGTTGGAAAGTTGTACGATGTAACCCTGCTAATGAAGTACCAATAGCTGTAGCAATTTCTTTAGGAAAAATACTATTGTTTTGATAAAATTTTTCTAGTTCCACATATTCGCTTGAGTAGCTACGGATAAGGATAGAATTTTCTTCATCAAAATTAAGTACTAATGAAGCGAGCGAGGAAATATTACCAAGAACTGGAAACTTTTGCAACAATTGGTGAAACAGCCATTCATTATAAAACTCATCATGAATACTATCCAAATCAATATGTCGTTTTTGTTTCACTAAAAGTTTGTGATTATCTGTTAAAGTTACCAGGAAATTGCGATTTTTTCGATTAATTTCTAGTAACTCAGATGCATATGATGCGCTATCTTCTGCGCTACACAGTCCTACCTTGTGCAGATACTGGATAACATTTTGAGAAGACAGTGATAATAACATTTATTATTTCCTAGTTTCTTAAATTGATTGATCAGACAATTACCTATACCGAGATTGACTTAGCGCCAGTAGTACAAGGGTGATACCAAAAAAATACGAACATCAAGAACTATTTCTAATATCTACTAATATCTCATTTGTGTGAATCAAACCTGCCAGAATGGCAAAATATACTTTATCTTTTCTTTAAACTCTAGTGAAAATAACATAGAATTTTTACACTATTTAAAATTATAAATCTGGTATGCATTACTCCTAACGAATTGGTGATAGCTTGCGTGGACTAAGCCATACTTACTTATGGAGACCGACAATAACAGGCAGATTTGATCACATATCATTTAGAACAGCTACATATATATTATATTTTTGTAGTTGTAGTTAATGTTATTAGCTCGGAAGTATTTATCTGTTAAGGATGTTAACTTCGGTTGAGCAAACATAACAATCCTATTTGATTTATGATATCTGGCCAGGTGTAGCCATATTTACTTATCAAGGCTGTTAACAGACAATAAGCTAGGTAAAGGTGTAGCCCTTAGGAATCCCAAGAGATAAAAAAGATACACTTAAGGTTTATAGTATGAAAAAAACATCTGTATGGTGACTAGATTAAGCTCACTATATTACACCGATACTTGAGCGATCGCAAGTTTTGTTACAACTACCATGTATGTCATCACTATGTAATTTGTAACAAAAGTAATTTTCTTGGCTGCTAAAACAAAAGTACTCATATAATTACTGGCATCAGAGAGATGTAACTTTTGACTTAAACACTGTTACGGACTGAAAACAGCAGGAGGTAAGAGGAACTAAAGTTTTTTATGGGTTACTGTGAACGCCGTTGATGAGGATTAGGGGAAGTCTAGATCACAGCAAGGGGCTAATTAGAGACAACAATTTGATTGACAATCACTGCTAATGTGAGCATACCCAAAATAATCATCAATCCCGCCGGCATGAATTTACGTGTTTTGGCTAGTCGCAACGCAAAGAAAACTACTAAAATACCAGTGATAACAGATGCTAAAGTCAAACCCCAAGTTTGCCCCTGGAGTTGACAGTAAGCCGAAAAAATTAGTAACAAACCGCTAATGCCACCACTTAATAACGAAACTTTACTTTTAGCCTGAATGTAGCCAATGATGCCACCTACTAACGATAAAATGCCGTAGCCAAAAGCGGCAACTATACCTAAATTCATTGTTACAACCTATGTAGATTTGGATTTTACTTTTAGGGTCAGCAGAAAATTACAGTTGATTGATGGATAATCCAGCGATGCCTACGGCACATACTTCGTCTTATACCAAAGTTCAATTCCTCCAGCGTCAAGCTGCCTCTCTTTTACTTTACCAATCCGTTCTCAAAGGCGAAGTAGCGATCGCATTTCTTGAACTGTTACAAGCAATACGTTACACTGACGCAGATGGGCGCGATTGTCTCCAAGCTTACGGTAGCTACTTCCAAGCTTTAGCTGCCAGCAATCAAACTTGGGAGGAATACTTAATCAATCAGATTCTCATCGCTGATAACCCGTTTAGCAAATTGGCTCAACAGCGAGAATTTACCCATTTGCCCTCAGCTTTAGTCGCAGCAGCCCAAAATGATTTACAAATATTGCAAAGTCTCTATGAATGTAACAGCGCGATTTTAAGCGAGTGGGTGCAAATTGTCGCCCATTTACCAGTTTCCCCAGTTGTGTGGTACCAAGAGCCAGAAAAAGTAGGATTTGAGCAAGGTTTGCGGGTCTCGCTTCCCCAATTAGAAACTTGGGCTGATGCTGTAGAAGATTTAGCAGCTTATTATCGACAATATGGAACAGGTTTATTTGCCGAATACCGGGCTTTTCGCTGGCAAGCAGGACAGTTTGTGGGTATCCCCTATGCTGATTCGGTGAAGCTAACTACACTGGTGGGTTATGAGTGGCAAAAAGATGCGCTGTTAAAAAATACAGAATTTTTATTGTCAGGAGAGGCAGCACTGCACGTATTACTTTACGGTAGTCGAGGTTCTGGCAAATCTTCCTTAATCAAAGCTTTGTTAAACGAATATAGTCACAGAAACCTGCGCTTGATAGAAGTTGCCAAATCAGAACTGCAAGATTTACCCAAAATAGTCGAGCATTTGCGGGGAGTGCCACAGAAATTTATCATCTTCGTTGATGATCTTTCCTTTGAAGAAGATGACGATGCCTTTAAAGCCCTAAAAGTAGTTTTAGAAGGCAGTTTAACCGCTAGACCCCAAAACACAGTTGTTTATGCCACTTCTAACCGTCGTCACTTAATTCGAGAGTATTTTAGTGATCGACCTACCCCTAAGGATAATGAGGAAGTCCATGCTTGGGATACAATGCAGGAAAAGCTGTCATTTAGCGATCGCTTTGGTCTGACTTTAACCTTTGAAGCCGCAGATCAAAAGACTTATTTACAAATTGTTCAACATTTAGCAGCACAAACAGGCATTAATCTCACTCACTCAGATTTAGAATACCAAGCTTTGCAATGGGCAACTCGCCATAATGGACGTTCTGGCAGAACAGCACGTCAATTCATTGACTTCTTAAAAGCAGAGTTAGCTTTGTTTGGGGAAAATAACAATAGCCTGTAGTCAACTTACTAGTGTAGGCTAACAGAAATAACTAATCAATAAAAACCTGTAAAAAAACTTTTATTGTCAATATTGTTGTCTTCTGATTTCTTCCACTAGTGAGGGCAATTTTAACTATTAACAGAATTATGTAAACATACAGCAGGAGCGAGGAAAAACAAACTTTATATAGCAATCCTAAATGAATTCATGAAAACTTTCTGTTCCCTGTTACCTTCCCTCACAGATAAATTCTCAACTCAAATAGGATCGCTATATCTGAACTTGACAAAAAAATTTGTACTTCCAACCATATAGTTAATAAAATGTGAGCAGTAATGACATTAGTAAAACATAATTCGGAAAACTTTAATACACTAAGAACAAGCAAGATGCAATCAGCAATAATCAGTAATCGCTTAATTCTAGGTATAGCTGCCTTTAGTGTGAGTTTTGGTCTAAGCCTCGTCCCCAACTGGGATTTTACTAAAGCCTTAATCACAGGCATGATTACTGTATTAGCTACTTATTCATCTGCCTTATTTGTTGATAAACGTCGCAGAAACTATGAAATGTTAGTCTTAAGTTCTCTCCATAGAAAAATTAGAGAACGTGAAGGATTAAAATCTCGTATCGCTAGAGAAATAAAACAAATAGAAGAGCATCGTACTATTCTCTATAGCGAATCACAACAACTGCAAAATCAAATTGCCGAATGTCGTAATCAAAGAGATAGTCTCCATCGAGATTTAGGGACTTTCGCAGGACAAAAAAAGCAATTAGAATCTGAAATTAGTATTTTAAGCACTGAACTTCATAATCTAGAAAATACTACAGAAGAATTGAAAAATAACTGTTCTACCCTCTCGGCAGAAAAACGCCGTCTAGAATTGAATTGTCATAGTTTACGCGCAGAAATAACCCAACTACAAACTCAAGTAGATGCCTTTCAAGAAGAAAGACAGGAAATCGAAAGTAATTTAACTCTTTTAGGTAGACTTAAACCCCAACTAGAAGAAAAACTCTATGAATTACGAATTGAACTGCAAGAACTAGAAATGCAGATAGTCCAAGAAAATAACTTACTTGTCGATACAAAAACAACTAGAGAAAATTTAGACAATAACTTAATTGCTTTACAGAAACAGACAGCAGCGCAACAATCAGAACTCAACCAAATACAAAACCAAATTTCCTTATTGCAAAGCGAACGTGACTCGTTACAAAGTCAAGTTTGGGAATTACTCCAACAAATGGATACAATCAATCAAGAAATAGGAAATGAAAATCCACAAGAAGAAGATATTGATTTGTTTCCTTTTGATCAATTACTCGAACCGCTATCACTTCTAGATTATGAACCCAACACCTCAGATAATTTACCCACAGAATGGACTGATTTTCTGGAAAATCTCCCAGCATATGAAGTCCAAGTATTAAAAGCCATAGTTGAGCAAGATAATCCCAAGCCTATCATTAAACAAATTGCCGAAGCAAACATCACAATGCCAAATCTATTAATTGACTCCATAAATGAAATCGCCAATAATACTATCGGTGAACTAATTATCGAAACGGGACAAGAAATTCCCGCCATTTATCAAGAACATATACCCAACGTTAAAAAAGTAATAAAAATCTATGAAAAGCCTAGCAAATAAATTTGTTTTATCCAATTAAATAATTTTCTCTAAATAATAAAACTGAATAAAGCAAAAGTTAGTAGTCAGGGCTTTAGCCCTATCAAACCTGGCAATAGAGCGATTAAATTGCTCACTACGACAAAAATATCTTGCATTTAATACTAATTATAAAAACTAGACCCCAAAAGACTTTTTCGACTGTCACCTGTCATATACTGGCTATTTACATAAGCATTGAAAATCGATTAAAATCAACTACATGACAAAACCAAAAATTTCCAAAAAAGTATCCACCGCTTTAATTAACTCTCTTGGTGCAGGAGTAGTCCCTAGAATAGGAATTGAACACATAGCAGTAGGCCGAGAAAAAGAACTTAACAGCCTATTAAACAATCTCAACGATATCGCCGAAGGTGTAGCCGCATTTAGGTTTATAATTGGTAACTACGGCTCCGGTAAAAGCTTCATGCTGCAAATGATTCGTAACCGTGCAATGGAGCAAGGATTTGTAGTTGCTGATGCTGATTTATCCTCTGGACGTAAACTAGCAGGAAGTAACAATGAAGGTTTAGCAACCTATCGAGAATTGATGAGTCGTCTCGCTACAAAAACTCGTCCTGACGGTGGCGCTTTAATTTCTATTTTAGAAGGATGGATTAATAAAATCCAGCAAGAAGTAGCTAAAGAACAGGGAATAAATCCCAATGACGAAGGTTTTGATGAGCAAGTAGAAGCAAAAATTCGAGAAGTAGTTCACTATATTGAAGACTTAGTTCATGGCTTTGATTTTGGTAGTGTAATCATTGCTTATTGGCGTAGTTATCGTTTAGATGATGATGAATTGAAAAATGCGTCTTTGCGCTGGTTGAGGGGAGAATTTAATACCAAAACTGAAGCTAAAGCCGCATTAGGAGTACGGGTTATTATTGATGATGATAGCTGGTTTGATTATATCAAACTATTAGCTAAATTTGTAGCCGAAATAGGCTATAAAGGAATGTTAATTTTAGTAGATGAAGCCGTCAATTTATATCAAATATCCACTACAGTCACTCGTGAAAAAAACTATAATAGACTATTATCAATGTTCAACGACACCATGCAATGTAAAGCCGAAAATCTGGGTATTTTCATTGGGGGAACAACTAAATTTTTAGAAGACCCAAATCGGGGACTTTTTGCTGACCAAGCTTGGCGTAGACGCACAAAAGAAAGTCGTTTTTCTACCCAAGTCGGTGTACAAGAATATATGAGTCCAGTTATTCGACTCAATCCTTTAACTGAAACAGAAATATTATCACTGTTGCAACGATTAACAGAAATCCATGCTCTCAATTTTGGTTATGAAAAGACTTTAACAAATAGGGAGTTAAAGGAATTTGTCCAAGAAATTATCAGTCGTTTAGGTGCAGAAGCTTTACTAACACCAGGAGAAATTATTCGCGATTTTATTAGTGTCTTACATCTTCTCCATCAAAATCAAGAAATTAACTTTAGTGAATTGATTCATGGTTCTAATTTTAAGCCTACTACTGTAGGTAATAGTGAAAATACAGATGGAGATGCAGCTGAATTTAGTTTGTGATTAAGGACTTTCTCTTAACTTCTAGTAATTGGTAATTTTAGCCAATTGCTAATTTCTTCAGCTAACCAATCAAGTTCTAGAGTACTGATAGCAAAAGTATTATTTTCACCAGTATGAATTTTATACTTTTGCATTCCTGACCAGATAATTAAACAAGCTTGAGGTTTATTGTTGTAGTAAGTATGAGTTATCTCTAAGCGAACAATATATTTTTTCAGACTAGGAAGTGGATGATGTCGCTCAATACCAAACAATTCATAATATGAAGAAATGTGTGTCCTATTGATATGCAGGGTTTTATTGCCAAAAAAGCACATACAAATGACAAGAAATAATATTAACAAACTAACTGGAATCAGCAGAGGTGAAATGATTCTAAACATCGGCAACAACATTAAAAATGAAAGCGGTAAAACTACCTTACAATACCAAGAAAACATCATCACTATTTTGGAAAATCCACCCACTGGAGGGATGATAATTTCTATAAAATCAGCATTTTTATACAAACTCACTTTACTCCCAAATGGTTTTCCTAAAACTGAATTAGATATCTTGACTGGAGTTTGAGTTTTATTTTTAGGTAGTGCTAAAGCTTGTAAAGCCTGTTCAGCAGAAGCCAATCTTTTACTCAAAATAGGTTGTGTCATCTTCCGCAACCAACTGCTAAAACCCGGACTAATATTAGCTGCTGCTTCAAATTTAATAACTAAATCTTGTTGTGGTAAATCTGCTGGATGTTCACCTGTTACTAAATAAATTAAAGTTGCACCCAAACCATAAAGATCAGAAGCAGGAGTAGCTTTACCATTAAATTGTTCAGGGGGCATATACCCATAGCTACCAACAACAGTCATCGTGCTGTTTGTTCTAGCAATAGTTTGCACTGAGCCAAAATCTACTAAATAAACCTCTCCAACGCTATTACCAGAGCGATTTGTCAACAGTATATTACTAGGCTTGATATCGCGGTGAATTACAGGTGGTTGACGACCGTGTAAATATTTAAGAATTTCTAGTATTGCTGTCGCTAATTGTTTAACTTCTTCCTCACTAAAACTACGTCCTGCTTTCAGTTGTGTTTCTAAAGATTCAGCGGGAATATAACTTTGTACGAGCGCAAAACCTTTGTAGTCAGGGTTATCTAACTCAAAGTAGTCTAGGTAACGGGGAATTGCTGGGTGGGAGATAGTTTTCAGAGTTTCGGCTTCACGTTCAAACAGCTTCAAGTCGTGCCATTGAAATTCATCATTAAACGAAAGTAGTTTCACTACTACTAGTTCCTGGGTTTGCAAATCACGAGTCAACAGCGTCTTCCGTCCTGCTTTTTTGCCCAGTTGCTGCTGTACTTCGTAGCGTTCGCAGAGCGTCTCTTTGGCAAAATCACCTAAATCTTGATTTGTCATTTGGCAGTTTTTTAGAACTTTTTTATTTTTAGAAGTTTACTCCTTGTTACTAGATTACTGTAAGCTTACTTAAACTGCCAACTAGCATCAGAGTCAGTGTTATTTCTGAAATTATTATTACATCTGAAATCCCAAATTAATATGAGTAACAGCACTTTTTCTAGACTTGCACCTTTCATTCAAGAATATATTTATCTTCACAATTGGACAGAATTACGACCAGTGCAAATTGCTGCTTGTGAGGTGATCTTTGAAACCGATGCTCATTTACTAGTTGCTGCGGCTACCGCTGCGGGAAAAACAGAAGCCGCATTTTTACCAATTTTAACTTTATTACACGAACAACCAACTGCTACAATAGGTGCATTGTATATTAGTCCTATCAAAGCTTTAATAAATGACCAATTTGAACGCCTTAATGACTTATTAAAAGCTGCAGATATATCAGTATGTTCTTGGCATGGTGATGTATCTCAAAGTCGCAAAAACAAACTTTTAAAAAATCCCCAAGGAATTCTGCAAATTACACCAGAATCTCTAGAAAGTTTATTGATTAACAAAAATAATGAATTATTTCGACTTTTCGCTGATTTGCGTTTTATCATCATTGATGAAATTCACGCTTTTATGGGTTCAGAACGTGGTGATCAAATTATTTGTCAATTGCAGCGTTTAGCAAAAATCACGCAAATACAACCACGCCGCATTGGTTTATCAGCAACTCTTGGTGATTACTCAATGGCTGAAAAATGGTTAGCTTCGGGAACAGATAAGCCAGTCATTACTCCCAAGATTGAAGCTGGTAAACGCCAAATAAAATTAGCTATAGAACATTTCTATGTTGAAAAAGAAGCGGAAAATTCAGCATACGAGCAATATATTTTTAATGCCACTAAATCTCGTAAATGTCTAATATTTGCTAACAACCGTACTCAAACAGAATCTATTATTGCTTCTCTACGCCAAATAGCTCAAAAAGAAGGATTTCCAGACATATATCATGTACATCATGGTAGCATTTCCGCCAGTTTACGACAAGCTGCGGAAAATGCCATGCGTGAACCAAATCACCCTGCTGTCACTGCTGCCACATTAACCTTAGAATTAGGTATAGATATTGGTGAATTAGAACGAGTCATACAATTAGAATCACCTTTATCTGTTGCCAGTTTTCTACAAAGATTGGGACGCAGTGGCAGAAGAGGTGAATCGGCGGATATGCGTTTTGTTTGTGCAGAAGAACAACCATTATCAGAGGCTTCTTTACCTGAACAAATTCCTTGGCAACTTTTGCAGTGTATCGCTATTATTCAACTTTATTTAGAAGAACGTTGGCTAGAACCAATCAAACCGATTAAATATCCTTTAAGTTTACTTTATCATCAAACCCTGAGTATTTTAGCAGCAACTGGGGAGCTTTCACCCGCTGCTTTAGCTAAACAAATTTTTAGCTTACTACCATTTATTAATATCTCTCAAACTGATTATAAATTATTACTACAGTATTTAATTGATATTAATCACATTCAAAAAACTGAACAAGGTAAATTAATTATCGGTTTATTAGGAGAAAAAATAGTCAACAAATTTCAGTTTTATGCTGTCTTTGCTGATAGTCAAGAATATGTCGTTAAACAAGGAGCAACGGAAATTGGTAGTATTGTCACACCACCTCCTGTTGGTAATCAATTTGCTTTAGCTGGAAGAAGTTGGGAAGTTATAGAAGTTGACTTCCAAAAAAAGGCTATTTTCGTTAAACAAGCTGAGGGTAAAGCTACTATTTATTGGCGTGGTGGTAGTGGTACTATTCATACCCGAATTTTGCAACGTATGCGGCAGGTTTTATTAGAAAATACAGAATATAGCTATTTACAAAAAAATGCTAAATTACGTTTACAGGAAATTCGTCAACTAACGCGAAAGGCTGGATTAGATCAACAAAATATTCTGCTTTTAGAAAAAAATAAATGCTGCATCTTTCCTTGGATGGGTACTGTGGCTTATCGCACGTTAGAAAGATTGCTTAACTCCTTTTGTCGAGAATCTTTAGAAATTATCAGTATTGGTGGGATAAATCCTTATTATTTGACTTTAAAATTAGGGAAAAATAAATTCTCATCTGTTTATCCAGAAATTTATTCTTTATGTGAGCAAAGAATTACAGCAGAACATTTAGTTAGTCATGCAGAAGCACCAGAATTACAAAAGTATGATAAATTTATTCCCGATGAACTTTTAAGGAAAGCTTTTGTGAATGATTATTTAGATATGGAGGAACTGAGACAACAGATTTTACTTTGGTAAAGAGAGAAAAGTTAAAGTGCTATTATCGTTGTGGTCATATTAACAAAGCAATTGTGTAAAACTTGTATCCAAAAAGGTGAATTACAATATGGGTTCCGCCAATAGTTGCATAGCTACAGAAAAAACCGCAGTTGTCATGGGAGGAAGTATTGCGGGAATGCTGACGGCTCAGGTACTGACGAAGCATTTTGACCGTGTAATCATTGTAGAACGGGATTTGCTTAAAGAAGCAGCTGAACAAACAGAACAACGCCCTGGTGTACCCCAATCCTTTCATGCTCATGCGTTACTGATGCGGGGTCAGCAAATTCTAGAATATTTGTTTCCTGGTATCGTCACTGAATTAGCAGATTCAGACGCATCGGTTATCAATTGGACAGCAGATTGTCTTTGGTTGAGTATTCGCGGTTGGGTTCCCCGCTTTGATTCTCAACTAATTACCCGCACCTGTAGCCGAAATTTGCTGGAGTGGACTATCCGCAAACGTTTGACTGCAAATGAGCGTGTGGAGTGGAGGTCAGCAACACAAGTAACGGGCTTACTTACCAATCAAGTCAGTGTGACGGGTGTGCGGATACGCACTGCTAACGAACCGGAAGTAGAGATATTTGCTGATGTAGTGGTGGATGCAACTGGACGAAATTCACGCACACCTCATTGGTTACAAGCAATGGGCTATGAACCACCCCAGGAAACAGTTGTCAATTCTTTTTTAGGTTACGCTAGTCGCTGGTATGAGATTCCGGCTGATTTGCAAAAAGATTGGAACGCTGTGTATATAACAACACAAGCACCTGGTACTCGTGGGGGCGTGATTTATCAAGTCGAAGGTAATCGCTGGATTATCACATTAGTTGGTGTTGGTCGGGATTATCCACCTACGGATGAGGCAGGTTTTTTAGAATTTGCTCGTAGTTTGCGATCGCCTATTATCTACGAAACTATCAAAAAAATCCAACCCCTGTCACCAATTTATGCCTATAAACGCACAGAAAACTGTCTGCATCATTATGAAAAACTGTCTCGATTTCCAGAAAATTTCCTAGTAGTGGGTGATGCTGTCTGTAGCTTCAATCCCGTTTACGGTCAAGGTATGACTACCGCTGCTTTAGGTGCTATGACTCTGGATGAATGTTTAAGTCAACAAGGTAATTTAATTGGTCTATCCCGAAGATTTCAAAAGCAACTCAACAAGGTCATTAGCGTACCTTGGATGATAGCTACGGGTGAGGATTTCCGTTGGTCTACCACAGAGGGAGGACAAACCAGTTTAATCAACAAACTGATGCAGAAGTATTTAGAACAAGTATTGATGCTGCAAAGCCAAAGTCCGGAAGTTCATCAATTATTTTTAGAAGTAATGCATATGCAAAAGCAACCCAGGGCATTTTTCCATCCCCGCATCTTGATGCAGGTTTTGAAACAAATTTTCACTTCTCAAGGTCAAGGAGAAAATTTGACTAATGGAGAAAGTTTAGCAACATCTCTACCTGCGGTTGTGGAATAATTTTTTTTGGGAATTTTTCAGTAGGGGCGGGGTTTCCCCGCCCTCGATTGTATTGCTAAAATTTGAATAACCTTTAAATCAAACAAGTATAAACACGCTAAGGTATCCAACTTTCATGAAATTTCCAAAAAGTTACTCCATAGATACAAACTAATCAATTAATTTTCGCTAGACTATAAGCCCTACTATTAAAAATTATTAACCGCCTTATGCACAGGTTATTATCTGGACCGTTGAGTACTGAGAAATTAACGGTTAAGATTGCGGGATTACCTGCATCATTACAAGGTATAAAACTGGTGCAGATGTCAGATTTTCATTACGATGGTGTGCGATTATCAGATAAAATGCTAGAAAGAGCGATCGCACTCAGCAACCAAGAACAACCAGATTTAGTTCTCTTAACTGGTGACTACATCACTACAACACCAGAACCTATTCAGCAACTAGCAAAAAACCTCAAACATCTGGAAAGTCGTTGTGGTGTCTATGCTGTATTGGGGAACCATGATATATGTTATGTCAATTCAAAATCTGAAGTTACAAAAGCACTGACAAAAATTGGTATTCATGTCCTCTGGAACGAAATCGCTTATCCATTAGGAAAAGAATTACCACTAATAGGACTAGCAGACCGTTACTCACAGGAATTCAATCCTACACTAGTCATGAATCAGCTAGACCCTACTACACCGCGTATAGTTCTATCCCACAACCCAGATACAGCAGAAACATTGCAAAAATGGCGCGTAGATTTGCAATTATCTGGTCATACTCACGGTGGACAAATCGTGATTCCCGGTCTAGGCCCAGCAGTGTATTTTTACAAAAAAATCCTGCGAAAAATACCTATCAAAATCCGGCGTAAAGTGTCATTTTTGCGAAAAAATTACTCTATTCTCCACCATTGGGAATGGTCACAAGGCTTACATCAAATAGGCAAAAATCAGCTATATGTTAATCGTGGTTTAGGAACTTATTTCCCCGGAAGATTATTTTGTCCACCAGAAGTGACTATAATTACCTTACAAAGTGAATAACATCTAGGATTATTGAGTTATATCAAAATATATGAGAACAAACATCATATTTAATTACAGCTATTATTAGGAATTTAGTCCCACTCAACAAGGACTTATTACAACAGAAACCGCTGAAGTTGCGACCGATCTACATCAGCAACTTACAGCGGCTTCATCATCAAGCAAGAATTTAATAAAATGGGATAACCCGAATTAACTACATCAACTAAGGTGAACCTGATTCGCAATCAACTACTCAGGATTGTGTATCCTTCATTCTAACTAGGCAGGCATTTCTGGCTATGAGTTCAAACACCTCCAATCACAACTCGATGAAATCAAGGCGAAAACATATTGTACAGGAAGCCACAACCTAACAGTTATTGCGAAGGCATTAGAGCAGGAGGTACAGGCTCTAACTCGAAAGTTTTTGTTTGACTTTTAACTTTTTCGTACCTTGCTCTTAATCTAGCATGAGTTTTTTCATCTGTGCCGTATATTTACTAAAGTTGAACTTCATTAAAGTATTGCAATAATTCCTGAAATATTTCTTAATGTTTTTTTCACTTTTTATCTCTTTTGTCTTTGCCTCCGTCTCCCATAAGGGATTCACAACTCCAATAGGATTGCTATAGGACTTACGCAAGATGTGACTGAAAACCTTATTCCTGTGTAGCGGTAATTCATGAATTACCACTACTTTGGTTCTGTTTTGCGTAAGTCCTAATATAATGAATGCTACTAATTTAAATTGCAGAGCAATAAATAATTTAGAACTACTAATTCCGCATCGTCTTTAGGCAATTCTAAATATTTTAAATTCTGGTAGCTGATATCATGCCCTAAATTAACGAAATGCATTTTCTCATAAAATTTTTCTGCTTTTTCTACAGAATGTAAACCTATTCTCCCTTGAAATCCAAAATTGATACTATGTATAACTGCAAATGTTGTCAAAGTTGTTCCTACTCCTTTAAAATCTGGTGGATCTTGGATCTCTAAACGGTTCCAAGGAGCGACATTTAATAAATTTAAGTAAAGCAAATTTTTACTTGGTTCTAACATTGATAAGTAATTAGAAGTTAAGCAAATTACACCCTGAGTCATGCAATTACATTCCAAAACATAGAATTTTGTATCTGATTCTCCTTTTTGAAAATAGGTTCTGAAGTCTAAATTTTGATCCCAGCAATTATTATGTTTAAGTTGGGGTTTCCAAATTAATTCTATTTCTTCAATATGCCTCGGAGTGATAGGTAAAATAGTTGCTTCAACATATTTATTCTCCACATTCCGTAAAATTTTTACCCGCTCTTTCATAGTTCCAATACTCCTGGCTCTTCAAAAATCCGATACCTTGAAAATCAAGTATTTATACTTATCTTACCTGACCTACGTAACTACGGTAGTTATACTTGAATTTACTTGTATTCTAGCTTATAAAAGATACAAAATTATAAAAAACCATCCGGACTATTACTATAAGACAATCACATTGTTTAAGGTTGCCAACTTACTTATAAGTGATAGCCTACAAGGATAGTAGCCGTATCTAAACAATAAAACTCGTTTTTACGGTTTAATAAAGTATTTATTTTCGATTACACGTACGTACAGTGGGGCTGTGTAGTGGCGGCTTGTATTTGCCCAAAACTTTTGAGACATCCTCTTGTGTTAAAACATGAACATGACTCATACTGAAAATAGGCAACAAATCACAACCGATGATTACTATTCCCAAAAACTTCTTAGACTTAACCCAAACACCCCACAGCGGCTACCATTGGGACGGAAGTAGTCGCCGCTTCTTTGAAGGCTGGTATTATCGCGTTACATTGCCCGAAATTGGGCAAACCATTGCCTTCATGTACTCCATCGAAGATCCCATCGGTAATCAGCCTTATAGTGGCGGTGCAGCCCAAATCCTGGGCATAAATGATGAGTATCTCTGTCGTACTTTTCCTGATGTCAACAAATTTTGGGCGAGTCAGGATGTCTTAGCTTTGGGACATTGGGGAAAAACAGACCTACAAATTTCCCCCCAATATCTAGCCCCCACGGAATTTGAGCATCATATTCAACAAGGCTATCAAGCCACCGCGACCTTAAACCAAGGCATAATTACAGATCATGGAACAGGTAATTATTGCCGATGGCAGTATGAGATTACACCCGTATACGCTTGGGGTAATCAAAATAATATTCAGCAATCAACCGCCGGGTGGTTATCATTTTCTCAGATATTTGAACCAGGATGGCAAATTTTAATGGCTCACGGTTTAGCCACCGGTTTTATAGACTGGAATGGTAAAATCTATGAATTCACCAACGCCCCAGCTTACGGAGAAAAAAATTGGGGTGGTGCTTTTCCCCAAAAATGGTTTTGGCTTAATTGTAATTATTTTGACGACGAACCAGACTTAGCATTAACTGCCGGAGGGGGAAGACGTGGTGTATTGTGGTGGATGGAATCTGTAGCCATGATTGGGATACATTACCAAGGCAAATTTTATGAATTCGTTCCCTGGAATTCACAAGTAAACTGGGAAATTCATCCTTGGGGAAGATGGCAAATGCAAGCCAAAAACTCTCACTATGAGGTTGAATTGACAGGAACTACCGATTTACCAGGTACGCCCCTACGCGCACCCACAACCGATGGGTTAGCATACTGTTGTCGAGACACCATGCAAGGAAAACTAGATTTAGAATTGCGAGAACTAAATGGCAGCAAATCTAAAATTATTCTCAAGGCACAAAGTCATCTTTGTGGTTTAGAAGTTGGTGGCGGTATTTGGGAAAATATTTGGCAGTCTTCCTAAAACTACTGCTATAATTGTAAATGCTTCATAGTTGGGGTTGTAGCTCAGTTGGATAGAGCGGACGCCTCCTAAGCGTCAGGTCGTGCGTTCAAGTCGCACCAGTCCCGTATTTTTACTGCAAGCTCAGATGTTTTTAGTTTTAGCAGCATCGAGTGCAGTTTTGTGATCAAAAACCTCTCTGAATTCGTCTTGGAGAGGGAAAATTTGATGATTCACCACAATTTTTCCGGATAAAATTTATAGTGAATGAACATTTCATTTATTAGAGGGCTAAAATTTTAACAACCTTCTCAGTAACAATTCACATCAGTGCATGAAGGTGAAATGAATATATTAATTAGTTTCCAAAATAGATCCTGTTTATTTTCATGATCTAAAAAAATTCAATCAAGAAATGGGTTTCCACCCCTATGATATATTTTCAAATATGGGTTAGTATAATTCATCAAAGATAGCATTACTATATTTATGGTGTAGTTCAATACATATCCACATAAAAATTTGCCAAATCTTAATTTGGGTATAATTTGCTTAAACTTCCTACTCTGCATAACTTTATAATTTTTAGAGAAAATCCTGGTCTTCACAGACTTACTTTATAGAGCCTTGAATAAGCTACTGTTTACAGGTAAATCTTTGCGACTTATGTCTTTTATTCTACCATTCTTACTGTGGTGGGGATACAAAGAAGTACAAAACCAATTTGTACAACCGCAAGCAATGTTAGTTTTAGGTGGTTCCACGAGAAGTTTAGAAAGGGAAAAATTTACAGCAGATTTTGCGCGTAAGCATCCCAATATACCGATATGGATTACTGGAGGTAGTCCACCTACATATACTAAACAAGTGTTTACCAAAGCAGGAGTTGATCCCCGGCGTTTGCACTTGGACTATGAAGCCGTAGATACAGTTACTAATTTTACTACCTTGGTAGATGATTTGAAATCTCGCGGCATTAAAAGAGTTTATTTAATTACTTCCGACTTTCATATGCGTCGTGCTTGTGTTATCGGTGAAATTATTTTAGGTAGTCGGGGTATTTATTTTCAAGCCGTGTCAGTTCCTTCACAAAAATCGCCAGAACCCATTGAAAAATCGATCCGTGATGGAGCTAGAGCTATTCTGTGGGTAGCGACTGGCTATACAGGCGCAGATCAAGCTAAAAATAGAAGATAAATGGGGATTCGGAATTCAGGAAAAACCAATTTCCAGTCCCCCATACCCTATCTCCTAGAAAAAATCCCTGCCAATATCCCCACAATTTGATACCCTAGCTTAAACAGATTTGAGAAAAGTGAAAGCGTGGAAATTCAACTTGGGCGGGGAAAAATAGCTCGTAGAGCTTATGGAATTGATGAAATTGCTCTAGTCCCCGGTAACAGAACACTCGATCCGAGTTTGGCAGATACTAAGTGGACTATTGGCAATATTGAACGAGAAATCCCCATTATTGCCAGTGCAATGGATGGTGTTGTCGATGTCAATATGGCTGTCCGTTTGTCCCAGTTAGGCGCTTTAGGCGTGATTAATTTAGAGGGTATCCAAACTCGCTATGCCGACCCCGAACCGATTTTAGATCGGATTGCCTCCGTCGGTAAAGAAGAATTTGTGGCCCTAATGCAAGAACTCTATGCCGAACCAATAAAGCCGGAATTAATTGAAAAACGTATTCAGGAAATTAAACAACAAGGCGGTATTGCGGCAGTGAGTGCTACTCCAGCCGGTGCTAGTAAATTTGGTGAAGTAGTCGCCAAAGCTGGGGCGGATTTATTTTTTATCCAAGCTACGGTAGTTTCTACAGCCCACTTGTCCCCAGAGTCGATCATTCCCCTTGATTTAGCTGAATTTTGCCGTTCTATGCCCATTCCTGTGGCGCTGGGCAATTGTGTAACCTATGAAGTCACATTGGATTTGATGAAAGCCGGTGCAGCGGCAGTATTGGTGGGAATTGGACCTGGTGCTGCTTGTACATCTCGTGGGGTATTGGGCGTGGGTGTACCACAAGCAACAGCGATCGCAGATTGTGCCGCAGCCCGAGATGATTATTATCGGGAAACTGGTAAATATATCCCTGTAATTGCTGATGGTGGTTTAATTACAGGCGGAGACATTTGTAAGTGTATCGCCTGCGGTGCTGATGGTGTCATGATTGGTTCTCCCTTTGCTAGAGCCGCTGAAGCCCCAGGAAGGGGTTATCATTGGGGCATGGCCACTCCAAGCCCAGTTCTGCCTCGTGGTACTCGTATTCGTGTGGGTACTACCGGTACTCTAGAGCAAATACTCACGGGTCCTGCTGGACTAGATGATGGGACTCATAATCTAGTCGGAGCCTTAAAAACTAGCATGGGTACATTAGGAGCCAAAAATATTAAAGAAATGCAGCAAGTTGAAGTTGTGATTGCTCCTTCACTGTTAACCGAAGGCAAAGTCTATCAAAAAGCCCAACAATTAGGCATGGGTAAGTAAAGCTACTGGGGAACGGGGACGCGGAGATGGGGAGACGCGGTGACGCGGAGAAATAATTACCTACTGCCCCCTGCCCTCTGTCACCTGCCACCAAAAAATTTTTCCAGCGCCCTCAACAATCACTGGAAAAATCCTATATGTCGCCTACAATAGAAATAGCGGAGACGCATGTTTCCGTTCACTCCTCACACCACACTCCGCCCGGACTACTGTTCGGGCGGTTCCTTATGATCATGCATAAATTTTATAGCTTCTTTGCAAATGTACATTCTTAGCTTTCGAGCATCCGTTTTTGCTATGGTAGAATTTTCACGAAACTCATCAAATACAATAGGCAAAGGTTTTTAGGCATGTCAGCAGCTACACAAGTCACAGACTCCAGTTTTGATCAAGAAGTAATTAATAGCGATGTACCTGTTTTAGTTGACTTTTGGGCTCCCTGGTGTGGCCCCTGCCGGATGGTAGCTCCTGTTGTCGATGAAATAGCATCGCAGTATGAAGGTCAACTCAAGGTAGTAAAAGTCAATACTGATGAGAATCCTCAAGTTGCCGGTAAATATGGTATCCGCAGCATTCCCACATTAATGATTTTTAAAGATGGACAAAAAGTAGATATGGTTGTCGGTGCTGTGCCGAAAACTACATTAGCTACTACTTTAGAGAAGTATCTTTGAACCTCAATCGTTTACAAAATGCTATTGAGTTGTCCATTTGATCTAGTGTTAGGTGAATATTTATCAGCTAGTTTTAGAGGCGCAAAATTCGTGTCTCTGGACAACTTTATTTTCAAATAAGAGGGATGTGTCTCTTTAACGAGATACATCCATACTTTATTGGGATACTAGGATTAATTTCTGGCAATTTGGTAATGTGGGGATAATTCAAAAATCAAACTTAAATAATTCGTAATAATGCTTACAGCAGGCTACGCCAACGTAATTCGTAATTAGGGGTCCCTGTTCGCGGATCGTGTGGTTAGGCATATAACCATAAAACGTATATAAATCAAGGAATTGAGGGGAATAAACGGCTTTGTCAGGTGCAAAAAATAGACATTAAACCCATCAAAAACCAATCACTTTCCTTTCCTTGAATTATTCTTAATGCTTCTAATTCTGAATTTTGACTCCTGACCCTAACGAAAAGACTTTTATGGCTTACGCCAAGCTACGCTATCAGCAAACCCTCATTAATCTCAAATTTCTTGATGCCAATCATTTAAAGTTTTGGAATTAAAAAATATTTACTCAAAATAAAATCCCCTTATTTTATCCCAACTAAGATTTTCCTGTTCCCTATCCCAAGTAGAGAATTTATTTTGCACAACTACTGATTATTTTGTATCATCATAACAATTTGAAAATTCAAAATTTAATCTCACGGGAGTTTTAGTATTTTTCTGACAAATTAGGCACAAAATTTAGATAAAATATAATGCCATCATTACGGCTATTCTCATGACCTCATCTGCGTCGTTTGACTACTTAGAGTCTCTCCAAGCCGATATGGCTGAATTGATAGATCGTTTACCGACCTTAAAACATCGGCAATTTATCCAACAGGCACTTGCCACCATAATTCGTCTAGCTGATAGTGAAATTGAGCGTCTTGACTGGAAGATATTATCCGCCGCTTTAGCAGACATGGAAGGCGGTTTTCAGCTTTTTTATGGCTACCGTCATGTTCGCAAAATCACTATTTTTGGTTCTGCCCGTTTAGCACCAGAAACCCCTGAATACCAGATAGCACTTCAGTTTGCTCGCGCTGTTTCTCAATTGGGATTTATGGTCATGACAGGTGGTGGTGGTGGTATCATGCAGGCGGGGCAAGAAGGTGCTGGGCGAGAAAATTCTTTTGGCTTAAATATTCAGTTACCTTTTGAACAACAGGCCAACCCTTTTATTGAAGGTGATCCGAAACTGATTCACTTCAAATATTTCTTTACTCGCAAGCTATTTCTGCTCAAAGAAAGTGACGCTGTGGCTTTATTTCCCGGTGGGTTTGGCACTCAAGATGAAGCTTTTGAATGTATGACATTAAGCCAAACAGGAAAATTTGGTCCAGTTCCTTTGGTTTTAATAGATACCCCTGGTGGTGATTACTGGCGCTCGTGGAGTAAATATGTTGATGAGCAATTGGTAAAAACAGGGCTTGTTAGTCCGGATGATCCTAGTTTATACACCATCACAGATAATCTGGAAGTTGCTTGTAATGCAATTACCCAGTTTTACCAGGTTTATCACTCTAGTCGCTATGTAGGTGATCAGTTAGTCATCCGTCTGAGACAAGATTTATCAGATGCTGACGTAGAACGACTAAATACTGACTTTAAGGACATTCTTGTTAAGGGCAAAATCGCAAAAAGTCAGACATTACCTCAAGAAGGACAAGATGAAACATCTGAATTACCTCGCCTAATTTTATACTTCAATCAGCGAGACTTAGGGCGTTTGTATCAGATGATTGCAGCCATTAATCAAATGGGTACTCCTTCGGAAGAGGAAGCAGCACACCCAGAAAGGAAGTAAGCTCTACTCGATTAAAAAAACTGGCTGAAGTTAAGTAGGGTAAAGAGGGTAAGCAAATACGTTTGGTGAAAACTATGACTAGTATGTTGATAGGATTTTGGAGTTTAGATTTTTAGATTTTGGATTCTAAAAGACGGCGTAGCATAAGCTTTATTTATTGCTGATTAGCATAAATACAGCTTGTATATTAAGCTGTCCATTATTGACTACTTTTCTACTTGAAAAGCATTCCCAGTGCAAAAAACTCCAATTCAAAGGCGTGATAGCCCAGCAAAGTAAACAATATAAAAATTTGAAACAAGATAGAGGAATTAAATATGCTGGAATTATTAGGTTCAGGTTTGGTTTCGCTTTGGCTAGACATGGCTGGAGTGAAGATTAAGCCTTTAGATGCTTTAGATGCATTGGCTTGGCAAAGTAGCCCTGGCTTTGTTATTGCTCCTGATCCTAATCCAGCAGGTGCTATGACAGTGCAGCAATATCTCAAGGAGTTGATTACCTCGAAGTTGGTAGCCCAGAATCTGATGCCACATCAGGGTATTTGGTTGCAGTCAGGTCCTATGCTGATGGCTAATCACCAAGGGACTATACCTTTACCAGCTGCATCTTTAACTAAGATTGCAACTTCATTAGCCACTTTTAAAACTTGGGGTCCAGACCATCAATTTGATACTTTGATCAGTGCAACAGGCCCCGTAGTCAATGGCGTAGTACAGGGTGATTTGGTGATTACAGGTGGTAATGATCCGATGTTTGTGGGAGAAGAAGCGATCGCTCTTGGTAATACTCTCAACAAAATCGGCATTAAGCAAGTAAAGGGAAATTTGGTAATTATTGGCAATTTTGCCATGAATTTTCAACGTCAGCCCCTGTTGGCCGGTCAATTGCTCAAGCAAGCCCTGAATCACAAGACTTGGAATCGTTCTGTGGTTTACCAATACTCAATCATGCCTAAGGGAACACCCAAGCCCCAAGTTGTTATTGCTGGTACTGTTAAAGTAGAAGCACAGCCCAAACCCCAACAAACCTTACTGGTACGTCATCGCTCTTTACCCTTAAAGCAACTGATTAAGGAGATGAATGTTTACAGTAATAACGATATTGCAGAAATGTTAGCGGATACAGTGGGGGGAGCAACTGTAGTTAAAGCCACGGCCGCTAATCTTGCTCAAGTACCACAGTCGGAAATTCAGTTAATTAATGGTTCTGGACTAGGACGCGAAAATCGTATTTCCCCTAGAGCAGCTTGTGCTATGCTAATGGCGCTGCAAAGAGAAGCATCAGCCCATCAGTTAACTCTGGGTGACTTATTCCCTATGTCTGGCTTTGATGATCGGGGGACACTGCACGCTAGACACCTACCAATTGCGACTGTAATGAAAACTGGCACTCTTAATGATGTGAGTGCTTTAGCCGGAGTTGTACCCACACGCGATCGCGGTTTAGTCTGGTTTGCGATCATCAATCGTGGTGGTAATGTATCGGGTTTCCGTGCTGAACAGGATAAACTTTTGCAACACCTCGTCAAACAATTGCAAGTATCTGCCGGCATACCTCATGCCCTTGCTCCCCACTCTCCTAAGAATTCTTTACCACAATTAGGTGCAGGGAGCCGAAATGAAATCTTGTTGAAAAGTTCGTAAATAGGGAACAGGGAACAGGGAACAGGGAACAGGTGACAGGTGACAGGTGACAGGTAATTCTTAATTTTCCTCACGTCCCCGCGTCTCCCCGTCTCCGCGTCTCCCCATCTCCCCATCTCCCCATCTCCCCATCACCCCATCCCCGTGTCCCTTCCTAACCTCCATCCTGGGGAATGATCTCCGTTAGCACTCTCTCTTTAGAAGTACCACCGTTAACGGTGATATTTTCTGTTTGCAGGTTGCCGACGGCTGTTTCACCTGTGAAAGTTAATTTTGGCTCAACTTGGCGGTAAACGACATTTCCCTGGGCTTCTAGAAGTTTTTTGTCTACATCCCAAGTGAGTATATTTGATTTTAAAGATTGCTGACGTTGTCCCACTGCATTGACATTGCCGATTAAATTAATTATTTTTTGTGGGATATTCATTTTCCCTTGATTACCGGTCACTGTCACATTTTCAGCTTGGTGAAAAACGCGCAAGGGTGAATTTGTAGTGACCATTTCTTGAGTTATATTCCAGGTGATAGAGTTACTAGTTATTTGCATCGGTGGATCTAGTAATTGTATCTGGGCTTTTGGTTGAATAGTAGCAATTTTAGTTTTTAAGTTAACTTCTGCGGCATTTCCCTTACCACGGTCAGTAATTTGATTATTTTTGTAACGGTCAATTTCGATTGTGCGATCGCTAATTAATTTTTCGGCTTTGATTTGCCAAACTAAATGCTCAGTTCGCATTTGCAATTGTGGTTCAGTAGAATTTGCTACCACTTTCCCGGAGAATTCTACACGCTGTTCACGGGTTTTAACTCTTGCTTCCTGTGCTACAGCTTTCAACTGTTTATGAGTACCATTTAGCTGATTGCGAACAATTAATAAATCTTCTTTTGGTCGCCATTCTAATTCATTTCCCTGCAAAACAATGCCATTCTGAGGATCTGTAGCGATAATCTTCCCTTTGAGCAACAGTTGTTTGCCATCTTGCTGGATGTCGGCTTTATCAGCTTTAATTTTATAAACTACTTTGCCATCTTGGTATAGTTCACCATCAGGATTTTCGGCTTCACCTATTTCCTTTTCTTTGGTATATTTTGCTTGTTTAGCTCTGACTTTCCAAATTGGTCTGCCAACTTCATCAAATTGTTCTAAAGCAACACCAAAAAAAGTCAATTTACTATCTACTTTTTGTGGATATGAATCATCATTATTTGATTTAGTAGATGATTGATTACTACAAGAAAATAATCCAATGACCAAAAATAAAGTTAAAGGTAAGTAATACCAATTGACTGGCCATTGTAAATTATTCCATAAATGGAAGCAGGAGGAGTTGGTTTTACTTCTCCTCAGAAGTTTTGAACAAAGAAGCAAGGGTGAAAAAGAGAAAGATGAGCCGGAGTTAAAATCTCCATATTTATTGTCCCCTTGCTCAATGCTCTCTGGTTCCCTGCTTTTTGTAGAATTTTCTCCCTCATTCTTCCTGCCTTCTTGATATTGCATTATTCTGGAATTTCTAAATGTCCTTCACTATCTCGATGGTCATCCAAAAAACCCATCCCAGCTAAAGGTCGATATGGATAGCTTTGACGGGGTGTTTTTTGAATATCTTCTTTGATGGCTTCTAAATCGATATAGCGATCGCTCACATTAATTAAACTATCACTAGTCATCGATCGCAAACTCACCACCTCAACCCGCACACCACGATAACTGACGGAATTTACCGCGTAAGCCAAATCGCCGTCACCGCTCACTAAAACTGCGGTATCATAGGAATCGACCAGCGCCATCATATCCACAGCTATTTCTACATCTAAGTTAGCTTTTTTTGAGCCATCTGGCAGCTGTACCAAATCTTTAGCAATGACTCGATAGCCGTTGCGACGCATCCACAGCAAAAATCCCTGCTGTTTCTCATTGGTTCGGTCTACTCCCGTATAAAAGAAAGCACGCAACAGCCTTGATCCCCCAGTTAAACGGCACAGCAACTTCGTGTAATCAATTTCGATTCCTAGTTGCAGCGCCGCATAAAATAGATTGGAGCCATCAATAAATATAGCCACACGACCGCGATTTTCTAAAACCTGCTCTGGCGTAAATATTGAGTCGTTTTCCAAATTATTCAACATTGTTCTCATACCTCAGTTTTTATCCTTGTTATTTTTGATAGAAATCGCTAACTTTTACATACTTGTTAGAGTGGCTTATGATAATTTTCCGGGGCTGATTAATTAAGCCCCGATCAAATTTTTTGCGTAAATCAAAAATGGAAAGTACTAATCATTTTTTAAAGCTTCTATCCGCTTGAAAACTGGTTGAGGTGTACCCAACTGTTGTTGATCGGATAATACGCCCCATGTTGCATGGGTAGTAAAAGGCGCAATAATTAAACTTTCTGTTTGATCGTTAAAGTTTATTCCCCAGCCGAGTTGCTGATAAATATCACTGCTGATATTGGGAATAATCGGGGAGAGGAGATAAGCTGCTAGTCTCACTGATTCAAGAACCGTGTACAGCACTGCTTCAACTTCTTCCTGCTTTCCCTGTTTATATAATGTCCAAGGAGCTTGATCATCAATAAACTTATTGCTGGCTTGTACCAGCGACAGAACAGCATGGCAGGCTTCATTGAAAGCTAGTGTTTCGTAGGCTTGTTTCACCTTCTCTCCTAGACTTAAGCCAATTGCTTTTAAAGAATTTTCAGCCGGGATAGCTGACTGAGCAATTGACGGCACTTTACCAGCGCAGTATTTCTTCACCATGTTTAAGGTGCGATTTAACAAATTACCTAGATCATTTGCCAAATCTGCATTCAGAACATTAATGAATCTAACTTCATTAAAATCGCCATCCTTGCCAAATTCGATTTCCTTAAGGAAGTAATAACGAACTGCGTCGCTACCATAACGTTGAACTAACGCTACAGGATCTAGGGTATTACCTAGGGTTTTCCCCATTTTTTGACCATCTTTAGTCAAAAATCCATGGCCAAAAACTCGCTCTGGTAAGGGTAAACCTGCTGATATCAGCATTGCTGGCCAGTAAACTGCATGGAAACGCAATATATCTTTACCAATGAGGTGCAGATTAATTGGCCACCATTTTTCTAAGGCATTGGCTAAAGTCGGTTCTGCATCAGGTTCTAACAATGCTGTGACATAACCTAACAGCGCATCAAACCAAACATAAAGGGTATGTTTAGAATCTACAGGTACTGGAAAACCCCAATCGAGATTTACCCGCGAAATCGAAAAGTCTTGTAAACCTTGATTCACAAAGTTGAGGACTTCATTCCGCCGACTTGCAGGTTGAATAAAATTTGGTCTAGACTGATAGAATTCCTCCAATTGGGTTTGATATTTGGATAGTCTAAAGAAGTAGTTCTGCTCGTCTCGCCACTCTACTTCCTTGGTAGTATGTATGGGGCAGCGTTTATCTTCGAGCAGTTCCCGTTCTTCTTTAAATTCTTCACAGGATACGCAGTACCAACCTTTTTGTTGTCCTTGGTAAATATCGCCATTTTCCCAAACTCTTTGGAAGAATTCTTTGACAATTGCGTGATGGTTAGCAGCGGTGGTGCGACTAAAGCGATCATATTGGATATTGAGAACCTGCCACAAGTTCAGGAAACTGGGTACTATTTCATCACAAAATTCTTGTGGTGCTTTTCCAGAACTAGCTGCTGACCGCTGAATTTTTTGTCCATGTTCATCTGTACCCGTAATTAGCAGTACTCGATGTCCCAATAAGCGCTGAAACCGTGCCACTACATCCGCAGCCATTGTTGTGTAAGCACTGCCAATATGAGGAACATCGTTTACATAGTATAGAGGTGTCGTCAGTGCAAATGTCTTTTCTGTTTTATTCACTAGATTCATGCAAAATTAAAAAACAAATTATTAAACCGTTTTCTCTCTTCGTTAATGCGGTAAAACCACGTAATTATATAACATGGCTACTCATTTTTTCAAACTACCATTTAATATTAGCAAAGTTCCTCAACTCAAGAATTGTTATCTAATATCTAGAAATCCAGCTAATTTATCGTCCCATTAGGGATAATAGTTGCTAAAGATCATGGTGTCAGCAGTTTATGGCACTGATTCTTAAAATGGAATGGTATTGATAGACGAAACACTAACCCCAATTCAGAAAATATAGTTGAATCTGTAATTTAGACATTCTATGAAGATGCTCTAAAATAGAGTAAAGAAATGTAAAAATCACATCAAGATTAACTGCGATTTTTTGAGAAAAAATATTCTGGATAATCTCAGGATTTATTTATCTTCTCCGAAATCACAGAAAAATGCCGAAGTTTGCCAGCTGCACCAATTTTTTTATTCGCAAGGAAACAGAGAATAGTTTTTCTAAATATTTATTTTCAATCATCAATTACCAACCTTGAATGAAAGTGTGAAGGGTAATTTTAGTGCTTTCATATATTTATATATAATCTTAGAATCTGCACTCAATTCTGTAATCAAGATTTCAGAGTTGACTAATTTTTGTCTGGAAAGGTTGATGATTAATGATTGGTAATTGGTAATTTTCTCCGCATTCCCGCATCTCTTGTCCGCCGATCTCCCCATCAGCGTGAATGAAACGGTAAAGTTAAACAAGGTTAATATAATGAAGACACACATTTGTAAAATGGCACACGTTGAACTTAAACCTTGTTTTCTGACACCGAAACGAGTACAACTAGAGTATCCGCTGTTTGTTTATTTACCAGGGATGGATGGAACTGGTCAATTGTTGCGATCGCAAACGGCTGGATTAGAACTTGGCTTCGATGTTCGATGCTTGGCGATCCCCAGGAAAGACCTCACTACCTGGGATGTGCTAACAAACAACGTTTTAGACTTAATTCACTCAGAATTAGAAAAAAGCTGCCACCGACCAGTTTACCTGTGTGGTGAGTCATTTGGGGGTTGTTTGGCGATGAAAGTAGCAACCCGATCACCACAGTTATTTAAACGCATTATTTTAATTAATCCCGCTTCAGCTTTCAAACTACGTCCTTGGCTGAACTCATTATCTCAATTAACTGACTTAGTGCCATCATGGTTTTATGATGTTGGTGCATTAGGACTGTTACCGTTTTTGGCATCTTTACCACGGATGTCTAGTAGCGATCGCCATGAACTGCTAAAAGCTATGCGTTCAGTCCCACCAGAAACCATTAACTGGCGGTTATGGTTATTGCGAGAGTTTAATGTTGATCAGGAAAAATTGCAACAGCTAACGCAACAAGTGTTATTAATTGCAGGGGGAAGCGATCGTCTTTTACCTTCTGTCAGTGAGGTAGAACGATTAGATGATATTTTACCTAATACTAAGACAGTATTATTACCTGATAGCGGTCATGCTTGTTTGTTAGAAGAAAATGTAAATCTGTATGAAATTCTTCAAGCTAATGAATTTTTGGAAACTGATGTGGAGGTAAGTAAGAAATTACAAAAAATCATTCCCAATTAAAGACAGTTATGCTTAAATAATCTTATGAAATTCTTCACGAACTTCTGGACAAAAAACTAAGACATAATTTATTGTTGTCCTCTTTTCTAGGATAAGCCAACTGACAAAAGCCCTTCTCCTTGAGGAGACGCTACGCGTAGCTTGCTTCCCCGTAGGGGTACGGGCATCCAAGAAACAGCGATTGCGCTATCTCTTCTACAAACTACACCAGCGCCCGATAAATACTGTACAATTAATTATGTATCTGGCTTTTAAAATTATTCTGGAAAAAAATCAGACTTGAGAACTAAATTAGTATCAAAAGGACATTCTAGTGGAAAAACAGAGATAGATAAACCTGTTTCTGATGCTGCTAAATCTCTGGCTTTTTGATAACATTCATTAAACACTTCTAAAAAATAATTCTTTAAACTCGGACTAGCTGCAAAATCATCTTCTAAACGGTTACGATGTTCTTTAATGGTTGTACGCCAGCTATTTGTCCGTTTTTCTGGTTGATATTGCCATTTCAAAAGGTGCATCAACAAAATTCTCAAGTTACTTTTAATTGATTTTTTATCATTATTTCCCATACTTTCTATTTCAGAAATTAGATTTTCTATATCTAATTCTGCAAATCTTTTTTGTTGTAATATTTCAATCGTTGACTCTACCCAAAGATGAAAGTCTTGGTTGTAGAGAGAAGATGATAAGCTGGTTAATGTATTTTTCATCAATACCTCATCTTTAGAATAAGGGTTAATTAATATTTTATCATAAATTGGAAAATAAAGATTAGGATAAGCCATAATTGCATAGGTAATCTAGACTCACAAGCTATATACTGTATAATTAATCATGTAGCTGTCTTATAAATTATGTCTTTGCAACTCAAAATTAACTACCCTGAAACTTTACCTGATGCTGTTGGTAAAACTAGAGAACAGTTTGAACAAGAAGCAAAATGGGCAATGGCAGTTAAACTATATGAAATGAAACGTCTTTCTTCTGGTATGGCTGCGGCATTAGTGGGAGTAGAGAGAGTAACTTTTATCCTCAAATTAAATGATTATGGAGTGCCATTAATTGATTTAAGTGCAGAGGAATTATTATCTGATATAGAAAATGCCTAACACAAGGGAAATTGTTATTAATACTTCTCCTTTAATTGCTATTGTTGCTGCTTTGGGGGACTTTAAGAGGGAAAATACATCTTATCCATAATATTTAGATACGTTTTCGCTGATTTTACATATACTCTATTTATCAGAGAACATGACAGTTCTAAATGTAAGAGAAATACGTCGAGAACGTTTAATTATTTTCCCTTCAAAAGAATCACTTTTTCTTTTGGCTATTCCATGTGACCAGTTATATCTAGCTTCATTTTGAAGGACAATTAAACTTTTTGGATCAAGTAATAGCGAAGTTTTCATTCCTGTCTGGTTATGACTAAAATCCATTACACATGATGAACAAAGGCTTAAAGATATAATGACATCTGTAAAACAAGATACGCAATCTGTGTGACTAGAAATACCTTGTCCCGGTTGGTAGTCATTTACAATTACTTGATCTGGTACTGTTGGGCTAAAGACTTTATGTAGCCTTTTTGCTAAGGTTAATGCCCAGTCAGGAAGAGGTGCAATGTAAAATGACTTATCAATATTATGCTTCTTATAATCATACTTATAGCCATAATGCTGTACTCTTCTTTGCAAATCTGTAAGCCACATCTGACTGTCAATCTTCTCCACTAAAAAATCATGTTCATCACTACTGATGAAATTACGAACATAAATTAAGTCGCTAATTTGCTCATAAGTTACTGTTTCTAGACGACTTTCACTGTGCTTGTCTTTATCCTCTTGAAAAAGTGGAATATCTTCAAAAAGACTTAACTGATTACCAATAGTTAACTTATTCTTGATTTGGCGCATTAGTTTTCTCCCATATCTAAAAATCGAATGTCATAGTAAAGCTTTGTTTCCCGATTTTGAACCCCACTCAAAATGTCATGGTAGTAAAAATTAGTTTCAATTGGTCCATTTGTAATACTTTTAAACTGAGTGACTTGTTGACAAAACTCATGCCAATTAGTATTTAAGCCTGAATGTTGAGGATTTTGAAAAATGAGGCAGATATCACTAGACAGGAATTTTGTAAAAACTGATTCTTTCAAAAATTCAACTAATTGCGTAATAAATGTTGTATCTAGGGAAGGACTAGCAAAGAAGTAGGAAAAATTTAAAACAACTAATGAAGTGTCATCAGCAAAGTTTGTTATGTAAGAAGAAGGTCTTTCTGCAAAGGAACTTGATACCGAATTAGGCTGAAAAAACCAAAATTTACTTTCCTCATGAAAAAGTTTAGGAAACTGACTAAACTCCTTAGCTTTTCGGAGCATAGATTCAGCCTTATCTATGCCTATATACCGGAATTTTAGCTTTTGATTCCTTCCTTGTGAATGTTCTGAAAAGTATCTTGCTACTGATATTCCAGAAGTAAGAGGTCCACAGCCGAAGTCCAGAAATAAAACTTGCTTATTTGATTCAAAGAAGTATGGTTCAAAAACTTCTGAATGCTTCTCGAAAATATATAATTGACTTACGGTGTGCTGCTTCATATTATTATAACAATAGACTAGGACTCTTTCGTCTTGTGTTAATCCCTTATAAGGTTGGTCAAAGTTAGCTTGACCTGAAAGAACATAATTTTTTCCGTTTTGTTGTCCTTCACCTACGATAGCTTTGATTTCAACAAAGTTCTTACTTCTGTAAGGCTCTATAACTAATCTCTCCCATTGTTCTGTTCTTGGATGATCGTTGAATGGTTTTTGAACTGCTTCCTTAAAAAAAGTTATAAGTTCATCTGATTGCTGATAAATTACTTTACCATTATTATTTATGGGTATTATCATATCATTTCTCACACCACTGACTATGTCTTACCTTATTTACTGATAAGTAAACGAACTTATTATACTTTTACGTGCTGAGAATTGTCAATGACATATAGAGGATTTATCGTGATTTTTGTCAGTAGATTTGACATATAGGCTGATTTCATCAACCTGTGTTTTTGGTATAAATTTAGCTTTTTATACCTGTTACGAAGTAAGTATATTTATACTAAATTAAGCTAAAATAAAAGAAATAGCAAAATCCTCGCCAGTATATGGTTATATCAACACAACCAACAACTCAAACCCTATACGATCAAGACTATTACCTGTGGCTGAGAACAACCATCAACCAACTTCGCACAGGACAATTTTCCTCGGTTGATTTAGAGAATTTGTTAGAAGAATTAGAAACTATGGGTAGAAGTCAGAAGCGAGCAATTAAAAGTTTACTAATTAAGCTTCTTGTCCATCTACTAAAACTCAAATATTGGGATAGTGAAAGAGAACGTAATCAAGGACATTGGAAAGGGGAAATTAGAACATTTCGTACACAGATAAAAGATGAACTTAAAGATAGTCCTAGTTTAAAACCTTACATTTTAGAAATATTTGATGAATGTTATCAAGATGCTAGATTAGAAGCATCAGATCGTTCTCAACTTGCCATTGACATATTTCCTCTTATACCCATTGGTTCTTTAGAACAAGTCTTAGATGAAAACTGGTTTCCCGAATATAACTATAATCATCACAATAAACCCGAATAAAATACTTACTTAACTCTCGCTACCTCTGACAAGTGCCAAAGTAACATTAGCGACACCGGAAAAGTAATATCCCCACTGCCAGTAATTAAAGAAGATTTGCTTCACGCTTTAAAAAGTGAACAGATTTTGCGCGATAATAAAAAGCTGTTTGCTAATAACCAAGATTTAGTAGTAAATAATTTAGTCGAATCTGCAAACTTTACAAGTTAGTGAATATTTTTGATATTTTCCACCATTGACATATTTATGAATAACAAACCCAAAATAATTGTCCTTGATGATGATCCCACCGGTTCACAAACCGTTCACAGTTGCTTATTGCTGATGCGGTGGGATGTGGAAACCTTACGTTTGGGCTTAAAAGATGATTCACCGATTTTCTTTATTTTAACCAATACGCGATCGCTAACCCCAGAGTCAGCCGCAGCCGTAACCAGAGCAGTTTGTCAAAATCTCAAACTCGCATTAGCAGCAGAAAAAATTGACGATTTTCTCGTAGTTAGTCGTTCTGACTCTACCTTGCGCGGACATTATCCCATAGAAACCGATGTCATAGCTGAAGAACTCGGTTCCTTTGATGCTCATTTTCTCGTACCTGCATTTTTCGAGGGAGGAAGAATTACCCGCGACAGCATTCATTATCTAATTATTGATGGTATTCCCACTCCCGTACATGAAACCGAATTTGCTCGTGATTCCGTATTTAGTTACAATTACAGCTATCTTCCCAAGTACGTAGAAGAAAAAACCAAAGGACGCATCAAAGAAGATACTGTCACTAGATTTTTACTTGCAGATATCCGTGCAGGTAGTTTAGAACGCTTGCTACAACTGCATGATAATCAGTGTGGTGTAGTAGACGGAGAAAATCAAGCAGATCTCAACAACTTTGCTGTCGATGTCTTAACAGCCGCAAGTCAAGGAAAACGCTTTTTATTCCGTTCTGCTGCCAGCATTTTAACAGCTTTGGCTGCCTTACCCCCCCAACCTATCGCCGCCGAAAATATGGCAGAATACGTGCGTGGTGGCAAACCCGGTGCAGTGATTGTGGGTTCTCATGTCAAAAAGACGACTCAACAGTTAGAATCGCTGTTACAGGTAGAGGGGACAGTCGGAATAGAAGTGAATGTAGGAAGGTTACTTGATGATGGAGTCAACGAATCTGCTAAACTGCTAACCGAGATTCTCGAAAATGTTCAAGCGGTACATAAAGCTGGTAAAACACCAGTAGTTTACACTAGCCGTCAGGAATTGTCTTTTAAAGATGTCAAAACCAGGTTAGATTTTGGGGCTACAGTTTCGGCTTTACTCATGGATATTGTGAAAGGTTTACCAGCTGATATCGGATTTTTAATCAGTAAAGGTGGTATTACTTCTAACGATGTTTTGAGTACAGGACTGGCTTTAACTTCAGCCCGGTTACTTGGTCAAATTTTAGCCGGTTGTTCAATGGTAATCACACCATCTGATCATCCCCAGTTTCCTAACTTGCCAGTAGTGTTATTTCCCGGTAATGTCGGTAATGCTGATGCTTTGGCTACAAGTTATCAAAGACTGACTGCAAAAAAAATGGGTAATTAGGAAGATGGGAAGGTGGAGAGATGCTCTGACGCGGAAATAGATTTTAGAGTTGAGATGGGAGTTAATTAAATACAATCCAAAATCCAAAATCCAAAATCCAAAATCGAGTACCCAATCACCAATGAATTCTGATTCTACTAATTTCCCAAAAAATTTGGAATTGACAACGGAGTCAAATTCTCCACTTCCTGATGCAGAATCTATCTCTAAACAAGCTGATGTAGAGGTAAATATTGCTAAAACTGCCGAGATAGAGGCAGAGAATACTGTTGCTGATGCAGATAATTCTATTATCCCCAATAAAGAGCTAAATTCGGTTCTCCTCCATTTACAAACTAATTCTCCGTCTGTTGATGTAGAATCTAATACTGTTCAACCAAATGTAGAATCTGATTCTGTCTTTACGGATTTGAACAGTATTGAGTTAGCATTACCAGAACAGAATGCCAATAATTCTATCCAAGTCCAGTTAAAAACTGAGGAAGGAAGACTGTTATTAATTTTGCCAACTGAATCTCAAGTACCTGCTTCGGAACTCAGTTGGTCGCAAATGTGGCAACAAATGAAGCAGCGGCTAAATGCTGGGGAGCGATTGCGGATAGTGAATACGCCAGTGCATCTAGTAGCAAAAGACCGTTTATTAGATAGTAGACAACTGCAAGAACTAGCCGAAACGTTAACAGAAGTCCAACTTCAGCTAAAATCAGTGGCGACTAGTCGGAGGCAAACAGCGATCGCAGCTTGTACATTAGGTTATTCTGTAGAACAAATTCAGCTTCAACCATCCCTGAGTTCTGATCTCCAAACTACTCCCACACCTCTAGCAGATGCTCTTTATCTAGAAATGACTGTACGATCTGGTGGAGAAATCCGTCATCCCGGCACGGTAATTATTTTCGGAGATATCAATCCTGGTGGTATCGTCGTCGCCGATGGAGATATTCTAGTTTGGGGTCGTCTACGGGGAATTGCTCATGCTGGTGCGCTGGGAAATCGTGAGAGTCTAATTATGGCTTTACAAATGGAACCAACCCAATTGCGAATCGCCGATGCTTTAGCTAGAGCGCCTGAAAAATCACTCACACAGTTTTTCCCAGAAGTGGCATATATTGCACCCGAAGGAATTCGCATTGCTAAAGCCATTGATTTTTCTCGCAGTCAGTTCAGTAAGATTAATCAATAGTTCCTCAATATTTACGGATGAAGATCTTTTCTTCCTGCCTTTTTTCTCATTAGAACAGCAAAAATAAAAATCACTATGCAACGAAATATTTACTGGTATAAAACCTTTTTACCTCTTGCCTTCTCCTCCTTGTCTTTAACCTGCTCCTAAAAATATAGCAACGGACAAGGCGTTTAGGACATCAACCAATGCTAAAACTTAGACAATAAAAGGCTTCTAGCACTGTCACCTGTCACTTCCTGTCACCTGCTATAAATATTTACGCTTTTACGCTCACCTACTTATTTCCACAAAGCCTAATCGTTCCCTTGTTATTATGACTCGCATTATTGTAATTACCTCCGGTAAAGGAGGAGTGGGTAAAACCACAGTTTCCGCCAATCTGGGTATGGCTTTAGCCAAAATAGGTCGTCAAGTTGCCCTGGTTGATGCGGATTTTGGTCTGAGAAATTTAGATTTGCTGCTAGGACTAGAAAACCGGATCGTTTATACAGCTGTAGAAGTACTAGCCAGAGAGTGTCGTCTAGAACAAGCTTTGGTTAAAGATAAGCGCCAACCCAATCTTGTACTTTTACCAGCTGCCCAAAATCGTACCAAAGATTCAGTCACTCCTGAACAGATGAAACTGCTGGTAAATGCCCTGTCCCAAAAATACCAGTATGTAGTTATCGACAGCCCTGCCGGCATTGAAATGGGGTTTAAAAATGCGATCGCACCAGCTAAAGAAGCTTTGATTGTCACCACTCCAGAAATTTCCGCCGTTCGGGACGCTGACAGGGTAGTAGGGTTATTAGAAGCACAAGGAGTGAAAAAGATTCATTTAATAATCAACCGCATCCGACCTGCAATGGTACGGGCAAATGATATGATGTCTGTGCAAGATGTTCAGGAACTTCTCGCCATTCCCTTAATCGGGGTGATCCCTGACGATGAGCGTGTTATTGTTTCTACCAACCGTGGCGAACCCTTAGTATTATCAGAAACTCCCTCTGTCGCTGCCGTAGCTTTTGAGAACATTGCTCGTAGATTAGAAGGGGAAACTGTTGAATTTCTTGAGCTTGACTCCTCCAACGACAACATATTTTCCCGCTTGCGGAAATTGTTGTGGACAAAGATTGTTTAACTCATTTTCCAGTCTCCGCCTTAAACCAAGCCGCAATGATTCTTGAACTTTTAGAAAAACTGTTTGTTCGCACACCTGACACTAGTCGCACTCAAGTTAAACGCCGTCTGCAATTAGTTATCGCCCACGACCGCGCTGATTTAGATCCCCAAACCTTGGAGAAAATGCGCCAAGAAATATTGGCCATAGTCTGTCGCTATGTAGAAATTGAGACAGACGGTTTGGAATTTTCCTTAGAAAGCAACCAACGCACAACCGCTTTGATTGCTAATTTACCTATCCGTCGAGTCAAAGAAAGCACGGATACAGAAAGTAGCGATACATAATAGTAGTTTTATCAAGATTGCCGTAATACCCCATCCCTTTACAGGGTGGGGATAAAAGGCAGTTAGAACCGGGGGACTTAAACCCACTGAACTAGTTAAAAAATTAAATTCCCTCTTATATGATGTCCTATTAAATACTTATTATTAGGGCTGAAGCGGAGACAGGTCGAGTTTTTCAACAGTAATTAGCCGGACTCGATAAGTAGGTTAGTGTTCAAAATAGTCTTTTCTCGTTCATTTCTCGTTCCCATACTCTGTATGGGAATGAATTCTAGAAGGCTCTGCCTTCCATGACAGCAGATTTAAATACTACAAAACTCGCTGAACCTAGTAAAGTTAAAGTTTCCATGAACAGGAAAGTTGGGTGAGGGAGATTGTAGATAACATTTAGACAGTGTAATTATAGGTGATACTTTAGCTTGCAACCTTTCCTAAAAAACTGTCGAAAGAATTGGAATTGATTAACCCATTTTCTACCAATATTCGACGTACAGCTACCAAATGCACAGGTTGAACATACGCCTGTTGTTCGTAAGCTGGTAAAATGACCAAAGTTCCTGACATTGGATATTGATAGATTTGTTGAGAACCTGTTGTTGGTACTTTAGTAAAACCTATCTTGAAAAGCAACTGTTCTAGATCAGTAAACTGAATATCTCTAACCATGATGTCGAATCAGTTCCTTTAACTGGTTTAGAATATCATTCTGGTATTCAGCGAAATTTTTGATTGCTTCTTGATCTAGTATATTCGCTTTAGGCAAGTGAACGGTAACACTTTCACCAACTTTGGATAGATCAAAACCTGAGAACTGGGAGAAATCCTTATGAAGCTGTAATGTTAAGTAAAAATCCTTTTCAAGTTGCAGAAGAATTGAATGTATTGCTGAATGATTGTCATCTAGCAGTGTTACAAATGAGATAAAATAATTATAGAAAAGGAGATAGAGATAACTTGGAGACAGTGCAAATGCAAAATCCGTTTCCTGGTATGAATACGTATTTAGAACAACCTGAATTGTGGCATCAAGTACATAATCGTTTAATTGTAGCCATAGCTGATGATTTAACTCCTCAAATTGCCCCTAAATACAGGGTTTCTATTGAAGAGAGAGTTTACACAAGTGTGGATGATATTTGCCTTGTGGGAATTGCAGATGTAGCCGTTGCCAAAAGAAATAATAATGCAGAAACTGGGACAACTTTAACTACTACAAAACTGGCTGAACCTAGTAAGGTTAAAGTTCCCATGTATGAAGAGGTAATTGAGCGATTTTTGGAAGTGAAAGCAACACAAAGCCGGGAAGTAGTGACTGTAATTGAAATACTTTCTCCCAAAAATAAACGGTCTAAGGAAGGTAGAACAGTTTACGAAAACAAGCGACAAAAAATTTTAGCATCTGCTACTAATTTAGTGGAAATTGACCTATTGAGATTAGGTGAATCTTTCCCAATTCTAGGAGCAACTAAAAGCGATTATCACATTTTAGTTAGCCGCAGTCATCAGCGTCCAGATGCAGATCTTTACAGTTTTGATTTACAAGATCCTATTCCTGTTTTTCCTGTTCCTTTGCGGTTAGGAGAAAATGAACCTGTGATTGATTTACAGAAGCTATTGAATGAAATCTATGAACGAGCTAGATTTGATTTAGCAATTGATTATTCACAAGTTTTAAAACCTGCTTTATCTTCTGAACAGGAAGCTTGGGTAAGAGAGATTTTGGATAATATTTAGGCAGTGTAATTATAGATAAGATTTTAGCTTGCAACCTTTCCTAAAAAACTGTCGAAAGAGTTGGTATGGATTAATCCATTTTCTACCAATACTCGACGTACAGCAGCTGGTAAAATGACCAAAGTTCCTGACGATGGATATTGATAGATTTAATGAATTAGATTAAGTGTTGGGTTAACCAAGCTTCTAAATCAGCAACACTAGAAAAGTCTAATAACGCCTCTCCTAAGTTTTCTAACTTTTCAATAGATAATCCTGTAATTCGCTCGATTAATAACGCATCAATTTCACCAATCCGGCGATGTAGTAGACGCAGTATTAAGTCTTTTTCCCCTTCTTGTTTTCCTTCCTGTCTTCCTTCTTCTTTAGCTTGTTCTCTATCTCTTTGATAAAGTGGTTCTAGTCGCATAATCAACTCCCTATCATCTGTTTCTAGTTCTTGATTTACTCTCAAATTTTCGCGCAAGTTGTAAACTAATTCCAGGGTGGCTTTTTGGTAAGGGTGATCTAATGGTAACGCTTGCAACTCGATAATTGCTTGTGATTGTACGCTTCCCCTACCCAAAAGCCTCAACCATAAAGTCTCCGGTGTTTGTGGTAGTTGGTGTATTGCCACAATTGCTGTCCGCAAGGCATCTGCTAAAAAATATACTCCCGATAACCAATCTTGTTTTTGGATAGTTCTAAAGCTAGATAAACGAGTTTCAGATATAGTGGGGGTCAAAATCCACAATTTAGGAATTTCTGACTCCTGAAGTTTGATTTTATTGGCTTTAGCTTCTCGTCGCAATAAAGCCTTAACTTCTAATAACTTGAGAATACAGTCGCAGATTTCATCGGTAGAAGCTGGATTGCGGTATGGTTCTATTATTGCCGGATTTTCGGCAAGTCTTCCTAGTAACCCCAGTATTTGTAATTTAGAAGTTTGTTGTTTAGCAGGTGTGAATAAAACATCTATTTCTTTAATTTCTCCTGAGACTTTTTCTGATGCTTTGACTTCTCCGTAATCTTTTAATAATTCTTCTAGATAGTCTTTGGCGAATTTATCATGTATGAACCTAGTCATTAAATTTTAATTTTGAGTAAAATCTGGGAAATAATTTAGACTTCTATTATATAGCATTTAGCAATTGATTATGCACAAATTCTAAAACCTGCTTTATCTTCTGAACAGGAAGCTTGGTTAAAGCAGATATTGATGAAGGTATTGTTTTAGGCTTCTTATTTCATCAGGAAACTTTTGGAACTAAAGAGAACTCCTGACTCAAAAGCCAGTATACTCACACATATAACCTACTATGACACTTGAATAATCAATTGAAAATGCTGTACGGCATGAAAATCCTTTAAAATTTGAACTACCAATTGAAATAGTAGATTTATCTGGAGCAGTTGCCCTAAATCCATTTTGATCTCCAAAGATTCTAGCTCCTTTATAGTACATATTGATTTTAGTAATAATTATTTCACTGGGCGGTTTGTATTGAAGTTGAAGTGCTATGTCACGCAATTTTCTTCTTATAGTAACTTTACCTCCAGAAAATGTTATGTCCCAGTTACTCGTTGAACCAATCCACTCATTCCTAACAATGCGAAAAAGTTCATTACCTTCCTCGTCACAGAATACACCTGTTATCAAGTAAGGAGTATTAGCTTTTTCCGGTGGTTCAATTTGGAGTATAGGTTCTCCAAACACTTCAAATATAGTTATGGTGTTTTCCCATCTTGTTGTCCCTACCACAACCACTGGATAATCATTCTCCATTTTCAATCTATGAGCAGTGTAACCTCTTCTTAAACAAAATGGATTATTTGAATTCTCACTAACCAGAAATTTAGATCCAAATCCTGTTGTAACTTCATTGTGACAACCTCCACAAAGTAAGGTAATACCATCTGGGTCGTGTTTTTCTGCTTGTGCAAAAGGAGGGTTAAAATGTTCATATTGAACTATAGCATTACCACATATTACACAACCAAATCCACATCTCTGTCTCACTTTTCTCTTCACATCTTCTGGTATGTCTCTTGTAAGTCCGTATTTATTGCTTTCAGTCAAATTAATAACCTTCCTTGTTTTTCAACTAACTAATTTATAGATATTTGTACTTAAACTATACGCTATCGCTCTGCTTTAGTCTAAACTCCAGATTTAAACGAATAGACGCTGAAAGTACAATAAAATTATCCTTCATTCAAACCCCATTATGGTTATTCCAGAACTCGAACAACAACTGCTTCAGCTTTCGCATAACGATAAACTATATATTATTCAACTCCTTGCCCAAAGCCTAACTACAGGTAATACCAACTCAGAACAACCTACTAAAATCTCAGAATTTTTCCGTCAATCCCCCCTAGCTGAAGTCGCTGAAGAACTCGACTTGAACCGCGATAGCTTCGCTCGCCGAAGGCATCGCAGTCTACCCCGCGATACCTTCACCCCATGATCTATTTGTTACTCGTAACGAAAATGATTTTGCTGGGACTGGGGTTGTCATTATTAATCCTTGGTCTTGACTTTTACAAGAAATATGTCAAACTAATATTTAGATAAACTAAATATTTGAAAAAGGAAGTAAATCCTACTCGTGACAAAACTTACGGGAAGAATAGAATCTGCGGAAATACCTGCACAAGTTCCCAAGTCAGTAATATTACAAACCTTGGAACTGACGCGCCGCTTTGAAAAATCTACAGCCGTTGATGCTTTGAATATCTCCGTAACAGCGGGAGAAGTTTTTGGTTTACTAGGCCCCAATGGTGCTGGTAAAAGTACAGTAATTAAGATGTTAACTACCTTGCTACCAGTCAGTAGCGGGAAAGCATATTTAGCTGGTTATGATGTGACTCGTCAACCGGAATCAGTCAGAAGGGTAATAGGTTATGTACCCCAAGCTTTATCAGCAGATGGGAGTTTGACAGGTTATGAAAATCTTTTAATATTCTCTAAATTGTATGATATTCCCTCTCGACGGAGAAAACAGCAAATTGCGGAAGTGCTGGAATTCATGGGTTTGGAGGATGCAGCACATCGCTTAGTTGGTACTTACTCTGGGGGGATGATTCGGAAATTGGAAATTGCCCAAGCTATTCTACATCAACCGCAAATTTTATTTCTAGATGAGCCAACAGTGGGATTAGATCCAGTCGCGCGATCGCAAGTATGGCAGCTGATGGAAGAACTGCGGGTTAATTTTGGTACAACCATCTTTTTAACTACTCACTTTTTAGAAGAAGCAAATACTCTCTGTAACCGAGTCGTGATTATGAACCAGGGTAAAGAAATTATCACCGGTTCACCCGCAGACTTAAAAGCAGCGATCGCCAAACCAGACGCAACCTTAGATGATGTCTTCATCCATTACGCAGGAAATCAATTAGTATCAGGAGTGAGTTATCGTGAAACAGCCAGAACTAGACGTACCACTCAACGGTTGGGTTGAAACTAAATATCAGCGTCCAAAGGGGATTTTTTTTGGCATTAAAGAACTATTTACCAAAACCCTGGTAATTACTGAATTAGAAGTAAGAAAACTGCGCCATGATCCTAGTGATTTAGTGATTAGGGCAGTACAACCAGCTTTATGGCTGCTGATATTTGGGCAAGTTTTTACTCGGACTCGTGCTATTCCTACAGGTAATTTACCTTACTTAGATTTCATGACTCCTGGTATCCTCGCTCAAAGTGCGCTGTTTGTCGCCATTTTTAGCGGGGGGATGACCTTAATTTGGGAACGTGATTTAGGGATTGTGCAGAAATTCTTAGTTGCACCCATACCCCGTGCAGCGATTGTCATGGGTAAAGCCTTTGCTGCGGGGATTCGTTGCTTTTCCCAAGTGGTATTGATTTATCTGTTGGCTTTGTTGTTGGGTGTAAAACTCAATCTCAATCCCTTGGCTTTTTTGCAAGTTGTGCTAATTGTGTTTTTGGGAGCAGGTTGTTTTTGTACTTTTTCACTCATCATTGGCTGTTTGGTGAAATCGCGAGAAAGGTTTACAGGAATTGGACAATTGATTACAATGCCGTTGTTTTTTGCCAGTAATGCGATTTATCCGATCTCGTTGATGCCGGGTTGGTTACAGATTCTTTCGAGTATAAATCCTTTAACCTATGAAGTTGATGCTTTACGGGGTGCGATGCTGGCCAATGGCTCCAGTATTTATGGGTTCGGTTTAGACTGTACAATTCTCTTGCTAACATTAATAGGTTTGACTTACATCTGTGGACGACTTTATCCACGGGTGGCGATGTAATGTAGGAGAAAACAGTCTTATGAGTTTGGATAAACCCTCTGAAAAATGTGCCGCTAGGGTGATGGAAACAGTCCCCTTATTGATGCGGTTTATCCGAGCCGAAATGCGATCGCACAGTTCTGACTCTTTATCCATACCACAATTGCGATCGCTTGCTTTTCTGAATCGCAATCCCGGTGCTTCCTTATCTGAGGTAGCAGATCATTTAGGAGTCACCTGTGCCACAGCATCAACAACTATAGAAAAATTAGTCCAACGTAATCTGGTGCAACGGACAGATAATCCTCAAGAACGACGACGAGTAGTCCTGAATTTGACGAGAGAGGGAAAACTGCTTTTAGAGCAATCCCAGGAAAAAACTCGCGGGGAAATTGCGGAGATTCTACAGGGTTTGACACCAGAGCAAGTATCACATATTGAATCCGGCTTGACTCTACTAAAAAATGTCTTCGAGCAAACAGAAACCAACTGACCATAACACCAAGGCTGCACAACACGATCCTTTTGCAGCCATGAAATTTCGAGATTATCGGCTATTTAGCATTGGGCGCGTACTCCTCTTCACAGGGGGACAAATGCAGACCGTGGCGCTGGGCTGGGAGCTATATGAGCGGACAAATTCAGCGATGGTGTTGGGTTTGATAGGGTTGGCGCAAGTTGTACCGATGATTGCGCTGACTTTGATTACGGGACATATTGCCGATAAAAATGATCGGAAAAAGATTACTTTATTTTCAATACTACTGCTAACTTTTTGCTCAATAGCTTTGGCTGTTATTTCATTTAACAAAGGTGCAGTCTTTTTAGTTTATGGCTGCTTATTATTAACAGGTGTAGCTAGGGCATTTCTCAAACCTGCTGGTGATGCGCTGATGTGGCAGTTGATACCGATGAGTGCTTTTACTAATGCAGCGACTTGGAATAGTAGTAGCTTTCAATTAGCTTCGGTAATTGGGCCAGCGTTGGGAGGATTTAGCATTGCTATTTTTAAGAGCGCGACGGCAGTATATATATTAGCAGCCTTAGCAGCACTATCATGTTTTTTCCTTACAGCCACAATTAAACCCCAAAAAACCAACTTTGCTAAAGAACCAATATCCCTGAAATCTCTAGCTGCTGGTGCTGAGTTTGTTTGGAATAATCAACTAATTCTCGCAGCCATTACCCTAGATTTATTTGCTGTTTTGCTGGGTGGTGCAGTGGCATTATTACCCGTATTTGCTAAAGATATCTTGCGAGTCGGTCCTGTGGAATTGGGTTATTTACAAGCAGCCCCATCCATAGGTGCGTTGATTATGGCAGCATTATTAGTATATCTACCACCTATCCGTAAAGCCGGGCCAGCATTACTTTGGTCGGTTGTCGGGTTTGGGATTGTGACAATTATTTTTGGTCTGTCTCGTTGGGTGTGGTTGTCGCTGTTGATGTTGGCATTAAGTGGGGCGTTAGATAGCATTAGCGTGGTGATTCGTCATACCTTGGTGCAAATTCGCACTCCTGACCATTTACGGGGTCGAGTTGCGGCTATTAACAGTGTGTTTATTAGTGCATCGAATGAGTTAGGGGGTTTTGAGTCTGGTGCAGTTGCGGCTTTATTTGGGCCTGTTTTCTCTGTGGTTAGTGGGGGTATTGGGACGATTTTGGTGGTGGTTGCTACGGCGTTGATTTGGCCGGAGATTAGGAAGTTGGGGGTATTACATGAGGATTTAGGGACTTCCAAATAGAAAAATCCCCTACTTTTATGGTAGGTTACGGACTACCGTCCTAACCCACCCTACGATTTTTGGGTAATTTATTTTTTGGTGTTCCCTTATAGTCGGATTATGGCTACCGCCAAGCTGCGCGAACAACCGGACATGATATGAGATGCGCTAACCCTGGTATGCCTATAGGTAGAGATTCACTCACAAAATAATTCTATAGATAGGAATTATTACTGAAAAACTAGGACACTTAGGAAAATTAAGTAGTTAAATTAATAATATTAATCATCAACACAGATGCTTTTACTGTATATTAATGTTATTGTGTCGCTGTTAGTATATATTTTAGAGTAAGTCAGCCTAATCCAGTACTTAACCTAAGGCTGGAGCGGAGGAACCAAATTGTGGGGCGTATCTCTTAGAAAGTGACTAGTTAAGAGTCAAAAGTAGAGAATTTAGTCAATATTGAATTCAGAACTCAAAACTCATCACTTCTGAAAGAGGGGCATCTCTCAGCCCTAGCCCGTCAGCTAACTTCGTAGGCATTGAGAGGAGACTGAAGAGACAGCATTTTGATAATGTTTTGATCTCATCAGTGTCCAAGGCTGGTACTGCTCAGTTTCAGTGTATGCGTGCTGAACTCTGTTGAGGTTACGATATGATTTTGCAACTGAATTTAGCTGCAACGATTGCCGTTGCTGGAAGACTTGCTTGGAAAAAAGCAAAACCTGTTATTTTTCGGGATGAGTTCTTATTGCCTGTTGTAGGTTTTGTGGGAATAATTTTGTTGTGGTGGGTAGTAGCACTTGCTAATCGTGAATTGATGCCTACACCAACAGAAGCTTTAATTGCAAATTTGGACTACATCTTAAATCCATTCTATGAAAGAGGTCCTGGTAACTTAGGAATTGGGTGGTTATTATTAGCCAGTTTACGCAGGGTATTATTAGGTTTTGGGTTAGGTGCATTAGTCGCTATTCCCTTGGGGTTTTTGATTGGGACGTCTAGACCGGCAATGCTGGCTTTTAATCCTATTATTCAGATATTTAAACCCGTCTCACCCCTCGCTTGGTTGCCTATCTCTTTAGCCATATTCAATTTGGCAGATCCTTCAGCTATTTTTGTCATTTTCATTACCTCCCTGTGGCCAACTATTATTAATACAGCCTTGGGAGTTTCTAGCGTTTCTAAAGATTATTTAGATGTAGCACAGGTGTTGGAAATGCCTCGGTGGCGACAGATTATCAAAATTATTTGGCCTGCCAGTTTGCCCTATATTTTTACAGGTTTGCGAATTAGTTTAGGAATTGCTTGGCTGGTAATTGTTGCCGTAGAAATGTTGACAGGTGGTGTGGGTATCGGCTTTTTTGTTTGGGATGAATGGAGCCGTTTAAATCTTAGTTCTGTATTTCTGGCTGTGTTTGTAATTGGCTTAACTGGCTTAGTTCTAGATTATGGTGTGGGTAAACTTCAAGAGTTAGTTACTCACCGTCCGGGAAGTGTGAAGTAAAACAATTTATTGAAAGTGATTTTTAGGTAAATAAATCACATTTTTTCACGCAGAGGTGCAGAGTCGTTCCAGAGAAATGAAGAGTGTGGTCTAAGAAAGTATGAGTAAGGGTTTAGCAGTGCTAAACCCCTACATTCACACTACAAATTGGGACATTTTTTTAATCGAAAGTCTCCAATATAGATGAAAACTGCTGTAAAGCGGACTCAGCAAATCTTACATAATCCAAAATTGGATACGATTATGAGTGAAAATAATTGGACTCGTAGAGATTTTATTAAGGGAATAGGTGCAACGACTGCGGGTTTAGCGTTGTCATCATGTGGGATATCTGGAGATAAGTCTGTTAAAGGACTGACGGAAGCTGCTTTAGCTGTGGAACCTTTAGTTAGACCCGAAGATTTAGAAAAACCCGATATTACTGTTGGTTATGTTCCTGTTAATGATTGTGCGCCATTTGCGATCGCATGGAAAAAAGGATTCTTCCGCAAATACGGCTTAAATGTCAAACTCAACCGCGAAGCTAGTTGGGGAAACTCCCGCGACGGTTTAATTTTTGGTCGTCTCGATGCTGCACCCGTCGTATCCGGTGCTGTCACCAATGCCAGAATTGGCGCAGAAGGTGCGCGTCATGCCCCCCTATGTGCAGCCATGACCATACACCGTCATGGTAACGCCATGACCATGAACAAAGAAATGTGGGACTTTGGCATACGTCCTTGGTATGAATATCAACAAAAATATGGTGATGGTGCTTTAGAAGCCTTTGGAAGAGACTTCCGGGGATTTTTTAACCAACAACCCCCAGAAAAGAAAATTTGGGCGGTAGTTTTGAGTTCTGCTATTTATGAATACTTTGTCCGCTATATATCTGCGGCTGCTGGTGTAGACCCCTTCAAGGAATTTCGGGTCATCATCGTTTCCCCACCGCAAATGGTGACAAACATGAGAATTGGCGCAATGCAAGCTTACATGGTAGCCGAACCTTGGAACACCAGAGCAATTCAAGGTAACGAAGGCATCGGTTTTACATTCGCTCAAGGTAAAGAAGTTTGGCAAGGACACCCAGACAGATTGCTAGGAGTAATGGAATCTTTCATCAATAATTATCCCAAAACCTATCGTTCTTTGGTAAAAGCAATGATTGAAGCCTGTCAGTATTGCAGTAAACCTGAAAATCGGCAAGAAGTAGCACAATTAATGACAGAAAAATCCTTTACTGGCGCAAAACCAAAACAGCAAAATGCGCCCATAACTAAATTGACTTCTCCAGGAATTATTGGTAATTACAATTATGGTGGCTTTGATAGTAAAGACCGCACTATTACAGCTGCTGATACCACAATTTTCTACGATATTCCTGAAAATATTCCCCAAGAAACAGGAGAACATTCCACATTTTTATGGCGTTCTCGAAGTATTTGGTTTATGACTCAAGCCGCTCGTTGGGGACAAATCAAAGAAATTCCCAAAAATGCCAATCAAATAGCCGAAAGAGGGTGGCGAACAGATTTATATCGGGATATAGCTGCGGAAATGGGAATTCAATGCCCCAAGGATGATTATAAGGTTGAATCGCCCGAAGCATTCATAGATAAAAAAGGCTTTGACCCTAGTGATCCTGTTGGTTATCTAAATAGTTTTGCCATCAGGGCTAACGCTCCCAATCGCTTTTTTATGTCCTAAAGTAGGTGTATATTATCTCGTTCCCAGTCAGAGACTGGGAATGCTATCACAGAGGCTCTGCCTCTACATTCATTAAAGGCAGAGCCTTCTAGAATTCATTCCCATACAGAGTATGGGAACGAGAAATAACTCATTTGTTCATGTCTTAATTTTTGGGTTCAAAATTTCACTAATTCAGGAATATTTAATCATGCAATATACCTCCTTCTCAAACGAGTCTTATCAAGAAGTTAAGCCCCAGCATGGATTTCTGGAAATTGAAAATTTGGTCAAGTCTTATCCAACACCAGACAAAGGAGATGCTGTTGTCTTAGATGGCGTTAATCTTACGATTGGTGAAGATGAGTATATTTCTGTAATTGGTCATTCAGGTTGTGGTAAATCAACATTACTGAAAATTATTGGTGGATTTCAAAAAGCCACATCTGGCTCAGTACGTTTAGATGGCAAAGAAATCCGCAAGCCAGGTGCAGATAGGATGATGGTATTTCAAAATTACTCGCTCTTACCTTGGTTAACGGTACGCGAAAATATCCGTTTAGCTGTTGATGAAGTGCTAAAAAATGCTAATCGTGCCGAAAGAATTAGCATTGTCAATGAACACTTGGCAATGGTAAACTTAACATCAGCAGCCGATAAATATCCTGATGAAATTTCTGGAGGTATGAAACAAAGAGTAGGTATTGCTAGAGCTTTGGCAATTCGTCCGAAAATGTTATTAATGGATGAACCTTTTGGCGCACTAGATGCTTTAACTCGTGGTAAATTGCAGCGTCAGGTATTAGATATCTGGGAAAATCATCGTCAAGCCGTAATGATGATTACTCATGATGTAGACGAAGCAATTTATATGTCTGATCGAATTGTATTAATGACCAATGGCCCATGCGCTAATATTGGGGAAATTCTCAAAGTTCCGTTTCAGCGTCCACGCGATCGCAGTGTGATCCGAAATTCTAAAGAATATTTTGAACTCCGCAACCACGCTCTAAATTTTCTAGATCACCACTTTACTTCAGAAGAATAAAATAGTATTATTATGTTTTTAGCGGGTAGCCTAATTCAAATTCATGAAAGCTGGATTTGAAACGGAGGAACCAAAAATTGGGGCTAATCTTATGAGAGACACCTTCCAGTCTTAGCCCGTCAGCTAACTCCGTCGGCAATGGAAGGAACCCCCAAAACCTTGGCTGTAGTAGCAGTTATGATTGGGGTTTCCTAAATCAATTTTAGATTGATGATTTTGGTTCAATCCTAAATCCTAAATCCTAAATTGGCATCCCTGCTTCTCATTCGTCACTCGTTTCATGGGAGAGAAGTTAAAACTGTGAAAATTAAGCCAATGTTAGCACGTTTACAAAGTGCTATAGGTCGTGATGATCTAATTGAACAAATGGTATTGTTACCAGAAGCTGAACACCTCGTTTCTCAACAATATCAAGTCGCCAACTCCATTAATTTAATTGTTGGCTATGATGCTTCCCCTCAGAGTCACACAGCCCTAGATATTGCCTGTTGGATTGCCCACCAAACGAGTTTAGCTACTAACATTCAAGTTACAGTTCACGCTGTGTATGTATTAGAAGAAAACTTGAAAAATCAGTATTTTGATATTTTCAAAGTTGCTCACAATCAGCCTCAATTAGAATGTCCTGTGAGCGATATATCAAAATCAGTTACGTTGGTATTGACGCAACCAAAAATAACAGCAAGTTTACCACAGCTACAAAAAGAATCCCGAACTTTTTTGCAAGAAGCCGACAAAATTCTCTCGCAAGCAAAAACTCTAGCTGAAGAATGGCAGGGATCATTTAAATCACATCTGCGGTTTGGCAGTATTGGTGCAGAACTTAAAAAATTTGTGGAATCAGAAGCCGCTGATATTCTGTTTTTAGGGTGTAAATCCATCAATCATCCGATGATTAAGACGCTAGGCACTAATTTTCCCTGCGCTGTCTTGGGTATTCCCAGTTGTATTGATGAATAATTGCTGTTATCAATTACAGTGATGGGAAATTAAATTAAAATTATGGAAAAGTCACCTATACTTTAGGTGGCTTTTTCGCTACTATGCAAACAGTAATATTTCGAGGTTTAGAGTGTGGAAAATTGGCAAGCTATCCTGAGCATAATCATATTTATTTCCGTTATTTTTTTAATCATGACGGAATGGGTACATCTCACAATTGCGGCTTTATTGGGAGCATTGTTGCTAGTTTTTGCTAATATCATGACTTTGCCGGAAGCTGTTGGTTACATTAGCAAAAGTCATGGAACATTGGGTTTATTTTTTGGTGTAATGGTCTTAGTAAGAGCATTTGAACCGACTAATATTTTCAGTTATATAGCTACACAAATAGTCATTCTCGCTCAAGGTAGTGGCAAAAAATTACTATTAGGTATAGTGGCATTAGTAACACCAATTTGTGCAGTTTTACCCAATGCGACTACCGTAATGTTATTAGCACCTTTAATTCCACCCATGGCACAAGAAATAGGAGTTAATTTTGTGCCTTTATTAATTTTGATGGTGTTTGTTGCTAATAGTGCTGGGTTGTTAACCTTAGTTGGAGATCCTGCCACTTTTATAGTTGGTGATGCTGTAAATATTAGCTTTATAGATTATTTATGGAATTTGAGTTTAGGAGGTGTACTTGCTGTTGTTTCTGTGATTGTTACACTACCATTTTTATTTAGAAAAATTTGGAATACAAGACTAGATGATTTAGCAGAATTACCACATCCACAAATCAATCATCCACGAGTTTTAATGGTGGGTGGAGTAATTGTAGGTTTTGTATTGCTATTTTTTGTAATTGGTGAATCCTTACCGATACCTATTTCACCTGCTGCGGTGGCTTTGTTAGGGGCTGCTTTAGCTTTATTATTATCTCATCACAGCCGCATTGATACTGTCAACAACATCTTAAAAGATGTAGATTGGAGTACATTAATATTTTTTATGAGCATTTTTGTGCTAATTGGGGGACTGGATAAAACAGGTGTGATTCAAAGTTTATCAGGTATTTTAGGAACGATTTTGGGGAAAAATATTCTCCTAGGTTCCCTAGTATTGTTATTTTTAGTGGGGATATTATCTAGCGTTATTCCTAATATTCCTTTAGTTGTGGCCATGGTTCCCTTGCTGAAACAATATATCGTCAATGTGGGATTAGCACCAGCAGAAGTTTTAGCCTCAGACTATCAAGGACAGTTTCCCCCAGAAGTTTTACCATTGTTTTACGCCATGATGTTTGGTGCAACATTGGGAGGTAATGGCACTCTCGTCGGTGCTTCTTCTAATATTGTCGCTGCGGGGATTGCTGAACAGCATGGAAGAAGGATTTCGTTTAAGACTTTTTTACATTACGGTATTCCTGTAATGTTGCTTCAACTTGTGACTTCTGCTTTTTACGTATTGGTGCGTTTTTTACTTTGAGTTGTGCAAATTATCAAAAATCCCCATTGGCTATCAAGAACAGGAAAAGAGATTTTTAAAAAATTATGGAAGTTATATTTGATTTTTGAAAATACCCAGTAGTTGAAAATTTTAAGTTTTGTAGAGTGGGCAATGCCCACCCTACGTATATTTCCAAATCAAATATTATCCCTATAGTTAAGGAAAAGGTGGCAGGTACACAACGGGGTTTAAAGAGGAATTTAACCAATTATCAATTACCCATTACCAGCCCAAGGTAAATTGGCTTAGTATCTGATCATGTGCAGCACGTCACGGAGAACACTGTAGCCGAATAAATCCCACATTAGATAGGCAATAAATCCAATCATTGCCAAGCGTCCATTCCATAATTCGGCTTGGGGATTCCAGCCGAAGATAAAGGCGTTACGATCTACGCCATTATAGGCTTTAGCAACTGCTGATATATCAGTAGATGAGCGAGTTTCCATTTTTTACCTCCAAAATTAAGCTAGTTTGAGGTCTTGACTTTTTTGTCCTAAACAATTTAATGCTTAACTTCAAGGTAACGTTAGTACACAAAATTTATTTATGCCTAGAGGTACAAACTAGAGGCACTACTTGTGGAAGATAATAAAAAACTATTGGCGCAGACAAATCCACCCTGAGAGGTTGACATAGCCAGTAATTATAAATAAGTGTAAATTCAGCTAATTAAGTTATGATTTATGTTCAGCAAAGACTCAAAATATATAACTAAATAAATAGTAAAACTTATATTAAAAAAAGAGATAATTTTAACACAAATTAACAGTCTAAACTAGTCTAAAATCGGCAATTTCTGTCTAACGTTAGATAATATTTTCCCACCTTAGATGGATGTGGGGATCGACTATATTCCTGGATTCTGAAAGCTAGAGGAGTTGGATATTGCCACAAATACTAACGAAATCTTTAATTTCTCAAATTTCTCAATCAAATTTCTCAAATTTAATTAGAGGCAGGAAATACAAATCATGCTGGAACTGTACAAACATTTATGGTGGATGGCACAAATACCTGTAAACCCCGCCAACGTCACGCCAGCACAGGCATCGGTACTCACTTCCGGTCCCCGCTTTTTTGTGGCTTTAATTTCTGGTGTGATTCTCGCCTTTGCGTTCCAATTAGTGTTCACAAATCTCTCAGTTGCTGCTGGTATTTCATACTTGGGGCATTCATCAGAGTCAGAAGAAGTTGAAAGTTTCGGCGGCACGATTCGCAAAATTGGTACTGGCTTAGGGATTTGGACATTAGTCACAGTTACACTAGCCTTATTAATCGCTTGTTTCTTGGCTGTGAAATTGAGTCTATTGATTTTAGATCCCAGTTTAGGAGCAATTTTAGGATTGGTTATTTGGGGGGCATACTTTTTATTATTGGTTTGGGTGAGTACTACTACTGTAGGTTCCTTAATTGGTTCAGTGGTCAATACAGCCACTTCTGGTTTTCAGGCAATTATGGGAACAGCTACGGCTGCACTCGGTGCTAAAGCTGTGAATCAGCAAGTGGTAGCAACGGCTGAAGCGGCTGCGTCGGCTGTAAGGCGAGAATTTGGCAGTGCCATCGCTCCAGCAAGTATTCGTGAGAATATAGAAGATTACATAGAAAAGCTACGTCCCCCAGAGATAGATATCTCTAAGATTCGGGGTGAATTTGAAAGGTTACTCAATGAACCACAATTTAAAGCGATCGCTAACAGTCCTGACCTCCGCAACATTGACCGTCAGCAGTTTATCGATTTAATCAGCAGTCGTACTGATTTATCTAAACGAGAAGTTAACCGCATTGCTGATGCTTTATACAAAATTTGGCAACAGGTGGTGAGTCAGCAAGTACCAAGCACAGACCGGGTGGGTGAGTTGGTGGATTATCTGAAATCACTTCCCCCAGGACAAACTAAAACAGATGAACTCAATGCTAAACTTGAGCAGCTAATTGCGGAAACCCACGCTACCAAAGAGGTAGAAGAAAAACCTGGTTTTATTCAACAAACACTTTCAGCCCTGACTGGTGTGGTGTTGGGTCGGGCAGATTTATCAGATTTGGATGTGGAGAAAATTTTGCGTACTTTTGGTACTGCTCGACAAAAAGTCATACAACAAGTTACAGAACAACCTTACAGCCCAATTCGTGCCGATATTGAAAACTACTTGGGTAACACCTATGCTTGGCAATTAAGTCAGGAAAGAATTGCTCAAGAATTTCGGGATGTGATTTATGATCCTGCTGCTGATCCTGGGACAATCCGCAGGGAGTTAGAGAAAATATCTCGCCAGGATTTTGTAAATATTCTCCAACAGCGGGGACTGTTGACGCAAACTCAAATTAGCCACATTGCAGATCAATTGGTAGCTGTGCGGGATAATGTGCTAGTAACAGTAACAGCCCAGGAAGAAAGAGAAATTGTTCAAGATTTGCAACGACGAGTTGAAAGTTATCTGTTGGTGACTCCGAAAGCAAATTTGACACCAGAAGGAATTGAGCGAGATTTCAAACCGCTTTTGGCAGATTCAGAAGCAGATCATGAAACTCTATCCCGACGATTGGCACAAGTTGAACGGGAACAAATGGGGGAAATTCTCTTAGCACGCAATGATATTCAAGAACGGGAATTAGATCCGATTTTGGATGAATTGGAAATGCAGCGCGATCGCGTTTTGATAGAATCTTTAGGACTGGCTCAACAGGCACAACATCAAGCGGAAACCCTTTGGCTAAATGTCGAGTCATATCTGCGTAATACAGGCAAGGAACAATTAAATCCTGATGCTATCCGGGCTGACTTAAAAAGACTTTTAGAAGACCCCCAAGCTGGACTGGCCGCCATTCGCTGGCGTTTGTCTCGGTTTGACCGAGATACTTTGGTGCAGTTATTGAGTCAACGCCAAGATTTGTCTGAAGAACAAGTTAATCACATTATTGATGCGGTTGAGGAATCATGGCATAGCATCCGCCATACACCGCAACTGGTTGCAGACAAAGCCAAGGAACAATATGACTCTGTTACTACTACGATTGCAGATTACCTGCGAAAGACTGGTAAGGAGGAATTGAATCCTGAAGGAATTCAGCGGGATTTGACGAGATTGTTTGAAAATCCGCAACAGGGTGCTGTGGCAATTCGTCGTCGCTTATCACATATTGACAGAGATACTTTGGTCAAGTTGCTCAGTCAACGTCAAGATTTGAGTGAGGAACAAGTTAATCAAATTATTGATGGTGTGCAGACATCAATTCGGAACATTGTCCGTGCGCCACGTCGCCTTGCAACCCGCACACAGCAAAGAATGCAAAATTTCCAAGCTTACCTGCAAGAGTATTTACGGCTGACTGGTAAGGAAGAATTGAACCCAGAAGGCATCAAGCGGGATTTGCAATTATTGTTGCATGATCCACGAGTGGGAATGGAAAGTTTGAGCGATCGCTTGGCGCATTTCGATAGGGAAACCATTATTGCTTTGTTGAAAATTCGGGAAGACATAACTGATGAAGATGCAGCCCGGATTGCCGATAATATTGTCCTTGTGCGTGACCAATTTGTGGAACAGGTACGGGGAATCCAACGGCGGATTCAAGATGTGATTGAGGGCGTTTTTGCCCGTGTTCGTAATTATCTCAATGCTCTAGATCGCCCGGAACTTAATTATGATGGCATTACCCATGATATCCGCCAATTGTTTGATGATCCCCAAGCTGGATTTGATGCCTTACGCGATCGCCTTTCATCTTTTAACCGGGATACCTTGGTAGCTGTTTTGAGTTCTCGTGAGGATATCTCAGCAGAAGATGCCAACCGCATTGTTGACCAAATTGAACGCGCCCGGAATAATGTATTACAACGAGCCGAACGCCTACAGCACGAAGCTCAACATCGCCTAGAACAGGTGAAACACCAAGCACAGCGCCAAGCCGAGGAAACGCGCAAAGCTGCGGCTAATGCTGCTTGGTGGTTGTTTACAACGGCAGTTGTTTCCGGTATTGCTGCGGCTTTAGGAGGTGCGATCGCTGTAGTGCTTGTCTAGGTTTATAAATTATCTCCGCTATATTTTTCACCTCCCATCTGGGAGGTTTTTTTTGGAATGAACTGCTAATTAACAGACATCTACACTAGCGATCGCACTGATTTGAGGTATGAAAATGATTTTCGATGATGTTTTAACCCTTGTAGAGACGTGACCTGGGTAGGGATTCTCGGCTCTACATCTAAATTCATACTTACTTGGTTTCAGTAACACCTCCAATTCATAGGATTACTGACGATGTACTGATGAATATTATGTTAATAATAATTACCTTGCCCAACAAATAATATTTCAGAATTTTGGTATACTTTCTCAGTATACCTTCGCCAGTCCACCTGTTGAAATATCGCCATAAAATCCCTGTGCTTAGGCATTTTGTGCGTTTTCCTAACTCGGCAATGGTTAAACGCTTATTTATTTTTCAAACCTGTTTGAGTTCCGTTACATAAAATTGCCTGTATCAATAATGACGAGCAAATTCAAAGAAATAGAAGTACACCTACAGCAGCCAAATCAATTAATTGACTTCACTGTCGCTATTCGCACATACAATGGGGAAAAATGCTTACCTGATTTATTGGAGCAATTGCGATCGCAGATCAACCCAGAAAATATTGTCTGGGAAATTGTTATAGTTGACAATAATAGTACTGATAACACAGCTAAGATTATTCAGGAGTACCAGTCAAACTGGATAGAGAATTGTTCTATTAACTATTACTTTGAATCGAGACAAGGCGCATCCTTTGCTCGAATTAGAGCTATGCAAGAGGCTAAATCTCCTCTAGTTGGCTTTTTGGATGATGACAATATCCCCGCACCGGATTGGGTAGCTTCAGCCTATACTTTTGGTCAAGCAAACCCTCAAGCTGGTGCTTATGGAAGTCAGATTCATGGAGATTTTGAAGTTCAACCTCCTGAAAATTTTGAACGGATAGCTGGTTTTTTACCAATCATAGAGCGAGAGAAACAGATTTGCTTTAATCATGGTTTATCTAATCGTTTGGGATTATTTCCTCCAGGTGCTGGCTTAGTAATTCGCAAATCAGCTTGGGATAAAAATGTTCCAGAATGCCTACAGTTGCAGGGTCCTATTGGAGATTCTCTGGCAGCCAAAGGAGAAGATATAGAAGCATTATCGTATATTAAAAAAGCAGGTTGGGAAATTTGGTACAATCCCGCAATGGAGATTTACCATCGGATACCAAAAACTCGTTTTGAACGAGACTATGTACTCAAATTTTTTCGTGGAGTGGGATTGAGTCGTTATTGGACTCGGATATTGAAACACGAACCTTGGCAAAGACAATTCATGATTCCAGTTTATATTGTCAATGATTTTCATAAGCTTATATTACACTGGTCTAAGTATCATAACGTAATTGCGACAGATGTAGTGGCTGCTGGAGAAAGAGAACTTTTATTATATAGTTTATTGAGTCCTTTTTATTTTTGGAAAAATTGGATCGTGAAAAAATGCTTTGATAACAAACCATAAATCATAATTATGAAATTAGAAGAGACCTTAGTTAGTATTATTATTAATAATTATAATTACGGGAACTTTCTACCAGAAGCAATAGAAAGTGTCTTAGCTCAAACTTACCCTAATACTGAAATTATAGTTGTTGATGATGGATCGACAGACGAATCACAAGAAGTTATTTGTAGCTATGAAGGAAAAATCATCCCTGTTTTCAAGGAAAATGGGGGACAAGCCTCAGCCTTTAATGCAGGATTTCAAGCTAGTAAGGGACAAATAATTTGCTTTCTTGATGCTGATGATTATTACTTAGTAAAAAAGATCAGTCAAATCGTTGAGCTATTTCATCAATACCCCAATGCAGGTTGGATTTTTCATGATTTAGCAGAAGTAGATATCAAAGGTTTTCCTTTAAAAATATCTGAAAACCGTTGTATTAAAAACTTTGAATATGTTGACCTACGAGAAGATATATTGAAGGGAAAATTGCTAAATTATTGGTTTCCGGCAACCACAGGTTTATGCTTTAAACGCGATAATATTAAGCAAATATTACCAATGCCAGATCAATTTGTGATTTCTAGCGATGCCTTTTTAAGGTTAGCTGCAATTCATCTATCTCCGGGCATACTTGCCCCAGAAAAACTTGCTGTTCATCGCAGTCATGGGAATAATCTTTATGCATTTAAGAAAAATATTGGGGTTGAGAGATCGAAATTATATATTAAAGTTGCATACTATCTCAGAAATAGATTTCCAGAAATTCAAAATTTTACAGATAAGCTTTTGGCTAATTCCTTGGCTCAACTTATTAATTACACCAGTTTAAATGAAGCTCTTCAGATTCCTGAATATCAAGAATATCTGCAATATCATCCGCAATTAATTTACCGCCTCAATTTGATGTTCAAAGTAATTTTTACTTATACTAAAATTCAGGCAAGAAAAATTTCAAATGCTACATTAAGCAAAACATAACTTAAAGCATTTAGTTATTAAAAAAACCATGATTAACAAAAATTCAATTCGGAAATTTTTAAGAAATAGTCTTCCAAATCTAGCCCAATCTCTAGTTAATAACAGTTATCTAGAGTCCAAATTTTTCTATCCTAAATACAAAAAATATATAGAAAATTTTCATAACCAGCTACCATTAGTTACTACCAATGATGCAATAATTATTGAAACTTTGAAACAGCAAGGCATCTATATAACCACCTTAGAATCTCTGGAAATACCAGGCACAAATGAATTTATTGAATCTGTAAATAGGTTAATGACAGAAATTACTAAACTTTCTGAGAAAAAAAGCAGTAAATTTGCCATTGAGTCTAATTTAGAACAGATCCTAAAATATCCAGAAATATTTACTTGGGGACTTGAAGATAGATTAATCAGTATTGTCTCTAATTACATCGGCGCTCCCATTGCTTATGATACCTTCATGGCACATTTAAGTCTTAATAATGGCAAAGAAACGGCAACTAGACGTTGGCACATAGACAATGAAGACAGGAAAGTTATAAAAATAATTATTTACTTTAATGATGTAGATGATGATGGCGGACCTTTTCAGTATATGCGCCCTGAAATTAGTTCATTACTATTGAAAAAAGTCAAAGATAAATACAAATTTTTCCACCATCAAGAAATAGAAGAACTAATACCTAATCATCAACAAGATTGGTTAACAACTTACACAGGGAAAGCTGGAACTGTAATTATTGTAGATACTGCTCATTCTTATCATCGTGGGAAACCTCCCACAAAATATTCTCGCCATGCAGTTACTTTTGGCTATTTAAGTCGTCGCCCCCATCAACCTTTTCGGGCTGGTAGAAATCTTTTATCCAGAGAAGAATTATCTCTTATCGCTGCAAAACTTCCTCCAGAAAAACAAGCTTGCGTTTATTGGCAAGATTCTCTTCCCACTATAGTCAAGTTGATTCCTAAATATTCATACCTTTATTAATTAAAAGGAGACTAAATATGTCTTTTATTCGTGATTTAGCAACTTCTGTTTTTTCCTATATGTATGCCCGCAGTCTTAAAAAACAACATCTATATAAATCAAAAAAAGACAAAATTAGAAAGGATGTTGTAGATTTTGAAATTGGTGATAATGTTGGTCTAGAGGTATATTGGAAAGTTCTTAATGTAGCAGAAGGTCCGTCACTAATATTTCATGCTTTTGGCTATGAGATTCTCAGATTTGATACCTATATTAATGGACAAGGGCATTGTCATATTCAACTTATAGAATGTCAACCAAAATGTAAGGAGCGTTTATTTTTACCAGAAACAACAGTTGAAGAGCAAATTGAACGGGCAATTTTTGAACTAGAAAAAAATCTCTATTATTGGTTACAACGTCATCCTGATCGCCAAATTCAGTTGTTGAAAATTGACCAGACTCGATTAAAAATAGCTACGGAAAAAGCCAGGGAGAAAATGTTAGAATATGCAGAGAAAATCAAAGTTGGATCATCCTCTACTGAAACTGTAGGTTAGTGAAGTAAAAACAATTAATTTTTCAGGTTATCAAAAATATTACTTTGAACAATTAATTATGGCATCAATCACACAAACATTAGAAAATTGGACACTACCTCACAAATTATGGAAAACTGTTGCTCCACTTCCCACTCCACTCTTAGAAAGTGCTACAGCAGTCATTAACAACCAACTCTATATTTTTGGCGGCTTTACATTTAGGTGGCAAGCGACCAAAGATGTATTTGTCTATAATCTCGAAGCCAACCAATGGACTAAATTAGGTGAAATGCCTACTCCTATTACTCATATCAATGCAGTTCTTGATGAGTCGCGGGCGTGGTTTGCTGGTGGATTTGTGGGTAATCATCCTGGACCCACAACAGATGCGGTCTGGCAATATGATGCGATCGCTAATTCTTGGACAGAAGGTATCCCACTACCTCAACCTCGTGCAGGTGGTGGTCTTCAGATTATTCATAATAAACTTCATTATTTTGGCGGATTTGCAGCGGATCGAGACACTACTTGTGGAGAACATTGGTCGCTCTCACTGGATGGGGGAACAGAGTGGATAGAAAAAGCACCTTTGCCAAATCCGCGAGGTCATGTTTCTAGTGCTACTATTGGTGAAAAAATATATGCTATTGGCGGTCAACATCGCCATGATACTAATCCAGTTGATGTTAATTCAGTTCATGTTTATGATTGGGAAAAAGATACTTGGTTAGAGTTAGCTAGTTTACCCGAACCCAGGTCTCATTTTGAGCCATCAACTTTTGTTGTAGATAATTACATCGTTATTATAGGTGGGCGTAACAATCAAAATCCCCACTTATTGAGTGAAAAGCTAACAGATATATTTGCCTATGAAAATGACAAACTAATTGATGATTTTCCCCTACAAATTTTTCTGGTACTGAAGGATTCAATTAAAGGTTCTAAGTATTATACAGATTTGATTCCCAAAATTACTCTTTATGACATCAAACTAGATACCTGGACTGAAATAGCATCCTTACCAACTAATCTCTATGCTTGTATGGCTAATGTGATTAGTAAATGGTTAGTTGTTACTGGAGGTGGTAGAAATAGACATAATAATATGCAATGTAGGACTTTGCTTAATCAAAGTTTGATAGATATTGTGAAGAACAGAAGTAAATAATCAAAAAGATATAACCTAGCACTATTTAGTTTTTAGTAAATGTGAAATCTGTAAAATTGTTTTTTATGTAAGTATTCAGGATAGAGAATACTCCAAGTCATGAGAATAAAGGCTTTTTTAGTCAACTTTGATGATTTTGATAAAATCTCACTTCTATCTATTCTTCATTTCATAAGCATTCTGACTCCTGACTCCTGAATTCTTACTTTTTTAATAACTACAAATCTATTTACTTATGATTAAAAAGTCTATTAAAAGTTTCCTAAAATCAATCCGTGATTTAGGTAAACAACCACCAAAACGAAGCTATGAGTTAATTACTCAGATCAATCAGACAAATATGGAATATGTAACCTTGGGTCGTACTGGACTCAGAGTAAGTGTGATGGGTTTAGGTGGTGGTGGATATAGCAAAATCGGTCAAAGTACAGGCAAAAGTCAAGCAGAATCTGCATATCTTATCCGTACAGCACTTGACTTTGGTATTAATTTATTTGATACTGCTGAAGATTATAATACTGAACAAATTATTGGCAAAGCAATTAAGGAGATTAAGCGTGAAGATGTAGTCTTATCTACTAAGAAAAAAGTGCTTAATCAAGACCGCTTAATTACTGGCAAGGAATTAGTCAAAGAAGTTGAAAAAAGCCTCCGAAAATTACAAACTGACCATGTAGATATCTATAATTTTCACGGTGTAACAATAAATCAATATGATTACGTTTTAACAGAACTTGTTCCAGTTTTATTTAAGATGCGAGATGCAGGTAAAATACGGTTTATCGGCATCACAGAAGCATTCGTAAAAGAGCCAAGTCATCAAATGCTACAACGTGCTGTTGAGGATGATTGTTGGGATACCATTATGATAGGGTTTAATATCCTTAATCAATCTGCACAAAAGTTAGTTCTTCCCCAAGCTACTACTAAAAATATTGGTGTGCTTTCAATGTTTGCTGTTAGACGAGCATTAAGTAGTGCGACAAATCTGAAAAAAGCAATAATAAAATTGCAGCAAATGGGATATGCTGAACTTGAACCTTTAAACGTAGAGAAACCACTAGATTTTTTGTTTGATGAAGGTGGAGCGAAGAACATTACAGATGCAGCTTATCGCTTTTGTCGCCATCAACTGGGAGTTGATGTAGTGTTATTTGGTACGGGAAATATCGAGCATCTTGCTGCTAATGTAACTTCTTTATTGCAGCCTCCATTATCTGATAAAGATTTGTTGAAGCTGAAAGAATTATTTGCCGATGTGGATAATTTTACAGGACATGAAAAAGTCTAATATCGTTCTTTTGTGATAAAATAAATAATGAAACCAACAGTAATCATCTACCGTGATCAATTAATCCCTTATTCAGAAACTTTTATTCCGGCTCAAGTTGAGAACTTTTCATCTCATACTGGATTTTACGTTGGCAATACCCGATTGTCTAGTGCTAAATCCATGATTTCACCAAACAAAACTATTATTTTGGGAGAGCTAGTTTCCCCTTCTGAACTTTGGAAAACTGCCTATAAATTAGCTGAATTCTGTCATCCTAATTGGATAAAACACCTCCAAGCCTTATCCCCCATTTTAATTCATGCTCACTTTGGTTTAGATGGTGTTTTAGCCCTACCCTTAGCCAAAAAATTAAACATACCTTTAATTGTTACCTTTCATGGTTATTATGCAACAGCAGATATTGATTTAACTCAAAGAAAAACTTGGTATGATTATAGTTTAGATTATTTAAAAAGACGCGGACAATTTTTTCGAGAACTGTATGTTAGAAAACGCAATCGCCTCTTTCAAGAAGCTGATTGTTTTATTGCTGTTTCTGAATTTATTCGCTCGAAACTAATTGAAAAAGGATGTCCCCCAGAAAAAATCAAAGTTCATTACATTGGTATAGATATAGATAAATTTACTTCTGTTCCTAAGATTCAACGCGAACCTGTAGTATTATTTGTCGGACGCTTCGTTGAAAAGAAAGGATGTGAATACTTAATTCGTGCAATGGCTCAAGTCCAGAAAATAATGCCTAATGTGGAATTAGTTATGATTGGAGATGGACCCTTGCGTTCTACTTTAGAAAGTATAGCTGCAAATTCACTCAATCGCTACCGTTTTCTAGGAGTACAACCTCCTGAAATTGTGAAAGAATGGATGACGCGATCGCTTTTGCTATGTGCGCCCAGTATCACAACCCTTCAAGGAGAATCAGAAGGACTCCCGATAGTTATCCTAGAAGCGATGGCTATGGGATTACCTGTAGTAAGTTCTATTCATGCGGGTATTCCTGAAGCGATAATTCATGAACAAACAGGTTTATTAACCCAAGAAAGAGACTGGGAAACTATAGCAAAATCCATCTTAACCTTGCTTGAGAATCAACAATTGCGGGATAGTTTAGCAATAGCTGGGCGTTCTTGTGTAGAACAAAAATTCAACTTAAAATTAAATACTGCTAAGTTAGAAGAAATATACAATATACAGCATTCTATAAATGCCGGATGAATGAGAAGCTGAAACTATCTAAACTTCGTTATAACATAAAACTTAATTACGAATTATTGTAACGTCGTTGCACCATTCGCATAAAAGCCGCACCTGTAACTAATCCTGCAAATTGTCCCCAATAACCAAGATTAGCTACACCACCAGAAATATTTAAACTGCCAATTCCATAAAATAGCTGCTGAACAAACCACCAAAATAAATATAAAAAAGCTGGTATTTCCACTGGGACGAATACAATAATTAAAGGCAATATCGAATATATTTTAGCTTGAGGAAACTTCATGATATAAGCTCCTAAAATAGATGCAATCGCTCCATTAGCTCCAATCACTGCTACACTTAGCTTTGGTTCCATGAAAATTTGCACTATTCCAGTAAAAATACCAGCAACTAAGTAAATCAATAAATATCTTTGTTGTCCTAAAACCCTTTCTATAGTCTTACCAAACACCCATAAAAAAATTAGATTGCCGAGTATTTGACTAAAACTGCTATGCAAAAATAGCGCTAGAGGTAGAGAAATTAACCGCCAAAATACAACTATCCAAGCTGCTGAATTATAAAAAATGGCATTTGTTATCGCCGCATTAGTTTGCTCTGGAATTATCCCCCAACTATTCACAAAAGAACTTAATTGATTACTTGCATCTAATTTAAGTTCCCAACAAAATATACCAAGATTAATCCCAATCAACCAATAAGTAATAATTGGCTTTTTCCAACTCTGAATGTTATCACTAATAGGAATCATATAATTGGTAATTGGTAATTGGTAATTGGTAATTGGTAATTCGTAATTCGTAATTCGTAATTGGTAATTGGTAATTGGTAATTGGTAATTGGTAATTGGTAATTGGTAATTGGTAATGCGTAATTCGTAATTGGTAATTCGTAAACAGGGAATTCTTAATTTTCCCCGTGTCCTCTTCTCCCCGCGTCCTCATCTCCCCAGTCCCCTGTGGCAAGATGTAATCAGGTAATATTGCACTCAACTCAGCAACCGAGATGCTAGGAAACACACTTGTTGGAAGATACCAGATTATCAGCCACCTGGGAGGAGGGGGATTTGGTGAAACTTACGTAGCTTATGATACTCATTTACCTGGCTCACCCCAGTGCGTTGTCAAGAAACTCAAGCCTCAGTCAACTAATGCAGCCACTTTGGAAATAGCTAGGCGGCTATTTGATACAGAAGCACAGGTTTTATACAAGTTAGGAACTCATGATTGTATTCCCCAACTTTTAGCCTACTTTGAGGAAAATGCCGAATTCTATCTTGTGCAGGAATTCATTATCGGTCATGATCTAGGTCAAGAGTTACCACCTGGAAAAATCCTCAGTCAAGATCAAGTAGTTTTGTTGTTACAAGAGATTTTAGAAGTTTTAGACTTTGTACATCAACAAAAAGTAATTCACCGTGATGTTAACCCGCGTAATATTCTCAGACGTGATCAAGATAGCAAATTAATTTTAATTGATTTTGGTGCAGTTAAAGAAATCACAACCCAAATAATTGCTCCCACAGGTAAAACTAAATCTACCATCGTTATTGGTACACCTGGTTATATGCCGGGAGAACAAGCGCAAGGAACACCAAAATTAAGTAGTGATATCTATGCATTAGGAATAATTGCCATTCAAGCAATCACAGGATTATCACCTGAACAAATAGAACAAGATTCCGAAAATAATGAAATTATTTGGCGAAATCATGCCATAGTCACATCAGAATTTGCTGACTTTTTAGACAAAATGGTTTGTTATGATTTTCGTCAACGTTTTGGTTCAGCCACGGTGGCATTACAGGCACTTCAAGAATTAATTAAACCTCCATCTGGGACAATAGCTTTAAGTCCTGCTACTTCAATTAATAATCTCAAACCTCAACAATCTAAAAAAGGTTTATTTATCAAATTAATATTAGGCATATTTTTACTAGGTTTGGGGGGAACAGTATCAATATTTATTTTCAACAAAATTAATACTAAGAATGCGACAGAATTATATAATCAAGGAAATACACTTTTGCAGTTACATCGCTATGAGGATGCACTTGCAGTTTATGAAAAAGCAATTAATATTAAAGTCAATTACTTTCAAGGCTGGTATGGTAAAGGTAAAGCATTATTTGAATTAAAAAAATATCAAGAATCACTATTGTCCTATGATAAAGCTATTCAAATTCAGCCTGATTATTTAGAAGCTTGGGCTGGGAGAGGTTTTGCTTTGGCAAGTTTACAGCGTTATTCAGAAGCAATTTCTGCTTTTGATAAAGCGTTAAAAATAAAAAATAATTATCCAGAGATGTGGAATGCTAAAGGTGATGCATTCAGAAATTTAAAACAATACGATAATGCTATTAAATCTTATGATCAAGCAATTGAATTGCAACCAGATAATTATGAAACTTGGTATAAGAAAGGTTTCGCATTACAAACTTTAAAACAATATGATGATGCAATTACAGCATATACAAAAGCGGTGGAATTAAAACCAGACTATGAAGCTGCTTTGTATAATTGGGGAAATTCCCTGGTGAATTTAAATCGCTATGAAGATGCTTTTAAGGCTTATGATAAAGTGGTGCAGTACAAACCTAATTATTATCAAGCTTGGTTTTCTAGAGGTAATGTTTTAATTACTTTGCGAAGATATCCAGAAGCAATTGATTCTTTTCGACAAGTCATTAAATATAATCCTGACAACTATCTATCTTGGTATAATATTGGTTGGTCACTACATCAAACTCAAAGGTATGCAGAAGCAATCGAAGCTTATAATAAAGCAATTTATTTAAAGAAAAATAATTATCAAGTGTGGTATAATTTAGGTAATTCACAATATAATTTACAAAGATACGCAGATGCAATTGAATCCTATAATAAAGCAGTTCGCTATCAACCAAGTCATCACGAAAGTTGGTATAGCCGAGGTAATGCTTTTTTAAATTTAAGACAATATCCAGAAGCGATTTCATCTTATGAACAAGCCATTAAATACAAACCTGATTACCAACAAGCAATAGATGCTATCAAACAAGCACAAACTCAATTGTCATCTGAAAAATCTCGCTCTATAATTGTACCGATTTTGCGAATGCCTAATTCAAACTCTTAAAAAAATAATCTTAAATGATGTTAATTTTTCCAATCAGGTTATCTAACTGCTAATATTTATTTCTCGCGGAGAATCGGGCGAGTAAAAATATGCAGTTTTAGTATCTGAGTCTATCTGTCCCAATGTAGTCGATTGATTGACAGGAAAAACTTTTTTTACTCTGAGAGTATTTTGAACTTTCTCCCGAATTTTTAGTTTTGTTTTATACTCTTGCAATTTGATTTGAGCTTGAGGATAAACATCAGTATCTTGAGTAATTTTTTCTAGAAATTTTATCGCGCTTGAAAAATCACTTATTAAAGCTTTTTGATAGGCTGTATGTAAAAAATATCCGGCTCTCATTTGCTTTTTTTGATTGTATTCAGCTAACTTCTTTTGGACTATAGCACCAGCAGAACTTTCTGGAGGAACTTGACGCAGGTATTCTAAAGCAGCGGAAAAATCTCTATTTTCGGCACTAGCGTAGGCTTTGTTTAATAAGGCGTGTGTTTTTTCTTCCAGGTTAGTTAGGGTTTTCTCAATTAATTTTTCTCTTTGAGTACGCCAGTATGAAGTGTATGGAATTTGAGGAATAAAATTCATAACCTGTGACAGTTTACCGTCATTTAAAGCCTGTTCAGCTACTAAATACTTTTTTGTATCATTGTGCCATTGCTTTTGCCATTCTGCAATTGTCTCTTGAGCTTCTGGATATACGTTGCTATAGGAAGGAATTGATTTAGCTAAACTAATTGCTTTTTCTAAATCTCCGGCTTGATATTCTGCTATTGCTTTAGATAAGGTTCCTGTTTCTGAGTAGCTGAGAGAATTATTAACTAAAGCATATACTCCTAATCCAACTATTACAGAATTAATAGTTAATCCTAATCGCATTCCTGCTAATAATGGATCAGATTTTCTTTGTTTATTGTTTTTATTGTTTTGATTTTTTACAGATGTCTCTACAGAAATTGGAGACTGTGCTGCGACAAATTCTTCTAGCTGGGTTTCCCATTTTATATGTTTGAATACCCACAGCGCTTCATTTGCAGACTGAAAACGCTCTTGGTAATTATAGCGAATCATTTGGCTGAGGAAAACAGCTAGATAATCATCACTTGGGTGATTATCAAGACACCAGGGTATTTCATTAGTAGCAGGATCAATTGTTAATTGCAAAGGTGTTAATCCTGTTAAACCTTGGATAGCAATCATCCCCAAAGCATAAAGATCGCTATTGGGTTGTGTTTGTCCAAGAAATTGCTCTGGTGGGATGTAACCTAATGAAGTTACAGGAATCTGGGAAATGGGTAATTCAGCATCTATACTAAAGTCAATTGGCTGAATTGATCCAAAATCAATTAACACTAATTTACCATCAGAATTACGTCTGATTAAGTTTTCTGGTTTGATATCACAGTGAATGAAGCCTTGGGAGTGAACAAATGCGAGAATCCCTAAAGCATCTTCGAGAAACTCCATAACTTCAGGAACACTCCACTGACGTTCCATTTGTTTATTTCTATGTAATTCAACCGACAAAGGCTGTCCAGCAATATATTCTTGTACTAAGTAAAATCGTTCATTTTCTTCAAAGCAGGTGATGAGTTGGGGAATTTGGTTATGGCCTCCTAAATGCTTGAGAGTTTCTGTTTCAGTCAGAAACCGTAATCTCAGGTAGTCAAAATAGGAAGTAGATTGATGGCTGTTGACTTTCAGCAGCTTGACGACATATTTGGGTTTTTCTGGGTAATGGACATCTTCAGCGATATAGGTTTGTCCAAACACCCCTGCACCAAGGCTTTGCACAATGTGGTAACGCCCTTGTAGTAATTTACCAATTATTTGCTGATTCATATATTTGTTACTGAGAAATTTTTATATTCTTGTTACATACCTTTTCTGAATTTCCTTGTACTTTCCGGAATACTGAGAAATAATTATTTGTATCTTTAAATTAAGAGACGTTCAAGAAACTTCTTTCTCCCAACTGCCGTCTTCTTCTGGATATAGTCATCAGCATAGTGATTCCATGCTTTTTCAGCTTCTCTCCAAAATGGGGAGACGTTTAACTATGGGTAAAATCAACTAGATTAGAAGTTGATCAATTTATAAAACATAAATTAATTACTTAAGGGTTTATACTGTAAGCCTTAAATTTGATAATACACACAAAAAAGGATAGAGTTTTGGGAGTTGGGTAGAGTAATATTGTGTTCGGTTAAAAACTTATTAGGGCTAACGGGGGGACGGGTCGAGTTTTTTGAATAAGTAATTATAGCCGTGGACAGGGTGGTTAGGACATCAATTGATAATGAAACTCTCACTACAAGAGGGTTTTACTCCTGAACCGGAGGTCTGCGAAGCGTCTCCTGACTCTTGACTCCTGCTATAAGCGAAACCGATTGATGGATGCGACTAAAAAGTCTTCTATTCAACGAGAATCTTTGCCGTTTTCTTGTTTATCCTCAAAGCTGTCTGTGAGAGGTTTGACTACTTTCGCGATCGCTTCTTGGATAAATACTTTGATAAACTCGTCTCGGCGATTAATCTGAAACTGTTGCTGTACTACTTCTGTCATTCCTCCATCACCCCAGTCTTGATCATGGCGAAAATACTCAATAAAACTTTTTCCAGCAATACGCGTTAAATAAGCTGCTGTCACGCCTTGGATAGCTCTACCAATCAAAAAGGTGGCTACATGAAATTGTAGTGCAGTTGAGAGTAATTCTATTGCGCCTTTGACAATTCCTAAACCTGCAATGGTTTTACCTAAAGACAGGGCTAATTCTCGTCCCCGTTCCATGTTCAATTCACAACCGTAGACTCTGCCAATTTCCACTACCATTTGGGCATTAACTGCGGCGGTAGCTAATAAATCTACCATTGGTAAAGGGGTGACAGATACCACACCAGCGCCAATCCACTGAAAACGCTCAACAATTTTATCAGCTTGACGGCGACGTTGAGAATCAATTAATTTTCGGGCTTCTTCTCCCAACCGCAGAGATTGTAAAAGAATATTATCTGCAACTAAATCTTCACCTTCAGCCCGTAGGACAGAGGCCATGCGTCGCAAAAGGGGGATAATATCAGGTTCTGGTTGGAAGGTTTCGCCGGTTTCTAATTCTGCGAGTTGGGGATTAGCTGCGATCGCTACAACATCATTAGGAGCGATAAATCCTAGTACCCGTTGACGCAATCGAGCGAGGATAGTTTCCTTGTCGTCATCTGTATATAAGTCAGTTTTGTTGAGAACTAAGAGCGATCGCTTACCAATTTCCGCCAAACCCTTTAACGGCTCATATTCAGAACGCCTTAAATCATTATCTACCACAAATAACAACAAATCTGCTTCCGTCGCCAACGCCCTAGCTAATTGTTCCCGTTCTGTTCCGGCTACCCCCGCTTCTAAAATCCCCGGCGTATCGGTAATTAAAATTTTGCGTTCTAATCCTTTCAGGCGCAAACAATAGGTTTCCCCGACTTGGGTTGTCCCCATTGGTGCATCTACTTGACCGACTATCCGTCCCATAATCGCATTAACTAGGGAAGTTTTGCCAGCACTTCCCGTCCCAAACACCACCACTTGAATTTCTCCCCTGGCTAAATTAGCTTCAATTTCCTTAGTGCGACTTAGTAAAGCTTGGCGGGTAACTTCATCTTGAATTTGTGCTACTTGTTGGCGTACTGCTTGGAGAGTGGTAGAAGCCGCATCTGATTTAGCCGCGGGAATTTGAGCAGGAGTAACTCGTCTGCGGTTATAGCGGGATTTTTGCTCACCAGATTGCAGTATCAGTACATAATAGACAAAAGCAGCAACCAATCCTCCCAGGAGTAGAATCAACAGCAACAGCAGCAGATTACCTAATAGGGGAGAATAGGATATTTGCCAGTAAAGCCGTGACAGTGAATCAATCAGCCACACGGCTAACCCCAAAATGATAATCAGACCAGCAATAAGTGTGACTATGCGCGACAGAGGCATGAATAGCAAGGATAAATAGATATTAAGAAGCTAGATGCTTCTGATCTTAATCGGTTAAGTGTTTTTCTCCAGAAGATAAAAAAGCCCAATTTGGTAGATTGAGGAAAATTTGCCTGGGTGAACTACTAAAATCAGAAAAAAGGGAGAAAAAACTGAATGGGACTTTTTGATCAAATTCTCGGTGCAGTCAGTAGTTCTAATCAACAAGGCGGTTTAGGTTCACTGCTAAGTATTGTTAGTACTGTTCAACAGATAAGCAATAACACTGGTGCTGATACCTCAACCATTCAATCAGTTTTATCCGTAGTCGGTAAACAGGTACATTCATCTTTGCAAGAGAAGCAAGCTACAGAGGGAACAGAAGCTGTACAAGATTTGGTGAATCAATTTGCAGGTACTTCTCCAGATTCCCAAGCCGTCGATACACTATTTTCTCCAGCCATTCAACAACAAGTGGCAAATGTTGCAGCCCAGCGCACTGGCTTAGATGCGGGAATGATTCAACAATTATTACCTACATTAGTGCCTTTAGTTTTGAATTTCTTGCAATCTGGCGGAAATCCAATGCTGAATAAATTCCTTGATACTGACGGTGATGGTGATGTTGATATTGCTGATGCTATTAAGTTAGCGAGTCGGTATTTGGGTAGGTAATTATTAACTGAGTAGTAGATAGTCAGCAAAACGTAGGGGTTTAGCAATGCTAAACCCTTACCAATCTCAACACTAAAAAGGTACATCTAATAACAATGTATTATCATAATAAATTTTACCCAGATTATCAGGATCATTGTCCCAATTTAAAGGATTATTAATAATATATTGTCTTATAGATTCTAAAGATTGTTCATCCTGATTAATGTGTTCATAAAAGTTTATTTGCCATACGGAAGAAATCCCTTTTTGATGACAAATTTGATTAATCTTTTTAGTAACGGCACTTTTATAAGAGCGAATTACACAAGGAATTGAACCAGGAATCATTTCACCAAAATTTCGTTGCTGATTCGTAATTTTAATTTTCTCAACAATCCATAATATGCCATGAATATGATTAGGCATAATCACAAATATATCTAATTTGATATGGGGGAAATGTTGGGGTATTTCTTGCCAATAATCACGGGCAATTGTACCTAATAAATTAAATTTCATTTCCCCTTGTTTGATATCACCGAAAATACATTGTTTATTTTTGGTACAAATAGTGATGAAATATGCACCTTCTTGGGTGTAATCGTAATTTTTTAATCTGATAGAACGGCGATGATGGATTTGGGGATTATAGGGCATTTTTATATTGGGGAATTATTTTGATATTTACCGATATTATACCCGAAATTGTAAATATTGTAGGGGTTTAGCATTGCTAAACCCGAACCCAACGAATAGTTAACAGGTAACAAATCTGCAATGATTTTGATGTTGATGAATGATATTGATTGTGGACTTTTTTGGATAGGGAAATTGCATGATGTTGGCTGGTGTTGCACCTGATATTGTGGGGGTTTAGCATTGCTAAACCCCTACCCCATGAATAATTAACAGTGACAAATTTATCTGAAGGGGGGACAAGATCAACTAAAAGACAGACTGTATAAGATTCATAGCTCTTAGACCTTGTTGATAATACTTACGCTTATTGGGATTAAGTCTCATTA
>NZ_JACJST010000007.1 GCF_014698305.1 Anabaena lutea FACHB-196 | reverse complement strand
CTCTCTGTTCTTTAGACAGATGGTTTTTTGCTGGCATAACTCAGAAGCTATCGCTTAGTTACTTAATTCTCTATTATACAATCTAGCTGCACAACAGCTTACCACAGCAGAATTAATCAGTAGTTCTGTAGGATTTAGCAAAAATAAACGATTTCTTAAATTACAATTTTCTCTGTTAGCTTATGAATGGTCTATAAAACAAGCTGTTGAGGCTTCGTGTTTCCCAGAAGATAAATCTTACCAAGAAGAAAATCAACCGCTAGAAAAGATAGGTGAGCTAGTTCTTATCTATAATGAAAATATGGAATTTGTTGATGAAAATTGGCTTTTAGATATAGATTCTCCTCTGCTTCAGAAAAGATAATTTACTGGTTGAGATAAAAAAAAATTTTTCACTCTTCCTCTCTTCTCTTCGTGTTCTTTGTGCTTACCCTGCGGGAACTGCTGAGTGCTACGCACCGCTACGCGAACGCAGAACGTGGTTCATTAAAAAACAAAATCCTCTAAATTATTACGAAATATAACACTTATGTCCTAAGATTTAAATTGCACCCATTGATACCTGTAAAATTCTACCCCATGAGTCAAATCATCTGGATCGCAAGACACGCCAACCGACTGGACTTTGTCAACCCTGATTGGTTTCTCACAGCCGAAAAAAGGTATGATCCACCTTTATCAGATGATGGCATGGTACAGGCACAACAACTAGCAAAACGACTCAAAGGCGAAAAAATCAAACATATTTTTGCATCTCCGTTTCTGCGAACAGTGCAAACAGCTAATGCGATCGCAGAAGTCCTAGATTTAGAGATTAAACTAGAAACAGGGTTGAGTGAGTGGTTAAATCCAGAATGGATGACAGAAGCACCAGAAAGACTGTCAACGTCGGATTTAGCAGCATTATTCCCCAGAATAGATATTAGCTACACATCGCGGATTGCAGCACAATATCCCGAAACCCATGAAAAAGTCAGACAGCGTTCTGCACAAACCGCAAGATGTCTGGTGAGTGAGTTCTGGCCAAATGATATTCTTTTGGTAGCACATGGCGCTTCTGTGTTGGGTGCAGCAATGGGCTTAGTAGGGGACATAGCCAAAACTGAAGTTAAAGCTACTTTATGTTCTTTAGTTAAAGTCGTACGTCAAGAGTCAGAATGGTTGCTAGAACTAAAGGGAGATACTTCCCATTTGACTCAAGTAGAAGAAATGGTGCGATTTGTTTAAATCTCTAATTAGGGTGTAGCAATTACTGGATACTAACTAAGAAAAAGTAACTAACTGATAAACTTTATGACATTGCTACTAGCAGGAGATATTGGTGGGACGAAAACTATTTTGCGCTTGGTTGAATCCTCAGATTCGCTAGGTTTAAAGACTCTTTATGAGGAGAGTTATCGCAGTGGCGATTTTCCCGATTTAGTACCGATAGTGCAGAAGTTTTTGGCAGCGGCGAATACATCAACACCCGAAAAAGCCTGTTTTGGAATTGCCGGCCCAGTAGTTAAAAATACTGCCAGACTAACTAACTTAACATGGTTTTTAGATACAGAACGTTTAGCCCAAGAATTAGGTATTCTCTCCATTTCTCTAATTAATGACTTTGCGGCTGTGGGTTATGGCATTTTTGGTTTAACCAAACAAGATTTGCTGACTTTGCAAGTTGGTAAACACCAACCAGAAGCGCCAATGGCGGTTATTGGTGCGGGAACTGGCTTAGGACAAGGATTTTTAATTAAACAGGGAAACCATTATCATGTTTTTCCCTCAGAAGGTGGACACGCAGATTTTGCACCCCGCACCGAGTTAGAATTTCAGTTGTTGAAATACTTGTTGGATAAACATGGTATTCAACGGGCTTCTGTAGAAAGAGTTGTGTCCGGCTTAGGGATTACTTCCATTTACCAATTTTTGCGAGATAGACAAATAGCCACCGAATCACCAGAAATTGCCCAAGTTGTCAGAAGTTGGGAACAAGAAGCGGGAAAATCAGAAAAAACAGTTGATCCTGGTGCGGTTATTGGAAGTGCAGCCTTGGCTAAAAGCGATCGCCTTTCTGAACAAACCATGCAACTATTTATAGAGGCTTACGGTGCAGAAACTGGCAATCTTGCTCTCAAACTCTTACCCCACGGTGGATTATACATTGCCGGTGGTATCGCCCCCAAAATCCTGCCTTTAATGCAAAATGGTAGTTTTATGTTAAATTTTACCCAAAAAGGGAGAATGCGCTCTATTTTGGAAGAAATCCCCGTACATATAATTCTTAACCAACAAGTAGGATTAATTGGTGCTGCTGTGTGTGCAGCTAGGTTATAAATAGCAGGAACAATCAAATCTGCATCTGCGAATGCTATAAATATGACTATCAAAATTTTACTACCTTTCATTGCTGCCACTTTTGTATACAGTGGTTATGTTTCAGCCCAGACGCGTTCACCCAAACCAGCGGTTTCTCCTAGTAAACCGACTGTTCCTAAAGTAGTGCAGCCAAAATGGAAGGTATTCACTCCCCCAGATAAGAGTTTTCAGGTTTTAATGCCAGGAAGACCGAAAAGGAAAACTCAAGTCCAAAAAACCTACATGGGAGAAATAAAATTAGAAATATTTGCTGCCCAACCACCAGAACAGGAAGTAGCATATTTAGTAACTTACAATGAATTTCCCTATAGCTATGCTCAAATGACTAACCCCCAAAAAATCTTGGATCAAGCCCAGGATAACACCTTAAAAGCGACACAAAGCAATTTAGTTAGTCAACGTAATATTCGTAGTTCCAATGGGCAACCGGGGAAAGAAATTGAGTATGTAGATTCGGCTGGTAAGGTAACTATCAACAGAATGTATGTGGCGGAAGGGCGCTTGTATCAGGTCATAGGTATAGTTTCTAAAAAACAGCGTTCGACTTTAGCTAAAACCATCACGGGGTATTTGAATTCCTTTCAATTGGTTGTGAGAAAGTGAAAATCTGGGGATACATAAGCAAAGCCCGCATAGGCGGGCTAAATGAATTTTTGCTGTTCTTAGGCTCGACTTATAGTCGTATGAAATGAGAGCAAATTGAGCGAAGTTGGATGAAATTTGTGTGTAAGGGCTTTAGCCTTATAATTAGTTAGATTAGCCATAACATTCTCATAATTAAAATTCCGATATGAGCGAAATTAAACCACAATTACCAACTGACACCTGGATAGTAGGAACGTGGGATCAATATATGCAAACCATTGACAATCGTGTTGATGAAAAAGCTAAAACCTACTACCACAATGGACAAATGAGGGTAGAAATGCCATCCGTGGGCAATGACCACGCCAGCGATCATACAATTATTATCTCTGCTATTGGCATTTTTGTGGCTACCAAAGGCATTGATATGAATGGTAAAAATAACTGTACTTATCAAAAATTAGGCTTGGATGCTCAACCTGATGTATCTTACTACATTGGAGAAAATGCCAATATTATTCCCTACGGTACTTCCATCATTAATCTAGATATTTATCCACCGCCAAATTTAGTCATTGAGGTTGCTCATAATTCCCTGGCTGATGATAAGGGTGAAAAACGATTAATATATGAGGACTTAGGTGTAGCTGAATATTGGATAGTTGATGTGCAGAATGTGCAGATAATTGCTTTTGAGATGGAAAATGGCGGCAGTAGAAGAATTACTCAATCTCAAGTTTTATCAGGATTATCCATAACTTTACTCAATAAAGCATTACAACGCACTCGACAGATGAATCATGGTCAAGTTTGTGCTTGGTTATTAACTGAATTTCAGCAATAACTAATTGCAGTGAGTATCTCACCGTTCCCGTCTCCCCATTTTACCTACTTCTTGGTGAATTTTTTTCCTCCGCTACCCTCTGCTTCAATTGCATTTGGGCGAAAGTCTAGATATATTCTAATTTTGAAGAGAGTGTTAATATTACTCAAAACGGTTTAAAAATAAACTTTTTCAAAAATGCTTAATCCTTTGATTCCATAAATAGGGGTTTAGCATTGCGCTTTACCCCTACGACACATTGAGGTTTTTTCGTAATCTTGTAAAAGTTCAAATCTCAGCAGTCTAGAGTATAATTAATTAATTTCAGATTATGGCAGGACATAGTAAATGGGCAAATATTAAGCGTCAGAAGGCTGTAGTAGATGCCAAAAGAGGAAATATCTTCACTCAACTGTCACGGGCGATAATTGTTGCTGCTAGAAATGGTGTACCAGATCCTGCTGGTAATTTTCAACTGCGGACGGCGATTGACAAGGCGAAGGCGGCGGGGATTCCTAATGATAATATTGAAAGAGCGATTGCCTGCGGCACGCGAGGCGCGAACGCTAAAGGTGCAGGTACTCTTGGGGGCGATAACTCCAGTTTAGAAGAAATTCGCTATGAAGGTTATGGCGCTGGTGGTGTAGCAATTTTAATTGAAGCCCTCACAGATAACCGCAATCGTACAGCCGCTGATTTGCGTGTAGCTTTTAGTAAAAATGGTGGAAATTTGGGAGAAACAGGTTGTGTGGGTTGGATGTTTACCCAAAAAGGTGTTTGTGTAGTTAAGGGTGTGGTTGATGAAGAACAGCTTTTAGAAGCTTCTTTAGAAGGTAATGCTGAGTCCTATGAAATGACGGAAGATGAAACCGCTGAAGTATTTACTGAGGTAGCAAATTTAGAAACTCTCAGTCAAACACTCAAAGCAAAAGGCTTTAAAGTGGCAGATGTGGAATTGCGCTGGATTCCTGGTAATCAGGTGGAAGTTACAGATTCTGAACAGGCGCGATCGCTCTTCAAATTGATTGATACCCTAGAAGGATTAGATGATGTACAAAATGTGACAGCCAATTTTGACATGGCGGATAATCTCATGGCTACTATGGTTTAAGAAACTCTTAATGGGAAACATATAAAATCCGGGTTAATTACGAATTACGAATTACGAATTACGAATTATTTTAACTTGCTCTCTGAGGGGAGTTGCGTGAAAATAATAGGTAAAACGCCGTAATCTATCTTAACAATGTCCCTGACTCAGCTTACTCAAACCCTTCCTCCTCCCCACACACCCACACACCAAGGGGAATATGATTATGATTTGGTAATTGTCGGTGGTGGGATTGTTGGCTTAACCCTAGCGGCTGCTTTAAAAGACTCTGGCTTAACTGTGCTACTAATTGAAGCTAAGGTGACATCAGCAGCAGTCGCTAAAGGCCAAGCTTACGCCGTACATATGCTTTCAGCCCGAATTTTCCAAGGAATTGGTATTTGGGATAAAATCTTGCCTAATGTGGCTAAATATAACAAAGTACGGCTATCTGATGCTGACTATGCCGATGTGGTGAAATTCCAAACTTCTGATTTAGGGACTTCAGAATTAGGTTATGTGGCTGAACATTATGCACTGTTACAACCTTTACAGGAATTTGTACAGATTTGCCCGAATGTAACTTATCTCTGTCCAGCCGAAGTGATAAATACGCAAAATGACAAAGATATAGTTACTGTTAATATCAAAGTTGATGGTGAACATCGGACAATCCGCAGTAAATTATTAGTGGCAGCAGATGGTTCAAAGTCGCCGATTCGCCAAGCTGCGGGAATTAAAACTAAAGGCTGGAAATATTGGCAATCATGTATTGTAGCTTTTGTCAAGCCGGAAAAATGCCATAACTATACAGCTTACGAAAAGTTTTGGGCTAGTGGACCATTTGCAATTTTACCCTTACCGGGGAACCGTTGCCGAATTGTGTGGACTGCACCTCATGAAGAAGCCAAGACTTTGTGTGCTTTAAATGATGAAGAATTTTTGGCTGAACTCACCAAACGCTATGGTGATCAGATGGGTAAATTGGAATTATTAGGCGATCGCTTTATTTTTCAGGTACAGTTGATGCAGAGCGATCGCTATGTTCTCCCCCGTCTGGCTTTAGTCGGTGACGCAGCACACAACTGTCATCCTGTCGGTGGACAAGGTTTAAATTTAGGTATTCGTGACGCAGCAGCTTTAGCAGAAGTCATCCAAACAGCGCACCAAGTCGGTGAAGATATTGGTAATATCCAAATTCTCAAAAAATATGAACGCTGGAGAAAAAAAGAAAATCTCGCAATTTTAGGTTTTACCGATTTGTTAGATCGAGTATTTTCTAATAACTTTTTACCAGTGGTAATCATCCGACGTTTGGGTTTATGGTTTATGCAGCGAGTCCCAATGTTAAAAAGATTTGCGCTCAAATTAATGATTGGTTTAAAAGGGAAAACTCCAGAATTAGGGAAACAGTAAATATTGCGAATGCAAGTTTACGAATTACGAATTATTTCAACCCGGTTTTCATATCAATCGGGTTGATTTTCATTATAGTATAGGGATTTAGCAACCTCAGTTGAGTCTAAACCGCAAATAATTTTACCTCCAACCAATTTAGGACTTTCCGGTGGTATTGTTGATGGTTGATTACTTTCACAAACTATACCTATAGTTTTGAGTTCTGCTGTTTTGCTAACAAATACAATTCCTGTATAGCTTTTGAGTCCAGTTATTTTCGGTGTAGCTATTGCTATAGCTTGATTAGCGTCTATTGCTTTCACTGCATAAATATATTGTTCTGGATGTGTGTGTCGGTATTGATCATATTGTGAATTAATTCCCAATTCTGATAGAACTACAGATGAATTAGACTCAAACTTATTGTTTTGCATATAGTAGTATCTTTGGTATCTATTTATAGCATTTACCAAATACTTTGGTTCTATTTTTTCTACTTTCATAATTGAACGCACTAACAATTCTGAACCTAACCATCCGCATCCAAAAATCAAAGTAATCACAATAATGGGGAAAAGATATTTTTTAGAAAGTAATGATTTTTTATCCATAGATTATTAAATAACCTCAATCCATTTTTTTTAAAAAGAATTGATACAATTTATCAAAAATGTAGTTATCAAATATTGGCAAGTTTCGCACTTGATGCCACAATTCAGGTTGTTCTAAATACGGATTCACACCAGGAAGACGAGAAGCACCCAAGACTATTGTTTCTTGTTCCCAAGTAGCAGCAAAGTTGTACATCTTTAACTAGTTAAATTTTGAATCTTTTGAATTGCTATTCCTGCATACAGCAGAATTCAGGAGACGCTTCGCAGACCTATGGCTTACGCCACGCTGCGCTATCGGTTCAGGAGGAGGCAGTACTCGACTAGGGTTTCCAAGGCAGTCCGGTCTTGGTGGTTTCCCCAAAGAGGAACTGCCGTCAACTGCCGTCAACTGCCGTTCAGGAGTAAAACTGGCGAATGTGTATAGGTTTCAATTTTGATTCTGTACCTCATTGATCTGCAATCTGCTGTAACACTCAAATTACGACTATTGAGTCTAAAAATTTTCAATTTCGGACTTAAAAGTGATAACATTTTCTGCCAGTAGTGTTAAAGTTGCAAGAAATTGATCAAAAACTTTCTCCTTGAGACGCTACATCAACAGCGGGTATCCATGCTGAAGAAACTACAAAACAAGCAAATTTATCTGATTGCTGGCGCAGGACTATGTGCCTTTTTAGTCGGGGGTATGGTATCAGCCCCACAAGCTGGAAAAACCCTAAGCAAATGGTTAAACGTAAGTCAGAGTCAGCCTAAGCAATTATCTGAGACTAATAAATCAAAGTCGGTTGTATTTAGTTTAATATCTCAATCTTTACCAGAACGTGCCGCCAAACTAAGTGAAATTGCTCAAGCCAGCAATTCTCCAGATAAAGAAAGAGCTAGTTATATTTTGGCCAGCGATTACATTGAAACCAACCAAGGGGAAAAAGCCCTAACCTTACTACAAGGACTGGAGAAAGATTATCCGGTTTTAGCACCATACATTTTGCTCAAGCAGGCTCAGGCACAGGATATGCTGGGTGAAAAAGGAAAAGCTTCGGATTTGCGGCAAAAAGTGCTAAAAGATTATCCCCAAGAAGCAGCCGCAGTTAAGGCAATATACTTGATTGGGCTACCAAAACTACATGATCAAGCGATCGCACAATTTCCTTCTCATCCCCTCACCTGGGAAATTATCCGCAAACGCTTAAAAGATAATCCCAATCAGCCCAAGTTAAAACTAATCTTAGCCAAATATGCCGCCAATGAACCGGGCATTGTCGGTATATTAGACCAATTGGTAAAACAGCCTCAACTCACACCCGCAGATTGGGAACTAATTGGTTCAGTCTACTGGGACAATAATCAATTTACCAAAGCGGCTAATGCTTATACTAAAGCACCCAAAACAGCCCGCAACCTCTACCGCACCGCTAGAGGGTTACAGTTAAACAAAGAGCGAGATAAAGCAGTTGCTCTTTATAAACAACAGGTACAACAATTTCCCACCGCTGAGGAAACAGGAACAGCCCTGTTGAGATTAGGAGAAATTGCCCCAGGAAAAGCCGCCATACCTTATCTTGACCAAATAATTAATAAGTTTCCTCAACAAGCACCGAAAGCACTCGTACAAAAAGCTAAATTACTGGAAACTCTCAACGACAACCAGTCAGCGAATACAACTTGGAAATTACTGTTAGGTAAGTATAGCAGTTCTAACGAAGCGGCAGAATATCGTTGGAAAATAGCCCTTAATAAAGCCAAAGCCCAAGATTATGTAGGTGCATGGGAATGGGCGCAACCAATCGCTGCGAATAATCCTAACAGCATTTTGGCTCCTAGAGCCGGGTTTTGGGTAGGTAAATGGGCAACAATGCTAGGAAAACAGCAGGAAGCTCGTACTGCTTATGAGTATGTACTTAGCCAATTTCCCCAATCTTATTACGCATGGCGCTCTGCCAGCATTTTGGGGTTAGATGTAGGTAATTTTAATAACCTGCGACTGATGAACCCTGAAGTTGTCCCACATCAGCGTCCTGTGCCAACAGCGGGTTCTGAGACTTTTAAGGAATTATATCTGTTAGGTCAAGATCGTGATGCTTGGTTACAGTGGGAAACAGAATTTCAGAGCAAAGACAAGCCTACTGTAGCCGAAGAATTTACCGAAGGGTTAATGCTATTGGCAAAGGGAGAAAATCTCATCGGTATTGATAAGATTTCTAAGTTGGAAGATCGGGAAACACCAACAGAAAAAGCCGAATATACAGCTTTAAGTCAACAAATCATTTACTGGCAAGCTCGTTATCCTTTTCCCTATCTCCAAGAAATTGAAAAATGGTCAACTACACGTAAACTTAATCCTCTGCTAGTTACAGCCCTGATGCGTCAGGAGTCGCGGTTTCAGCCAAAAATTAAATCTGTAGTCGGTGCAACGGGTTTAATGCAGGTAATGCCCAGTACAGCAGCATGGATAGCCCCGCAAATTAATGTTGATATGAAAACCATTAGTTTGGAAAACCCCAACGATAACATTATGCTGGGGACTTGGTATTTAGATCATACTCATCAGCAATATGGGAATAATTCCATGTTAGCGATCGCTAGTTACAATGCCGGTCCAGGTAACGTTGCTAAATGGTTGCGAACCATACCCAAACAAGATCCAGATGAGTTTGTGGAAGAAATTCCTTTTGACGAAACCAGAAATTACGTAAGGCAAGTCTTTGGTAATTACTGGAATTATCTACGACTTTATAACCCATCAATTTCGGCTGTGGTTGCTAAATACTCAGCCGCACACCCCAAATTACCAACACAGTAAAAAATTACCCTCTCTCCGTCTCCCCCTCTCCGCGTCACCGCGTCATCTTCTCCCATCTCCCCATCTCCCCATCTCCGCGTCCCCGCGTCCTCTTCTCCCCGTCCCCTTCTCAAAGTCGCTCTCACAGATAAAATAGTTAAGGAATGTTGCCTATTAACTAACTCATGACACCTTCACCAGATGTAGATACTATCAATTCTCCTAATATAGATACAGAAGGATACGGAAATTCAGAAGTTAATCCCCAAGATGAGTTACCAGATGATGTGGAAATGTCATTTTTCGACCATCTTGAAGAATTACGGCAGCGGATTTTCTATTCTCTAATTGCTGTAGCTGTGGGTGTTATCGGCTGTTTTATCGTCGTTAAACCTCTTGTACAGCTACTAGAAGTCCCAGCACATGGTATAAAATTTCTGCAACTAGCACCAGGAGAATATTTCTTTGTCTCGATCAAAGTTGCGGGTTACAGTGGCTTAGTGCTTGCTAGTCCCTTTATTCTTTACCAAATTATCCAATTCGTACTTCCCGGACTAACACGTCGAGAACGTCGTTTGTTAGCACCTGTGGTTTTGGGTTCCAGTGTGCTATTTCTCGGCGGTTTAGTATTTGCTTACTTGCTACTTATTCCCGCAGCTTTACAATTTTTTATCAGCTACGGTGCAGATGTTGTCGAACAAATATGGTCAATTGAAAAATATTTTGAATTTGTGCTGTTATTGTTATTCAGCACTGGGTTAGCATTTCAAATTCCCATTATTCAATTGTTGCTAGGTAATTTAGGTATTGTCTCTTCCGAAAAAATGCTGGCTGGTTGGCGTTTTGTAATTATGGGAGCAGTCATTTTGGGTGCTGTACTTACACCTTCTACTGACCCTCTCACCCAAAGTCTTTTAGCAGGGGCGGTTTTAGGACTTTATTTTGGTGGAGTTGGTTTAGTTAAACTAACAGGTAAATAAAAGTCTTTCTGATTTCATGCCACAAAATACAGGAAAGTTGACATCCTGTAATTTTTTTTATAAAACTCAAAACATTCTCTTGTAAAGATTTACATACGGCACTATCAGTAAAAGCTTAAAAAGCCTTGATAGAGATAAAAGTGGAAGATAGTTTATGTTATTGGGGGATAAACAAGAATTAGCTCTAGAGTGCTTGTTAGATCCAAGAGAAAACGAACTACAAGATTACTTATTTGGACATATTGCTCTTTGGGCTGGAGGATATGCGATAGGAGATTTTTCACTAACAGTGATGCTAAATGTGCCTTACAGTTATTTTAAGTCTTCTTTAACAGAATGTGGAAAAAGGCAAGATTCAAATTTGATGAGAATGACTGCCTTAGAAGTTTTTAAATTTCTTGATTCTGCTCTTTACGGTGATAATATTGAATCTCATTGGAGTTCAGAAGAACTGGAGAAAAAATATAGAAAATTTTGTATATGTCCAGGTTTTTCTGAAGCATTTGATGGAGAAATGGCTTTCCTGATTGAAGGAGAAAAAGAAGAAAGATTTATCTGGAAAGATTTTCCATCTCAGTCTATTAAGGAAGTCAGATTGAAACCTAAAACCTACAAGTATCTTATTGAATCTTTCATTGCTTGGTACTTTAATCTCATTCAGGTGGTATAAATCTCTGTTACGAATTACGTTAGCCTATAGCTCCTCTGTTAGCGAAGCTCTCTCAAAGGCAGCAAGAGGCATTACGAATTACGAATTACGAAGATTGTTACAGCAGAATTCAGGAGTCAGGAGTCAGGAGTAAAACTGGCTTGCTGTCTAGGCTTCAATTTTGATTCTGTACCTCATTGATCTGCAATCTGCTATATTTAAATTCATAATATCCATTCAGAAGCGCGATCGCCCAAATCCAGGGGAATACTAACAGCTTTACCCTGTCGGGGACGCTCTTTAGTTTGTGTAATAAAAGTTTGTACTTGAATTGTTCCCCCCAAAGCATGAAGATAATTAGCAATACCGTCCATATGCTCTTGGTACTCAGACTCGCTTAAGGGGAATGAGGCTTGCTCAAGGTATTTCCACATGACTTGTAGAAATATCTTCCCCTGTGTCCGGCGTAACTGGATATCGTATGAGTATCCCCACTTATCAATCAACAGTTGACGTAATTCCTTTCCTGTCATATTAATTAAAAATTTGGGATTTGGGATTTGGGATTTGGGATTTGGGATTTGGAATAATTCTGAGTAAGGCTGTTTGATTCCTGGGAAACATCACAGCCTATTCCCTTATGGGATCAGAGGTTTTCTCAATTAGATTTTACATTTAGTTATGATGTTAAGTTCCGTAACTCCAGTATGATAAGGATATAAAGAAATGTAATGCTAACAGAAAAGATGCTAGACAGGTCTTGCAACAAAGAAGTGTGGCATCCCTGGGGGCGTTAGCATTTCGACTCAGGCAAGAATTGCTTAAGTACTAGCAAGCTTGTCAAAATGTTAAAAAAATTACACAATTGCGCGTAGATTATGGCTCAATTTTCCGAATCAGTGGACGTTCCTGATATAGGTCGTCGTCAATTCATGAACCTGCTCACTTTTGGAACTGTGACAGGAGTGGCTTTGGGAGCATTATATCCCGTGGTCAACTACTTTATTCCCCCTGCTAGTGGTGGTGCTGGTGGTGGTACAACAGCAAAAGATGAACTGGGTAACAGCGTAAAAGTTAGTCAATTTCTTTCTAGCCATAATGTAGGCGATCGCACTCTAGTTCAAGGACTCAAAGGCGACCCCACCTATATTGTCGTTGAAAGCAAAGAAGCGATCGCTGATTATGGTATCAACGCCATCTGCACTCACCTGGGTTGTGTCGTTCCCTGGAACGTAGCTGAGAACAAGTTTAAATGCCCTTGTCATGGTTCCCAGTACGATGCAACTGGTAAAGTTGTTCGGGGGCCTGCACCGAAATCTTTGGCTTTGGCTCACACCACAGTTAATGACGACCAAATCGTTTTGACCCCTTGGACAGAAACTGACTTCCGCACCGGAGAACCCGCTTGGTGGTCTTAAACAGTACCGAGTACTGAGTACCGAGTACCGAGTACTGAGTGTTAAGTTATTAGTCTGAAGTCAACAGTCCAGAATTTTTAATCAACTCTTGACCAATGACCAATGACCAATGACCAATGACCAATGACCAATGACCAATGACCACTGACTAATGACTTTATAGAGATGAGAAACGCCTGTACACCTGCGAGGTTAACTCGCATTGCTAAAGCAATGGTAAACTCATTGCTGATAGCGATCGCTACCCTGACCTTTTTCTTCACCAGCGATTTAGCCCTACCCCAAACCGCTGCTGCTTATCCCTTCTGGGCGCAAGCCGCCTATCCTGAAACCCCTCGCGAACCAACAGGGCGGATTGTTTGCGCTAACTGTCACCTAGCAGCCAAACCCACAGAAGTGGAAGTACCCCAATCGGTATTACCTGACACCGTATTTAAAGCGATTGTCAAAATTCCCTACGACACCAGCGCGCAGCAAGTAGGTGCTGATGGTTCTAAAGTTGGCTTGAATGTCGGTGCTGTATTAATGTTGCCTCAAGGCTTCAAAATTGCACCAGAAGACCGCATTTCTGAAGAACTGAAAGAAGAAGTAGGCGATGTTTACTTCCAACCCTACGGTGAAGAAAAAGACAATATTGTCATCGTTGGACCATTACCCGGCGAACAATATCAAGAAATCGTCTTCCCTGTTCTTTCACCTAACCCCGCAACCGACAAGAGTATCCACTTCGGCAAATATTCCGTTCATGTAGGTGGAAACCGGGGACGTGGACAAGTTTACCCCACAGGTGAAAAGAGCAATAACAACATTTACAACGCTTCTGCTGCTGGCACAATTAGCAAGATTGCCAAAGAAGAAGGTGAAGACGGTAATGTTAAATATGTAGTCAGCATCAAAACTGAAGCTGGTGAAGTTGTTAATGATACAGTTCCCGCAGGACCAGACCTGATTGTTTCGGAAGGACAAACAGTTGCATCTGGTGATGCTCTTACCGTGAATCCTAACGTCGGTGGTTTCGGTCAAAAAGATGCAGAAATCGTCCTCCAAGACAGTTCCAGAGTCTCATGGTTAGTGGCTTTCATCTGTTTGGTGATGTTAGCACAAGTGATGTTGGTACTGAAGAAGAAGCAGGTGGAAAAAGTCCAAGCTGCTGAAATGAATTTCTAAAATTCTCTGCTAAATAATTAATTCTCGGACAGGCATTATACCTGTCTTTTTTTATTTCTGCCTGTAAGGCAATGATATCATGTCCGGTTGTTCGCGTAGCGTCTCGTCAGAGATATACTTATCATTTAGACTGACGCGGAGAGAGGGAGACGCGGGGACGCGGAGATTTTTTTTTGATAAGTGATTAGGCGGACATGATATGATGTGGCAGGTGACAGAGTTGAAAGTCTGTTTGTGTCTAGGTTTTATCATTAGTTCATGTCCTAACCACCTTGGCGGTTGCTATAAATTAAGTATCTCAGCAAAATTAATTATACATTTTGCCAAAAAATAAAAATCGGTGCAACGAATAGACATTAAACCCATCAAAAACCAATCACTTTCCTTTCTTTGAAACTATTCTTAATGCTTCTAATTCTGACTCCTGACTCCTGACTCCTGACTCCTGACTCCTGACTCCTGACTCTAACGAAAAGACTTTTTCCGCAAACCCTACTTAATCAATTATGAATTGTACTTTTTGAGTCAATTTCCCGCCGTCTGGGTACGTCATAGATCATAAAATCATGAGCCATTTCCGTTTTCGGAAAAATAGCACGGGCTTCTCGAAGTAAATCTTTTAACTCAATGTCATTTCCTGGCGCATAGCGAGGACTAAAATGAGTCATAAGTAATCGATTTACCCCAGCTGCATAAGCTGTTTGTGCTGCCATTGTGCTTGTAGAGTGCAATCTTTGAAAAGCCATATCTGCATCCTGATGAGCAAAGGTAGCTTCGTGAATTAACACATCCGCATCTTGTGCTAATTGCACTGCACCATCACAATAAATAGTGTCTGTACAATAGGCCATTTTCCGGCCAATTTCCGTATTTCCACACAATTGGTCGCCATGAATCACTCGTCCATCTGCAAGGGTGACTGTTTCACCGCGCTTGAGTTTCCCGTAAATGGGGCCGGAAGGGATTTGCAATTCTTTAGCCTTTTCGACATCAAAACGTCCTGGTCGATCTTTTTCGGCTACGCGATAACCAAAAGCTGTAATGCGGTGATGCAAAAGACCACAACTAACGATAAACTCATCGTCTTCATAAATTACCCCAGGATGGACTGTATGTACCTTGACTGGGTAAGAAAAGTGGGTGTGGGAGTAACGTAAAGCCGCTTGTAGGTATTCATTTAACCCAGATGGGCCATAGATATCAACTCGTTTTACATTACCAGCTAAACCGCAACTGGCAAGCAGTCCCATCAAGCCAAAGATGTGATCACCGTGCATATGGGTGATAAAAATTCGGGAGAGTTGGCTAATTTTCAGGTCACTTCGCAAAATTTGATGCTGAGTACCTTCACCGCAGTCGAATAACCACAGTTCTGCCCGTTGCGGTAATCTCAGTGCGACACTGGAAACATTACGTGATCTTGTAGGTACTCCGGAACTCGTCCCTAAAAATGTTATCTGCACAGCGTTTTTTAGCCTTTCTCTTGCTCAATATGAGGATTTATCCCCTATAGTGACATGGTTGTTGAGCAAATCTACGTTCACCAATAAGCCACCTGAGAAGGGGCAAAATGCCAAAATATTATAATTTCTCCATGATAACAATACCTTCGCCAAAAAAAAGAGGATGAAGAGAGAGGATGGCAGGGCGATCGCACTTCCCAATCATCAAAAAAACTGAACCGTTTATAGTGTAATGATTTCAGGCTACTTTATCCCAATTTTTCTGAACCAAGATTAAGGCTGAATCACAACTATAGTTGCAAATTATCCTGGCTGAAAACAACGATGATTACAGGTTTGGGGATTTATAATTCAAGTCCCAACCTACTACCGCTTAGTTATGACGAAGCTTAGAATTTTTTTACATTACCTAAAAATTTAAATTTGGCTGAGAAATCTGTAAGAACTTTCTCAGTAAAATATCAGTTTTTTAGATATCAATCCTTATGTATCTATAATCTTAAGATAAATTATTTAAGCAACAATCAGTTTAAAGTTCAAACTAAGAGCTATATTGCTGATTAATGTATTGAGGAATTAAAATTATGAACTTAAGAAATTTATTCATACTGGGCTTGTCTTCTCTTGTTATAGTTGGCTGCGTTCGCGAAGTATCAAATAACCAGACTAATCAAAGTCCTATAGCTGTGAATGCATCTATTCCCGGATCTTCAACTCAGGCTCAACCTATAGCCCAGTCAGCACAATCTCCAGATTCAACTGCTATGAAGTCAGGTACATTTGTTTCTGGAGAACATACAACTCAAGGGAAAGTTCGTATTACTACTAAAAACGGTAAATCATTTCTAGAGCTTGAGAAATCATTTAAAACCTCTGAATCAGGGCCGGATTTGGTAGTAATTTTGCATCGTTCAGGTAACGTAATTAATTCAACTAAGCCACCATCCTATCCCTTAAAAAAAGGAGACTACGTTGTCCTTGCTCCCTTACAAAAATATAGTGGCGCTCAAACATATTCCATTCCTCAAAACATCAAATTAGGAGACTACAAATCTGCTGCTATCTGGTGTCGCAAGTTTAATGCTACTTTTGGCGCTGCTAATTTGAGCAGTTAAAAGTTAATCAAAAACTACAGCAGATTGCAGATCAATGAGATACAGAATTAAAATTGAAACCTAGACACCAAGCCAGTTTTACTCCTGACTCCTGCTGTAACTACAATTCACAAAGAGAAACTTTATGAAATTAAATAGTAAAGTTGCTCTATTTTTTGGCGAAAGTCTTGTGATAACTCACAATATATTCAGAAGCTACCCACTCTGCCTTTAGCAATCTAGAATTCTGAAAAAATTTGTCTCATTCCAAGAGAGTTCACAAAGAGTTCCCTGAGGAGAAAGGGGAACCCGTCGAAATTTACCTTTAATTTGTCGTGCTAAATGTTTAAACTGTTGCGTTCCCCGACCTTCCCTGGAAGAGTTAACTCCCAAACCATCATCTATAATCCTTAATGTATAGCAGCCGGCAGATGAAGAGGAAGCGACTTGGAGACAGGTGACTCCTATAGCGTGTTTGCCCACATTACACAAAGCTTCTTCCAGAAATCGGCAGAGTCCTCGCTTGTTTTCAAGGGTCAAATTTCTTTCATCTATAGGTTCAAAGGTGCGGATTTTCAGCTTGAGAGTTTTAAAGCAAGGAAAATCTCTCTCCAAGGTATAGCTATAAACTTGATAGAGAATTTCATGGAGAGGGTCTTGCAAATTTATAATTATACTGTTTCCTAAGTAAAGACTAGGTCCACCGGTGAGAGTTTCCTGTTCCCAAAACTCATAAATTCCTCGTATATCTTGGTTTAATTTATGTAGTTCTTTTTCCAGTTCAGGTAGCAATTTTTGAATTGGTAAATCTTGTCCTTTCACTAGTCTCAAAACCCTATCTAGGTTTTGAAGTGGTCCGTTGTGAATTGTTTCAAATGTAATTTCAATGATAGTTTGCCTAGCTTTAATTCCTGACCTAACAGCTTGATCATATTGATAAAAAGCTGTGATGGTTATAGAATTGATCACAAAAATTAAACTTGCTGGAAATATTGAAACCAAAATACTCTCATTTAAAAGTAAATGCCCAATGCTAACTAGACTAGAGGTGGCGATACTAATAACTATAATACTTTCTAGTGGAGATTTCATCAGTCTAGCAGTAGCAATTTCTAAAATACACCACCAGAAAATCCAACTATATTCCCATTGCTCTTTAAGTGTTTTACCAACTTTCACCTGCATAAGCTTTATATCTAGTCTGAAGATTTCATTATTTGATATTGATAATTAATCAATTAAGCCTTTTTCTCTTGCTTGCATTTCAGTTTGAATACGGATATTTTTCCCTTCTTCAGGGTAAACATTTAATGCATCTTGTAGCTTGCTCCAATAATGACGTACCATGCGTTCAGATATACACATCTTCTCAGCTATTGATTTATCTTGTAATCCTTCCTCAAATGCTAGAGTCAGTACCTTTAGCCACTCTGGTTTAACCTCTAATCCTAAGTGAATTCTGCTGATATCTTTTGTATGGGTTAATCCCTGTAATGCCCAATCAACTCTTGTTAACATTTCCTGGCTAGAAAGACTTTTATCAGCAATAGTAAATCCTCCTTTATGACTATCAATATCTAGCCGAATACGTATCAATGTTCTCACATGAGCGCTTTGGACAACAATATTCAAATGGGGATATCTTTCCATCAAAATTTTCAGAAGTTTAATACCGTTATCCGGTCTTGCATTCATTTCCAGACCTTCTGGAATAGAAAGATCCATAACTATTAGATCAGGTTGTAAGCTAGTAACTTGCTCAAGAGTATTATTAGCATTTATAGCAGTTATAAACTCAGCCCTAGGATAGTTTTTTCTGAGGATATCAACTGTCCCACTTAAAACTGATTCATGGTCATCAACTACGATAATTTTCAGCAATTCCTTTGCTGATAAAATTTGTTTCATATTTAACAAACACCCTGATAAAGAAACACATCAGTATTGTTTAATTGACCACTATGAATATCAATTAATTAGATTCTACTAGATTTTATTTAGATTTTATTACTTCTAGTTGATAGACTATGAGGTGTATGACCCTGAATTTATAAGTTAGCGCTAATCGAAGTTTTAATTACTACCTTTCTTTTCTGAAAATCAACTATTTTTAGTTAGAGTTAGTTGAGTATTTATCATATATTTCACTGACAGAACATCTGGCATACTGTTAGTTAATTAGTCATGTAAAATACTTACCAATAAAAATGCCAAAATGACCGAAGATTCCTCTGATAGTACAAGCATCTACCGGATATTAAAAACTTAAAGATATGGTAAAGATATTCTAATTCAGGTAACTGGGAATGAAAAATAAGAGTAGATATATCAGGATAGGAAATTTTTACCACCAATTGCCCCATATTTCCTATCTGTTTTAATTTAATATAGAGAAAAACAGCGATTGAAAGTTCAGCTTCTGGTAAAGCTATTATCAGTAATTCTTCTAAAAATCTTAAAATTATTAAGCTGTATTCAGTGGGTTCATGTCGCCAGTAATCTGGCATATCAATATGAAAATATAAGTGGGGATGGGAGGATAGCCAAGGTTGTAATAAGTACTCAATAGATAAAGGTAAACTATCTTGAATAAATGTTGGACATAAGCGGTCGCTCAATTGTACTAAAGAGTGATGAAAATTATCAACTTTTTTGATACACTCTTGAATTCCATCGATTGACAAACTCAAATTATCTGTCGTCAATATATCTAAACTGCGACGTATAGTGAAAGATTCTTGTAATAAGCCATCTCGGATTTTTTCAGCTTCCAAAAATAGCTTTATAGATTGTCTATAAGACCACCACTGTAATGCTTTTTGAATCATTAGTTCAGATGTCATAAACTTTAGAATGGTTATGACTTGAATAATTCAGTATTAATTTATTTACTCACATCTAGCGCCTTTTTTTGACTGGTTGTTTAATCTAAAAAATCTACTTGTATTGGATTTCACAATACATAACATTGATAATTACTCATAAATCAGTAATTAACCTTGCCTTTCTCAGAATAAATTTCAATGCAGTTTCTTCTCTAGAAATAATGTCAGCTTTTACTTCCATTCCTGATTGAATATGACATTGATGATGTGTAGTACCAAATTCAAGTCTTTCAGGTTGAATAGTTGCTTCAAAGTAGCTACTAGAAGATGTTTGGGCAGTATCATTACCTTGAGTTGTGATTACGTCTGGAGAAATGGCTTTGACAACACCTTTAAGAGTGCCATAATCTGGATAGGGACAGGCATCAAAACGCAGTTGCACTTCTTGATTTACAGCCACCTTTTGAATGTCAGCCGTAGGAATCATAGCTTTAATCACTAAAGAAGCATTATTAGGCACAATTTCAGCAATAGATTCGCTAGTACGGACTACTTGACCAGCATTTCGCAAATTCAGCTTGAAAATGATCCCATTACTAGTGGCAATAATAATACTTTTTTTTAGTTGCTTTTCTAGTTGCTGGAGTTCTTTTTGAGATTGATTAAGTTGGGTTAGTAATTCAACGCGTCTTTCAATTAATGCTTGTTTTTCTTTTTTTAAAGTAGAGATACTGGCTTGACCTTTAGCAGTTTCTTGAGCGATACGTTCTTGTGCTATCCTCACCATTGCTGTAGTTGGATTAACTGCAACCTTAGCTGATTTAACTTTGATTGCAGCTATTTCAAAAGATCTTTGTACTGCTTGTAGCGTTAATTTTGACTGCTTAACAACCAATAGTTTCTGCTCAAATTCTCGCCGCCCAATAGCTCCAATTTCTGACAATTGGTTATAGCGATCGCTATCTATCTGAGCAAATGCTAAATCAGCTTCAGCCTTTTCTAAATCTGTCCTGGCTTTTTGCAAACTTGCCTGCGATGAAAGAAATTCATTTTGAGTATTAATTTGCTTTTCTTGGTATTCGCGTTCATTGCGTAACAAATCGACTTTTGCTGAAGCAATAGTCCGTTCTATAAATGTTTGTTCTGCTAAAATTTGACCATCTAAAATACGAATCTGGGCATCAATTTGGATTGTTTGTAACTTCCGTTGTTGTATATTAATTTGTAATTGGCTCTTTTTGATTAGCAATTCATCCGTATCAAGATTGGCAATGACATCTCCCATTTTAACTACCTGATTTTCTTTCACCAAAATACTTTTAATAGCGCCTTCTATTTCTGGTTGTACCACACGAATTTCACCTGTAGGACGGACAGTTGCAGCAGCTTTCACCGTGACATTATATTTGACCCATGAAGAGAGGGTAATTCCAGTAGCAACAGTGCTAAGGAGAAAAATTCCCGCCAACGATGTCCAAAAACTAATAGGAGGAAGAAAGTCATTATTTTCCCATGAGGAGATAACTTTTTCATTGTGATTATAGCTCATTATTCCCTGATTATTATCAATAATTATGGAATTAAAAAATCTAAATGATCACCAGGTTTGGTTTTTAAGTCATCCAAAATACCTTCTAGTTTTAATTTGCCCTGATCTAGTAAAACTATCCAATCAGCACGATTAATTACCTTGGGACGGTGAGTAATTAAAATAGTTGTTTTCCCTTGGCGATGCTTAAATAATTGATCTAAAACTTGTGTCTCACTCACAGGGTCAAGCCCACCAGTAGATTCATCTAAAATCAAAATTGGTGGATCTGTAACAATAGCTCTAGCTATTGCTAATCTTTGACGTTGACCACCAGAAATATTTGCACCAAATTCGCCTAAAATAGTTTGATACTTTTCTGGAAGTTTACTGATAAATTCATCAGCACCAGAAATTTGGCAAACTCTGACAATCTGCTCAAATGTAACGTAAGGCGCTCCCAACCGAAAATTTTCTACAATAGAACGACTCCAAAAATGAGCATCTTGGGGAACAAGAACTACCTGTTGACGGAGACATTCTAAAGAAAGGTCTTGAAGGTTATAAAGTCCAATGCGGATATTGCCAGACTGGAGTTGATATAATCCAGAAATTAATTTCGCTAGGGTACTTTTACCACATCCAGATTTACCAATAATTGCAACAACTTTACCTCCAGGAATTGTTAAAGAAAAGTCTTCTAATAGGTCAATGCGACCAGCATAATGAAAGTTGACATTTGTACAAATTATGTCAGCAGCTTCGGGAATGTGTGCAAAAGGCTTTTTCCCATCACCTTGATTTTCTGGAGTGGCATCTATAACTTCTGTTAGTCGTTCTATGGCAGTTTTCGCACGAGTAAATTCTTCAACAAAACTGATAACAGTGCTAATTAATGCCAAGAAATTACCATTCATCGAGCTAAATGCTAGAAGCTGCCCGATGCTTAAATATTCAGATGGATTAATCACTAAATTACCACCGAACCAAAGTAAAATAATACTCCCGATGGACGAGACAAAGCCAGAAAAAGTATTATTAATAATTCCAATTTGGATGGTGCGGAATGTAAGATTAGCAAGACGACCAAATCTACTCTCTAATTCATCCCAAAATTGCGGTGCAGATGTAGTTGTTTTGAGAGTTAGAGCGCCTTTAAAGGTTTCTACTAAAACGCCCTGTGTTTCTGCTTCTGTAACTAAAACTTCACTAGTTTTTTGCCGCAAACTTGGCTGAAATATAACTGTAGATATGGTCATAACTATAGCTATAAATATAGCCAAAACGCTAAGTTTCCAGCTATAAAAAATCATGAACCCTAGAGAAATCAGCGCAATAAAAAATTTGCTAGGTAAACTGATTATGAGATGAGAGACCAACTGATTAATTTGCTCTATATCTTGCAAACGACTAACGATTTCGCCACTACGTCGAGCTTCATAATAACTTAGAGGTAAGCGGAGAATTTGCCGTCCAAATTCCATAACTAACCCTAATTGTAGGCGTTGGGCAAAGTGAGCAATCAAGTTAGATTGGATAAATGCAAGGCTACTAGAAATCAAATTCATCACTATTACAGAAATTACCATAGTAGTGAGTAATTTTGTATCGCCTCTAATCAGCACATCATCTGTGAGAATTTGCAGTAAGAAAGGGGAGGCTAAAGATAATAAACCTAATATTAAATTGATCGGTAAGGCTTGAAATAAAATGGCGCGATAAATCCAGACGCGTTTGAAAAAGCGCCAAAAGCCACCAACTTTATCATCTTTTTGGGCAAGAAATCGGGTAGGATCTGGTTCAATTAACAGCAACAACCAATCTGTCCAACCTTCTGCTAAATCTTTTTGAGAAAGATAACGGATACCTACTGCGGGATCAGCAATTAGAAAATTTTTGCCTTTCTTACCGTATAAAATAACCCAGTGATTCCCCTTCCAGTGAATAATTGCTGGTAGTGGTGCTTCATTAATTCGGTCGAGAATTTCTGGTGAAGTTTTTACTGGTTTAGCATTGAAACCCAGTGTTTCTGCCCCCCGTCTCAAACCCAATAAAGTGGTTCCAAATTGCCCAGTTCCTACGGCTTCACGGATGTGGTTGAGAGTAAAAGTATGCCCATAATATTTGGCAATCGCAGCCAGACAAGCTGCGCCACAATCCTCTTCACTATGCTGTTTAACGAACTGGTATTTCATCAGCAAATCACCCTAGAAAATAAGAAATAGAATAGGATTCAATGTTTTGGAGTATATTTAAAAATATCCTCTCTTAGCTTTAGGAAAAAATTTAGCAAATTAATACAAATTCTGGAATATAAATGTTGAAAGTAAGGTTCTAGAATTTAAACTCTTATTCATTGTTTTCAAGAGAGAAAAAGAGCAATTCTAGAACCTTTAATCAGGCAATTATAGCAATCCTATTTAAATCGACATTTTGTTTGAAGACTGAATTAGGATCGCTATATGTTATGAGAAAATTACCAGCCGAAGTACAAATTGTAGTTGTAGATATCGTCTCCAGCAATCTGACCTTTATTTAGCCCACTATTAACCTGGGTATTAACACCACCAAAAATCTTATCGATTTCTAGTTCTTTCACTTTTACATCGATGTCATTATTGAAATCGAACTTCTTCTTGAAGAAACTAAAACCACCAGCTACGATTTCTTGTTGTTCAACTGGGACTTCGGTAAATAGTAAGTTAGACATGATAGAATCTCCTTGATCTGAGTTATTGCTTGGAGTTGATTTAGTTTTGCGTGCTGCTCAACCCCTCGCTTGTTAATAGAATATCGAGAACCAACCTTTGAATTCATGCTCAATTTCTGCAAACTTAATTACCAGATTTAGAAATATATATTTCATATTTACGTCAATGGTACTTCCGAAAAATACACGCTCCAATTACGCCTAATTATGTCAATATAATAAATATGAAAATTGAATTAAAAAAATCGCTGTTATAGCGATTATCGTTTTGATGCCAAATTAAGTAGGGGTAAGGCAATATTTATTGCTGTCAATCTAAAAGGATTTAGGGAAGTCATAAACTTTACTCATAACTCTCACCTTATAGAGGAGAAACTTGTACCCATAATATCTAAAGATATTTTTGTAATAGACAAATTACAACTTCTGGTGTTTCGAGATGTGGTAAAATTCCTGTGTGAGCGATCGCTTGAAAATCTCGAATTGCGCTTTTATTTAAACTTGCCAAACGCCGTCCCAATGTGATATTGGTAAACTGTGCTTCTTCACCCCAAAATATCACAGTAGGAATTTTGAGTTGCTGAATATATAAACTCAAATCAAAATAAAGATCACCACGCAAAAATGCTAAAGCAGCAAATTTTGCATTTGGTTGTTGTGCTGAATTTAAATAAGCTTCTACTATTTCTTGAGTAAGTTTTTGTGGTTTTGTAAAAAGAAAACTTTGCAAAAAATTTCTGACTGCAATTTCATTTTCTGCACCTAAAGCATAAATTAAATTATCCAAAAAAGGCATATTGATCACCGAAAGTGGTAATCTACGTCCAGCACCCTGGCCAAAGTCATCAAACCCAGAGGGACAGACTAAAAATAGTTCTTTGAATAAATCAGGTTGAGTAAGAGCAAGACGAATAGTAAAAGCAGCGGTTAAAGAAGAAGCTATTACAGTTACTGGTTCGTGACAAGTTTGGGTGATAAACTCAGTAATAGTAGTCAGATAATCTTGAATTTGGTAATCTCGCACAGGGTGAGCAGATTCTCCCCAACCAATTAAATCCGGGGCTAAAATGCGATATTCAGAGGCAAATGCAGGGTAAACTTTAGACCATTCGTAAGCAGATGCACCACCACCAAAGTTATGTAAAAATAATAGCGGAGGTAATTCTTGACTGTCAACAATCTCCCAAGGTGCGCTAGTTTGGGTATAGTAAACCATTGCTCCCAAAGATGTATTAATAACTTTTTGTCCAAAACCAGGAGGTTGAAACTGAAGCATATAAATTATCAATTATGATTAGGAATTATTCTGTTATCAACGTAAGTTGATTAAGATTATCACCACTGATATGGTAAGCAGATCCAAAGCCGATTACAAATCTTCCTTCAATTGGAGTTAGTTGGAAAATCCGAAAATCAGGTAAGCTGCGTAACATTTCAATAATTTCTCCAAAACGCTCTTGAAATTGTTGAACAATTTGATTCCATTGATCAGTTTCTCGCTCTAGCAGAGTTGCGGTGCAATCAAAAGTTAAACGACGACGGGCAAATATTTGTTTAGTATTAACTTCATCTTCAATAAATAAAATACTCACATGAGGATTAGCATAAATATTTTTGGTGTGAGTAGAAAGACCACTAACGTAGATATAGATATTTTTAGCATCATCTATGACGAAAGGAGTATAACTCGCGTTAGGGATTCCCTGATCGTTAACAGTACTGATGATGATACTTTCAAATTTTTCAGTAAATTTTTCATACTCAGCTTGAGCTTTTTCGATTTTACTCATCTGTTTATTTACTTGGTAAGATTTTATTAGCTATTATAAAATAAAATGGTAATAATGCAATTGTGACTGACCAAAATCGTTCTCAATGGGATTTATGCAGGTTTATCAAAACCTTGACCTACTTTGAGGTATTTCCTGTTCTTAACTGGGTACAGCAGTTAATTCCAGGTCGTCCCAAAGATAATCAAGATAAACCAAATGGGGGAAGAAATATGGGTGTAATTCTAGTAGCGGGTGCGACTGGTGGTGTTGGTAAACGAGTAGTCAGACGATTGCGGGAACAGGGATACAAATTCCGCTGTCTAGTCCGAGATATTGAAAAAGCAAGACTAGTTCTAGGTAACGATGTTGACTTAGTAGATGGGGATATTACTATACCTGAAACTTTGAATAGTTTGGTTATGGGTAATGTAGAATCTGTAATTTGTTGTACGTCAGTGCGGGTACAACCAGTGGAGGGAGATACAGCAGATAGATCCAAATACTACCAAGGTGTTAAATTTTACTTACCAGAGATTGTTGGTGACACACCAGAAAATGTCGAATATCGTGGTGTGAAAAATTTAGTTGAAGCAGCAAAAAAATATCTACCTACCGCTGGTGAAAAACTGATATTTAATTTTACTCAACCAACAGATGAATTAAAAAATATCTGGGGTGCGCTGGATGATGTTGTCATGGGTGGTGTGAGTGCAAGTAGTTTCCAAATATTAGAAAATACAGCTTTATTTAGTGGTAATGTTTCCACTGCTAACTCTGGGGGATTTGCTTCTGTCAGAACAAAAAACTTTTCCCCACCGTTTGATTTATCTGGTTATGAAGGTGTTAAATTGCGCGTCAAAGGTGACGGACAGCGTTATAAAATCTTTTTGCGGACAGAATCAACTTGGGATGGTGTTGGTTACAGCTATTCTTTCGATACGGTAGCTAATACTTGGATAGATATTACTATTCCATTTGCAAATTTAGTTCCTGTATTTCGAGCCAAAATTGTGAAGGATGCTCCAAAAATTGATTCTAGCAAAGTTTGTTCATTTCAATTGATGTTAAGTAAGTTTGAATATGATGGGGCTTTAAATCCTAAGTTTACTCCTGGTAGTTTTGCACTGCAACTAGAATCGATTAAAGCCTATGGTGGTGAAAGCTTACCCCAATTTGTTCTCATTAGTTCTGCTGGGGTAACTCGTCCCGGAAGACCAGGAATTAATTTAGATGAAGAACCACCAGCGGTCAGATTAAATGACCAATTGGGAGGAATTTTAACATGGAAGTTGAAAGGTGAAGATAGTTTAAGATCAAGTGGAATTCCTTACACAATTATTCGACCTTGTGCTTTAACTGAAGATGCTGGAGGTAAGGAGTTTATATTTGAGCAAGGTGATAATATTCGTGGAAAAATCAGCCGCGAGGATATTGCCGAACTTTGCATTCAATTAATTCAAAAAACCAAAGCTCGTAATCTCACCTTTGAAGTAAAAGAGGGAGCAAATACAGCTAATTCTGTTGATTTACAGGAGCTTTTTTCTAAATTACAACCTGATAAATAAATGTTGATTAGAAGATTATTATTTTTTGTCGTTGTAGTGATGATGATTGGTAGTAGTTTCTTCTCAAAGACGGCTTCATCACAGCAAGTAGATTTCCGGGTTAATAATTTGGAGTCTGATATGCGTCGTCTAGAGTTGCGGTTAAACCAGATTGAGTTATTACTCAGTCAAAACCGCCAATTTTCATCTCCTAAAATCACACCGACTCCATCACAGTCCACAGGCGCTAGACGCACTTTATCACCATCAGAACGTGATAAAATGTTTGATAGATTATCAACTTTGGTGGTTGAATTGAAGCAACAAGTTAATCAATTAACAACGCGAGTTACTAAACTTGAATCACGCTGAAAAACTTAACCCCCTTCCCTCCTAGGGTTGGGGGCTAAATATGGAATATATAAATATAGCAATTCCCATTGTCATGAGGTACAAGCAGTAATAATTAAACGCAGATGGACGCAGATGGACGCAGATAATTTTTTACTTCATTAGAGGATGTTTTAAAAGTTTTTGGCTGTGACTTTAGGAACTTATTGATCCCCCCTAACCCCCCTTTTTAAGGGGGGAACTAGAATCAAAGTCCCCCTTGGAAAGGGGGATTTAGGGGGATCTAAAATTCTTTGATACATCACTAAAGACTTTTCAAACATCCTGTTAGACTAGGAAATGCTATAAGGTAATTAAGATGACAAAAAATATCAATGAAATTGCTACTTATGAGGGTGGTTGTCACTGTGGTGCGGTACGCTTTAAAGTAATAGTTGATCAACACAAGATTGATGATTGTAATTGTTCTATTTGTAGTAAGAAGGGATTTTTACATTTAATTGTAACGCGAGAAAAGTTTATTTTGTTGCAAGGTGAAGATGTGTTGAAAACTTACACGTTTAATACTGGAGTTGCACAACATAAATTTTGTGGTATTTGTGGAATTCATTCTTTTTATATTCCTCGCAGTCATCCTGATTGTATTGATGTAAATGTGCGCTGTTTAGATGGGAATGTAATAGGTAATTTTGAGATTGTGCCGTTTGATGGTGCTAATTGGGAGGATAATATTCATAAGTTAGTTAATTAATTGTAAGCTGTGTATCTCGTTCCCAGTCAGAGACTGGGAATGCTATCACAGAGGCTCTGACTCTACTTCTACTAAAGGCAGAGCCTTCTAGAATTCATTCCCATACAGAGTATGGGAACGAGGAAATGGGAACGAGGAATGAGAAATATGGGAACGAGAACAACACATCCAAATTATTGTAGACTTGGAAAGAATAAAATAGCTTTGGTTTAAAATGTTATCTACTTTGTTGGGAACACCTTTATATACTACAAATTATGGATCTGCTTATGTTGGAGATGCTTTGGAATTACTAGATAATGTGGAAAGTGACTCAATTGATTTGGTGATTACTTCTCCCCCTTTTGCATTACAACGGGAAAAAGATTATGGGAATGTTGAACAAAAAGATTATGTAGATTGGTTGTTTGGTTTCTGCAAAAAGGTGTATCGGGTGCTGAAACCTGAAGGAAGTTTTGTAATTGATTTGGGGGGAGCCTATAAAAGTAAACGTCCTGTGCGCTCACTTTATAATTATCGCATTTTAATTAAGTTATGTGATGAACTTGATTTTCGTTTAGCGGAGGAGTTTTTTTGGTACAATCCTTCTAAATTACCTTCTCCAATTGAATGGGTAAATAAACGTAAAATTCGTGCTAAGGATTCTGTAAATACTATTTGGTGGTTATCTAAAACTGATTTTCCTAAAGCTAATGTGAGTAAGGTTCTTGTTCCTTATTCTGAACGTATGAAAAAGCTGCAAGCTAATCCTGAAAAATATTATCAACCTAAAGCACGTCCTTCTGGACATGATATTAGTTCTGCTTTTGCGAATGATAATGGTGGTGCAATTCCTTCTAATTTATTACAAATTCCTAATACAGAAAGCAATTCTCGATATATGCAACTTTGCAAAGCTGGGGGAATTGCGACACATCCTGCACGATTTCCACAAAAATTACCTGCATTTTTTATTGATTTTCTCACGGAACCAGGAGATCTAGTTCTTGATATATTTGCAGGTTCTAATACTACTGGTGCGGCTGCGGAAGCTGTCGAGCGAAATTGGCTGGCTTTTGAACAGAATCCTGCTTATTTAGCTGCTTCTGCGTTTAGATTTATGGATGTTAATCAAGGTGTAGAAGAGGCTGCAAGGATATTTCAGAAGCTTCTCTTAATGCCAGAAAATGAAAATATTAAGATTAGATATTGATTGCATTTTAACATTAAAGCCTCTCTCCTATTAGGAAAGAGGTTTATTTGTTGTTATAGCGATTCTAAATGAGTTATAAACACATATTTTCAAGTGGATGTTGGGTTACGACGCAGTTTTAGATTTATCTGTGAGCTTTATAAGTTAATTACAGCATCTAACCCAACCTAAAAGATGTTCACAACCTCTGCAAGAATGGCTATATGTCTATGCTTTCACATGATCGAAAGCGATCGCAGATTATTGAGAAATCTAGCCTAACAACTCGATCTTAGAAAAGATAAATTCCTGAATGGAAACGTTACCGTCTATCTCAGTGCGAATTTCCCGACGATTCAAAATGAAATACTCACCAACTTTTTCATATTCATCGGTGAATTCACTTCTACCGCCCTTTTGTTCGCCAGTTTTGGGGTCATGATATACAGAATCATAGGTATGAGACAAATATCCCGCCCCTGTATCAAGACTGCTAAAAGTGTCAATTGTCACAAAAGTACCATGAATTAAACGGTGTACGTGGCAAACTTCATTATTACGAACTTTATATTTGTCCCCTTCAGCCTTCCCACCCATCAAAATCTCTACTGCACCACTTGCGTCAGTGTTACCGTAGCTAAAAGTATTGGCGCTGTGAGTGTCTTCAAAGGCGCGACGGACACGGTGTACGGCTATTTCCCAAGCTTGACCGTGAATCGCTTTTTTAGCTGCTTCGTCTTCTACACCCAAAACTTCGGCTTTGAGATTAGCATCAATACGAACTTGACCTGTGATCACCTGGCCATCATACTTATAAGTAATATCTGCGGTATAACCAGGGAAATTTTTGTCCCAAGTGTAGCGGTTTTCATAAGCAGCCCGGAAAAGTTCTTGGGCAGAGATTTGTGTAACTGTCATGTGCTTCTCCTATCGCCACCAGTAATAATAGCGTTTTAATGTTGCTGGTATTAGCATAGAGATAATGATTGAGGTTCGCATAGTCCCCAAGTGGGTACTCTTATGGCTAAAACTCTCCACGCCATTTTTCAAGCGATCGCTAATGTCCAAAATGAGCAAGAATTAAAACAGGCTCTGATGGATACCATTGGCGACCATTTTGGAGTGCAACATTGGGGTATTTCTTTCCTCGATGACGATTCCCCAACCAAAATAGACTTTCCAGAAATGCCCGCAGCTTGTTTAGAAAGCAATCCTGTTGGTCAATATGTGGTAGAACGTCACGCCCCTACCCATGAGCAATTAATCTTATCTCCCAGTGATTGGAAGCATTTTTGCACCCGTCATGACCATGTGATGACTGGGCCAATAGTGTCCGATGGTCATTTGGTAGGAACGTTGAATTTTGCCCGTGACCAAGGCAGTCCACCTTTTAATAGTAATGATTTAGCTGACCTTAGTGCCTTATGTATTCATTTATCAAGCAAACTAGCCACACTACGGGCAAAACCAAAAACTTTCCCCTCTACTGTCCCCAGTCCTCTCACACCAAGGGAATTAGAAATTGCTGAATTGGTAGCCCAAGGTTTAACTAATGCAGAAATTGCCACTAAATTATGGATTACCCAAAATTCTGTTAAGCAAGCATTGAAAAGAATGTTCCGCAAATTGGGGGTATCAGCACGTGCGGAAATGGTAGCAAAATTGCAAAATCTCGTAGCTTAAATCAATAAGTAGTAGCGTATCCCTAACGGGAGCCGTAGGCTCTATTATATTCGCCCAAAACTTTTAAAACATCCTCTTAGTCCCCTCCACGAAACAGCAGGGAGGGGGTTGGGGGTGGGGTTCTTGTATTTCACTCAACCGAGAACCACCATAACTGCTTAGGGGGAGAAAAAGTCATTTTGATACTGTGAAAACTTCAATAAAAACTCTGCGTCACTTTGCGTTTACCTCAGCGAACCGCTGCGTTTAAAAGTAAAGTTTTCAACCGTTTTTAGTATCTATAATCCTAGCCAAGTTAACAGATTTTCCCACCAAGAAGTAGTCTGAATTCCTACATTAAACTTCATTTTTTGACGAATATTTTGAATCTGCCAATTAGTTAACTTAGCAAGAGTTTGAGCTTCTTGTTCAAAACGCCCAGATAAAGACCGTTTGTATTCCCTACCCGCAGAACATTGTAAATTACCTGTATAGGGATGTTGTAAAATATAACGTCCTTGGAAAGATTCTTGATTAGAAGTTGCTTGAAACATCAAATCTTCAGGAAACTTATTGCGAGTGTAGCGGACGTGCAAACGAGTAATAAAAACATTACTTGTGGGGAAGGGACGACCAAATCTTGGCTGTGTTATGCCATTGAAATCAGGATTATTATCTAACCAAAACACACCAGCTTGCTTGAGTTCTTCGGAGTTGAGAGGATCAGCAGAACAAGGATCGCAACTACTCATATTCCAAGCATATTCTAGAAAAGCAACTTTTTTATCTTCTTTAGTGTAAGAAGTTTGAAACATGGATTTATAAAAGTCGCCAAATTCATTTTTGACAAAAACAGGAATATTAACGTTAGAAGGAACTTTAACTGTTCGATAATTGGTAACTTCTGCTTGTCCTTTCGGCGAGAGAATATAAACAATCAAATCTTGCTCTGTGGTAGCATTAATCATACCCAAGCGAATGGGCAACATAAACTTAGATGATTGGTAGGAGATTTGCAGAGGTCTGAGTAATTGATAACCAGATTCTTCAAATTTATCTAAGTTGACTTTAGCAACAAAGAATTTCATTGAAGAACGAATATAGGGTTTTAGTAGTTCTTTTGCCCCTCTGGGAATTTTGTAGCCATTGCGGTTAAGCCAAGTTTCTAGTCCACCAGATTCTTTAGCACTGAGGATGACAATATCGTATTCACCAACATTGAAACGCGCCTCAACTGTCACACCTAAACTGTTATCTCTTCTCCTACTTTCCTGTGCGTTTCTAGTTGCTCCTGCGGATTGTGGTGCTGGCATATCAGCCATTTTGGAAATTGGGGCGCAGGGGTCAGAATCAAAATATTCTACTAATCTTGGGGCGCTAAAAGCATCTAATCGTTCGATAATTTTAGGTTCAGCAACGCGCACTTGCTCTTTTTTAATCACCGTTGGCACTGGTATAACTACAGCAAAGTCTTTCACTTCACCTTGAAAGTCATTGGCCATTGTTAAAACTGTTTTATCTCCTTCTCGCGCAATTACAACTTGAGAAGCTTTGTTATATAATTTGGCATCAGCTTTGGCAACATAAAAACCGCAAAAAGCCCAAGCTGCTGGTGCAAAAAATAGCACTGCGACAAGTGCTATTAATAAGGGGATAAATAATCTAAATTTTTTCATTTTTATAAAACCTGACTAATTTGTAATTGGGGATTTTCTTCCTGTACTTCTGCTTCCTTCTGCCAAGAAAATCTGGGTGCAAACAAGATAGTATCCAAGAGAATAGTCAAGGGTGCTAAGGCAAATAAAGCCCAAAAAACGGCAGTAGAAAGAAAGAAATAATTCCGCAGAATAAAGGTGATTATGGCAATACACACAGCCCAAATAATCCGCCCTATGCGGCTATTGGGAATTGACCGAGGATCTGTCACCATAAATAAGGCAAATAATATTAATGACCCACTCATCAAGCGATGTAAGTAAACATCCCAAGTCCAACCTAGCCAAATATTACGTACTGCTTCCAGTAAGGAGTAAGCACCTAAAAAAGCGGCTGTGGTATCCCAACGACCAACACGTTGTAGAACCAGTCCCCCAGTTCCAGCGAATAACAGCCCATACCACCATTCTTCACCCCACTGTCCGGGGGAAACCCAAGCATCAGAGGTTAGTGATAAGACGGTAATAATGCCAAAATTGGCAGGGTTGAAGAAATGCTTATCGCCAATTTTGAAGATAAATTTGCTAGAAATAGCCATTGCTGCGGCTAAAACCATCGTTGTCCAATGGTCAGCCCGTAGCAGTAAACTCAGTCCTAAAGAGGTAATTAAGGAACTGCGGAGATTGAACGTTGGTTTGATGTGAGTTGGTTCTGGACTAATTACCAATGACCATATCCATTGGGTTAACAGACAAGTTGCGATCGCTATTACAATCAATTCAGGACGTAGTGTCCAGTCTCTTGTCCCAATTCCTAACATGAGGAACAGGCTGAGAAAGAGAATTTGATAGTCTCGAGTATCTTTGAACATTACCCTTCACTCAGGGATTACCCTGTTATTTGTCATTAATGTAGTCGAAAGTTAGGGGAAATAATATTCTTGTTACAGTTTTTGTTACAACTCTCACTATCATTTTTCAAATCGGAAGACAGTTGCACAGGAAGGGTTTCCCGACTTAGGGACTTCCAAATAAAAAAATCCCCTAATTTTATGGTGGGTTACGGACTACCGTCTACCGTCCTAACCCACCCTACGATTTTTGGGTAATTTATTTTTTGAGGTTCCCCCCGCTGTAGCAACTGGCGCGACACAGAGAAATAAGAGTTTGAGAGGTTTTTGCGTAAGTCCTATAAATATAAATATCCCAAAAAATTTTTAGTCTACTTCAGTAGACTTTAGCTATTAGACCGGAACTTAAGTTCCGGGCGGGTGTGGAAGCTAACTTACTTAAGACCTAAAATGCAGTTTGCACCTCTGTTCCCACTTGTTTACCGTATTCTCCAACCGAGTTTTCCTAACTGTCTTTGGGGTGGAGATGGTAATAAAAAAAATATCGCTCTCACATTTGATGATGGACCTCATCCCCAATACACACCTCAAGTGTTAGCAGTTTTAAATCGTTACAAAATTACAGCTAGTTTTTTCTGGTTAGGTGTTTGTGTCAACCGTTCACCACATATTGCTAAAGCAGTTAAAGATGGGGGACATTGGATAGGTTTGCATGGTTATGAACATCATTCTTTTCCTCTGCTTTCCCCAACTGAATTAAAGCAGAGTTTAGAAAAAACCCAAGTTGCTATTGACAATGCTTGTGATTTAAAACCTGAATTATTGCGAGATGTCCGTCCTCCAAATGGGTTTTTTACACCTGCAACTTTAAAGTTATTTCAACAGTGGAATTATCGTCCTGTGATGTGGAGTGTTGTACCGGAAGATTGGGTACGTCCGGGTGTTAATGTTGTAGTGCAGCGAATTTTGCAACAGGTGAGAAATGGTTCTTTAATTGTTTTACATGATGGTGTTTTTGGTGGACAAGATGTTGCTGCTACTCTCGAAATTTTGATTCCGCAATTATTACAACAAGGTTATGAATTTGTAACTGTTGATAGTTTATGGAATCAGTTAACCTCTCTGGGGAATTAAAAATTACGAATTACGAATTACGAATTATTTTTAGGTTTGAGTAGCAAATAGAATAGTTGTCCATTACTGACTGTGACACCTGCTCGATCTCCTGCTATTTCACCTGTACCTAGGAAGTAGTCTACTCTCCCAGCGCCTTTAATTGCTCCTCCTGTATCTTGATCTAATACATAACGGCTAACTGTACGATGTTCTAATTCACCGTTTTGATTAGGAAAGGGAAAAGGTGCGCGAATTAATGCTAAAGCACCGGGAGGCATTAAAGATTTATCTGTAGCGATGGAACGTTCTGGTGTGAGTGGTACACTTATAGAACCCTGTGCTGGCTTACCGTTGGTTTCTCGGAAAAACACAAAACTGCGATCGCGGGGAATATAAATATTTAAATCTTGGGGATATTTTTGGAAATAGTCAAGAATTATGGGCATGGTTAAACCTTCTAAAGGGAATTTACCATCCTCTACTAATAAGCGTCCCAAACTTTTATAGTTATAAGCGGTGTTACCTGCATAACCGATGGTTGTTTGTGTTCCATCTGTTAATTTTAGTCGTGCTGAACCTTGAATTTGAATTATATAAGGTTCCAAGCGATCGCGGAACCAAAATAATTCTAAACCCTTTAATTTACCTTTTGCACCTTGTAAGCCATCTGCACCTTCTAATTCTAACCGGGTGGGATGGGGTTTAGTCCAAGATGCTAAATCAGCAGGATAGCGATAAGCAGGGTAACGAAACTCTTTTGTCGGTTTGCGACTGGCTAAATATAGTGGTTCATAATAAGCAGTAAACAAAACTGTACCTTTGGTATCTTTACCCAAAGATTGATAAAAGACAAATTCTTTTTCAATAGCTTTGTGCAGTTCTTTGGAGGAATTAGTTGATAATAGCAATTCCCGGAATCTTCGCAAACTTTTGTCAACACGTTCCTTGGTAATTTCCGGGATTTTATATTTTTTATAAGCAACTTCAGCACCACGAGTTTGCAAATATTTTAAACTTTGGTCGATGGCTGTTAACAGCGCTTTTTTATCTGCTATTTTTTCATTATCCCCACCATAAATCCTCTCATCTAAACAAGAAGCATCATTTTCACAACAGGTAACTGGAACTCTGGAGATGAGAACAGGTAATTTCTTTTCATTTTTGCTTTTTAACTCATCTGGTAATTCCCATTTTTTAACCAGACATTCTGGTGAAATGATTTGTTGATTTGTAATTTGTTGTTGTTGATATTTAATCGGTTCTAGAGGCATCAGAAAAGCACCTAAAAAAATAGGTAAGCTGATCGTAGTGTTCAGGATTTTTTTCATAAATCAAATGATATTATTATATAGCGTTTCTTCATCTAATGAAGTACAAAATTATCTGTGTTTATCTGCGTCCATCTGCGGTTAAATCTTTCTTCGGTGTACCTCACTTGAATTAGAATTGCAATAAATACATATTTATTGAATTTACCATCACTAGTACAACACGGCGTAAGTTAAGCAACCATTAAAAATACTGAAAAAGCCTGTTTAATCTACTTTTTTAATTTTTAATTGTTAATTTTTAATTCCGAGCAAGCGGTACTAGTCCCTAATTCATTTTATTCATTCATATTGTGATATGTCGCAACTGCCGAAGGTGAGATTCGATTCAAGTACCGGAAAATCCAGTACTTGAATATAGTATCTAAAATTACTGGAAATGTAGCAATGAATAAAAAGATAAAATCCCGATTTGCAGGTAATCCCCAATGGCGTGATATTCCTTCTAGAAGTACTTCCCAACCGTGAGGAGAGTGGAATCCGACAAATACATCAGTAAACAAAATTATAATAAATGCCTTGGCGCTATCACTCAATCCATATACTACATGATCAAAGAAATCTTTGAGGACGGCAATAGAAGACTTACTAATAATTAACAGCCAGATAAAAGCACCTACAGAGAAAATATCGGCAAATACATTTTTAATCGCATTGGAACTTTCAGCACTAAATTCCTCTGCTACCTCTTGGGCTTTCTCTCTCATCTGATTTTCTATTTCTTGGGAAGATATAGGTGGTGCATCACTCATTAAATTTTTAAACTTGATTCTTTCCTCAAATCTTTGGATTTTCTCTAGTGCTTCTTCTTCCATTTCTGAATTTAGAAATACTTGCACTGTTGGCGAATTTCTAAATTTATCTACTAATGGTCCGACTACTAAAGCTTTTGTTAATTGGTGGGTTAAAAGCGGTATGATAATTAGTAGTAAGATAAACCGAATCGAAATAATTGTTCTTTTTTGTGTCTGACGGAAATTTTTGACTACGTCTTGTTCGGAATTAGGATCTAATTCGGCTTGGAGACGATTGATGGTGGTTAAAATTGAACGAGGTAAAACCCCTGTTGTATCAGCTTTGCGTTTTGATTTTGGTTCGCTATTTTGAAATGATGATTTTGGTTTTCTTGATTGAACAATAGCTGCATTATCTGCTACTATTATAGATGGAGGTGCTGAATTGGAAATGTTTGTTTCTTGATCATCGATTGTATACTTAGAAATTACTATATCAATAAATTCTAGCTTTTCTAAAACTGAAGCAGGGCTGGGATATTCAATACCTGCTTTAAATGCTGCTTTTTTCTTAGATTCGTTAGAAAACCAACGACTTGCTTTAAACTCAGTCAGCCGCATTCGCGCATTTTTTAATAATTTTTTCAACTCTATTTCCAAATAATCCATGACACTACTGCTGTATACAGAAGAGTCAGAGGTTATTTTATTACCATTAAAATGCTTGTCTTCGATTTCCTTAATCTTTAATGCTGTTTGATAGGCTTCCTCTAAAGAACGTTCTGGTGTCTGTAGATACCATTTGTAAGCACTTAGTAAAAAAGGGTATATTTTTTGACTAAACACAGAGTTTCTCATCGTAGATGATCATCTAGTATTGTTTGCTGATTCTTAACCTTAAGTTAATGCACGAAGTATAATAACAAATTTATAAGGAGTCTATTGGTGGTTTCTGATTCTGTTTGGATTGTTGGTACTAGTCGCACTGGTAAAACTACTCGTATAGCCGAGATGTTTTGTCATTGGCTAGAAATTGACAACCAAAATATAGAATCATTTTATACTAAAAAAACTTCAACCCTCCGACAAACAGAGCCGGGAGTTTTAGTTTTAGCTGCCAATGATGATAACCGCCGAGAATTGGCTGATATAATTATTACGTTAACTTCAGGAAAATATCCAATTCGCGCTAAAACAACTTTGGGATTTTTTCAGGATGAAGTAATTTTATTTTGGCCGTTATTAATTGAATCACTACAGATTAAAGCACAATTTCCAGTGAGATTGCGTCCAGAAACTGAGCAGGAATTAGCAACAAAACTTTGGCGCTCTCAGTTAGAAGCAGAAACTGTACGACGTGCGGGATTAAATGAGTATCGTTTGGTGAGACGGATTTTGGATTTATGGCAATTGGGTGCTTACAGTGGTATACGTTGTGAAGATATTACCCAGATTTTAGAAAGTGGTTTACAGGAGAATAGCGGTAATTTAGAGCCAGAATTGTTAGGATCTTTGCTGCTAAATTGGCGTAATTGGTGTTTAGAAAGAGGATTCTTGACTTATGGACTGATAACGGAACTTTACAGCCAACATTTGTTAACTAATAGGGATTATCAGCAGCGTCTCAGGTATCGTTATCAGGCAATTGTAGCAGATGATGTGGATGATTATCCAGCGATCGCTCACCACCTCTTTGAATTACTCTTAGATGGCGGTGCAGTAGGCGCTTTTAGCTATAATCCAGATGGTGCGATACGCTGGGGATTGGGTGCAGATCCTCAATATTTGCAAAGACTAGCACAGCGTTGTCGGGTAGAAAATTTAATTGGTTCTCCAGCCGATAGTTTGGCGGCTACATTGGTGAAACCGATGGTAGAATTAGTCACAGAACCAATGGCGATGTTCAGTTTAAGTGCATCTGTGCAACCCATTCAAACCGCTTCTCGCGCGCAATTGTTGCGTCACACAGCAGAAGTAATAATTGATGGGATTAAGTCTCTTAAAGTCGAACCAGAAGAAATTGCCATAATTGCACCAGGGTTAGATGCGATCGCACGTTATACTCTCATAGAAATATTAACTAAGCAGAATATCCAGGTAGAATGCCTTAATGACCAACGTCCTCTCATTAGTTCACCAGTTGTCAGAGCATTACTCACCTTACTAACTTTAGTTTATCCTGATTTGGGCAGACTGGTAGACCGGGATGCAGTTGCAGAGATGTTAGTTGTCTTGAGTCAAAGTCACATCGATAACGGAGAGAAACAAGAATTTATTGATCCTGTACGCGCTGGATTAATCGCAGACGCTTGCTTTGTTCCCCACCCTAACACACCCCATTTACTACCAATTAAGAGTTTTGAACGCTGGGATAGAATCGGCTATGGGGCAAGTACAGCCTATGATCAGATATTACAGTGGATAGAACAACAGCGATCGCAACATCAACAGCGTCTTCCCTTGACACCTATTTTTCTGATATACAAAGCCATTCAAGACTTTGTGTGTAAAAATAACAATCCCCCCTATGAAACACTAGCAGCATTACGAGAACTACTAGAAACTGCTCAACACTACTGGGAAGTAGACAATAGATTAAGACAAACCGATAATATCTTACTTTCACTGCATACTCAACAAACCCTCACCACCACCATCACCGAATTTATCCAACTGCTGCGGCGTGGTACAATCACAGCCAATCCCTACCCCGTGCGTCCCATTGGTAGCGCGAGAAAAGCCGTCACATTAGCGACTATATTTCAATACCGTGCTAGTCGAAAATTTCACCGCTGGCATTTTTGGCTAGATGCTGGTTCACCACTCTGGGCTAAAGGTGGTGCAGCTACTTTGTTTGGTGCTACCTTATTCCTCCGCGACAGGTTGGGAGAACCTTGGACAGCAGCAGACGAACAATTAGCAGAAGAGCAAAGATTAAAAAGAATTATAGCAGATTTACTAGCTCGTGTTTCAGAGAAAGTTTATTTGTGTCACAGTGATTTAGCTGTGAATGGACAGGAACAGTTAGGGCCTCTGTTACCTTTGGTTCATTCCTGTAGTAGCCAAGTGCTGAGTATAAATCCAGTTCTCTAAGGCTTGGAAAAATCAACACTTTTACATAGCAATGTTAAAATATTTGATCATGTATGCAAAAGATAATTTTTTAGGGCAATTAACTCGGTGAATAACTTAAATCGGCGTAAATTTATTGTATATAGTTCAGCTACATTAGGTACTAGTTTACTACTAAAAGCCTGTACTAATAACCCTAATTCAAATTCTACATCTACACCCACAACAGCTAATAGTAGTGAAGGATTGAAAATAGCAATTGTCCTTCCTGGAGTTATCACAGATAAAGCTTGGAATCAATCTGGTTATGAAGGTATTAACCTCGCAAAACAAAAGCAGGGTGCAGAAATTGCGTATGTAGAAAATGTAGCACAAGCAGATCAAACAGAAGCATTAACAGATTTTGCTCGTAAAGGCTACAATGTAGTATTTGCACATGGTGGACAATTTGATGCAGCAATAGAACAAGTTGCTTCTCAATTCCCTAATACTTTCTTTGTTGCTGTGAATGGTTCTATTAAAGGTGATAATATCGCAGCTTTACGAATAGATCATTTACAAGCTAGTTATTTATGTGGAATTATTGGCGCTTCTATTACTAAATCTAACAAATTAGCTTACATTGCTGGGCAGGAATTTGAAGCAACACAGCAAGAATTACGGGGATTTGAATTAGGGGCAAAATCTGTCAATCCAAAAATTCAAATTACTTCTACTTTCCTTGGTGATTGGAATGATGTTACCAAAGCTAAAGAAGCCACTCTGGCTTTAATTTCTGCTGGTAATGATGTGATTTTTCAATGGTTAGATAATTCTTCAGCCACAGTTTTACAAACAGCAAGTGATCAAGGAGTTTATGCTTTTGGGAATACAAAAGATCAGTTAGATATTGCCCCCAAAGCAGTTTTAACAAGTGCGGTTAAACGGTTAGATTTAGCAATTGCTTATTTAGCAGAATTAGCCAAACAAAAACAGTTAAAAGGAGAAATTTATACAATTGGTTTGGAAAAACCAGAGATTCTATATTTGGGTAAATTTGGAGTAGTGAAGCCAGAAATTCAAGAGAAAGTGATGAAAATAAAACAGGAAATTGTGGATCAGAAAATCATTTTTGAGTCATGTAAAGAAGGTGGAAAAGATACCCGTTGTGTGAAGAAATGATCTGATTCAGACAAATTAGATTGTAGGGTGCATTAAGAGGATATCTGAAAACTTTTTCGTGTGGGATCTAACACTTGTAGATCCTCCTAAATCCTCCTTAAAAAGGAGGACTTTGAGTAATTTATCCCCCCTTGGAAAGGGGGGTGAGGGGGGATCTTGATCAATTCTGATACTTCTCAGACATCCTCTAAGCTGTCGTGCATTATCTACACTATTCCTCAAAATCAAGAGGATTGAATATTATTGAAGATTGGGCGCTATGACGTACATAAAGAATATAAACAATATCCTCTTCAATGGTGAGAATTACACGATATTTATTTCTTCCTTTCCCATATAAAAATTGTCTTATCTCTTGAGTAAAATCATCATTTTCTCTAGCAAAAGCACAACGTTTAGGTTTATCTTGCAAAGTAGCAATAGTATTCATTAAATCCCTAAACCATTGATCTGCATAATCAGGATTATATTCTTTTAACCAAAGATATACAGCTTCTATTTCTAGTTTGGCATTACCAGTTAATTTAACCTGAAATTCCATATTTTTGCTGCATTTCTTGAATAAAAAGATTTAGAGATTGTGTATTACCTGTTGCGATATCTTCTAATCCTTTTTTAATACCAATGAGAGTTTCTAACTTTTCCAAAGTATCCAGTAATTTTTGATAAGCAACAGCATCTTGTACTACTAATTCTGCTTTACCATTAACTGTTAAAACCATTGGGTCTCCAGTTTCTTTCATCTGGTTAATCAGTTCATTAGTATTGCGTTTAAAGGTTGAAAGTGACTGAATATCTCGACTTAAATTAATCATGACAACTAATTGAACCTAAATTTGCATCTAATTTAATGTTATCATACAAGAGTAAAAAAGTTTCTAGTACATCACAAAAATCTTTACATCTAAAAAACCTTAACGCAAACCAACATCCTGTAAATCCTTAAATCCTGGATATCCTGATTCTGACAATTAAAAAACGATACAATATTAACAATCCACTAACCAGCAACGGTAATGGTTCAAACCGCTATCAAACCCCTAACCCTTGATGAATTTCTCAAATTGCCAGAAACCAAACCGGCAAGCGAATTTATTAACGGTGAAATCATTCAAAAACCCATGCCCCAAGGAAAACATAGCACAGTTCAGCTTGACCTCGGTTCTCATATTAACCTAGCACTCAAACCCCAGCGCATAGCCCGTGCATACTCTGAATTACGCTGTACCTTTGGCGGTAGATCCATTGTACCTGATATTGCAGTCTTCACTTGGGAACGTATTCCCCGCGACGAAAATGGTGAAGTTGCTAACACCTTTGCTATCCCTCCTGACTGGACAATTGAAATACTTTCTCCTGAACAAAGTCAAACTAAAGTAGTTCGTAATATCCTCCATTGTATTAGTCATGGTACTCAAATGGCTTGGCTAATTGACCCCGCAGAAAAATTAGTTTTTGTCTATTTTGCTGATCAACGTATTCTATTATTTGAACTAGAAACAGATAGCTTACCTGTTCCAGCTTTTGCAGAGTCTTTTAATCTGACTGTGGGTCAAATTTTTAGCTGGCTAAATGAATAAATTTTCAAAAAAATGATATATCTCCAATTAGAAAACATTACTAAAAATTTTGGTTCATTTGTCGCTAACGACAATATTAACCTAACCGTAGAAACTGGAAAAATACATGGAATATTAGGAGAAAATGGCGCAGGTAAAACCACATTAATGAATATACTTAGCGGCTTTTATCAACCAGATTCAGGAAATATTTATTTAGATAATAAACCAGTAAAAATTAACTCTCCCCGTGAAGCAATCAAATTAGGTATTGGCATGATTTATCAACATTTCATGCTTGTACCGCAATTAACAGTTACAGAAAATATTATTTTAGGAACTCAAAATAAATGGCGTTTAAATCTTCAACAAAAACAACAAGAAATCACTAATTTATCTCAGTTATATCAATTAGAAATTAACCCCCATGCCAAAATTGAAGATTTACCAGTGGGAACACAACAACGGGTAGAAATTCTCAAAGTTCTTTACCGAGGAGCAAAATTATTAATTCTTGATGAACCTACCGCAGTTTTAACACCACAAGAAGTAAAATCTTTAATTACCATTTTGCGTCAACTTGCTAATAACGGAAATACGATTATTTTTATTAGTCATAAATTAGAAGAAGTTATAAATTTGTGTGATACGGTAACGGTTTTACGTCGGGGTAAAGTCGTCGCTACAGTAAATGCTAAAAATACAACATCTCAAGAATTAGCTGAATTAATGGTAGGTCGAGAAGTACTTTTAAATTTGCAGAAATCTCCTCCATCTTTAGGAAAATTATTGTTATCGGTAAAGAATTTACAAGTTGCAGATGATAGGGGTGTGAATGCTGTTAAAAATGTCTCTTTTCAATTGCGGGAAGGAGAAGTTTTAGGAATTGCTGGAGTAGATGGTAATGGACAGCGAGAATTAGCAGATACGATAGCAGGTTTGCGAACTATTAAAGAAGGTAAAATTGAGTATAATTCCGAAATTAGTAAAAATATTAAAATTGGTTATATTCCCGAAGATAGGCAAAAAATAGGTTTAGTTTTGCAGTTTAATATTAGCGAAAATTTGATTTTAACAAAATTCAAAAAATTGCCATTTTCTCGGAAATTTCTGTTGCAAAAACAAGCCATTAAAAAGAATGCTGAATTAGCAATGCAAACGTTTGATATTAGAATTAAAGCTGAAGATGTCCAAGTAAGTCAACTATCAGGAGGAAATCAACAAAAGGTAGTTTTAGCGAGAGAATTAGCAGGAGAACCGAGTTTAATTATAGCTATGCAACCTACTAGGGGTTTAGATGTGGGTGCGATAGAAGTAGTACATAGAAAATTGTTAGCAGAAAGGGAACGCGGGGCAGCTATTTTGTATATTTCCACAGAGTTAGAGGAAGTGATGGCAATTAGCAATTCTATTGCGGTAATGTATAAAGGTGAGTTTATTGATATTTTAGATACTGGAAAAACGACAGTAGAGGAGATTGGTTTGTTGATGGGTGGTGGTAAAAATGTCAGCTAAAGATAAATTTCATGAAGCAGTTAAGAAAGGTCTTCAGAAACAACAGTGGTTAATTACACACGACCCTCTCACACTAAAGTTTGGTGAAGAAGATGAAGTTAGAATTGATTTAGGTGCGGAAAAGTTGTTAGGGGCTGAAAGAGAAGGAGAAAAGATTGCAATTGAAATTAAAAGTTTTTTAAGTGACTCCGCTTTATTTGATTTTCATACTGCCTTGGGACAATTTTTAAACTATCGTTTAGTATTAGAAGTAAGCGATAGTACGAGAATTTTATATTTAGCTGTACCCATATCAGCTTATGAGTCGTTTTTTCAACGTGATCTACCAAAAGCTTCTATTCGGCAATATCAAGTTAAGCTAATTGTATATGACCCAGTTGATGAGGTGATAGTCAAATGGACAGATTAACATTTTATCGTCAGTGTGTTCAAGAATTGTTGACTGAATATAGCCAAAGTAAACCTATCAATGGTGATATAGAAGTTCAAACAATTTTTGATAGAGAACAAGATCATTATCAAATAGTTGATTTAGGGTGGGATAAACATCGTCGCATTTACAATTGTGTCATACACTTGGATATTAAAGATGGTAAAATATGGATTCAAAGAAATCAAACAGATAAACAAATTGCTAATGAATTAGTAGCTATGGGGGTACTTAAGGAAGATATTATTTTAGGATTACAGCCAGCCTATGCAAGAGAGTATACGGGTTATGGTGTGGCGTAATATAATAGTCGATCGCGGTAATGTATGAAGGTGAGTTTGTTGATATTTTAGATACTGAAAAAACGACAGACAGTAGAGGAGATTGGTTTGTTGATGGGTGGTAGTAGAATACACAGATATAAAAATTAAAATTTCTCTAGAAACCTTGTAAAAATGCTTTATAGTAAGTTTAAATGTTGTTTTTCATAAGATGTCTAAATGAAAGATAGCAGCTAAAGCTTAGATATCAAATTTTGGATTAGACCAAAAAATTAAAAATTTATGTGATATATTTACTGTATAATCCCCGGATATACACTGAAACTCATTAGTAAATAATTTCAAAGTAGTGTCCCACATAGAATCTCAGAAGTCTGTGGAATCTTTAGCACAGCAATGGGCTAGTAAGTATGTCAACAACCTCCAGGTTAATACTAGCAGTCAAGAATCTGGTGAACATCTGACTCTATCAGAAATAGTTTCACCAAGTAGACGCGAAAAAACTGCTCAAGGAATCTTGTTATCTTTACGGGCTATCAGTGCTAAAGCGTGGAATAAAACCGAGCTTCTGCTGTCAGAGGAAGTTAAGCTGCATGGTATAGATCCTAAGATAATTAATCCTTGGGACATTGCCGCAGATTCTTTTAGGATTTATCAAAAAGCTTTAGATGTATACACTCAAAAAGCATCATCACGCCCTCTTTCTTTGCTGATGAAACTTGATAAACAAGAATCTCCACTCTATAACCAGGGGTTGGAAGTTTATACTGATCTGGTAGCTCCTGAGAAGTTAGCGATTTTCATTGGTGCAGATATAGGAGCAATAAGGCATAAATATACAAGTATTGATCCTAGATTGATTGGGTTTGTGAGTATGCAGTTTCATTACACAAGCGAAATGCTCATAGAAAATCTTGAACCTGTGGAAAAAATACTTATTAGTCGGTACTTTAATGTTATTGATGATCACCTATATATGCCTCTGCAACGTGCATATAACGCAGCAGCAAAGCATGATTATAATTCCCCTGTCATGTCCGCAATCCACACCCTATTACCAAATAGTACCCAGATTGCCCATAATATTCGGCAAAGGATAATTGAACTTTTTCCAAATTATCACTCTATGTCTGGGTTGTTAAGCGACCCTATAGTAAAAGCATCTAGCATCCGAGATGTGGAAATGTTTCAAATCTATTTGTGGGTATGTGCTTTAGAAGGAAGCATCTCTGCTATCCAAGAAGAGTTATTTCCCCTTTGTGTCATGCTTTATCCTACATTAAAAGTGCAGTGGGAACTGGTTCGGCAAATGTTGTATTTACTTAGATATGAAATATTTGATCGGTTAACTCCTGAACAATCTAACACTTTAATGCCATATTTTGAGGCATTGTCGCAGATGTTTTCTTCAGCAGTGTTGGGTTAGTTTGATTGTAATTAATATAGTAGGCTGAACAATTTTTTAATTGGCATCAATTGTTCAGATAGATATACTAAAAACGGTTGGAAACTTTACTTTTAAACGCAGCGAAAAGTTCCTCGAAGCCGGGTTTCCCGGCGTAGGAAACTTTTCAAGACAGAGGTTCGCTGAGGTAAACGCAGCGAAAAGTTCCTCGTGAAAGCCGGGTTTCCCGGCGTAGGAACGCCACTTTGCTCAACGGGGGGAACCCCCGCAAGCAAGTGGCTCAACTTTTCAAGACAAAGTGACGCAGAGTTTTTATTGAAGTTTTCGCTTTGAATTTTGTTATCCTAATAAAGTCGAGATATTAACCGTTTTTAGGATAATTTACAAAAATAATGCTTATAGCTAATAAAATTAAAGCAATATTACCAATTATATCACCACTAATTGCCATCGCTTTTGCTCTTTTTGCTGGTTCAATTCTCATCTTAGTCGCTGGCGCTAATCCCATTGTTGCATATACCGCTTTATTTCAAGAATCTCTTGCTACTTATTTTGGTTTTGGCAACACTCTCACCAAAATGACTCCTTTATTATTCACTAGTTTAGGAGTTTTGGTGGCTTTACGTGCTGGGCAATTTAATATTGGTGGGGAAGGACAAATTTATTTAGGGGCGTTAGGAAGTAGTTTAATCGGTTTATATATTCAAGGCATACCCGCATTTATTCATATTTCTTTAGCCTTATTTTTTGGATTTCTTTTTGGTGGATTTTGGGGTTTAATTCCCGGTTATCTCAAAGCTATCAAAGGGGTAAATGAAGTAATTACAACTTTGCTGTTAAATTACATTGCTGTGTATTTAATTAGCTATTTAGTCCAAAATCCTTTAAAAGCACCAGCAGCACCTAGTCCTTATTCGCCATTAATTGCTAAAACTGCCCAATTACCAATTATTTTACCTGGAAGTCTTGCCCATGCCGGAATTTTATTAGCGTTAATTACAGCCGGGATTTTATGGGTATTATTAGTGCGATCGCCTTTAGGATACCAAATTAATGCCGTTGGCTTCAACCCCATAGCCGCCCGTTACGCCAAAATTTCCGTAGAACGCACTATTATGTTCGTCATGGGTTTAGCGGGTGGTTTAGCAGGTTTAGCAGGTGCTTGTGAGGTCATGGGGTTGAAATATCGCCTCTTTGAACAAGTATCACCTGGTTATGGATTTGATGCGATCGCTATTGCTTTTCTCAGTCGTGGTAATGTCTTCGGTATAGTCCTCACTTCCTTGTTTTTCGCTGCTTTGCGTAGTGGTGCAAACGTCATGCAGCGCAGCGCCGGTGTCCCCTCAACAGTAGTTTATGCTATTCAAGGTTTAACAGTATTATTTATTGCGATCGCTTTGGCTTTAGAATATCAGGTAAAAGTGAAGAAAGCAGCTATGCTAAAGTAATAAAATTGTACGTTATGAAACTATAAAAGTAAAACAAATAAAAGTGCCTTATTTTCAACAAGTAAATCAAATCACAGAACATATTCAAACTTCATTTACTGAACGTGTAGATTTATTGCGATTACAAGCAACTCATGGACTAGATTCTACACAACAGGCGAAAATGGGACAATTTTTGACTCCTGCACCAACAGCTTGCTTACTAGCATCAATGTTTGATATATCACATTCCTCTATCCGCCTTTTAGATGCTGGTGCAGGAATTGGATCATTGACAGCAGCTTTTGTATCCAGAATATGTCAGCTAGACAAAAAACCTAAGTATTTATTTATTAGTGCTTATGAAATTGATTCAGTTTTCATAACTTATTTAAGTGATACTCTTAAGATGTGTGAGTCTGAGTGCAATAAGGCTGGAATTCATTTCACAGCCGAGATTTTGCAAGAAGATTTTATTAAAGCTGGGGTAAATAACTTGGAATTAGGATTAACTTCTCCTGAACAGAAGTTTGATTTTGCCATTCTCAATCCTCCTTATAGAAAAATTCAAAATCAATCAGAATATAGAAAAACTTTAAATCGAATTAAAATAGAAACAACCAATCTCTACACTGCATTTCTCTGGCTAACCACTCAATTAATAGCTCCGAATGGACAATTAGTAGCTATTACACCACGTAGTTTCTGTAACGGCTCATATTTTAGAAATTTTAGAAAAACTTTTTTGTCAGATTTACACTTTCGCAAAATTCATATTTTTGAATCACGCAATCAAGCATTTAAAGATAACAATGTCCTGCAAGAAAATATTATTTTTCAGGCAGTAAAATCACCGAATAATGATAATGATGTAGAAATTATTTCTAGTGTTGGACCTGATGATAAAGCATCAACTGTCAGTTATATTAAACATTCTCAGTTAGTAACACCTGATGATCCCAATTTATATATTCGCATTGTCACTAATAGTTTAGAACAGCAAATAGCTAAACAAATGATGACATTTAGCTGCACTTTAGAGGAGCTTGGTTTGTCAGTATCCACTGGTAAAGTAGTTGATTTTCGAGCAAGTAAATTTCTTCGAGCTAATCCCGAAAAAGATACTATACCTCTAATTTATCCTGGTCATTTAGTTAACCATTCTATTGTTTGGCCAAAACCCAATTATAAAAAGCCAAATGCTATTATTGACTGTCCAGAAACCGAAAAATTATTATTATCATCCGGTATTTATATTCTCACAAAGCGATTCACCAGTAAAGAAGAATCTAGAAGAATTGTAGCAGCTATTTTTCATCCAAAACAATATCCACAACCGAAGATTGGTTTTGAAAACCATTTGAACTATTATCACTGTCATGGTGGTGGGTTGCCGGAAAAACTAGCTTGGGGTCTATTGGCTTTCTTGAATTCTACTTTAGTTGATGAATATTTTCGTCAATTTAATGGCAATACTCAAGTTAATAGCACAGATTTACGTAGTTTAAAGTATCCTAACCTTGCTCAATTGGAAAAATTGGGAGAAAGGTATTTGTCAGGATTGATAGACCAGAATAAAATTGATATTTATATTGAAGAGTTGTTTAATATGTCTGATAATTCAAATGAATTTAACTCTATCAAAGCAACTAAGCGGATTGATGAAGCATTAGCAATACTAAAGGATTTGGGTTTACCTCGTGAACAATATAATGAGCGGTCTGCTCTGGTTTTACTATCTTTTTTAGACCTGAAGGCTATGGACTCATGGATAGAAGCTAAGGCACCTATGCGGGGTATTACCCCAGTCATAAAATTTATTGCTGAAAATTATGGACGAACCTATAAACCCAATACTCGTGAAACTATCAGAGATGAAACGGTAGCTGCTTTTGTGAATGCTGGAATCTTAGTAAAAAATCCAGATAAACCCGATAGACCAACAAATAGCCCAAAGACAATTTATCAAATTGAATCGGCAATTCTGGCTTTACTTCAAACTTACGAAACTGAGGATTGGACTACAAATTTACGAGATTACCTGGTTTCTACTGAAACACTCAAGACTCGTTATGCTCAACATCGTGAAATGCAAATGATTCCTATCAAGCTTCCGAACCAGCAAGATATTAAAATTACTGCTGGTGGACAGAATATTTTAATTAAAAAAATTGTTGATGAGTTTTGTCCTAGATTTACACCAGGGGGAGAAATTTTATATTTAGGTGATACTGGTTCTAAATATGGGTATTGTGACACAAATGCACTTTTGTCTTTGGGAATTACTCTAACACCATCTCAAAAAATACCAGATTTAATTATTCACTACACTGTTAAGAATTGGTTAGTCATTGTCGAGGCAGTATCTAGTAATGGACCAATCAATGTGCAACGACAAAATGAATTAAAGTTACTTTTTGGTAATTGTACTGCTGGATTAGTTTTTGTAACCGCTTTTATGGATCGCAGCAATTTATTAAAATTTATACATCAAATAGCATGGGAAACAGAAGTTTGGATAGCTAGTGATCCATCACATATGATTCATTTTAATGGAGAAAGATTTCTTGGTCCTTATCAGTAGTCTATCAATAAATATGAACCTTAACTTTCTTTCAGATTATTTAGTTGCTAGTTTACATCTTTCTGTCCCCTTAGCTTTTGCCGCATTAGGAGGATTATATTCAGAACGTTCAGGCGTTTTAAATATTGCCTTAGAGGGAATGTTATTGACAGGTGCTTTTACTAGTGCAGCCACAACATTCTACACTGGTAATCCTTGGTTGGGTATTTTTGCTGCTGTAATTGCTGGAGGTTTAGTCGGTTTACTTCATGCTTTTTTATCTGTAACTTTGCGAGTTGATCAATTAGTTTCTGGATTAGCTATTAATTTAGTAGCATCGGGAATAACATCATTTTTAGCCCGATTAATATTTAATGGTAGTACCCAAAGATTACCCGGAATTGAAGCGATCATCATTCCCGGTTTATCACAAATTCCGATTATAGGAAAATTACTATTTCAACAAGATATTTTTGTTTATTTACTATTATTACTAATTATTTTAACTACATACATCTTGTATTATACAAACTTTGGTTTAACATTACGGGCTGTGGGAGAATATCCCCCAGCAGTAGATACCGCAGGTTTATCTGTGTCATCAGTGCGTTACTGTGCTGTAATTATTGGAGGCTGTCTTGCGAGTTTGGGGGGTGCTTATCTTACAAGCGTGCAGATTAGATTTTTTGCTGAAGGGATGAGTGCAGGAAAAGGATTTATTGCGATCGCAGCGTTAATATTTGGTAAATGGCATCCTGTCGGTTCTGCTTTGGCTTCTTTACTATTTGGTGCAACAGAAGCTTTACAACTGAGAATTCAAGCTTTAGGTGTCAATATTCCCTATCAATTTTTGCTAATGTTGCCATATCTGATTGCTATTTTAGCCTTAGTAGGATTAGCTGGTAAATCCACACCCCCAAAAGCATTAGGTATTCCCTATTTTAAAGGCTATCGCCAATAAATACTTCTATCCTCAATAGCCAGGAATAACACTGTCCGCTCGCTTATATCTTAGATTAAAGAATCCAGGGTGTCTTTAGACCTGAGAGTATTTACAATAAAGAAGAATAGCAATCATTCATCATACATATCAAAAATCATGGGAATATTCGGATTTGGTAAAAAGTCGGCAATGCCTACACCGGAACAAGCTTTACCCGGACGCAAAGAAGTAATGCGAGTACCTGCACAACATTACGTTAACAAAAATCCCCTCAAAGCACCTTTTCCTGAAGGCTTAGAAACAGCCATGTTTGGATTAGGCTGTTTTTGGGGTGCAGAACGTAAATTTTGGCAACAAAACGGAGTTTACACAACTGCCGTTGGTTATGCTGCCGGTTACACACCCAACCCCACCTATAATGAAGTATGCAGTGGACTGACGGGTCATAATGAAGTAGTGTTAGTTGTCTTTGACCCCAAAGTAATTAGTTATACTCAACTGCTAAAAGTCTTTTGGGAAAGCCACAACCCCACCCAAGGAATGCGTCAAGGTAATGATTCCGGTACTCAATACCGTTCGGGAATTTACGTTTATTCAAAAACGCAAAAGCAACTAGCAGAAGCATCGCGGAACGCTTATCAAAAAGCACTCAACGGTGCAGGCTATGGACAGATTACCACAGAAATCTTAGATGCACCGGAATTTTACTATGCTGAAGACTACCATCAACAGTATCTAGCTAAAAACCCAGGTGGTTATTGTGGTTTAGGTGGTACTAATGTTGCTTGTCCAGCGGGTATTGCTGAAGCGACTGTGAATTAAAAGCAGTTTTCTGAAAATGGATACAGACTATACTAAAAACGGTTAATATCTCGACTTGATGAGGATAACAAAATTCAAAGTGAAAACTTCAATAAAAACTCTGCGTCACTTTGTCTTGAAAAGTTGAGCGACTTGCTTGCGGGGGTTCCCCCCGTTGAGCAAAGTGGCGTTCCTACGCCGGGAAAACCGGCTTTCACGAGGAACTTTTCGCTGCGTTTACCTCAGCGAACCTCTGTCTTGAAAAGTTTCCTACGCCGGGAAACCCGGCTTTCACGAGGAACTTTTCGCTGCGTTTAAAAGTAAAGTTTCTAACCGTTTTTAGTATAGTACCGCAGTAAGTATTCAGGATAGAGAATACTCCAAGTCAGGAAAATAAAGACGTTTCGAGTCAAATTTCATGATTTTGATAAAATCTTGCTTCTCTCTATTCTTCATTTCATAAACATTCTGAACCGATAGCGCAGCGTGGCGTAAGCCATAGGTCTGCGTAGCGTCTCCTGACTCCTGAATTCTTACGTACCGCAAGTTTGTATCTGAAGATTGTTTGGAATTGTGATTAAATCTGTTTAAACTGGAACTACAAATTTCTCGCTACCAGCTAAATCAAAAGCAGTGTGAATGACTTGTAAAGCTTTCACCCCTTCTTCTTGTGCCACAACACAGCTAATTTTAATCTCCGATGTGGCAATCATTTGAATGTTGATTTGGTGTTCTGCTAAAGCCTCAAACATTTTGGCTGCAATACCTGGTTGTCCTACCATCCCAGAACCGACGATACTAACTTTAGCGATCGCACTATCCAAGACTACTTCACCCCATCCTAACTGCTTTGCAACTTCGGTTAATTTCTGTTGGGCATTTTCGGCATCCATTCTAGCCACAGTAAAAGCAATATCCCGACACGCTACACCATCAACCACCCGACAGCGTTGGGATTGAATAATCATGTCTACGCTGATGTTATATTCTGCCAATAAACCGAACAATTTCGCCGCCATTCCTGGTTGATTGGGAACTTGGCGAATTGCTAACCGCGCTTGATTCATATCTAAAGCGACACCACGCACTGCGGGAGATTCGGGAGTTGGTGAACTGAGGATAGCAGGGGAAGCATTGATTTCAAAAGCGTTACATAGGGCAACAATAGCGCGATCGCAATCAGCCGCATCTACCAAGCAACTTACTTTAACTTCACTGGTAGAAATCATTTGAATATTCACACCAGCCTCCGCTAAAGTGCTAAACATCTTGGCTGCAACCCCAGGACGACCAATCATTCCCGCCCCAGAAATACTCACTTTCGCTGTATCAGTTTCTACTAAAACTTCAGCCTCATCAGAATTCGGTTGATTTCTCAAAGCTGGGGCAATCGCTGCTGCCACCGCTTCTGCCCGTTTTAATATTGGTGTATTTACGGTAAAGGCAATATCATTAGTATTACCTTCATGAATTGATTGAATAATTAAATCCACATCAACATTTTGATGGGAAATCTCCCCAAATAACCTAGCAGCGACACCAGGTTTATCTGGTACGCGCAACAAAGACAATTTAGCCTGGTCTATGTCAAATTCTACCGCATCCACAGGACGGGCAAGTTCTAAATTGACTAACTCCCGTTCTTGCACTTTTGGCGATGTCACCCAAGTTCCGGGCTGATCCGTCCAACTTGAGCGTACCACCAAAGGCACACCATAATTTTTAGCAATTTCCACCGCACGGGGATGTAATACTTTTGCACCTAAACTAGCTAATTCCAGCATTTCATCACAGGTGATTTCTGTCATCAACTGAGCTTCCGGAACAAGACGTGGATCTGTAGTTAAAATCCCTGGCACATCGGTATAAATTTCACAAAAATCCGCTCCGATTGCTGCTGCCAAAGCCACTGCCGAAGTGTCAGAACCACCACGTCCCAAAGTAGTAATTTCTAATTCTTCTGTGCTGCTGATGCCTTGAAATCCAGCCACGACAACAACCTTACCTGCCTTGATTTGCCGCATCAAGCGTTCAGTTTCAATATGTAAAATCCGGGCGCGGGTGTGTTCAGCTTCAGTAACAATTCCTACCTGTGCGCCAGTCATAGAAATTGCAGCTTGTCCAATTTCCTGCAAAGCCATACTTAGTAAAGCAATAGTGACTTGCTCCCCAGTGGAAAGCAGCATATCCATTTCCCGACGGTTAGGACTTTTGGAGATTTCGTTGGCTAGTTTAACCAATCCATCAGTGGTTTTTCCCATTGCGGAAACGACGACGACAACAGAATTTCCTGCTTGCACAGTTTTATAAACTCGCTGTGCTACAGCTTGAATCCGTTCAACAGAACCAACAGATGAACCACCGTATTTTTGAACTATGAGCGCCATAACTGTAGATGTTTGAATATTCAATCCATTGTGCTAGTTATAATCAATACTCCCGTCGGGAAGTCTTGAAACATGACCAGATAATATTAAGATTAAATTAACAGAAACAGCGATCGCAAAAACCAGAATTTATATTTTTGAATTGGTAATTTTTTTATTAGGAAAAATTACATCCGACAAGCAACAAAAAATACTTGTAGATATCAAAGCAATATGATATAGGTTGACAAAACTAGACCTCTTACTTAGTCAAGGGAGCTAATATCATGCTGAGGCGGACTTTTCCCACGCCAGAAGCGTTACGACGCTTACCGTTTGGTCTAGCTGACGTTACTTTAAGTTTAGGTACGTTAGTATTAGTAGGACTAATTGCCCGTCTAGGTGCTGGGACATTAATCAGCTTTGTACCACCAGACGTTGTACCTAGTGTAAGTCTAGATCCACGTAACTTACCTTACTATGCAGGGCGTTCGACGCTACGAATGTTTATAGCCCTGTTCTGGTCAACTTTGTTTACCTTGATATATGGCTATATTGCTGCCAAAATTCAGCGAGCAGAGCGAGTTTTAATTCCCCTACTGGATATTTTACAGTCAGTTCCTGTTTTGGGGTTTTTATCAATTACGGTCACAGGTTTTATTGCCCTGTTCCCCGGTAGTTTATTGGGATTAGAAGCAGCCTCGATTTTTGCAATCTTTACCAGCCAAGTCTGGAACATGACCTTTTCCTTCTACCAATCTTTGAGAACAATACCCCCTGAACTTGATGAAGCAGCAAGACTATACCACCTATCAGAATGGCAAAAGTTTACAAAATTAGAAGTACCTTCAGCGATGATTGGTTTGCTGTGGAATGCCATGATGAGTTTTGGCGGTGGTTGGTTTTTTGTCGCAGCTAGTGAAGCTATCAGTGTTTTAAACCAGGATTATACACTACCGGGAATAGGTTCTTATGTAGCAGCGGCCATTGCTAAAGAAGACTTATCTGCTTTAGGGTTGGCATTACTGGCCATTGTTGTAGTGATTATATTGGTAGATCAACTGTTTTGGCGGCCGTTAATTGCTTGGGCTGATAAATTTCGTTTAGAAACCAGTGCAGCAGCAGAAGCACCAGAGTCTTGGCTGTTGGATCTGTTCAAAGCAGCAAGACTACCCAGATTAATTGGCCAAGTATTAACACCAGTAGGCGAAGTTATCAACCGCTTTTTATCATCCTTGACTCCACCACAGTCAATACATAATCATCATGCAGATGAAAAAAGACTGGTATTGAGCGATCGCCTCTACAACTTTGGGTTATTAGTAGTAACTGGCGCACTTCTGGTAACAGGCTTGCATTTTATTCTGACCACAGTTGGATTAGCAGAAGTAGTCAAAGCATTTTCACTAGGTTTATTTACCTTGGGGCGTGTCTTAATACTGCTGATAGTAGCAACTATTATTTGGACACCCATTGGTGTAGCCATTGGCTTTAATCCCAAACTAGCACGTTTATTGCAACCAGTAGTACAGTTTTTGGCATCCTTTCCCGCTAACTTCATCTTTCCCTTTGCCACCCTCTTCTTTATTCATGCCAACATCAGCATAGATTTTGGTAGCATCTTGTTAATGTCCCTTGGCGCTCAGTGGTACATTCTCTTTAATTCTATTGCCGGAGCTATGAGCGTACCCACAGACCTGCGGGAAATGGCAACAGATGTAGGCTTGCGTGGTTGGAAGTTGTGGCGTAAATTAATTATCCCTGGTATTTTCTCTTCTTGGGTGACAGGTGGTGTTACTGCCAGTGGTGGAGCTTGGAACGCCAGCATTGTCTCTGAAATCGTCAGTTGGGGACAAACCACCTTAACAGCAACCGGTTTAGGTACATATATTGCCGAAGCAACCGCAGCGGGTGATTGGCCACGCATCACCTTGGGTATAGGAATGATGAGCCTTTATGTAGTTGGTTTCAATAGATTATTTTGGCGGCGACTGTATCACTTAGCAGAAACAAAATATCATTTATAACCATGACAAAAACAGCCGTAACCACAGAGCAAGTATTAATTTCCGTTGAGCAGGTCAACAAAAGTTTTCCCCTTCCTGATGGTAAAGGTGAGTTTACAGTCCTGCGTCAGATTAACGCCAAAGTATCTACAGGTGAAGTTGTGGCTTTACTAGGACGCAGTGGCAGTGGTAAAAGTACCCTCCTGAGAATCATGGCAGGTTTGATCCCACCCAGTGATGGACAAGTGATCAGCAATGGCAAACCCTTACGAGGTGCTAACCAAAATGTAGCAATGGTTTTTCAAAGTTTTGCCCTACTGCCTTGGTTGACAGTACAGGAAAACGTAGAACTGGGACTAGAAGCACAGGGAGTAAATCGAGAACTGCGCCGACAACGCGCCCTGAAAGCCATTGACTTAGTAGGTTTAGATGGTTTTGAAAGTGCCTATCCCAAAGAATTATCCGGTGGGATGAAACAACGAGTTGGTTTTGCACGGGCATTTGTAATTGAACCGCAAGTATTATTTATGGATGAGCCATTTAGTGCCTTGGATGTACTCACGGCTGAAAACCTGCGGGGTGAAATTGACGACCTTTGGAATGCAGGTAGCTTTCCCTCAAAAAGTATATTAATTGTCACCCACAACATTGAGGAAGCAGTATTTTTAGCAGACCGGGTGATTATTTTAGGGGCAAATCCAGGGCGTGTTCGTGGAGAAGTAGTCATTGATTTACCACGTCCCCATGACCGCACACATCCCAGATTTAAAGCATTAGTAGACTATATATATACAGTGATGACCAATCCAGAAGTCGAAGTTACTGGAGAGGTGACAGTAGCAGCCCAAAAAGCAGCAGTAAATACGGTTAAATCACCCTATAGCCAGTCCCTACCTCATGTACGAGTCGGTGGGATCAGTGGTCTTTTGGAGTTAATTGTTGAGCAACCAGAAGGCAAGGAAGATATTCCTAAGTTAGCAGAACGCCTACAATTGGAGGTAGATGACCTATTACCAATTCTTGATGGTGCTGTGTTGTTAGGCTTTGCTCAAGTGACACAAGGTGATGTCCAACTAACAGATATTGGGCGTGATTTTGCTACCACAACAATTCTTAGAAGTAAAGACCTGTTTCGGCAACAAGTTTTACAAAACGTCCCCATGTTGGTCAGTATGTTACAGACATTACGTGAAAAACGCAATGGGTCAATGCGGGCGGATTTCTTCCTAGATTTACTAGAGGAACATTTCCCGCACACAGAGACTGAACGACTATTTGCTACGGCGGTTGACTGGGGTCGCTATGCAGAACTATTTGAGTATGATGCTAGTGAAGAAAGGCTCTATTTACCAGAACCAATATTTGCAGAAAGTAGTGAATAATTTAGTTTTTTGTAAGCATTCATCTGTCTGCCGATTTTGTCAATAATGGATAATTAACAATGAAAAATTGACAATTACCTCTCCCGGAAAGGAAGAGGATTAAAAAAGGGGAATTTTTAAACCTTGAATGAAACAATTATCAATTGATAAGTTTAACAGCATTTTAACCTATTAAGTAGGTGGGCGTGACTATTTATCATTAGGATGAGGCAGGAGGCAGGAGGCAGAAGGCATGAGGGAAGAGGGTTTGAGCTTCGTTAATTTTTCTTAACATAGTTATATTTAATTGTGCCTACCTACTTATATGAATGTTTTTAACCCTTTATATTCTATATATACTTATTTCAAGTAGAAACAGGCATTATTTATGACGAACAAACGCTTACCCGCTCAAACATGGCTAAAATATACACTACATTCCTAGCAGGTATTCTCGTGGTATAACCCTACTGGGTTTATTTATACTGTATTACGTATATTGGTTTATAAAAATTCAGACTCGGACTTATACAAATTGGTGAATAAAATCACTACTCCTTAAGGAATAATTTAAACATAGTTTAATGTTTTCTTTAACTTTTATTAAATCAATATTAACTATAAAGTATGAACTTTGTTTAAGGCTGTGATTCCATCAGGAAAATATTCCTTAAATCAGAGGTAGTATGACTTTTTTGACCACCATTTTCAACCGTGCAGTTACTTTTTCAGTACTAACAGGTGCGGTTGCACTTAGTCCTGTTTTGACAGCAACTGCTCAAGCTCAAACTCTCAACGGTGCAGGAGCGACTTTTCCGGCTCCTCTTTACGAACGTTATGCTCGTGAAGTTAAAAAGAAACATCCCGAATTGAAAGTTAACTACCAATCAATTGGGAGTGGTGGTGGAATTCGTCAAACCATTGCGGGAACCGTTGATTTTGGTGCTAGTGATGCGGCCATGAAAGATGATGAAATGGCCAAAGTTAAAAATGGTGTCATCTTAGTACCCACAGCAGGTGGTGCTGTTTCCGTTGTTTACAATCTACCAGGAGTTAACAAACTCAGATTGTCTCGCAAAACCCTCCCAGAAATTTTTTCTGGACAAATCACCAACTGGAACGATGCAAAAATTAAAGCCGATAACCCAGGTGTAAATTTACCAAATCAACCAATTAAATTTGCGGTTCGTGCTGATGGTAGTGGTACAACTTTTATTTTCACCAACCATTTAAGTTCTATTAGTGGTTATTTCAAGGGCAGAATTGGCGCTAATACTGCTCCCAAATGGACGCTACCAAACGTTCTCAAAGGTAAAGGTAATCCTGGTGTAGCTGCCTTAGTAGCTCGCACTCCTGGCTCTATTGGTTATGTTGAATATGACTATGCTACTAAAAACAACTTAAAATCAGCAGAAATACAAAATAAAAAAGGAGAATTTGTAGCTCCTTCTTTACAATCTGCTAACGCTGCTTTATCTACTGTGACTTTTCCAAATAACTATCGCGTTTTTGTTGGAGATCCAGGACAAGGTTATCCTATAGTTGGTTTGACTTGGATGATGGTTTATAAGCAATATCCTACTCCCGCTAAAGCTGAAGCTGTTAAAAAATGGATTAATTGGGTACTCAAAGATGGTCAACAATTCAATGATGACCTCAATTACACCAAAATTCCTGGTGATGTTGTCAACCGTGTGCTACAGACAGTGAATAGTACCGTTAAGTAATTTGTAATATTTCTGCTGAATTCGTTTTAGTAGAGTGGGTAATTCTCACTCTACTGTCATGAAAATGGGATGATTTTTTTTAGAGAACATGACTAACTTATTTGAACCAAGCGATCATAATTCACAGAATTTAAGTAGTGAAAATATCGATTTAACAGCTACTAACGGCGCTGGTTTTCGATTTGACCAAGGATTTACATTTTTAGTTTATCTTTTTGCTACTATTACCGTAGCAATACTATTTGTGATGACTTGGGTAATTTTCAAAGAAGCGCAACCAGCTATTGCTAAATTTGGATTCGGTTTTTTGTGGGATCAAGATTGGGATACAGGTAATCAAATATTTGGTGCATTACCTTATATATATGGAACTTTAGTCAGCAGTGCGATCGCTATTTGCTTAACTGTTCCTATCGGTATATCAGTAGCCTTGGTAACAAGTGAAGACTTTTTACCAGATGTAGTCAAAAATATTATTGCTTTTGTAGTAGAATTAATTGCGGCTATCCCCAGCGTCATTATTGGCTTGTGGGGAATTTTTGTGTTTATTCCCATTTTAGAACCTCTACAAAAGTGGTTAAGCATCCTTTTAAAATTTATACCTCTATTTAATACCCAAGATCCAGCGGGAAACAATATGTTGACTGCGGGAATAATCCTTTCCATCATGATTTTACCGACAATGGCAGCCATTTCTCGTGATGTATTGATGGTCATTCCTAAAGAATTACGTAGCGCATCTATGGCTTTAGGTAGCACCCGCTGGGAGACAATTTTTCGTGTTTTACTACCAGCAGGATTTTCGGGTATGGTGAGTGCAGCCATGCTGGCTTTAGGACGCGCACTCGGTGAAACAATGGCAGTAACAATGGTGATTGGGAATTCTCCTCAAATCAGCATATCTTTACTTGATCCAGCTTATACAATTCCCGCCGTTTTAGCTAATGAATTTGCTGAAGCTGAACCAGGATTGCATATTGGGGCATTAAGTTATTTAGGCTTAATTTTGTTTGCCTTAACTCTATTGGTTAATATTGGCGCTGTCTTATTAGTGCAATGGGTGGGCAGGAAAAATAGATAATAAATAAATACTAGTACTGTTCATTGTTGAAAATCCAAAATCCCAAATTGATATGAGCGAATCTCTTAATTCTGAAATAGATGAATCTCTAGTAGAAACATTACTCCGTCCTCTACCAACCCAACGACGTTTGTTTACTTACGTAATGAATGTAGTTTCTTTTGGGTTGAGTGTATTAGCATTCTTTCCTTTATTATCAATTTTATGGGAAATTATGAAACGGGGACTGTCTGGTTTAAAAGCAGAGATGTTTTTCCAGCCATTGATTGAAAATGGGTTTGCTAATGCCATCCTCGGTACTATACTCATGGTGGGTATTGGTGCAATGTTGAGCATTCCTGTGGGGATAATGACAGGCATCTTTTTAGCAGAATTTGGACGCACTAACCAAATTACTAATCTTGTTCGTTTTATTAACTCTATCCTCACAGGTGTTCCCTCAATTGTTGTCGGAATGTTTGCTTATGGAGTAGTTGTTCTAGCTACTAAACAATTTAGTTCCTTGGCGGGAGGCTTTGCTTTATCTGTGATCATGCTTCCAGTGATTGTCTTGACAACAGAAGAAGCCTTAAAACTGATTTCCATTCAACAACGTCTTGCTTCTGCTGCTTTAGGGGGAACTCGGTTTCAAACTACTTTTCGGATTGTTTTGACTGCGGCTATACCGGGTATTACTACAGGTATTTCCTTAGCAATTGCTCGCGCTGCGGGGGAAACAGCACCACTAATTTTTACCGCTTTATTTAGTCAAAATTGGTCAGATGGGTTATTGAGTCCCACTGCTTCCTTACCAGTATTAATTTTTAACCTCTACAACAGCCCAGACCCAGAAATTAACCAATTAGTTTGGACTACCTCTATAATCTTACTGAGTTTATCTTTGTTTTTTAGCCTTGTTTCTCGCTTATTGAGTAGCAAAAGCAGGTTAAAGTAAAAAATTAGTTTTTTAGACCAAGTATTTACATATCAAGTATGAGTAACCTAGTTCCAGCTATCAAAGTTAAAAACCTCAGTTTTTACTACGGAAATTCTAAAGCTATTGAAGGGATATCACTAGATATATGTCAGAATAAAGTAACTGCAATTATTGGACCTAGTGGTTGCGGTAAATCTACTTTTATTAAAACACTCAATCGGATTAGTGAATTAGAAGGAAAAGTAAAAGTTGAGGGAAGTATAGAGTTTTTTGGGCAAAATATTTATGATCCTCGCATCAATATAAATCGCCTGCGTCGAGAAATTGGCATGGTGTTCCAAAAACCAAATCCTTTTCCGATCAGCATTTACGAAAATGTCGCTTATGGTGTGAGAATAGCAGGTAGGTGTCCGAAAGTAGAATTAGATGAAATTGTCGAATCTGCCCTTAAAGGTGCGGCGCTTTGGAATGAGGTAAAAGATAAATTAGATCAATCTGCTTTAGGGCTTTCTGGTGGACAACAACAGCGTCTTTGTATAGCCCGCGCTTTAGCTGTAAAACCGAAAGTTTTACTAATGGATGAACCTTGTTCAGCCCTAGATCCGATTGCGACAATGAAAGTTGAGGAACTAATTCACAAGTTGCGTTCTGAGTTAACAATTGCAATCGTCACTCATAATATGCAACAAGCAACCCGTGTATCTGATTTCACAGCTTTCTTTAGCACTGATGAAAGTCGCATTGGCCAGATGGTAGAATTTGGAACTACAGGTCAAATTTTTCGTAACCCCCTAGATAACCGTACCCGTGATTATGTAGCTGGGCGTTTTGGTTAATTCCATATTGAGATTTTTAGATTTAAGATTTTGAATTTGGAGTCAAGCGACGTGACACGCCAAGGTTTAAAATTAGCCAATGTATAACAGGCGGTTTTGAGCCTGTGTTCCAAAATCCAAAATTTAAAATTGATATGACTCATTCTACAGATATTGCCACTTTAGCCCGTTGGATGGCGGCTGATTTTAGCAATCAAGCCCAAGTGTTTGAAAATCCGGCTTTTTTTGCCCATATTCGTGTATGTATGCGTCCCCTACCTTACTCACTGCTATCAGGGGTGAGTTTGTTTGTAGAACAAGCTTATGACTATATGCTCAATGACCCCTATCGGTTACGGGTGTTAAAGTTGATGACAGCAGGAGATAAAATCCATATTGAAAACTATACTGTCAAAGAAGAAAAAGACTTTTTTGGTGCTTCCCGTGATTTAGCACGTTTGCAAACTTTAACGAGCGATCGCTTGGAAAAGCTCTCTGGTTGTAACATGATCGTAGAGTGGGCTGGTAATCACTTCAAAGGCACAGTTGAGCCAGGAAAGGGTTGCATGGTCGTCCGCAACGGGCAAACAACCTATTTGGATAGTGATTTTGAAATTGACGGTGAAAAATTCATCAGCCGCGACAGAGGACGCAATCCCGAAACAGATGAACACGTTTGGGGTTCTGTCGCTGGGCCATTTTACTTTGTCCGCTGGGGCAACTTTGCCGATGAAGTCAAAATAAGTTCTGATTCTTGAATCACCGTAGGACAGGTATCTGGCCTGTCCAAAAAAAATTTCTTCAACCAGATGATGCAATTGAGCGAAAATAGTGGTAATATTAGTAATTGTGAGTCCGGCGACATAGCCAAGTGGTAAGGCAAGGGTCTGCAAAACCTTCACCCCCGGTTCAAATCCGGGTGTCGCCTTTGAAAAAACAACCTGAAAACAGGCAACTCAAGCCTCATATTTATAAACAAAGGGACGGGTTTAATACTCGTCCTAAGTTTTTTGGGGTAATTTTGGGTAATTTTGGCTAATTTGGGAAAACTATTATGATCCAGGGAACGCTGTTTGAAACTTCCATCACTTTGTCTGAGTTGTCATCTCATTTATGGGAAGCAGCGAATATTTTGCGTGGAAGTCCCGTGGATAGGACGGATTGGAAAAGTTATATTTTACCATTGCTGTTCTTCAAACGCATTTGTGATGTTTGGGATGAAGAAAAGCAAGCCATGATTGAAGAATATGGTGAAGATTTCCCTGACGAGCATCGCTTCCAAATTCCTCAAGATAGTCATTGGCAAGATGTACGTGAGGCTTCTAGCAGTGTAGGAACTGTTTTACAAACTGCCCTGCGGAATATTGAAACTGCAAACCCGAAACATTTATACGGTGTATTTGGTGATGCTCAGTGGACAAACAAAGAGAAGCTGTCTGATGAACTGCTAAAAGACCTGATCGAACATTTCTCTGCTTTCAATCTCGGTAATAAGCGTGTTCACAGTGATGTCATGGGTGATGCGTATGAGTACCTGATTAAAAAATTTGCTGATACTACCAAGAATAAAGCTGGAGAATTTTACACTCCCAGGAGTGTAGTACAGCTAATGGTAGATATGCTAGATCCCCAAGAAGGGGAAACAGTTTATGATCCAGCTTGTGGTACAGGAGGAATGTTACTTGCTGCTGTGGCTCATGTCCGTAATAAAGGAGGAGATGCAAGGACATTTTTTGGCAAGTTATATGGACAAGAAAAGAATTTAACCACTGCTTCCACTGCGCGGATGAATTTATTTTTACACGAAGTTGAAGATTTTGTGATTGAACGTGGTGATACTCTCCGTACCCCTTTCTTTACTAATCCAGATACCCATAGTTTAGCTGAGTTTGATGTGGTAATTGCTAATCCTCCTTTCTCCTTAGAAAAATGGGGAAGGGAAGTTTGGGAAACAGATCCTTGGGGACGTGCTTTTGCGGGTTTACCTACGGATAGTAGTGGTGATTTTGCTTGGGTACAACACATGATCAAGTCTATGGCTAAACCTCATGGACGGATGGCAGTGGTGTTACCTCAAGGTGCTTTATTTCGGGGTGGGGTGGAAGGAAAAATTAGACAAACCCTGCTAGAAATGGACATGATTGAAGCTGTAATTGGACTAGCACCAAACTTGTTTTATGGTACTGGTTTAGCTGCTTGTGTATTGGTACTGCGTCAGCGTAAAACTCAGGAAAAAGCAGGTAAGGTGTTAATTATTGATGCTTCAACTTTATTTCGCAAAGGACGCGCTCAAAACTTTTTAGAATCGGAACACACTGCTGAGATTCTGCGTTGGTATCAAGAATTTACGAATGTGGAAGATAAAGCGAGGGTGGTTTACCTGGAAGAGATAGAAAAAGAGGGATGGACACTGAATATATCGCGTTATGTCCTGCCACCTATCGGTGCAGATATTCCTCCTTTAGAAGAAGCGATCGCATCTTTTAAAGCAGCTTTGGTAGAATGCCGAGAAGCTGAGGAAAATTTGCATCAGGTAATGTTAGAAGGGGGATGGTTAGAGTGAGTGAACAAATCACACAACAGGCTTTAGAAAGTTATCTGTGGGGTGCAGCCATTATTCTCAGGGGATTAGTTGATGCAGGTGACTATAAACAATATAGGACTCATATTTGATTTTTGAAAAACACTCGGTACACCTGAATCGTCTAGAATCCTTTTACCTCATGCCTTTTGCATCTTGGCTGCCTACGCAAATAATTTCAGAACTCAAATATTATTCCTATATGTCTTTCCCTTGTTGTTTTACAAACGGCTATCTGATGTTTGGGACGAGGAATTTGCTAAAGCCCTGGCTGATACAGATGATATTAATTATGCCCGTGAAACTGCTAATGATCGCTTTATAATTCCTGATGGATCTCACTGGAAAGATGTCCGCACTGTTGCTAAGGATGTAGGCAAAGCTTTACTCAATGCCATGCGAGCTATTGAAACAGCTAACCCTGGACGTTTAAATGGTATTTTCGGTGATGCCCCTTGGACAAATAAAGAACGTTTACCTGATTCTGTTATTAAGAACTTACTAGAGCATTTTTCCACTGTGGTGCTTTCTCTAGCTAATGTTCCTGAAGATGAACTAGGGAATGCTTATGAATATCTGATTAAACAGTTTGCTGATGACAGTGGACATACAGCACAGGAGTTTTATACAAATCGTACCGTTGTTTATTTAATGGTGCAGATGCTTGCACCGAAAGCAGATGATCGCATTTATGATCCTACCTGCGGCACTGGTGGAATGTTAATTTCCGCATTAACTGAAGTCAAGCGTACAGGTGGAGAACATCGCACTCTCAAGCTTTATGGACAGGAACGCAATCATATAACTTCTGCTATTGCTCGGATGAATTTGGTTTTACATGGAGTAGATGATTACCAAATCATGCGCGGGGATACATTGGAAAATCCTGCTTTCATTGAAGATGATCAACTACAGACTTTTGATGTAGTTTTGGCTAATCCCCCCTATTCTATTAAACAGTGGAAGCGGGAAGCTTTTCAAACTGACCAATGGCAGCGTAATTTTTTGGGAACACCCCCTCAAGGAAGGGCAGATTATGCCTTTTTTCAGCACATTCTCAAAAGTCTAGATCCAAAAACGGGACGCTGTGCGATTCTTTTTCCGCATGGGGTACTGTTCCGTAAGGAAGAAGCCCAAATGCGAGAGAATTTAGTCAAGTCTGATTTGGTGGAATGTGTGCTGGGTTTGGGTGCAAATCTGTTTTACAATTCCCCAATGGAAGCTTGTATTATTATTTGCCGTACCTGTAAGCCTCCAGAAAGGCAAGGACGGATTTTATTTATTGATGCTGTCCATGAAGTAGCACGTGTCCAGGGGCAAAGTTTTCTCAAACCAGAACATCAGTTACGTATTCTCAACACTTACCAAAGTTATATTGATGATCCTGGTTTTGCTAAGATTGCCAGTGTAGAGGAAATTGCTACCCAGGATTATAGTTTATCTATTCCGTTGTATGTGCGTCGAAAAACAGCAGATCACCAAACTGAGGATGTAAAAACCTTGCGTGAAGTTTGGGAAGATTGGGAACAAGGCAGTAGAGCTTTTTGGCTAGAAATGGATGCTTTAGTTGATATGCTGGATTCGTTAGAGGATGTCTGAGAAGTTGTTAGTGATAAATCAAACACTGGTAGATCCCCCTAAATCCCCCTTAAAAAGGGGGACTTTAAGAGTTTATTGCCCCCCTTAAAAAGGGGGACTTTAAGAGTTTATTGCCCCCCTTAAAAAGGGGGACTTTAAGAGTTTATTGCCCCCCTTAAAAAGGGGGGTTGGGGGGATCTCGATCAATTTTGATACTTTTCAGACATCCTCTTAGAAGTTAATTAATAGAGATGCCGATTTATATTATTTTAATTCAAGATGACTATGACTAAAACAAACCGACCTTTTACTCCAGATTGGGTTTCTCCTCCGGGTGATACTATTGCTGACATATTAGAAGAACGTAATTTAACAGTAGAACAATTAATAGAAGCTGTTGGTTATAGCAGTGAATTTGTAAATTTGCTGATCAAGGGTGAAGTTTCTATTAATGAAGAAATAGCGATCAAACTAGAACAGGTGATAGGATTTACAGCAGATTTTTGGCTTCGTCATGAGGCTCAATATCAGGCAGGTTTGCCGCGGTTACAAAAAAATAATGTTAATCAAAAGTAGAGTTAATTTAAAATTTCTAAGGGTATATTAAGTACAAGATGATACAAGCCGATACATTAAAACCAGGGTGGCAAATTTGGCGATTTGATCAGATAGCAACTAACGTTAATGACCGCATTAATGATCCAAGTAAAGCTGAAACTGAATATTATGTTGGTTTAGAACACCTTGACTCTGATTCCTTAAAAATTCGACGTTGGGGTTCTCCATCTGATGTTGAAGCGACTAAATTATGTTTCCGTAAAGGAGATATTATTTTTGGTCGTCGTCGTGTTTATCAGCGTAAAGTTGCGGTAGCTGATTTTGATGGTATTTGTTCTGCTCATGCTTTAGTGCTTCGTGCTAAACCAGAAGTCATTCTTCCAGAATTTTTGCCGTTCTTTATGCAAAGTGACGTTTTTATGGAACGTGCAAAAGCAATTTCGGTTGGTTCATTATCACCTACTATTAATTGGAAAACGCTTGCTAAAGAAGAATTTGCTTTGCCGCCATTGAAGGATCAAGAAAAGCTTTTAAAAGTGGCAGTTTCTTTAAGAGAAAACCTTCAAGCCTATGACAATACAGTTATTACAGGATATACGCTAGAAAATGCTTGGTTAAAAAATCGACTAGAAAAAATATCTAAAATGTCCCCAATAGCACGGGCAACTGAAGTGTTAGAACACTTGACTGTCGGCATTGTTGTTAAGCCTGCTAAGTGGTATGTTGATCCTCCAAATGGTGTACCTGCATTACGCTCGATTAATGTACAGCCACACAAAATGAATTTTAATGATTTAGTTTATATAAGTCTTGAAGGTCACTCCATACATGAGAAATCACAACTTATTTCTGGTGATGTTGTAATTGTAAGAACTGGTAGGCCAGGTGATGCTGCTGTTATTCCAGAAGGGTTAGGTTTACTTAACTGTATTGATCTGATTATTGCAAGACCAAAATCTTGTCTCTTGCCAACATACCTTGCTGCTGTTATAAATTCTCCTTTTGGACGAAAACAAATTGCCAAAGGAATAGCTGGTACGGCACAGCAACATTTTAATGTTGGCTCATTTAAGGATCTTAAATTTCCATTACCACCAATAGAAGAGCAAAGGTCTTTTATCACTGAGTATGACTTAATATCTCAAACAATTAACAAATTGACCTTGCGATATGAGCAAAACAAAGCTTTATATCGGTCTGCTCTGCAAAAATTATTTTTGGAGAAAGAATAATAGTATGTTCAACGAAGCTAACACCGTCGAAGCCTTGGTCCGTGATATCCTCTGCGGTAAAATCAGCCAAACCGCACCACCTCAACCTGGCTTATCACGCACAAACAGAAAAATTAACGGTGTTGGTTGGAACTACCTCCCCTCAGAACACATCCCCCGTCAACCTCAAGAAGTCTTCGTTGAAAGCTTTGTCCGCGATGCTTTAATTCGCCTCAACCCAGAAATCACCGCCAACCCTAACCTAGCAGAAGAAGTCCTCTACCGCTTACGGGCAATAGTGCTATCAGTCCGCAGTGATGGACTCATCCGGGCTAACGAAGAGTTTACCATCTGGTTACGGGGCGATCGCACTATGCCCTTTGGTATCAACCACGAACATACCACAGTCCGCCTCATAGACTTTGACAACCTAGAAAATAATCAATACATCCTCACCACCCAATACACCTACCGCGCTGGTACAGAAGAACGTCGAGCCGATTTAGTGCTGTTAGTTAATGGTTTTCCACTCGTTGTTATTGAAGCTAAAACCCCCGTCAGACAAGCAGTAACTTGGGTAGATGGGGCATTACAAGTACATGACGACTATGAAAAAAACGTCCCAGAATTGTTTGCTTGTAACGTCTTCAGTGTAGCTACAGAAGGCAAAGAATTACGCTATGGTTCAATCCGTATGCCGGTAGACCTGTGGGGACCTTGGCGAACAGATGACAATACACCTCTTACCAGTTTAGCAGCCCTCAAAGATGCGATCGCTTCCCTACATAGTCCCGCAGTTATTTTAGATATCCTGAATTATTTCACCTTATTTGCCACTGATAAGAAAAAACGCCGGATCAAAATCATTTGTCGCTATCAACAATACGAAGCTGTAAACAAGATAGTTGAGCGTGTAGTGGCAGGTAGACCCAAAAAAGGCTTAATTTGGCATTTCCAAGGCTCAGGTAAATCCCTGTTAATGGTATTCGCTGCTCAAAAAATGCGGATGCGATCGCAACTACGAAACCCTACTGTCATCATCGTAGTAGATCGCCTTGATTTAGATGCTCAAATTAGCTCGACTTTTCACGCTTCTGATATTCCCAACTTAGTCAAAGCGGAAACCTGTGATGAGTTAGAAAAACTCCTCAAACAAGACACCCGCAAAATTATTATTACTACTATTTTTAGATTTGGGGAAGCAAAAGGAGTTCTTAACTCCCGTGAAAATATTATTGTCCTAGTAGATGAAGCCCATCGCACCCAAGAAGGCGATTTAGGGATGAAAATGCGAGCAGCATTACCACAGGCTTTCCTATTTGGTTTTACAGGTACACCCATCAACCAAAGAGATAGAAACACCTTCTATGCGTTTGGTGCAGAAGAAGACGAACGTGGCTATATGAGTCGCTATGGTTTTGAAGAATCTATCCGTGATGGGGCTACACTACCTCTGCATTTTGAACCCCGTTTAGTAGAACTGCATATAGACAAAGATGCCATAGACCAAGCATACTCAGAATTAACAGGTGAACTATCAGAATTAGATCGAGAAACTCTCACCAAAGCAGTTTCTAAAATGGCTGTACTGGTGAAAGTTCCAGACAGGATTACTAATATTTGTGCCGACATAGCCCAACATTACCAACAGAAAGTAGCTCCCAATGGCTTTAAAGGTATGGTTGTTACCTACGATCAAGAATGCTGTTTATTGTATAAAGCAGAATTAGATAAACACTTACCCCCAGAAGCCAGTGAAATAGTTATTTCTGCCACAGGGAAAGATGAGAGATTGAAACCCTATTACCGCACTCGTGATCAAGAAGAAAAATTATTAGATAGATATCGTGATGCCAAAGATCCTCTAAAAATTCTCATCGTCACTGCCAAATTACTTACAGGATTTGACGCGCCTATTCTCCAAGCGATGTATTTGGATAAACCTTTAAAAACTCATACCTTACTCCAAGCTATTTGTCGCACTAATCGAAATTATGGTAACACAAAAACTCATGGTTTAGTAGTAGATTATCTGGGTGTATTTGATGATGTAGCCCAAGCATTAGACTTTGATGAACAAGGTTTTCAACAAGTTGTTTCTGGAATTAATATTTTAAAAAATGAACTTCCCGGAGCAGTACAAAAATGTTTGGCTTATTTCCCAGGAGTAGATAGAAACCTGAGTGGATATGAAGGATTAATTGCTGCTCAGGATTGTTTGCCTAATAATAATGTACGTGATAACTTTGCTGCTGATTACAACAACCTAACTAAATTATGGGAAGCTATATCACCAGATCCCATCCTCATTAATTACCAAACAGATTATAAATGGCTATCTCAAGTTTATATTTCTGTTCAACCAACAACAGGCATGGGTAAACTTTTATGGCACGCTCTTGGAGCAAAAACCATTGAGTTAATCCATGAAAATGTACGAGTAGAAGCAGTACGTGATGATTTAGAAGAAATTATTTTAGATGCGGAATTATTAGAAGTAGTTTTAAATTCTTCAGACCCCAGAAAGAAAGCCAAGGAAATAGAAATCAAAGTTGCTACAAGACTACGCCAACACATTAATAATCCCCGTTTCCGAGCCTTATCAGAACGCCTAGAAGCCCTGAAAGAACGCCATGAACAAGGACAAATTCACAGTGTAGCCTTCCTGAAAGATTTACTTGATTTAGCTCGTGATTTGCTACAAACAGAAAAAGATACTCCAGCAGAGGTAGAAGAAGATAGAGGTAAAGCAGCTTTAACCGAACTATTTTTAGAAGTTCGCAATGAGCAAACACCAAAAATGGTGGAACGAATTGTTAATGATATTGATGAAATAGTCAGATTAGTACGCTTCCCAGGATGGCAGAAAACCAGCGCAGGTGAGAGGGAAGTAAAACAGGCTTTACGAAAGACTTTGTTTAAATATAAGTTGCACCAAGATAAGGATCTTTTTGACAAGGCTTATGGTTATATCAGGCAGTATTATTGAGGAGTCAATTCAGTTTATTTATCACTATGTCATTTTTGTAAAAATTGACAATATACTAAAGCTATTGCTATAAGAAATATAATAAGTATTTTCTCTAAGAACTAAAAGCACAAATTAGCGAAGTAAGCTTAAAATTTTTTGCCCGTTTTTATCCTATTTATCTTGTTTGAGCTACCACATAGTGTAAACCGAGGCTTTTACTAACAAATTGGGGTAATTTTTAACTAAAAGTCTGAAAATACCTATAAAATAATACTTTTAAAAAGTCTGCAAAACCTTCACCCCCGGCTCAAATCCGGATGTCGCCTTTGAAAAAAAGTGTAAATTAAAACCCCAGCAATCATTGCCGAGGGTTTTTGTGTATGTTGAGCCGATACATTTACTGTTTAACAAATTTCCAGGTTCCACTATCACTATCTCTATCAGAACCGGCAGCAGTTGAGACACACAGCAGATTCTCAGAACAGCTTCTTCCCCTCGTATCTAAGTAACCTCCTTGCCAATTACCGTAACCATTCAAAATATGAACAGGTTGATCTTCACTTATGGAACCTGAAGACTTGAATTTAGGAATTATTTTCCATGTGCCGCTACCACTATCTCTGTTAGGGCTGTTGGCTGTGGATACACACAGCAGATTCTCAGAACAGCCTCTTCCCCTCGTATCTAAGTAACCACCATTTCCTTGAGCATATTGATTCTGAAAATAAACATCATCAAGGGACTTAACTGCTCCTTTTTTTCCAGTTTTTGAGAGTATTTTCCATGTGCCGCTACCATTATCTCTGTTAGGGCTGTTAGCTGTGGAGACACACAGCAGATTTTGAGAACAGTCTCTTCCTCTAGTGTCCAAGTAACCTCCTTGCCAATTATCGTAACCATTAACGATCTTGTATGTTTGCCCATACTTTAGTTGTGATGTATGTGCTTCGCTGGAATTAGTATTGGTAAAGCTAAATATGCTCGTTGCTAATAATAAGAAAGCGCCCATTGTTGCTTTGATCAGCATAGGTTTCTTCATTATTTTTCCCTTTAAGCTGTTATTTGCTGGCGATACATTAGCAGAATCTGTTTTGTTAGTTTGAGATGTCATTTTAGTTATTTCCTAATTTGATGTATTTGAATTGTTCTATTTATCTACGCGTTCATCCTGCGGTTTTTATGCACAGGTCAAGTTTTAGCTTTTTAGTGTCAGCACAAAAGAATGACTTCTATTAGCATTAACTATTGGGCTTCTTGCTGAATTACACGTTTGACTTTTGAAGCTTATGCAGTTTTGACGGGACAAATCCCAAAATTTTTTGATTTGCAAGTCTCTTACCTCACGACTTCCTCACAAACTAGCTCTAAATTTTAGATAAATTCAGCTATTGGGCTGATCTCAAAAGGTTGCAGACTAGGCTTAAGTGATGAGGTAGTTATGAGTCAATCGCCAATACCGGAAAAACTAGAATATCCCTCAGTATATGGCCCGGTAAATTCTTGGCGATTTGGGCGATCGCTGGGTATCGATCCTATTGGGATCATATCTACCTGTTCTTTTAACTGTGTCTATTGTCAGTTAGGGAATATTCAGCAAAAGACAACTCAACGGCAAATTTTTGTCCCTACTAGCCAAATTATCTCTAATTTGCAAAGGTTTGTACGGAGAGAAGTGCCAATAGATGTAGTCACTATTAGTGGTAGTGGTGAACCCACCCTAGCGCTGAATTTAGGGGAAATTCTGGCAGCTACAAAAAAAATTATCAAACAACCAAAAGTAGTATTAACCAATAGCACTTTGCTAGGTGATCAATCAGTTCGGGACGCGTTAGCACTAGCGGATATTGTTGCCGTTAAACTGGATGCAGTTTCGTCAAATCAACTACGGCAGATTAATCAGCCATTAGATACGATTGATTTACCAGATATCCTCAAGGGAATTGAACAATTTAGACAGGAATATCAGGGATGTATGGCAATACAAACCATGATTTTGTCTTCTTGGACGGCAGAAATACAAGCACATTACATACACTTGATTAAGCGTCTCCAACCTGATGAAATTCAACTTAACATTCCTTCCCGTTCCCGCATCTTAGTTGATCAGTTAGAATCCAGAGATGATGAGATTGTCGAATCTCGCTCTTATAGCTGTCAGAATCTCAAATGTATCAGCGCTGAAGAACTCAGTGCTTTGGCTCAAAAAATTTATAATGTTACTAAAATTCCTGTACGTTACGCCCCAATGTCAGAATTCGTAATTCGTAATTCGTAATTCGTAATTATACTAAACACGGTTGGAACATGGACTTTTGCAAGATCACGAAAAACCCCTACAAACCCCTACCTATGGAATCAAATAATTAAGCCGTGTTGAGTATATCTATTTTTTCCTCTGCTACCTTTTCTTTCTTCCCTGCTATATTTTCGTCACGTTGTACTACTTATATTCTGCAATTAAGGAGTTAAGACATGGAACCTAAGTCAACCGATCCATTATTAGCACTCAAGGAAATTCCCGCTGGCTATCTCAACATTATGGGTTATGTTGATAGGTCAGAAGTCAACGGACCTGGTAGTCGTGCTGTGGTTTGGGTACAAGGTTGTCCCCGTGAGTGTGCTGGTTGCTTTAATCCCGACTCTTGGACATTTGAGATTAATCAGCTAGTTGCGATTGATACCTTGGCAGCAGATATTATCAAAAATCCCCATAACACAGGTGTAACTTTTTCAGGTGGTGAACCATTTTGGCAAGCATCCGCATTAGCTAATTTAGCGCGTCAGGTGAAAGCCGCTGGATTAAATGTGATGTCTTTTACCGGGTTTACCCTCAAGCAACTACAATCTGAATCTGCACCTCCCGGTTCCCAAGAATTGTTAGCAGAATTAGATATTTTAATTGACGGGCCTTTTATCCAATCTCAAGCAATTAATTCTCCTACGTCTCCTGTTGCTTCTAGAAATCAACAGGTTCATATCTTCAACCCTGAATTTAAAGACCAAATTAGCTGGGCCAGCGATCAAATAGAAGTTCACGTCCTCAAAGATGGCGATCGCATTGTCACTGGTTATCAAGGTTGGTTAGAACTGACTTAGGGCAAGGGTGCAGGGGACGGGGACGCGGAGATGGGGTGACGCGGAGATGGGGTGACGCGAGGAAAATTAAGAATTCCCTGTTAAGAATTCCCTGTTAAGAGTTCCCTGTTTACGAATTACGAATTACGTATCCCTAACGGAACCGGAGGCACTATTACGAATTACGAATTACGAATTACGAATTACGAATTACCTCAGCACCACGTTTGTAAAACGCGACCTTTGATTTCTTGCCCAAACCAAGGTGTATTATTAGATAGTGTATGCAGATTTTCTCTGTTGACTTTCCAGGTTTGCTGAGGATCAAATAATGTTAATTCGGCTTTTTCACCAGATTTAATAGCTTTCAGTTCTTGCTGTAAACAGGCCGCTGGCTTGTTACTCAAAACCTGCCATAATTCTAAAGCTGTAAATTCCCCAGTTTCAACGAGATTTTGCCACAGTAAAGGTAATGCCAATTCTAAACCAATTGCTCCCGGTGGTGATTCTGCAAATGCCTGGACTTTTTCTTCGTAGGTGTAAGCTGCATGATCAATAGCGATCGCATCTATGACTCCTCCACGCACTCCCCCACGCAACGCCGCTACATCACTGGGATTTCCTAAAGGTGGGTCTAAATGCAAGGATGTGTGATAACTCTTAATATCTCTAGTATCAAGTAACAAGTGCATCCAAGTGGTGCTGGCTGTAACTGGTAAACCTTGGAATTTTGCAGTAGCAATCAGTTCCACACTCCGCGCTGTGGAAACCCGCATAATGTGTACAGGGGTACGAATAGCGGCGACTAATTCCAACAAAGCTGCGATCGCAGTTGTTTCCGCACTGGCTGGAACAGGAGGTAAACCCACACGGAAAGCTTCCGCACCTTCCCGCATCATCCCATTTGCTGACAAATAGCGATCGCATGGCCAAAACGCCACAGGTTTACCAAAAGGTTGGAGATATTCCAACACCCGTCGTACCAGTCCCAAATTTTCCCAAGGTTTACCATCCGTAAAACCCACAACTCCCGCAGTAGCTAAATCGGCAAATTCCGTCAACTGCTTACCAGCTAAATCGAGAGTTATTGCACCCCAAACTTGAAGCTGGGGAGAAGAATCTAAACCCTCCTCTAACTTAATCTGCTTCTGTAATTGAGCCACCAAAGCCGGGTTATCAATAGCGGGCAATGTATCCGGTAAAACGGTCACTCTCGTAAAACCACCAGCAGATGCAGCTTGCAAAAAAGAAACCAAAGTTTCTCTCTCTTCAAAACCAGGTTCACCAGAATGGCTATATAAATCTACTAAACCATTACCCAGAACTAACCCTCGACAATCTCTAATAACAGTATCGGGACTGATATCAGCAATTTGTGGAGCTATTGCTTGGATATAACCATCAGCAATTAACACATCAGCTATTTGATCAGTTCCCGAAACTGGGTCGATTACCCTTACTTGTTGCAACAGTTCAGTTGTCATGTGCTATTAGCTTTTACCTATGAGTGCTTCAGCTGTGTGTCTATTTTATTTGTTCAATATGCAAATTTTAGATTTCGGATTTGGGATGAATGAAAAAATCTCATCATCTAAAATTCAATAAACGACAGCCGATAGCGTAGCGTGGCCTCAGCCCTACAATGAACCCCTACAATGCTCCAGCAGCCGTTTTATCCAATACACCGCCACTTAAATGACTCGTGATATTCATGGCTTCCAAGACTGGTAAACCATTTGCTCCTTCGGGGTAGTCAATTACGCTAACTGCGCCATTTCCCTGGCGGAAATTCCAGAAATTTTCTGGTGATAAACCCAGAATATGACAAAGTAAGGTTTTATTAGTAGCGTCGTGGGCTACCACTAAACCGATTTTGAGTTGATTTACCTCAGCGGCTTCTAGTATTGAACGCCAAGCAGCAACACTACGTTCCCTTACCTGTTGTAAATTTTCTCCTTCTGGCATTTGTACCTCTGCTGGTAATGTGCGCCAGCGTTCTAACTCTCCAGGAAACTCTTGTTCTATTTCTTTCTCAAATTTTCCTTCCCAGAGTCCGTGACTAATTTCTCTTAAACCTTCAAGTAGTTCTAACTGCACACCAGGATGTTGTTTGAGAATTATTTCGGCTGTTTCTTTCGGACGCGCCATTGTGCTGCTAAAAGCAAAATCAATTTTTACATCTTTGAGAAATTCCCCAGCTTTTGCAGCTTGTTGTCTCCCATTATCGTTGAGAGGAACATCAATTTGACCTTGAAACTGGCCTTGGCGATTCCATTCGGTTTCGCCGTGACGTACTAATAATAATCGGAATCCTTGATGATTCGGTCGCAAAGTGGGTAGAGTATCACCCAAATGCTGCGTCTGATTCATTGATTCTAGTTGCACTGGTTCACCCAACCCACCACTAAAATTCAAGACGCTAATACCGCAGTTAGATTGCTGTATTCCATGATAGCCACTGGGGGGAATTCCCAAAGCTGTACTAATCAGCGCACGATTAATACCATTATGTCCAACAATGAGAATATTTTCGCCTTGATGACGAGATAAAATTTCTTGCCAAAACTGCTGTGCTTGCTCGTACAAAGCCAGAACCGGAAAATGTTCTCTTGTCCCCTGTGCGTCATGGATCATCATCCGCAGTTCGTGGGGGCGTTTTTTCCAAATGCTATAGTCTTCAGGAAACTTTTCTTTAACATCACTACTCAGCATTTCTGCCCACAAAGGCAAATCAACTTCTAGTAATTCTTCAGAAACTTGGATTTGAGCAGACTTTTCAACCAATTCGCTGCGAATAATCTCTGCTGTAGTTTTGGCGCGGTTGAGGGGGCTGCAATAAATTGCCTGAAATGAAATCTTACTGAGGGCTTTACCCGCTTGATTAGCGTCGTTACGACCTTTTTCGGTTAGTCTTGACGCATCAGTTCGTCCTTGGATGCGTTTCTCAGTATTGTAGGTACTCTGACCATGACGCACAATGATGACACGAGTCATCTTTTTCCCCTCCTCTATCTAAAGGACTAATCTTACTGCATAATGTTGTCCTAAATATTGCAAAAATTAAATCATCGTTCCATACAGTAATATCTTGTTCGATTAAATACTTATAATTGGGTCTGACGCGGAGAGTTTTTTGATAAGTAATTAAGCGAACATAGTATTACTTAGATTATTGATCATCACTCACATCTAACTGTAGTTGTAAACCATCATTACCGTTAATAGTTTGATTTGCTGGTTGCAGAAAAATCGCATTACTTGGTATGGATATTGACTCACTCGGTGGTAATTCTTCGTAGATGAGGTTTTGCTGACTGCGATTGTTAGATGTATTTCCGGGATTTTGTTGGTTAAAAAATCTACCAAAGTCATTTTGAGCGCTGCGATAATCAATATTAACTAGAGACTCACCACTTAAAGTAAAACTTCCTGGTTGAGGCTGTGCTAAATTCGATTGTGCATACACCGTGCTATCTACACTGAAAAGAGCGGATATAATTCCTAATGTAATAGTAATTTTTGCTGGCATGGATTTTATCCAATTCTTTATTAAGAGGATGTAAATTTCCCTGATCAAAAAGATATTCTTACTGCTGATGATTATAAATCACGCTTTAGATAGATTTGTATTGACATACACATATTTTTATTAACTATTATTAATTTTATTAATTTAGATTTTGCAGCGTCTCAATCAGGGTTGGTGGGCAATGCCCTTTAACACGAAATAATCAGGTTTTACGACTATATTTTCATATTTACATTTACATATTTTATTCTTCATTAATCACAGCCAACACAGATTTTGGTAATAACTTTTCTTTAAACCAAATAATTTTCGCAGGTACATCATCTAATTTAACACCAGCTTTTTCTAAATTTAATCTTTCCGAAATTGCCAAAATCAAATTATCACAATTTGCACGCCGCACCTGAGAAAACTTCTTTTGTAAATATTCTGGTCGCCAATAACCGACAATTTCTAATAAAAAGCTCCGTCCATCAGGATGTACTAGACGAAAATCGGGAATCATTACACTTCCAGGAATGGGAATTAAATCAACTTCTCGCTCTAAAATCCAACCACTTTTCAACCCATCCCATTTATCAGCAAAGGACTGTTCCAACATACTATCATAAGGCTTACCAGGCGGATAGTGAGAGACTAAACCGCATTCAGAATTGAGAGTAAATCTGCCTGTTTTCCATTCATTTGTATAAAAATCTCGTGTTTTTAAAGTTGCGGCTAAACTCCATTTACTCACATGAAGTAAAGCCGGAATCATTTTGGCTATTGATAAACCATAACGAGTACTAGGAGTAAATAAACTTGTCGGACCATCAATGCTAATTGTAAACCCATGATCAGCATCACCTTCAATATAAGCCATTAATTGAAACAATTTCAAATAACGAAATAACAACTTATATTCTCCTGGAACATTGCGATGAGCATTTAACACCAACTGACTAGCTTTATAAAAAACACCTTGTACCTGAGATAAATTATAGCGATGTAATATATCCTCTGGTTTTGGTGTATCAAAAGCAGTTAAAATTTTATTTTCAGACAAATCAGCATAAAGTCCATGACGCACCTGAATTGGTAGAACTTCCTGGTTTAATTCCTGACTCAATTCATCAGCAACTTTACTCAAAGTAACTTCCGTTGCTTCCCGACTAGGAAAAGATTGTGCAGCTAAAGAAAAAACCCTTTCCCTTAACATGGGAGGTTCCAGAGGACTAACAACTTCAAAAGTGCAGAAACTGCTCTTAAGAATATAAGCCAAACCCCGCTTCATTCTATAATCAGTCGTATCACCTTCAAAATCTGATAATTGACTTTCAAGAACACCTTGAGTTTTCCCCACCGCTTCCTGAAAAAAATTAATTAAATCAGTCGTTAACTGCAAATGCTTATGATCAAGTTTCAGTCTCTTCGGAATAATTTCCTCCCCGTTTTGACGATGAATCAGTAACTCCGTTGGTAACATCTTTCTTCTGTGTTGAATAATTAATTTCTAACTGTTCAGCAGCCTTAGCACCTTTTTCCTTACCACCCCCATAAACAACCTTTAAATTCCCCCTCTTCTTATCTTCCTTCTCTTTTTTATCTTTCTTCATTTCTTCCTCTCCGCGTCCCCGCGTCCCCGTGTCCCCGCGTCTCCGAGCCGAAGTTCCCTCCTCACTAGTATCTTCCGCCACTACTTCATATAAAATCGCCTGCTTATTTTCAATATTTCCCTTACGTAAAACCCTACCCAAACGCTGAATATACTCCCTCGCAGAACCGGTTCCCGACAAAATAATTGCTATCGAAGCCGCCGGAACATCAACACCTTCATTTAATACATGAGAAGCTACCAAAGTATTATATTCCCCCTCCTTAAACTTAGTTAAAATTTCATGCCTTTCTTTCACAGGAGTTTGATGAGTAATAGCCGGAATTAGCAAATCTTGGGAAATGCGATAAACCGTAGCATTATCAGCAGTAAAAATCAAAATACGGGCGGGGAAATGTTCAGCTAATAAATCAGCCAGAATTCTTAATTTACCATCAGTCCCCAGAGCGATTTCTTTTGCTTGACGATGTGCTAACATCGCCCTGCGGCCAATTTGCGATCGCGCACTCATTTGGACAAAAGTCTGCCAACCTTGCAAACTTCCCAAAGAAATCCGCGATTGTTTCAAAAAATCATTGCGGGTTTGAATTAACTGGTTGTATCTTTCCCGCTCAAGTTGAGATAACTTCACCTTAATTTGCACAATTTGATGTTCTGCTAAAGCCTTACCCGCCAAGTCTTCAGCACGTTTGCGATAAACTTCTCTACCAATGAGAATGTTTAAATCAGCGTGTTTGCCATCGGTGCGTTCTGGTGTAGCAGAGAGTCCTAGCCGATAAGGTGCGATCGCATATTCAGCAATTACCCGATTAAAATCTGTCGGTAAATGGTGGCATTCATCAAAGATAATCAAAGCATATTTGTTACCCAAACTTTCCGCATGAATGGCAGCACTATCATAAGTAGCAACCAAAATCGGTGTTTTATCCCGTGAACCACCTCCCAGCAACCCCAATTCAGCATCAGGAAAAGCCGCCGTTAGATGTGCATACCACTGATGCATCAAATCCAAAGTCGGCACCACAATCAACGTCGTGCGCGGTGTCGCTTGCATCGCCATTTGTGCCAAATAAGTCTTACCTGCCGCCGTGGGCAGCACCACCACTCCCTGTCTTCCCGCCAATTTCCAAGCCGCTAAAGCCTCACTCTGATGGGGATAGGGTGTCATTTCTAAACTGGGAACCAATTCTAGGGGATAAAATCCCTTAGCCTCATCGATAAAGTTGGTTTCATCCGCTTGCAATGCTTCGACTACACAGCGATATCTGATTGCCGGAATGCGAAACTTTTCAATTCTGTCATCCCATGTAGCATAATCTATCCAAGCTTTGCTGCGCGGTGGTGGGTGTAAAATTAACGTGCCACGATCAAAAGTTAAAGTGGGGTTGCGACCCATTTAGGTTTTCTCCCTACTCGTTGACATTTAACTACTAATAACCCAAAAAGCGCATGATTCCCAAAAGAGATTTTGGCAAAACCCACCTAGACGCACTCTTTACCCCAGAGATATCCGACTGGCAGATAGATGTAAGCTCTGTAGAATCTTATAGAGAACAGCGACAGCGCTTCATGATCAAACGTTTGCAATTGCAAACAAAAATCATGTTACTTGTGGGCTTAACCCTAATGACATATTTTCTTTGGGTAAATAACCAACCAGGAGAGAAAATACTGGCTTTGAAAATTGGGTTATTAACTGAATTTTTTATTTTGATTTGTTGGTTTTTATGCCGAACATCTCTGGGTCGTCGTTACCCACACTTAATTCTTTTGAGTTTATGCTGGTCTGTAACTTGCGCCGTACAAATTGATACGGCTTTATTGTTAAATTATGTAGAGCCGTTTACTAATCTTTGGAATCTGATGTTTCTCACCCAAGCAACTATGGTTCCCGTTATGTGGCGGATACATTTAATCTCCCAAATCGGCACAACTATCTGCTATTTGACATTATATTTTTTGTACAATCCTCAATTTAAGCAACCTTTAAATTTTTATATTGAGCAGGGATTATATTTATTTTGGACAAGTTTAATTTGTGTATTTTCTGTTTATTTATATGAAAACCTTAGAAAAAAAGAATTTCGAGCTAGGCAAGAACTAGAAATAGCCCAACAACAGTCAGAAAAACTAATTTTAAATATTTTGCCAAGGGTGATTGCAGAACAATTAAAACAGGAACATACTACTATTGCCGACAGTTTTCTGGAAGTGACGGTTTTATTTGCTGATATTGTGGGATTTACCGAGCTTTCCAGTCATACCCCGCCGCCACAATTAGTTGAATTATTAAACACAATATTCTGTTTATTTGATGAGTTAGCAGAACTGCATGGAGTAGAAAAAATCAAGACAATTGGCGATGCTTATATGGCAGTTGCTGGTTTACCAAATCACCGTAGCGACCATGCCATAGCTATAGCAAATATGGCGCTAGATATGCAACAGGCTGTAACTCTATTTAACCAAGAACAAAATCAATCATTTCGGATTCGTATCGGTATTAGTACAGGGCCAGTAGTAGCAGGGGTAATTGGTTTAAAGAAATTTGCTTATGACCTGTGGGGAGATACTGTGAATACTGCTAGTAGAATGGAATCACATGGTATCGCAGGTACTATTCAGGTTTGTGAAGCGAGTTATCATCTGTTAAAAGAACAGTATTTATTGGAAAAACGCGGTTTAATTAAAGTTAAAGGTAAAGGAGAAATGATGACTTATTTACTAAAAGGAATCAAGGTTGAAAATTAACAAATTCTGTGGGTTTAAGTAAATAGCAACTAACAAAGGGTAAGTATGTTAGGCGGAAACTAAACCTATATTACAAAACTTAATTACGAATTATTTAAACCTTTTTTTACTGGATAGTTATTTACGCCGTGTTGTACGAAGATGAATCAAAACCATGTATCCTTACATATTTCAAGACAAACTTTCGCAAATGATTTTACTACTTTAGATAGATTCATCGTCAGCAACTGTTGTTATGGTATTTGCCTGTTGCATAATAAGGCTTGAGCTATAGCTACATTTGGAGACAAATCTCATTAGCTCTCTGCACTAAAGGAGAAGCCACATTGAAAGGAAAATCTTTCTTTCTATCAAACTTTACTGTAGCATTTGCATCTGTTGGTATTGCTTTTGTGCTAACACTCGCGCTACAGCCATTGTTAACGCCAACTATTTTTATGCTATTTTTTGCTGCCGTAGCATTTAGTAGCTGGTACGGTGGGATTCTGTCAGGGTTATTGACTACTACTTTGTCTAGTTTAGCCGTTAACTACTTTTTTTTAACTCCAGTATTTTCGAGCTATGTTGATTATCCAGACAGCATAATTCGCTTAATTTTATTTATCACAGTAGCAATATTTATATCCTGGATGAACTCAGAGGTACGTAATGCTAAAAAGCGTCTAGAAATAACTGTAAAGCAGTTAGCAGAGAGTGAGTCTAAATTCAGACGATTGAAAAACTCTAACATCATCGGAGTGATTTTAGCCGATATGAACGGCAGGATTTTAGAAGCAAATGATGCCTTTTTAAAGATGGTGGGTTATACACAAGAGGATTTACTAACAGGAAAATTACGGTGTAGAGAAATAACACCTCCAGAATATTGGGAAAAAAGCGATCGCATGGCGCTAGAAATCAAGACCACAGGAGTGTGTCAACCTTTTGAGAAACAATATATCCGCAAAGATGGTAGCCGGGTGAGTATCTTATTAGGTTTAGCTGCATTAGAAAATAATTCAGAGCAAGTAATCGGGTTTGTTGTAGATTTGAGCGAACGCAAACAGATAGAAGAGTCCTTGCGCCAACGGGAAGAACAACTACGCCTGATTACAAATACTTTACCCGTGCAAATTTCTTATATTGATGCTCAACAGCATTATCGCTTTAATAATAAAAGATATGAAGAATGGTTTGATATTTCCACCACGCAAATGTATGGCAAGCACCTCAAAGAAATCCTAGGGGAGTCTGTTTATCAGTCCATCTCTCCTTATATAGAAACAGTATTATCAGGACAGCAAGTAACCTACGAAACTCAACTACAAAAAAAAGATGGCAGGAACCATCATATAAATGTTACTTACGTGCCTCAAATCAATCAGCAGGGTGACGTAGAAGGATTTGTCGCTCTTATTAGAGATATTACACAAGAAAAGCAAGCAGAAGTGGCTCTGAAGCAAAGCGAAGAACGGTTTCGCCAACTCACAGAAAAAGCGCGTGTAATTCCTTGGGAAGCAGATCCAAATAGTGGGAATTTTACCTATGTTGGCCCCCAAACTGAAGAAATTCTCGGCTATTCTTTAACTGATTGGTATAAAGAAAATTTTTGGGCAGAACACATCCACCCAGAAGATCAGGAGTGGGCAGTCCAATATTGCCTTGACTCTTCGCTGACACGGGATAATTACGAATTTGAATACAGAATGTTGGCCGCTGATGGCAGAATAGTCTGGTTGTATGACATTGTTAATGTCCTGCGGGATGAAAACAGACCTCAGCTACTACATGGATTCATGATAGATATTACTGAGCGCAAGCAAGCAGAGCAAGAACGGGAAAAATTACTAGAACGTGAACAAGTAGCAAGGGCTGAGGCAGAAGCCGTAAACCGAATCAAAGATGAGTTTTTAGCGACACTCTCCCATGAACTCCGCACTCCTCTCAATGCCATGCTGGGTTGGACTCAGCTACTCAGGAGCCGCAAATTTGACGAAAATACTACCGCTAGGGCATTGGAAACCATCGATCGCAATAGCCGCACCCTAGCACAGTTAATAGAAGATGTTTTGGATGTTTCGCGGATTATTCGTGGCAAACTCCGGCTCAATCTCCGTCCCGTGGAGCTTGTACCCTTGGTGGAAGCGGCTATTGACACCGTGCGTCCAGCTGCGGACGCGAAAGAAATTAGCCTCGATTTTCAATCGGACTCAGCGGTAGGGATAGTCATGGGCGATGCCAACCGCTTGCAACAAATAGTCTGGAATTTGCTCTCCAACGCTGTCAAGTTCACACCCAAAAGAGGCAGAGTGGAGATACAACTAGAGCGCATTAATTCCCGTGTGCAAATCCGAGTTAGTGATAATGGCAGCGGCATTGATCCTGAATTTCTGCCTCATGTATTTGAGCGCTTTCGTCAAGCAGATAGCTCAACTACGCGATCGCATGGTGGATTAGGATTAGGTTTAGCGATCGTCCGCCATTTGGTAGAACTACATGGTGGCACAGTTTCAGTAATCAGCCAAGGCATTCAACAGGGGGCGACATTCATTGTCAATCTACCCATGAAAGTCGTCTCCATCAACTACGATACAGCACAGCCAGAGCCATCCATTGACCCGGATACCCATACGAATCAGCAATTGTCTATACTGGAAGGTTTACGGGTGCTGCTAGTTGATGATGAAGCAGACGCTCGTCACTTGCTCACCACCATTTTGGGACAATATGGCGCTCAAGTTATGGCAGTTGCTTCTGCTATGGAAGCCATGAGTGCTTTACAAAAATTCCATCCAGATATATTAGTCAGTGATATTGGGATGCCCCAAGAAGACGGCTATACACTAATTCGTAAAATTAGAACTCTTTCCATTGAACAAGGAGGACGGATTCCCGCAGTAGCGCTGACAGCCTACGCGAGGACAGAAGATCGCACTCAAGCTTTATTAGCTGGGTTTCAGTTACATATTCCCAAGCCTATAAATCCAGCTGAGTTAGCAGTTGTAGTTGCTAATTTAGCTGGAAGAACCTAAATCTGAGTAACGAGTACCGAGTACCGAGTACCGAGTACTGAGTAACGAGTCCTGATATCAATTCACTTAATTAAAGCTACAAATGAATCTCCGTGTCTCCGCGTCCCCGTGTCTCCGCGTCCCTGCGTACCCCATCTCCCCCCCTGACAAGGGTAGGTTTTTAATATTATCTGTTAAGGCAGGACTAGGAAGACAAGGAGGGAAAGTAGACAAGGAAGATTTTCTCCGCACAATGGTCTTTTTGTTACTAAGAGAATATGATTTTGTACGTGTTTCCTCCCTTGTCCACTGTCCTTCCTTGTCCCCCAAGTCTTGCCCTCACGACAATGTAAAATACCTAGCCTTGTGAGCCTCTCCCCCCTGCCTCTTTTCATATTTTTTGAGTATCCTGGAATAATATGGGAATACTCTGAATGTAAATTGCCAGCAGGTGCTAGATGCTGCAAGCAGAACAAATCTTACAAGAACGTTATCAAATCGAACGCCAACTTGGGAATAATGGAATTCGCCAAACTTGGTTAGCTAAGGATTTACAAGCCGCTGACGAAGAAAATTCGTTGGTTGTAGTTAAACTCTTGGCTTTTGGTGGTGCTGTCCAGTGGGATGACCTCAAACTCTTTGAACGGGAAGCGCAGATTCTCAAACAGCTAAATCATCCCCGCATCCCTCAGTATATTGACTATTTTTGCATGGATGACCGCAGTCTCTGGTTTGGCTTAGTCCAAGAATATATTCCTGGTGAGTCACTCAAGGAAAAACTAGTTGCTGGAGGAAGATTTACTGAAAACCAAACTCGGAAAATTGCAGTTCAGGTGTTAAAAATTCTCATCTATCTACATGAATTAAATCCAGGTGTTTTACATCGAGATATTAAACCGAGTAATTTAATTTGGGGTGAAGATAATCAAATTTATTTAGTCGATTTTGGTGCAGTTCAAGATAAAGCCGCTAAAGAAGGTGTGACTTTTACCGTTGTGGGTACTTATGGTTATGCACCTATAGAACAATTTGGTGGTCGGGCAGTTCCAGCATCAGATTTATATGCTTTAGGAGCATCTTTAATTCATTTGTTAACAGGTCTTGCTCCAGCAGATTTACCCCAGAAAGATTTACGGTTGCAATTTGCAGACCAAGTTAGCCTTAGTCAGTATTTTGTAAATTGGCTGGAAAAGTTGACAGAACCTGCTCCAGAACAACGTTTCTCTAGCGCCCGTCAAGCGCTGGATGTTCTCAAATCTGGTCAAGTTGTTAAAAAAGCAGCAAAAGAAAATCAATCTTTAAGCACAAAAGAATTTATTAATAATTCTGGCTGTGGTATTTTTAATAGCTCCGAGAAGGTTCCAGAAGAAATTCTAGGTTGGAATTGGGGCGCATTTTTGATGCCTTGGTTATGGGTTTGGCCTAATTATGTTTGGCTTTATGGATTGGTGTGTTTAATACCACAAATTGGGTGGATAATGACAATTGCTCTAGGCGCAAAAGGTAATGAGTGGGCTTGGAAAAGTAGGCACTGGCGAAGTATTCAACAATTTAAAGATCATCAGAGAGGCTGGGCAATTGCTGGGATGATGATTGGTGTACCGTTAAGTATTCTGTTTTGGGGACTTGCTTACACTATCATGAAATCAATTTTTTAAATTTTGAGTGCAACCGTATTTCACAAATCATACAGCAGAATTCAGGAGTCAAATAATTTTGGATTTTGGATTTTAGATTTTGGATTGACTCCATACCTGAAGGTAGGGACTTGAGTAAAGAATTGTAGATTTTGGATTTTCAGTTTATGCCTCCTGCAACTTTCAATCTGCTGTAATTACTTAGAAATAATGCCGCATAATTTAACAATTATCCATAGCTTGCTTCTCTTTAGTACCGCGTTTATTGCAGGTGGACTCAATGCTGTAGCAGGAGGTGGAAGTTTTATTACATTCCCCACCCTGATATTTACAGGTATGCCACCAATTACCGCCAATGCCACAAATAATACTGCTCTTTGGATAGCAGCTGTAGCCAGTGCGGGAGCCTATCGTCGAGATTTGAGCATTGAAAGGCGAGAATTGTTGGTACTAGCGGCTATAAGTTTAGTTGGTGGGGTGATTGGTTCTGTGGCTTTGTTATATACATCACCAGATGTGTTTAAAAAGTTGCTTCCATACTTGTTACTGTCAGCAACGCTAATATTTACATTTAGCGAACCTTTGAAGAAATGGCTTCAACTTCAGAGCAAAAATTCATCATCAGAATCTCCACCTTTATTTATTCTCTCACTTGCTCAACTAGCGATCGCAATTTATGGTGGTTTCTTTGGTGCAGGTTTAGGAATCTTAATGTTGGCCACCCTCACCTTTTTAGGTATCAAAAATATTCACGCCATGAATGCCTTTAAAGCCTTTCTCGGCAGTTGTATCAATGGTATCGCCATTATTCCCTTTATGGTTGCGGGTTTGATAGTTTGGCATCAAGCTATATTGATGGCGGTTGGCGGTTCCCTTGGTGGTTACTTATGCGCTAATTATTCCCGAAAACTAGATCCTGGCTTGGTGCGGAAATTTGTGATGGTAGTTGCTTTCAGCATGACTACCTACTTTTTCCTTCATCAGAATTAAAATAATTCGTAATTCGTAATTCGTAATTCGTAATTAAGTTTTGCAACGGGGATTTAGACCCCGCCACAAAACTTGCTGCCTGTAGAGGCAGGGGAATTAAACCCCCAGAATTGGTTAAATAAGACATGAAATGAACGAACCGCAAAGACGCATAGACACCCGAAGGGTGGCTTCCCAAAGGGTAGGACGCGAAGGTAAGAAGAAAGAAGAGAGTTCTCAGATACTTATTCTGCATTTTTACAAAATTGGGATGCTCCCATCTGCTGTAAATTCTCCGCAGAATATTGGTTAGAGAATCTGTGATAAAAACTTGCGCGTTCTTTCTTCTTGAGGATTAGTAAAAAAGGTTTCTGGGGTAGCTGATTCAACTAAAGAACCGCTATCCATGAGAATAACTCGATCTGCGACTTCACGCGCAAATCCGACTTCATGGGTAACGACTACCATTGTCATTCCATCACGGGCAAGATTTCGCATCACATCTAATACTTCTCTGACCATTTCTGGATCTAAAGCTGAAGTGGGTTCATCAAATAGCATAATTTTGGGTTGCATGGCTAAAGCACGGGCTATGGCTACTCGTTGTTGTTGTCCACCAGATAACTGTCCTGGATATTTTTGTGCTTGTTCTAAAATGCCAACTCTTTCTAACAGTTGCATTGCCAATTCTTCAGCTTTTTGCTTCGACAAATGACGTACCCAAATCGGTGCTAAAGTAATATTTTGCAGAACTGTTAAATGGGGAAATAAATTGAATTGTTGAAATACCATGCCTACTTCTTGGCGAATGGTGTCAATATTTCTTAAATCCTTGCTGATAGTAATACCATCAATAGTAATTTTCCCTTGTTGATATGCTTCTAAAGCGTTAAAAGTGCGAATAAAAGTAGATTTACCAGAACCTGATGGCCCCATCAAAACAACCACTTCGCCCCGATTAACAGTTAAACTTGCACCCTGGAGAACGTGAAATTTACCATACCATTTATGAACATCTTCAGCAATAATTATCGGTATTTCTTCTAACATATTCTTGTTATACCTAATCATTTATGAATTATTTTAATCTTCCTCTCCGCGTTCTCTGCGCTACGCCAGTTGCTACAACGCGGGAAACCCGACGACAGTCGCCTCAAGTCGGGAAACCCGCCCACGGCGCTGTCTCCCCAACGCACTGGCTCCTCTGCGTGATAAAAATTAATTATACACATTGTCTTTCTGTTCCCTGACTCCATGAATAAAATTCTTTGTGATTCGTAGTTGCGAATATTAAAATAATTGATACACTTGTTCTTTGAACATCGGTTAACCAGCGCCTATGGTGTACGTCAAGCGCGTTGAACTTACGAACTTCAAATCCTTCGGCGGCACTACTTCTGTCCCTTTGCTGCCGGGGTGTACTGTCATATCTGGACCGAATGGTTCGGGTAAATCTAATATTCTCGATGCTTTGCTGTTTTGTTTGGGACTCGCTAGTTCTAAGGGTATGCGGGCTGAACGTTTACCGGATTTGGTAAATAATGCTCAAAAGCATAAGGGACGTTCGGCGCTGGAAGCTAGTGTGACGGTGACTTTTGATATTTCTGATGTCTCACGCAGAGGCGCAGAGGCACAGAGGGAGGAGGAAGAGGAGAATAATTCCCAGTCCCCAAGTGAGTGGAGTGTGACTCGGCGGTTACGGGTTACTCATCAAGGAACTTATACGTCGAATTATTATATTAATGGTGTTGCTTGTACTCTGACTGAGTTACATGAGCAATTGAGTGACCTGCGGGTTTATCCTGAGGGGTATAATGTGGTGTTGCAGGGTGATGTGACTAGCATTATTTCGATGAATGCGCGGGAACGTCGGGAAATTATTGATGAGTTGGCTGGGGTGGCTACGTTTGATAGGAAGATTCGTCAAGCTAAGGCTACTTTGGATGAGGTGAAGGAAAAGGAAGACAGTTGTCGGATTATTGAGACTGAATTAACTGTACAGCGCGATCGCCTTTCACAAGATAAAGCTAAGGCTGAAAGGTATCAAAAGCTAAAAACGGAGTTTCTACATAAGCAGTCTTGGGAAGCGGTTCTATCTTGGCGTTCTCTTCAAGCACAGCAGGAAAAGTTAACCGCGCAAATTCAAAATAGCGATCGCAATTTTACCGATTTCACTACCCAACTAACAACGGTTAACGCAGAAATTACTCAAAAAACTGCTGAACTTGAGGAACTCAATATCCGTGTTAAAGCTTTGGGTGAGGAGGAACTTTTGGCGGTACAAGCTTCTCTGGCTACTCAAGAAGCTGAACGCAAGCAACTCCAACGTCAGCAAAAGGATTTGGAAACATCCATAGCAGAATCTGCAAGGCGTTTACATCAATCTCATCAAGATATTCAACAATATCAGCTTTCTTTAGAACAAGCAGCACAACAACAAAATGTAGAAACGTTGCAAGTAACGTCTTTACAAACAGAACAAAATGAAACTCAGCAAGCTTTAGAATCTTCTCGCGCTGCTGCTGCGGAAATTGCTACCGCTTCGGAAGCTTGGGTTCAGCAACAAACGGCTTTAAATCGCCAAATTGAAGTTTTGCTGCAAACTCTTGAACCCCAACGCACTGAACAAGCGCAATTACAAGAACGAAATACTCAATTACAGCAACTGATTTCTGAACAATCTCAGCTAATTGCTAGTTTAGAACCTGAATTGACAGCAAAGCAAGCTGAAGGTTTACGGGTGGAAACGGAATTTAATGCTTCTAGTCAACCTATCCAAAATTTAGCTGAAAATCTCGCCGCGACTGAACAAGAATTGCAAATTCAACAAGAAACCCAAAAGCGTCTTTTGCAAGAACAGCGAGAAAAGCAACGTCAATTAGATAAATTAGAAGCACAGACTCAAGCACAGCAAGAGGTACAAGGAACACAAGCCAGTAAGGTAATTTTACAGTCGGGAATGCCGGGATTGTGTGGTTTGGTTGTACAGTTGGGAACGGTAGATCCTCGTTATCAGTTGGCGTTGGAAATCTCTGCTGGTGGACGTTTGGGACATATTGTGGTGGAAGATGATAGTATTGCCTCGGCGGGAATTGAACTGCTGAAACAAAAACGCGCCGGTAGAGCAACTTTTTTACCTTTGAATAAAATTCAAGCACCTAAATCTGTCCAAGATGCAACTTTGCGTTTTGCCGATGGTTTTGTGAATTATGCTGCTAATTTGGTAGAGTGCGATCGCCGTTATCGAGATGTGTTTAACTATGTTTTTGGGAATACAGTGGTTTTTGCCAGTCTCGCACAAGCGCGAAAGCAGTTAGGTTTATATCGTATTGTCACTTTACAAGGGGAATTGTTAGAAACTAGCGGTGCAATGACTGGGGGAAGTAATACTCAGCGTTCAGCGTTGCGTTTTGGAACTGGGGAAGCAGCCGAATCTGACGAAGTCGTTAATTTAAAAACTCGCTTGGTAGATATTGAACGTGTTTTAGAACGTTGTGGAGAAGCAATTTCTACTTTAGCAATTCGCACCAAAACTCTAACTCAAGAACTGACGGAAGCGCGACAAGCAAGACGAGAACAGCAGTTACAGTTGGAACAGTTGCAAAAAGATATTAAGAGTTTAACAGCGCAATTGGCAAATACACGCGCTCAACTTTCCCAAAATACCGAAAAATTCACCACTGCACAATCTCGTCTGGAAGTTTTAGATCGGGAATTACCAGGACAAGAATCACAACTGCAACAATTAAGACATACTTTATCAGAGTTGGAAGCTTCCCAAACACCTAGTGAATGGCAACAAATCCAAGCCGTCATTAAAACTCAAGAGCAACAATTGCGACAAAAAGAAAGTGATTTAAGAGAAGCCGAACAAAGATTGAAAAATCTCGAAAATCAACAACAGCGTTTACAAGAAAAAATCCAAGAAGCGCAAACGCGGGTTTTACAATCTCAGCAAGAACAAGAAAGTCAGCAAAATCAGCTTACTTCCCTCAGCACTCAGTACTCAGCACTCAGCACTCTGATAGCTGAAACTCAAGCTAGTTTGCGGAAAATGGAGGAGAATTTAGGGGAAGAGAAGCGAAAACGGGATGGAACAGAAACAGAAGTGCGATCGCTCTTATTGCGTCAACAACAATTACAATGGGAAATTGAAAAACTGCAAGAAATCCAGCAGAAGCGACGGGAAGAATTAGCAGCTTTACAAACCCAATTGCGAGAATTAGGTGCAGAATTACCAAATCCCCTCCCCGAAGTTCCTAATCAAGTCGATTTAGACGAATTGCAGAAAGAATTGCGAAGTTTGTCCAAACGCTTACAGGCAATGGAACCTGTAAATATGTTAGCGTTGGAAGACCATGATAAAGTCCAAAGTCGTCTCCAAGAACTTACCGATAAATTAACGACATTAGAAGCAGAACGCACAGAATTACTTTTACGAATTGAAAACTTTACCACCTTGCGACAAATGGCTTTTAAAGAAGCTTTCGACGCAGTAAATGAGAACTTTCAATCAATTTTCGCCACACTTTCCGACGGTGATGGTTATTTACAACTTGATAATCCCGAAGATCCCTTTAACAGTGGTTTAAACCTAGTCGCACACCCCAAAGGTAAACCGGTACAGCGTCTTGCTTCTATGTCAGGAGGTGAAAAATCCTTAACTGCCTTAAGTTTTATCTTTTCCCTGCAACGCTATCGTCCATCCCCATTTTACGCCTTTGACGAAGTAGATATGTTTCTCGATGGTGCAAATGTGGAACGGTTAGCGAAAATGATTAAACAACAGGCGGAACAGGCACAGTTTATTGTAGTGAGTTTGCGCCGTCCGATGATAGAGTCGGCACAGAGAACAATAGGTGTAACTCAAGCTAGAGGCGCATATACTCAAGTTTTGGGTATTAAGTTACAATCATCTGACCATTGAAGCATTCCGCAGAATTGCGTAAGATATATAATTGTGAAGCGATGGATCTATAAAAGAGCATTGGATTGGAAAATATTTTGATTTTGAGTTGGGAGTATTGGTTTTAGCCTTACCGTTAGGCATCGCCTGTCACTCAATTCAACCATGATATTGTAAAATAAAATACAAAACACATGGACGACATAAAAGAAATTCTTATTGAAAAAGGAATAATTAAAGTATTTGATTATCAAGAACTAGATACAGACTTGATAGATACTTATAACTATTTTGAAAATAAATTTCAGGAATTATATCAATGTAAGGCTGACATATTTCATCTAGATAATTGCTTTTTCTACATAAGCAACAGCTATAGATGCAATGCTTTTGCAGGAAGAATTGAAAATCACAATATTATAGGAATTACTAATGGATACCCTGTCTTAATAAAAGACAAGTTTAATGATAATTTTTTTTCAAACAGCCTATGTATTGCCTTTCTTAACAAAAAATCTATCTCAGATGCTTATTGTGATCTCCATGAAGACCAAAACTTTAAATTGAATGAATTCGTGTTGAATTGCTCAATTGAATATACCTTTGGTCATGAATTTCAGCATATTTTACAGTTTAATAGCTCCAAAATATCTAAGGATGCCTTATATTCAGAAAACTTAGATATTATAAATAATGATTTTAACCTAAAGAAACATACATGGGAATTTGATGCAGATAGAATGGCATCTTATGAGGTATTAAAGTACGCATTTAGTGTGTATACAAACCTGAAAAACAAGGATAATGAAAAACTTAAGTGTTTGTTTTACATTGCCTTGGCAAGTATAGTCATTACAAAAAATCTATTTTATTTTGGAGTCATGAATCAATTCAACCAAGAATATACTATCAATAAGCAAGATTTTTATACAAAGCAATTCTCACACCCCCATCCGTTAGTGAGAATATTTAATATTATTGACTATTTTTATGATAATGTTAAAGATGACTTCCCTAAACTGGAAATTGATTCTCAAGAACTCTTCAACAATGTTCTAGGAATTTCAACACTGTATTTCAATAATCTTATTCCAAATCAAAATGTAATGGAAAATTTTAACCAAGATATAAAAGATAATATAGATGAAATATATAGATACAGTCAAGAATTATATGATTTTGCGATTAAAGACAAATCTATTAAAAAATTATTGAAAAAGCGCGGAATTAAATTCTGATCATAAATGAATAATTTGTGCAATGGTGTCGGAAGAGTACGTTGCCTTTTGCCTCTTGCCTTGCCATAACGACAATTTTTAACGCCTACCTACTTATGCTAAATAATCTAAATATTAAAAACTTCACAGTTTTTCCTAGTGCAAATCTCCAATTCTCTAAATATCTAAATGTAATAGTTGGAGAAAATGGATCGGGAAAAACACATCTTCTTAAAGTCGCCTATTCAGCACTTGCAACCAGTTGGGAAGAAAGCCGCAAACCCACAAGCATTACACCAACAAAAGCTTTATTGCAAACTCGTCTAGCAGACAAGCTTATCAATGTTTTTCGTCCAGAATCTCTTGGCCGACTGACTAGAAGAAAGCAAGGACGTGAGAGATGTGACATTAAACTCTTATTTGAAGATAAACAGTTCAATTTTGAATTTAGCTTCTCTACAAACAGTAAAACAGAGGTACTAATAGAGCAAGTTCCCAAGGCTTGGCTTGACAGTTCTCCAGCTTATATCCCAACTCGTGAGTTACTCAGTATTTTCCCAAACTTTGTTTCAGTGTACGAAGGCCATTACCTTGAATTTGAAGAGACTTGGCGAGATACTTGTATACTTCTAGGCGCTCCTTTACAGCGAGGGACTAAAGAGAAAAGAATTCAAGAATTGTTAACTCCACTTGAACAAGCAATGGGTGGCTCAATTGAGCTAGATAAGAATGGGCGTTTTTATTTGAAGAATGAGCGCGGTCGCTTTGAGATGCCACTTGTTGCAGAAGGCCAGCGTAAACTAGCAATGTTGGCGCGTTTAATTGCCACTGGGGTATTAATGGACAAAGGTTTCTTATTCTGGGATGAGCCTGAAGCAAATCTCAATCCACTTCTGATCAAACAAGTAGCTCAAAGCATCGTGAATCTAAGTAAAACAGGTATTCAAGTATTTATTGCTACTCACAGTTTATTTCTGTTGCGTGAGCTTGAAATATTAATGACAGATAAGCAAAATATTGAACTCAACTCACGATTCTTTGGTTTGCACTTTTCAGATGACGGTGTTGTAGTCAACCAAGGAGATGCAATTGACGAAATTGGCGATATTACAACACTGGACGAAGAGCTTGCTCAATCTGATCGCTTTATCAGTAGTGGGGTTTGAGTGTGACAAAGATCCCAGTTGATAGCTTGATATTTACCTTTCCCGATTCATGGAAAGTTTGCAAGTACGATGAATGGGCTTTTTATCGTCACCAGTTCTCTAAGATGTCGCCTGGAATTAAAGCAGTTGATCTTCTCGCAATTGAGAGTCAGGTGATATGGTTAATTGAAGCCAAGGACTATAGACAGCATCCTCGGACTAAAACCATAGATTTAGCAGATGAAGTAGTGCAAAAAGTCTTGTATACCCTTGCGTCCATGTTGCCTGCCAAGATTAACGCATCGAATACTTCCGAAAGTCATTTTGCTACGGAAGTTTTAAGAGGTCAACAGTTGCGTGTTGTTTTGCATCTTGAGCAGCCAGTAAAAACTTCAAAGTTATTTCCACGTGCTATTGACCCTTCAAAGGTACAGCTTAAATTGAGAAGTCTAATCAAACCAATTGATCCGCATCCAAAAGTCGTTGAGTCTACCCAGATGCAAGGGTTACAGTGGACAGTGACGGAACTATGAATACTTAATTTTAATCTCCGCGTCTAAATAGATGGTAATAGCTAACACTGTTTTGGTATCAACCGCAAAGACTGTTTCTTAGATTCCCAAAGGGCTTTTGTCAGTTTGCCATTTACACCTTGACTAAGTGCGATCGCTATTTATAACTCGACCAAATGCGATCGCGAAGCACTTCCTAGTAATCGCGCAACGCTGACTTTCGGTTCGATTTTTTCCATTTTCATAGAACTCGAAAAATCAAGTAGAATTAATTTAGTGCCAACATAACATCTAATATCATGAATAACCTTCTATTAAATAGAATAACAATTAACCATGATATTTGTCATGGTAAACCGTGTATTCGTGGATTGCGCTATCCGGTGGAAATGATTTTAGAACTTTTGAGTTCAGGCATGAATATTGATGATATTTTAGAAGATTATGATGATTTAGAATACGAAGATATTTTAGCAGTTCTCAGCTTTGCTACTCGACTCACTCAAGTTAAAAGTATCTTCCAATTAGTTTCATAAAGTTCTTGATTGATGCTCAATTACTAATGCGAATTGCCATTAGAGAACTTAGGTTGTGATGTTATAAGCTGTTACGCACCTAAATTGGATAATCCTAAAATGGTTAAATCCTGTGGGGTCGGCATCCTGCACACCAGACTTGTACAAATTAAATGCACAACAGCTTACACACCAAGAATCTTCCTTTAAAAAATGCAACTCCAGATTCGGAAATCAACAAAATATCAATCCTGGAACAGAGAATTGTTATTACCAAGGATAAAGATTTTTTAGATTCTTTTTTAATCAAACAAGAGCCTTATAAACTACTAATGATAACGACAGGTAATATTAGTAACAAACAAATTGAACAACTTTTTCTACAAAATATTACTCAAATAATCGAATTGTTTTTGACGTATGATTTTTTAGAAATGACCAGAGATAGTTTGATTATTCATTAGCGCTAGTGCGCCTATTGGTGTTAAGTGTAATCGGCGAATTGACAAGTCAGCGCTTGCGCTATCGCTCAACTGTGCCGTTCGGATCATAATATTGCTACTCGACAGAAGTTAAATATATTGCTACAATGCAATATATGAAGGCCACTCTAATCGCCAAAGCAAAAGAAGTTAATGACGACGGATCAATCGTCGAGGTTGTTATATGGGAATTACCAGAACCAACACCACCAAGCACACATAAATACAAATACAGATTATTTTACGGGCAGAATGGAAAATGTAGAATTCGATATGACAACGAACGCGGAAAAGGAGATCATAAACATATAAACTCACACGAAATAGATTATAAGTTCACAAGCATTGATAAATTGCTTGACGATTTTGAAAAAGACATTGAAACCTGGAGTGAATCATGAAAGCAATTATTGAAGTAGCCAAAGGTGGTTCTGCAATCCGAGCCGCTCGTCAACAAATTAAAGACTCCGAAATTGGAAAGCCAGTAAATTTTAGACTTTCATTTGAATCTGCAAAATCACTTTTTAGCGAGCTAACGCCTGCTCGACTTGATTTGCTTGATACTTTAAGCAAAATAGAGCCATGCAGTATTTACGCGCTGGCAAAAACAGCCGAAAGAAACTATTCAAACGTACACACAGACGTAAATCGCCTGGAAGAACTGGGATTAATTGAACGGACAGAAGAAGACAAAATATCTGTACCGTTTGAATCCGTTGAAATATTCATGCCACTAGCGAAAGCAGTGTGAGAAATTGATAAAGTGCGATAGCGTTCGCAAAGCGTCCCAGAGGGAACTAGTGCGACCTAGGAATCGCTCGTAGGTTAGGTTGACTAAAGTGCGATCGTACAGCGCGACCTAGGAATCGCTAGGGCTGAATAAAATTTGACTAGATTGTACGCCTTTTGATGAAGTAGATATGTTTTTAGATGGAGCAAACGTCGAACGATTAGCTAGAATGATTAAACAACAGGCATAACAAGCTCAATTTATTGTTGTGAGTTTACGTCGGCCAATGATAGAATCAGCCGAACGTACAATTGGGGTTACTCAAGCCAGGGAAGCGTATACTCAAGTTTTGGGTATTAAATTAGGTGGCAGGTGACAGGCAACAGGTAACAGATAAAGATATTACCAATTACCAATTACCAATTACCAATTACCAGCCTAAAATAGATAATTAACAACTTGAGTTAATATATAAGCTTAAGTTTCTGTTAAAAATAGTGTATACATAAACCGGATTCGAGATTGCCTACGGCACGCTAAGTGAACAGGACGACCTATAGAATGACCTCTGAACAAGTTATTAGACGTTCCGATATATTAAACACCCAGGTAATCACCCGCGACAACGGCAAACGGCTGGGTATCGTGAGTCAAGTCTGGATTGACATTGATCAAAGAGAGGTTGTGGCGCTTGGTTTACGAGACAGCCTGATCTCTATCTCTGGACTGCCTCGCCAAATGTATCTCAACAGCATCAACCAAATCGGTGATGTCATCCTCGTTGATAACGAAGATGTCATCGAAGATATTGAAGTTGAAGCCCTCAGCAACTTGATGAACTGGGAAGTTATTACCGAAACAGGCGAAGTCCTGGGTAAGGTGCGAGGCTTTAAGTTTAATGGAGAAACTGGTAAAATCTATTCCATCGTCATCGCTGCTTTGGGAGTTCCCCAAATACCCGACCAATTTTTGAGTACCTACGAAATATCAATAGACGAAATTGTTAGTACTGGTCCGAGTCGGTTAATTGTCTTTGAAGGTGCTGAAGAACGAGTTAACCAGTTGACAGTCGGTATTCTAGAACGGCTGGGTATTGGTAAAGCACCTTGGGAGAGAGATGCCGACGAAGAATATGGCTATTCTGCGCCACGTACAGTTTCACCAGCCAATCAACTACCTAGTGGAGTACCATTACAGCCCCCTAGACCCAAAGTCCGCACTCCTGAACCTATAGCGCGGGAAGAAGAATGGACTGAAGACTATATAGAAGAAGAAAGACCACAGCGGCGGGTAATGCAGGCGCGGCAGTACGAATCAATTCAATACGAAGAAGACGAAGAAGATAATTGGAGTGAAGCAAGCGGTCAAGATAAATATCAAGAACCGCTAAAAGTTCAACCCTACAAAAAGCCATACACCGACGATTATGACGATTATGATGATGTCGAAGGTGATGCTTGGGATGATGCACCCAAACCAGTGAATATTCCCAAGAAGGTGAAGGAAAGACAACCGGAGTACGAAGAAGAAGGCGGATATTAACAACCCCGATACGCCTGTTACGACAACGGGGCAAAGCCCCACAATTCACTGACTTACCAACCCCTTCTCCCAAACAGCGAGGAGGGGTTATATCATGTGCGTTTGAATACTTATCATTTAGACTGACGCGGAGACAGAGAGACCCTCTTATGCGGAGGATTTTTTGCCTAAGTCCCGTTAGGCGGACATGATATTAACCTGAGTTCGGTTTTTAGCTTCGCTATCGTGCTTAACTACATCCAGTTGCTGAAGCCGAATTAACTATTTTTAAGTCACCAGAGAATACTGCTTTATATGAAAAAGGTGACGAACCAGAACAAGTCATGGAATTTTTATTAGGACGACGGGGACTCCACCAAGAATCTGACTGTACAGTTAAAGTAGTGCCATTCCATGACAGTCCCTTAACAATTAAAGAGTTACTTTTCCCATCACTAGGCTTTCTGGCACTGAGAAATGTAGCATAATTGACATTTCCATTAGCGGGGTCAATCCGGGCTATAACTGCTACTTTTGCACCGCCACCACTACCATAGCTGGGTAGCCAACGGCCAGTAGCAAAGCGCCGGAAATCATTACCAGTTTGGCTACCAGTGGAAGAGAAAACGCCGTATAAAACACTTCCTCCATTCCAAATCAGTCCATAGCCACTACCATCATCACCAGTGGTTTCGTAGTCGCTACGACACCATTTTTTCACACCTTTATCAAAACGGATGATGCGGGGGTCTTTGTTATTAGATGATACTTGCTGATAACCAATGTAGATTGTTGATGTGCCAACAGTTACCTTTGCTCCATTTTTAGCTTTGATTGTCGCTTCTGTGTCGTTGCAAGTAAAGGTCACACTGTTCTTGACAGATGAAACTGGAGTAGTTTGGGCTAAAGCGGGTGCATCTATGGCGGTGATTCCTAAATTAGCAGCTAATATTACTGATAATGCTGGAAATTGCAGATATTTTGTTACTTGGCGGCTAGAAATCATTGAGTTATTCATCGGATTACAATCACCGTCATTATGTATATGGCAACTCCTATTTTGTATACAATTTCCTTTTTTAACTAGAGTGTAATTACTGACTTTACCATTTCTAGTAATTCAGTCTGATTACCTGCTTTTAAGCCAATCTCATACTGCACACCGTTTTTTCGCCAAGTTAAGGTAGCATCTGAACAACCAGCACCACATTGAAAATCTACAAAATAGCCAGTAATACCTTTACCTAAAAATAAAGCTTTACCAGTAAGTTTAGGGGTTTTGCTATTGATAGCTTCACCAGTAATTACACCGAAACGACAGGCAGTACCACCATTACAATCTGGGCTAAAACCCAGTAATATTTCGTACTTGTTTTTTGTCGCAGTTTCGATAATGGCGTAAAGAGGGTTTTCTCCTTCCAATCCTGGCACATACTTAGGTAATAAAATCTTGATTTGAGTTTTTTTCTTTAATTGGGGCAGAATCGATTTAAAAACTGGATGTGGTTGCGAAATTTGACTATTAACTTGCTGTTGTGGTACAGATGCTATGGCTACATCATGAAAGTAAGTGGTACTGACTAGGAAAAATAAGGCAAATAAAGAGCTAAAGTTTTTTGATTTGAGAATCATATTCAAATACTTGCTTGATCAAATATATAGGAATCATAAATAATATCTGATAGCTTGCGTGGCGTAGCCATAAAATTTTAAGTCTCGTAGGGTGGGCATTGCCCACCTACGTATATTGCAAAAATCAAATATTATTCCTATAATAAATTTTACTATAACATTCTAAGCTCCTCTACTTTTTAGAGAAATAGAGGATGAGGATTTGGGTATTAGAAGTTTAAAATATCTAAGGATTTTTCGATTTCTAAATCTAAAATTCTGGCACGCGTATCTTTATGTTCTTCTAACTTTCCTGCTTTCCAATATAAGTCTGCTGCTTTCTGAAAATCCTCAATTGCACCTTGCTTTTCTCCTATTCCCAATCTCGCATTACCTCGGTTATAATAAGCATCTGTATAATTAGAATTAATTTTAATTACTTGGCTAAAATCGGCTATTGCTGCTTCATATTTTCCTAAATCTGAATGAACATTACCTCGGTTATAATAAGCATCTGTATAATTAGAATTAATTTGGATTGCCTGGGTATAATCTGCAATTGCACCGTCCAAGTCTCCTAAATCAGAACGAGTATTGCCTCTATTTTTATAAGCGATGGCATCATCGGGAGCAATTTTAGTATGAATCAACTTTTGCTGATTATCTAGAAGATAGGGAGCAATTCCTCGATTTTTATGAGTAGTGGCATAATCAGGATTAATTGTAATTGCCTGAGTGTAATCTTCAATTGCTCCTTGATTATCACCGATGCGAGAACGAGCTTCAGCACGGTTTTTGTAATTAATGGCGATGTCAGGGTTAATTCTAATTGCTTGGGTGTAATCTTCAATTGCTGCTTGATAATTATCTAATTGATAGTATGTTAAACCTCTTTTATTGTAAGCTTTGCCATCATGAATATTAATATTAATTGCCTGAGTATAATTGGCAATTGCTATCTGAAAATCACCTAATTCATAATGAACTAAACCTAGCTTGTAATAAATTTCAGGATCGTCAGATTTGATTTTCAATGCTTGATTATAGTAATTAACTGCTTCTACGTACTCGCCTTTTTTAAAATGGTCATCACCTATTTGTGTATAATCAATAGTTAAATCATGTCCAGAAGATTTATCTATTTTTGCATAAGCAGGGTGTTTTAATAATTGCTGATGGAATAGGGGTGATTTTGGTTTAATAACTTGATTTTTATGGTTTGTAGAAGCTTGTAATTGTTCTAGATAGCACCATAAACCTCCAGCATATAACAATTGATTTATGCCAAAGGAAATTTTCCCCGTTTTCAATTTAATCATTTGGGTAGGGAGAAACCCAGCTAAAAAAAGGTGATATTTAGATTGGGCTTCATTCACTTCTTCTTGAATCAAAATGCAGACGATAACCGCATTTTTTTGTACTTCTTCTGAACCTACTGACCATCTAACTTTATCAAAAGTACCATGACGAGATTTGACTTCCACACCAATAGAAGAGTCTGTAGTGAGAGTAAAATCACTTTTACCATCACCACCGAAACGTTTTTCATAATCAACTTCAGTAATAAAATTTGCTAAACGCTCTTTAACTACTTCTTCACCTAATTTACCTTTAAGGTTGTTAATAAAAACGTCACGAACTGGGGAAGTCCGCTTATATTTTTCCGCCATCAACCAGCAAAAATCTCTTAATGCTTTTAATCTTTCTCCAGATATAATAGTTAATTCACTATGTTCACCTGGGGTTTGACAGTGAAGGAGACAACCAGATGTTAACCTTTTCAGAAAGTCAGACTGTAGCGATCGCAGCAGGGTAATCCAATCCATTTATTATAGTTCTGCGTTATTTTGTTTGACTTATTGTATGAAAATATGTGATTTGCGTAAATAGATAGCACCCTATCTCCCTTATTTGGTAGGTTGATCTGTTTCAGGTAAGACTTATTGTAGATACTTGTAAATGAAAGTCTATGATAAGATTGAGTATAAGCTTTTGCTATAGCTTATAGTTGCAGATAGCAGTAAGTCTTAACTTTGACAAACATTTGTTAATTAGTATGAATATCACCACACAACCAGTCTCCGAAAGAATAGGTCAACAAATTGTTAACGTAGATAATAAAAGCATCTGGGAAATAGACAGAGAAGCAATTATTAGCCTATATCAAGAATATGGGGTTCTTCTATTTAGAGGATTTGCAACTGATGCTGACATTTTTAGAGAATTTAGCAATTTATTCAGTACTGATTTTTTAAATTATGCTGGTGGTGCTTTCAATAGAAGGGTAATTAATGGAGATAATACTCTTTTAAGTGTCAATGATTTCCAGACAGAGATTAAGTTGCATGGAGAAATGTACTATCAGAAAAATATTCCTTTGATGTTATGGTTTTTCTGTGCTAATCCTGCTTCACAAGATGGGGAAACAACTGTGTGTGATGGTAGGCAATTTTTTGCAGAACTGAGTAATTCAACTAAGGAGTTATTCCGTCATAAGAAGCTAAAGTTTACTGCCAAAATGCAGAAAGATGAGTGGCAGAAAAAATATAAAACTGATGATGTGAATGAGTTAGAAGAAATGTGTAAAAGCAATAATACACATTTGACTATATATGAAGATCAATCAATTGTCTTGGAATATCTTTGTCCAGTAGTTATCTCTAGCAGATGTGGAAAATATCAGGTTTTTATTAATAGCCTTTTACCAGCGATGCAGTTAAATCCTGATGTTTTGAAGTTTGATGATGATTCAAAAATTCCTAATGAACTTATGGATGAATTGAATGCAATAGCAGAAAGACTTACTACCAATATTTCCTGGCAAAAAGGTGATATTCTCATGATTGATAATACGAGAATCATGCACGGAAGAAGGGCGTTTACCGATAAAAATCGAGAAATTTATATCCGGTTATGTTCCCCAGGTTTTTAATATTAATATCAAATCTCCCTCCTTTGATTTGCTCATTAGGCTTAATTTGAGATCAAACCGTTTTCCTCCAGCTATAACACCCCACCCTTAGCCCCTCCCCGCAAGCGAAGAGGGGAACTGGATTTTCCATCTTATGTTCTTTCTTATGGCTGAAAACTACTTCTGGGTAAGGAACTGTGTATATCGTAGCTTTTCAGGAAGGGGTAAGTTTCGATATTACTTACATATCGTAACCAAACAAATTTGGATCAACTTCTCCTAGTTTTAAATCTCCTAAACCATATTCAGCCCAACGTCTTTCTACCATTGCGGAAACCTCAGCATCTGATTCTAATGGTTCACCCCATTCATGTTCTGTTTCTGGAGGAATTTTGGTGGTTGCATCAATTCCCATTCTCCCACCTAAACCGAGTTTTTCACTAGCAAAATCTAAGGTGTCAAAGGGGGTATTTGGTAATATGAATACATCCCGTGAAGGGTCAACTTTAGAACTAATTGCCCAGACGACTTGACGCGGATCACGAATGTTGATATCTTTATCAACAACGATGACAAATTTGGTGTATGTGAATTGGGGTAATGCACTCCAAAAAGCTAAAGCTGCTCGTCGGGCTTGTCCGGGATAAGCTTTATCTATGGAAATAATCGCTGCTTTGTAACTTAATGCTTCCATTGGTAGGAAGAAATCGACTATTTCTGATACTTGTTGGCGTAAAATGGGGGTATAGATGCGGTTGAGTGCGATCGCCATCATCGCTTCTTCTTTCGGTGGACGACCGCTAAATGTGGTCAGATAAATCGGATCTTTGCGGTGGGTCATACACTGAAACCGCACTAACGGTGAATCTTCCACACCACCGTAATAACCCATATGATCACCAAAAGGGCCATCTGGTAAAACTTCCCCTGGTGTAATTGTCCCTTCTAAGACAAATTCTGAATCTGCGGGTACTTCCAAATCTACTGTTTTACACTTGGCTAATTGGACTCCAGAACCGCCATAAAGCCCAGCAAATAACCATTCTGATAAGTCTACAGGAATGGGTGTGGCTGCTGCCATAATAATTAAAGGATCGACACCGAGAGCGATCGCCACTTCTAATTTTTTACCACGTTCGGCAGCTTTGCGTAAATGTCTCGCACCACCCCGCACCGATAACCAGTGTACGGTCATCGTATTATTAGATTGCAGTTGAAGACGATACACACCTACATTTGGCGTTCCCGTCTCACAATCCTTAGTAATTACCAATCCTAGCGTAATAATTTTTCCGGCATCTCCCGGATAAGGACGTATCAAAGGTAACTTATTTAAATCTAAATCCTCACCTTCCACAACCACCTGCTGACAAGCGGGGAAAAAGTCTCTTCCCGGTTTGGCTTTGACAACATCAAACAGCACTTTACCGAAGTCTATGGCTTGGGAAATCTTTTTTGGTGGTTTGGGTTGCTGAAGCATACTCAGCTTCTTCCCCAGGGTTTCCAACTCCTCTGGTTTTTCCATATTCATAGCCCAGCATATCCTTTCCACAGTCCCCATTAAATTTACCGCAACGGGAAAGGATGCACCTTTGACGTTTTCAAACAACAAACCCGGGCCACCTTTTTGCAGCATTCGGTTGGAAATCTCTGCAATTTCCATATCTGGGTCAACTAAAGCCGAAATTCGCTTTAATTGTCCTCTTTCTTCCAGAATTTTGATGAATCCCCGTAAATCTCGCGCCATGTTACCTAAGAATTAAGAAGTGTAAAGTCTTCTTAATCTTAACTTGATATCTGGGTAGTATTTTTGTACTTGATAAATTAAGATTTTCAGAATTAAACGCAGATAAACGCAGATAATTTCTCGTTCCCAGTCTCAGACTGGGAATGCTAATAAGAGGCTCTGCCTCTAAAGAATACATAAAAAACATATCAATTTATGTATGACAACATTAATTAGTCAAAAAAGAAGTCGGGGATATAGGTATTTCATCATTTTGGTTTTTTGCTTCTTTCCCAAGCTTTTGATACTGGTGGTGATGATGATGGCTTTTCTATAATTTCAATAATTGTACTAATCACTTGATGAAGTTTATCATCTTTGAGTTTTCCAATGTATCGAATTACGTTATTTTTATCAACCGTAGCAATAATATTAGGGCGAATATAGCAAGGACTTAAATTTAATTTACCAACCCTAAAATCTTGATCTTCTAACTTAATTTCATAATCTCTACCTGGTTTACTGGTAATAGGACAAATTATAATATTATTATTGTCCGATTCAGTTATAACTAAAGCTGGTCGTTTTTTTGTGGTAGATGTATCAGAGAAAGGAAAAGGAACAGATATCACATCACCTTTAATTAAATGTTCTATAGATCCTTCCATGCTTCGTCTTCTTCTGGTTCAAGCCAAATTTTATTTAATGATGATTCACTCATTTCTAAAAATTCTTTAACTAATATTTTATCATCATCTATATCAACAGTTTGTAAATTTTTAACTACTGCTAATGGCAGTCCAGTTAGTTTGACGATAAAATCTAAATCTATGCCTTCTCGTAACATATTTACCGCAACTTGGGTTAAACCTTGCTGTAAACCTTTTTCCCATGCTTCCTGTAATGTTTGCGCTGGAATTGATAGGTTGTTCATCTTTTTTATATTTATGTAGTTATATTTTTGGAACTCGATTATATTGTAGCATAAATGGGAGTTTAGGAAAGAATTCGTGGATCTAAATGCAGGTTTAGGGATTTGCAAATATTCTACCAGGACTTTTTTTATAACCTATCTCCCACCCTGTAATTTATCACCCTTTTGCCAGACCATCGGTTACAGATACCTAAAAAATCATTATGTTTATTTTGGCACAATCATTAGAGAAATGTAGAGATGTTTTGTGAAACCTCTCTAACTCTGCTTGCAACCAAAAATGAAGGAATATAAAGCTTTTTCCCCTTCCCTTGACATTTTTATAGTATTCATGTACTATATATTTATGTAGAGAAAAAAGAGATTTTCTCAGTGTTGATTTCAACATCATAGTTTTTACAACATATTACAACATCACCCCATCCCAGTATAAATTGATTTATCCTGGACAATATTTCTGTAAAATTACCATCGGCAAAATTATGACAAGTCAAAAAACAAAGTTTGCTGTTTATAATCTCGCAGGTAAAGAAAAAGCTTTCTATTTAACTGAAAAAATCAAACTGGAAATTCAGCCAGATGCTACTCCTAAAAAAATGGTAGCTCATAGTATCATTATTATTGATCGTTCCGGTTCAATGTATTATGATATTGAGGCTTTAAAGGAAACTTTAATTAAACTTTTGACTTTGGATGAATACAGTAATTCAGAATTAGTGATTAGTCTGATTTCTTATTCTTCTAAGGGTGATGTAACTTGCCATTTCCAGCGTATAGCTATTCAGGATGTCATGCAGCCAGATTCACGTTATATTGCCGAAATTAAAGCAATTCAGGCTGGTTGTGCAACTTGTATTTCTCAATCTTTGAAATTAGCTCAAAAATTGATTCGTCCTAGTGAATTAACAGCCATTACTTTACACAGTGACGGCTATGCTAATGATAGCAGTTTTAATTCTGAATCTAAGGCGATAGAAGCCATTTGTAATGATTTGCAAAAGTTGGATGTGTTTGTTAACACTATCGCGTATTCGCCATATTCTGATTTTAAATTTCTAGCCAAAATTGCTAATTCTGTTTCTGGTTCTTGTCTGCAAGCTGGTAATATTAAGGAAGTTTATGATGCTCTTTATAATACCGGAAATGTGTTAAAAGAAGCGACAGGAATAGTCATAGAAGAACCGTTAGCTAGTGACTATAGTTATCAGGTGTTTTTCTCTCCCAGTGCTAAGAAAATTAATGGCACAAATCAAACTTTGAAAATATTTGGTCTGAAGCCCGAAGATGAGGCATATATCTATAAATATAAGCAAATTACCAAAGATGCTTATACTCAATTGACAGATATTCCTGTTGTCCAAAATGATGAATCAGTTTATGCTTTTGCTAAGGCTAATTTAGCAGACGGAAATCTCAATACTGCTAAATATGCGCTTGCTAGTACCTTTAATGCAACTTTAACAGCGAGACACGCGAAAGCTTTAACAAATGAAGACATTGCTAAATTTACCCAAGATTTAGAAATTGCTATCTTTTATCCTCATGTTTTAGCAGAACATGAAATATTAGATCATGTGAAAGTGAATGATAAAATCTCGGTTTTGGCGTTGATTGATATTTTATCACAACATCGTTCACACATTATTATTAACCTCAAACATCTGCAAGCAAATTACCAAAGAAAAGGTGTCAAGCGTGTTAATGGTGTGCGGGGAGAAAATGGGGAGTTAATTCAACCTTGGTTAGAAATAGAATATATTGAACCAGGTGATTATGTGCAGATGGGTAGTTTTGATATTAACCGTAACACAGCGACTATTAATATGCTAATTCAGCAAAAAGTCAAGCTGGTGAAAGTTGAAGATAAAACCGCAATTACAGAAGTGGCTGGTGTGTTATTAAATGATTTAACGACTTTCAATAATTATACTATTGTCAGTGATGGAGAAATTAATGTCAAAGCTTTAAAAGTAAAAATTAGTAGTAAAAAAGCCTTTGATGATTTAAAAGCAGTGGGAGTAATTGATGGGGAAGAATTTGATTTTCAAAAAGAATACACAATTGAGTTAGAGAATTTACCCTTGGTTAGCTTTGAGGGTAATTACAGCATTATTGATGGGTTGTTTTCCCAACTAGCAGAAATCAAAGTTTTGTCTAGTATTCTTGCTGCTCATTTACGCGAAGCATCAGATGTATTTATTCCCGCGCAAATAGAAGAATTGAAAAAACATTATCTCTCCAAAAGTCTGTATCTGAACTTTCCCACTACTAACGAATATACAGACTTAAAAGCAGCTTTATCTGAAGGTACAGTTGACTCCAGAGTGAGTTATAAGATTGATATTGGTGGTACAGAAATTATCAATTTGAGTAAGCTGTCTTCTGCTAATCAGTTTCTGGATAGAAGATACGAAGTTTATGACAAAGAGACTGGAGAAATTTTTCCTAAACCCACCTTTGAACTAGCATTTAATGAAAATATAGCTATTCGTCCTAAAGCAGTTTCTGCGAGAATGAAACTTACCAAAGTCGATGATTTAATGAAACCGATTTTTGATGATTTTCTGGGAATTGAACAAAATGGCAGAGTTGCAGAAATTCTTAACAAAATTGGTGCTGGTAGTTTAGGGTTGTTATTACAAGCAAAACACGCTGGTACAACTGTAAATAAACAGGAAATCATTAATGCGATGACATCAGCGCAAGGTAAATTAGAAGAGTACACAGAAAAAATTTACCAAGAAAATATTTCTCCTTTAGTCTTTTATATTGGTGCGACTGGTTTGTTACCAGATGAAATGTCTGCAAAAGCAATGACTGCTGATGAACTTGCTAGTCAATATCCCAATTTACAGTTTTCTAAATCTGAGCAGGAAGGGACATTTTTCTTAATTGGTGATACTGTAATTAGTGTTTATGCTCAAACAGAATATTACAGTAAGAAGTCGCTATTAGCCGTTATTTAATTGATTTTGTAGGGGTTTAGCAATGCTAAACCCTGAAAATTTTTGGTTTACTGATTATTACAATCAAATGAATTAGCTCTCCATACAGAATTTCAAACCGATACAGATGAAGATATGTCCTTATGGCTAACGCTACGCTATCGGATGTTAGATTATCGATTCAGGGTATATCGTCGGGTTCCTCAAAAAGAAATGCGTCAAGTAATAATCTATTTGCGAAAAACAGGTTCTGACTTAGTAAGTGAAAGAGGATATTTGATATAAAATTTTCGCGCAATCGCCTAACGGCAATCTCGCAGAGTAGACGCAAAGAAATAGATATTTAAGGGTGTGATTTCAAAATATGTTAATATGAAAAATATTGTTACTGTGAGGTTAATAAAGAAATGACACAGGAATTAATAGACCTCAGAAATAGTATTTTAGAACAGCGTTACACTGATGCTTTAGCTATTGTAGATGAGTTGGAGGGAATGGGTAGACAAGCGATTTTAAGAAATATTCAATCTTTTTTAGTGAGATTGATAATTCATTTAATTAAAAATCAGGTAGAAAAACGATTAACTAATTCTTGGGCAAATTCAATTCGCAGTTCAATCAGAGAAATAAAAAAACTTAATTTACAAGATAATAAAACATCTTACTACATCAAGATAGATGAGTGGCAGTTAATATTAGAAGATGAATTTGAAGAAGCTATTCGGGAAGCCAGTGATGAAGTAATGAATGGTATTTATAGTCCATTTCAATTAACAGAAATGGTTGATAAATTGGAGATAATCAATCAATCTCAAATTCTGTTAAACTTGACATATAATTACTCAATCAAGGAATTACCAGCAATGATTGATGATTATTTAACTCAGTTATCTGGTGGTGAAGATTGGAAGTTAGGGAAAAGATGATTAATATTCCTGACTTCTGAATTAAATCTTTTATAAAAAATTAATTAAGATAAATGCAGGTTTAGCAATGTCCGAATACTGGGAAGAATTGATAAACTAACCAGCCTAAAAGTAAGCCTAACCACCAAAGGTAAGGAAACAGCCTATCAAGAGGCTATGGAGGAAATTGAAAACTTGAGCAAATAATTAACATGAGTTAAGCCAAACACAACCCAACAATAAAATTAATCAAAGTTGGGTTTCATTTTCTTCTCTCCTTCTCTCCTCCTTTGCGTCTCTGCGTGAGACAAAAAAATATATTTAACTTACCTAAAAATCGCCATAAAAAATACAACTAGCTACTTAATAACTATAGAAAACTTAACAAAAAAAACGCCAAAATAAAACGGCATTATCTCAACTTGCTGATATTATCTGTGATGCAATGATGATAAAAGAAAAATGGACGAAGATCAGCGTCGCGCTTATTGGCGTGCTAATACTGCTTTAATAAGGATTTTATTAATTATTTGGGCTTTAGTGTCCCTGGTTTTTAGTATTTTGTTGGTTCAACCATTAAATGCAATTCGCTTTTTTGGTGTTCCCTTCGGCTTTTGGATGGCGCAACAAGGATCAATTTTGGTTTTTGTGGTATTGATTTTTACTTACGCTTTCCAAATGGATAAATTAGACCGCAAATATAATATCAAAAAGTGAGGATAATTAGTGTCAGTTGAAATTTGGACGATTGTATTAGTTGGACTTTCTTTTGTCCTCTATATTTACATTGGTTGGCAATCTAGAGTAGAAAATACTAAAGACTTTTTTATTGCCGGTCAAGGAATACCTTCGATTGCAAATGGTGCGGCTACGGCGGCTGATTGGATGTCTGCGGCTTCGTTTATTTCCATGGCCGGGTTGATTTCGTTTTTGGGATATGACGGTTCTATTTATTTGATGGGTTGGACTGGGGGCTATGTTTTACTAGCATTATTATTAGCACCTTATCTGCGGAAATTTGGTAAATACACAGTTCCCGATTTTGTAGGCGATCGCTATGACTCTAATATAGCCCGTTTGGTGGCGGTAGTTGCAGCCATTTTCGTTTCTCTTACCTACGTAGCTGGACAAATGCGGGGTGTGGGAATTGTCTTCAGCCGCTTTTTACAAGTCGATGTCAATACAGGTGTGATCATTGGGATGATCATTGTCGGCTTTTTTGCGGTTTTGGGAGGCATGAAAGGCATTACCTGGACACAAGTAGCCCAGTATTGTGTATTGATTTTCGCATATTTAATTCCGGCAATTGCGATCGCATACAAACTCACGGGTAATCCTATTCCCCAACTAGCTTTTACCACCAGCGATATTGGTGATAAACTCAACCTCATTCAACTTGACTTAGGCTTTAAAGAATATACCCAGCCCTTTGCCAATAAGTCAATGTTAGATGTTCTTTTCACCACCATTGCTTTGATGGTAGGAACTGCCGGTTTACCCCATATTATCGTCCGGTTTTACACAGTTAAAAGTGTGCGTGCAGCCCGGTTTTCTGCTGGTTGGGCATTATTATTTATCGCCATTCTCTACACCACCGCCCCCGCAGTCGGGATGTTTTCTCGTTATAATCTCATTACTTCCTTGCATAATCAAACAATTGCCGAAGTACAGAAATTCGATTGGGTAAATAAGTGGGAAAAAACCAAACTCCTAGCTTTTGAAGATAAAAATAAAGATGGACGTTTGCAATTAAACCCTAATAAAGAAACCAACGAAATTACAATTGATAAAGATATCATTGTTCTTTCCACACCAGAAGTTGCTAACCTTCCCTCTTGGGTAATTGCTTTAGTTGCCGCTGGTGGTTTAGCGGCTGCTTTATCCACAGCATCGGGGTTATTATTAGTAATTTCTAGTTCCGTTGCCCATGATGTCTATTACCGCATTTTCGATTCCACAGCTTCAGAAGAAAAACGGGTATTTGTGGGGCGGGTTGTCGTTGGTTTTGCCCTGGTTCTGGCTGGATATTTTGGGGTAAATCCACCGGGTTTTGTGAGTGAAGTGGTAGCTTTTGCTTTTGGTTTAGCTGCTGCTAGTTTTTTCCCGGTGATATTTCTGGGGATTTTCGATAAACGCACCAATTCCCAAGGCGCTATTGCCGGAATGTTAACAGGTTTGATATTTACAATTATCTACATCGTCGGCGTGAAATTTGCCGGGATGACACCTTGGTTTTTTGGAGTTTCGGCTGAAGGAATTGGGACATTAGGGATGATTATCAACTTCATTGTCACCCTCGTGGTTTCTCATTTTACCCCACCGCCATCAGCCGAAATTCAGGCTTTGGTGGAAGATTTACGCACCCCAATAATTGAAGAATAAAAAAAGACACGGCGATGGGGAGATGGGGGGACGCGGAGACGCGGGGACACGGAGATGGGGAGGAATTACGAATTACGTTGGCGGTAGCCTGCTGTAGGCACTATTACGAATTACGAATTACGAATTATTACCTCAGTTCTTGGATATTCTTCATTACTTGTTGATACAAGTCTTTGTTTCCTTCTTTGTCAAAAATAGCGGCTGCGCGTTGTAAGTCTTGTAACGCCCCTCGCTTGTCTCCAGTAGCGGCAAAGGCATTGCCTCGGTTATTGAAAGCAGGGCCAAAGTTAGGATTGAGGCGGATGGCTTCATTGTAATCTGCGATCGCTTTCTGTTGTTCTCCCCTGGCTGCGTAAGTATTGCCCCGATTATTGTAGGCGATAGAATAATTGGAATCAATACGAATGGCTTGTGTGTAGTCCTCCAGCGCCCCGTTTGCGTCTCCTTGGGTAGCGCGGGCATTTCCGCGATTATTGTAGGCTTCCGCGTAGTTAGGGGCTAGACGAATAGCTTGATTGTAATCCGCGATCGCTTTTTGTTGATCTCCCAAAGATGCCAAGGCATTGGCGCGATTGTTGTAAGTCTCAGCATCATTGGGATTGAGACGCAAGGCTTTATTATAATCAGCGATCGCACCTTCTTTGTTACCAATATCAAAATACGCCAATCCCCGACTTTTGAACGCCGGCGCATATTGAGAATTGAGGCTAATCGACCTACTATAGGCAGCAATAGCCGCTTGTGAGTTGCCTTTAGCGTGCTGATTCTGTCCTTGAATATAAAAGTCTCCGGCTTTCGTTGTTTTAGCTGTACGAACATTGGGAGGACTGACTCCTACTTCTGTCACCAATACATCCGGACTTCTACTGCAAGAACTAGATAAAATTCCACTTAAACCAGCAACCACTGCAATAGAGAATATTCTACCTACAACTTGCCTTTTCTGTGTCAATAATTGCCATTTCATAAATTTTTATAAACCGCATTCACACCTGGAGAAAATGATGCCCACAATCTATTTACTTCACTCCACCACAATTCTAACTTTTGCTGAAAGCTTTAACGCAATTGACAAGCTTTTACCATTTAATTCTTGTTGTTTTTAATTAAAAGCTTTCTCAAAATTTAACCATTAAATTGTAAATTTAATGTATAAATACCTTCAGTTTTAAATTAACAAATTGTGCATTTAACTACATTTTTTATATAGTTTATGGACATCTTCAATCCTTTCTAGTACAAATTATTACCTGCCTCCACAAGTAGGATTTAATGCTTACATACAGCGGGTTGCGTAGTTAGAAGATACAAACTGAGAACCAAACCTCAAGCAGCAAAGGTATTTCACCTCCTGCCTCCTGCCCTCTGCCTTCTTCTGTATTACTCATTATTAACTTCATCTTCCTGATTCTTAGCAATTATTCGCCAAACAGTAGTTTTTTCAATGTCTACATCTAATTGTTCCAAATTCCTCCCTAAATCTTTTTGCAATTTCTCAGTCAGAGTAATTGGAAAATCCAAATCAATATTCTGATTTTCCACCAATCTAAACAATTCGCTAAACTTGACCTTTACAGATTTGCGATCATAATGACTGAGTTGACAATATTCATTCTCGGAAATATTTTGAAATTGCATTGCTTTCTTTAAACGTTCTTGCAAATAATCAAATTCCGAATTTATCAGCTTTCGCTGCTGTTCAATTTTTGTATATTTTTCAGAAAGTGTTGCTAAATCTTCCCTTGCTGGATCTGAGCTAATTTGGGAACTTAAAGCCAATAACTGCAAGTGTACTTGAGCCAAATAAATGCAATCGAAGTAAGCATACTCAATCTGGTCTTCAGTTAAAGGTCTTATTCCCCAATCACCACTTTGTTCTTGTTTATCAATATTGTGAAAATTGCAAAGAGCAGTAGCCAGGGTTTTAAGTTGATAATTAGGTAATGGCAGAAAATGATAAGGGATTTTTTTAGCCATTTCTACAGTGCAAGTAATATTTTTAGCTTTCTTACTTCCTAAAAGTCTTAGATCATAACTAGCATTATGAAAAACTTTTTCAATAGCCGAATTAAACATGATTTGCAGCATAAAATCGGCAATCACATCAGGCTGATCTAAGACATCCAAAATATAAACGCGATTGCCGGTCATATCATGAGGATTATCCAATATCTGAATCAGCGATAATCTCGGATTACGACTTTTATAATCAGCAACTTCTGTATCTATCCACAGAGTCTTAGCTTGGGTATATTTAGCGATTAGAGAACGAATTTCTCCAGCAGCGGTAAGATAAGGCATTGGTAGATTTAGGGAAATACAAATCACTCATATTTTCCCAAATTAGCATTTTGTGACTAATCTTGCGCTGACACCACAGAAATGCCTGTTCCCTGCTGTAAGTATTCAAAAGGAAAGGACATTATCCGCTGCCCCATTATTATGATGAGTTTTTCCAAACATACCTGCCAATCTGCCAATATATTCACAGTGATAGATGCTTTAGTGGTTCTTCAGTACTTAGTATGCTAAACTAATATTGAAAACTCCAATGAAGTAAGTATCTAAATCGCGCAACCTCTCATTCTCAAAAATAACCCCATCCTGTAAATCCTAAAATCCTGGAGATCCTGGTTAATTTTTGATGCAGAAATGGTAGAAAAAGATGAGATTAAATAGCCCTGTTGGTGTAATACTTTTTTGAATTTTATTTAATTTTCAATATTTTCCCCATCAAAATAGGATTAAAAAATATTTTTTCCACAATTCCCTTGTTTCTGCACCTATTTATCAGATAAGATAATTCACCTGTCATCCGTCACACATCCCTTGTGTATATGTCCACAACCTACACCGTCGAAATTAACCACCAAGGCACAATTCATACCTTACAAGTGCCTGATAACGAAACCATCTTATCCGTTGCCCACGCTGCTGGTTTAGATTTACCAACATCTTGTGGTGCAGGTGTTTGCACAACTTGCGCTGGTCAAATTAGCGAAGGAACTGTAGATCAAGCTGATGGCATGGGTGTGAGTCCAGAACTGCAAAAACAAGGTTATGTGTTGCTTTGTGTTGCCAAACCCCTTTCTGATTTGAAACTTGTTACCGAAAAAGAAGACATAGTTTATCAATTGCAGTTTGGAAAAGACAAGTAAAAAGATGCATGAGGATGAAGTACGATAAAAATGCAAATTTTCTACTTCACACTTCATCCTTGATTCTAAAATCAGCTATTCTAGAAAACACAAAGCCACAATATTTACCACTATGACCACTCATTTTATTACTGCTGAAATCGACATTCAAGAAACCCCCACAGAATTACAAAAAGCAATTGAGGCAGAATTGAAAAAACAAGGTGAACCCCTGCGTTGGGCTATTACCTCCGTAGATGATTCCAAGGAAAAAGCTACAGTGGAAGCTGTTGTCACTAAGTAGAGGCTTTGAGTCCGTTCTACTATGCATCTTCCCTATACAGCTATTCTCATCATCCCTACGGGCATTGGGGCAGCAATTGGCGGTTATGCCGGAGATGCATTGCCCGTAGCTAGACTTATATCACAGGTGTGCGATCGCCTGATTACTCATCCCAATGTCCTCAATGGCGCTAGTTTGTACTGGAATCTCCCCAACACTCTCTACGTTGAAGGTTATGGACTTGACAAATTTGCTTCACAATGCTGGGGATTGCGTCCCGTTCATAGCAACCGCGTAGGTTTGCTTTTAGACCAAGCCATTGAACCAGAACTCATGCTGCGACACCTGCAAGCCGCAGACGCAGCTAGAGCAACCTTGGGATTAACCATCACCAATCATGTTGTGACAGACGCACCATTAAACGTAGAATTGCGTACTTCAGCATCGGGTGCGAGTTGGGGAACAATCGGCAACCCAGATAGCTTATTACGAGCAGCTGAGATATTAATTAAGAAAGAAGGAGCCAATGCGATCGCAGTCGTAGCTCGTTTCCCTGAGGATATAAATGAACAAGCAGTTCAGAACTACCGACATGGAAAAGGAGTAGACCCCCTAGCAGGTGCAGAAGCCGTAATTAGCCATTTATTAGTCCGCACCTTTCAAATACCTTGCGCCCATGCTCCAGCCCTTTCAACAGCCCCCCCAGACCCTGATTTATCCCCTCGTTCGGCTGCCGAAGAACTGGGCTATACCTTTTTACCCTGCGTTCTTGTTGGCTTAAGTCGCGCTCCACAATTTATTATTAAGAAGGAAATTATCAATTCTTTACCACAAGATATCTGGGCAGATCAAGTTGATGCCATCATTGTACCTGCAAACTCTTGTGGTAGCAGCGCCTTATTGAGTTTAAGCCAAAAGCAATGTCAAATAATTACAGTCGCAGAAAATAAAACTCTTATAGAAGTTTCTGCTCCAGCGTTGGGAATCAAATCTATACAAGTAAACTCATATTTAGAAGCAGTAGGAGTATTAGTAGCTCACAAAGCTGGTATTAATACATCATTCATTAGTCAAAGAACAGGGAATAGGGAATAGGAAGTTTTTACCAATTACCAATTACCAATTACCCATTACCCATTATCCAAACGCCTGTGGTTGAACAACAAAAGCAAGAACCAGAAATTCCTTACCTCACACGCACCCAAGTACTTGTGGCTATGGGCGCGACTGCGGTTATTTTGTGGATAGTCGCCAAGCTATGGTTGCGCTTTGGCAACTTCCCCCTATTTAAGTTGTATTGGTATGAAAGGGATCTATTCTTGGGACTGGGATTGGGTTTAATTATCACAGTTTTTAGTGGTTTAGCTTATCGCTTTTCTCCGCCCTACCGTAAAAGTGCTGATTATTACCTAGAACTAGTACTTAAGCCTTTAGCTTTACCCGACTTGATATGGCTGGGGCTGCTACCAGGGTTAAGTGAAGAATTATTATTTCGTGGTGTCATGTTACCAGCTTTAGGCGCTGATCATGTAGCCATCCTTGTCTCAAGTCTTTGCTTTGGTGTTTTACACCTGAGTGGTTCCGAACAGTGGCCTTATGTGATTTGGGCAACTATTATCGGTATAATTCTGGGTTACAGCGCCCTACTAAGTGGTAACTTGTTAGTTCCAATTGTGGCTCATATGCTCACGAATTGGCTATCTAGCTATTTATGGAAAACGCGTAAATTGGTTTGATATCACGTCCGTTGAAGTAATCCTATCTATCATCTCCTTATTTACAGCAGATTGCAGATCAATGAGGTACAGAATCAAAATTGAAACCTATACACATTCGCCAGTTTTACTCCTGACTCCTGACTCCTGACTCCTGACTCCTGAATTCTGACTCCCGACTCCTGACTCCTGAATTCTGCTGTAGTCATAAAAACATTAAACCCAGAGCTAGTTTTATAGTTCTGGGTTTAATATCAAGTCCGGCTAATTGCTGCTCATAAAACTCGACCCGTTACCGCGTCAGTCCTAATGATAAGTAACCGGACACAATATAACTGGCTCTCACCCTTTCCGCTTTATCTTACTAAACACGCTTAATAAGTTGCTTGTTTCTTAGAAATCATCTAAATACTGACTTAGACGACTAATTACAGGGTCAACTTCTTGCGGAGTGGGATCGGGAATAGAAACAGAATTGTTAACTACTTCTACTGCTGGTACTGATGAACCTGGAGGCTGATTATATACTCCTTGATTGAGCATAATTGCCAATTGTGCTACTTGTTGACTAAGTTGCAGGATTTGGCTTTCCATCGCCTCCAAACGATTAGATTCCTTAGCAAAAAAACGTTCCTCAAGTCCAGCCATTTGACGTTGCAACTCACCGATTTGTTGTTCCATCGGCAGTGATGCTGTATTCGGAGAAGGTCGTACAGAGTCCGGTACACATAAAGCTTGCCATAAAGCCTCTTTACAGAGGTCGCTGAAAGTCTTTTCGGGCTGTGCCTCCAAGTAACTTTCTACTTGTGCTAACAAGCTCTCATCACCAATTTCTGGATTGAAAGTGACGGATTTAACTACCTTTTTTGACCATTGGAACATCAGTTTTATTACCTAGCAGCGCGAACAGCAGACACTTGTGCCTCTCCATAAAGATACTGCCCCAAAGCGTTAGCTTGGCGGGAGGGTGCGGCCAAATGGGCATTAATCTTGGCTTCTTTGAGCAAACGTTGTACATCTTCCCAGAAGAACTCACCACCGCCACCAGTGATAATCACATCAGTCACACGCTCTGGCAACCAGGCCAACACACGAGAGCAAATTTCTCGTGAAAACTGCTCTGTGAGGTTAGGGAGAAAATCGTCTAGGTTTGTAGGCTTGCTTGCACCTTTAGGACGATAAAAACGCTCACCTTTGGGCTTGTTAACAGCAGAAATCAATGCGAGAGATTGACTATCAGCCCCTTCTATTTCCTTCGCCACCAGTTCATAAAACTTGTTCATGCCAAAGTCTTCACTTTTAGAAAGTCCTCTGGCAAAGCGGAAATTATCCACCATGATACAATCAATGGTTTGATGGCCAATATCGACAATTCCCACTGATATTTTCGTAAAATCGGGGGCTGTTGCTGCTTTATTAGGTTGAGCTTCAGACCACAGCAGACTGCCGTAACCTTCTGGCATTACCCAAACCTTAGTGATATTCAACGACAAAGATTCCCCACGGAAATTTAAAACATGGGGACCACTTACCAGGCTGATTAACTGTGCTTTTTCTTTTTCAAATTGTTCTAAGGAAAGAAAAGGCAAACCCAATACAACCGAAATTTCGTCTTTGAGTTTAAAGTAGCCAGCACTTGCCAAAACTTTTACCAGTGCGTCTTCTACCTTAGATTGTCCGACTCCTAGATTCGCACCAAAATCCGCTGCTAACTGTCCTACTGCGTATCCAGTACCTTGATATTCCAGCCACAAATCCATCAAAGGATCTGTTGCCTTAGATTCAAACACCCCACCCCGTATTTGTTCCATTGACATTTGCTTGACATTGGCAGGGATGAAGGCCACATTACCAGGTTCGCGGCTGACACAAGTTTTGGTAGAGGTTCTACCTAAATCAACACTGAGAATATTTTTCCCCGAACTACTGCTTGGTAGCTTGTTGGCATTAGGATTATTATTTAGAGGGGTTGATGCTACTCGGTTCATGGGAATAGCAGCAGCATTCATCGGATTGGCTACGGGAGGTTGGTCTGTCATAAAAGCTCCTAGTGGTGACTTAACTGTAAAAACTTATCATGCCCATCTTACAAAAATGCGAGCTACGAAAAATTCTAAGTTGGGTCAAGTGTAACTAGAAATACGTCTAAAATTATTGCAGGTTATACCTGTGGTAGGCTGTGCTAACGTGAATTTAGCATTTTTTGACATCATAAGTGTAGGCGAATTTTGCACAGATGTAATCTTTAATTGCAGACTAACAGCGTTAGTGCTTCACTTGCTAGTGCCTTTGCGCTTGCGCTTGAGTACCCAAAAAGCAAATATCAGAACCAGACCCCCAAGCACTATTTTGGATACAGGCGCAAGGTATTTATCCACAAGTTCATACTGGCTACCTAACAAGTATCCTGAATATGTGAGCAAACCGACCCAGGCAGCACTACCCAGGGTTGTGTAGAATAAGAACGGCAACAAGGGCATATTGCTGATGCCTGCGGGTACAGAAATCAAAGTCCTGATTCCCGGCACAAGACGACCAATTAACACCGCTTTGCTGCCTTTTCTGTCAAACCAGCGTTTAGCCTTGGAGATATCCTGGCTAGATATACTCAGCCACTTACCATACTTGTCAGCCAAAGTTTTCAAGCGTTCTTCCCCCAAAAACTTACCAGGATAGTACCAGATAAGTGCGCCCAGAACAGAACCTAAAAGTCCTGCCAAAAATACGCCCAATATATTCAGTTTTGCTCCTCCTGGCTGATATGGACTAGCTGTAAATCCTGCCAGTGGCATAATCAATTCTGAAGGTATGGGGGGAAACAGATTCTCTAAAAACATCAGCAGAGCTATTCCCCAATAGCCCCAAATTTTGATGGTATTAGTGATCCATTCAAGCATTCACTAGATTCCTGAATTTCTATGTATATTAGCTTAATCGCATAGTTTGAATTTTAGATTGATGAAAACTGAGTGCAGTTACTGAGTAGTAAAAAATCTAATCAGTAATTATTCAATCCCCAATCCCTTTCTTTAAGTAAGTTGGGGAGAAGCGAAGACAAAATCAAATTTAATCAAATTTAATCAAATTCAATCAAATTTAAAATTTGGCCTTGCTTCCCCATTTTCTAGGCCGTTGGGGTTAATGATTGTACTCTAGATTCCGATTGCCAGTCTAATGGGTTCCAAACCCGCTCTTCCACAGCCATCTGCTCGATTAAACTGGCTAATCTTAAAGCTTTTAGAGCTTGTTCGCCACCAACCGAAGGCTGATTGCCACCATGCACACAGTTGACAAAATGTTCTAACTCTGCACTTAAAGGTTGAATGTTACTGGTATAGACTTTTTCTATCAAACCATCTTGCCTATAAAGGACTTGCCGATGGTCGTTGAGAGAATTGGTGTTAGTTTGGCGATGAATCAAAATTTCATTCTTGAGAAAATCTGCTTCAGTGAATGAGTTTTTGCAATGGGCGACAATGCGGCGAATTTTGCGGTGAGTAACTTTACTAGCCGTCAGAGTAGCGACGACACCATTAGCAAAACCCAAAGTTGCAGTCACATAATCTAAATAACCAGAGTCTAGGGAACGAGTACCATTAGCTGTCAATTTCACTACGGGAGAACCAGCTAATTCTAGAAGTAAGTCAATGTCATGGATCATTAAATCCAGCACCACTGAAACATCATTCGCTCTGGCTGAATAAGGACTCATCCGATGAGCTTCTAGCGCCAGTACTTCCTCTGTTTTGAGGACTTGGCTCAATTCTCTAAATGCTGGATTAAAACGCTCAATATGACCTACTTGCAAAATACATTGAGACTCAGCAGCAGCATTCACCAGGGACTCTGCCTCAGAAATACTCGCAGCGATTGGTTTCTCAATCAAAACATGAATTCCGGCTAACAGGCAGTTGATACCAACGGCATAATGTAAGCGGGTGGGTACAGCAATACAAACTGCGTCTACATGGGGTAACAGATCGGAGTAATCTTCAAAAAAACGGACTTTGTATTTGCTTGCGGTTTCTAAGCCTCGCTCAACGTTAATATCGGACACGCCTATCAGTTCAACATCTTTCATTGAACTCAAAACGCGGGTATGATGTTGTCCCATGTTACCCACCCCAATCACGCCTATGCGGATTGCTCGTGGCTGGTTGCGCTGTGAATATAGATTTGGTTCTGCCACTGACATGCTATTTTGCACTATTATTTTCTCCTCAACCACCAAATTTAAAGCCGCTACGGTCGTTGGCCTTTATACTTAAGCACCATGTACGATCCGTCTAAAACCATCCAGATGGTAACATAGTGGTTCTATTTATGAAGAATTTCAAAGTTTGTGTTCAGTTCCCACTATCTGGCTATCTTTTGGATAGATAGTTCTTCATTGCTCTATTTTTTGTAAATTACAAAAAAGACAATGTGTTGTTTTGTTGACTTTACAAGCGCTGTAAGACCTAAGTGGAAATTCACGGGTGGCAGTTAGGCAGTTAATTACTGAGATAACTACTCATTTCTACCCCTAGCAAATTAATCACGCTTATTGCTAGTAAAATTACAAACAGTTAAATAACTAACGCTGTAAGTATAATTTTCAGCAAGATAGTTACTTCCGATACCGGGAATTAATTTATTTTCATATTTATTGTTTTGTTTGTTGCATTTTGTTGATTGTCTCACCTTTTGGGTGAAATTGGTGTTAATGATTTTCTGGGGCTATTTTGAGTGATGAAAGCTGTAATTCTGTTGTCTGGGGGATTGGATTCTTCTACAGTTCTCTACCAAGCCAAGGCGGATGGTTGTGAATGTTACGCCATTTCCTTTGATTATCAGCAGCGACACCAACGGGAGTTACAGTCAGCCCTGCTGATTGCTCAAGCATCTGGGGTAGTAAAACATCAGGTAGTGAATTTTGATTTACGGCTATGGGGTGGTTCAGCGCTCACGGATAATGCGATCGCTCTACCTCAAGAACGGTCTTTAGATGAAATGTCTCAAAACATTCCTGTCACCTACGTCCCTGCCCGTAATACCATCTTTTTAAGCTTTGCCTTGGGCTATGCTGAAACTATAGGCGCTCAACGTGTCTACATCGGGGTTAATGCCTTAGATTACTCTGGATATCCTGATTGTCGCCTTGATTATATCCAAGCTATGCAAGAAGTCTTTCGCTTGGGAACCAAACAAGGACGAGAAGGACAACCAATTGAAATTGTTGCACCGCTGATTAATTTGAAAAAAACCGAAATTATCCAACTAGGCAACCAGTTGGGTGTACCTTGGGAGCTAACTTGGTCTTGCTATGCTGGTGGTGATGTTGCCTGTGGTGTCTGTGATTCCTGTCGCTTGCGTTTAGCAGCTTTCGCTGAATTGGGATTACAAGATTTGGTGGCCTATGCTCAGTACTGAGTACCGAGTATTGAGTTCAGGAGAAAGAATTAACTATTGCAAAACTGAATTACGAATGACGAATTATTTAATTTTTTCCCTTGCTCCCTGCCTTCCCCACTTCTTCTACCTGTCACCTTCTAAACGTCGAATTTGAATTTGGTGTAGGCGTGGTCCAATGACTAACATGACGGTGAATTCAAGATTTTCATAGTTAAAGATTTCCCCTTTAGCGGGGATTTTTTGCCATTGATAGAGCAGAAATCCGCCCAAGGTCTGATATTCCCTCATCAATGGTAAATTCAGGTGTAAGACTTCGTTGAGTTCTTCTAGATTTACCTGTGCTTGCACTAAAAATGTTTGCTTGTCTAACATTTGGATCAGCAAGTCGTCGCTGCTTTCCGATTCACCTGCATTACCAATAATTTCGGCAATTACATCTTGGATTGTCACCAATCCTACAGTACCGCCAAATTCATTCACCACAATCACCATAGCTGGTTTCTCTTGCTGCATCATTGGCAATAGTTCACTCAAGAGTGTCTGTTCAGGGACAAACCGGGGAGTACGCATCCAAGCTTGGATTTGCGTGTCTAAATTTAGCTTTCCCGCAGCTAAGGGTTTTGCTAAATCTTGAAAATAAACAATGCCACGAATGTCATCTAAAGATTCGCCAATAATGGGATAACGGGAATGACCAATGGATGTAATTTGCTCAAGCAATATCCCAAAGGTGGCATCTTCAGGTAAAGCGATAATGCTAGTACGGGGAATCATCACGTCTTCTGCGGTTATCTCCCCAAACTCAAAGACGTTATTCAGCAGTTGTCGCTCTGATGACTCTAAACCTGTCGATTCTCGTTCTGTTGATATAATCAGTTGTAATTCTTCTGGGGTGACTGGGGGTCTCCAGCTTTGACCTGTATATTGAATACCAAATAATCGCAACAGGTTGCGAGTAGATTGGTTGAGAATCCAAATAAAGGGACTGAAAAAACGAACAATCGCTTTAACTGAAGGGCCTAAAAATCTTGCCAGCTGTTCTGAATACAGCATAGCCACCGATTTAGGAAATAGTTCCCCAAACACAATTTGTAAATAAGCAATCAACAAAAAAGTAATTGGCACTGATAGAGAATGGGCAAAGAAGTTACTCACTTCTACTGGTAAAGACCAAGTTCTCAACCAGGCATCCATCAGTACAACAATCGTACCTTCTCCAATCCAACCTAGTGCCAAACTAGAGAGAGTAATCCCTAACTGAGCAGTAGATAGCAGCCTGTCAATACTACGTTGTAACATTTCCACTGCGATCGCTGGTATGTCACCAGCCTGAACCAGCTGGTGGATACGTGTCCGCCGCACTGTCACCATTGAAAACTCCGCCGTGACAAAAAAGGCATTAATAGCAATCAGCATTAGCACTGATAACAATCGTAACCCTACATCTGTCAAACTTAAATTAGGAAAACCACTCACCGCTCAAGCTCGTGTAAAACTTACGCCGATACTAAAACGCTAACAATAGCATTTCTATTTTTCCACAGGAATATCTGACACCTGTAATTTCAAGTTTTGAGCCGGATAATCCGTCAGCGCCAGTGATATATTCCTCACATCATCAAGTAAAGCTGTGGGAATGCTGACTGTACCTGTAAATGTCGAACTATTGGCAGGTAATTCTGCGGGTAAACCTTCTGTAATAGCGCTCAGTGTTCTGCCTTTATCATCAGTAACATCTAAGAAACTATACAAGAAGCGCACAGAATCAGCACCTTTGTTTTGCATATTTACTTTTAGTAATAAATCCCCGCCAGAGTAACGAGCAGATTGTACAGACATAGTTACACCTTCGCTCTCAGCCGCAACCGGAAATCCAGGTTGAAGTTTTTCCGAAATCACCGCTTGAGGGGTTTCTTTGGGTTCAGGCTTCTGGTTTTTGATCTCTTCTTCATCTTCATCTAGCTTTTTTGTGTTGCTAGTATTGGCATTACTCTCAATCCGCGACTTGACCGTTTTGAGAATATCAACCTCCTTTAAGAGGGTTATTCCACCCTGTTGGGCGTTATTGCTCTTATTACTGGCAAATTTAGTGGTAGGACGACCATCGGGGGAGGTAACACCCTTGAGAGCAGAACTTCCCATAGTGAACCCCAAAAACGCACTCACAGAACCTGATCCCAACATCAGGGTTAACAAAATCAACGTCAGAACTACAGTGGAATTTATTTTCATCGCTGACAAGCTATTACAAAAGAAGCCTAATCTATTTAGAAGTATTGAAGCTTTGAACCTCAATCCTCAAAGGAACTTAATCAATATTAGTCTGCTCTATTTCCTATTGACACTCCCCATGCCTAAAGCCATTTGCTCTACTTGGCCTTGATTATCTGTCATATTTAGAATCGGGTAATATTTTTTTCAATTGTTCAAAGTTGTAAAATCATGCTATACTTACAAGAGTGCATTTTCTATAAAATTAGAATCACAAGCCAAGATTGACATTGAAGTTAATCTAGGCTAGACCAAAATCTAACACAACGAGCGCCTTTGGCCGATTGGGGAGGCAACGAACTCATAATTCGTCTTCAGGCTGGTTCGATTCCAGCAGGGCGCATTTAATATTTATTTAGCTATAATCACGCTTCTGGAGTAAGAGAGTAGCTACTTTCTCTCAGTATTATTTCAATCTATTGTATTCCTAAAACAACTACTTAGAGGTAACTATCCGATGGAGATAAAATTATTACACATGAATATTTGTATAAGTTTGTATTATTAATTTCTAAAAAACCTATCTGATCAATTTATTAAGCATTAACCTTTACACGATAAGAATATGAACTTGGAAATTGCTCAATCTGCCCTGAAATACTACCACCTTTTCAGTCATGCCTGTGTTATTTTCTTGGGTCAAAGTTAAAACATCACATGAAGCTATCGCATAGAACTCACGAATCACATTCCTAGCGATCGCTTCCAGCAAACCCTTTAGAAGATAGATAATTGAGGCGATCGCGTTTGACTTAGAGTGGAATCTGGAGTAATTTTTCCTGAATATCAAAATTAATTAAGCCACATTTGGACTATAAACTCTAATCATGACAATAGATGGCAACATTTGTCTATCGATTGGGCGAAGTTTTACAATACTTGAAAAGTTGAAAAACAACATAATGATTAGAATTGTTGAAGCGGATATTAGTTTAACTGAACATGCGGAAGCGATGGTTCAATTAATGGATGTGTATGCGCTTGACCCGATGGGTGGTGGTCAAGGTTTATCTGACTACGTTAAGGAAAATCTCCCATCAGAGCTAGCAAAGAGAGAATCCGCTCATGTCATTCTAGCCTTTGTCGATGCTGAACCCGCAGGGCTTGTTGTCTGCTTAGAAGGATTTTCTACGTTTGCGTGCAAGCCTTTGCTGAATATACATGATCTCATTATTGCTCTACCCTACCGTAGGAGAGGCTTATCTAAACTGCTGCTACAGAAAGCAGAAGAGATCGCATTCGATTTGGGATGCTGCAAACTTACTCTAGAGGTACTGGAAGGAAATCATGTTGCCCAGTCTGCATACAAGTCGTTCGGATTCATTGGCTATGAGCTAAATCCCCAGATGGGCAAGGCATTATTCTGGGAGAAAAAACTAGGAAAGCTGCTTGACAAAGCCAAAAGTTCAAGCAATTGAAAGACTGTTGAAACATAACAACCACGTTGCAGCCTACCACTCAAAATAGGTAGTGATGTCAGAACCAGAAGTTAACAAACCAATGCTTAAATGTGGAGGATTAATTAAGTGTACCGCATTACATCGGAAAGTGCTGTATACTCTGCTCAAAAGCAAAACTAACAACATAACAACAATCGCTAAAAGCGATAAAATTTAGATGCGTTTCCCCTGGAAGTCCCTTAGAGTAAGTCCTGAGTCCTGAGAGTAACTAAATCACTACTCAGTACTCAAGGAACAAACAGCCCTCTTAGCGAGAAGTAAAATTTTCAAAACGGAATTCAGTCCCGGCTTTGAGCTTATTAGCATTGTAGCGGGGAGACATCAACAGAGAAGAATCGTAAGGATTCGGTAAATCTGGGGTGCGAAGATATGGATCATTCATAGCCTGTTGGGTGAGAAGATCACGATAGACAGTATTAACCAACTCGGCATCATTGGCAATTTCATTATCAGGGAAAGTAGTTCCGAAACCCGTCCCAGACCCAATTAAAGAATCTACCTGACGCTGCCAACTGCCATTGTCGTAAAAGTTAGGATCATTACGAAAATAAGCTCTCTCGAAGGTATCATTTATTGGTGCATAATTGTCTGTTTGCGTTTGAGCAGATGCAACTAAAGGAAAAGCGCTACTGGTGGCTAACAGTACTAACAATCCACTCAAGGCTTGAAATTTTATACTCATGTTAACTACTCCTCAATTTTTGGGCGAATCTTAATTTATGCTTAATTTCAGAACTCACATGAGTTCAATCTTTGGTGTAGCACAACTTTTAACAGCTTGTAATGACTTATTCTACTGAAACCTCTACCTATTCAGATATTTGGGCAGCTACTACAGATTTAACGACTCTGCGTCAGAAGTTACTAGATTTATTTTGCCAACTTGCTTATCAAGAAGGTGATTTTGTTCTCTCTTCTGGACAACGTAGTTCTTACTATATTAATGGCAAACAGGTAACTCTTCATCCACAAGGTGCGGTGGCTGTGGGCAGGTTGTTGTTATCCATGCTACCTGAAAATTCACAAGCCGTAGCAGGTTTAACACTGGGGGCTGATCCTATTGTCTCAGCAGTGAGTGTGGTTTCTGTCTATGAAAATCGCCCTTTACCAGCTTTGATTATTCGCAAAGAAGCTAAAGGTCATGGGACAATGGCTTATATTGAAGGCCCCACTTTACCAGAGGGTGCAAATGTGGTGGTTTTGGAAGATGTGGTGACGACTGGACAGTCTGCACTCAAGGCTGTGGAGCGTTTGCAAGCAGCGGGTTATACTGTGGATACTGTAATTTCCCTGATAGATAGGCTGCAAGGGGGAGCAGAGTTATATCAGTCTGCTGGGTTGAAATTTGCAGCCTTATTTACAATTACGGATCTTCAGGAACGGTATCGAGAGGTAAATTAAGTTTTTTTAACGGAGGGAGACGCGGAGGAAATTTCTGTGTATTCCTTCGTGTTTCTCTGCGATCGCATTTGAGTTGTCAGTTCCCTAGATTCAAGCAATTTTATAATATCAAAATTTATAAAAATAATGGTGAAATATTGTTTTATAGTCAAATATTTAATTAAATTAAGGAATTATTGACTCTCATTACACAAAATCCCAATGTAGGGGTCGTTCTTGTATTCGAGGTATGAGAATTAGAGTCAGTAACATTTTAGAAATGTTAGCGGAAAATGTCAGCATTAGCGAAATTTTAGAAGACTTTCCCGATTTAGAACCAGAGGATATTCAAGCTTGTCTTGTGTTTGCTGCACGACGTACCGATTTTGTGCGTTTGACAGCTTTAAGATTTGGATTGATGCACAGTTACCCCCGACATTGGCAAGTTGGGTAACAAATACTTTTGCTAGTGTTACAGCAGTTTGCGTAAAAACAATTTACAAAATCAGCAGTGATTCAAAAATTAGATTATAATTCTAAAATAGAAGGAGTAGAGACAAGCAAACTATGAATAGTATAGAAGAGATAATTATCAAAGTTCCATCAAATATTGCCGAAGCTTACCGCAGAAGCACAAAAGAAGAACAGGAACAAATTCAGTTAAAGTTAGCATTAATTATGGAATCAAATTTATTAAATAATAGAAAATCTGTAGATTTGTCATCTCGTGGAATTAATGAATAACAAGCCGCAAATTTAAGAGCTAGGTTACAATGTTTTGCGGAAGATTGGGATCAACCGGAAATAGAGTCAATCTATACCCATGATTCCAGGGAAAAAGGCTGTACTTGATGAATACGCCTAAAATCGCTATCAGCAGAAACGAGAGTGAGATTGTGTTGAATAGCTGTCGCTGCTATCCAAAGATCATGGTCACTAAAGCCCAAATTTTCAATGCTGAAATTACGACGTTTGCTTTTGTCTTTGGGAGCAAAATAATTAAAAACCGATGATTTTAGACTACTGTAAATAGTGGCAGTTTCTTCATCAATAAAATACAAATCAACATCAGACAAAAAAACTTGAACTGCACCTAAATTTTGAGATTTTAGTGCTGATTTTTCTGTCATATATAGTAGTTGTGCATAAGTAATAATGCTAACGCCAATTGTAACAGACGAGCAAGATTTTAAGGTATCGGTAACTTGAGGATTACCATTGATAATGTAGCTACAGTGATTAGTATCGAGCAAATAAGACATAGTGACAAAAATTAAAACTGCGTTTGAGAACGAGTTTCTTCAACTAAACGCAGACAATCTTCAAGATCATCACCATGCCAAGTTCCAGCAGAATGTAGTAAATCACCTGCTTTTTTACCTCGCTTGATAGGGGAAATGCGACGTAAGGGACGTTGATTTACGGTGCTTTTTTCCTGAAGAGAGTCAAGGAAATCACTAACTAAAGCAAGCTGTTCTGTTGGTAGTTGGGATATCTGTTGTTCAATCTTTTGATGTAGTTCTAAATAAGTCATCTGTACCTCGTTTTAATCGGAATAATAGGGATGATTCTATTTTATCTCTTTATTTTACAGCGATTCCTACGGAGCGCTTCGCTATCGCACTTCTAAACTCACACTACAAGCGATCTGCTCTCCCAAAAATCGCACAAGCACTAAATTATCAGTTTGCTGCACAGACTATTCATCATCATCTTGAGTATTTTTTTCGTTAAATCCCAGCCAAAAAAGCAGCACCTGTTCTAAATCAACCATTTGTTCTGATGTTATATTTCCTAATTTGCGTAAAAGCTTTGAATGAGGAATTGTGATGATATTTTGCACATCAAATACTCCTTCCCGCAGGAAATTAGTTTTGACTTGTACCTCAAATCTTGAACCGCGCGAACTTGTTGTGTGTGGGACAAGAGTCGCTAATGCACGATCTTGATCTAATGCAGGAACACTAATTACTAAACATGGTCTGACTTTCGCCACATAACCTAAATCTACTAGCCAAACTTCACCGCGTTTAGGACTACTCATACTCCGCTTCTTCCTCATCTAAATCAAGAAAAAGTCCCTCTGCATTCATGACTAAATCTTCATCAGATAAGGGTGAAAAATCTAAATCAACTGTCCGCTTTAAAATCTCTAATACCAAATCTAACCGTTCTGAGTCTGTCAAGCGGTCGAATGTATTCAGAAGTTCTTGTACTAAAGCAGTCATAGCCTTTTTCCTATATATGGAAATATCATAACATGGGCTTGATATCCCACTCCCAAAAATCGCACAAACACTGATTTATCATATCCCTCATGGTATTCAAGCTAGTTTAAGATATAAAACCTATGTATAAAAACCACAATAAACCTCTTTTAACGTTATAAATTTGTTAGCATATCAAGGTAATTAGAAACAAACTATACAAACTATACCACCTAAAAGGATAAGACAGTATGGATGCTGCGAAACTTCTAGCACTTTATGAAGAAGGAGATACAGATTTTCAGGAATTAAACTTGGAAAATATTGATTTAAGTAATGCTGATTTGAGCGGTTCTGATTTTAGTGGTGCTAATTTCAGTGGTGTTAATTTTAGTCATGCAAATTTACGCCACACTAATTTAGCAGGTGTTAATTTTCATGGTTCAGATTTAAGTAATGCTGATTTGAGCGATTCTGATTTGGGTGGTGCTAATTTCCGTGGTGTTAATTTTAGTCATGCAAAGTTACTCAACACTAATTTAGCAGGTGCTAATTTTCAGAATTCAGATTTAAGTAATGCTGATTTGAGTTATGCAAACTTATGTTGTGCCAATGCACAGCGTTCTCAATATGACTGTGTATATACAGATGATTGTATTTACAATTCACAATATGGTTATGCCGAAGAGTTAGAAGTTGCAATTTTAAGTGATGTCAATCTAAGTGATGCGGAATTAATTGAAGCAAAATTAAGTGGTGTAGACCTTAGTAATCTGAATCTTAGTGGTGCTGATTTGAGTGGTGCTGACTTGAGGAATGCTGACTTGAGTAATGCTGATCTGAGTGGTGCTGACTTGAGGAATGCTAATTTGAATGGTGCTAACTTGAATGGTGCTGATTTGAGTGATGCTAAATTGAGTAATGCGACTAACTTGAATAGTGCTAACTTGAATGGTGCTAACTTGAATAATACTGAATTACAAAGTGTTAATCTTAGTCATAAAAATCTGAGTCATTTCAACTTGAGCAATGGTGATTTAAGTTATGCCGAGCTTGAAGGCGTGAACCTAAGCTATGCTAATTTAAGTAACGCCTATCTAGATCGGGCAAATCTTAATCAAGCTAATTTAAGTAATGCTAACCTTAGAAATGCTGATTTAACTAATGCTCAATTAAATCAAGCTTTTCTCAATCAAGCTGATTTGAGTGATGCTAATTTAAAGGATGCCGATTTGAGTGATGCTAATTTAGAGAATGCTAATTTGAGTGGTGCTAATTTAGAGAATGCTGATCTGAGTGGTGCTAATTTAGAGAATGCTAATTTGAATTTGGCTAATCTGACTGGAACTATAATTGATATAAAAACAGAAATAGATCATAAATGGGCTATTGTTTGGAAAATTATTAATAAAGAAAATTTGGCTCAAATAAATCAACAAGAGAAAAATCAAGTTAGCTTATCTGAAACACAAAATCATTTTTCAAAATACGAGTTAGAATGGATTGATTTAAGTAATAGTTATCTAAAAAATGCAAAATTGGCTAATTTTAATTTAACTCATACTGATTTTAGCAATTCAAATTTATATTCTGCTGATTTGCGTGGTGCAAATTTAACTGGTGCAAATCTAAGTGGAGTAAACCTACAAGAAGCTAATTTAATAAAAGCGAATCTCCAGGGAGCAGATTTAAGTAATGCGGATTTACGATATGCAAATATACAGGGGGTAGACCTAACTTATACGAAAATGGACGGTGCAAAACTTTTAACATCTGATATATCAGATCATGGGAATCAACTTGATGCTGATATATCATGCTCTTGGAATCAACTTGATGCTGATAAATTTGAAGAACTTTGTTACGATATTATTAAAGAAAAACATAATCCAATGGAGATACATAAAATAGGTAAATCTCGCTCCCGTGATGGTGGTAGAGATATTGTATTTTACAAACCTACAAATATTGATAACACTCCTGTAAAATGGATAGTACAGTGTAAATTAATCCGAAATGGAAAGTCCCTCACTGGCAAAAAAGTTGAAAATATTCGGGATATGTTGGATGAATATAATGCAGGTGGCTTTTGTGTAATGACAAGTAGTGTAATTGACGCTACTTTACATGACAAGCTAGATAATTTAAAGGAAAAAAACGCTATTGAAATAGAAAGATGGTCACATTTAGAAATTGAACGCTTTTTATCAGAGTATCCACAAATTCGAGCTAGATATTTTAAAGATTAATCTGATAAAAATTATCCATAAAATTAGGCTACGCAGGTAGGCTTTGTCTGTATAGCCCCAGATTTCTAATCTGAGGACTATATAAAAAAACACATTAAACAATATATCCTAAACTTCTTCATTCCCCAATCTTTGTAACAACTCCTCACGGGATAAATTACCCAAAGAAAGAAGTAAATGAGTGCGTTCAGCAATAGGAAATTTAGCAATCTTTTCCACCAAACCAGATAACTCAGCATCCAAACTACCAAAACGCCCTTCCAGAAGAGAAGTTATCAAATAAAGTTCTCCTTCTTGCTTCCACTCTTCCCGTTGTTGTAAATAAGCCGGCGATAAGTTCATAATTACTTCCTCTTCTTCTCTAGTTAAATTATCTCTCAATTCTAAATTCTTGCGCCAGTCCGCTAAAATTTCTAACAAGTTCTCTCGAAAAGGGTTATTTTCAGGTAGTTCAGTTAACTCCTCTACTGCTCTTTTTTGCGTTCCTCCTTTCCCCAAAACTCTTAACCATAACGTATCCTCATTTTCTGGTAACTGATGAATCACAACTATTGCTGTTTTCAGGATATGCGGCAGAAAATAAACACCTTGAACCCAATCTTGTGTAATTTCAACTGCACCTAATCCGGTAACCATCCGATCTGAAAAAGTTGGTGTTAAAATCCATAAAATCGGTAATTCTGATTCAGCGAGATTTCTGTTTTCGCGTTTCGCTTTCCTAACTACATCACCATGAACAGCATATAATTTAAGTAAACAACTGCGAATTTCTATTTCAGATGGTGGGTTGCGAAAAGGCTCAAATAAACATTGAGTTTTAGCCATCTTCCCTAATAAACCTAAAGGTATATTTTCCTGAATTTGATCAGAAAATGGTTCAAACCAAACATCAATTTCTTGAATTTCGCTTTTAACCTTTTCGCTTTTTTTAATTGTTCTAGAGGTGTTAATAATTCCTCTAGATATTCTTTAGCGAATTGATCATGAGATTGTCGAGTCATTTTATTATATCAAAAATCACATCTTGAGAAAAAAATACACTAAACATCAAAAATATTATATAATAATTATGTTACCACCGAAAGCATAGTTTTAAAAGTAGTTTACACCCAGAAATTAAACTAATGTTACAGTCAATCGAAGGCATTTACAAAGACGGGAAAATTGAGCTAACCGAAACGCCAACAGGCATAAATACAGCGCGAGTAATTGTAACTTTTCTCGATGCAAATACTTCTGTAGATTTGTCATCTCGCGGAATTAATGAAGAACAAGCTGCAAAATTAAGAGCTAGATTACAATGTTTTGCACAAGATTGGGATCAACCAGAGATGGAAGTTTACGATGCCTTATAATCGTGGTTCAGTAGTGCTGGTATTGTTCCCAGACTCAAACTTAAAAACTGCTAAACGTCGTCCTGCATTAGTTGTTCAATCTAACAATATTGGTACTGGTTTATCGCAAACTATTATAGCTATGATTACCAGTAATGTTTCCCGTGCTGGACACCCTAGCAGAGTATTTGTGAATATAGCAATACCAGAAGGAAAACAAACGGGATTAATTACTGATTCTGTGATTATGACAGATAATCTAGCAACTGTTTTAGATACAGAAATTGATAGAGTTATTGGTTTTTGGTCCGAAATGTCTTTGGTAGATGCAGCACTCAGACACACATTAGAAATTTTATGAATTGTGTTTCGCGCAAAGACGCAAAGGAGCAAAGATGCAAAGGAAGAATGATATAAATATTAATTTTTACATAAGGCGTTTATATCAACGCGATGAGACGAAGACGAAGAAGAACCAGTAAAATAATCCCGAAATGATGAGCCGAGATAATTTATACCAATAGCCGCTTCTATTTGTGATTCGGAAAGATTACTACTTGGTCTAACGTATGCAATTCTTAATTGATAATTACCACCAGAAGTAGCAGAAGAAATATATAAATTCCGATTTGTAGTTTCAGTAGCTTTTCGACTAAAATACCAAGCTTCAAGAATTGATTTTGGTAGAACAGCGCTTGCTGATGCAAGAATAGCACCAGTTTTCTTATCAACCATTTGTGTAGTAAGTTGTGGCATAAAATTAGAATAGTCCGAGTTGGGAGTAGTAAGTTCAAAAAAGACAATATTTCCAGGATCAGTCTTGAAGCTATATGAATCATATCTTGACGCAGAATCATGAAGAGTTCCCGGCGGAGCAAGCTTATCATTTGCATCAATACTGCCCTTAATGGTCTCACATTTAAGAGGGAAAAGATTTTCACCCGGAACTAAAATGACCTTATTATTTGTTTCTGAAAAAGAAGGTAATGCAGTCAGAATAACTAGCGCACATCCTTTCCATATCAAGTGATGAATTTTCATGATTTTCTTCTCGATTTTGATAAGGCTTTTAGATTTACTTTGATTTCTAAAACTAAGGTTTCAGATCCCCGATTTCTCCAAGAAGTCGGGGATCTGGTTGTTCAGTATTTAACCTTGCACTACAGGTTCTTTCGCCAAAAACTTCTCCAATTCAGTCAAAGCATCAGCATCAACCTTAGTCTGCATAGGACAGAACTTCGGTCCACACATAGAACAGAACTCAGCAGTTTTATAGATGTCTGCTGGTAAAGTTTCATCGTGATATTCCTTCGCTCTTTCTGGGTCTAAAGACAACTCAAATTGACGATTCCAGTCGAAATTGTACCGAGCTTTAGAAAGTTCATCATCTCTATCTCTAGCACCAGGGCGATGTCTAGCAATATCCGCCGCATGAGCCGCAATTTTATAAGCAATTAAGCCATTCCGCACATCTTCAGCGTTAGGTAAACCTAAATGTTCTTTAGGAGTCACATAACACAACATCGCAGTCCCATACCAACCCGCCATTGCTGCCCCAATCGCTGAGGTAATATGGTCGTAACCAGGAGCAATATCAGTCACCAAAGGACCGAGAACATAGAAAGGTGCTTCCGAACACTCTTCCATTTGCTTGCGGACATTGAACTCAATTTGATCCATAGGAACGTGGCCGGGCCCTTCCACCATCACCTGGACATCATGTTCCCAAGCTTTGCGGGTGAGATTTCCCAGGGTTTTCAGTTCCGCTAACTGGGCTTCATCTGACGCATCATGGGTACATCCTGGGCGCAGGGAGTCGCCTAAACTGAAAGAAACATCATATCTTTTAAAAATCTCAATGATGTCGTTGAAATGGGTATAGAGGGGGTTTTGTTTATGGTGATGCAACATCCACCGCGCCAAAATTCCGCCACCACGAGAAACAATACCTGTAATGCGGTTTCTGACTAAAGGTAGATGTTCTATCAAAATTCCCGCGTGGATGGTTTGATAGTCTACCCCTTGTTGGGCGTGTTTTTCGATGATGTGGAGAAAGTCGTCAGCGGTGAGATTTTCAATTGTGCCGTGAACGCTTTCTAAAGCTTGGTAAACTGGAACTGTACCAATGGGAACGGGTGAAGCGTTGATAATTGCGGTGCGAATTTCATCTAAATTACCGCCACCTGTGGACAAGTCCATGACGGTATCTGCACCGTATTTTACCGCCAGATTGAGTTTATCTACTTCTTCTTGCAGGTTGGAAGAGTTGGGAGAAGCGCCGATATTGGCGTTAACTTTGCACTTAGAAGCGATACCAATAGCCATCGGTTCTAAGTTAGTGTGATTAATATTAGCAGGGATAATCATCCTTCCCCGTGCTACTTCTTCGCGGATAAGTTCAGCAGGTAGATTTTCCCGCTTGGCTACGTATTGCATTTCTTCGGTGATCACACCCTGACGAGCGTAGTGCATTTGCGATACGTTAGCTTGTCCACGTCGCTTGGCTACCCATTCTGTACGCATTATGAAATTCCTCAATAAACAGCTTCCCTCCGCTGGTATTACCCAGACTCAGGTGTTAAGGGTTTGATCTCAGCTTGTTTTCCCAAGCACCCCTAGCATGGTGTAGATTGTAGCATTTTGGTTTTGGATGGGGGGAGGGGCGTTATGAATTGTGAGGATGTGGAGGTAATAATCTTCAAGCCAGGGAATAAATTCCTGTCTAAAAGCTAAAGTCGGTTAAAACCGACTATTTGTGATCTATTTATTCTGGAAATAGAAGAAATTTTGATTTTTAGTTAATCAGAGTACGTTTTAACGTACTTTAGCTATTAGCCCGGAAATTGATTTCCGGGTGGGTGTGGAAGCTAATAGATAATCCATTTGTAGGTTAAGTTGATACTAATGCGCTTTTGATATACCCCTACGAAAATTTATATGTATTTAGATATTTTTTTCACGCAAAGTCGCAAATTAGCAAAATTAGTTGGTTCGCAATAGTTTCTAATTAAGGCTTTGGCATTCTCTCGTTTTTCACCTGTGAATAAATTAAAGATTATTTCTTCGTTTTGAGAGTAAAGATGTAATAAGCCAAAGTCTTTAATCCGTGAATAAAGTAAGGGAACTCCCGCTAATTTTAGTAAATGTAATTTTTTATTATCACGCTCTCTTGCGTCATGAGAATCATGATATGTAGATTGAAATTCTACAACTAAACAAGGTTTATAGTCTTTATTTGTGATGAGAGAGTCTACGCTGGAGCTAAAGAAGAAGTTTCTGAGTTTAATATCAAGGCTGCTACCTAATTCACAAAATGAGCATAAGCTGACTTGTGTATGAATTTTATAATTTTCATCTATGCAGGTTTCGAGAAATTCTAGCATTCTTTCTTCGTAAGAATTAACAAGTCTTTTGGGTTTTATAGACATTAGTTTTTCTCCATTAATATTTTTGCAAGGATTAATCAGTCTTTTGGGTTTTACAGACATTAGTTTTTCTCCATTAATATTTTTGCAAAGTAAGTTATAAACTCTTCTAAAACTTCACTAGCACTAATACATATTAGGTATGTATAAGGAAAAAGTTTATCTTCTAATAAATCAATAACCATATAACAGCTATTATTTCCCCATTTATTAATATCAAATTCTTCTGGAGAATTAATATAATTATGATAATTATTTAAATTAATGTCTTCATCAGGATCACTATGATAAATCACAAAATCTCTTTGATTAAGTGACACAAAACCAGTTGTTCGACCAAGTTCTAAAAGATTTGGGTAGTGAGTTTGCATTAATTCGTAAAATCTATCTTCTTGACTTGGTAAAATCCAAAGATTAGCCAGCAAACCATAAGTGAATTCATCATCAGTGAAATATGTTAGATGCAAAATATTTGCTGTTAAAACATCTTTAGGAATTGAAATACATAATCCTTCCTTACGTTGAGCTAAAACTAATTGATAGCGTTTAGCACCCTTACCAGGATTTTTTAGTCGATAACCTATATATTGAGATGTTCTATTTTCATCAAACTTCTCATAAAAACCGAGTTTAGCCAAAATACTGATAGCTAAAGATAACAAATCTTCCCCACCTTCAATTACCTGAATATTGGTTGAAACCAAGCGAGGAACGCCATTTTCAACTTCAAAGCGTTGGATGACATCGTATATAATTTTTGACATTGCTTTTTCCAAAAATCTTGGCTAAGGTTCATGAAAATATCTTAACCCCTATTTTCTAAAATTACAATGGTCTTGGCTAAGATTTTTGGATTTGGTGGAAATGGTTGATTTTACCTATTTATACAGACATCTCCGCTAAAAAATGTAGAGCCGAGAATCCCTACCCATGGAACGTCTCTACAAGGGTTATGGATATTTAATTTTTGGAGATGTTTTAATCAAACCTCATCCGGGTTAACCCCCAACTCCCGCAACCTTTCCGCTAAACGTGCGGCTTTTTGCTGTTCCTGTTCCAACTGAGATGTTAACTGTTGTGTCTTCTCACCACTATGTAACAATAAATTCCCTTGAATATCCCACCAACGTAACCAAGGCGCTTGCATATTATTATACTGTCCTTCCCAAATCCCTAACTCTACACCTAAAGGTAAAATAGGATAATGACCTCTTTCATTAGCTGGTAGTAGCTGATAATATCCATCAACCAGGTGATAAACTTCTATACTGGCTTTTTGTACCTCATAAATGCCATAAAACGGTACTCTGATTGCTTGTTCATATACCCAAAATTTACCAGTTATGGGTGTTTTATCTCGTTCTTGGGAACCATCACCAGAAACAAATTCTAAAACTATTAAAGGTGCTATATATTCCTGCCACAATACATAAGAGCGGCGAAATTTACCGTTTAACATCGGTGGTACATTGGCTACATAAAACCAATCTGGTGATTCTGCTCCTTTTTCTGGAGGTTCTGTTAAACGCCAGTAAATACCGCAATCTTGACCGATCGCATATTGTCCATCAGAATGTAGTTGTTGCAATACGCTGTTAATAGAGTCAGTGAGCAGAATACTCTGGGGGTGTTCTTGAAAGTTCTTCACAAATGTTCCGTCCGACTCTGGCAACTCAGTGTGGTCGGGAAGATGAATAATGTTTAATTCAGCAGGTTTCGCAAGAGTCATAGAACTGGGGATTTGGGTTAAAGACTCGGTTGCATCTATTCTAGTTGAATATTATGGTACTACAGTGCGATCGCTCGCCGCAGGCATCGCTCTTTTGAATTACGAATTACGAATTACGAATTACGTTGGCGGTAGCCTGCCGGAGGCACTATTACGAATTATTTAAATGCTTCTTGAAGTTGCTCTAGTGTCAAAGATTGAACTAAACTCAATGGAAGCGGTGGCCGACTAATAGTATTAACGTAATCTGCACTCAAGTAGGGCAGGTAATTTGGCTGTTCAGCGACATAAGTTTGGAAGAAGGGAAGACTTAAAGCTTTGACGTAGCTACGTGCCAATGCGGGACTTGAACCAATTACCTCTGTAGGAACAGGAAAAACTGCATTCGGTGATTCTGCAATAGTAGAAAAGTGTGTACTATTATTGATAACGACTAAATACTTATTTGATGTTGTTAACCATGTAAAAGGTATGATTTGTTCTGGTAAAGCCGGAGCAATTGTATCAGCATTGCCCGATACAATCATCATGGGAATTTTAATTTGGCTGAGACTAGCTTTCCCCATAATACTGCTAATAACGGGATTAATTGCAATTACTGCTTTAACTCGTGTATCGAATAAATTATATTCTGTCTTGGGTAAATTTATAGCCAAGCATTGAAGTAAAAGCGAAACATTTAGTGTGTTTTTTATATCTGGACAATCTTTGTTTAATTGCTCAAAATTAATTTTTGCACCTGCTAATGCTAAAGCTGTGTAGCCACCAAAAGATTGTCCTATAACCCCTATTTGTTGTAGATTTAAACGCCCTTTAAATGCTGGGTTATTTTCAGATAAACGAGTTAGTTCATCTAACAAATACTTCACATCTAATGGTCTATCAATCAATTCTCTGGGGTTAGTTATTGTCTGTGCTGTGCCTGATAATAGAGCTTGTAATTGTTCTGCATTACTACCAGGATGCTCTGGAACAGCAACTACAAAGCCTGATTGAACTAGATGTTCAGCCAAGTAAGCAAAACTTGTTCTGTCAGAACCGAGTCCGTGGGAAATGACAATGATTGGACGCGGATTTGAGATATTGGGTAGATAGATATCAGCGGGAAAAGTGCGGTTACGAGATTGGTCATTGAGTATGATAGTTTGCTTTTGCCAAGTCAAGTTACCTGGTTTTCTGATATCTGCTAAAAGCCCAGAATTCAAATTAGATGTGGTTGATTTGAGTTGGGATTGTGCGTTGATAAGTGCTACTGCATTTTGAGTTTGATTGACTAAATTCTGTAATTTATCGGCAATCGCCAAACTCCGGTCTAAGTTAATTGAAATTGATTTTGTAGGAAATTTGCGTAATACATTTAAAAGCGTAAAATTATTAGGTTCTGCGGCTGCCAAAATAAGTGCTGCTCGAATTGCATAGAACCCTGATAAACGAGAGTCTGTTTGAATAATTTCTCCCAATTTTTCTAATAATTTCTCACCAATCGAGGTATAAAGAAATTGCGAAACGTTGACTATATTCAAAGGAATAGGAGTTACTAAAACTTTCCGTAGTTGAGTTAGTTGTTTTTTGTCGGCATACTGAGCATATACAGCTAAATCATCATCAATTTTTCCTGTTTCAGCATATTTTTCCAGTGAATTAATGGGTATAGATTCCTCTAAAATGCCGAAAGAAAGGTTTAATCGCTCTGCACCTAATACAGGATACGCTGTTAGTGCAGGTAATAAACCTATACTAAAAACCCTGCAAGCTAATTTGATCCAAATAACCCGTTTAGTTATGAGATTATTCATTAAACGCTACCTTATCTAAGCGGATACTGATGGAAGCTTACCTTTTGAAATCTTTCCCAAGCAGGTTTTAAATGATTTTGTGCAGTGTTATTAGCATCATACACTACAATCACAAGCGACCTATTTCAGCAGGACTTATGCAAAATCATGAATAAACAAACCGCAAAGGACGCAAAGGAAGAAAGGTTTGAGAAAGTTATTGCGTAAGTCCTGTTCAGAAATTGGCATAATAAATAATTCGTCATTGATGACCAATAATTCCTTCATGGTACAAGCCTCCAGATTTATCCGTGGAATCAATCCAAAATCCAAAATCCAAAATCCAAAATCCAAAATCGGATGACTAGTGACCATAGATATATTATTTTTCATAAACCCTATGGAGTTCTGAGTCAATTTACCCAGGAATCTCCTAAACACAGCACCCTGAAAGACTATATTCAGGTTCCTGATGTTTATCCGGTGGGGCGTTTGGACTGGGACAGTGAAGGTTTACTGTTGTTAACCAGTGATGGACTATTACAGCATCGTCTTTCTAATCCCCGGTTTGGTCATAAACGCACTTACTGGGTACAGGTAGAACATATTCCTGATGCAGAGGCTATCAATAAGTTATGCACAGGGGTGGAAATTCAAGATTATCGGACTCGTCCTGCCGAAGTCAGGCTACTATTTGAAGAACCTACTGTTAGCGAACGCCACCCCCCGATTAGATTTAGAAAAAATATCCCCACCGCTTGGCTAGAAATGACTCTCACAGAAGGCAAAAACCGCCAGGTGCGGCGCATGACTGCGGCGGTAGGGTTTCCGACTTTACGATTAATCAGGGTCAGTATTGCTCACTTACAACTCAATGGTTTAGAACTAGGTGAATGGCGCGAACTAACTCCTGCGGACATCAAAATCCTGAAAAAATCTGTGTCGGCGAAATACACCTTAAGTTAGCTGTCTGTTTGTATCATCTAACGTAAGATTCATTTAGCGCAGGAAGACGGAGTGGAGATGCTGATTTAAACAGGGCAAAAAGATGGATTGCTATTATTGTGGCTGCTAAAGTAAACCAGCCTAGCGGAACGAATTGTTTGTGTCGTAGTCTCAATACAGATAGTTCAGGGCTACTAAAAGCCTACACCTTAGCTCCTTGCTGTCATTGTAGGTAGTTTACAATTATATCCTGCCACCAATATTCCCTGGTGAATCCACAATCTCTTATACATATACTGTAGTCAGGGTCAGCTAATTGTGGCACTTTGGATCTAGTGGCTAGAAGCACCTTAGAAGGAAAATCGAGGAACTTCCACTATGCTGATTTGCCCTCACTGTCAATTTGAAAACCCTAATGACAATAAATTTTGTCAAAAATGCGGTACTTCCTTAATTCACAAGGACTGCCCTCAATGCAGTACTCAAGTAGCTTTAAGTACACCAAACTGTCCCAACTGCGGTGCAGAATGTGGCACAATTTGGTGGGCAATAATTACTCAGAAGATACCTGTTGCAATTTCAGAAGATGGGGTGAGTAATTCTTCGCTCTCAAAATTGGCGGTAGGCTCGTTTTTAGACCCACAGCAGCGTTATCAATTGTTGGAGCCACTACCAGATTTTCAAGTAATGGCGACGAATGTGGAAGTCAAGGTCAGGGTTTTAGATTGCCGACCTTATCAAATATCACCTATTGGGGCTATGCTCGAACATGAACCAAAGGGGTTGATGATGTCATCTGTGGATGTAAGTGGAATACCTAGTTTTGCTCAAGCTTATATTGCATTACAAAGGGAGATTCCAGCAGGGATACCACTAATTCACGATGGGTGGGAGCAAGATAATATACAGGTGCTACTCCTTGAAGACCGTTCCCATTGGCAGCTTTTACTGGATTTGTGGCAAGATGACACAACGCAACCGTTACAAATATTACACTGGTGCTATGAGATGGTTCAACTTTGGGGGGTACTCGAACCAGTGAATTGTCGCCAAAGTTTGTTGGAGTTATCGAATTTGCGATTGGATGAAGACCAAAGATTGGGATTACAAAGTTTGTATGTGGAAGAGTCTACTGGTAATTTACCAAATACAGCACAGCCTGTAAATATCAAGGCGTTGGGAAGGGTTTGGGAAACTTTATGTAGAAAATCCCAACGCACTCATATTGGCTCGGTTGTGCATATGTTGGAGGATTTAGAAGTCGGTAAGATTGAAACTTTGGCACAATTGCGATCGCGTTTGGAAGAGATAGCCACAGAACTAGAATCACCCCAAAACCCAGATTTTAGCAACCTAGAGGCACAATATACCACTGCACCCACTATGTTCCCAGATGATGATCATGATGCTGATGCAGAGGAAATCAATGATAGAAATGAAGATGCACCGACAATTCTACTGTCAATGCAGTTAAAAAGTGTAGAAGATACAGGACGCACTGATGTAGGTCGTCAACGTAATCATAACGAAGACTACTTTGGCATTGAAACCAACTTGCAAAAGGTGGAATTACCCAGAAGTCGCACTTTGCAAGCACGAGGTTTGTATATTCTCTGTGATGGAATGGGGGGACACGCTGGGGGAGAAGTAGCCAGTGAGTTAGCAGTGAAGACTGTGCAAAAATACTTTCAAGAAAACTGGGTTTCTCCAGAATTACCAACGGTAGAAACTATCCGTCAAGCCGTTTATTTAGCTAATCAGAAAATTTACGATCTTAATCAACAAGATTCTCGTTCTGGTGTTGGGCGCATGGGTACTACCCTGGTAATGTTGTTAATGCAGAATACTAGGGCAGTCGTCGCTCATGTGGGAGATAGTCGTCTCTATCGTCTGACTCGCAAGGGAGGATTAGTACAAGTCACGGTAGATCACGAAGTTGGTCAAAGGGAAATTAGCAAAGGTGTAGAACCCAGTATAGCTTATGCCCGTCCAGATGCCTACCAACTCACCCAAGCCTTGGGACCACGGGACGAAAATTTGCTCCATCCTGATGTGGAGTTTTTTGAGATCCATGAAGATACTCTCCTACTGTTAGCTTCGGACGGTCTATCGGATAATGATTTACTAGAGAGCAACTACCAAACTTATTTAGAACCGCTGCTTAGTTCGGGCATTAACCTAGAACTGGGTCTGAGCGACTTAATTGATTTGGCAAACGAATACAATGGCCATGACAACATTACGGCTATACTTATTCGGGTAAAAGTTTGTCCCAATCAGCAAAGTTTTCAATAGACCGGGGAGTGTCAATGTGGTTACTCTAACCCTGTTAGACAGGCAACAAAAAACGCCGCTTCAGCAGTGGTGCTTTGAGAATTCCACCGTGATTCGTATTGGTCGGGCGGTGGATAATCACGTTGTTTTAAATGATAGTCTAGTTTCTCGATATCATCTGGAACTGAAGCAAGTGAGTGCTGGGAAGAAGGGTGATGCTTGGCAGGTAATTAGTCAAGGGACAAATGGGACTTTCCTCAATGGTACTCTTGTCAACAAATGTACACTGCCCAATAATTCTCTGTTGCAATTGGCGCAGGGGGGGCCTATCCTCAAATTCCAACTTCAGGAAATTCCCGAACCGGATGCTTTACCTGGGTATCAAAATCAGAATGTCACTGCTGCTTTCAATAGTTCTCGATGCACCCACGAAGGAAATTCCCCAAATAATCTGTTTTGCGTTCACTGCGGTGAACCTCTTTCTGTACAACAGATAATTCGTCACTACCAGGTGTTACGTACTCTAGGACAAGGAGGTATGGGTACTACTTATTTAGCTTGGGATGCTATTGGTTTGAGTACAGGTGTACCGCAATTGTTAGTTTTAAAGCAGATGAATGCTGATATGGCTAAAATTGCTAAAGCCCAAGAGTTATTTACACGGGAAGCTAACACTCTTAAACATCTTAACTATCCGGGAATTCCTAAGTATTACGACTTTTTTGTGGAAGGTGGCAAAAAATACTTGGCGATGGAATTAATTCATGGACAAGATTTAGAAAAACGTATATATACTAATGGTCCGGTGACACCAAATCAAGCGATCGCTTGGATGATTCAAACCTGTGAGATCTTAGAATATCTTCATAACCAAGAGCAACCACTTATTCATCGTGATATTAAACCCGCAAATTTAATGGTGCGAAGTTCTAACAATCGCGTGGTGGTGTTGGATTTTGGAGCAGTAAAAGAAACTGGAACCGCACCAGGAACAAGGATTGGTGCAGAAGGTTACTGCGCTCCTGAGCAGGAACGCGGACAACCCTTGACACAATCAGATTTGTATGCCATCGGACCTACGCTGATTTTTTTGCTCACTGGCGAAAATCCTTTGAAGTTTTTCCGTCAAAAGGGACGAGCGTTTGGCTTTGATGTTAAAAGCGTGCCTACCATTACTCCTCAACTCCGAGAAGTTATCGAGCGCGTTACGGAACCTTTGCCACGCGATCGCTACCAAACTGCTAAGGAACTGGCTCAGGCATTGCTTATTTGTCAGTGATGGGTGGGGGGCAGTTATCAGTGATCACTGTCCCCCTTACCCCATACCTATTCTTCATCCCAAGTTTCTACCGCCAGTAGGTCACCAATTGGATCTTGCATGCTAAAGCCGAAGTCTTGCAGTTCCTGTTTCCAGTGCTGCCAGTCATTGCCGTATAGTAAAGCAATTTTCCAAATGCTATCGGTGGGCTTAATGATATTGGATTCTACGAGTGATTGCACGTTACGCTGCAATTTCACCATAGGGTGAATTACTTGCTGAGTCATAACCTCGATGTAGTTCAGATTTTATTTGGGTAAATGCTTAATCAAAACTGCTTTCCGTTTTGCCATTGTTACTTGTGCGTAGAGCGCTATATTTTGGCAAAGCTAGTCTCAACTTCTTGAGTATATCACAACTCACCCTAGTAAATTGCTAGAAAATGATGTTTTGTACGGTAATCACCACCAAGAACTGTTAACTATGCCTAGGAGTCATTGCCAAAGCCGAGTCTAGACGTTTGCGAGCATTCCAAATGTGTAAATCCATCAAGGGAAAACTCCAGCGTTAAGCAACTATTTAGGAAATTTTCAGCTTGGTGCAGAGAATTAACTCAACTCCGGGCATTGGGTGATAGTTTCTGTGAGGTTGTGGGTAATCTCATAAATAGAAGAGGAGGATTGCTGTTTTTTAAGTATTTACCGCAGCAATTTTTGAAACATGGCAATTTCTGGAGATGATTACTTAGTTAAGCGTCGTAAGCAGCTGGAGCGAAAGCAAAGAATCGTAACATATATTTCTATCTTGTCTTTTGGTGGTTCAATTTTATTTGGAGCAGTTAATACTCTAAAACAATCTTGGGAGAAGCCTCAGCAATCTCAGCAACCTGTTATTCAGTCTGTTGACAGTGAATTGCAACAAAAGGCTAAGGGATATGAGTTGGTTTTGCAGCGAGAACCAAACAACCAATTGGCGCTGGAAAAACTGTCTTTACTGCGGCTAGAAATGAAAGATACCAAGGGTGCGATCGCTTTAATGGAGAAGTTGGTGCAACAGCATCCTGATAGGCAGGATTATAAGGTTGTTTTGGGGAATATGAAGAAAAGGGAGGGGGAGAGTCAGAGCGATCCCTAGACTAATAGCCTCAAAAAATTAATTGATGTTGTCTAATTAGACGAGCTAGTAAAATTATCCTCACTAGATTAAACTAGGCTCTGTTGTTTGATGAGATGACTTTTCCAGTCAATCAACTTCCTGAGTTTTAAGTTTTGTAAAAGATTTATTCTCAAAGTTAAGAAGTAGTTAATAACTTGGATGTAGTTGGCAAACTCTGTAGATTTTATTCTCGAAGATATTACAAAAGAGCAGAGCCGATCAGAAAACTACCCAGAAAATATCAGACCGATACACAAATTAATAATTATTGAAAACTTGTAATTAGATATGGTGAGAAAAACAAAGCAATTGAGACAACTTCTAAACTCACAATATCTTGAGTTTTTAATGGAAGCTCATAATGGCTTAAGTGCTAAAATTGTAGAGGAAGCAGGATTTAAAGGAATTTGGGCTAGTGGTCTTTCTATATCCTCAGCAATGGGAGTTCGAGATAATAATGAAGCAAGTTGGACACAAGTACTAGAAGTGCTTGAATTTATGTGCGACGCTACATCAATACCAATTCTGTTGGATGGGGATACAGGTTATGGTAATTTTAATAATGTTCGTCGTTTAGTCAAGAAATTAGAACAAAGAGGAATTGCTGGGGTTTGCATAGAAGATAAAGTATTTCCGAAAACGAATAGTTTTATTAATGGAGCAACTCAACCTTTAGCAGATATAGGAGAATTCTGTGGAAAAATTAAAGCAGCTAAAGATGCTCAGTCTGATGAAGATTTTGTAGTAATTGCCAGAATTGAAGCTTTTATTGCTGGTTGGGGTTTACCAGAAGCTCTCAAACGAGCAGAAGCCTATCACCAAGCTGGGGCTGATGGTATTATAATTCATAGTTCTTTGAGAGTCTCTGATGAAATTTTAGCATTTAAGCAAGAGTGGGGTGATCGCTGTCCGGTTGTTATTATTCCGACTAAATACTACACTACTCCTACTCAAGTTTTTCGAGATTATCAATTTTCAATTGTCATCTGGGCTAATCAAATTTGCAGAGCAGCTATAACCGCAATGCAACAAGCGGCAAAAACAATTTTGACTGAAGAAAGCTTGCTAAATATTGAAGAAGAGATTATTCCAGTTTCAGAAGTTTTTAGATTACAAGGAGCATTAGAACTACAAGAAGCTGAGAAGCGTTATTTACCCCAGAATAAAAAAGACATTACAGCTTTGCTCTTAGCTGCATCAAGAGGCGTAGAATTTGGAGAACTTACCGCAGATAAGCCCAAATGTATGCTGGAATTAAAGGGTGAACCTTTATTGTCTCAAGTTGTTAATCATTACCGCACAATAGGCATAAAAGATATTACTGTAGTTCGAGGATATAAAAAAGAAGCTATCAATTTGCCGAATCTGAATTACGTTGATAATGACAATTATGATTGTACGGGAGAACTTATGTCTCTCTATTTAGGACTACAAGGAATATCTTTGGAAAAACAAGATTTGATCATCGGTTATGGGGATGTGCTATTCAAAAAATATATATTGCAACTTTTACTAGATACTGAACAAGATTTTGCGATTGTTGTTGATGCTGATGCAAAGGCTAGTTTAAATTCTGTCAGACCAGATTATGTCAATTGCTCATTACCGAATTCCCAAAAAGCGTTCTACACAGATGTCTATTTACAAAAAATTGACAATCAACTTTTACTACCGCAAATTTGTGGAATATGGACTGGATTATTAAAAGTTTCAAGTAATTTACAAGATGTTTTTCGCCATACTCTCAAAGGTTTATTAGTTGAAGATGATGTGCAGCAACAAGGAAGAATGCCAACATTAATCAATGAATTAATAAATCTCGGCTATGCTGTCCAGGTGATTTATATTACAGGAAATTGGTTAGATGTAGATGAAATTCAAGACATAATTAGAGCAGGAGGTTTTTAATGATACCTGCTAAGAGTTTTATTCAAGCTACACAGAGTTTAGGATTTGGGTTATATACTGGCGTTCCTTGTTCCTATCTGACTTCTTTCATTAACTATGTGATTGATTCCCCTTCTTTACGCTATGTGGGTGCTGCAAATGAAGGAGATGCAGTAGCGATCGCATCTGGTGCAGAATTAGCCGGAGTTCCTAGTATTGTCATGTTTCAAAATTCTGGCTTAGGCAATGCGGTTAACCCCTTAACATCTCTCAATCAAATTTTTAAAATTCCTATTTTGATTATTGTCACTTGGCGTGGTCAACCAGATGGTGCAAAGGATGAACCACAACACCAGCTTATGGGACAAATTACCCCACAATTACTAGAATTGATGCAAATCCCTTGGGAATATTTTCCCACAGAGGTTGATGAAATTCAGCCTACTCTAGAGCGTGCAGTTCAAATAATGAGAAATGATAAAACACCTTATGCTTTAGTAATGAAAAAAGGTTCAGTAGAATCTTGTTCTCTGAATTCTAATCTCCAAGTTAAGTCTTATTTATTAACAGCAACTTCAGCAAATTTAAAACCTGAATCTAGTTTTAGTCGGCATGAAATGCTGAAAACAATTCAAACTACTATTCAAAATAATGATATTTTATTAGCAACAACAGGCTATTGTGGTCGAGAACTATATGCTATTGAAGATAACCAGAATCAATTTTATATGGTCGGTTCAATGGGTTGTGTTTCTAGTTTGGGATTGGGAATAGCCATTAGTAAACCCCAACAGCGTGTGATTGTTTTGGATGGAGATGGAGCAGCAATAATGCGTTTAGGAGCATTGGCTACTATTGGTTATGAACGTCCAGCAAATCTTATGCATATTTTGTTAGATAATCAATGCCATGAATCTACTGGAGGTCAAGCTACTGTTTCTCATTCCATTGATTTTAGTGCGATCGCCTCGGCTTGTGGTTATGAGAAAGTTGCTTGTATAAATACTCCAGATGAACTAGAAAATTATTTAAAATCATCTTCAGAAGAACTAACTTTTTTACACATTAAAATCAAATCCGGTATCCCCGAAAAAATACCTCGACCACAAATTACACCACCAGAAGTTGCTCAACGGTTACGACAGTTTTTGCAAACACAATGAAAATAAACCAACGCAACATTTTACTTAATCCTGGGCCTGTTACTCTCAGTGACAGAGTGCGCGAATCTTTACTCAAAGAAGACTTGTGCCATCGAGAACCAGAATTTGCTCAATTGATGTTAGACATCAAAACTCGTTTAGTTAGTGTTTATCCAGAAGCGATCGCCAACTATGAAGCCATTGTGCTGACAGGTTCAGGTACTTGTGCGGTAGAAGCTATGCTATCAAGCCTGATCCCAAAATCGGGAAAAGCTTTGATTGTTACCAATGGGGTTTATGGTGAGCGAATGGCAAAAATGGTTAAAATCCATGACAAAAACTTAACGGTAGTCACCTCCCCGTGGGAAGAACCGATGAATTTGCAAGCAGTGGAGCAATATCTAACCCAAGATTCTAGCTTTACTCATGTTGTCGCTGTTCACCATGAAACCACAACAGGAAGATTAAATGATGTGGCCAAATTAGGAGAAATTTGCCGCAGTCTAAATATTGCTTTATTACTAGATTGTGTCTCTAGTTTTGGAGCAGAAACCATAAAATTCTCTGATTGGAATTTAGAAGCTTGTGCTGCAACTGCTAATAAATGTTTACATGGCGTACCAGGATTGTCATTTGTACTAGTTAAAAAATCTGTATTTGAGTTTCGTTCAACGGCCGCTTCTAGTCTATATCTTGATCTTTATAGCTATCACAAACAACAACTAGAAGGTTATTCTCCTTTTACTCAATCTGTTCAAGTTAGCTATGCTTTACGAGAAGCTTTAAAAGAATTGGAAGACGACGGAGGATGGAAAAGCAGACACAATTTGTATCAAAACCGTTCTCAAATGATTCAAAATGGATTACAATCTATGGGAATTGAGACTTTATTAAATCCTGTTAATTATTCCTGTGTTTTAAAATCTTATAAATTATCCTTAAGTTATAGTTATGAACAAATTCATGATTACTTAAAACAGTCAGGATTTATAATTTATGCCGGGCAAGGAGGATTAGAAAAAACTATATTTAGAATAGCTAATATGGGTAATATTCAAGAAGATGATATTGTGAATCTTATCCAGTGTTTTAAAGAGATTTTTTTTCAAGAAACAAAAAGGTAAATTTATTTATGTCTTTAGATTGGCAGGAAATTTGGGAAAGAAAAGGACGTTTAAAAACTAATGACTTAAAAGAACTAGATGGATATGAAGATACAACAATTGATGCTAAATTTGTTGCAAGTCAAATAACTAAAATTCTAGATATTAAGTCTACAGATAAAATTATAGAAGTCGGTTGCGGTGCTGGAATGATTGCTCAATATTTAGATTGTGGTTATATAGGAATAGATTATTCTCAATCTCTAGTAAAAAAACACATCCAATTACTTGGAAATTCAGTTATACATGGTTCAGCCAATAATTTAATTTTCAACGATCATTCTTTTGACAAAGCATTTGCTTATAGTGTATTTCAATATTTTCCAAATTTGGAATATGCTAAAACAGCAATTCAGGAAATGAAAAGAGTTTCCAAAACATCTATTTTTATAGGAGATTTACCAATTCGCTCTCATCGTTCAGAACATCTTTTATTTAATCCTAAAGACTTTTATTCTGCTGAAATTACAGAGGGTTTTTATAATCCAGATCGATTTAATGTCTTTATTAAAATTGATTGAATTACTACAATTAGAAAATTATTGTTTTTGACCAAAAAGTTTATTATGTTATGAATAATACAAAATCAATCCGAATTTATGTTGATATGGTAGCTGATTTGTTCCATGCAGGTCATGTCAACTTTCTCAAACAAGCGAAATCTTTAGGGAATGAATTAGTGGTAGGTATCCACTCTGATGAAACTGTTGCTGGATATAAACGCCAACCAATTATGAGTATGGCTGAAAGAATTGCTGTGGTTGAAAGTTGTCGCTATGTTGATGAAGTTATTCCTAATGCTCCCTTAAATGTTAATTTAGATTATTTAGACAACTTAAATATTGACTACGTTTGTCATGGAGATGATGTAGATGCAGAAAATATAGAAAAATGGTATGGAGAAATTCGCAAACAAGGTCGTCTCAAGCTAGTTCCTTATACAAAAAATATTTCCACAACTAATCTTTTACAAAGAGTTTCATCTACTGCTAGATTTTGTTTTGTCAGTCAGCCAATGCGAGTTGATTTCATTGCTTATCATGATTTACAAGCACAAGCAGGACTGTCTGTTTTTGAAGCAATGAGTCAACACTTTGATTGTCGTTGGTTGATTGGACCTGATCAACAACCAACAGGTGCAAAAGCTGCTATTTTACTTGACCATACTCAGCATCATCCACAGATTATAAAATCTGTAGACGGTTACAAATATTTGTTTTACTTACATCACGATTTAGGAGATATAGATGCTTATGAAATTGAAAAAAACCGATTAAGAGAATTTAATATTATCTTCGTTCCGGGAGATTTTCATTTTCATCATGCTCAAAAAATATTAGGCTTAACTTATGCACAGCCTTTTCAAAAACCTACAAGATTAATTTTACAGGGAGGCTGGCCAAAATACGACAAAATGGAATTTTCTGAGAAAGATAGCAAACTAGCTCAAAAATTATCTAACTTACCCTATAAATACACACTTTTATATGCACCGACTTGGGGACACACAAGAGAATGGGAAAAACTTTTACCCTTATTTAAAAATCTTCGCTGTAACGTGATTATTAAGAATCATATTTATGTGAATCCAGGTCAAGCTTATCCAACAGGGTTAGAAGCAATGTATGAGAGTTGTCTTCTCTCTGTTAAAGAAATGGAGGAAACAGCTTTAGCATATGACATTCCTAATATTGTTGTTGCACCTAGAACCTTAAATATTTGTAGTTTATTTCCTTTTGTAGATGTATTGGTGACGGATCAATCTTCAGTGGGTATAGAATTTCTACCCTTTGGAATCAGCATAGAAACAGGTCGTTTTAATCCTGATCCAAATCAACTGCAACCTCAATCTAGCCTAATTTCTAAAGATATTCTATTTATGCCATTAGAACAACTTCAGGAAGTCTTTGATTCCGACGAGTCTTTTCATGATTTTATTGAATTTCAGCAACACAAGCATAATCTTAACTCAATTGTTAACCCTAATATTAAATCATCTGGTCAACTTATTGCCCAATTGATTGATCGATATGTTTCATTTTGGCAAGCTTTAGAACATCCACTGAAAAGCCATTTATATTTTGAAAGAATGATGAATCAATGGCATCGATTACTGATTGGTTGAAATTAAATAGCCAATTTTAGATCCTCGAATGATGGAATTTATCAAAATTAGGAGAATAAATTATGTCCACTAATGCAGAAACGAATTTAGAAAAATTGATAGATGCTTTACCTGAAGTTTATCAATCTATTTATTTACATGGAAAATTAATTAGAGAAGGAGTTAGAGCAAACGATTTTGAAAGATTAGAAGTAATCAAAAATTATATAAAACCAAAACAGACTATTTTAGATATTGGTTCTAATGTAGGTTTTTTTACTATTAATCTTGCTAAATTATTTCCTGAAAACATATTCGTAAGTATTGAAAAACAATATCCTTATGCACGTTTGCAACAAGAATTAATTAAACTAGAAGGTGTTAATAATATAATTTTAATTCATTCTGAAGTTAGCACAGAATGGTTATGTAGCGCCGCTCAAGCTTGTACTTATTTTGACGTTACTCTTTTGTTGTCAGTTTTACATCATATTCAAGATGCGGAAGATTTTTTAACCAACCTCAATCAAGTTTCCAAATCTTTTATTATGGAACTTCCCCATCCTGATGAATCGAGAGTTTGTGGTAAAGATGTTTTAAAACAACAGTTAACTTTAGAGAAAATTAGTCAAGTTAAACCTGTTTTTATCAAAATGCCTTATGAAGCTACAACTCACTGTGATACTGATTTAAAACGTTCATTTTATTATGCTGAATCTCCTAATTATCAAAGACAATCTATATTTCCCTATATAGGTTATCCGTTACAACCTCGTAGTTATATTCTCAAAGCCGATTCCGAAGGATTAGTAATTCATAAATCTCATCTTAATCAAGATATTAAAGCAATTCCGGGTATACTTATTTCTGATGTTGCTCAAATTGGGCAAGTTTTAATGCCTAGTTATGAAACTTGTATTCAAAAAATTGAAACCGAATTTGATAGACTTGAACAGCTAGATAATGTCGCCGATCTTCGCCCTTGGAATATTTTATTTACAAAAGATGGTTTACAGTTTATAGACTATCAATACACCAATGACCTAGACAGTAATTTAAAGTTTAATAAAAACCAAGATTTAGATTTAATTAAAAATTATCTGAAGTCAATTTTTCGTATCCATGCTAAACCACAAATAATCATTGATGGAGTATTTTTCCAACTCTACAGAACTGGAATAGCTAGAGTGTGGCGCAGTCTCTTACAACAATGGTCAAATACTGATTTTGCCAAGCATATTTTGGTATTAGATAGAGTTAACACCGCACCTCAAATTCCCGGTATTCGCTACTGCACTATTCCCTACTACGACTATAACAATACCGAAGCTGATAAGCAGATGCTTCAACAAATATGTGATGAAGAAGAAGCCGAATTATTTATTTCTTCTTACTACACTACTCCCATTGATACCCCTTCAGTATTTATGGCTTATGACATGATACCTGAAGTATTGGGAGCGAACTTTGATGAACCTATGTGGCGTGAAAAACATAACGGAATTAAACACGCCTCCGCTTATATTACCATCTCTGAAAATACTGCTAAAGATTTAGCTCAAATTTTCCCTGACATACCCTTAGAATCAATTACCGTTGCTCATTGTGGTGTAGATTCTCTCTTTTCTCCAGCTTCTGAAGATGAGCTTAAAGTTTTTAAATATAAGTATGGCATTAATAAACCATACTTTCTATTAGTTGGTGCTAGTGGTGATTATAAAAATGGTATTTTATTTTTCAAAGCTTTCTCACAACTAACAAGTAGGTACGGATTTGATATTATTTGTACTGGTATTGGTGGGATGTTTGAGCCAGAGTTAAGAACCTACACATCAGGTAGTACTGTACATATACTACAACTTAGTGATGAAGAATTAGCACTAGCTTACTCTGGTGCAGTGGCCTTAGTTTATCCTTCTAAATATGAAGGTTTTGGAATGCCTCTATTAGAAGCAATGGCTTGTGGTTGTCCTGTAATTACTTGTCCTAATGCTTCAATTCCAGAAGTCACAGCGGAAGCAGCTATTTATGTCAATGATAATGATGTAGAAGGACTGACAAATGCTCTCTGTGAAGTGCAGAAACCTACTGTTCGTCAGTCATTAATTCCCGCTGGTTTAGCACAGGCTAAAAAGTTCTCTTGGACAAAAATGGCACAAACTGTGAGTTCTGCATTATTTAATGCCACTTTATTGTCTTTAAATCTCAAAGAAACTAATTTAATTATATTCCCTGACTGGTCACAACCAGAAGATGAACTAGGTTTAGAGTTGACAGAAATCATCAAAGAATTAGCTAATTATCCTCAGAGTTCTAATACTACCCTACTGATTAGTATTAGTAGTATCGATGCGGAAGAAGCAGCAATGTTTTTATCCAGTGTTACTATGAATTTACTAATGGAAGAAGATTTAGACATTAGTGAAGGTTTAGAAATTGTTCCAGTAGGAAATTTGGCTGCTATTCAATGGGAAGTTTTATTACCTCGTATTGATGCCAAAATTATCTTACCTAATGAAGATGAACAAGCTTTAGCAGAAGTACCAGTTGAAAATCTCAAATCCTATGAATTACATAGCCTGATTGATCAACTTTCTATTTCTAGTTAAACAAGGCTTACAAAATTAAAGAATACCAAATACTTCTACACATATATTCGGTAAATGTGGAAGAGAAATCAACTTCAATCTTCTAATACAATACCAACTACAGAAAAAATTTAATCCAAAATTTACTTTCCCAACTTTAAATGTGAGTACAGAAGCCGATACTGTACTTGGTACTCCAACTCAGTGTGGGTAGTTCACTCTAGTTTAATATCACGGTTTAAAACTTCTGTGATGTCATAAGGACAGTTTAAGGGAAAATCTAAATCAGTTTCTTTGGTAGCATCTAAACTCGCATTTAGATAAAGTTTTTTGAGCCAATCATCAGCAAGATATTTTTGCAAACTAGGACTATCTTCTAAATAGAAAGCAATATTATTTCTCTCTCTTTTAATGGTTATTTGCCAACTTCGGGAACGTTTTTCTGGTTGATAATCCCACTTAAGTAGATGATGAATGATTAAACGCAGACTACTAAGGAGTTTATCTCTTTCTCGTTTTGACCAATCTTTAATTTCCTCCACTAAGTTTTCAATATCTAATTCATGGAACTGTCTTTGTTGTAGTTTTGCAGCCATCTCTTCAGCCCAATAAGCATAATCTTTATCGTAAAGACTGGTCATTTATTTTTACCTCATGAATGTTTCTCAGGATACCAATTATCATCTAATAATTGTTCCAAGGAATAAGGGCAATTATCAGGAAATAGGTTTGATGATAATCCTGTTTTTGTACTGACAATTTTAACAGCAACATTATAAATATGTTCTAACTCTTGAAATAGCTTATTTTTTAATGTCGTGGTTAAGCTATTATTTAAATCATATCTAAAAGCAATTATTTCTCCCTCCCAATGGGAACAATTTCGATCATATTCTTGATGCCAATATTGTAGCAAAAGAAGATGAATGATAATCTGTCTTAAAAGACTTCTAACTTTGTTTAAATCATTTCTTCCCAAACTTTCTAATTCCTCAATTAAATTATCTAAATCTAAATTTTCTAATTTTTTGGTTTTTAGAAGTTTAATGGTTTCTTCTAACCAGAGATAATCATCAATTTCATACAGTTGTTGTAGTTGGTTTTGTGTGATATTTATCATAATCAAAATCCTTTTCGGTTAGAATGGGTCATTTGTCAGGATCTCATAGAGTGATGCCTACAACCGTAAACTAAGCCCTTTGGTTAAAGATTAACATAATTTCAGGATTTCAACTAAGTAGCCATCATGAACTGCGTACACCAGGACACATGAAAAACTTCTTATTCCTCTCCACGAAACAGCGGGGAGGGGTTAGGGGTGGGGTTTTATTTTCAAGTCCGGTTGGCGTTAAAAATTGTCGTTATGACAAGGGAACAGGGAACAGAGAAGAGGTTTTGGGCAACTTTACTTTTCGTTACATATTACTCTTCGAGAAGCCGCTTCGCGTCTACGGTTTTTTCTGTTCACCTACTTATCAATGTACTTTAACCACATTTGCTGATAAGCATTTTCCATTTCACGAGTAAACTGTTTACCATTCCAAAGCGGTGCAGTTTGACGTGACTTTAATAATTTCCAGTGAATTTGTTTTCTCAAATCTGCATCTTTACCTAAACGCACACCCCACTCTATATACTCTTCATCACTCCAAGCAATACCTTCACTGATACCCGCATTCACCATCATTGTATAACTATTGCGGGCTGAAAATTGCTCTCCCACTTTCGTTACCAAAGGTACACCCACCCATAAAGTTTCCATTGTTGTAGTTGCACCATTATAGGGATAGGTATCTAACACCACATCAGCAATCATTAAATTGGCACGATGAATTGAGGATAAAGGTACTTTTTCTAAAAAGCGTAATCTCTCTTTACTAACTCCTTCTGATTCAGCAATTTGTTCAAAAAACTCTCTAATCACACCTACATCTTTATTAATATCCTTGATTAAAAAATAACTATTTGGTACTTGTTTGAGGATTTTCATCTGTAAACGCACATTTTCAGGATTGCGTTTATAACCAGATTGAGCGCTAAAATAAATTACTGCATCATTGGCAATTTCTAAATCCTCTCGTCGTAGAGTTGGTACACCAATTTCAAAACCATCAACCCCCAGATAGGCATTTGGTAAACGCCAAATTTTTTCACTGTAATATTCTTGGGCATATTCTGGTAAAACATAATTATCAGCAATATAATAATCAATAGCAGGGATTCCAGAACCATCCCAACCTAACCATGTTACTTGAATCGGGGCAGGTTTTAGTGCCATTGCTTCACAGCTAATATCCGCAGTCATACTATCAAGATCAATTAAAATATCAATTTGATCTTGATGAATTTGTTCAGCAATTTCGATTCCATCTCGGTCTAATTTTCTGACATGATCTGAATTTTCCTCATACCAATCTTGGAGAAAATCATGAATATGAGAATGGTAAGTAGCAAAATAAGTATAAATTTCAAACTCTTCTCTATTATGATGTTGATATAACCACCGTGCTAACCAACCTACTGAATGTTCTCGCAAACAATGGGAAAGATAACCTATCTTTAGTTTTTTCTTCGGTGCTTTTATTCTCTGAGCATTAGCGTGAGAGTACCGCTTATATTGTTCTTGAGCATAGGCTTGAATACTGGTTTGGCAGATTTTGAGAACTTCATTATGTAAAAAGCGATTTTTTCTAGCAGCATCACGCAAATAGGGTAGATAGTACGTACAATTGAGTAAGCGATAAATTTTAGTACTATCTATGTCTGCTTTTTCTGTAATTAGCTTATTTAAACAAATTTCATATTCTTGAATAACTGGGATAGCTTCATACCAGCGTCCACCGGAACTTAATAACCCCTGTAATATCACTACATTAGCAGTGATTAAATCAGGGGTATTATGGGCTAAATCATGTATTCTTTTAGCAAGATTAATTCCTTGATCAAAATCGCCAATTTCATAATAAAAAGTCGCTAAGTGACTAAGGACTTCAGAAATAACTGCTGGATCTGGATAATTTATTTTTAAAGCTAATTCAGCATATTTAATTGCTAAGTTAAACTTGTGTCCTGCGTAAGCAGCTTCCGTAGCTGTTAACATGACACAGTGAGTAAGTTGTAAGGGATCTAAATAGAAAATACAGGCTTCAGGAAAATCTAATATCCAAGGTTCAAACCATAATAATTTTAGAGTTTTTTTGAGGACAGAAAATAACAGTTCTCTATCTATTTCTTCTAGCTGAGAATTTAAAATTTCAATAATTTCTAATTCCTGAAAGCTATCTTGAGTCAGATTTTCTAAATCTAAAGATAAATTGATTAGCTGTAAAATATTATTAACATCACCAGGATAAATTTCTCGAATATGTTGACGAATAACCCAAGCAAGTTGATATTGTGTTAATTCTTCTTGTCTTTGTGCTTCTGTTTGTAAGATTTTAACTAATTCATAAGTCCACTGTTGAATTTGTTCTTCTTCCCCTTCAAAAATTGCTAACATCCAAGTAGTTTGTGCTTCTGCTTCTTTTCCTTGTAAAAGTAAAGATAATCCTAAATACCAGTGATATTCTTTAACTTCTGGTTGATGATTAGTCAATTCTTGATAAAGTTCTTCGGCTGGGAAATACTCACCTTGCTGGAAACTTTTAAACGCTTGTTGTGCTAGAGATTGGAGATTATTCATAATTGTGAAAACGACAATAAAAAAATAAAAAGTAGGTAATATAATTACCTACCTTTTCATTAACTACATGAAGCTATCTGTATCATATGCTTAGAAACTTGATAGTTGTCAAAGCCATCTTATAAACTATCTTATTCAATTGCTTTGAAGCCGTTGGTACCGTTGCATGTTGGTGCTGTTGTATCAACAGCAGTAGCAACGTTTACACCATTGGCAGCATAAGCACCTGCGTCTTTCTTCTGGCATAAAATTGCAGTTGTTGTTGTCGCACCACCAGATTGAATTAGGTCAGTAGCTCCGATAAAGGATCTAAGATTAGTGGGGTTGACAGGATCAGCAACGTTAAGTACGGCAACCAAAGCACCAGCAGCATCTAAAGCACCACCAGCAGATTTCTCAAGTTTGTAAGTATAGTTAGTAGTTTTAGTAGCAATACCTAAACCCATGAGAGTGATTTGGCTGGCAAACCTTTGGTTTTCCAAATAGTATGTCTGTTGACCTCGGTTCATAGAACCAGCGTATTGTTTACCTTCAGATTCTCTAGCTTTGTTCGCTTGGTTCAAGAAGGAAGGTAGAGCAATAGCTGAGAGAATACCAATAATGATAATTACAACTAACAATTCAATCAGGGTGAAACCTTCGTTCTCTTTCTTTTTACCGAGGAGGTGTTGGATAAATTTGGCTTTCAGTTCAGTTTTCATAGTAGTTTTCCTTGCTGGTGAAGTATCGTTTCCTTGTACAAATAACTTACCCACTCTTGTTCAGTTTCATATCACTCCACTGAAAAACTTTTTTTACCAGATGGAATAAATAGACTGAAAAGCTTATTTTTTAAGGCTTACAGCTATTTAGTATTTGGTGAAAAATCTCCAGGATACTTCTCTGTAATACGTTACCTATAACTAACGCTTTAGTAAAGGATACACACCCGTTTGCACTTTAAATCACTCACTACGCAATATTATCGGTTAAGCTAAAAAAATAGAATTAAGTAGGTTGGGTTGACCTTAGGAAACCCAACATTTATAAGTATTTGTTGGGTTGCGCTGTCGCTCATAGGTGTCAACTTAAGGTGAAAGGCTTGTCATGACGTTATATCAAACTTATTCGATTACCAATCAATCCCCAAGAACCGCACCCCGCCAAAGCTATGCTTTGTCTCCCCTCCCCGTAAACGGGGAGGGGATTAAGGGGAGGGGTCAAACGGCTGTGGGACAACGGTTTGAGCTTAAGTTGACATCAATGAGCTTTTGCTTAACCCAACCTACAGAAACTCTTAATCGAACAGTATTGGCTCACTACGGACTAGAATCAAGATTGACGCTCCAACATAATGCAATCAAAATCCTCTAGAACCTGTAGCAGCGTTTGTAATAGCTGAAAAACCTTAACTTTATCTGTAGGTTCTGCTGTCAGAGGATCAAGAGGTCTAAACTGTTGCCAATGCTCCACTAGGGACATCATGGGTAAAGGTTTGTCAAACAGAGGTAGCAAGCAAATAGCTATTGAGCTATCTATATAGACAAATTCCTCTGTTAAAGCCAGATATTTACGGATAGGAAAGGTTTTGCCCTGACTTATACAAGCAAGAACGGTTGTTTTGAAGGTAGAGGTTTTTAACTGTGGATGCAGATGTACTATTACATTTTCCCAGCTAGAATCAGTCCATTCGGAAAACGGTACAACAGTATGTGCAGTTTGAGGATTACCACACCAAAAATCTAGTAATCTATGAATAGGATGGAGAAGTTCAAATAAATGTAAACTATCTTCTATAGATATTTCCGGTAAGCTCATTCCTAGAAAAGCAGGTAAATTATCTGGTTCTTTGAATAGGTTCATCAAGTCCCATTGTCGCCAGTTCGTCATCTTGATAAACTCTAAATCAGCAACCCTCAAAGCTGAGAAAATATCATTAATGGTGTAACCCTTATCCCCTTGGAATAAGTAGTTCATGAGAATAGTCTGTTTTTTTTCTTCCCCTTCATAGCCAGCAGTCCAAGTTGTAGCTTTGAGATTGATATTATCCTTTAAAGCCTTCATGGTATCAGTGACGATTTCTATTTCTAAATCTTCTGGATTTCCATCCATCAAACCCATTAGAGTAAAGACTTTCTGAGCGCGAAAAATATTTACTCTCTGAAGTGAACTATGTAGGTTGCTACGAATAATACCATCTGGCTTTAATACAGCTTTCATTGCTTGCAACGCCACAGCTATATCAGGGAAAAGATAGAGAACTTCATCACAGTTAATATAATCAAATTGATAATTTAGCTTGGGTAAATCATATATTGACAGAACATGAAATTCAGCATTATCAAAACCATGATATTCCAAACGCTGTCGTGCAAGTTTAACTGACTCTTCTGATATATCAACACCGACAATTTTTGCTCCAGGATTTGCTTCTGCTAAAACTAATGATTTAAAACCAGAACCACATCCAGCATCTAAAATTAATCTATCTTTGGTGTCTATAACTTTTTGATTTCTCAAATAATAGGGGGTTATTAAGTTATGAAGATAAAGTGCATTAATATCATTTTTGGGAGATTTATCAAGGGGATAATTAGGATATGGTAAACTATCAAATTGTTGGCGAATTTTTGCCCATAAATCAGATGTTGAATTTGTCATATTAATGCCTCTTAATAGTCAGTTGATTATGATATGTTCTATAGGAATCATAAATGATATCTGATAGCTTGCGTGGCGTAGCCATAAAATTTTAAGTCTCGTAGGGTGGGCAATGCCCACCAAACCATTGCTGAGGTGGGCATTGCCCACCCTACGTATATTTCAAAAATAAAATATTATTCCTATATATTTATTGGCAATGTCAAGACATTTGTGGTTGTCTTTTAGCTCAAGGCTAGATATATACTGCAAAAACAGTATATCCTAATTGTAAGTAGGTAAACAGAATTAAATGTAAAATAAAATTTTTGTCGTAGTTAGCGATTTATAGCTCTCTTGCTAGGTTTGATAGGGCTAAAGTCCTTACTACTAACTTTTCTTTTATTCAGTCTTGCTACTTAGAGCCGTTTAACCGTTCCGCCTAAAAACCACCCCAACCCAGCCAAACCCAACAACAAAGGCATCAACCAATCACCCCAACGCACATATAAAGTCTGCGTTTGGCGGCGATAAATAGTTTCTGCGTGGGTTTCGTAGGTGTTATGTCCTGATTTCCACAAAGTTCTCCCATGAGGATCAACAAAAGCCGAATATCCAGTATTTGTCGCCCTGACTGCCCATCTATCGGTTTCAATTGCTCGCATGATATCCTGGGCATGATGTTGGTCTGACATTGCCGCTGTATAGTGGGCATCGTTGGAGGCACTGAGAATAAATTGTCCACCCAGGAAAGCTTGACGACGGAAAATTTCTGGAAAGGCAGATTCGTAACAAATCCCCACAATTGCTCGTCCAAAGGGAGTACTAAAAACCTGATTTGATAAACCAGGAACTTGATGTTCATCTAGTGGTGATAAACGTTGAATAATCGCCCCTAAAATTTGTTCAAAAGGAATATATTCACCGAGTGGGACTAATTTGGATTTGTCGTAGCGGCTGGTAATTTCTCCTTGAGCAGTGACAGTAAATAAACTGTTTGTATAGCTGTTTCCCCTTTCACCAAAAGCACCTATCCAAGCAACTACACCTTTCTCTCTGACTGCTTTCAGGAAAGAGGTTTGTGGTAGGTTGCGTTGAAAAAATGGTAACGCGGCTTCTGGAATGAGAACTCCATCTACACCTTGACTTGCTAATTTTAAATATCCTTCAGTATAACCTTCAATAGCGCGACGTAATCCTTCAGGACGCAGTTTTATTTGATTAGGAATATTACCTTGAATAATGCCGATTTTTAAATTTGTATCTGGGTTTTGGATAAGCGGTTGATTATAAAAAATAAAACCAATAATATGAGAAATTATAAATATTGTAACCGCCGAAATTAAGTAAAAATTAACTCTTCTTTCTCTCTCTGCGCCTCTGCGACTCTGCGTGCAAAAATAAATCCAAGCTTCCGCAAGCAACCCATTAACAGCCACAATCACAGCCGTTACAGTGCTAGTCCCAGACAATTGACCCAAATGTAAAATGACCAGATTGTGCGGTGATTGGGTGTATGAAAGAGAACTCCACCACAAAGGACTTGCACTCCAAAGGCTTTCTAAACCGCACCATAAAGCCGTGCCAACTAATACACGCAGCCAGGGTTTTTCCTGATCTAAACGTACCATTAAAGCTGCCCAAACTGAGACTAATATTCCTCCCCAAAGGCTAATAAATGACCAGCAAAAAAGGGTGATTGCTAAACCTGGTAAGGCTGGAACACCCAACCAATCCATAGGATAAATGCCAGTAATCCAGGATAGGGCTACTCCATGATATGCGATCGCCCAAATAAAGGCAGGGGGCAGGGGGCAGGGGGCAGGGGGCTTTGTATATTTAACAACTATCACCCACAATGGGGCTAGGGTGAACCAGGCTAGAAACCAAGCCCCGACGGGGGCGACTGTCACCCCCATCAATAGTCCACTAATCAAGGATAAAGCGTAAAGATGAAAGGATGAAAACGGCTTTTTTCCTAAATACTTCATCTTTATATCAGTCGTAATTTTTTTTAACGCAGAGGGACGCGGAGGTTAGCGCAAAGTCACGCAGAGTTTTAGCACAGTGAATTGGCGTTGAATCCTCCTGTCTCTCCTTTACTCTGCTTCTTCTAGTTCGCCTGTATCACCAGTATCGGGAGGAACAATTGCTACTCCTGTAATTGCGTCATCTTCGTCTAAACGCTGCACTCTCACTCCGGTAGCTGAACGCGATTGGGTGGAAATTGCATTCACGGCCTGACGGATGATAATACCGCGATTTGTCACCATCATGATTTCTTCGTCGTTGTTGACAATTCGCAGGGTGGCTAATTTGTCTTTGGTTTTGCGGTTTTTGAATTTGGTAGCCCTTAAACCTTGTCCAGCCCGGTTTTGCAGGCGGAATTGTCCAACTGGTACGCGCTTTCCATATCCTCCCATTGTAATCACTAAAACCCAAGGGCCAGTGCTGTTGTTATTGGCTACTTCTGCGGTTTCTTCGATATCTTCGTTATTTTCGATATCTTCGGTTTCGATGATATCTTCGGTTTCGATGAGTTCTTCAGTTTCCAGTTCTGTTTCTGTATTCAAAGTTTCCAGAATAGCGGCTGGGAGGATATCCATTCCTACTAATTCATCACCTTTTTTCAGTTTCATGGATTTTACTCCACGAGTCGCCCTACCGAGAGGGCGCAATTGTTCATGGGTACAGCGGAAGTGAATGGCCATTCCGTGACGAGAACCAATGATGACGCTATCTTCTACTCTAGCTCTCCGTACCCAACGCAGTTGATCGCCTTCTTCTAAGGATATGGCAATTAAACCGTTGGCGCGAATGTTACTAAATGCTGCCAATGCGGTTTTTTTGATGTTACCGCCTTTGGTGAGCATGACCAAGTATTCATCGTCCCTAAATTCGTCTACAGGTACGATGGAAGTGATTTTTTCTTCTTTGGGAATGGGTAACATTTGGACGATGGGTGTACCGCGACTGGTACGGGAACCAAGGGGTATTTGATAGGTTCTCAGCGAGTAGACGACACCGCGATCGCTAAAGAATAAGACGCTATCATGGTCGCAGCAAGTTAAGAAATGCTCAATGGTATCATCATCTTTGACTTTAGCGCCGGCTTTGCCTCTTGTGGCACGGCTTTGGGCTTCAAAGGTATTAACGGGCATCCGTTTGATGTAACCTTGTTTGGTGAGAAGAATCAGGACTTTTTCATTAGCAATTAAGTCGAGATCATCTAAATCTCCTTCCGCGTGAGTAATGAGTGTGCGTCGGGGTGTGGCGAAACTAGTTTTGATTTGGGTAACTTCGCTTTCAATGATTTCTAGCACCCGTTCCCGTCTATCCAAGATATCTTGTAAGTCGGCGATTTGGTTTTGCAATTCTTCGTGTTCTAGACGAATTTTATCTGCTTCTAGGGCTGTTAATCGCCGCAGTTGCATTTGTAAAATTGCATCTGCTTGCACTTCCGAAAGTCCGTAAGTTGTGATTAACTCACCTTTGGCTGTGGGTGCGTCCGGTGCATGACGAATCAAGATAATAATTGCATCCAATTGGGATAAAGCAATTAATAAACCCTGTAAAAGATGATCTCTTTCTTGTGCTTTCCGTAATTGATAACGGGTACGTCTGTTAATGGTTTCAACGCGGAAATCCAGGAAGACTCTTAAGAAATCTTTGATGGTGAGGACTTGGGGTTCACCATTTACCAAGGCCAACATATTCGCGCCGAAGTTGGCTTGGAGTGGAGTTTGTTTGTAAAGGTTGTTGAGAACAACGCGGGGATAAGCATCGCGTTTTAATTCTATGACGATTCGCATTCCGTCGCGATCGCTCTCATCCCGAATATCTGCAATTCCTTCAATGCGTTTATCATTTACCAACTCGGCTATTTTTTCAATTAATGCCGCTTTGTTGGTTTGGTAAGGCAATTCTGTGATAACAATTGCTTCTCGTTCCGGCCTTCCCCGTTGTTCAATAGTTTCAATATTGGCAACGCCGCGCATGGTGATAGAACCGCGCCCGGTGGTGTAAGCTTCTTTAATCGCTCCTGTTCCCAAAACCAGCGCCCCAGTGGGAAAATCTGGGCCATGGATATACTGCATTAACTGGATATCAGTAATTTCTGGGTTGTGAATTAATGCCACTAACCCATCGATCAATTCTCCTAAGTTGTGAGGAGGAATGTTTGTCGCCATCCCCACCGCAATCCCAGAAGAACCATTTAGCAGTAGTTGGGGTATACGTGATGGTAAAACTGTCGGTTCTTGTTGAGAACCATCAAAGTTATCGGCAAAGTCTACAGTTTCGGCTTCGATATCTTGTAGTAAAGCGGCACTAGTTAAGGCTTGTAAGCGACATTCTGTGTATCGCATTGCCGCCGGCGGATCGTTATCTACGGAACCAAAGTTACCATGTCCGTTGATTAAGGGCGATCGCATCGAAAAATCCTGTGCCATCCGCACCAAGGCATCATAAACCGCCGTGTCACCGTGGGGGTGAAATTTACCCAACACTTCCCCCACCACACGGGCGCATTTTCTAAACGGGCGATCGGGCAGCAAACCTAACTCGTGCATGGCATAGAGGATGCGACGATGCACAGGTTTGAGACCATCCCTGGCATCTGGCAGCGCCCGACCTACAATTACGCTCATGGCGTATTCCAGATAAGATCGCGACATTTCATTTCGCAAATCCGTCGGGATAATCCTCTCCTGTGAGGTTGTCATAACCTAAACAACTCCAAAAATTGTAGATTTTAGCCTTTCAAGTTGACAAAACACAAAATTATGTCAAATTAATCTTGAATAGTCGTCATATTTTGCTATCATTCTAACATATTGTAACGTGATTAGCAGAAATACTATCCAATCCCCAAAAATACTCAATTTACAACTTACATATCAAGGCGGTTTTATGGAAAACAATCAGCAAGTAAGATTGATTAATTGCGTATAATAATTATGTAATTTGAATGTAATTTTCATAAAAATGCAGAACATACAGCAGGAGTCAGGAGACGCTTCGCAGACCTCCGGTTCAGGAGTCAGGAGTAAAACTGGCGAATGTATCTAGGTTTCAATTTAGATTCTGTACCTCATTGATCTGCAATCTGCTGTAACTTTTTAAATGAAAACAGACAGCAAATTCTACCGTTTATTTCCAGAAATACCTAGCATATTTTTTGAACTCATTGATAATTACCCCCAATTAGCAGAACTTTATCAATTTTCATCAGTTGAAGTCAAACCGGTGTTTTGGCATCAATAACAAACTCAAGCTGATTAAACGTTCTGCCTATGGATTTAGAAATTTTAATAATTTTCGAGTTAGATACTTACTTAATTGGAGTTTTCAATATTAGTTTAGCATACTAGGTACTGAAGAACCTTTTTACATAAAAAATCAATATAAATTTCCTGATAATAAAAGTTGATTTCCTCTGTAAATTCTTGTTTTAACTTATCAAATAAGGAATAGCATAGTGTTGTTTTATCAGTGTTAGGAACACCATAAAGTAAGACTGATGGTGTTAAATCATAATAACTAAAATTATCAATTTGCTTTTGATTGGCTGTTATTTGATTAGCTGTTAAACATATTTAACAGAAATTAAAAAGATACTCCAAGAAATTATCAACTCCAAAAAGTTTATGATGATTGATTTTATGTTTAATTTCCACAGATGTTAATTGTATTAATCCCTTAATCATTAGAGATTGAAAATTTGATTTTGATCATAAAAATAATATCAGGATTACAATAAATCCATTGGTAAATATCATTAAAATTTAATATTTCTTATCTTACTGAAAAAAGATGAGAGAGCAAATTCCGTCCATTCGTAACTCCTGTAACAATTCCCCTACAATAAAATAAAGAAAGCAAGACATTAGAGGAGAAAAGCTAAATCATGTTAGCTGAATACCAACAACACACCCAAGAACGCGCACAATTAGGTATTCCCCCATTACCATTAGATGCACAACAAACTTCAGAATTATGTGAATTACTGAAAAATCCACCTAAAGGTGAAGAAGAGGTATTATTAAATTTATTGCGCGATCGCATTCCACCCGGTGTAGATGCAGCAGCTTATGTAAAAGCTGGATTTCTGACTGCTATTGCGAAAGAAGAAATTACCAGTCCCTTAGTTTCACCAATAGACGCAGTGGAATTGCTGGGAACAATGATAGGTGGTTATAACGTACAATCATTAATTGATTTGCTGCAAGTTGCCACTGTATCTGTATCCGACTCGTCAGAAACACCTCTAGTTATGGGGGGACAGGGAAAAGAACCAATAGCCGCTTATGCAGCCAACGCACTCAGCAAAATTCTGTTGGTGTATGATGCGTACCATGATGTTTTGGAATTATCAAAAACCAATCCCTACGCTAAACGGGTGGTAGACTCTTGGGCAGAAGCCGAATGGTTTACTTTGCGTCCCACATTACCAGAAAGTATTACGGTGACGGTTTTTAAAGTTCCTGGGGAAACCAACACCGACGATTTATCACCCGCAACCCACGCCACAACTCGCCCGGATATCCCTTTGCACGCTTTGGCGATGTTAGAAACTCGTCAACCGGGAAGTTTAGAAACCATTGCAGAGTTGAAGAAAAAAGGACATCCTGTTGCTTACGTTGGTGATGTTGTGGGTACAGGTTCTTCCCGCAAGTCTGCAATTAACTCTGTATTATGGCATTTGGGCAATGATATTCCCTTTGTTCCCAATAAACGGGCTGGGGGTTATATTTTAGGAAGTGCGATCGCTCCTATCTTTTTTAACACAGCCGAAGATGCCGGCGCACTACCCATACAATGCGATGTCACCAAAATGGAAACCGGTGACGTGATCACCATTTACCCCTACAAAGGTGAAATTACCAACGCCGTAGGTGAAGTAATTTCCACCTTCAGCCTCAAACCTGACACCATCTTAGACGAAGTTCGCGCCGGTGGACGTATCCCCCTATTAATAGGACGTACCCTCACCGACAAAACCCGTCAAGCATTAGGTTTAGAACCCAGCAAATTATTTATCCGATCCCCCCTAACCCCCCTTGCTAAGGGGGGACTGGGGGGATCAGACACCGGAAAAGGCTACACATTAGCGCAGAAAATGGTCGGCAAAGCCTGTGGTTTACCAGGGGTACGTCCGGGGACATCTTGCGAACCAATCATGACTACAGTCGGTTCTCAGGACACCACAGGGCCAATGACAAGGGATGAATTAAAAGAACTCGCTTGTTTGGGTTTTAGTGCAGACTTAGTAATGCAGAGTTTCTGTCACACAGCCGCATATCCCAAACCAGTAGACATCAAAACCCACCAAGAACTACCCGACTTTTTCGCCCAACGTGGTGGTGTAGCGTTGCGTCCTGGTGATGGTATCATTCACTCCTGGTTAAACCGGATGTTATTACCCGACACCGTGGGAACAGGTGGCGACTCTCACACGCGCTTTCCCTTGGGTATATCCTTTCCTGCGGGTTCAGGGTTAGTTGCGTTTGCGGGTGCTTTGGGTGTAATGCCTTTAGATATGCCAGAATCAGTTTTGGTAAGATTTAAAGGAGAATTGCAACCAGGAATAACTTTGAGGGATATTGTTAACGCTATTCCTTATGTTGCCATCCAAAAAGGTTTGTTAACCGTCGAAAAGAAAAACAAGAAAAATGTCTTTTCTGGACGGATCATGGAAATTGAAGGTTTACCAAATTTGAAAGTTGAACAAGCTTTTGAATTAACCGACGCTTCCGCAGAACGTTCTTGTGCTGGTTGTACAATTAAATTGAGTGAAGAAACCATTGCCGAATATTTGCGATCAAATATTGCCTTGTTAACAAACATGGTAGCACGGGGTTATCACGATGAGCGAACCATTATGCGCCGAGTAGCGAAAATGGAAGAATGGTTAGCAAATCCGGTGTTAATGTCAGCCGATGCAGATGCGGAATATGCAGAAATAATTGAAATTGATTTAAACGAAATCAAAGAACCAATTGTTGCTGCTCCCAATGACCCTGATAATGTTAAGTTATTATCGGAAGTTGCCAATGATCCTGTACAAGAAGTTTTCGTAGGTTCTTGTATGACAAATATCGGACATTATCGGGCAACTGCGAAGGTTTTAGAAGGTGCTGGTGAGGTAAAAGCAAGGTTATGGATAGCACCTCCAACTCGCATGGATGAACACCAATTAAAAGCAGAAGGTGTTTATGATGTTTTCGTAGCTGCAAATGCGAGAACTGAGATACCAGGATGCAGTTTATGTATGGGAAATCAGGCGCGAGTTGATGATAATACAACGGTGTTTTCTACCTCGACTCGTAACTTCAATAATCGCATGGGTAAAGGCGCACAAGTGTATTTAGGTTCGGCGGAATTAGCAGCAGTTTGTGCGTTGTTGGGAAGACTTCCTAATGTACAGGAATATATGGATATTGTTGCGGAGAGAATTCATCCTTTTGCTGATAATTTGTATCGTTATTTGAACTTTGATCAAATTGCCGGTTTTGAGGATGAGGGTAGGGTGATTAGTAAGGAGGATCAGGCTTTGTTGGTATAATGTGAGGGTGGGTATTATGCCCACCTTACAATTTCTCATTTTTGGAAAAGTTTATTAACAGCAAGTAATTCACGCCCTTGTATCTCTACGGTTGATGAATCTTTTCTTGTGAAAGTTTTATCACCGACAAAAGATATATCTGCTTGTACTGGTACAGTAATTCTGATTACTGTGTAACCTTTGTAAGATATGGTATCGAACTTTGTTAAAAGTTGAGTTTTTAATGGTTCTGTTAAAGCAGAGTTTTCAATAGCATCAGTTAATATTCTCACATAATGTTCTACATTATTCTTAGTTTGAATTTTTGCTTCTCTATCAATTCCAACTACATAGCGCCCATTAACTTCGATAGGCTTAATGTTGTCTAATTGTGCAATTCTTTCAGCATCTTCTTTTTTATCAGCGACTCCAATATGAATGTATCCATTGCCATCTAAACCTAAGTTAGCAATCCCACAAATTGTTTCAATTATTCTTTTAATCAAGTCATTATTGAGTTTTCTGTTCTGTGATAAATCCAGCAAGCCTTGCTTACACTCATATCTTGTAGTTTCTCTGACAGAACGGCGTAAAGAATTCTCCAAATCCAGAGCCAATTCAACACCATGACCAAGCAATGGTGGCTCTCTTCTTGCAAAAAAATCTTGAATTAATCCTTTAGTTTGATTAATATTACTTTTTCTGTTTTCCGTTGTTGTATAGTGACCACTTAAATCTAATTTTTTCTGGAGTTCTTTAAGAGAATTAATAATATTTGTAGGATCAATAGGAGTAAGTTCTTGACGAATTACTAAATCAAAAAATGCCATAAAAATAGTATAAAATGCTGTCCTGATAGGATTGCTGCTATTTGGATTAACAACTTTAAGTAAACATTTTGGCTCAGAACTATAAGATTCAATAGTTTCTCGCAGTATAGCAAAAGTTTTAATTATGTCATCACTCAACTTATTAAAACCGTAAGTTATTAGTGATGTTTCTACTTCTTTACTATGTCTACTTGTAGGATCATACAAACTATCTAAACGTTCCGTACTTACTGGTAAAGGTTCATTAAGCAAGATAGATGCAGCAAGATCAGCAATTATTTGCTCATCTTCACTTTCACGTAATTGTAAAACTGTCAGAGCGCCTTGCTTACACCATATAGTTTCTTCAGCTTGAATTTTATAACCCTGTTTAGATTTTTGCGAATCAATACTTATTTCAGGCATATCAGCAAGTAGTAGTACCTTTTCTGAATCATCTCCACGCAGTTTCATAGAAACTGTTCGCACCAACTCCGAAAATGCTGTAGTTACCCCTGCTTGTCTTCTTTCTTGACGACTTAAATGTTTGCCATTTGCATTGATTCTTCCAAAAATTTCTGTAATATCTTCTTCTTCCATTGCGGTATAGATAGTCACAGCCAATTGATAATCTATAATATCAGCGCATTGTTCTCGAGAAAGATTCTTGGAATCTTTTTCCCTAACTATTTGAAAAATTCCATTCTCTGACAATTGTTTAGCATAAGAAAATTCATTCATATCAAAATACTGATTTTTATAAGCAAATGAATTTTCTATAAATCCAAAAATTGCATTTAATCTTTGCATTCCATCAACAATTTCATATTTACCGCTGCCATAGATTTGAGGGCGCTCTGCTAACAAAATCAGAGGTATTGGATACTTCATCAAAATACTTCCGATCAACTTTTCTTTTTCTGCGACTGTCCAAACAAGCTTTCTTTGATACTTACGATTGACTAATAAATTACCAGAGCGATAGGATCGGTATGCTTCAGTAACGTTCATTGGACGAGGTGCAATACTCATAATTATTTTTGTCTCAGGTGTATTTAGTAAAAAATTATATAATTATTTGTGCAATATTAAGTTGTATTTTAGACAATAATTTTTTATAAGGCGGCAATATCTTTTCTCAACACATACTAACCTAACCCCCCAACCCCCTTCCCTTGCAGGAAAGGGGGAGAAATCTTGCTCCCCTCTCCTTGTAGGAGAGGGGCTGGGGGAGAGGTCAAACACGATATAAAAACACACCCCACAAATGAACAACCAACCACCGAAAAAAGACGGACTTCGTAACATAGTCATTGGACAAAAAATAGAACCAGTAAAACTCGAACGCGCTAAAGAAATGCGTCGCCAAATGACACCAGCAGAAAAAATCCTGTGGGAACATCTTCGCGCTAACCGCTTACATGGTTTACATTTTCGCCGTCAACAAATTATAGATGGTTTTATAGTAGATTTTTATTGTCATGCTGCTAGTCTAGTCATAGAAATAGATGGAAAAATTCACGAACAACAAATAGAATATGATGTAGAAAGAGATCAAGTTTTAACAGCTAGAGGTTTGCGGTTATTGAGAATTAAAAATGAAGAAGTAATCAATGAACTGGATCAAGTTTTAGTCAGAATTTATCAAAAATGTTGTGAAAAGACCTAACCCCCCAACCCCCTTCCCTACGAGGGAAGGGGGAGCAAGATTTACTCCCCTCTCCTTGCAGGAGAGGGGTTGGGGGAGAGGTCAAGATCGCTTTTTGGTGTAGGTAGGATGAAGTGCGATCGCCATTTTAGGGATGATGGAATGCGATCGGTTTTTGGTGTAGGTAGTATGAAGTGCGATCACTATTTGGGTATGGTTTTGTGAGTGCGATCGCTTTTTAGATATAGAGAGTTAGGAGTGCGATCGCTTAAATATACTAATTTAAAAATCAGGCTTTTTGACTGTTGAATTAGATAAATTTTGAGACTTTTTAATAAATTTTTCATCAAAAGTATAAAACTCTAAACAATGATTACTTGAAGCTAAATGAAAAGCATCTGCGAAATCTACCCCATTTTCATGCCATTCAATAACTTGTAAAATTAACTTTTCATTAGTTAAATAAACATTAGGTAAACCAAAAACCTTTCTAAAAGCTTGACAAATTTCCAATGGTTTAAACTTGTAAGCAAACCGCAACACCCATTCAGTTTCTAAGATAACAGTATCAGGAATAAAAATATTTTTATTTTTGAATAATGCTAAACTTTGTTGATACTGTAGTTCATCATCTTTAGTAATCAATCTAACAATAATATTGGTATCAACAGCAATCATTGATGCCATAATTCTTCTATTCCTTGCGCTATCGCTTGATCCATTTCTTCAATCGTTTTAGCTTTTCCTTGATAATTCAAACAACCAGCAACATCATCTAATTTTGTTTCTGGAAAAGTTTTTTTAGGTTTTAATAAAATTCCATCACCCACATTAATGATTATTAATTCTTGGCCATCTTGCCAATGATACTCATCTCTTAAAACTTGGGGAATAGTAACTTGACCTTGACTGGACAGTTTAGTAATTTCCATTGAAATAATTTTTCACTATTTATGGTAATCCAATTTTAACATACATTATTCTTGAATTACGGTTTCCTTCACACCATCTCAAACTCTAATTGATGACTTTTCATAAAATCATGGGTGAAATGATCAACTACATTGGTATCACTCAACTCCAAATTATAAAAATCTACAAACTCATGATCAAAATATGGCCCCGCGTGCCAAGTTCCTACCTCTAACTTAATAAAACAATTCCCCGGAATGTGAAAAACAGCAATTTCATCTAATCGAGGTTCATTAATATCATTATCAGGTGGACAAACTGCCATTAACCAATCCTTACCTTCTAAAGAACCCAAACATTGAGTACATTGTTCATGACGAGTAATTTTATGAAACTTCCGGCCTTTGTTGTGCAGTCGCATAATATAAAAGCGAGGTATGCCATTTCGTAAATTTAAATGTGCATCTTCGGCATCAAAAGCCTTCCCGTCTCCACTAGGAAATATCACCTGTCCATAACGCTGAAAATTCTCTGGTGTGATCAATTCTGCTTTTAAGTGTTTTAATATCGGAGATGCACTCATAAAAAATCCTGTTGATTTTAATTATTTATGTGTCATTGTTGATTATATAGGCATCCGATTTCATTCTTGAATATATCTAAATATTATATTTAAATATTTGTAAAGTGGGCAATGCCCACCCTACGTATATTTCAAAAATCAAATAGTAGTCCTATATAGTTATTTAAATGCAGTATTTTTTAGTCAATCAGGCAAAGAATAACCTGTATGTTTTTTGAGGTATTGTACAACCTTTTCGTAAGATTCTGGATTACTTACGGGGTTGATGATTATAGGGAAAGTAACATCCGGCAACCAAAAACTGATCCTGCCGTTCTCTTCATAACAAAAAGAACTAATACAGTTGAGATTAATGATATATTCTTTTCTATCGTAAGTTATTGTTACCCAATAAGTACTCTCTAATTCTATTCCTTGGGCATACTGTATATATTCCGAAATCTTCTGATAATCTTCCCAATTACTATGGGGGTTAATGACGATAGATATGGAACTATTAGGTACCCAAAAGGTAAGTCTACCGTTCTTTTCATAACAAAAAGCATTTACACGGTCAAAGTTAATTACATATTCTTTCCTTTGGTCTTGTATTTTTACCCAGTAAGCCACAAATTTGCCTCAACACTGACTACATAATATTGCTTTTCCTACAAAGTAATTTTACCCAGTATAGCTGCAAATTTTTTTTGATTTTGAGTTTTTTCCCAAATCCTACCTGATCACCGTTTCACTTTAAAGTTGATACAAAATACATATAGCGGTTGCCAGGTAAGGTGTTGACATAAACTGAGCATCAAACCCAGATAAAAACAGACTTTTACGCCTGTTCTGCTATATTTTGTATTTTGTATCAAAAGTCCCTAAGAAACTTCTACAGGTGTTGGTGTAATGGGGGTAGGGTGGGCGAGGGAAATAGCAGCTGTCATAAATCCTTTAAATAAAGGATGGGGGGTGCTGGGACGAGATTGAAATTCAGGATGAAATTGGCAAGCTATAAAGAATGGGTGCTGGGGATATTCGACAATTTCCACTAAGCGCCCGTCGGGTGAAGTGCCGCTAATCACATAGCCCGACTCTAACAATGGATTCCGGTAAACATTGTTAAACTCGTAACGATGGCGATGGCGTTCATAAATCACTTCTTCTTGATATAGCTCAAAGGCTAGGGTGTTGGGAAGAATACGACAAGGATAAAGCCCCAAGCGCATAGTTCCGCCTAAATCAACTACATCCTGCTGTTCAGGCAACAAGTTAATGACTGGGTAGTTAGTATAGGGATCAAATTCGGCACTATTAGCATCGACTAGTCCCTCTACATTTCTCGCCCATTCAATCACAGAACATTGCATTCCCAAGCATAAACCTAAGAAGGGGATTTTGCGATCGCGTGCGTATTTAATGGCCGCAATTTTCCCATCTATTCCTCGGCTACCAAAACCTCCTGGTACAACTATGCCATCAACACCTGAAAGATAATTTTCTGGTGGTTCATTTTCCAAGGCTTCGGAGTTTACCCACCGCAAACGCAAATCACCATGAGTAGCAATAGCGGCATGGCGTAAGGATTCGACTACGGAAAGATAGGCATCACTTAACCGCACATATTTACCAACAATGGCAATTTCGACGCTGTATTTGGGATTATACATCCGTTCTACCATCGTTTCCCACTGCGTCAAATTGGGTTGGCGTTGTTCCATTTGCAGTAAGTCTAGGACTTGCTCGGCTAATCCTTCCCGTTCTAAAATTACTGGTACTTCATAAATGCTGGGGGCATCTGGGCTAGTAATGACGCATTCTACCGGTACGTCACAAAACTCAGATAACTTTTGTTTTAAGCCAACAGGGATGGGGCGATCGCTCCGACATACTAAAATATCTGGTTGAATGCCAATTGATCTTAATTCCTTAACAGAATGCTGAGTGGGTTTAGTTTTCATTTCTCCCGCTGCCGCAATCCAAGGCAAAAGAGTGACGTGCATATACAGAACATTTCGCCGTCCTACTTCCTTCCGCAATTGACGAATTGCTTCTAAAAATGGAAGTGATTCAATATCACCCACTGTGCCACCAATTTCAGTAATTACCGCTGATGGATTAGTTTCTTTAGCAACTCTAATAATCCGCTCTTTAATCTCATTAGTAATATGGGGAATGACCTGAACTGTGCCGCCATTATAGTCGCCCCGGCGTTCTTTATTAATGACTGACTGATAAATTAAGCCAGTGGTAACGCTGTTTAATCGGGACATTGAAGTATCAGTAAAGCGCTCGTAATGTCCCAAGTCCAAATCCGTTTCTGCACCATCTTGGGTCACAAAAACTTCCCCATGTTGAAAGGGACTCATCGTGCCTGGATCGACGTTAATATAGGGATCGAGTTTGAGAATCGATACCGAATAATCCCGTGATTTCAGCAATCGTCCCAGACTTGCTGCTACAATGCCTTTACCAATACTGGAAACAACGCCTCCAGTTACAAAGATAAACTTAGTCATAGTATTTTCAATTTCTAGTAACTTCTAAAAATACATCCCGTTTTCTGAGGGAGAAAGTGTGTTTACGCCTGAGGACTAGTGTGAGCGGTCAGTGACATTTATCAGTAGCTTTAAAAGACTTATCTTACAAGCTTTCAAGCTAATTTCATCTGCTCAATGATTTCTGCTGTACTGCACTAGTATGAAAGATGAATTACCCCTCACAGATAAATCCATGTCTTTTGATCCGATTTATTTGCGTCTGTTTTCATCCTTGATTTTTTATTCATTATTGGTTATTGTCCCACAATTGCTATCATGAAATCTTCTGTATTTTTGCAGTGAACAAACTATTAGTATTAGTAGTATTTAACTTTCTCTTCACCTCCTCAGTGGCCATAGCACAAACCTCTCTTGTAGTAGTTTTTCCCTCAACAAACTACCAAACCAGTACAGAAAAAATATTTTTTATTGGTACAGCACCAGCCAATGGGCAAGTTCTCATTAATGGTAAGCTCATTAGCCGTAGCAAAACAGGTCATTTTTCCCCAAGTTTCCCCTTACAGGTGGGGGAGAATCTGTTTAAAGTCACTGACCAAAATCAAGAACGAGAGGTGAAGGTAACAAGGCTTTCAACTCAGCCAGAATTACCACAGGAATTAGGCTTTGCAAAGGATTCTCTAACTCCGGCGGCTGATATTGCTAGATTACCCGGAGAACTGATATGTTTTGGGGCTATTGCACCTCCTCAAGCGACTGTCTCTGTGAAGTTGGCTAACCAAACTATTCCCTTGTCACCACAACCACCACAAGGGCAATTACCTGCTAATTCAGGTGTACTCACAGGAAGAAATCAGCCAACTCCTTCTAGTCCTAGCAAATATCAAGGCTGCACAACAGTGGCCAATGCTGCCGATTTGGGACAACCTCAATTTAGTTTGACATTGAATGGTAATACTGCTACTCAACTTGGTCAGGGCAAAATTCAAATTCTTACACCTGCAAAACTGCCAGTTACTGAGGTGACAGTAGCATCAGGTGTGGCTCGGACTGGACCTAGTACAGATTATTCACGACTCACACCGCTACCAAAAGGGACAAGGGCAACAGTTACAGGTAGAGAAGGTGATTGGTTACGCTTAGACTATGGGGGTTGGATTAATAGCAAAGAAACCAAAATTCTACCCGGTGCAGTTTCACCACAAACAATAATTCGCAGTGTTGGATATCGTCAACTAGCTGGAGCAACAGAGATAATTTTTCCATTACAAGTTGCTGTACCTGTGAGTGTGGAACAAAGCGATGATCGCACTTTTACTCTCACTCTCTACAATACTACTGCTCAAACAGATACCATTCGTCTGGATGATGACCCCCTCATTTCTCGCCTAGATTGGCAACAGGTGGCTCCTGGTCAGGTAAAGTACACCTTTAACCTCAAAAAGCTCCAACAATGGGGGTATAGACTGAAATACGACAATACAACCCTGGTGTTAACTTTACGTCATCCACCGCATCTTGAACACAGAAAACGCCTGCCTCTATCTGGCATCAAAATTGTACTCGATCCAGGACATGGTGGTAAAGAATCTGGTTCAAGTGGACCGCCGGGATATTTAGCAAAAGATGTAAATTTGGTGTTATCGAAGTTACTGCGGGATGAGTTGGTGCAGCGTGGTGCAAAAGTGGTGATGACAAGGGAGGATGATCGAGATGTTTCTTTAGTGGAACGTCAGGAGATAATTAGTTATGAAGAACCTGCGATCGCTCTTTCCATCCATTACAATTTTTTAGCTGATGATAGTAAAGTAGAAAAAACTAGGGGGTTGGTGAGTTTTTGGTATCATCCCCAGGCACACAGCCTAGCAATATTTTTACATAATTACGTAGTTAACAAACGCCTTGAACCTTCCTATGGCCTATTTTGGAATAATTTAGCCCTGACTCGTCCCTCAGTTGCACCTGCGGTTTTATTAGAATTTCGTTTGATGAGTAATGCTGATGAGTTTGAAGAGATAGTCAACTCTCAACAACAGAGGAAAATTGCTAAGACGTTGGCTGATGGGGTGACAGAGTGGTTTAAGATGGTGAAGTAGGGGCGAAGCATTCGGAAAATAGCCTTTGCTAACAACTGATAATTGATCGCCCGAATGCTGATGCTTCCAGCACGCTACGCGAACGCCCGAACAGGAGTCAGGAGGAAGAGTTAGAAGGCAGTCAGAAACTTATAAAAATAGATTTTTTTCATCGAGTTACTGTTATTAAATATTTTGTATTTTTGCCGTGAAAAAACTTTTAGGATTAGCAATATTTAGCTTGATTTTCACCTCCTCCGAGTCCTTGGCACAACCATCGCTTTTAGTGGTTTATCCCCCAGCAAACCACCAAACCAGTACAGAAAAAATATTTTTTATCGGTACAGCACCAGCAGGTGGACAAGTTCTAATTAATGATAGACAAATTAACCGCAGTCAGTCTGGTCATTTTGCGCCTAGTTTCCCTTTAAAATTAGGGGAGAATGTATTTAAGGTACGTTACCAAAATCAGGAACGAGAAATTAAGGTAACAAGGCTTTCTACTCAACCAGAATTACCACAAGGTTTAGGTTTTGCCAAGGATTCTCTGACTCCTGCTGTGGATATTGCTAGACTACCAGGAGAACTAATTTGTTTTGGTGCGATCGCACGTCCGCAAGCTAATGTTTCTGTTAAACTGGCTAATCAAATTGTTAATCTTTCACCTCAACCTGCAAAAGCAGAATTACCTGCTAATTCCAGCATTTTAACCGGGCGCAATCAGGCTACTATTTCTAATATTAGTAAATATCAAGGTTGTACAACTATCGCCAATGCTGCTGATTTGGGACAACCTCAATTTAGTTTGACATTAAATGGTCAGACCATGACGGAAACTGGTAAGGGTAAAATTGAAATTATTGCACCTGCACAGTTACCAGTTGTAGAAGTAACAGTGACATCAGGGGTTGCACGCACGGGTTCTAGTACCGATCATTCCCGACTGACACCATTACCAAAAGGAACAAGGGCAAGCGTTACAGGTAGAGATGGTGATTGGTTACGGTTAGATTATGGGGCTTGGATTAATAGTAAAGAAACCAAAATTATACCAGGTGCAGTTCCACCACAAACAGTCATTCGCAGTGTGGGATATCGTCAACTAGCTGGAACGACGGAGATACGTTTCCCCTTGCAAATGCCTGTACCTGTGAGTGTGGAACAGAGCGATCGCACTTTGACTCTCACTCTCTACAATACCACTGCCCAAACAGATACAATTCGTCTGGATGATGATCCCCTCATTTCTCGCCTAGATTGGCAACAGGTGAATCCTCAACAGGTTAAATACACCTTTAACCTCAAAAAGCTCCAACAGTGGGGTTATAAGCTGAGATACGACAACACAACTCTGGTATTGAGTCTGCGTCATGCACCGAATATTCAGAATAGAAAACCCTTATCTGGTATCAAGATTTTACTAGATCCGGGACACGGTGGGAAGGAATCTGGTGCAAGTGGTCCAACGGGATATTTAGAAAAAGATGTGAATTTGATAGTTTCTAAATTACTACGGGATGAGTTGGTGCAGCGTGGTGCAAAGGTGGTGATGACAAGGGAAGATGACCGGGATGTGTCTTTGGTAGAACGTCAGGAGATAATTAGTAAAGAAGAACCTGCGATCGCTCTTTCTATTCATTACAATTCTTTACCTGATAATGGTGATGCGGAAAAAACCAAAGGCTTTGGTACTTTTTGGTATCACCCTCAATCACATAATCCCGCAGTATTTTTACATAATTACGTAGTTAACAAACTTCGTAAACCTTCCTATGGCGTGTTTTGGAATAATTTAGCTTTAACTCGTCCCGCTATTGCACCTTCGGTATTATTGGAATTGGGTTTTATGAGTAACCCTTATGAGTTTGAGGAGATAGTGAACCCAGAGGAACAGAAGAAAATGGCTAAAACTTTAGCGGATGGGGTGACAGAGTGGTTTAAAACTGTTAAGTAAGGAAAAGTTTCGCGCAGAGGCACAGAGGAGCAAAGGCGCAAAATAGTATTGGATATTTCTTAATTTGGAAGTTTCTAAGAAAATTTTGTCTCATCATTAGCTCTAGGAATTTTCACAGTAAAAGTTGTTCCTACGCCAACTTTACTTTCCACCAAAATTTCTCCCTGGTGTCTTTCAACACATTTCTTGACAATTGGTAATCCTAACCCAGTTCCGACAATACCTTCAACATTTTCAGACCGAAAAAAAGGCTCATAAAGCCTAGTCTGTTCCTCTGGAGAAATGCCTATACCTTCATCTATCACCTGAAAGATAGTAGCATCTGATTGAGAATTTAAAACTAAGTATATAGTACCCCCTGATGACGAATATTTAATAGCATTTAAAAGTAAATTACTAAGAATAGAGTACAACAATTTTTCATCTAGATTAGCACGAAAAGATTGACCATTTTTGATAAACTTTATAATATGATTTGTGCGACTAAACATCTGCACATCTTCCAGCAGATTCAAACAAAAGTTTTCCACATTGATTAATTGAGGTTTATAATCTAGTTCACCTGCTTCGGCTCTAGTCAAAGTTAATATATCTGTTAACAGGTGATTCATCAACTTTGCTGAAGACTGAATGCGGTCAAGATTTTTTAATTCCTTTTTATCCACCAAATCCACCAGAATTTCCCGTAATAACTGAGATGAAAGCAATATTACACTTAAAGGTGTACGAAATTCATGGGAAATCATAGAAAATAGCTGAACCTTGAGTTCACCAATTTTTTTTTCTTGAGCAAGGGAAGCTTCCAAAGATTTAATGTGTTCATGTTTTACTCCTTGACGCTCGATGATAAAACATAAACTGCAAATCACAACCAGACTTAAAATAGTTCCTAGTATTTCCATGAATATTCGTAAGTGAATACTCTGTTGCGACTGCTTGAGAGAACTGTTTAGGAAACTTTGTTCTTCAGTTTGAATATCTGCAATTATAGGAATAATTTTTTCTCTTAAATTAACACTAGCTTCGGTAATGTTAGTTTGCTGTTGTAATGCATTTTTATCTTGTTGATAAAGTTTTATTGATTCTTCTAAAAGAGATAATCTTTGATTAACCAATGATTTAAACCTGGCAAATCTCTGTTTTTGATTGATATTATTATGGATTTGAGTTTCTAATAAACTGACCTTAGTTTTTATGTTATTTATGGCATTTTCATAACGCTCTAAATCTTGTCTACTTCCCAAAAATATATACCCTCTTCGTGCTGATTCAGCTACTGTCATAGCTGCATATAAATCTGTCAAAGTATTGAGAGTTTGATAAGTATGCTGAACTTGATTAGCATTTTCCTTAATTTCGGTAGTGTTATTAAATGAAGCGAAGGTAACTAGCGCCATTAGCGATATAGCTAAAGAAACTCCAGCCGCAATCCATTTTCCTGAAATATACGATTTCATAAATTATCCATTTATTTATCAAGTCAATTTAAGTTAATATTTCCCTCATTACCTCTATTTGAATAAAAAATAAATTATGCGAATTCTGATAGTTGAAGATGATATTCAACTGGCAGAAGCACTTACAGAAGCTTTAACCAGAAGACAGTATGTAGTTGATGTTGCTAAAGATGGAGAAGCAGCTTGGCACGCAACAGAGTCAATGAAATATGATTTAGTAGTGCTAGATGTAACTTTGCCAAAGCTAGATGGAATCAGATTTTGTCACCGCTTACGAACTACTAGCGTCAACAGTCCAGCATATCGCAACTCAGCAGTAGCAGTATTAATGCTAACAGCGCGCGATACGGTAGCCGATAAGATTGCTGGATTAGATGCTGGTGCAGATGATTATGTAGCAAAACCATTTGATTTAGAAGAATTAATGGCTCGGATACGTGCTTTACTTAGACGTGGTAGTGCTGCGAGTACAGTAAGTTTATCTTGGGGAAAATTAACGTTAAATCCTAGCACTTACGAGACAACTTATGACGGTCATCTTATCTCCTTAACTCCTAAAGAGTATGCAATTTTGGAATTGCTGGTTGCAAATGGTAGAAGGGTTTTGAGCCGTTCTAGCATTATTGAGCAAGTTTGGTCTGTTGATGACTCTCCGGTAGAGGAAACAGTAAGGTCTCATATTAAGTGTCTTAGGCAAAAATTAAGACTCTTAGGTGCGCCAGAAACATTGATTGAAACTGTTCATGGTTTGGGATATCGTCTCAACTGATACAAATTCCTAGAGAATTTTTCAGTAATGTTTTAAATGTAGAGACGATTAATAAACTGCTCTAGTAGATTTTAATATCTCAGTGGCTGGATTTATTAAGTGCATTGTTAGAGAAAAATAAGCTCACCAACATCATACAGCCCTCTATAATATTTTATCTGCACAAATTCTGCACAAATCCCACACAAGAATTGCATATATAGGTTATATGCTGATAGTGCAAATGATTGTTAAACCAATAAAGAGTTTGTCAATGAAATGGAAAGATTCATCTTGTGGCTGGTTGATTGAATTAATACCCTTATCAAAAGGCTATTTATTTAAGTGTTGGATGCCTAATGAAGAAATAGGGATTAGCAATAACCATATTTATCCTAGTTTATCTCAAGCTGTAATGGCAGCTAGGACAAGGGCAAAAATCGAATCTGTGAGGTTGTCGCTGATCAGGTTCTTAAATGAACAGTGCGAAAATGGCAATCTCACTATTCAAGAGTATAAGGATCTAAAAAATTCAATTTCTGACTTTACTACGGCTGCTAGTCAACTAGAAATGTACGACTTTTAAAAAAACCAGATGAATCAGAAAATTATTGATTTTTAAGAGAACCAAGAAAACGCTTTACCTCTATCATCACATACAGAATTATCTACATATTTTAATAGTTATACAGGGTGCGTGACTTAAATCACGTTATTTTCATCAAAGGAAGTAGAAAATGTTAACGAACATTATATATGGTCGTGGCAGTGGTAGATTGACTCTAACTGGTTTGCGTCCCAGTCCACTTATGCAAAATCGGCATAGTAAATAAACCCCAAGCCAAACCAGTAATCAAACCAAAAGGCGTAACAATATAATTATTAAAACCCCACAAACCGAATATCTGCGCTGCTAACTCCAACGGATAAGCCATCATTAAAACACTAGTAAAAGCCGCACCAATCCAACCGTATTGGCTTAACCAAAAAACACCTTTACCACCAGTCACCGCATACAAAATTCGAGTAATTAATAATCCTGTCACCGTGCCATAACAGCGCATACATACCGCCATAATAAAAGGTGGTGCTAACTCCAAACCCATAGTAGGTTGTGGACATACATGATCACCCATAAAGTAAATAATGTCCGCAATACCTGGAAGCACAAACACACCAGACGCAGCGAGAAAAGGTGCAATAGGGGGACCAAAAACCATTCCCACTAACAGGAAATCAGCAAAAAAACCCACCCAATTAACCTGTAAATCTCTTGACAAAACAACTTTTTGCATCTTCTCTCTGTGTCCTCTGCGCCTCTGCGGTTCGTTTCTCTAAATTATAAATCATCATCTGGATCTATCCCCAATTCTCGCAATTTTGCCGCTAACTTTGCAGCTTTATTTTCTGCTTGTTCAGCCCTTTGTTGTTGTTGTTCAGCCCTAAATTTTTCTAACTGTGCTTCTTCCTTACCGACCAATAATAAATTACCTTCATTATCCCACCAACGCAGCCAAAGTTGCTCAGGATTATTCAAATAACTTCCGTGCCACAATCCTAATTCTACACCTAAAGGGGGAATAGGGTAATGTCCACGTTCGTTAGGCTGCATTTTTTGGTAACAGAAATCCACCAAATGATAAACTTCTAAATTGCCATTATTAACTTCATAAATGACATAATAGGGAATACGAATAATGCGTTCATATACCCAAAACTTCCCAGGTTTTTCACCTGGTTGTAACCCCGCTAAAGGTGTTTTATCTCGTTCTTCATCACCATTACCACTAGCTAATTCTATCGCAATTAATGGGGGAATATATTCCCGCCAGAAAACATAGGAACGGCGAATTTTACCTTCTAATCTTGGTGCTACATCAGGGACATAAAACCAGTCTGGTGCAACTGTACCTTTTTCTGGTGGTTCTGTTTCGCGCCAATAAATTCCACAATCTTGACCTATACAAAATTGTCCATCAGGATGTATTTTTTCTAAAGTTTGAATAATTGAATCTGTGATAATGATGCTTTGGGGATGTTCTTGAAAATTTTTCACAAACGTACCATCAGACTCTGGTAGTTGAGTATGATCAGGAAACTGCGGTGGTATAGCAATATCAGCCAGGGTTTCACTCATACTATTTAAAGGATTGCAGTTGTTAATTTAGTATTATATCGCACGATAGTAAATAAAATTGTCAGAATCAGGATATCCAGGAGTTAAGGATTTACAGGATGTTATTGTTAGACTTATTTTTTCTCTTGCATGAAAACAAATATTAACTAAAAATCTTTTAGTGCTGTCACCTGTCACCTAGTGTAATACATTGGCAATATAGGGACTTGTCAACTTATCCAATTGCTGCACCAACAAACTGAGGAATAAACCCACATCTGTCATCAAACATACCAGAAATGTTGAATGTTAACTTTTATAAAAGTTACAAAAAATACTTACACTTAGAAGTAAAATCAATCACGGATGTGATATGAACACAGGGTAAAACGATGAAACTTTACTTATCTTGGGCTTTAGTGCCAGTATTGGCTGTTATCTCTTCTGCAATGCTGAATCCTCCTAGTTATGCTTTCAAACAAGAAGATGTAGATAAACTTAAGAACACAGGGGAATGTGAGGGATGTGACCTCTCAGGTGCCAATCTGCAAGGACTCTTTAAGAATATAGTCACCAACATCAATCTCAAAGGTGCCAACCTCAGTGGTGCCAATCTTGCTGAATCTAACTTGTTGGGTGCCGACCTCACAGGTGCCAACCTCACAGGTGCTAACCTCACACGTACCCGTCTCACAGGTGCCAACTTGACAGATGCTAACCTCACAGGTGCTAACCTCACAGGTGCCAACCTCACAGATGCTAACCTCACACGTGCCAATCTCACAGATGCCAACCTCACACGTGCCAATCTCACAAATGCCAACCTCACAAATGCCAAATTCACAGAAAAGTCTTACGAACAACTCGCGGAACAACTCGAAGACCCAAAACTCACAGATAAAGAACGCGACGTCATACTAGACAAAATCATGGACAAGAGGATGAATAACCTCTGTGCTAACTTCACAGGTGCTAACTTTACTGGTGCTCAAATAAATAAAACAAATATACATATTTTCCCCTTTGCCTTTACCATCCTTACTAATATCCAGGGTGTCTCACCAGATATTTTGGAAATACTGGAGAGGTATGGGAATCCGATACCGTGTTGAATGTTAAGAAAGAGGTGATAAAAATAGCCCAAAATATATTAAAATTCGGGCAAGCTATCTCAAAATAACGATTATCCGGTTTTGGTATAATACTTGCCGATAGAGTATTAGATAACTCTCTGCGCCTGAAGCGTGAAAAAAAAACAAAGACACAAAAACGCACAGAAAAACCCTTTGCGCCTTTGCGTGAGATATTTCTTAGCCTACATTAGCAACATAAGTTTGTCCGGATCAAGACTCCACCAAATTAACCTGAGTTCGACGAAATTTGTAAAACCCCTCTCCAAACCTCTCCCCTGCAAGGAGAGAGGCTTAAAAACATAATTTTAAGCTGCTAAAAAAACTGGGGATTTTAGTTGTCAGAATCAGGATTTACAGGATTTAAGGATTTACAGGATTTCTACTAATGAAAATTATGATTGTTTTCTTTCTCCAATTCCAATAATACCTTAGCTACATCTTCAGCAATTTCTATGGCTTCTTGTACTGTTTTACCTTCTGCCACTAAACCTTGTAAATCATCACTTGTAGCTACAAAATATTCTTGATCTTGTTCAATAAATCTTTCAATTTTGAGTCTAATTAGGGTTTGCATTGAGTTGACTTATTTGCTAAACAATGTGTAAATAGCCTAAAAATTCTTCATTAAAGCTACTAAAATTTTCATTAAAGTTTCTAAATCATTGGGTACACGATAAAGGTTTAAATCTTGAGTGATTTCTTTTGATTCACGATGTAAAATTACAAATTGCCAAATATTACCAATAGAAACTGCACCATAAAGAATAGGATTATCAATAGGAGACCAATTATCAAAGGCAATTAATTCTACAGCTAATTGGACAATTCCTCTTTCTAAATCGGCATTTTTAGCTTCAATAACTAATAATTGATTGTCAGCTTTAATATAATAATCAACAACTCCTTTTAATTGGTTATTAATATTTAACGCATATTCTACCCTAACTTTAGCATGGGTATAGTGAATTAGTTCGATAATTACAGGAGCAATTAAAAATTCTCTTCTGGCGGTTTCACTGGTTAAACTAATATAGGGTAAACTTTCTTCAATACGGTCTTTTAGGTCTGTTAATCTTTCTAAGTTTTGTTGTGTTGTTGGTAAAGTTAGAGATTGTGATTTCAAGTTATAGCCAAAATATCCTATAATTTCATCTGGTTCATAATTCAATTTGAAATAATCAGCAAAGGTGTAGGATTGATTAGAGTCAATTATTGGTGTTTTTCCCATAATTCCTACCTCAATAATAATTATATAAGAATGTCAGATGAAATGGTGGCGGGCAAGACTTGTACTGAGTGTATCGAAGTATGCCAGCACCACAAGATTGATTATTGACTTTAACCTACCTTCGCAACATAAGGACTTGTCAATTTATCCAATTGCTGAGTTAACAAACTGAGGAACAAACCCACATCCGTAACTACGCCTACTGATTCTATTGAACCGCGATCGCTCAATTTTGTCACTACAGCCGGGTTAATATCCACACAAACCATCTTCACACCCGCAGGAGTCATATTTCCCACCCCGATAGAATGCAGCATAGAAGATAGCATGAGAATCATATCTGCACCTTGGATGATTTGAGAATATTCCTGTTGTGCTAAAATCAGGTTCATTTGGGTGTCAGGTAAAGGGCCATCATCCCGAATCGAACCAGCGAGGGAAAAGGGAATGTTATTTTTCACACATTCATACATGACTCCGCTTTTCACCACTCCCGCTTCTACAGCTTTAGCAATGCTACCAAAACGGCGGATAGTATTAATGATCTTCAAATGATGTCGGTGTCCACCACGCACAGCTACACCCCGCTTCATATCTACACCCAGGGATGTTCCCAGCAGGTTTTGTTCCATGTCATGGACAGCGATCGCATTTCCGCCTAAAAGTCCCTGTACGTAACCTTCTCGAATCAGTCGAGATAAATGTTCACCACCACCTGTATGAATCACCACAGGGCCAGCAGTGACAACTACTTTACCGTTGCTATCCTTAATTTTACGTAATTCCCAAGCCACTTGTTCAACGACTAATTCCACCCGTCTTTCACTGGAAACACCAGAAGACATAAAGCTGAATTCCTGGGAGTTGCGTTGTTCTCGTGATTCGGCTTTGCGGATGGTGCGGATACCTAAAACATCAACTACAACGCGATCGCCTATTTCCAAATCACGCAATAGTTTACACTTAGCTACTATACCATTAGCAGTTTGAGAAATGGCGATCGCGCCATCCATGCGTTGATTCTGCACTTTCAGCCATTCTCCATTTACCCGTATTTCAGTCGGATAAATCGTGCTAACATAGAAATCATCAGGAGCCACACCCGCTTGTACCACAGGTTCTAATTTAGAATCTCGTTCATCTTGGGGTAAATCAACTGCACCCAAATCAATCAACTGCGAGATAATCTCTTCCATCACTTCATGGGATGGTGCAGATACCCTCACCTCAGCCGCAGATGTACTTTGACGTTGTTCTCCCAAGTTGAATTTGAGAACTTGGAAACTTCCCCCCATTTCCACAATTAAATCTAAAGCGCGGTTAATCAAACCTGCATCCAGCAAGTGTCCTTCCATGCGGATGACACGACTTTCTACAGATACATTAGCGTGTAGTTCTTCTCTAACTGGTTCTGTTACCCGCAAAGTCAAGCATTTAGCCGCACCACCGGCTTTGAGAAATTCGGTTAAAGGTGTTTCAATGACTTGAAAACCAACTTCCGCCAAACGTGATTTTAAATTATCACTGGCTTTGTTCATAATGACGATGCTTTCCACATTCACCGCATTACAAGCGAAGTTGACAGCATCAGCTTCTGCAATAGCAATCCGCTTTTCCGGTGCGACGCGCATTTCAATCACGCGGTTAGAGTAGGAATCAAAAGCACCAGGATAATACAGCAAATAACCATTTGCTAAAGGACAGAAGCAGGTATCAAGGTGATAAAAACGTTCATCCATTAACCGCAGAGAAATCACCTCAATGTCCAGCCATTTAGCCAAGTAGGGGTGAGAATCTAATTCTGACCGAAAACCGTATCCAGCCCATAACCACCGCCCTTCCCGGTCTAGGAGTGCGTCACCAGCACCTTCAAAGGGTAGGTCTTTAGGAAGTGTGTAAACATTATAACCGTTTTGTTCAAACCACTGTTGAAAATACGGTTCTTCACCTTGGCGTTCTTTATGTAAAAAGCGGCTGAGAACGACGTTTTCACCGAGGACTAAACCTGCATTGGCACTAAATACCATATCAGGCCAGCCTTTTTCTGGGGCAACTAAATCGACAATGGCGTGATTTTTGATAACATTGTATAATTTATTCCATTGTTCCACAGCGCGATCGCGTGAGGACTTGTGAATATTCCCTTCCATCCACGGATTAATCACATAATCCACATCATAATGGTCAGGAGCGCACATTAAAAACCGAATTTGGGAAACCATAAAAATTTTTACTTCGCTTTTCAGTAATCTCTTCTGGATACAGAGTTTTGGTGTTCTACTTCTGTCAAATCTGCTACTTTATCGCTACCTTTTGTTCTTGGTAGGCTTTACAGGGCGATCGTTCCTATTCTATTACTGCTAGGGACAATGTGAGAGGTAAGGGCAAAAAATGTGTTATGGAGGATGTTATAGTGCTGATACTAGCATCTAATAAGATTAAACTTCAGGGAAAAATACCATGTCAAATATTCGTCATATTCCAGAAGGAACTTCCTTAAATAACCCAGTATATGCAATTCATAACCTTGAATCTGGACTTGTTTCTTTAGATGAACAACAACAAGAAGTTTCTTCTAAATATCCTGAAGGACCGCAACGGATTAGAGGATTAGCTGGAAGTGGAAAGACGGTGACATTTGCTCAACGTGCCGCTACTATCCACAAAGAGCATCCAGACTGGAAAATTGCCTTTATTTTCTTTACTCGTTCTCTTTATGATCAGATTATACATGAGAGAATTTCTACATACTATCAAAAATTATCTAATGGACAAAAGCCAAATTGGAATAATTTAAATGTACTCCATGCTTGGGGCGCAAAAGATAGGGATGGTTTCTATCGTAAATTGGCTCTAGCAAGTGGTATAAAACCTCTAACTCTTAATGATGTAAAAAGGATTTTTGGTGGAAGTGTTGATCCAGGAATTGCCTTTGAATATATTTGCGATCAATTAGAAAAACAAATTATTAATTATCCCCAGCTTTATGATGTAATTTTAATTGATGAAGGACAAGATTTACCACCTGCCTTTTATCGTTTAGCCAGAAATACACTTACCGAACTAAAACGTCTTTATTGGGCTTATGATGAAGCGCAGGGGATTGGTTCATTAATAGTACCTAAAGCAAAAGCAATTTTTGGCGAAAATGTGGTAAATTTACGAGGTCGTGCTAGGAATTTCAATATATCTTATAGAACTCCCAAACAATTATTAATGATTGCCCATGCCGTGAATATGGGACTATTAAGGGATGGAGGGGTTTTACAAGGTGTAAGCGATAAAAAAGAATGGGAAAAATTGGGTTATACAGTATTATTAGATGGAGACTTTAGTGATGCAAGTGTTAAAGAGAAAAAACTGGTGAAAATTGAACGAGAATATGATCAAACAAAAACAGATCCACAAAAACATCCAGTAAATCTTCATCCCATAGATCAAAATGATTTTCCTTATCAAGATGCAATTGGAGATATTTTAAAAATAGAAAGTTTTGAATATGAAGAAGATGAACAAGAATGGATAGCTCAACAAGTCGCAAATGATTTACACCAAGGATTAAACCCACGACATATTATTATCACAGCCCTATGTGGTGATGATGAAAAAATCTATTTTAAAAAACTAAAACAAGCTTTAACTAATTATGAAATTCCTGCTTATATTGCAGGAACAGATGGTAGTCGTGACATTTTTCAAAAGGATGGTTGTGTAACAATATCTAATATTTATAGAGCCAAGGGTAACGAAGCCTATAAAGTTTATGCTTGTAGATTTGATTATGCAACCAAACCTCTGAGTTGGAAACAAGAAAGTGAGCTTCACAAACGAAATGAAGCATTGGTAGCTATAACCCGTGCCAGAATTTGGTGTGTGGTTACTGGTTTAGAATCTCCTATTTTTGCAGAATTACGCCAATATAAAGAACAATTTCCTTATTTGATTTTTCCAGCCTTCAATGAAAAATCTCTCAAAAGAGTCACAGATGAGTTAGATTAATAAATAATTAAGCTGAAGAATATATAATAGTTTACGGGTTTGCGTCTTAACCCATCAACTTGTATCCAGTAGTTTTATTTAAGCAAGACCAGAGTTTTAAAACACTGTTACAAGGATTAGGAAAAGCCTCCGAAAATCAAATTAAATCAGTTCTAGCTGAACGTGAATTAGTAAAACCAGAAGAAGAATTAACTCCTGAAATTATTACTTCTCTTCAAAAAAAAATAAATAATGCAACGAGAGTATGATGCAACAAACACTCTAATTATAATAGTGCGATCGCTATCATGGTAAATTGTTACTGGGGTAAGCCATGATAGTTTTATACAAATATGCAAAACAGAAATAGTCGTATTCTCGTTGGTAACACCAGAGGCGATAATGTTCTCATCTTTGATGCTTATACAGGGAACTACTTAGGTGAGTTTATCACTCCTGGACTGGGTGGACTTGATAACCCTGACACCTTGCTTTTTGGATCAGATGGAAACGGTGATGGTAAAAGCGACCTTTATATAGCCAGCGGAACAGAATCAGGAAATTCTTCTATCTTAAGGTTTGACGGACAAACTGGTGATTTTATTGATGTATTTATCGGCGATCATGCAGATACAGAATTAGATGAAAGCGGGGGTTTGATTCGTCCCTATGGTATTGCTTTTGGTCCCGATGGCAATTTTTATGTTTCCAGCTTTCTCAGTGACCAAATATTGCGCTACAACGGTTCCACTGGAGAATTTATTGATATTTTTGCTCAAGGAAATGGTCAAGCTGGAGGATTAAACGGACCCAACGGACTACTTTTTATTAATGGTAGTCTCTATGTTACCACTCAAGGTAGTGTAGCCACAGTTGATCCTGTTACTGGAGAGGTTTCCGCTGATTTTAGTGCTGGTCTTCCTAGTCAAGTATTGCGTTATGATTCACTGACAACGGGAAGCACACCCACCGTTTTTGCTACACCTCAACCTTCCCCAGATAGCTTTGGTTTTGTTAGTTTGCTTGGTTTAGCTGTTGGTGAAGATGGTGATTTGTATGTAAGTGACTTTGCTAACGACATCCGCCGCTATGACTTGGAAAATGGGCAGTTAGTCGATACTCTGTCTACAAATTATACAACTAACACGCCGCCCAGCAATAATTTTATTGGTGGACTTGCTTTTGCGCCTAATGGTAATTTACTCACTGTTGGTTTTGATGTTAGCACCACAGAGGGCGCTGTTCTCAGCTATGAAAGTGAGGGTAATTCACCTGTTAACTCAGTTCAGATTTTAGTTCCTACAAACCCAGTTCTTGAGCGTCCTGTTGGTATAACTTTTTTCCCGACGGAGAGTAACTTAGTATCTGGAACTCCTGAAGCAGATAATTTGATTGCAGGTGTGGATTTAGAAGCTGTTGTCGATACTGTATTTACTGGTGCTGGTGATGATAAAGTTGACCTGGCTATCAAAAGTTATGCTAGTGATAACCGCGTCTTCTTAGGTAGTGGTAATGACATTATAGATGTGAGCAAGAGCGATCGCGCCTTTGGTGGTTCAGGAGATGATATTTTTGATGCTACCGATGGAAAAGGTGGTAGCCGAATGTCTAGTGGTACTGGTAATGATACCTTTTACCTTGGTAGTGGCGATAGGGCTTTGGGAGGTGCTGGTGCTGATCTATTTGTTGTTCAGTCCCGTGGTGATAATCTATTAGCAGGTGGTGCTGGTGCTGACGAGTTCCAGATCGTTACCGTTGAACTACCAGAAACGGCGAATAAGATTTTAGATTTTCAGATTGGTACTGATTTTATCAGTCTCTTTGGTGTTGCTGGACTTGGTATTTCTGCCACTACTTTGGTTTTGCAGGAAATTGGTGGCAACACAGAGATTAGCTTTGGTAATAAAACTCTAGCCATTCTCAATGATGTTACAGGCTTAAATGTTAATCTTGTCAGCTTTAAAAGCTAAAGCTACTGACATCTAAATAAAATACTCAACCTGAACAATTGTTTACATAAAGTTATGTAACAGTTTTGGCAATTTTCTCCCCATTAATTCATTTCTATGAAATCATGAAATCTGAGAAGTTAATTCGGCGACCGCGTTTGTTTTTAATATTGATAGGCTTTCTCCTTTTGGTACTTACAGACTTTTCTCCGAAACCTAAATCTCTACACTCTTATGATTTCGGAGACAATCTATGTCAATTTATGTAGGCAACCTCTCTTATGAAGTTACCCAAGATACCTTATCTGCTGTATTTGCAGAATATGGTTCTGTAAAACGTGTTCAGCTACCTACTGACCGTGAAACAGGACAACTCAGAGGCTTTGGTTTTGTGGAAATGGGTACAGAAGCTGAAGAAACAGCTGCAATTGATGCGCTTGATGGTGCTGAATGGATGGGACGTGACTTGAAAGTAAACAAGGCTAAACCAAGAGAAGACAGAGGTCCTTCTGGTGGTGGCGGCCGTGGTGGTTACGGTGGTGGCGGTTCTCGTAACCGCTACTAAAAATAAAGGACTCAAGTCTTTTAGCTAAACCATCGGTTTTAGTAACCTAATTGAATTTAGAAGCGGCTCAGGTATTAATACTTGAGCCTTTTTGATGAGTTTATTTTGATGAGTTATTGACTAGTTTATAATTATGGTTCGGGGGAAACTTGGACAATTAATTTCCCCATTTTATTCCCATCAAAAAGTTTGAGAATCGCCTTGGGTGCATTTTCTAATCCCTCGACAATCTCCTGATTGTATTTTATTTTCCCCTCTTGTATCCATTGTCCGATTTCCCGAAAAGCAACATCCCATTGCTGAACATAATCAGAGACAATAAAACCTTGTACCAGCACACGCTTCATTAAAATCTGGCTAAAATTATAGGGGCCAGGTACAGGTTCTTGAGAATTATAAGTGGAAATCAAACCACATAAGGGAATGCGTGCATTTAAATTTACTTGTGTCAAAACAGCGTCAAGAATTGCACCACCAACATTCTCGAAATAGACATCAATTCCATTGGGACATGATTTTGCTAAAGCGGGGATTAAGTCGGCGGTTTGATAGTTAATTGCAGCATCAAAACCGAGTTCTTCTAATAACCATTGACATTTCTCGTCGGAACCGGTGATTCCCACCACACGACAACCTTTAATTTTGGCAATTTGTCCAACTAGAGAACCGACTGCACCAGAGGCTGCTGATACAACTACGGTTTCTCCAGCTTGGGGTTTTCCGATATCCAGCAGACCAAAATAAGCTGTACAGCCAATAAAGCTGAGGGGACCCATAAAGGCTGTGAGAGGAACGGGTAAAGGTGTCGGTAGTTTGATCAGGGAAAGGAGGTTTGGAGGGGAAATTAGGGCGTAATCTTGCCATCCTAGCAGCCCCGAAACCAGATCCCCTGGTTGAAAGTTGGCATTTTTGGATTCTTCAACTACACCCAAAACTAAACCACGCATTACTTCTCCAAGTTGGACTGGAGGCATATACTGTGGTCTATCGCTCATCCAAATGCGATTGGTAGGATCTAGGGAAAGATAGATATTGCGTACCAGTACTTCACCATCTTCAAGGCTGGGAATTGGTTCTTCCCGATACTCAAAATCACTTTCTTTGATGTCACCTACAGGACGTGCAGCCAAGCACCACTGACGATTTATCGATTTTTGCATAAATTTGAGTTTGCGTGTTTTGAAAAATTAAAGCGGGTCTTCAGTACCATGCTAAACTATTAGAATAAAAATCCTAAGCAACAACTATTACAAATCATCGAGACAATTTTAATTTACAAATTTCCAAGAATGAATAGGGAGGAAATAGAAGCCATGTTTGGATTAAGTGAGTTAAAGCAAACACGATTTTATCAACAAGCTTTAGAAGAAGGAATAGAAACAGGTGAACGCAAAGCTAAATTAGATACAGTTCCTCGCTTATTAGCATTAGGTTTAACCACATAACAAATTGCACAGGTTTTAAATTTTAGTCTTGCAGAAGTCGCACAGATTATGCAAGAACTGCGTCAAAATGCAGAAAATAGTCAACAATCATCGATTTGATCAAAAAATTGAATTTAGGTGTAGAGACATTTAGGGAGAAATCCGGGTTAAAACCTAACACAGGTTAGAATTGCATTCAGTATCTTGCTTGTTCCAGCCCATGCTACCAGTAATTTATTCTGATGAATTTTTAGAACATAAAACAGGACGCTATCATCCTGAGAAACCAGAACGCTTAACCGCCATTGTTAAAGCTTTAAAAGCTGCGAGTTTTGGCCAAAAAATTGAATGGCTATCTCCAACCACAAAACCCGGACAGATGTCTTGGATAGAAAAAGTCCATACTGCCAGATATGTTAACAAACTTAAAGAAATTGCTTCCACAGGCGGTGGTTATTTGGATGGAGACACCCCAGTTTCCCCCCGTAGTTATGATGTAGCATTGTTGGCGGTGAGTGCTTGGTTGGATGGGGTAGATGCTGTTTTAGCCACAGAAAATCCCGCATTTGTATTAGCGCGTCCACCGGGACATCATGCCGAAAGCGATGCAGGAATGGGGTTTTGCTTATTTTCCAATGCGGCCATTGCATCTGTCTATGCCTTAGAAAAACCGGGAATTAACCGTGTTGCCATCTTAGACTGGGATGTACATCACGGTAATGGTACTCAAGCCATAGTAGAAACTCACCCACAAATTGCATATTGTTCTCTACATCAGTACCCAGCCTATCCCGGTACTGGGAAAGCTTCCGAAAAAGGTTTTCATAATAATGTGTTAAATTTACCTATTCGTCCAGGTAGTGATATTACTGAATATCAACCCTTGTGGGAAAATAAAATCATCCCCTTTTTAGGCAATTTCCAGCCGGATTTATTAATTGTCAGTGCTGGTTATGATGCTAATGCTGATGATCCTTTAGCAAGTATGAATTTGCAGCCAGAAGATTATGGTTTATTCACAAAATATTGTTTAGGCTTAACTCGCAAAATCCTTTTTGGCTTAGAAGGCGGCTATGATTTACCAACACTTTCAGCATCAGTAATTGCCACCATTGAACCCTGTTTAAGTTAGTCGTATTCTTTTTTATAGCAGATTGCAGATCAATGAGGTACAGAATCAAAATTGAAACCTAGGCAGCAAGCCAGTTTTACTCCTGAACCGATAGCGCAGCGTGGTGTAAGCCATAGGTCTGCGAAGCGTCTCCTGAATTCTGCTGTAATCAGCCAGCATTGTTCATTTTTTGGGAATTCTATACTCGACTACATTTAAGATTTTACCACTCAAATTAGTATGCTCATATTCCCCTCCAATTTTACCTCCTAACTTTTCTGCGACTCTCTGGCTGGAAGTATTTGCCCGATCTACAGGATATCTCAAATATTCATAATCTAAGTTTTCATCAGCCCAGCTTTTTAAAGCTGTAATTGCTTCTGTTGCATAGCCTTGTCCATGTGCTGATTTTTTTAACCAAATTCCAGTTTGGGGATATTTACTATTAATTTGATTGATGCCACTACATCCTAAAAATTCTTGAGAATCTTTCCTTAAAAGCACAACTATTAAATTCTCTCCTTTTTCCATCTCTAGTAAAGATTGATTAATAAAAAATTCAGTATCTACAATTTTTCTAGGTGGACTGGCATATAAATATGTCGTAATTTCGGCAGTGAATTCCTGAAAAATATCTTCCTTATATTTGAGCGATATCGGCTTTAATAACAGGCGGTTTGTACATATTACTAAATGTAAAGATGTCATGATATTTGCTTAAGTAATAGTGACTGAATTTACTGTAAATTCACAAAAATTACGGTAATGAAGATTGCCCTAATTTTTACTTTCAGTATTTTTCTGTATTGTGCCTAACCAAATTTAGGTTAAATTCATGAAAACTTTAGCAAAAAAAATTTGTCATGATGTCCTGAATCATCTAAAGTTTTGTTAAGATGCAAGTGCTAGGAGTTAATCAAGAAAATTCAGTCATCAGGCTGTAGACAGATAAACCATACTAGCGCCAGCATAGAGTTTAAAGGCTGAACCAATGACTACCTACATTTTTTTTGACGATGCCCTCCGGATGCTTACCAATGCCTTCCTGTTTTCGGCAATACTGCTAATTGCAGCTTCTAGCATAGGTTTAGCCGTGATTGAGACAATTGAAAAGACAGAACACTAAATTTACACTTCACTGTACAGTTCTGACTGGAAACGCTTCAAGGTGCGTGTTCACACTGTGTCAATTCTTGGGAACAGTAAACACGCAATTTATTTTTTTGATAAAGAATACCTCTGTCTATTTTGTGTAGTTTCTAATATCTAGTCCGGCTAATTGCTGATCAAAAAAAACTCCTCGCCTCCGCCCTAATGATAAGTATTTAACCGGACACGACACCATCGGAAATAGGCAACAGGCATATATATTCCACTGATATTTTAACTAATTACTAATTCGTAATAGTGCCTACGGTCCTGCTAGAGATACGTAATAATGCCGACCGCAGGCTACGCCAACGTAATTTTTGGGTTTAATTCCCCTTCGTCTATAGGTGGATTTGTTTGAGTCGGGGTCTAAATCCTCCTCTCAAACAGTCTTTAATTACGAATTATTTTTATATTTTGACCCCAAGGATTGTAGGATTTGGTAGAAGATATCTTCCTTCAATCCTTGCTAGTGTAGGTTCGCTGTTTTTTAAATTTAAAACTAAGACACCCTAAAATTTATCAGTATGCCTGTTTCTGCCACTCTATCCCAACTGGTTGAAGTTCTTTTAGCCCAACCAGTGAATTTATCTGCATCTGCTTTAGCCCAATTGGGCAGTGGTATTCAAACAGACACCCGAATGTTGCAAGCGGGTGAAGTGTTTGTGGCTTTGCGGGGCGAAAAGTTTGATGGACATGAGTTTGTACCGATGGCGATGGCTTTTGGTGCGATCGCAGCAATTGTCGATTATGCTTATGAAAATCCTGGGATTCCTGTATTGCAGGTGAAAGACACTCTTCAGGCATATCAGCAAATTGCGAGATGGTGGCGTGAAAGTTTTTCTGTTCCTGTAATTGGAGTAACAGGTTCGGTGGGAAAAACGACAACAAAAGAACTAATAGCCGCAGTTTTAGCCACCAAAGGACAAGTTCACAAAACTTATGGGAATTTCAATAACGAAATCGGTGTGCCAAAAACTCTCCTGGAACTGGGTACAGAACATGATTTTGCTGTCATAGAAATGGCGATGCGGGGAAGAGGACAAATTGCCGAACTAACGCAAATCGCAAAACCAACAATTGGCGTAATTACCAATGTGGGAACAGCACATATTGAATTACTCGGTTCAGAAGCAGCCATAGCCGCAGCTAAATGTGAGTTATTAGCCGAAATGCCTGCTAATAGTGTGGCAATTCTCAATTATGACAGTCCCCTGTTAATGGAAACCGCAGCGAAATTTTGGCAGGGGAAAGTTATCAGTTACGGTTTTTCTGGTGGCGATATCCAAGGAAAATTAATTGACAATGAAGTTGTAGAAGTGGCAGGAATGCGTTTACCTTTACCCTTGCCCGGTCGTCACAATGCTACTAATTTTTTGGCGGCTTTAGCTGTAGCCCAGGTATTAGAAATTGATTGGGCATCTCTACAAAATGGTGTCATGGTGAATATGCCGACAGGCAGATGCCAACGCTTTACTTTACCTAATGATGTTTTAATTTTAGATGAAACCTATAATGCTGCCCCAGAAGCCATGTTAGCAGCGTTGCAGTTATTGGCAGATACTCCCGGAAAGCGGAAAATTGCCGTATTAGGTGCAATGAAGGAATTAGGAGAAAGATCCCAACAACTGCATCAACAAGTAGGGGAAATGGTGCAGAATTTGCAGTTAGACGGTTTGCTGGTTTTGGTGGATGGACAAGATGCAGAAACTATCGCCAAAAGTGCTATTGGTATACCTTCTGAGTGTCTTACTACTCATGGGGATTTGGTAGCCAGATTGAAGAATTATATGCAGGAGGGCGATCGCTTATTATTCAAAGCAGCCCATTCCGTAGGATTAAATCGGGTAGTCAATCAGTTGCGGGCAGAAATGACCACCGGGAGTCAGTAAAAATTAAGTAGTCGTGCAAAATAAATTGCATATTTAGGGGAGGGAATAGGGAATAGGGAATAGTTTCAACCATTTGCTATCGATAAATTTTCCTCCCAGTCCCCTCAAAATGCTTTCTTTTTGAAACTCCTCCTGGAAAAATCTTGCACTTTTTTCACATCAAATAGTCTGAAAGCCTTGTCTATTAGTGTTTTTACGTTTATTCAGCCAGCCCTAATTAAAGCTACAAATGAATATCCCTGTCCCCGTGTCTCCGCATCCCCGCATCCTCGTGTCCCCGCGTCTCCGCGTCACCTGCGATAAAACGGTATTAAGCCACTTTTCATACTGTCACGTGCCATATTGTGTTCCGTTAAAGACTTATAATTAGGGCTGACGCGGAGATGGGAGAAGAGATGACGGGTCGATTTTTTTTGATAAGTAATTAAGCGAACATCATATCACCTGCTATATTTACGCAGGTTTACTGACCTCGCTTTTTTTCCTATTCAGAGTTCCCTATTCAAAGCTTCCACGAGTAAATATGGCTACGCCATACAAACTCTCATAAATCAAACTAGATTGCTATGTATCAATACAACTTGATACTTTACAAAGATCCTTTTAAACTGAAATCATGAGATTTCTATACAAGTCTATGCAAACAGAGCCAGCAGTCCAAATATTGATTGTGGATGATAATCCAGAGAATTTAAGAATTCTGTTCACTTTCTTAACAGAGTCTGGATTTAGAGTTTTGGTTGCTACAAATGGTCAAGATGCTTTAAATAAATTAGAGTATGTTACTCCCGATTTGATTTTATTGGATGTCATGATGCCTATGATTGATGGTTTTGAAGTTTGCCGTCGTCTTAAAGTCAATCAGGCTCAAGAAATTCCTATCATTTTCATGACTGCTTTAACTGATACAGAGAAGAAAGTTGAAGGATTAAATTTAGGAGCAGTTGATTATATTACCAAACCATTTCAGCATCAGGAAGTTTTAACCCGCATACAATTGCATTTAAAACTGAATAGCTTAACTCGCTCTCTTCAAGAAAATAATCAACAACTTTCTCAAGAAATTGTAGCTCGTCAGATAGCAGAAACAGAATTGCAAAAACTCAATCAGGACTTAGAACAAAGAGTAATTGAGCGAACTCAGGCATTAAGTTTGGCACTAAATGAACTTCAGCAGCGAGAGGAAAAACTCATCTATACAGCTTTTCATGACTCTATAACAGGAGTGTTTAATCGTACTTGGTTAATGCAATATTTGTCAAACTTTTCCGCACAGCAGCAATTAAAAGATGACTCAGCAATTTTATTTCTTGACCTAGATAATTTTAAAAATGCAAATGATCGTCTTGGACATATTATTGGTGATAAATTACTAAAAAAAGTTACCGAAAGACTTTATAAATGCACACATGGCAACGGAAAAATAGTACGTTTAGGAGGAGATAAATTTATAATTTTTCTGCCTAATAAAGATGGTATTGAATATATAAAAGCGATTGCTAAATGTATTATTGAACAATTACATATACCTTTTCAAATCGACGAATATCAAATTTATATTGGTGTCAGCATTGGTATTTTACCCTCTACTCTCAAATATCATCAACCCACTGATATCCTTCGTGATGCAGATGCAGCGATGTACGAAGCAAAACGTTCTGGAAAAGGTCGCTATGTCTTATTCACTTCAGAAATGCAAGCTCGAACTTTAGAGCGGATTCAGTTGGAAATTGAACTACGTCAAGGAATTGAAAGAAAGGAATTTTGCCTTTACTATCAACCCATATTTTGTCTCAATTCTCAAAAATTAATTGGTTTTGAAGCTTTAATTCGTTGGTTACACCCAAAACAGGGATTACTCTCACCGAATAAATTCATTAACCTAGCAGAAGAAATTGGTTTGATTCAGGCTTTAGATTTATTATCTTTGCAGTTAGCTTGTCAACAAATACGTCAGTGGCAACAGGAATTTGCTATTATTGATTCCCTCGTATTTAATGTTAATTTATCTTCTGTAAAAATCCAACATTTAGAACTAGTAGAACAAATTAAATACATTATTAATGAAAATCAAATATCACCTGCACTTCTTAAATTAGAAGTAACAGAAACTGCTTTTATTGAAGAATTCAGTATTACCACTCAAGTTTTAGAAAAAATTCATGATCTTGGTGTTCAACTTTGTATTGATGATTTCGGAACAGGATACTCATCTTTCAGCCGATTTTATAAATTTCCAGTGAGTTCAATAAAAATTGATCGCTCATTTATTGAGCGTCTAGATTATGGTATAGAAGGAACAGCCATTGTCAAAACCATGATTTCCTTCGCACACTGCCTAGGAATTAATGTTGTTGCCGAAGGTATTGAAACCCAAACACAACTAGAAAAATTAAAAGAGTTAGGTTGTGAATTTGGACAAGGATATTTATTCTATAAACCTTTACCTAGTGAACAAGTAAATCATATCTTATCTAATTGTTTAATTAATTAAATGGAGAAGCTATGAAAAACCCTGAACAAACTACTCTTTTAATTGTAGATGATAACCCCACTAATATTAAAGTTCTCTTTGACTTTTTACGAGAATCTGGATTTAGAGTTTTGATTGCTAATGATGGGAAAACTACCCTAGAACGTCTTGATATTGCTACACCAGATTTAATTTTACTTGATGTAATGATGCCAGGACTAGATGGATTTGAAACTTGTAAATGTATTAAATCACAGCCAAAATTTCAGAACATTCCTATCATTTTTATGACTGCTTTAGTAGATGCTGAAAATAAAGTTAAAGGATTTTCATCCGGGGCAGTTGATTATATTACTAAACCTTTTCAACAAGAAGAGGTATTAATGCGAGTTAATCTGCATCTTAAACTACAGAACTTAACTCAGCAATTGACCAAAAACAATAATAGTTTAGTTGAGCTAAATGCATCTTTAGAACAGCGAATCCAAGAACGTACTTTAGAACTTAAAAAAGCTCAATCGCAATTAATTTTAAATGAAAAAATGTCTTCACTGGGACAGTTAGTAGCTGGTATTGCCCATGAAATTAATAATCCAGTTGGCTTTATTAATGGCAATCTCAAATATGCATATGATTATACACAAGATATCATAAATTTGGTGCGAATGTATCAAAAATACTACCCTGAACCAGTCACAGAAATCGCAGCTAAGTTAGCAGAAGTTGATTTTGATTATCTGGCACAAGATTTTCCTAAATTACTAGAATCTTTACAAGAAGGAACTAACAGAATTGCCAATATTAGTAAATCAATGCGGACATTTTCACGGGTAGATACAGATGTTAAAATTAAATTTAACATTCATGAAGGTTTAGATAGTACACTGTTAATTCTCGGACATAGACTAAAAGCAAATGAACAACATCCAGAAATTATAGTCATCAAAGATTACAGTAATTTACCAGAAATAGAGTGTTACCCGGGACAAGTTAACCAGGTATTTATGAATATCTTAGCCAATGCCATTGATGCGGTGGAAGAAACCAATAATGGTCGCCAATTTGCCGATATTCAAGCTCGACCTAATTATATTTATATTCGGACTAAATTACAAGATGATCAGCACATTTGTATTTACATTAAAGATAATGGTATAGGTATAAGTCCTGAGATCAAAAATCAGTTATTTGAACATTATATGACTACTAAAGCAGTGGGAAAAGGAACGGGATTAGGATTAACTATCTCTCGTGAAATTATTGAAGAAAAACATGGTGGTAAGTTGGAATTTACATCTATTCATGGACAAGGAACAGAGTTTGTAATTCAACTGCCATTGTTCACCTCTAACAATTACAGCAGAATTCAGGAGTCAGGAGTCAGGAATAAAACTGGCGAATGTGTCTAGGTTACAATTTAGATTCTGTACCTCATTGATCTGCAATCTGCTGTAAGAATAGATCCTGAATTATTTATGATAAATCAAACTAATCAACTGTTGTTATCTTTACCTGGTTACGAAATCACCTCTGAACTAATTTTTAATAGTAAAAATGCTATATATCGTGGTTATAGGATCATAGATAAATGTCCTGTTGTCCTCAAAACTTTTAGTCATCATTTACCCCTACCAGAACAAGTAGCTGAATTAAAACAGGAATATGAGGTACAACGACAACTACAACTGCCAGGAGTCGTTCAGGCTTATGCTTTAGAAAAGGTCAACAATCAGCCAATTCTTGTACTAGAAGACTTTGGTGCAGAGTCACTGGCGCGTTTGGAGTTAGCAGGTAAGTTAGAATTATCCGAATTTCTAGAGTTAGCAATTTCTATCACCATTGCATTGGGACAAGTTCATGCAGCTGGCATTATTCACAAAGATATTAATCCCCACAATATTGTCTTCAATCAATCAACTGGACAAATCAAACTAATTGATTTTGGCATATCCACAGTACTTGCACGGGAAAAGTCCACCCTCAAACATCTACAAACTCTAGAAGGAACACTACCTTATATTTCCCCAGAACAAACGGGAAGAATGAACCGAGATATTGATTATCGCAGTGATTTTTATTCTTTGGGTGTGACTTTTTACGAACTAATTACAGGCAATTTACCATTTCCGGGAAGTGATGCCCTAGAAGTTGTTCATGCACACATTGCCAAACAACCTATTTCACCATACCAATTAACAGAAGGACATTGCCCCGAAGCTATATCTAATATTATTTTACAACTGATGGCGAAAAATGCAGAAGATCGCTATCAGTCTGATTATGGCTTGCAGCGAGACTTAGAGCAATGTTTGTATGAATTACAAACTCAGGGAATGATACAGATTTTTCCCTTGAGTTACCGCGATGCTAAGGATAAGTTTATTCTGCCACAAAAGCTTTATGGAAGGGAACAAGAACGGCAACAGCTACTGGCAGCTTATGAACGCGTTAGTCAAGGACAGTGTGAATTAGTATTAGTTAAAGGTTATTCTGGTGTTGGCAAATCTGCTTTGGTGCGAGAAATTCATCAACCCATGACTGCCAAGCGGGGGAATTATATATCTGGAAAATACGATCAATACCAGCGTAATATTCCTTATTATGCCTTAACACAAGCATTTAATGAATTGTGCGATCGCCTTCTTGCAGAACCAGAAGAGATATTAATCCAATGGAATCAGAGAATTATCCAGGCAGTAGGTAACAACGGCCAAGTTTTAATTGATGTTATTCCCTCCCTAGAACGAGTTATTGGCACTCAACCACCAGTCACTCCCGTTGGTTTGCAAGAAGCACAAAACCGCTTTCAACTCCTATTTCAAAACTTTATCCAAGCCATTTGCTGTCCCGAACATCCCCTAGTTATCTTCATTGACGACTTACAATGGGCAGATACATCATCCCTAAGTCTACTGCAATCATTAATGCAAGACTTCTCCCACCAATCCCTATTGATTATTGGTGCTTACCGGGATAATGAAGTTGATATAACCCACTCACTCAAATTAGCACTAGACTCAATTCAACAGTCTGGGGCTACTATTTCTACTATTGAACTGCAAAACTTGAGCATTGCCAATGTGAATTCTCTTATCGCTGATGCACTCTTAACACAACCTGAATATACACATTCTTTGAGTGAATTAGTTTACAGTAAAACTCAAGGTAACGCTTTTTTTACTAATGAATTTCTCAAATCTCTTTACACCGAAGGCTTACTAAAATTTTATCATCAAAAGCGGCAATGGCAGTGGGATATAGGAAAAATTAACCTGCAAAATATCACTGATAATGTAGTTGATTTAATGATTAGTAAAATTGCTCAACTACAGCCGACAACTCAACAGTGTTTACAATTAGCCGCTTGCATAGGCAATCAATTTGATTTAGCGACATTAGCTATTATTTGTCAGCGTCCAATCCAAACGACATTGACTGAAATTTGGACAGCTATTACATCCGGCTTTATCATTCCCTTAAATGACAAATATAAATTACTAAATATTCAAACCTATCAACAGCCAATTAACCATGAAATAAAATTTAAATTTCAGCATGACCGCGTACAACAAGCTGCTTATTCATTGATGGACACTGCCCAGAAACAAGCCACTCATTTACAAATTGGGCGCTTATTACTGGCACAAAACACTCCCAACCAACAAGAATCAGAGATTTTTGAAATTGTCAACCAATTTAATAAAGTTATTCCCCTAATTAGAGAGGAAAGCGAACAGTTACAAATAGCAGAATTAAACTTGAAGGCAGGTCAGAGAGCCAAAGCTACCAGCGCTTATGTTTCCGGTTTTCAATACTTAGCCACAGGAGTCGAATTACTACCTAAAAACCACTGGCAATCCTATTACAATCTCAGTCTTAAGTTGTATGAAGAAGCAGCAGAGGCAGCATATCTAAGTGGTGATTTACAGCAGACAAATCAACTTACTGATGTGATTTTACAACAAGCAACCAATCTCTTAGAGAGAATTACCACTTACGAAATAAAACTCCAAGCTTATGTGGCTCAAAACCGTTTCTTAGAAGCTATTAACTTGGGACTGGATATACTTGAGCAGTTAGGAATCGAGTTTCCAGCTTCCTCTACCCAGGCAAATATTAGCATAAAATTGCAGTATCTCCAGTCTCACTTACATGACAAAACTGTTGCTGACTTGCTAGAATTGCCGTTGATGACTGACCCTACACAACTAGCAGCTATCCGCATTTTATTAACAATTGCGGCAGCAGCTTATGTGAGCGCTCCAGATTTATATATCCTCATTATCTTGCAATTAGTAAAATTGTCCATTGAGTTTGGAAATGCTAGAGGATCTACCTATGGATATGCAGCTTACGGTTTGCTACTATGTGGTGTTTTTAGTGAAATTACCACTGGGTTTGAATTCGGTCAATTAGCTTTACGGTTACTAGAAAAATTAAATGCTCAGGAGTTTCGCTCTAAAACTTTTTTAATTGTCAATTCTTTTATCAACCATTGGCAAAGTCATGTTAGTACTACATTAAAACCGTTGTTAGCTGGCTATCCAATAGGTGTAGAAACGGGAGATTTAGAGTTTGGTAGTTACTGTGTTTTTAATTATTTTAGCCATCAGTTTTTATTAGGAAAAGAACTGAAAAGCTTAAGTGAGGAAATGACAACTTACATGACATTACTTGGTCAACTTAAGCAGCAAACAACTTTGAACTGGTTGCGTATTTATCAACAATTAACATTCAATTTTCTGGGTGCAGTCGAAAATAATTGCTGTTTGAAGGGTACAAGTTATGATGTAGAATTAATGTTGCCTATTCATCAAACCATAGGTGATCGCACTGCCATAGCTGTGATTTATAATTATCAATTAATGCTTTGTTATTTATTTGGTAATTATACCCAAGCGCGGATTAATTCGGAATTAGGTAAACAATATTTAGATGCAGTTGTGGGGTTATTAATTTCCACTAATTTCTATTTTTACGATTCTCTAAGCTATTTGGCAGTTTATCATCAGTCCTCTGTGGCAGAACAAACAGAAATTCTCGATCAGGTGCAGATCAATCAAGCAAAAATGCAACTATGGGCAAATCACGCCCCGATGAATTTTTTACATAAATGGTATCTAGTCAAAGCAGAAACATATCGTATATTAAAACAGCCTTTAGAGGCAATGGAATATTATGATTTAGCTATTGCGGGAGCAAAAGAAAATGAATATATCCAAGAAGAAGCCTTAGCAAATGAACTAGCAGGGCAATTTTATTTAGAGTTAGGGAGAGAAAAAATAGGGATTGTCTATCTCCAAGAAGCCTACTATGGTTATTTACGTTGGGGTGCATTAGCAAAAATTACAGATTTAGAAGCCCGTTATCCCCAATGGTTGAGAATAACCGCTCCTCTATCTACAACTCGCTCAGTTAATAGTTCTACCTCTTCTGCAAACTTAGATTTTGCAAGTATTATTAAAGCATCCCAAGCATTAAGTAGTGAAATTATTCTCCATCATCTTCTAGATAAACTAATGAAGATTGTGTTAGAGAATGCAGGTGCATCTAAAGGTTATTTAGTTCTAAAAAAAGAGAATGATTGGATGCTAGAAGCAGAAGGAAAAATAAATAATCAAACAATACAAATTTTTGCTTCTACCCCTTTAAATGAAATTTCCAAAACATCCATACCCAAGTCTATTCTGAATTACGTAGCTCGGACGCAAGAAATTATCGTTTTAAATACTGTGAATCCTTACGGAAATTTTAGTAAAGACCCGTATATTGAAATAGAAAAACCTAAATCTATACTCTGCACTCCTATCCTCAATCAAGGGAAAATTATTGGTCTTTTGTATCTAGAAAATCAACTCACCTCTGGAGCATTTACTCCTGAACGGTTAGAGGTTTTACATCTCCTCACAGCACAAGCAGCAGTTTCTATTGAAAATGCCTTGTTATATCAAAACTTAGAACAAACAAAGCAACAAGTTGAGGAATATTCTCGGACTTTAGAAGTCAAGGTGGAAGAACGCACCAAAGAACTAGCACAAGCTAAACAAACAGCAGAGTTGGCAAACCAAGCTAAAAGCGAATTTTTAGCGAGTATGAGTCATGAACTGCGGACACCACTCAATGGTATTCTTGGCTATACCCAAATTATGCAACGATGGCTACGCCAACCACAGGCATCGCACTTATTACTACAAACCCAATCATCACCCCCAATAGAGCAGCATCGTCATGGGGTGCAGGTTATTCATGAATGTGGTACTCACTTGCTTAATTTGATCAATGATGTGTTGGATTTAGCTAAAATTGAAGCTCGGAAAATGGAGCTTTACCCCCAAGAGTTAAACTTAAGTTCATTTTTATCTAGTATTGTAGAAATGCTGCGCGTCCGCATTCATCAAAAAGATATTGTTTTTCACTACAAAGCTGATACCAATTTACCTGAAAATGTTTTTGTAGATGAAAAACGCCTCCGACAAGTTTTAATTAACTTATTGAGTAATGCCATTAAATTCACAGACGCAGGTAGTGTGACTTTTGCAGTGGATTTATTAGAGTTGAATGTTGCTGATACTACTTCCACAGCTTGTATCCGCTTTACTATTAAAGATACGGGAGTGGGAATGAATCCAGAACAATTAGAAAAGATATTTCAGCCATTTGAGCAGGTGGGAGCTAGAGTTAAACAAATTGAAGGAACTGGTTTAGGTTTGTCTATTAGTCAGCGAATTGTAGAATTGATGAATAGCCAAATTCAAGTTAGCAGTATTTTGGGTGAAGGTAGCAGTTTTTGCTTTGTAGTTACATTACCTGTGATTACTCAATCAAATATCAAGAATAAAACTCATAATCAAGGACAAATTATTGGTTATTCAGGTGAGAAACGCCGGATTTTAGTTGTTGATGACAACCAAATTAATCGAAAAGTTTTAATTGAGTTACTGCAATCTTGGGGGTTTATCTGTGCAGAAGCTAGTAATGGGGCAGAAGGTTTGACCCAAGTTATTTCTTGGCAACCGGATTTAGTAATTACTGATATCATTATGCCTGTAATGGATGGGTTTGAATTTACGCGACGGTTGCGAGAAGATTACCAGTTAAATGATTTGATTATTATTGCTTGGAGTGCCAGAAGTTTAGGTATTAAAAATAATAATGCAGCTAGTTTAGAAGTAATTTGTAATGACTTTCTCCCAAAACCAATTCAATCTGAAGAATTACTTCTTTGCTTACATAAACATCTTCAAGTAGAGTGGGTGTATGAACAGCCATCAAGTTACATTTCTACACCTCTAGAAATTAGTGAGGCTACCCTCAAAGTTCCACCAATTGAAGAACTACAAAACATATACAATGCTGCCATTATTGGTGACATTGCCGAAATTGAACTGCAAGCAAAACGGATCAAGCAATTAGATGGTCAGTATAGCCAATTCTGCGATCGCATTTTACAACTCGTCCAAAAATTTGATGTTCAAGCAATAGTTAAGCTTCTTAAAAAGACAGTGTTATGAACTGTATAGCAGGTGAACTCACACCTTGCACTTTCTCAATCAGGGTTGGTGGGCATTGCCCACCCTACAAAATTAGACTTTGATTTTCTCCTCTAGCGATAATCTTGTCTTTGAATATCCCTTAGCCTAGCAGCATCACGCATATTATAATCAGCACGGGTAAAGCGATTGATCTGCATTTCAAAAAAATCACGATTTGCCTGTAAATGCTTAGGATTTGTATCATCTAAAGGATACAAAAGCGCAGTTCTTAAAGCTTGAATTACCGCAGAGGTGACGTTATACATTGAACGTTGAAAAGTAATCCCCAACTGAATCAACATATCCTCCTCACCCCGGCAATATTTTTGGTAATAATCAATCAGATATTGGGGCAAGAAATGCAACATATCTTGCATTAATAATGTGGGTGGAATTCCTGCTGTTCCCACCGGAAACACATCAGCATAGAGAATACCATAGTGAAAGTCTTTTTGATCTTCGGGAACTTGTCCTGCTTGGGCATTATAGGATTTTGTCCCTCGGAAAGGTGCGGTACGATAAAAAACGGCTTCTACATAGGGTAATGCGGCTTCATATAACCAGGTGAAACCCTTAGATTTGGGAATGATTTCATAGCATTCGCCATCTACATATATATGATGATAAATGGGACGACCAGCAATAGCAAATATGCCATTTACTAAAAAATCCATTGCATCTGGAACGCCTTTAAAGCCACCTTCGTCATATATGTCAGACATTTCAAAAAACACTGGTGCCATTACTTCCCAAAATAAGCCCAAATTGGAATAGTAAGACATTTGGCGACACTGTTCCAAAAACATATCTGGAAACAGTTTGTACATTCCCATCATGAGGGGATTATTTTTAAAGTAAGCTGTAATTGCTTTATCAGCATTAGCTTTATATTCTTCTGAATCTAAATAAGCATCAAACTGATTTACTGGGGCGTACATTTTTCGATGCCACAACATTGCCCGCATACAAGCTTCTGCAAATTCCATGTTAATTCTGTCATGGAATAAATGATGCAATAATTTGGGCATTTTGAAAGTTTCACCTTTCTCCATAAATGCCAAAAGTTCAGGATGTGCAGTGGCTTCACCGCGCCAAATTCTCAAATCAGCATCATCACCAGCATAATGATTATGTAAATCCAAATACTCTTGAGGTAGGAAGTATTTAAAAAAGGGAAATGGGTTTAAAAACTCACGTTCAGCTATATAAAGTAAGTCTCGCCAGTAGAAATCCATCGGTACAGCATAGGCTTTGTAGATACCGATAATTTGCATTAAATTTTCTGGGGTATCTGGTAACATTGAACCGCCAGCTTCTAGACGATGAATAACTTCTGCAAATTCGTGTCTGGAGGGTGGTAATTTGGTTGTTGATTTTTCTGGAGTTTGTACCATTTTGATTTCCTGTAAAAAAAAGATGAAATATTGATTTATGGTGTAGAATTATTAGGCAAATCTTTACGTATTTTCAGGGCATGAAAAATACTCAAAACATCATGTTGCCATTCTGGCAGTATTAACGTCATGGCTATTTCCTCTAAGGTATGGATAAAGCCTGCGATGCAAGTTAGCCATAATGCAAAACCTGCGTAATTAAAGCCGAATAGGGAAACGATAGCAATGAATAAAGTTATGCCCCAAAATTTGGCTGAGTAGGTATGATAGCTGGCAGGTTTGCCATATTTGGTTAAGTTAACTATCCACCAAATTAATTGGGCAAAAACAACTGTTAGTAATGGGAAGCGATAAGTAATTAAAACATCTTTATGTAGTAGCCAAGCGCTGATAAAGATGCAACTAAAAAGGCAAACATCAGCCCAACTATCAGCTTGTCTTAATTCGGCTGTGCTAACACCTAACTTTCTGGCAATAATGCCATCAAAAATGTCAGAAATAAAAGCGGTGACAAAACCGATAATAAACCAAATACTGACTTGTCCATCAATAGCATCCCACAGGAGGAAAGGAGATATTAAAAAGCGAAATAGTACAAGACTGCTGGGAATAAAATTTAAGTTCATCCTTCCTCCTTCTTCCTTCTTCCTATCCCTACGGGACACTACGTGAATGTGTCCTTTGCTTCTCCTGTCGGAGACGCTGCACGAACGCAACGCTACCGCGAACGCGGTTCATTTAATCAAAATTCCTCTCGTGGGAAGAAAAGGACTTGATATAACTACTTCAAAGCAATTTCCGAGATTACAGTTTTTTCAGGAGTAGGAATTGCTGCCACCATTGATGTAGTTGTGGTTTCACTCCAACGCACTAACCAAGTTGGTTGCACTCCCAAAAAGATGATGAGAGATGCCAAAATCAAGGCGGGCATTTTTTCCGCCCAGACAACTTTAGGATAATAGGCTAAATTGTTTTGAAGTCTACCAAAACAGGTACGGTTGAGAAGAATGACAAAATAAACTGCGGTTAAACCAGATGCCACTACACATAAAAGTGTGGGAATAGGAAAGGTGGAAAAACTACCTTGAAAGGAGATAAATTCAGCTACAAAACCGCTTAAACCAGGGATACCAGCACTAGCCATTCCGCTTAAAACTAGTAGGGCGCTAATGAGAGGTAAACCACGTATGGGACTCATTAAACCGCTGAGTTTATCTAATTCTCTTGTCCCAACTTTGGCTTCTACAATACCTACCAAATGGAAAAGAATTGCGAGTATAATTCCGTGACTAAACATTTGGATAACTGCACCAACTAATGCCAAAGGTGTGCTGGCTGCGGCTGCTAGTAAAATATAGCCCATGTGTCCGATGGAACTATATGCTACCATGCGCTTGATGTCCTTTTGTGCGATCGCTATGACTGCCCCGTAAATAGCGTTAACAGCGCCCCAAATTGCTAAACTAGGCGCTATTACACTCCACGCTTGGGGAAACATACCCAGTCCAAACCGCAATAGTCCATAGGTTCCCAGCTTTGCTAATACACCACCCAGCAAGATAGCGATAGGTGCAGAAACTTCAACGTAAGCATCCGGTAGCCATGTATGGAAGGGAACTAAGGGCATTTTGATCCCAAACCCTAATACTATTCCCCCTAGAAGCAGTAACTGCATTCCGGCGGAAATGTTTTGGGTAGAAATGGCATCAAAAGCAAAACTGTGGGAACCAGTTAACCAGACCATACCCAAGAACGTTGCCAGAATCAAAGCCCCGGAAACTGCTGTATAAATCAAAAACTTGATTCCAGCATAAGCTCTTTTTTCTCCTCCCCAAATACAAATTAATAAATAAAAGGGGATTAATTCTAGTTCATAAAACAGGAAAAACAGCAGTAAATTCTCTGCTAGGAAAGCACCAGCAACACCACCACTCACTAATAAAACCATCGAGTAGTAAAGGCGGGGGCGTTCGGTGTTTTTGTTGCTACTATAAATAGCTATCCAAGTCAGAAAGCTATTTAAAACCAACATTAAAATTGATAGCCCATCAACTCCTAATTGATAGTTCAATCCCAGGGTTTCATTCCAAGGTAAATATTCTTGAAATTGCATTCCTGGATAACTGATATCAAATTTCAGGAGAATGAATACATTCCAGAGTAACACTATTCCCGCTACTGTTAAAGATACTATCCGGGCGCGACTTGGTTCGATGGCATTACCAGGCCAAAACCCAATAATTGCAGCCGATATAATTGGTATCCAAATTAAAACACTCAGCATAATAAATTATTCTCAAAATTTACAATTCAAAATTCACAACTTTTGAGGCAGATTTTTCCTACCGAACTATCTGCCATTATCTTACGTTCAGAATACCAAACTTAAAAACTGTATTCCCCAGAATGGCCAAGTTACCCACGCGCCCAACAAGCCAACTCCTACAAGAATGGTAAAGGCATAAAATTGAGTTTGTCCGGTGGTGCTGTATTTGAGTCCCTCTCCACCCAGAAGAGAAAACAAACCAACTAAATTAACGATGCCATCAATTACAAACCTATCCAGCATATCGGCGAATTTGGAAATTTGGGCAACACCGAAAATGATGGTTATTTTGTAGAGTTTTGGTGTGTAAAAGTCGTAAGCCAGTAAATCTTGTAACCCTTTCCAAGGCAGACGAATCGGTTTAGGAATGTTGCCTAAATAAATCACCCCACTGATGCCGCAACCGAAGATACTCGACCAAATTAAAAGTAGAGCGATATCTTTATTTAAGGTAGCCCAATTGGGTAGTAATGATAAGCTTTGCAATACTAAAGGCAGATGTAAAACAAAGCCTACTAAAATTACCATTGGTAAAACCATTGGCCAAAGAGCTTCAGGAGAACGTTCACTCATTTGTTTGGGTTTACCACCAAAAATTAAACCGAATTCTCTAGTTAAACTAAAGGCAGTTAAAGCATTGACAGCAATGATAATTCCCACCAACCCAGGGTGATTTGTCCAAAGTCCATCGGCTAATTTAAATAATGCCCAAAAGCTGCCTAGGGGTGGAAATCCAATGAAGCCCAAAGTCCCAACAATAAACGCTATTCCAGAAATGGGGCGACGTGTCCACAGCCCGCCTAATTGAGTTACATCTTGGGTAATGCTGTTCCAAACAATTCCCCCGGTACTCATTACTAATAATGCAGAAGCTAAAGCGTGGGTGAGGACTAATAAAAGTGCTGCCTCATCTTGTTGTGTTCCCACAGCAATAAACACTAAGCCCATGTAAGCACTGACAGAATAAGATAAACAGCGTTTAATGTCAATTTGTGCGATCGCAATTAACGAAGCACCAATTGCTGTCACCGCCCCAATGGCAACCATAGCCGAAGAAACTACGGGGGACAAGCTAAACACAGGTTGCAATTTAATCAGCACCCATGCACCACTTGCCACTACCACCGAATTCCGTAAAATCGTACTCGGCACAGGGCCTTCCATTGCTTCATCTAACCATAGATGCAGCGGAAATTGGGCGCATTTACCCATTGGCCCAGCAATTAACCCCAAACATACCAATGTCATCACAGTGGGGTCAACATTCGCAGTCGCCGCCCATTCAGCTAACTCTGTATAATTCCAAGTTCCGGCTAAAGGCCAAAGTCCCAATACCCCCGTTAGCAAAAACAAGTCTCCCACCCGTTTGGTTAAAAACGCATCTCTTGCACCTGTCACCACTAAAGGCTGACTAAACCATAAACCAACTAGCAGGTAAGTCCCCAGAGTCAGAACTTCTAAGATTACATAACTGAAAAACAAGTCATTACACAGAACTAACGCACCAAGACCAGCTTCAAATAATCCTAATAAAGAAAAGAAACGTCCCCAGCCCCAGTCCATTTCCATGTAACCAATGGCGAATATCTGCGCGAGAAAATTTAAGCCACTGATGACAATTAGCGCCCCTACACTTACCGAGGAAATTTCTAAATTAATAGTTAGGTCTAAGCCTGCGGTAGACAACCAAGGGATAAATACTTCTTGGGCTGGTTGATTCCAAGTAGCTGTGAAAGCAAAAACAGCATGAAAGAAGGAGAAAAACGTCATTACCAAGTTTACATATCCCGCCGGTCTTGGCCCCGTTTTCCGAATTATGCCCGGTGACCAGGGAACTGCCAAAAGACCCCCTATTAAAGCATAGACAGGAATCAGCCAAACAGTTTCTAGTAAGTACTGAGCCATTCAATTACCTCTATATTTGCAGCAAAACTTATAGCGATGACATCAATTAGCGTTGATCCCTATCAACGCAGTGACGACCACTAATGGAAATTTATCTTTGTTTAATATTGTTAGATTTAGCTTACCTTTATATGTCCCAAATGGGAATTACTTTCCTAGATAAATCCACGATATTTTCTGTAATTTATTCTTATAGTTCTATGGATTTAATTATTGAATAATAACCATTAACTTTTATCTATGGATTAAAAAGTCTGTAGAGGCAGACTTACTTACCCCGTAACGGGGACGCGGAGACACGGTGACACGGAGACACGGTGACACGGTGACACGGTGACATGGAGACACGGTGACATGGAGATATAGCAATTAGGAAACCAATTGATAATAAAATCTAGATCCCAAACGACTTCTCACACTATCACCTGTCACCTCTCTCCTATCACCTGCTATACTTTCTGCAATCACTGCTGGTGGGTGCAATTGACTCATGGGGGCAGGTTTCATATCTCGGTAGTCGAGAATTTGCACAACTATCAGGTAAGCAACAGCTAAAAGGATAGAAATCGCACCTGTAATAACGGCCACTATTTTTGAGCGATTCATAAATATTTCCTACAACTTAAGTTATTGTCTCGTTTCTATCTCCACATTGCCATAAACTCAAGACTTATAACAGTTAATAGCCAGCTTTTTCAAACTTTTGTCTGAAAAGATAATATCAAGATTAGAACTCTGCTGAAATTAACTGTTATGTCCCTAACTGAAGAAATTCTTTCTCAACTACCAGGAAATGTTTTAAGCGGTTTACGCCGCACGGATAATATTTTAACATCCCTGCGAACAGATAACACACCTATACCTAACGTAGTTAAAGAAAATCCACAATCTTTAAACTCTGTGGAATGGGATGTAATTATTTGTGGTGGAACTTTAGGAATTCTCATGGGTTGCGCTTTAGCTGTGCGCGGTGTGCGGGTAGCATTGCTGGAAAGGGGAATTTTGCAAGGAAGGGAACAAGAATGGAATATTTCCCGGAAAGAGTTGGAAGTATTTCGAGAATTGGACTTGCTAACAGCAGCAGAATTAGAAAAAACTATTGTCACAAAATATAACCCAGCACGAGTCAGCTTTCAAGGTGGTACAGAAGTTTGGGTAGAAGATGTCCTCAACATTGGTGTAGATCCTATTTATTTACTTGAAACCTTAAAAACAAGATTTATCAATGTTGGGGGAAAGTTATTTGAAAATACACCTTTTAGCGATGTAGTGGTTCACCCAAATGGTGTAAATGTAAATAACCAATTTACAGCAAGATTGTTGCTTGATGCAATGGGAAACCTTTCATCCATTAGCCAACAAGCACGTCAAGGTAAAAAACCAGATGCCCTTTGTTTAGTTGTCGGAAGTTGTGCAGAAGGATTTACTAAAAATGACTCTGGTGATTTGTTGTTATCTTTCACCGCTTTGCAAAATCAATGTCAATACTTTTGGGAAGCTTTCCCTGCAAAGGATGGTAGAACAACTTATTTATTTACCTATATGGATGCAAATCCACAACGCTTGAGTTTAGAAACTTTATTTGCAGAATATTTCCGTCTTTTACCAGAATATCAGGGCGTGGAACTTACTCAACTAAAGTTTAAAAGAGCGCTCTTTGGTTTTTTTCCCAGTTATCGTCAAAGTCCTCTCAAAACTCCTTGGAATCGCATTTTACCAGTGGGTGATAGTAGCGGCAATCAATCACCTTTGAGTTTTGGCGGTTTTGGGGCTATGGTACGTCATTTACAAAGGTTAACGTTGGGAATTGAAGAAGCATTACAAATAGATAAATTATCTGTTCAAGACTTGACAATATTGCAACCATATCAACCGAGTTTAAGTGTAACTTGGTTATTTCAAAAGGCAATGAGTGTGGGTGTAGAACAAAAAATTGACCCAAATCAAATTAACCAACTTCTCTCAGCCGTTTTTCAGGAAATGCAACAATTAGGAACTCCCGTACTTAAGCCATTTTTACAAGATGTGGTGCAGTTTGGAGCTTTAACACAAACATTGTTAAAAACTGGTTTATCTCATCCTTTGTTAGTTGCCAAAATAATTCCCCAAGTTGGTTTAGGTAGTTTGCTAGACTGGATGTTACATTACGTTAATTTATGTATTTATAGTGGCTTGTTTTCTATAAATTCCATGTTAAAACCATTAGTTAATAATCTACCCATTCAACAACAATATTATTGGCATCGTCTTGTAGATGCATGGAAGTTTGGTTCTGGTGGTGATTATTCTGAATAATCATAGACTTTCAAACCTGTGAAGAGTTAAGAATTCCCTACTATAGGACTACTATTTGATTTTTGAAATATACGTAGGGTGGGCAATGCCCACCAAAAACATGATATGGTGGGCATTGCCTACAAATACTTAGATATATTCAAGAATAAAATCGGATACCTATATCACCTTTGCCCTAATTACCCTCATCGGCTAAACTCAGAAATACTGCATTAATCCTGATCATGTCCGACTCCCAAACCGTCAGTGCTGCTGTAGCCAAACTCTACGATACCTACCCATTCCCCCCAGAACCAATCCTCGACGAACCACCACCCGGTTATAATTGGCGTTGGAATTGGTTAGCTGCTTACAACTTCTGCACGGGAAGAAAACCACCTCAGCAAGATATCCGCATTTTAGATGCTGGTTGTGGTTCTGGTGTCGGAACGGAATATTTGGTACATCTTAACCCCCAAGCGCAGGTAGTCGGAATTGATTTAAGCGCAGGAACTCTAGAAGTAGCAAAAAAACGCTGTCAGAGTTCTGGTGCTGACCGTGTAGAATTTCATCATCTCAGTATATATGATGTTGAACAGATACCAGGAGAATTTGACTTAATTAACTGCGTCGGTGTTCTTCATCATCTCCCAGATCCCATTCGTGGTATCCAAGCATTAGCGAAAAAATTAGCCCCCGGTGGCTTAATGCATATTTTTGTCTATGGGGAATTGGGACGCTGGGAAGTTCAACTCATGCAAAAAGCGATCGCACTCCTCCAAGGTAACAAAAAAGGTGACTACCGCGATGGTGTCCAAGTCGGAAGACAAATATTTGCCTCATTACCAGAAACTAACCGACTTGTCAAGAGAGAAAAAGAACGTTGGGCAATGGAAAATCAGCGAGATGAATGTTTTGCTGATATGTACGTTCATCCCCAGGAAACTGATTACAACATTGATACACTATTTGAATTAATAGACGCTTCCGGTTTAGACTTTGTTGGTTTCTCAAATCCCGGATTTTGGCAATTAGACAGACTCTTGGCTAAAGCACCAGAGTTAATTGAACGAGCCGGAGAATTAACAGAACGCCAACGTTACCGCTTGATAGAATTACTAGACCCAGAAGTAACCCATTACGAATTTTTTCTCAGTCGTCCCCCCCTCACCAAAAGCGACTGGTCAGCAGATAATACTTTATTAGCTGCAATTCCCGAACTCAACCCTTGCATAGATGGGTTTCCCAGTCAATGCTTATTTAACTACGATTACCAAATAGTTAACTTATCAACAGCAGAGTTTGAATTTATGCAAAACTGTGATGGTAAATCTACCGTAGCAGACATTTTAACCAAAGTGCAGTTTGGGTTAGATGAAGTCAGAAATCTGATGAAACTACAAATGATTTTACTGACACCAGCTTAAGTGGAATAGCCTCATTTATAGAGGCATAACCGCAAAACCCTAATTTTTCACCTAGAATCCACAATTAGATGAAGATTCCTGTAAAAAATACTTTCTTACTTTCTATATAAGCTAGTTTCAGTTTATCATATACGTGTAGTTTTTTTACAGATAATCCTCGTGAAATTAGTTACAAAACTAGGAATAGCAACTGCTGGTGTAGCCTTGACTATGGCTTTAACCGAAACCAAACCAGCACAGGCACTAACATGGAACTGGTCTTTTAATGGCGGTGCTGAAGCTGGTACTTTTGACACAAATGGTACTTTTGCCAATACTTCAGGCTCTTTTAACTTTACCATTAACGCCAGTACAGTTGCTATCACAAGTTCTACTGTGGCTCCATCACTGGTAGGGAAAACTTTTACCGAAACTCAACCGACACAGGGCTTTTTGTGGAATGGCACTGCTCCAACTCAGTTTTATAGAAACAATGGTGCATTAACAAATGGTAGCAGATTTTCCTACAATCCTAGTTCATTGTTGTTGGCATTTACTGTCTCAAGTTCTTCATTTAATGGAAGAATATACAACCCCAGTACATTTAACCCAAACTTTAATTTCTCCAATGGAACCTTAACTCCCATTGGTGCAACTCCCGTACCCTTCGACTTTTCTACCAATTTAGGCTTAGGAATATTTGCGGCTTACACCTTGGGAAATCTGGCGCTGAGAAAAGCTAAAGCTGCTAGAAAAGCAGCAAAAGTATAGAAGCGAAAAAGAATATAGAGACGTTACAAACAGCGTCTCTTTAAGCGTTACGAATAACACATATTTCAATTCCGTGAATATTCAATGTATATTTAATTACTATTAATAACGAGTTAACCGATCATCAGCCGAATTTGGGTTTCTGAAAAAATGTGATAGTAATGCCACAGTGGCTGAGATTTTAGCCCAAGTCAAGCTAGACTTAAACGGAGTAAGACACCTCCTCAAACAACAACTGCTCTTACTAACCCCCGCTTCATGAAAGAAATCAGTAATAAGTAATTCTGTCGCCAATGACCAATGACCAATGACCAATGACCAATCTCAAGAAGTTAATTGTTTTTTCCTAAAGTATTGTTACCGGATCGTGATATGATTCAGCTGACTGAATGTGCAGTCATCATAATTTAGCTGTACTGGTTTCAAGTCCTGTGAGCTTGTCAGAAGAATCAATTGCACCGACTCCGACAACACAACAAGATGCTCAACTTGGTTTTGAAGACACAGAACCAGTAGACTCTTCCATGCAAGACTTCTATCAACTCTATCAGGAGTTGTTAGTAATCACACTTGTCCTGACAGGGGTTATTTTTATCTCTGTGTGGATTGCCTACTCCCTAAACATTGCCCTGAATTATTTGTTAGGGGCGTGTGCAGGTGTGCTTTACTTGAGGATGTTGGCAAAAGATGTTGAGCGTTTGGGCAGAGAGAAACAATCACTGAGCCAAACTCGGTTAGCCTTATTAGTAGGACTGATTTTATTAGCATCGCGCTTAAATCAGCTACAAATAATGCCCATATTTTTGGGATTTCTCACCTATAAAGCTACGCTCATCATCTACGTAGTTAGAGTGGCGTTTATCTCTGACTCCACAAAGCTCCGGCAACCTTAAAAAGGCTCCTCCTCTCCAGGTAATATTGGAGAAACGATTGAATTGGAAAGAAAATGCTGAATTTTCTGAACTTCTACTCTGTTCCACTTGCCGAATTGGAAGTGGGTAAACATCTGTACTGGCAAATAGGTAACTTGAAGCTACATGGCCAGGTGTTTCTCACCTCATGGTTTGTTATTGGTGTGCTAGTACTAGCTTCCGTCTTGGCAAGCAGTAACATCAAAAGAATTCCCAGTGGGCTACAGAACCTGATGGAGTATGCCCTGGAATTCATTCGAGATTTGGCTAAAAACCAGATTGGCGAAAAAGAATATCGCCCTTGGGTGCCATTTGTCGGCACTTTGTTTTTGTTCATTTTTGTGTCAAATTGGTCAGGGGCGCTAGTTCCTTTCAAGCTAATTCATCTGCCAGAAGGTGAACTGACAGCACCCACAAGCGACATCAACACAACTGTTGCCTTAGCTTTGTTGACATCCTTAGCGTATTTTTATGCTGGGTTCAGCAAAAAGGGTTTAGGGTATTTTGGCAACTACGTGCAACCAGTTTCGTTTATGTTGCCGTTCAAGATTATTGAAGATTTCACCAAACCCCTTTCCCTAAGCTTCCGGTTATTCGGTAACATTTTAGCTGATGAACTGGTGGTAGGAGTACTAGTTTTGCTAGTTCCCTTGTTCGTCCCCTTACCAGTAATGGCCTTGGGATTATTTACCAGCGCCATTCAAGCACTAATTTTTGCCACTTTAGCTGCTGCTTACATCGGTGAAGCGATGGAAGATCATCATGGTGGTGAAGAGCATGAGGGACATCATTAAATCTCTCAGAAAATAGTCATGAGTCATTGGTCATGGCTTATGAGCAACTAACAACTGACCAACTACAAAACCCGTTCAACTCAGTAAAGTAAGGAAAGAATATCATGGATCCATTAGTTTCTGCTGCTTCCGTTATTGCTGCTGCTCTAGCTGTTGGTTTGGCTGCAATCGGCCCCGGTATTGGTCAAGGTAACGCAGCCGGACAAGCTGTAGAAGGTATTGCTCGTCAGCCAGAAGCAGAAGGCAAAATTCGCGGTACATTGCTGTTAAGCTTGGCATTCATGGAAGCGCTAACCATCTACGGTCTAGTAGTTGCTCTAGTGCTACTGTTTGCTAACCCCTTCGCATAATCAGTAATGAGTGCTGAGTAATAAGTGCTGAGTAAAAACAAGTTAAGAGTTGGGAGTTTAACAAAAATAACTCAAAACTAGTAACTCAGGACTCAGTACTCAGCACTCAGCACTAAAATAGTAGATAGGAATAAGCAAACATGACACACTGGATCACCTTATTGGCTGTAGAAGAAGTTGCCAAAGAAGGGGGTTTGTTTGATCTAGATGCTACCCTGCCTTTGATGGCAATCCAGTTTCTAATCTTAGCCCTAATATTGAACGCAACTCTTTACAAGCCCCTGGGCAATGCGATTGATGGACGGAATGAATACATCCGTAGTAATCAATTAGAAGCTCAAGAACGCTTGTCAAAAACAGAAAACTTAGCACAGCAATATGAGCAGGATCTAGCAGGAGCTAGACGGCAAGCACAAACAATTGTTGCTGAAGCTCAAGCCGAAGCTCAAAAAATAGCTGCCCAAAAAATTGCCGCAGCGCAACAGGAAGCCCAGGCACAGAGAGAAAAAGCCGCTGGTGAAATTGAGCAGCAAAAACAACAAGCTTTAGGTTCCTTGGAAGCACAAGTTGATGCTCTCAGTCGGCAAATGCTAGAAAAGCTTTTAGGAGCCGATTTAGTTAACCAGCGCTAACTCAAAAAATAGTCATTGGTAATTAGTCATTAGTCATTGGTCATTAGTCATTAAGTAAGACAACTGACAACTGACAACTGACAAAAAAGTTTTGGCAGCGCAGTTGTGGATGAAAAATCATGGGGACTTTTTTACTGTTGATGGCCGAAGCTAGCGCCGTCGGAGGTGAATTGGCAGAAGGAGGGTTTAGTCTAAACACAAATATTTTAGACACTAACCTGATTAACCTGGCCATTATTATTACTGTGCTGTTTGTCTTCGGACGGAAAGTTGTGGGTAACACCCTAAAAACTCGTCGAGAAAATATTGAAACAGCAATTAAGAGTGCAGAGCAAAGAGCTAAAGATGCAGCCGAAAAGCTCAAAGAGGCGCAACAAAACCTAGATCGAGCTACTGCGGAAGCTGAAAGAATTAAAAAAGCAGCCCAAGACAATGCCCAAGCTGCGAAAGAAGCTATCTTGGCACAAGCTGCTGTAGATATTGAGCGCTTGCAGGAAGCAGGGGCAGCCGACTTGAGTGCAGAACTAGATAAAGCGATCGCTCAATTACGTCAAAAAGTAGTTGCTCAGGCACTGCAAAAAGTTGAGGCGCAACTCAAGAGCGGAATTGCTGACGATGCTCAACAAGTTTTAATTGAACGCAGCATCTCACAATTGGGAGGGAAAGTATGAAAAGTAATGCAGCAGCAGCCGAAATAGCCCAGCCTTATGCACAGGCGCTGTTGTCTCTGGCGCAATCGAAAAACTTAACAGAAGATTTCGGCACAGATGCACGTACTTTCCTAGGCTTCTTTACAGCCAACAAAGAGCTTGAGACATATTTGGGCAACCCCTTTATTCAAGCTGAAACCAAGAAGAGTCTGCTCAAACAAGTACTTGGGGAAGGCGTTAGTCCCTACCTGCGTAACTTTTTGCTGCTGCTAGTTGACAGACGACGCATTTCTTTCTTGGAACCGATTTTAGAGCAGTATTTAGTACTGTTGCGGCAGCTAAATCAAACCGTATTAGCCGAAGTTACTTCTGCCGTTGCTTTGACAGAAGCTCAACAGCAAGCAATTACAGAAAAAGTAATTGCCATCACCAAGGCTCGCCAGGTAGAAATACAAACCAAGATAGATAGCGAGTTGATTGGCGGTGTGATTATCAAAGTCGGCTCACAAGTAATTGATGCTAGTTTGCGCGGTCAACTACGTCGTCTTTCCTTGCGCTTAAGCAGTAGCTGAAATAATTAATAATTCAAAATTAAAAATAGTTTTTTCTAATTTTTAATTTTGAATTGTATTGACTTCTTCCGTCTCGAAAGAAAACTAAAGCACAGACAAATGAGTATTTCCATCAGACCAGACGAAATCAGCAACATTATCCAACAACAAATCGAGCAATATGACCAAGAGGTTAAAGTTGCTAACGTTGGTACAGTCTTACAAGTTGGTGACGGTATTGCCCGGATTTATGGCCTGGAAAAGGCTATGGCTGGGGAACTCCTAGAATTTGAAGATGGAACAATAGGTATCGCCCAAAACTTAGAAGAAGATAACGTTGGTGCGGTATTAATGGGTGAAGGCCGGGAAATTCAAGAAGGTAGCTCTGTAACTGCTACTGGTAGAATTGCTCAGGTACCTGTAGGTGAAGCCTTAGTTGGTCGCGTTGTCGATGCTTTGGGTCGCCCCATTGATGGTAAAGGTGATTTAAAAACCACTGAAACCCGTTTGATTGAATCCCCAGCACCTGGGATTATTGCTCGTCGGTCTGTACACGAACCAATGCAAACCGGGATCACCGCTATTGACTCGATGATTCCCGTCGGTCGTGGTCAACGGGAATTGATTATCGGTGACCGTCAAACTGGTAAAACAGCGATCGCAATTGACACCATCATCAACCAAAAAGGTGAAGATGTAGTTTGCGTTTACGTTGCCATCGGTCAAAAGGCTTCCACCGTTGCTAACGTAGTTCAAACCTTACAAGAAAAAGGCGCGATGGACTACACAGTAGTTGTAGCCGCTAACGCCAGTGACCCAGCCACCTTACAATACTTAGCTCCCTACACAGGCGCAACCATTGCTGAGTACTTCATGTACAAAGGCAAAGCGACCTTAGTAATTTATGATGACCTTTCTAAGCAAGCTCAGGCTTATCGCCAAATGTCCTTGCTACTACGTCGTCCACCCGGACGGGAAGCATACCCCGGAGACGTATTCTACATCCACTCCCGCTTATTGGAACGTGCCGCTAAATTGAGCGATGAACTGGGTAAAGGCAGCATGACCGCCCTACCAATTATCGAAACCCAAGCCGGTGACGTATCCGCCTACATTCCTACAAACGTAATTTCCATCACCGACGGTCAGATTTTCTTGTCTTCTGACTTGTTCAACTCTGGTATCCGTCCCGCTGTAAACCCCGGTATCTCTGTATCCCGCGTAGGTTCTGCCGCACAAACCAAGGCAATGAAAAAAGTTGCCGGGAAAATTAAACTGGAATTGGCACAGTTTGACGACTTGCAAGCTTTCGCGCAATTTGCTTCTGACTTAGATAAAGCCACCCAAGACCAATTGGCACGTGGTGTCCGCTTACGGGAACTCCTCAAGCAGCCCCAAAACGACCCACTGTCAGTAGCTGAACAAGTAGCGATTCTTTACGCTGGTATCAACGGTTATTTAGATGATATCCCAGCTAATAAAGTCACCGTATTCGCTAAAGGTCTACGTGATTATTTGAAGACCGTTAATACTGCATACTTCCAAGGAGTACAGGGCAGCAAAGTCCTCGGTGACGCAGAAGAAGCAGCCTTGAAAGCAGCATTAACCGAGTTCAAGAAGACCTTCCAAGCAGCAGCATAATCGGTAATTGGTAATTGGTGATTGGTGATTGGTAATCCCAATGACCAGTGACCAATGACCAATGACTAATGACTCAGGACTATAAATTATGGCCAATCTCAAAGCAATACGCGATCGCATTCAGTCGGTCAAAAACACCAAAAAAATCACAGAAGCCATGCGGCTAGTGGCTGCGGCACGGGTACGTCGCGCCCAAGAACAGGTAATTGCCACCCGTCCCTTTGCAGATCGGTTGGCACAAGTGTTGTATGGTTTACAAACCCGTCTGCGGTTTGAAGACGTAGACTTACCACTACTGAAAAAACGCGAAGTTAAATCAGTAGGTTTGTTAGTAATTTCCGGCGACCGGGGTCTGTGCGGTGGTTACAATAGTAACGTCATTCGCCGTGCAGAAAATCGCGCTAAGGAACTTAAAGCCGAAGGTATAGACTACACATTTGTAACTGTCGGACGCAAAGCTACTCAGTACTTTCAACGACGCAATCAGCCTATTGATGCTAACTACAGCGGTTTAGAACAAATTCCCACCGCAGCAGAAGCTACTAATATTGCTGACGAACTACTTTCCTTGTTTCTCTCGGAAAAAGTAGACAGAATTGAGCTAGTTTATACCAAATTTGTTTCTTTGGTTAGCTCTCGTCCTGTGGTACAAACTTTGCTACCCCTTGATACCCAAGGTTTAGAAGCAGCAGATGACGAAATCTTCCGCTTAACTAGCCGTGGTGGTCAATTCCAAGTAGAACGAGAGAAAGTGGTCAGCCAAGTCCGCGCCTTGCCTCGTGATATGATTTTCGAGCAAGACCCTGTACAAATTCTTGATTCTCTGTTGCCATTGTATCTGAGTAATCAGTTATTGCGATCGCTCCAAGAGTCAGCAGCTAGTGAACTAGCAGCGCGGATGACAGCTATGAGTAACGCCAGTGACAACGCCGGTGAATTGATTAAGACCCTTTCATTGGTTTACAACAAAGCCCGTCAAGCTGCAATTACCCAAGAACTCCTAGAAGTTGTGGGTGGTGCAGAAGCGCTAACTTAATTTGGTAATAGGTGATTGGTAATTGGTAAAATCAACCATCGCCAATCATCAATTATTAATAATTATTGAATTTCCATTTATACTCTATTACTATTAATAAAGTGATAGCGTACCCTACGGGAAGCAAGCTACGCGGTAGCGTCTCGTTCGCATAGCGTTCCGAAGGAATAGAGATAGCGCTCCGTAGGAATCTCTCTCTAATTTTAATGCCAATATTATCATAAAAAAATTAGTTAAGGGTACAAATTTTGATCAATTAATGATTGACGCGATCGCATTCTGCTTGAAGTATTAAACATCAATAAACGTGATGTAGCTTGACCAATATCAGTAATACCAATAATTTCGGCATTTTTTAAAGTAAAGTGTTCATCCCAAAGTTGTAATCGGGGATTAAATAAGCGAATAATTTCCCCATTATTGGGATCAAGAGTAGCAAAATCTGATCCTTTATGACGATTACAAGGTAAACAAGATAAAGCCAAATTTTCTGATAAAGTTTTACCTCCATGTTTAACAGCAATAAAATAATATGATCAATTTCGTGGGTGTAAATAGAAAAGTCTTGATGAATTAAACAATATTCACAACGTCCTTGAGCGCGTTCAATGACTAATTGACGTAGACTAAAAGAAATGGCATTATTTGTCATTTTTAATTACGCTGTACGCTCTAGCTTTAAGTAAAATCATTAATTGATCTAATTGTTCATAAATATCTAATTCGCTATTTTCTGCTTCGGAGATTGTACCCATACGGTTTCTTTCTAACAAGTATTCTAACCGTGTTTGTGATTGGGTTGAAACTTTAAATTTAGCTATTTGTTCGGGTGTTGGTTGTTTAATTAAAAAATCTAAAAACTCAGTATAAATGTTAGGAGTATCGCTAGAATTACTTAAGGTTAATGTTTTTGGTGTATGTGTTTCTAGGAGTTGTGAAAGCAGTTCTGGAAGACGATGTAATATGGGTTGTAAGCGGTTTGCTAGTTCGTCCGGTACTTGAATTGTTAATTGTGCCATTTTGGTTAGGGATGGTATGTTTATTTATAGGGTAGCGTGAAAATTTCCGAAATAATAAATATTAGTGTCTAAAATAAAACTAAAACTCACAGTTCTACCTCCCGTCCTAGACTACAATCTCTAAGATTTGCAAAATCCTCATCTGTAAATTCTATACCTTCTCTTTCCATACGTTCCCGAAAGCGCAAGGTCATTTCCCAGAAATTTTCACCGTCAGGATTAAACGTTGATTTTTTTGGTGGTAATTTATGTTTAAGAAATTGAATAAAATCTAAAACTTCCTGTTGTTTATCTGCTGGTAATTCTCGGAAGTTTTCTAAAACTGCTTGTTCAATGGTCATGTTTTTACCTCTACTATTAGGATAGAATAATATTATAGTTGTAAGCCCCAGCTTTAAGTCAAATCATTAATTAATTGATATAGCTATTCATAAATATCTAATTCGCTAGACAATTATCAATTACTAATTTTTATAGCACTGTATCTGTGTTTCAACACCAACCCTATTCTGAAAGTTTAATTGGCACATCAATTTTATGCCATGCCACACAAATATTATTTTTAATAATATAGCATTCCACAAAATGCTCTCCATGAAAATCACTTGATTCGATTCTTTCATGATTTCCACTATCATTTATAATTTGTCCTCGGATTTGATTTTTTCTGATTGCTTCTGTTCCAACATTGCAATCAAACCTCCTGTTGAAGTGCCACAAATCAAATCAAAATAATCAGCAATGTGACAATTAAACCTATCCTCAAAATGTTCTAGAATCCTAGCGGAATACAACCCTTTAATCCCCCCTCCATCTATTGATAGGACTTTAAATGTTTGTGATTCAGAAGTAGAATCTGAAGGAGAGTGAAGCATATCTTGACTGTTAATTATTGTTGAAATGAAATCTTGAACCTACAATTTAGCCGAATATCGTAAAATTTAAGGCTAAATCTTCTGTCATCTCAAATTTTAGCGATTACTTAAGTGTAAGTGTATTACTTTAAAAGTAGAGAAAACCGTACACGCTTCACAGAACAATGAGCGATATCCAAGGACAGCAGAGCGATCCGATCGCAATCAGCTATAAAAGATTTCCTTCTACCTTGAATTTATTGTCAACTTGCAAAATTGCGTACTATAATAAAAGTGTGAAGCACATGGGGCTTTAACGGTTTCGACAGGTTGGCGAAAGCTTCTCTGTGATTCAGGTCGAGAGCGAGTCACCTCTCGGAAATCAAAGACTCGAAAAAAAAGTAAATGCGAACAATATCGTAAAATTTGCTCGTCGGGAAGCTCTAGTAGCAGCCTAAAACACCTCTTACAGGTTCGAGCGTCTTTAATTTGACTCCGTTAAGGATTAAAGACCTAACCCCAACGGATGCTTCAGTAAGCGTTCTCTGGTTGGCTTGCTGGCTAAGATTAAATCAGAGCATCCTACGTTCGGGATAATGAACGATTCCCGCCTTGAGGGTCAGAAAGGCTAAACCTGTGAACGAGCGGTGGGTTAATACCCAATTTGGACATGGGTTCAACTCCCATAAGCTCCATTTTCAAGAATGAACCAGTCCACTTACACTTTTATGTGTGGGTGGATTTTGGCTTTCCAGGTGGATTTATCTGTTGGTTTCATATTTCAGAAAACTCAAGATGTGCCTTTAAGTAGCGGGGAGGCATTGCGGAAATTTACCCGGTTATATGAACTTGTACAAGTACTTTATGTCAAATTAAGCACTACTGAGAATTTTCTAGTTTTTCTCAGGCAGATTTCTAGGTGGAACTAAGTGTCCTTGGTAAAACCGTCGTTCTAACCTACCCAAACCAAACCAAATCCCAGCACCACTAATCACAAGCAAGGTCAGAAAACTAATCGTGAAAATGTTCGTCTGACCATAAATAAACATCAGCAACGGCAGCAACGCCCAAACCAACACTGTCAGCGCAGCTACTCCCACCCGTAACTTTTGCAAATTAGCCAGCGCAGTACGGCAACTAGCACATTTTTCTGTATGGGAGTGGTATCTATCTAATAAAGCTTCCTTCGGTAATGGCGGTGGTAGAGTTTTACCTGAAAACGGATCAACACTGTATTGATTCACCCAAGAACGCAACTGAAAGACAAACAAATCTGCCTTAGTTGGCAAATAAAACGCCTTGGTAAAATTGCCACTACCACCATGTTCTTCCAGATACCGTTCTTGATGATGCAAGAAAATTTGGTCATCTTCTAAAACTCTATTCTGTCCAATGTGTGAATACCAACGCGGAGTTAATTGCAAAAATATTCCTGGTAATTTGGAAGAAAACTTAAAGGGAAAAATCGCAAATAACCGACATTCTCCCTTGCGGATAGGAGTTGCATAAACCACCGTTAAAGTTCTACCAAATTGTTTAGAAGTCAGGTCATGCCACATTAAACCAGGGGCAATAAAAGTAGTATCTTGCCGTCCTAAAGTTCCTTTGCGGGGGCCTGCTGCCCAAGTGCCTTTAAATCCCCATTTCCCTGATTCTACAACCTCCAATTCCACAGGCGATACATTAGCTCGGTTGCCGACGGTACGGTGATGGGTGTAAGGAATGTGACTGGAATCTAAGACGTTTTCCATCAACGTCAAGGCATCATAGGGAATATCTCGAAAAGTATTCAGGCAAATCCAGCCGTCCGGGTCTTCGTCTAAAATGTCAACAATGGGAACTTTGGTTTTAGCTGCATTCTCCGCAGCACCAGGATATACAAACAACATTCCTTGGCGAACTGTAGTCGGGAATGCAGTCACACAGGCACGTTGAGAAACTTCTGCTTTTCCACCTTCAACTTGCTGGGGAATGCGATCGCATTTTCCCGTTCCTGAAAAAGCCCAACCATGATAAGGACATTCTAACAATCCGTCCTGATTAATTCTTCCTTCCGATAGTGGTGCTAACCGATGGGGGCATTGATCTAAAAATGCTCGCCACATTTGCTCTTTATTATCCCACCACAAAACCATATCCCTTTCTAGCAAGGTGAAGCGAGTAGGCTGGGATTTGTCTAAATCTTGAACATAATAGACAGGATACCAAACCTCTTGCCAATCAAAGTGTTCTGGGTCAAGTCCACCAGCGGGGAGTGCTTCTGTTGTTCTGGGTTGAGATGTGACTACTTGAGGAGATGCCTCAAACTGGATCATACTGTTGGACATGGTGGAATCAACAATGATTTTGATTTTCTATCCAAAACTAAAGTAACAATTTTTTAATCGCCCTGGCAGATAGATTTCAAAAATCAGCCGATTGTCTAAAATTGCATTAGTTAAAGCTAAAACATTTTAACACTATGGTAGTAGATACAGGAAAATGTGCAGCAGCTAAAACAGCTTTGCGTCAGGCATTAGCAGCTTGTGGTGGTAATACTAAGGACAAAACTGTAATTGCTGCGATTGAAAATCTCCAATCTCTCAATCCGACGACAGCACCAGCCCACAGTGGTAGTTTAATGGATAGTGAATGGTTGTTGATCAGTGCGCCAAATTTTCCTCAAAGTGAGCTACTTGCAGATGGCAGATATGCCTATACCTTGGGTCGTTTGGCTTTTAATATGTTTAAACCAACAAAACTAAAAGTGGTAATTGACCGCGTTCTTCAACCTGTAGTTCCATTAGGAAATGGAGAACTGCGAACTCATGATATTGTTGTTGAATTTACGACTATTGATGAATCCGTTCCTCAAATATCTGGGATTGTTCGCAACCAAGGAATTTGTCAACCTGTGAGTGATACGGTGCTGCAAGTGCAATTTACAGGAGGAATTTTAAAACCGCAATCTGAAACCAAAATAGAGGAATGGAAGGCGGTTTTTGGTGAGCAAGGTAAGTCTGAAAAAAGAAGTTGGCAAGATATTTTGATGTCTGGTTTTTTGAGGTTGATGTTTGGTTTAGTTCCTCCGCAAACTATGATTCCAGAAACTGGAGAAGTTGCTTTTATCATGAATCGTTCTCCCAAAGGACGTTTAGAAATCCTTTATTTAGATGAAGAAATGCGGATTACTCGTGGAGAAAAGGGAACTGTTTTAGTTTGTGAACGATTATTGTAGCATTTAGCAATATAGTGTGGCGGGACTTAGAAGAAAATTGTCATGAAAATAATTCTGAATTCGTTAAATTGGGCTAAAATTTAATAGCTAAATAGCAGTTAATGTCTTCTCATGAATCCCTACGCTATCCTTAATCAGAACAAATATCAATGTGTTAGTGATGGCATAATCCGATCCCTTCTAGAAAATTGTGAGACGGCCTCACATATCCTGATCTTAGTCTGGCCACAACTTGGAGATTTTGATAGTCTTGAATATGCGTGGTGGTTACAGCGCGAAGCTCAAAAGTTGGCTTCTCAAAAACTCGCTATTCGTGCAGTGGGAATTGGCAATCTCGCCTCTGGAAGAAGATTCTGTGAATATTCAGGATTTCCGCCTGAAAATTTATTTGTTGACCCTAATGGAGAATTACATCGCCAACTCAATCTCTATTCTGGTCTGAATTTTTCTCTCCCTGGACTTTCTCAATCCCAGAAAGCTTGGCTAAATCTACTATTGATGTGTGCAGGAATTGGCAGTCCGGGAACGCTGGCGGAAGTTTTTCGGGGATACAAGGGCGATTCCTACGGAGCGCTTCGCTATCGCAAAGCCCCTCAACTCATTGGAGATGATGAAATCATTCAAGCTACTCCTCTACCTGCTTTTCAAGGCTCGTTTTTCCAACTAGCCGGCGGGAGTGGGTTTCAACGTCCCTTTGAGTTAGCTACTCTCCGGCTACGGAATATGGTGGAAGTTCTGAAAAATTGGCAGACTTATGTACCGAATTCTGCCTACTTAACTCAGCGCGGTGGCACTTTTCTGTTTGATACCAAAGGTCAGTTACTTTACGAACATCGAGATCCAGGAATTCTCGGCTTTGCCGCTAATATGAGCCAACCGCTATCATTTCTATCCTTGATAGAAACACATCACTGTACGTAAATTAATAAGGATAGAGCAAATATCGAAAACAGAACTAAAAAATAGGAAATTAATTTTGTAGATTTACTTATAAAAACTAAAAGATTCTACATAAGAAAGCAAGGTATTTTATCTGATGAGGTGACAACAGAAGGATTAAAAAACCAGGGTGCTTGTTACCGCCTCATCTTCTCCATCCTCAATTTCTGTATCGCTTTCTTATTTAAGAAAAGTGACAGAGGAAGGATAATTCCACTGCACAGGATTTAATTGGTAGTAAGATTGTAACTGCTGATAAACTGCCGGATGATGAGATAACAATTGGTGTGGTTTTTCAAAGAAAGTCTCAGTCGCTACAGCAAAAAATTCTGCGGGATTCGTTGCACCATAACTATCTATGACATTATTTACACCTTGGAGAACATCGTTACAAAGTTGCTGATATGCTTCAGTCATCACTTTAGCCCAAATTGAATAGTCTGAGTTGCGTTGCAGAATCGGAACACCTTCAGCTTTCCCATCCTCTTGATCTAATTGATGAGCAAATTCATGCAAGACAACATTAAGAACACTTGAATATGTCCTTGAAGCCGCCTTCTTTCATCAGCAGAAAGATAGAGATACAGCAGATTGCAGATCAATGAGGTACAGAATCTAAATTGAAACCTAGACACCAAACCATTTTTACTCCTGACTCCTGAACCGGAGGTCTGCGAAGCGTCTCCTGACTCCTGAATTCTGCTGTATATAGGAAGATTATTCTCAATAATGGCATTCCAAAGAGGAGGAAAAGAACGCTGTTTGAGACGATTTCTCCTCCTTTTAATGAGCAGGGGATTAACTAAAATTACCGTAATAATTAGCCCAATAATGACAAAGACAATTATTGTTTCTAGCATTGATTTTTGATCAGAATACAACTCCCTACGCGAGCGACGCAAGGCTCACAAACAAAAACGCGCAGTTAGATTTGCTGAAGCATCTTCAGTACCTGCTTGTAAAAACAGCAGACCTATATCGAAGTAGGGTAACTTTTTTACCCACGCTTACCCGTAAAAATTCTATTTTAGAGGCTAAATTCGCATAACCACACCTTAATGGACGGACACCACTACCGTTACAAAGATTAAATTTACTTAATATTTCGTTACGATAAGGGCATTGAGAGAAACAACAAACTTCTCAATGCTCATATCACAGGTGAACGCCATGAATAGCACAATTCGGGTTGGCAACCTTTTTGGAATACCTTTTTATATACATCCTTCCTGGTTTTTAGTTCTAGGTTTGGTAACTTGGAGCTATAAGCTGTTGTGCAGCTAAATCGAATAAACAGCATTACCTTTATTTTTGACTTTGCGTTCCCATTTAATAATAAGACCTCCTTCGTTTAGTAATTTAATTA
>NZ_JACJST010000063.1 GCF_014698305.1 Anabaena lutea FACHB-196 | reverse complement strand
TAACCTCCACATTGGAAAAGAAGTCAGCAACAGACAAAAGTCAGACTGCTGGGTTCGACCAGCCAGAACCTTGAAAACTGCATAGTAACGCGAAAATAAGCAGGCAGACGAATCAAAGTACTGAGAAATGAGTACCGAGTAATGAGTAAAAGACTCAAAGCGGAGTATAAAAGGATTCAGGAAGGAGAGTCTGCAAGTGGAAACCAATGAATAAGTGGTCAAGCTAATAAGGGCTAATGGTGGATACCTAGGCACACAGAGGCGAAGAAGGACGTGGTTACCGACGAAATGCTCCGGGGAGTTGGAAGCAAACTATGAGCCGGAGATATCCGAATGGGGCAACCCTAAATACAGCCTGTTGAATATATAGACAGGTATGAGCCAACCCAGCGAATTGAAACATCTTAGTAGCTGGAGGAAGAGAAATCAATAGAGATTCCCTAAGTAGTGGTGAGCGAAAGGGGAAGAGCCTAAACCAAAGAGTTTACTTTTTGGGGTAGTGGGACAGCGAGAACGAATCACGGAGACTAGACGAAACAGCTAAATACTGTACCAGAGGGGGTGAAAGTCCTGTAGTCGAAAGTCAAAGGATAGTAGCTGAATCCCGAGTAGCATGGGGCACGAGAAATCCCATGTGAATCAGCGAGGACCATCTCGTAAGGCTAAATACTACTGTGTGACCGATAGTGAACCAGTACCGCGAGGGAAAGGTGAAAAGAACCCCGGAAGGGGAGTGAAATAGAACATGAAACCATTAGCTTACAAGCAGTGGGAGTCCGATTAAACGGATGACCGCGTGCCTGTTGAAGAATGAGCCGGCGACTTATAGGCACTGGTAGGTTAAAGCGAGAATGCTGGAGCCAAAGGGAAACCGAGTCTGAAGAGGGCGATAATCAGTGTTTATAGACCCGAACCCTGGTGATCTAACCATGGCCAGGATGAAGCTTGGGTAACACCAAGTGGAGGTCCGAACCGACCGATGTTGAAAAATCGGCGGATGAGCTGTGGTTAGGGGTGAAATGCCAATCGAACCAGGAGCTAGCTGGTTCTCCCCGAAATGTGTTTAGGCGCAGCGGTAATGATTATATCTGGGGGGTAAAGCACTGTTTCGGTGCGGGCTGGGAGACCGGTACCAAATCGAGACAAACTCTGAATACCCAGAGCACACATTGCCAGTGAGACAGTGGGGGATAAGCTTCATTGTCAAGAGGGAAACAGCCCAGACCACCAGCTAAGGTCCCCAAATCATCGCTAAGTGATAAAGGAGGTGAGAGTGCATAGACAACTAGGAGGTTTGCCTAGAAGCAGCCACCCTTGAAAGAGTGCGTAATAGCTCACTAGTCAAGCGCTCTCGCGCCGAAAATGAACGGGGCTAAGCGATGTACCGAAGCTGTGGGATTACTAATAATAATCGGTAGGGGAGCGTTCCGTCATAGGTAGAAGCAGTAGCGGCAAGCAGCTGTGGACGAAACGGAAGTGAGAATGTCGGCTTGAGTAGCGCAAATGTATGTGAGAATCATACACCCCGAAACCCTAAGGGTTCCAGAGCCAGGTTCGTCCACTCTGGGTTAGTCGGGACCTAAGGCGAGGCCGAACGGCGTAGTCGATGGACAAAGTGTCAATAGTCACTTACTGTTCTGTGGGAGCATAGATAGGGACGCATGAAAGATAGCCACACCCTAATTGGTTTGGGAGGGGTTTACGAACTCCGAGTGGGGAAGGATAGTGCCAAGAAAAGCTATGTATGTGATGAAAGCAGAATACCCGTACCCGAAACCGACACAGGTAGGGAGGTTGAGAATACCAAGGGGCGCGAGATAACTCTCTCTAAGGAACTCGGCAAAATGGCCCCGTAACTTCGGAAGAAGGGGTGCCCACTGATGAAGTGGGTCGCAGTGAAGAGATCCAGGCGACTGTTTACCAAAAACACAGGTCTCCGCAAACTCGTAAGAGGACGTATGGGGGCTGACGCCTGCCCAGTGCCGGAAGGTTAAGGAAGTCGGTCAGCGAAAGTGAAGCTGGCGACCGAAGCCCCGGTGAACGGCGGCCGTAACTATAACGGTCCTAAGGTAGCGAAATTCCTTGTCGGGTAAGTTCCGACCCGCACGAAAGGCGTAACGATCTGGATGGTGTCTCAGAGAGAGACTCGGCGAAATAGGAATGTCTGTGAAGATACGGACTGCCTGCACCTGGACAGAAAGACCCTATGAAGCTTTACTGTAGCCTGGAATTGTGTTCGGGCTTCGCTTGCGCAGGATAGGTGGGAGGCGTGGAGATATTCCTTGTGGGGAATATGGAGCCAACGGTGAGATACCACTCTGGCGAAGCTAGAATTCTAACCCATCTCCGTGAGCCGGAGAGGGAACAGTTTCAGGTGGGCAGTTTGACTGGGGCGGTCGCCTCCTAAAAAGTAACGGAGGCGCGCAAAGGTTCCCTCAGCACGCTTGGAAACCGTGCGACGAGTGTAAAGGCATAAAGGGAGCTTGACTGCAAGACCGACAAGTCGAGCAGGTACGAAAGTAGGCCTTAGTGATCCGACGGCGCAGCATGGAATGGCCGTCGCTCAACGGATAAAAGTTACTCTAGGGATAACAGGCTGATCTCCCCCAAGAGTCCACATCGACGGGGAGGTTTGGCACCTCGATGTCGGCTCATCGCAACCTGGGGCGGAAGTACGTCCCAAGGGTTGGGCTGTTCGCCCATTAAAGCGGTACGTGAGCTGGGTTCAGAACGTCGTGAGACAGTTCGGTCCATATCCGGTGCAGGCGTAAGAGCATTGAGAGGAGCCTTCCTTAGTACGAGAGGACCGGGAAGGACGCACCGCTGGTGTACCAGTTATCGTACCAACGGTAAACGCTGGGTAGCCAAGTGCGGAGCGGATAACCGCTGAAAGCATCTAAGTGGGAAGCCCACCTCAAGATGAGTGCTCTCACTACATAAGTAGGTAAGGTCACCTGTAGAACACAGGTTCTTAGGCGGTAGGTGGAAGTGCAGTAATGTATGCAGCCGAGCCGTGCTAATAGACCGAGGGCTTGACCTCACACTCAGTTAACAGTGAATACATTGGTGAATATCGCGTTACTTGCAGTCTTCAGGGTTTCTGAATTAGTGACAGTTTTTTGATAACTGATAACTGCTCACTGTTCACTGTTTTTCCTGGTGTCTATAGCACGGTGGAACCACACTGATCCCTTCCCGAACTCAGAGGTGAAACGCTGTTGCGGCAACGATAGTCTGGGGGTTGCCCCACGCCAAAATAGCTCGATGCCAGGTCTATTCTTACCACAAACCCCCCTCCCCCTTCACACCGGGGGGG
>NZ_JACJST010000061.1 GCF_014698305.1 Anabaena lutea FACHB-196 | reverse complement strand
AGTAATATTATTTATTTGTTATGTGTAAAATCATTTTTTTGTACGGTAAAGATTTTTTAGTGATGCCTGTTTTTAACTTGGCGATCGCACTTTTTTTGCCCCACCTCACAAAATCGCGTTGCTCCCCTGTATCAAACTCGGTAATAATTCTGTGGGTAATTCTTGGATGTTGTTGAGAATGAGAGTACCCGCTCCCAACCATTCCAACAGTCCTGGTTTACCACCAGCACGACCAAATAAATCTGCACCGCTATGTTGGAGAATGCCACAATTAAGTTTCACAATCGGTTGTCGTCGTTGAGGCGAACTATAGTGAATTAGGGCGGCGATATTATCTTTGTCTAAACCAGGTTCTCCAAAGATAACTACAGATTTCTTGTCGTGTGTAGCTTTGCGAATTTGCTCTCGTAACTTGACAGCATACCGACTTGTACCCACAATTCCCCGTTGGGCTTTGGTGACTAGATAGGGTCGCAAAGCGAGAGAACGCTCTTGTTCGTAGGTTAACGCAGATGCTAACTGAGCCAATTCTTGAGCTAATAGACGAGACAAAGCTTGGCTAATTTCTGGGTATTGACTGACTAAATCCTGGAATTTGGCGCGGGGGATAACCCAGAGATGACATTCTGTGAGGGTGGTAATTGTGAATGGGGTTAATTCATCTAGAAGTATTTCTTTGAGGTGAATTACTGCACCTGGGAGGAACCCACAGACATTATCGCTTTCTATTTGACCATTTACAAGAATATAGAGGGCTTTTGGGGATATTCCTTCAGTAACGAGGTTTTTTCCAGCGGGAATAACAGTTTCTTCTATGGCCGCAGGCATCGCATTCAATACCTCAGATGAGAGAATGCCTAGAGTTGTACGTTCTTGTAGCCATGTAACAATTTCTGGAGATGTCAGCATGAGTTCTCCGTGCAGGCGTATAACCCAAATTATCGCTGAAATTCCTGACAAAATAACTTTGTTCAGATGTTGTACATCAATAGTGCCGTTGTTGTCGCTCCCTAAAAGCTGCATCTTTACCAGCTGAAGCCGACTATATCACCTTACTTTGGCTATGTGGCTAGATATCACAACTCATGAATTTTTTCATCCCACCGTTGCTGATTTTGCCCCCAGGAGAATTGGGTTAACCATTTAAATTCGATAATTACGACTTTTAGAAAACGAGTTGTTAATTAATGAAGGGTTTCACCCCTCATACCTAAAACCTTGGTTTTACATGGTTAACTTGCTTTAAAATCAGTTTTAGGTAAATATATAAAGTGTCTTAAAACCCACTGAAATCAAGTCTGGATAAAGATGAGGGGTGTGACCCCTTTTTAATTTACCAACAGTCTCTTTTCAGTCATCCGGACATTTTAGCAGAAATTTATCTAGTAATTTTCTGTTGTATTAACAGAGATCTATGTTGGGAAGTGTTAAAAATGAACAATCTAAAAAATAAAATAAAATGCCAATTTGGCAACCACCTGATGATGAACCAAGTTAAATTGTATTAGACAAACGAAAGCAAGGCAGTTGTTAAAAGGTTAAACAAATTAGCAAATGATTCTTGTTAAGGTTGTCCGACAAATAAATAGAATTAGTGTTTGCTGCAATAGGAATACTCACTGAGTAGAGGCGTTATCGTTAACCTGTAGATTACCCCCCTAAGAAACGATTAGCGTTATGTGTATATTCCTGAATCGCTTCAGCAGCAAATAGTAGAGTGGGAGAGAATGGCGCTTGATAATGCCTCCTCCCACTCTCTTTTTTTTGGGGGTATATTTTACGCGCTCGTTCTTAGCTTATCCGTAGGAACTCAACGAATTGCACTTGTACGTATCCCGGCTGTACCCCAAACTTATTAGCTATGACTACAGTAAATATTTCTCTTCCCAATAATTCTATAATTACCCAAAAATTGATACCTAATGATCGCACTAATTGATGGGAGGCTCATGTAAATTCAAACCTTCAATAAAGCGAAAATCTTTAAAATTTAAAGTATATAAATCAATATTATGGACTAATGCCGTTGAGGCAATTAAAGCATCGGGAATACTTAGTTTATGACTTAGAGAGTAAATTTCCATCAATTCAATAAATTGAGTAGATACCATGACATCAACAGAGAAAATATGAAGTAATCCTAAATGCTTCTTAATTTTCTTCAATTCAACATTATTAATAGCACCATAATATAATTCAGCTTGAGTAATGGCACTAACAGCTAATTGATGTAGTCCAATACGACTAAGCTCAGAGAGGGAGCAACGCGATTTTGTGAGGTAGGGCAAAAAAAGTGCGATCGCCAAGTTAAAAACAGGCATCACTAAAAAATCTTTACCGTACAAAAAAATGATTTTACACATAACAAATAAATAATATTACT
>NZ_JACJST010000060.1 GCF_014698305.1 Anabaena lutea FACHB-196 | reverse complement strand
GAAATAATACCCAAACCTCAACCGGAGATAGAAACGCAACCAGTTCCCGAAACGGAAACGACACCAACTCCCAAAGTTGAAATAATACCCAAACCTCAACCCGAAATTACACCCACACCTCCTGCTATTAAATTTGCAGCACCAGAACTACAGCCGAAATTCATACCAACACCTTCCAAAAAGCAGCTAAACCCTCCCATAGCTGTGTAAGAAGAGTCTGAAACTCTTTTGAATTTTGAATTTTGAATTTTCGTCTGCGGTTAATGATTCATATTTAGTTTCAACCCTGAGGAGAAAGCTTCAATAAATGCCAGCCCTGCTACAGGATTGCCTATACTATCCAAGGCAGGACTGTAGCAAGCGATCGCTCCGCTCGCCGCAGGCATTGCTTCCTGATGTGGTACTATTGCTAATAAACCCCCACCAATACCCGATTTCATCGGTAAACCTATTTTGACAGCATACTCAGCAGAAGCTTCATACAATCCACAAGTTAACATCACAGTGTTGACGATATTGCGGTTTTCTGAGTTTATAAAACTGCTGTTACAAGCTAATAAATTTCCCAATAAGGCTAAATCCTGCACATTTCCAGATATACAGCATATTTGTTCGTAAGTGTCAAGGGCAATTTCCAGATTTTTGATATGTCCAGTTTTGATAAGATGGTGAGCGATCGCTAGATTTGCTAGTGAACGAGTAGCGCGAACTGAATTCAGCAACTCTTCATTTAACTCCAATTGACACCCTGCTATTTGATTTAACCATTGACAGAACAACTGTGTGCGAGTATTTGCATCCTTTCCTGGTAATTTATCAGCTAAGGTAATAGCACCACTATTAATCATTGGATTACGTGGATACCCATTATCAGCAATTAACTGTTCTAAAGAATTGAAAGGTGCTGCGGAGGGTTCAAACCCAACCCATTCTGATACCTTTTCTCCTCCGAAATGTTCCAGAAGATATAGTAGGGAGAATGGCTTAATTACACTCATTAAAGGAAATACACAACCTGTATCTCCTAAACTGTAATTTACACCTGATTCACAGCAGATATGAACAGCAAACCAGCTAGGGTTAGCTATAGCTAAAGGTGGAATACGTTCAATAACTCGTCCCTGTACAGCTTGGTTTTTAGCTTGTTGTACCCAAAGAGATAAATTATTTATATTGATTTTTTCTAGTTCTATCAAAACTTTGATTTCAACCTAAAATCTACAATCTTAAAATACTATGATTCCCTGTGTTAGATCACCAGAATTACCACAAAATTATTCTTGGCTGAATACTGATAAACCTTTATCACTAAAATCACTCAAAGGTAGAGTTGTAATTTTAGACTTTTGGACATACTGTTGCATCAACTGTTTGCACATATTACCAGATCTGAAATATTTAGAGCGTAAATATCAAAATAGTCTGACAATTATCGGCGTTTACTCAGCGAAATTTGAAAACGAAAAAGAAATCGAAAATATTCGTCAAGCAGTTCTGCGCTACGACATTGAACACCCAGTTTTAGTGGATATTGGTTTTCGAGTTTGGGATGAGTATGCTGTTCGTGCTTGGCCTACCTTAATAATTATAGATCCACAAGGTTATGTAATTAGTCAAGTTTCTGGTGAAGGAAATTTACAAATTATTGAAAATATCATTATTCAATCTATTAATCAACATCAAGATAAAATTAATTTTCAACAACTCGAATTCAATTTAGAAAAACACCATCAACCATTAATTACACCTTTGGCGTTTCCTAGTAAAATTTTAGCCACACCAGCGGGTTTATTTATTGCTGATTCTGGACATCATCGTTTAGTGATGAGTAGCTTAGAAGGTGAAGTTATTCATATTATTGGTACAGGAAAGCCAGGTTTAAAAGATGGTAAACTTGACGAAGTAGAATTTTCTGCACCGCAAGGAATGACTTATGATCTAGAAAATCAAATTCTTTATGTTGCTGATACAGAAAATCATGTTGTACGACGTGTAGATTTGCGAAAACTAGTAGTAGAAACAATTGCGGGAACTGGAAAACAAAGTTATATTATTCATCCTCATGGTGGTGCTGCATTAACAACAGCATTAAATTCACCGTGGGATTTAGTGAAAGTTGGTAATTTCCTATTTATCACAATGGCAGGTTCTCATCAAATTTGGCAAATGAATTTAGAAACAGGTAATATTACAACTTGTGCGGGAACAGGTGCAGAAGGTTGTGTAGATGGTAATTTTCAACAATGTGCATTTGCTCAACCTAGCGGAATTACTACAAATGGAAAAGAGTTATTTATTGCTGATAGTGAAGTTAGTTCAATTCGGGCTGTAGAAATAGCAGAAAATGGCAAAGTAAGAACTGTTTGTGGTAGTGGTTTTTTATTTGAATTTGGTGATCAAGATGGTACGGGTGATAATGTACGTTTACAGCATTGTTTAGATATAGATTATTTTGATAATTACCTTTGGGTTGCAGATACATATAATCATAAAATAAAAGTGGTGAATCCTATTAATGGTGAATGTAAAACTATTTTACTTAATAGTGAAAATACTCTTTTATCTGAACCTACAGGTTTGAGTCTTCTGGGTTCATATTTATATATTTGTGATACGAATAATCATGTAATTCGGCGTGTTAATTTGGAAAGTTTAGAAATGACAACTTTGGAATTCTCTGGTTTATGTGCGCCTAGTATGTCAGGGTAAGCTCATCTAATTTGGTATAGTATGAACTTGACAAAAGAAACAAGATAAGCAGCAGGAAGCAGAGAAAAATTTTACTTGACATGACAGCAAAAG
>NZ_JACJST010000006.1 GCF_014698305.1 Anabaena lutea FACHB-196 | reverse complement strand
TAATTAAATTACTAAACGAAGGAGGTCTTATTATTAAATGGGAACGCAAAGTCAAAAATAAAGGTAATGCTGTTTATTCGATTTAGCTGCACAACAGCTTAGCTACTTCTACACCTGCTCTAGTTTGTTGTCGTTTTCTCCAGTCTAGAACTAGCTTCTCACGTTTTAATGTTGACAGTAATTCTCTAGCTACTTGTTTAACCTCTAATTCTTCTTTTTTAGTGAGTTTAATTTCTGGTTCAGTCAGTAAGTCAAATATAGCTAATTCTTTTTTAGTGAGTTTAATTTCTGGTTCAGTCAGTAAGTCAAATATAGCTAATTCTTCTTCAGCTAGACTATTTGATATTGCTCTTTTATCTTCTAACTTTAACTCTTGAGCAAAGTTAATTAACTGATTAAAGAACCATTCCACATTTCTAGAACCAGCGTTATAATCATCTATCATTTTCTGGAATTTATCTAAATAGTTAATTCTGGTTCTATTTAACTGCACCATATTTTGTACTTTACTGTTAATATTACCTTTAAGTTTTTCTGCTACTGTACGCTGATAACCAGTGTTAAACTGTGCTTTTAATGCTTCAAAATCTAAGTCATTTAGGTTTATTAATTGATTGGGATTATTAGAGATGATAAACTTACCAGCAGTAATAGAATCATCTAGTAATTCTTCTACTTGTTCTACTACCTTAGATATATCTGTATCTGGAACTTCTAAACAAATTTTATCTGCTAATCTAGTTAATAATGCCTGAGTATTGGTAAATTCACTAGCAGCTATATCAGGTAATATGGCTTTATATAGCTTGGTGACCTTATTCACGATAGAAAAGTAATTGCGTTTAGAATCATCATTTATTAATATTGCTTCTACTGCATCATCCCAGAATTTAGTCCGTAAGAAAGCATCTTGAGTATTTTCTAACTGGGTAAAGTCAATGTCCGATTTGCTCAATAAAAGCTAAAAACCGTCCAATAGTATCAATCTTGACATTTAACTGTTGTTGACCATATTCTTCTGCCAACTTATTAGTAGTTTCCCAGTCTGATTGCAACTGACTTACAACTTGTTCATGCTGTTTTTTAGCGCATTGACCAATTTCATTTGCGTCTTTCATGTTGTCAACGCCTTCTTTACCTTTAACTACTCCATAAGCAGCAGTTCCCAAAGCTATAGCACCCAGGATGAATGGTATCGGCATAAAATACTTTTAATTGTTATTTATTACATTCTAAATACATAGTTCCCATTAATTAATGCAGAATAAGGCATTACAAAACATTTAAACTATTTTGTCTTTCATATAATGTGTATTACTAATGATAAGATTAATAAATACTTGTTTTTTTCTATCTCAATGCTACTGTTGTCACACAAATAAGCTTTGTATTGACTTGATTAAACGTAGTTCTAAATCTACTCTTTCTATATACCTCTAAAACAGCCGATACCACCTTTTCATGACTGTTTATACATGAAACTCAAAACAGAGTCATTACAGGTCAATATAGCGTGAGTAGTTAGCTGATGGCATGATGAAACTACAGAATAAAGTTATTTATATAAAGCTATCTTATAGATAAATGTTATTTGATAAGTATTCCTGTTATGCAACTACTATGCAAGTTCCCATCTGTAATGAGATACTGGCAGAGTACAGCCAACTTATGCAAGTTGCCAGAAGTATTGATTTTTCGTTGTTTTAAAAAGCCCGTGACGAGGATTGAACTCGTGACCTCACCCTTACCAAGGGTGTGCTCTACCACTGAGCCACACGGGCAGAAATTAGATTTGATTTTTGAAATATAAGTTACAAAGCTGAGAACTTTACTCGACACTCAGCTATTGTAACTCACATCTCTAGAAGTGGTGGGCCGAGCTGGATTTGAACCAGCGTAGGCGTAAACCAACGGATTTACAGTCCGTCTCCATTAACCACTCGGACATCGACCCGTTCTGTCCCACGTTTTACAATAATATCACTAGTTCTCTGGTTTGGCAAGGGCTAAAAACAATTTTTTTCTGTAATACCTATAAGGCTTGTACCAAAAGGGTTTCGAGTGGTTAAACGATGATATCTCCTGTTTCTTGCAGGGAATGTAAGCGGTGGTAAATGCCTTCTTGACGCAATAACTCAGCGTGGCTACCAACTTCGGCAATTTTCCCTTTGTCAAGAACTACGATTTTATCAGCTTCTCTGACTGTGGTAAGACGGTGGGCGATGATAATTGTGGTACGAGTTCCTTGAATTGAACCCATGGCTAATTGAATGGAACGCTCAGACTCGTAATCTAGACTAGAGGTAGCTTCGTCAAAAATCAGTATGTCCGGTTCTACCAACAACGCCCTAGCAATTCCTAAGCGCTGTCTTTGTCCACCTGATAACCTCACACCTCTTTCACCCACAACTGTGTAATAACCTTGGGGTAGGTGCTGAACTACTTCATCAACTTTGGCAATTCTACAAGCTTCCTGTACCTGCTCAAAAGTTGCATTTGTCCGACCATATTTGAGGTTATCTAAGATAGTACCGTTAAAAACATCTACTTCTTGGTGAACGATCGCTAATCTGCGTCTATAATTACCTACATCTAAGGTGCGAATGTCTTCACCATCAATCAAAATTTGCCCGGTTTGCGGTTCAAAATAGCGCAAAAGCAACTTTACTAAAGTAGATTTACCAGATCCAGATATTCCCACTAAGGCTACTGTTTGATATGGCTCAATCAAAAGATTAATATCTTGTAAAACTTGACGGTTGCTATCATATCCAAAACTAATGTGAGAAAATTCTATTTTTCCAGTAAATTCATAAAGTATTTCCGTGGGATTTTCTTTGAAGATAAGTCCATCTAAATCTATTCCTGATGGTGTTTGCAGAAATTCATGAAACCGCATCATAGAAGAATAGCGACGAGCAAAAGATTCGGCTAGATTGCTAATAGGTTCTAACTCAGAATATGCCATGCTAGAAAGAGTTAAAGTCATGACAAAATGACCAAGAGAAATTTTACCGTTTATTGTGGAAACTAGGGTTAGACCCAAAATCATAAACACACAAAACTGAATTACAGTCTTTTGCAAAGTTGCCAGTTTCACATAACCTTTGTGAAGTCGGTAATCAACTACTTTTAATTCTCGACGCAAACGTTGTTTTTGTCGTTCAAGTTCCTTAGCTTCTGTTGCAAATGCTTTAACTGTTTTGATGTTGGTGACAATTTCTGATGTGCGGCTTTCTGTGTTCTCCATATACTTATCTAGCCTCATTTCACAGCCAACTAGCCGCTGTAATTCCTTCAAGCTAAAGCTGAGGATAAGTATAAAAGAAATCAGAAATAAAGCTGCAATTCGCCATTCAATAAAGGCAATAAATACAAATATTCCCAATACTCGCAATAATTTAGGAATAAATTGACCAGCAATTTCAGGATAACCCCAGGTGTGGTTAGCAAGACCTCTAGCGATTCTTCCTGCTATACGTCCGGGGTTATTTTCATCATAAAATTCCAGTGGAAGTGTGAGAATTTTGGCTATGGCTGTTTGGGTTTTATCTCGACGCGCTCTTAAGGCTATATCCCAGTGAAACCAAAGAGTTAACCAAGGCTGCGTGGGCGCTCTAACTACGGTAACAAAAAAGATTAAACCTAGTAATAAAGTCAGCGATAGAGATTTATTAACTGGATAATTTGTGAGATTTGCAAGGGTAGCAACCGCTTCTTGTACTGGTTTGTCTAAGGGTTGATTAGACAAAACATTTAATATTTGTCCAATCGCATAAGGGACAACTAAATCAATAATTTCGTAAAGACTGGATGCGGTAATGCTGAAAATACTCAGCTTCCAGTAAGGACGAAAATAATTGAGAATATCTCGAAAATTCGCCATGATGAACAATATTATAAACCATAACCATTAACTGGTGAATTTTATACTACAGCTATGCTACAAAAGAGTCAAGCTGTAAACGATTAAATCATTCTTGAGACGTATTTTGCTGTGATGGGGGCAAAAAATCGAGTCGATAACGATAAAGAGCCACCGGTCGAGAACCTGCGGTAAAATAATCTGGATCTTGGGGAGAAAGATAGACAGCAGTAACTTGATCTGCTTCAATTGCTGGGTTGGATGTTGCTAATTGATGGTAGGCTGTTGTCGATTCTACGATGTTGAAATAGGGACGAGAACTACCTTTAAATAATTGTTGAAATACTTCTGTGGTGATAAACTGATCAGGCGCTGTTTCTGTAGCGCGTGCAGTGACAATAGAAACTAATTGACGTTCACCTTGTAAAAATGTAATTTGACGATTAGGAGATTCTGGATCTATTTTGACTGATAATACAGCTTTATTTCCTAAATAAGCTCTTGATAAATTTAAGCTGTTAAATGCTCTATCAGCTACTAATATTTGATTTTGATTATCTATTTTGGGGATAAGTTTTGAACCTGAAACTTGCGGTTTAACTTCTATAAATCTTACTAAAAAACTGATAGGTTGATTTAGTTGACGACGATTTCCTTCAAACCCAGGTGTGATGATATCTGGTGCTAAAGGTGCGGCTAAATCTACTAAAGTACTGGTAACTTGCCAATTTCCAGCCATCCAATCAGGATATACTAAATCCCCTGCGGCTGGTTTAACTGAAGTTAATTTTTCCCATTGAGGAAAATTTGTTAATCGTTCTGCTAATTCTCCTGCTTGAGCTTCGCTATTTCCTAGTAGGAGTAAAAGCATTAAGCCAAAACTCCAAAGAACTCTGATAAAAAACATAAAATTACGGTTTTAGTCTGTGCATAAGAAAAATTGTGACAAATAGCCTCATTGTATAGCAGGAAAATTGATAAACTGACGTAAGCGATCGCTCACTTGGTTAGCCCGGATTTTGGCATAACTGGTGTTAGTTGCATCTAAGTCTTCACTGATAAACTCAGAAATGGCTAATCTTTTTCCATCATTTGTCACTAAGTTAACTCGATAACGATAGATATTATTGGCATTCTTGCCTTCTTCCAGAGTTTCGGTTTCTACCTTAGCAATATCTTTGAACGTATATTCTGCCAAGCATTTACCTAACTTGTGGTTGGTAATTTTACCGATAGCTTCAAATTTCCAAACCTCTAATCCCAAATCGAGAACTAGCTTGTATGATAAATTGAGTAGCTGACTAAAACTAACCAACAGCTTGTCAACTTCGGGTAATTTACCATAAGGTTGAGAGTAAAGTAGGACAGACTTACCTGAAAGGGTTGTTACTTTTATCTTCACTACAGCACCAGCAAAACCCTCAATTGTGGTAGCACTACTAGGAAGTTTCAGCATCAGTTCTTCCACTTCTGAGGTGAGATAAGTAGTTACACGCTGACGGATAGCAGTCTTTTTACTAATAGAAATTCGGTTTGTTGCTCTCTCAATGGTGCAAGTCGTTAGAGTCACCGTAAACCAAGCTGACAAAAGTAATAAGGAACCCAATCCTCCAACCCAAGCCACTCCAATCAACACTGGAAGGGTATTGCCTGGTATGAATTCAGTGCTAGGCTTGGGCTTTGATGCTGGTTGAGTGTACGATTGGCTGTGAATGGGAATTCCCAGAAGTTCTTGCTTTTTTTCACACTGGAGAGAACTTACACCTACGGGTTGACAAACAATTGTCGCTGGTATAATTGGTATCCCTAACCAAATTGGCACTAAACCAGGAAGCACGAGAAGCAAGGGAGCTATCCAACTTCCTTTGCGGCGGCAGTCTTCCTGAGTAACTATTTTGCTAGGCAAAGATTCAATAATTTTCCATTCGTTCATACAACCCCAATTTTAATGAAATTATGTACTGGGTAATTATGTTGTCTTCAAAGTAGCACAAATCACGGTCTAATTACCAATACTAAATTTCTTTATAGCGGTTCTTGTTTGAATGCAATAATACCTATTTCTTAGTTGCGGGGGAGTTAAACCCCCAGATTTTGTTAAATTACAGCGTCTCAATTGGTAAAGGTTGCCAAACTTCTCCATATTTTTCTTTTAAAGCTTGCCAATTTTCTACTTGACCTGGTTCATATTCTCCGGGTTTACCCCATTGTAGAAATATGCTTAATGCTGGTTCTTGTTTTTCATCTAAAAGCCGAATTGCATAAGTTGTAAAGTTGCCTCTTTTGGCTTCACCTCTTTCAAATTTCACTTGAGTAATTTTGTCCATATTCAGGTGAAACTCAAAGTCATCTGTGTGCATATTTGCATATTTGCCTTTGAGCAATTCGGCATAGAATAGTTTTTCAAACTTACAACGTGCTTCTAAGACAGTGGCGCTGCTAGTGACAATAAGCCTGATGTTACCTAAGTTTTGACAAGCTTCTATAAATTCTCTCAAAGTAGTACTCATAAGCTAGTTTTTTTTCTAAATGATTAATGACTAATAACTAATGATTTATTGATTTTAGAAGCCCACGGATTTATGGAATCAATCTAAAATCTAAAATCTAAAATTGTCTGACTAATTGACTATTTATCATACTGTTCATAGGCAGCAACAATGCGCTGCACTAGAGGATGACGCACGACATCTTTCTGGGTAAATTCGCAAAAGGCAATGCCTTCAACGTGTTTAAGAATTTGTAAAGCTATAGATAGACCTGATTGTTGGTTAATTGGTAAATCGGTTTGGGTGATGTCACCTGTAATGACCATGCGAGAACCAAAACCCAAGCGAGTCAAAACCATTTTCATCTGCGCGGGGGTGGTATTTTGGGCTTCATCAACAATTACAAAGGCGTTACTCAAAGTCCTCCCCCGCATATAAGCTAGGGGTGCAACTTCTATTACACCACGTTCTATCAAATTGGGGACTTTTTCAGGGTCGATGAATTCATGAATAGCATCATAAAGGGGACGGAGATAGGGATCGACTTTTTGCTGCAAATCTCCGGGTAGAAAGCCGAGTTTTTCACCGGCTTCGACGGCTGGACGGGTTAAAATGATCCGTTCAAACTGATTGGAGAGGAGTTCTTGGACGGCGACAACAACGGCGAGATAGGTTTTACCAGTTCCAGCTGGTCCAATACCAAAGGTGAGGTCACGTTTGCGGATAGATTCGATGTATTGTCGCTGACGAAAGGTTTTGGCGCGGATTTCTTGACCCCGGCGAGTTTTGGAAAGGATGTCTCGCTGTAGGTCTTGTAGTTCACCTTGGCGATCGCTCTCTATAGCTTGATGGGCTGTTAAAATGTCAGCAGTTGAGATATTATTAGCTTTACTCCAGAGACTTTCGAGCGATCGCACTAATTGTACCGCCAGATCGACTTGCTTTTGGGTGCCAGCAATGAGGAGTTCCTGTCCACGTAAAACTAAGCTGGCTCCTGTTTGCTGAGATAGGAATTTGAGATTTGCTTCCCCATATCCTGCTAGTGCGATCGCACTAGGAATATTAGGCAGCTGAATTGTTAAAGCACCTGCCATAGTTTTTTAGCAATTAGGTGAGGAGCCGTTCTTGACAAAGTTGATATTTTCCTAAAGAAGCCAACAAAATATTTTTTTAATTTTTATATGAATTGAATATATTTTAACCTGAAATATGATTTAAAAATTACTTGTTTGAAAATAGTTATAGTAGAGAATTCTTAACTATTAACAGCCTTCAAAGTCTTTTGGTATCTGGGTTTGACGGTGAGTTTATGTCATCAAGCTGGTATTAGTAAAATACTGTCAGCAATTAAACCCTCTTACTGCTTGGCTTTGTGAATAAATTTTGGACTTCATTTACCTGCAATATGCAGTGTATCAATTTAAAAAATTACTGAGGTAGATGTAAATCTCAAATCCTATTGATTCTGAGAATAGGCCAGCAACAGAAGTCTATACTTTACTGATAACTCCGTCATAGTAACGAAAGATTCCGAAAATATTTGACTATCTTGTTGCTACCTGTCTCAATCTTTCCCACAACTGATTACGGGTTGAGTTCTTTCAAAGAAACCCAGTTTAGACCAAGCGAGAACGGGGTTTAGCAACAGGCATGGGAATGTTTCCACTTCTTTCTCTCGATTTGGGTGGTGGTATTCTTTCTTCCTGTTCTTCATCAAAAGACATACCATCTCGACTTTGGGAACTGCTGCCGTAGATGTCCAGGTATACTGATTGTCCTGCCAGTTCTGCGGCTGCGGCGATTACCGTGCGAATCGCCTGAATATTGCGTCCTCCACGACCAAAGACTTTTCCTTTGTCTGTGGCTTCAAAGGCGATGCGAATCCAAGCCCGTTTGAGGTTTTCAGATATTTCACAATCGACGCTTAAAGACTCTGGAGATTCTAAAAACGGTTGTACTAGAAACTTAACCAGCCCAACATAGTTAGGACTGGTTGTTAGTGATTTCATCTCAAGTTTATGATGCGGCTGTTGCACTGACCTGTTCAAAAACATTAGCTTTTACAAGGATGCGACGTACAGTGTCGGTGGGTTGAGCGCCTTGCTGTAGTCGTTTGACGATGCCGGGAACGTCTAGTCTGACTTCATCGGTTCTGGGGTTGTAGAATCCTAGTTCTTCTAGGGGACGACCATCACGGCGAGATAGGTCGTTAATAGCAATAATGCGGTAACTTGCTTCCCGCTTTTTACCGAATCGCTTCAAGCGCAGTTTGATCATGTCGAGAAATTGTTCTCCTGTTTGGTTATGTGCCTAGTTTGTGACTAGTTAATGAAGCAGTGACTAGGCTAGACTGCCTCTATTCAAAAATTGCGATGTTGAAATGACAATTTTAGCACTTGCTAGGCATTATTGGGTGATTAGTGATTGGGGAAGAGTTTTTTCTCTGTCCTTAAAGTGTGCCAAAGCCTTTTTTCTTTTTCTCTTTCTTTTTCTTTTGGGCGGGTAGTGCGCCACCGGGATAACCGCGCCAACCGGGGGAAGGGCGATTGCCTGCGGCTAAGGGGTTGCCACCGCCGCCGAACATTCCTGGCATACCGGGGAAATTGCCTTGACCCATTTGTTGCATGAGCGATCGCATTTTTTGGAAATCAGCCACCAATTTACTGACATCTGCTTCTCTATAGCCTGAACCAGAAGCAATTCGCCGCCGCCGACTGGGAGAACTAGATAATAAATCTGGATCACGCCGTTCTTGGCCAGTCATGGAATTAATCATGGCTTCACAGCGTTTTAGCTGGGTTTCCCCCTGCTTTAGCTGGTCATCGGAAAGCTTGCCCATGCCTGGAATCATCTTCATGATCCCACCCAAAGAACCCATATTTTTCAACAGACGCATCTGTTTGAGAAAATCTGTAAAGTCGAACTTCGCCGACAAAATTTTCTCTTGCATTTGCTCGGCATCTGCCAAGTCTATTTCTTCCTGGGCTTTTTCTACTAAAGTTAGAACATCGCCCATACCGAGAATCCGGGAAGCCATGCGGTCAGGATAAAACGGTTGCAGCGCCTCGACTTTTTCACCGACACCGACAAACTTAATCGGCGCACCGGAAATTTGGCGTACTGATAACGCTGCACCACCTCGGCTATCACCATCCATTTTGGTCAGGATTGCCCCTGTAATCCCAATTTGATCATGGAAGGTGCGAGTGAGATTTGCTGCCTCTTGACCTGTCATTGAGTCAACAACCAAGAGGGTTTCATCTGGTTGAACTGTTGACTTTATCCGGGCTAATTCCGCCATCATGTCTTGGTCAATTTGTAACCGACCGGCGGTATCAATAATGACTGTATTTATCCCTTCAGCCCTGGCGCGTTCCACACCTTGGCGGGCAATTTCTACAGGGTCTGCGTCGCTACCTAATTCAAATACTGGTACGTCAATTTGCTTACCGAGTGTGATTAGCTGGTCAATAGCTGCGGGACGATATATGTCTGTGGCGACTAACAAGCAACTACGCTCTAATTTCCGTAAATGTAAAGCTAACTTAGCGGTAGCGGTGGTTTTACCAGTACCTTGTAAACCAGCCATGAGGACAACAGTGGTTTTACCCTCAACTTCTGCAAGGGGAACATTTTCTTCCCCCATTACCTGCACCAGTTCATCGTAAACAATTTTGATAAACTGTTGGTCAGGACGCACGCCTGCAATTACCTCGGCTCCTTGAGCTTTGGTTTCAACTTCGGTAATAAAATCTTTAACTACTTGGAGGTTGACATCTGCTTCCAACAAGGCGCGGCGCACTTCCCGCAAAGCGTCTTGAATGTTGGATTGAGAGATTTTATCTTGTCCCCGCAGTTTTTTCCAGGCGGACTCTAAACGGTCAGACAGTGCATCAAACATAATTCAGTTACAACGTAGTTAGTCAATGGGGGAGTCTGAATTGCTGCTGGGTGCGATTCAGAATTTTAAGGATGCTCTTTACCAGCTTAGTAGTTTTCATGGCGAGTGTAGCAACCGGATGCCTATATCTATGGTGAAATAGCTAACTCTTGTTAATGTGGGGCAGGGGTAGGAAAAGTAAGTACCCCTGTATCAATATTCAATATTTACAGGACGGTGTTGCTGAATCAAGGTATGATTTTACCTCACGCAGAGACGCAGAGGCACAGAGAGTAAGAGTTTGAACGGTTTTTGCGTAAGTCCTATTTTTTAAGAACTACCTTTTTTTGATTGATTGGCTGCTGGTTTTGAACGTTCCTGTTGATAAAAACGGACAACTTTTTTAACGTAGTCAGCAGTGAAACCTTTGTCACAGCCTGTATAATTACCAGTCATCCACCAACAAGCTACTCCACGCACAGCGGCGGTTTCGTTATTTTTTGTCGCTTGAAATTGATTATTTAATTCCCGTTGTGTGATGCAGGAGATAACTTGACGGGCTATTCTGGGGTTATTTTCAAATTGACTTGGTGTTAATTCTTTTTTCAGACAAGTTTTTGACCAACCTTTGAGAGTGTCTGGTTTGACTTGCCATTCACTATAATATCCATCATTGGGATTGTTGGTCTGGGGTGCAGCTAGTCGCAGTGCTTCTACCATTGCGGCAACTTTGACATCTGCAACTGGTTGCTGTGCTTGAGCTAAGAATGGTGATAGTCCTAGGCTGATAATAACTCCGGCGAGTAGCGATCGCATGGGCTTGTTCCAAATAACTTTGAATTTGTCTCACGATTTAGTTTAACCAACTACCAAATCTTCGACAGCACTAGCTTGATTTGGTAAATCAGCGGTTAAAACTTCCCTACCTGTTTCTGTAACTAATACATCATCTTCTATGCGGATTCCACGCACATCGGCAAATTGTTCTAGTCTTTCCCAATTGACTAAATATTGATATTGAGAGCGAGTTTTCGGATCATTGAGAATCGCTGGAACTTGGTAAAATCCAGGTTCAATGGTGACTAACATTCCCGGACGGAGGGGACGATTTAACCGCAGATAACTTAAACCAAAGCGGCTACTTCTACTTCTGCCCTCATCATATCCTGCTACATCCCCTAAATCTTCCATATCATGAACATCTAAACCCAAAAGATGTCCAATTCCGTGGGGAAAAAACAGCGCATGAAGATCCATTTTTACTAAATCTTCTGGCTTACCTTGTAAAATTCCCAAATCTACCAAACCTTCAGCAATTACAGTCGCCGCTAACAGATGAATTTCTGCATATTCCACCCCAGGAGCAATATTTTCAATACAAGCATCATGGGCGGCTAAAACAATATCATAAATATCTCTTTGGGTAGATGAAAATTTACCCGAAACCGGGAAAGTGCGGGTAATATCCGCAGCCCAACCTGTCTCAGTTTCTGCACCGACATCAGCTAGGAGTAAATCCCCTGCTTGCAGGGAGTTGTAATAATGCCCATTGTGTAAAACTTCGCCATGTACTGTGACAATACTAGTGTAAGCAGTGGTCATATTTTGACCTATAATTACTGCTTCCATGGCGGCGCGGACTTCTGCTTCTAGTTGAGCTTGAGGTGTAGCAGCCATCCCCGCTTTGTGTGCTTCTACACTCACTGCCGCTGCTTTACGTAATTCTACTAACGCCGCTTCATCGTGGGTGAGACGTAAGGAAACAATGGCTTTAGCTAGTTCTAAATCAATTCCTGCAAGTTGATTTTTTGGTAACACCCATCTATCTAAAAGTTGTGTTTGCTGTGTCCAAGTAGCAGCATCTTGAACAGGAAGAGTAGCAGCATTTTCTAAATAATTTTCTAATTCTGCCATTGGTCTGGCATCATCTGCGCCTATTGTTGTGGCGATTTCTGCACGGGTGGGCATCTCTCCATGCCAAAGGGCGCTGCTGGGGTGCGGGTCATCTATAAATAGTTGTAGATTGCCACTTTCTAGACGAATGGCGGCGTTTTGCAGAGGAATTCCGGCGAAATAGAGGAAATGGCTATTGGCGCGGAAGGGAAAGGTATTAGCGAGGAAGTTACGGGGACTGCTACCACCAGACCAAAGAATTGCCGGAAAATCAATCAGGGTGGCTAGTTTTTGGCGACGGTGACGGAGAGTTTCTGGGAGGTTGGAGATGTGCATAAGTTATATCGTGTTCGGTTAAAGACTTATAGTTAGGACTGACGCGGTGAGTTCTTAATAAGTAATTAAACGAACATAATATATAAAAGTCAAAACCACATATTTTGTAGGGGTTTAGCAGCTACGCAACATGGGTGTCAACTTAATGTAAATCGATGTTCCTTAAAGCCAGGGAATAAATTAAGAGTCTAAAAACTAAAGTCGGTTAAAACCGACTATTTTGGCATCAATAGAATAATTTTTGATTTTGAGTTAACCAGAGTGCGTTTTAACGCACTTTAGCTTTTAGACCGGAACTTAAGTTCCGGGCAGATTTGTTCTTAATTATTTTAGTTTTATTGCATGATAGTTCTTCCTTATCGACTTCAGCATAACACATCTAAAACTCCATGTCAACACTTCTCTTCCTCTCTAAGCGTCAGGTTCACATTTACAGAAGGTGTCTGAATCAGGATGAACAGGATTTAAGGATGAACAGGATGAAAATAATTCGTAAGGTGTAGGGTGGGTTAGCGACAGCGTAACCCACCAAAATCATCAACTACTAATTAACTAAACAAGAAATTAGCACCAAACAGGTTCACATTCACATCAGCAGCAACAAAGCCAGACTTACCTGATAAAGTAGCTAATAACTGACCAGTTCCAAAACCAGAATTATTACCAATTCCATCACCCAGACGTATTAAAGTATTACTACCGGAACTGACTACATCAAGATTGGCAATACCTGTAAACTGGAATTTATCACCACCGACACCACGCACAAACTGAACAATGGTATCTGCACCATCACCAAAAGCATAGTTAACGATATCCACAGCATTATCGTTTAAACCTAAATACAGCTTATCGTCACCAGTTCCACCAACTAAAGTATCTCCACCATTACCACCATTTTCACCTGATAACAAAGCGTGTATTCCTGTCGCATTGTGAATTGTAGGAGTTTAGTAATGCTAAATCCCTATCATTTCTAATACAGACAGGTTTAAATATGGCTATAATCGTAATGTATTTGATTTAGAGAGTAAACCGTGTTTTTGCGGTTATTGAATATGAATTTGTGATAAATACTTAATTTCACAAATGTGACATACATAATAAAAGCTTTAAAATGGATGATTTGGTGATAGTAGAGTCAGAGACTGGGAACGAGATAATAAAGGGAATTTGGTGATAGTAGAGTCAGAGACTCTGTGATAGCATTCCCAGCCGGAGACTGGGAACGAGATAATTGTTGTAAAGAACTGGAAACGAAAAAACGATCGCACTCTATTAAATCAAAAGAGCGATCGCTTGTTATAAATTCAGAAAAATCGTCAGTTATATTAGCCTGTATACCATTCTGCGGTCAGCTTATCTGCATCAGCTACGGCAGTTTCAGTGGCTAGAGTTCCATTCATAGTCCAGATTTTATCTGCACCTGTTTGTTGATCTCTCCAGTAGATATCGGTTTTGCCATCACCGTTAAAATCACCAAGAGATTTTGTCAAACCTGCGCTATTGCTAGGTAAGAAAGCTTCAGAACTAATGGCTGTACCATCCATCAACCAAGCTGTGTTTGCACCAGTTGTGGCATTGTGCCAGAAGATGTCAGTTTTACCATCGCCATTGAAATCGCCAATATTAGCTGCCCAGTCTGTGCCAAGTGTGTTAACAGTACCTTCGGTAACGAAAATACCATTCATTGTCCAAATCTTGTTCTCACCTGTGGTGGTGTTACGCCACAAAATGTCAGTTTTGAAGTCGCCGTTAAAATCACCCAGAGTAGAAGTCCAGGATGCATCTTGTGCTTGGAAATTATACTTGGTGGCTTGGCTACCATCCATAAACCATGCGGTATTTTCGCCGGTTGTGCTATTACGCCAGAAGATGTCACTCTTACCGTTACCATCGAAGTCAACAATGGTTGCAGTCAGTGCTGGATCTGTAGTTTCTAGCACATTTGCACTAACTACTGTTGTCCCATCCATTTGCCAAATGGCATTTTCACCAGTGGTAGGATTATTCCAGAAAATATCGGTTTTGCGATCGCCATTAAAATCGCCAATATTAGCAGTCCAACCAGGATCAACTCTATCTAAAGTCAGGTAGCTAGAAACTCTTGCACCATCCATTAACACAACTACATTCTCACCTGTTTGTTGGTTGCGTAACAGAAAGTCTGTTTTATTATCGCTGTTGAAATCAGCGGTTTTATAACTCCAGGTATTTAGGTCATATGTACCTAAAGAAGCCTGTTCCATAACTTGTGTACCATTCATCAAGCGAACGACTATTTCACCTGTTTGAGCATTTACCCAAAGTTTATCTGTTTTGCCATCACCATTGAAATCAGGAACAATGGCTGCACTAGTTAAATAAGGATTAGGATTGGGGTTGGAACTTCCTACTGGAAACTGGGGTATTGAATCAAGTGGGAAAGGGGATTGTTCATTCTCTAGTATGCTGGCAGAACTCTTATTGGCAGTTGAGGTATTAAGAGAAGTTGTCAAATCTTGTGATTTCGCAAGAGAGTCTAATCCTGCATTAGCTAGGCTTTCTAAATATAATCCTGACTGAGTTGCTGCTTTAAACATGGTGTGTTTTTAAGAGTAATTAATATAAAGTTTTAATTTGGTTTCAATAAAGATTCTGTTAATCAAAAACATTTAGTAAATTATATTTAGCAAATGTCATTATTTAAAGATAATATGGATATTGTTTGTAAATCCTATTTTGCTAAAATAAAAGTTGTGTCTGAACAATCAAAAAAGATTTTATTTTTTGTTTCTCAATGTCAGAATTTAAGGATATAGTCTTGTTTCTTTGACAATTTCAATTGATGGCAACTAAATGTCAGAGAAAATCTATTAATTCTAGGGATATGAAACAAATAAGAGGACTTTCGCACAAGTAAGTTGGCGTAGCCATAGATGCACCTAATTATTGTGGAACCATAGAGAATTATCTTGAAGAAATCTTTGCGTACCTTTGCGCTAACCTCTGCGAACCTTTGCGTTTAAAAAAGCTAGAATGACTTAAACGGGTAACTAATCATCTAGTTACTAAAGTTAAAAACGATACTATATTTTCAGAAGTAAGTCAGCTATGCAAACAGAATATCGGCAGCGGCGTGAGCAGTTAATGGCGAAAATCGGTAGTGGTACAGCCATTTTTAGGAGTGCGCCAACAGCGGTCATGCACAACGATGTCGAGTATGTTTATCGTCAAGATAGTGATTTCTTTTACTTAACAGGTTTTAATGAAGCGCAAGCAGTCGCAGTATTAGCACCCCATCACGCAGAACATCGGTTTATCTTGTTTGTTCAACCCAAAGATAGAGAAAAGGAAGTGTGGAGTGGTTATCGCTGTGGGATAGAAGCAGCGAAGGAAATTTATGGTGCAGATGAAGCGTACCCCATTGCGGAGTTGAATGAGAAGTTACCGCAGTATTTAGAAAAGAGCGATCGCATTTACTATCATTTAGGACGCGATCGCACTTTTAACGATACCATCCTCAAACATTATCAAAATCTACTGCGAACCTATCCCAAGCGGGGGACAGGCCCCATTGCGATTGCAGATACTAGTACTATCCTCCATAGCCAGAGATTACATAAAAGTAAAACAGAATTAGATCTAATGCGAAAAGCAGCGGATATTGCTGTAGAAGCCCACAACCACGCGATGCAAATTACCGCACCGGGACGTTATGAATACGAAATCCAAGCGGAAATAGAACATATTTTCCGTCTGCGGGGTGGAATGGGGCCAGCTTATCCTTCCATTGTGGCTGCTGGGAAGAATGCTTGCGTTCTGCATTACATTGAAAATAATTGCCAAATGCAAGAAAACGAATTGCTGCTAATTGATGCAGGTTGTGCGTATGGCTATTACAACTCCGATATTACGCGGACATTTCCGGTTGGGGGTAAATTCACAGCAGAACAAAAAGCATTATATGAAATTGTACTAGAATCACAAAAACAAGCCATATCAGAAGTAAAACCCGGAAATGCTTTTAATGCACCTCATAATAAAGCAGTTCGTATTCTCACAGAAGGTTTAGTAGAACTGGGTATTCTCAAAGGTGAAATTGACAAATTAATCGAAGAAGAGAAATATAAACCATTTTATATGCACCGCACCAGTCATTGGTTAGGTTTAGATGTCCATGATGTCGGTGTTTATCAACATGGAGAAAACCCACAGATTTTGCAACCTGGTCAAGTGCTAACCATAGAACCAGGACTTTATATTGTTCCCGATACCAAACCCGCAGAAGACCAACCAGAAATAGACCCTCGGTGGATTGGTATTGGGATTAGAATTGAAGATGATGTCTTAGTTACATCTGATGGAAACGAGGTATTAACTGCGGGAGTTCCTAAAGAAATCAACGATGTAGAAAGATAATTACATTGGGGGGGTTTAAGAACAACCCTCCACAAATTCTACTTCTGGGAGTTTACCTGATCGAAAACGAGTTACACGTTTACCATCAGTCTCGAAAACTACACGATAATTTCTATCAGCGCGATCTTTTGGTATCAAAGTTAGATAGTGTCCTTTGAAATCGTATTTGTGAGAAGTAACTTTAATTTGTCCAGGATAAAGAGATTTAATTCTTGCTTCAGTATCACCAATTTTTGCTCCTTTGAGGGTAGTGACTTGGGGATTCTTCACATCTATCCTAGAAATGCGATTTCCTGTCACCATGAAAGCAATATTTTTCGGTTCTTGTTGTGGTTTAACGTAGTAGCAATATTGGTTTGGTGCATCACTAACTAGCTTTGTACCGGCAGCTTTAGCAGCTTGGGAAATAGTCATTCCCACTTTTACCGCACCAATACCATTAATAGTTACTTTTGACTGACTTGTTAATTTTGTCTGTGCAGTAACCGTTCCTATTGTAAAAACAGAAGCAGCAAAGCTAATAGTAGCAATAGTGAATATTTTGATTTTGCTATTCATAGTATTTTTGTCAAATTTCTATATTTAGATACAATGTGAAATATCTATTTTCGGATTTTTATTTTTGTTAAAGACCAAATTAATGAGGAGGTGACAATGACACTAAGTTTAGTCAGACATCAATTTACAGTTCAGCAATATCATCAAATGGCTGAATCTGGTATCTTAACGGAGAATGACCGAATAGAATTAATCCGGGGGGAAATGATTGATATGTCACCTATTGGAATAAGACACGCGGGTTGTGTAAATAGACTAGTTAATATACTAATTCAGCTTTTAGGAAATCGCATAGTGCTTGCACCTCAAAATCCAAGGGTTTGCTGAAAAGGGTGTTAATTTTACATTCACACCCTTTTATCCAAATAATTTAGATGGTTATTCTGATAAAGCCTTCTACATCTGATAAGTTTCTAACGAAATTACCACTTCTATTACTTTTGTTTCCTTCAGAAGTTAAGAATGTAGTATTTCCAGGAGTATATCCTCTGACAATACCAATGTGGTTATATGCTCCTCTTGTTGATGCCCAGTCAAAAATAACAATATCTCCGCGATTAGGAGTAATGCTACCATTGGGGAACCAAAATCCTTTCTTCTTTGCCCAATATTGCCAAGATTCAACTAATGCCATTGTCGCCCAAAAGCCATCAGGTTGAATAGGGACATCTATCTCACTTTCTCGACAACAGTAATAAACAAAAGCACCACACCAATCATAAAATACCTTAGCTGTGCCTATGTGTTTTAATCTTTGCATGGGTACGCGAAAGATTTCTAGATACTTTTCTGCTTCACTACTCGCACTTGTCCACTGAAGTTCTTTATTTGCTTCATTTTCAGCAAAATTAGCCAGTTTAATTCGGGGTTTTTCTGGTGAGATAATAACACTTTGGTCATCAAAACGACCCCCTAATTCTTTCCAAGTTAGAGTATAAACTTCTCCATCAATTGTAATCCCTGCTTTAGTTTGGAAAGCTCTAACAGCATTTTCCGTATCAGTACCAAAATCTCCGTCAACATCTCCAACGTTAAATCCTAGAACCTTGAGGATTTTTTGCAATGCTTCAACATCTTCTCCTTTAGTACCTTGACGTAAAACACGAGTCAGAGGTGGTAATTCAAAATCTTTAGCTTCACTTCCTCCAGTATTGACTAAAGGTTGATCACTATAAATCAAATTCCAAGCCTGAGAGCGTTCTAGATTTCCATCTCTAAATTCAGGTAAACGATAGATTGAAGAACCAGGAAACCGATTGAGATAAGACTGAAGTTCTGAAGCACTAGCAGGATTTTTTGAATCTGGCTCTGATCCCCATATGGGTAATATAGGTTTAGTTAATCCCTTATCTGTGTGAGCTTTTAGGCAGTCTTGAACTTCGTCTTCGTTAGTTTTCCCAAAGCCAAATTTTTCAAAATAAATTTGAGGGAAAGCAAGATCACAAATGTCGTCCAAAATTTTCCAGGGAATGTCAGGATGAAAACCTGGATGACCAAAACTGGTATATCCTAATGTTCCTGCGGGAACTAGAGGACGAAGCGCTTGAAGTAATTTTTTAACATCATTATGTGTACTTGCTGCTTCTACTTCCACTTCTAAGTCAAGTATATAGCCATCCAGCCCACAATCTAGAGCTTGCTTAACTGCTCCTACTTGAGCAGTAATATCAGGAGTCCCATAGTGATAACCCCAGCCATAAACTTGAATACCTTGGTCTTTAAACTGCTTAATAATTTCTAGAGTACATTGATCGCCGCCAAAAGAAGGGTTTTTAGCCCAAAACATCGGTTTACTTTTAGCATCAAATACTTTGAGGTAAACTCGCTTAACTTTGCTTTGAATTAATCTGTTTAAGTAGTTGCTACCTAATACTGGAAGGTTCCAAATCCATACTCCATGAGGATGTCCAGTCATACTTTTTTATTCTCCTTGATTAGGGTGGCTTCTTGCAAATCTTGCAAATTCGGCTTCAGCATTTGAGAATCAATCGACTTGTAAGCTGTTACGCAGCTAAATTTATTACAGTAAATTTTCGTTGGACATGAAAAATCATACCTTCAGTAAAAATGCGTAAACTGCTTTTTTATACATTTCTTATTGTTTCTTGTCGTTACAAATTAATTATGCGAGTACACGGATATCAGAGGACAAGCTGCTTTGCCTCTATACACAGTTAAAATAATAAAAAATGGATATGGTCAAATTAACCACATCCATTCACAGAATTTATAGATTAGTAATTACAGTTGTGGTACAAACTGTGACTTATCAGGAACAACAGTGTACTCAGCGACAATCTGACGGAACTCTTCACCGTCAATTGTTTCCTTTTCAATCAACAAATCTACCAAACGATCTGTGACACTACGATGTTCACGAATAATCTTTTTAGCGTTATCGTAACACTCTTGGGCGATCGCTCTTACTTGAGCATCAATGCGACAAGCAATGGATTCAGAATACTCAGAACGTGTTGTCCAGTCACGACCTAGGAATACTTCTCCCTGTTGGCTTTCCAGTGAAAGGGGTCCCAAATCAGACATCCCAAACCTTGTTACCATTTGTCGTGCCATTCCTGACAACTGTTGCAAGTCTCCACCAGCACCAGTGGTAACTTCCGCTGCCCCAAAGATTACTTCTTCAGCAGCACGTCCACCCAAAGCACCAGTGATTCTGGCTTTGAGTTGAGAACGAGAAATTAAACCTTGTTCTTCGTTGGGCATAAACCAGGTTAAACCCTGCGCTTGTCCTCTAGGAATGAGGGTAACTTTTTGTACAGGGTCATGGTCTTTTAATAAAGTACCAACCAAAGCATGGCCAACTTCATGGTAAGCAATCAAGCGCTTACTCTTGCTGTCTACCAAGGGAGTACCTTCCATACCAGCAACTACCCTGTCCACAGCATCATCAATTTCTAGGAGGGTAATGCCTTCTTTGCGTCTTCTAGCGGTGAGAATAGCAGCTTCGTTGAGGAGGTTAGCTAAATCTGCGCCGGTGAATCCAGGAGTACGACGGGCGATCGCTTCCAAGGAAACGCTAGGATCTAATTTCTTATTGCGCGCATGAACTTGTAGAACTTCTAAACGTCCTTTAATATCGGGAGCATCAACAGTTACTTGTCTGTCGAAACGACCGGGACGTAATAATGCAGAATCCAATACATCAGGACGGTTGGTAGCAGCAATAATAATGATGCCTGTGTTACCTTCAAAACCATCCATTTCGGTCAGCAGTTGGTTTAAGGTTTGTTCTCTTTCATCATTACCACCACCGATACCTGCACCCCGTTGACGACCTACTGCGTCAATTTCATCAATAAAGATGATACAAGGAGCGTTATCTTTGGCTTTCTTGAACAAGTCGCGGACACGGGAAGCACCCACACCAACGAACATTTCTACAAACTCTGAACCAGAGATTGAGAAGAAGGGAACACCAGCTTCCCCTGCGATCGCTTTTGCGAGTAGAGTTTTACCAGTACCAGGAGGTCCAATTAACAATACACCCTTGGGAATCCGAGCGCCTACAGCAGTAAATTTCTCTGGTTGTTTGAGGAAAGTCACAACTTCTTGGAGTTCTTCTTTGGCTTCTTCAATCCCAGCTACATCGTCAAATTTTACCCCTGTTTTCGCTTCCATTTGGAACCGAGCGCGGGATTTGCCGAAATTCATTGCTTGTCCAGGGCCACCAGGAAGATTGTTGGAGCGACGGAACAAAAAGAACAAACCAGTAATCAACAAAACTGGGAAGACAAGATTACCCAACAAGCCCCAGATTGCGCCATCATTCCGCATGGGATGAGCGTCAAAACTGACTTTATGTTCTTTGAGTTTATTAATTAGCTCAGGAGCATTAGTAGGTAAATCTACCCGCCAGCGTTGAATGCGGTTTTCGATATCTTGGTCATTAGCTTCGATAATCGCTGTTCTACCACCATCATAAAGATCGACATTGGTAACGCGATCAGCGTCTAAGTATTCCAAAAAGCGACCATAGGTCATGCGAGTATTAGCTGCATTCTTGCTCGCATCAACAGGAGCGTTTGCAAAGGCTCCTTGCCAGAAGAAAAAGCCAATTACCAAAGCCAGCAATGACCAGAGTGCTACGACTCTCCAAGAGAATTTCATCTTTAATTTACCTCTAGATGCCAGTACGACTTATCTTTGTAACGGATGTTTATAAATCCATTTTGTTTAATTCGATGTCTGATCACCCTTCAGGTATTGCCATCAAGCTCTTAAGGCTCTACGGCAAATCCATAACGCTGATCAAAAATCTTAATTAAAGTTAACTTAATTCTCATTTTAATACAAATGCATGATCATCAAGACACTGTGAATTCTTTTACTATCCCTTCCGTGTCCTCAAAACTTGCACAACCCTTGACCTACTTAACTTCTGTAATTTTTAAAGTGTATGGTAGATATTTGCCTTTTTCGTAGGAACCGACCCAAATTTTGTAGGTTCCCTTGAGCCATTCACCAACAATGCCAGGATTTTTACCGTCAAAGTCATCATTGCACCAAGTACCACCTGGCCCCTTAATAATTATTGTGGTGTCCCTCGGACTTTCTACTTGCAGCTTTAGGTAGTCAAATTTACTTGTTAACTTGAGAGTATGGTCTGGGGCTTTATCTACAAATCCTGCACATGGTCCGGTAGGGGTTTCTTTCCTACCCACTTCAGTTGCTTTAACTGAGCCACCACTCATTCCCCTAACTTTCAAAGGATCTGGGGAAAATTGGCGATTAATAGTGATATCTCCAAAAATTGGTGGGGCTTCTTGAGCATCACTAGTACTATTTATTACAGAGATACTACAGAGAGTAACTATCATTAACGATAATCTTATTACTATATTGAGAGCTTTTGTGGGCATTGTATTACATTCATTTTTAAGTATTTTTAAAGACATGAATCTTACACAGCAAGTTCCCCATCCTCTGGCATGGGGTGACGCGGAGATGGGGTGACACGGGGACGCGGGGATGAGGAGATGGGGAGATGGGGAGATGGGGAGATGGGGAGATGGGGAGATGGGGAGAAATAATTAATTACCTCCTGCACCCTGCCCCCTGCCCTCTGCCCCCTGCCCTCTGCCCCCTATCACCTGTCACCTAAATTATTGCTTGATTTAAACGTTGTTTATCTAAACCAATTTGATTCAGTAACAGCCATGATTGGATGAGGTCGGGTCCATGTACATCTCCTGTTAGAGCGGCTCGGAGCGATCGCATAACTAAGCCTTTTTTGACTTTTTGCTCTTTCACCACTTGCTTAATTATCTCTTGAGCGGTATCTGCTGACAGTTGAGACTGATTTTCTAAAGCTGTGAGAATACCTTGCAGTGTAGCTTTCACTCCTTCTTGCTGAAGTTGAGCAGAGCCTTCTGAGCTAAATTCTACTGCCTCTATAAAAAACATTTTGCTCATGGCTACAGCATCTACCAACCGAGTCAAACTAGCACCAATTAAACCTGCTAGTTGCTCTAACCAAGGACGCTCTCTACCACCAGAAAATGTATATCCAGCAGTTTCCCAAAAAGGTATGAGCAAATCTGTGAGTTTATCGACTGGCATACTATGGAGGTATTGGCTATTCAACCAATCCAGTTTGTCCCAGTCAAATTTAGCACCGGCTTTATTGACGCGCTCAAAGGTAAATTCTTTGGCTGCTGCTTCCAAAGTGAAAATTTCTTGAGTTGAATCTGGAGCCGACCAGCCCAACAAGGTCATATAATTAACCAAACCTTCAGCAGTAAAACCCATTTGCTGAAAATCGGAAATAGAAGTCACTCCATCCCGTTTGGAAAGTTTGCGCCCTTCTTGATTCAAAATCAGCGGTGTATGGGCAAATTCGGGAATTTGAGCGCCTAAAGCTTCATACAACAAAATCTGTTTAGCGGTGTTAGCTATATGATCTTCACCACGAATCACATGGGTAATTTGCATATCAATGTCATCCACCACAACCACAAAGTTATACAGTGGTTGACCAACACCTTCGGCAGAGGCGCGAGCGATGACCATATCACCACCCAAGTCACTTCCGCGCCAACTCATGTGTCCCCGTACTAAATCATTCCAGACAATTTCTCGTCCGTCGTCAATTTGGAAACGAATCACCGAAGAACGTCCTTCCGCTTCAAAGGCGGCGCGTTGTTCTGGGGTGAGGTTACGGTGACGGTTGTCATAGCGGGGAGCTTCGTTTCTAGCTTTTTGCGCTTCTCGCAACGCCTCTAGTTCTTCAGATGTGGTGTAGCAGCGATAGGCTAATCCTTGATCTAGAAGTTTTTGGACTGCGGCTTGGTAAAGATCTAGGCGTTGAGATTGGAAAAATGGCCCTTCATCCCAGTTCAATCCCAGCCAGCGCAGACCTGACAGAATATTATCAGTGTATTCAGGGCGCGATCGCTCTAAATCTGTATCTTCAATTCGCAGAATAAACTTGCCGCCGTGGTGACGGGCAAACAAATAATTGAATACAGCAGTTCTGGCTGTACCAATATGTAAATTTCCAGTTGGACTTGGAGCAATACGGACTCTAACGGTCACAGTTAATTCTCTCTTTCACAAAGCAAAACAGGTGCTGAGTTCTGAATACCGAGTCCTGGTTTAAAACCATTCATCCATTAAAATCTTTTTGATTAACTCAAAATCATCTAAATTCAGCACTTAGTACTCATGACTCAGCACTTGAGAACGGGACTGACGGGGCTCGAACCCGCAACTTCCGCCGTGACAGGGCGGTGCTCTAACCAATTGAACTACAGTCCCTTGTGTTTAGCAACTTTATTAGTATTGCTTTTTTTTCCCTACTTGTCAAGTAGCTGGGAGAAAAAATATTGATGTTTTTTCTAGCTCTGCGTCTGTTTAACACAGAAAGTGGCTCTAGACCACAATCTGTCCTTGAGATACCAGGTTTTGCAATATCTGAGGTTGCATCTTTTTATACTGCTGCTTTAACAACTTTTTGCTGACTTGCGGGGGAGAAGAAGATGGTAGTTGCTGACTTTGTTTCACCCAATGTTGCAACTTTTGTTGCTGTGTGGGCGCTATGCTACTGCTGAGAATGTTGGCACTCCTATGGGGTGTTTCTAGGGTAAAGAAAATCAAAGGATAAGACGTATACTCCGTCAATGCTGATACCAGCTTGAGATTTTGAGGATTTTGCATATCTAGGTAGCAAGGTAGCCACTTGGGGCTGAGTTGGCGATTGTAAAGTACTGTCACCCACAGTAACATCGGGTGAGGAGAGGTAATAAAGATAAACTGGTTGTGAAGGGTGGCGTGGGCGCGATTTGTGATTTCTTGTTGAGGCAACATCAGCCACAGAGCAGCCACAGAGCCTGTTTTAGTATCTATTAATTGTGGAAAAACAATTTCCTGAATGGGTTTATCTTCAGGCCACACAAGTTCCCGACAGGTTTGTGAAATTGTTATTGGTAATTCTGAACTCAAGGAACCTGGAGAGGTGGATTTGTTATCTACACTAGCGGACTTTTTCTGGTGAGCAGACTGTTCTACTTTTGACAATATTTGGAGAATTTCCGCCATATTTTGCGGGCGATTTTCTAGATTTTTTTCCAAACAAGTCATAATTAAGTCATTTAACTGCTGAGGTACTTGTAGATAAGGATTCACCTCATCGATAGATTTTGGTTTTTCAAATTTATGTGCTTTATACCAAGCCCCAAAATATTGAGTTTCTGGCTGCCAAGGTTTTTGCCCAGTCAGCATCTCAAACATCATGACACCCAGGCTATAAATATCAGAGCGACTATCTACTTCATCCCCTTCTAATTGTTCTGGGGAGCAGTATGGTAAGGTTCCGTGAAAACCTTTTGTATGAATGACATTTGCAGAATTTAAAAATTTCGCAATGCCAAAGTCTAAAATTTTTACTAACTGCCCCAAAATGGGATCAGGAATCACTATTATGTTAGCTGGTTTAATATCCCTGTGAACTAGTGGATTGATTTTTCCATCTATATTAATGCCTTTATGAGCGCATTGTAAACCAAGGCAAATCTGGCGTGCGAGAGTAAAAAATATTGGCAGAGGTACGGGAATTAAATCTTTCAACCTCTTGCCAGATAAATATTCCATGACATAAAATGCCTTGCCACTTTTACTCACACCATAATCATAAGCCCGGACAATATGTATGCTTTTTTGGCTTAAAGCCGCACTCAGGAGGGCTTCACGGTTAAAGCTTTCTTGGACTTGGGGATTAGTAACTGTCTGGGATAGAAATTTTATGGCAACAGGTGTGCCTCCTAGCAAAACATCATGTGCTAAAAAAACTTCACCCATGCCACCTTTACCAATTAATTTCTTCAATTGGTAACGGTTGGCAAGCAACTCCTGATTTTCTGGAGACGCGAATGGGCTTTTGTTCACTTTAATAACCTCTAAATGGGAATGGTTAATTTTTTATTAATTGAGCTTGCTAGATTTTGATTAAGATTTAAATAAATCAAATAATTTTACTAGCCAAGATTTTAAAATAATTGTTGGTTTTTTATCCAGTGTATTCAGTTTTTTGTTAACTTCTAATCTGAGTTTTTCATATTCTTTTTTAAGAAGGCTTTTTCCTTGACTGGAAGAAATAATTTTTTGGTCAAATTTTTGACTTAAATTTATGTTATCTGCCAGAGTTTGCCGCTGTTGAGCCGTGAGAATAAAAGTTGTGACATAGGCGCATTTATGAGGTTCTTCGCAGGCAAAAAATAGCAGATGATAATAGCCTGTTTCTGCTAATGTATGTAATATTTTTTCTTCTCTAATTTCTTTCAAATCCAAGTAATAAGATAGCCATCTTATGAGTGCAGACTGGTCATCATATAGCATTGTTACCCATAACACCATTGGGTAGTTATCCATTTTACTGATAAATTCAGTGGTACATATTTTTCCTTGAAATTTCATGATTTCTGCTTGAGGTAACATCGCCCAAAAAGTGGCTATATTGCCTTTTGCTGTCTGTAAAAGCTGCGGGAAACAAATTAAGGCAACTGGTTTATTTTTAGGCCAATGTTTCTGCCAACATTCTTTTTCAGAAACTGATGTTAAAGGTACTATTTTGACAGGGTCACTGCTGAAACCATTATCATTAATTTGCGTTTTTATTTTGGCTAAATTGTCTAAAATTTCACGGACATTTTTAGGTCTACCATTTACATTTTTTGCTAAACAACGTCTTACCAATTGCTGTAGTTCATCAGGAATTTTAACTTGGGGATTGACTTCTTCAAATGTAGGTGGAGTTTGCACACAATGAAGTTTACACCAAATACTAAAAGAGTGATTTGTTGTATGAAATGGATGTTTCCCTGTCAGCATTTCAAACATCAATACTCCCAAGCTATAAATATCAGAACGCACATCTAATATTTTTTCTCCTTGCATATGTTCTGGAGAAGAGTAAGGCAGACTACCTATAAAAGATTCAGTCATTGTCATGCCACTACTCTCTGTTAAAAATTTGGCAATGCCAAAATCAAGGATTTTAACTATTTCTGATTTTTTGCCATGATGGTTGATAAATATATTTTCTGGTTTAATGTCTCTATGAATAACAGGATAAATTTTGCCATCTAATGTTACACCTTGGTGAGCGCAATGTAACCCTAAACAAATTTGTTGTGTAAGTTCTATAAATTTATTAATGGTTAAACTTTCGACTTTAAGAATTTGTTTTATAGTTTTTCCACATAAATATTCCATAACGTAAAAAGGTACTCTTTCATTAGTAATACCGTAAGTTAATACCCTTGTAATATGTGGACTTTTTCTACCCAATTGAGCGCCAATAAAAATTTCTCTGCCAAAACGTTGAGCGGTTTGCTGATTGGCTATATTTAAAGAAAGTATTTTAACTGCAACTAACATACAGCTTTTGTTAACATCTTCAGCTAGATAAACTCTACCCATTCCCCCTTTACCAAGTAAGCTTTTAATTGAATAACGGTTGTTTAATAATTTTCCAATGTAGATGTCTGATTCATGTTTGTATTCATTCATATCCTGGATGTTATGCTGCACCACAAAATCAATAAATATGGATATTTACTAACAGGATACTTTAACTAAAGTTTTACAGCTATTATTTTTCTTTATCTATACAAATCTAAATAATGCCAGTCTGTTAATCCTGTTAGAATGCATCCACTTTCAAGAAACAGTACCGTTAGTGGTAGCTCGGTGTTTAGCCCGTACCGAATTACTTTTTAATTTTGTTAAGTGTGTGAAAGCTACTTAACCTTATGTAACATATTTTCTTAGAGTCTGTTAGCAGTAATAATACGTAATTTTTATATTTAATTGCAATAAATATGCTTGAGTTAACCGTAATTTTATAGTATTGGCAGTTATTAAGTGCTAGGGACTCGCAGCAGGTTCCAGAACTTGGTCAATGGGGATGCAATTTTGAGTTTAAAGGCTAGTATTTGGCTGGTTTGCAGTCCGTTGAAATTGTTATCGCTGACGAGAATTAATGAAGGTTCTCCATTTGGTAGTTTTGGTCCAAGGGTTAAACCTTCAATATTGTCTAAAGCTACATCTAGAGTTCGCAAATCTAAGAGCAGTGTTTTCTGTACGGAATTATTTTTTTTGGTATCAATTAATTCTATGCTATCGATGTTGTGAATGTCGTCAGCATTTTCTAAGGAAACCTGAAACAGGAAAATGGCAAATCCCAAGCCAGTGAAAGACCTTTCTATACTCAGTAAGTGTCCTTGATTATCGAGGGCAAGTAAATCAGGTAATCCACTAGCAAACTTACCTGTAAGATTAAATGAAGATGTGACGGGTTCTGTTTGGTAGAGGAATTCTTTTTCTGGCTGGTTGGTTAAGAGATTATATTGCAAAATTCGGCAAGGTGTACCAGCGTCAGGTTTAGCGGCTGCACCGTCTTGAATCAGTGCGTTTTCGCTGGCTGTAAATAGGGAATTTTCGTCGGGTGTGATGGTGAGACTTTCAAAAGCTAGGTTATTGCGGACACCCTTCTGTCCTGTGGAATCTGGTAGAAATTTATCTGGTATGGGTAAGGTCGTTATTACTTGGCCAGAAGATAAGGAAAACTCTTGTATAAAAGGATTTATTAACTGCTGAACATCTCCTTCAGAGGAAATGAAAACAGTTGACTTTTTTGTTAAAGCGATACCTTCTGTGTCCGTAATGCCAGGGAGAAAAGGTGTATTATTGGCATTTAAAAGCGTAGTTACTGCTACAGGTTCTACGCCATTTTTTGTTAATTTACCTTGGCTGAGGTCTATTTTGAGAGTATAAAAACGCGCAGGGGCTTTTCCGCCTCGGTCGTCGGAGATGGCATAATAAAGGTCGGTTTGATCATCGTAGGTAATTCCTGATAATCCGCCAACTTCGGTTTTTTGGAAAGATAATCCAGTAGGTAAGGTGGCTTCGCCAATAAATTCTATACCAGTTACGGTGACTGATGCAGAGGCGAAATTACTGAAAAACAGTGTAATAATTAGGATGGGAATAAGAAAGTAAATAATTAGTGGCGGTTTCCAGAGTTTTTTGAGAAGTTGCATGAATTAAAATAATTCGTAATAATGCCTACGGCAGGCTACCGCCAACGTAATTCGTAATTGAGCCTACGGTTCTTGTTAGGGATACGTAATTAAGTTGGTGATTCCTCCTGGCTTGTTAACAGTTTGACATATTCGTTTTGGAAAAAATTGACTAGCCAATCTTTAACTTTGCGGGTGGCGCGACAGTCGTCTTCGTTGTAACGTTGGATGAGTTCTAGTAAAGTGCGATCGCTTGTCTCTAACCATTGATCATACCAGTAGATACATTTAGCACCACTAGCTTCTTTATCACGCCACTCAAATCCTAACCAACGTGCGATCGCTTTTAAAGCATAACTTTCGATTGGTAAAGCGACGCTTTGGATTAATTGTTCATAAATATCGACAAAGCGATTGAGTATGGGCTGCACTGAAGAGTTTGGTGTGCGGTAAAGTCTTGCTAACCTTTTAACAGTATCAAATTCATAGGCGCAAAAATGGTATATTGGTGCTTCGGGATATTGCCAGACCAAATCTAGAAATTGCTGCCAAATTAATTCTTCTTGGGCTGGTGTTTCTGCTAAAAATGAATAAAACTGTTCGCTGTTAGCTTGTCTATCCACTACCAAAACCCCTAAAAGGTAATTTAAGTTTAAATCTGGTTGGGCTTCAATATCAAAATATAGCTCGATTGGGGCTGTAAGTGTGAGGTCTTCTCTGGGTAACGGGTATGGTAGGATGAGAGGTTGCTTGGTGAAAGTCGCTTGCGCTTGAACTATTAATTTAGATGCAACATCAGCATCAAACCCGATCAAGTTTTCTAAGGTGCTAGAATTCGTATTCGCCAGTGCTTCCAGCGTCGTAGTCGATAAAGCTTGCAGTTGAGTGTAGCGAATCGGTGTGACACCAGGCAATAGGGAAAGATGTTCTTGAGATTGTGCGATCGCATAACAATGATTATACCAGTGGCAGAGATTGCATTTTTGCCGAGCAATAAATACTTCTGGCGGTTCTGGTGACTCAATCATTTGAACATACTCCGCCAAAATCTCCAGCATTTGTGGTATCCATTTATCCACATCTACCACATAGGTTGAGTCTTTATTCCGCAAAATCAGCCAAGCTTCTTGCTGTTGATTTTCCTGTAATGCCGCCAAAATTTCGGCGTGAAAAGCCGCAACAACTTGATATTCTTGTTTAGGACGTTTACCTAGTTGAATATCCAAGGGAACATAAACCCAATCTCCCAGCCAGGATTTTCCTGGTTGTTTGACAAGTAAATCTGGACGACTCAGTAAGGTATATTTGTCTACATAATTGGCTAACAACACTCCGCGATGAATGAAATCAACCCCTTGCTGCATTAATTCTATGGTTGCTGCTGCGCCGGCTTGCCAGTTTTTTCGGGGATATTCAGGTTGGTGATACACCAAGTTTTCCATTACACTCTGCTGATGAGCGATTTTGTCTTGTTGTACTTTCACCAGCAATTCATGGGTAACTATTCGCTGGTTATAGTCACCATGAGTATCTAAAAAAGGCCGCCGTTTACAGCGTTGATATTGGAGTAGGTTTTCAGCATTGATTAACATCCTTTTAAGCTAACAATAATTAGGGGTTTTTAGGATAGACGGCCGAAGTTATATCGTGTTCGGTTGAATACTTATCATTAGGGCTGACGCGGGGACGGGGAGACATGGGGACGCGGGGAGTTTTTTTTGATAAGCAATTAGCGGGACTTGATTTTACTCTCTTCTGTGAAGAATATAGATTAAATGAACCGCGAAGGCGCGTTCGCGGTAGCGTTCCGAAGGAAAGCAAGCGAAGGAAGAAGGAAGAAGGAAGAAGGTAATTTTTGACTGGGAAGTGAGTAGGAGGTAGAGGGGGAATAGTATTAATATGGGGTTTCCTGCTAAATGGCGGATTTAAAATCTAAAATCTAAAATCTAAAATCCAAAATCTAAAATTAACTATGTTGCATCACCATCGCTCACAATTTCCGGCTTTAGGGAATAAGGTTTATTTTAATTATGGTGGACAAGGACCAATGCCTCAAGGGGCTATGGATGCTATCTCCCAAACTCAAGCTCATATTCAGGATATCGGGCCTTTTGGAACTGAGGCTTATGGCTGGATTTCACCCCAAATGCAAGCTACTAGGCAAGCGATCGCTTCTGTGTTAAATGTACCATTTGACACGATTACTCTCACGGGTAATGTCACAATTGGCTGTAATATTGGGATGTGGGGTATCAATTGGCAAGCTGGTGATCATCTATTACTCTCTGATTGTGAACACCCCGGAGTAATTGCTACTGCTCAGGAAATTAGCCGCAGATTCGCTGTAGAAGTTTCTATTTGTCCCCTGAAGGCTACTTTAAATGAGGGTGATCCTCTCTCTATTATTGCCGAAAATTTACGCCCCAATACCAGGCTTGTGGTTTTAAGTCATGTCTTGTGGAATACGGGTCAAGTTTTGCCTCTTGACAAAATTGTAGAAATATGCAGAAATAACAATTCTTTGCTGTTGGTAGATGCTGCACAATCTGTGGGTGTTCTACCTTTAAATTTAACGGATTTGGGTGTAGATTTCTATGCTTTCACCGGTCACAAGTGGTTATGCGGCCCTGCTGGTGTAGGTGGTTTGTATGTGCGTCCAGAAGCGCGGGAAAGCTTGCAACCGACTTTTATCGGTTTAGACGGAGTAATTACCAATAATCAAGCGCAACCAGTTAATTGGCAACCAGATGGGCGAAGATATGAAGTGTCTACCCTAGCAACTCCATTGTATGTGGGATTAAGGGAAGCGATCGCTATCCATCAAAAATGGGGAACAGCCGCAGAACGGTATGAGCAAATTTGCCATAATAGTGAATATCTTTGGGAAAAATTGACAAATTTACCAGAAGTAAAATGTTTAAAGAATTCCCCACCCGAAAGCGGTTTAGTATCTTTTCAACTTGCCAATAATCAGCCTAGTTTGAAGTTAGTACAATTTTTAGAAGCGCAAAAAATCTTAACTCGAACAATTGCTAATCCAAATTGTATCCGCGTCAGCGTTCACTATCTAACTTTAGAATCAGAAATTGATCAATTAATAGCAGCAATTAAACAATTCCAAATTCCAACTTAAAAAGTTTCTCCGCGTCACCGCGTCTCCCTATCTCCGCGTCTTTTTTATCTGCGGTAAAAACCCCAAAACCTAAAACCTAAAATGGAACGCCCTATCCTATATATAACAATCACCAATCACGGCTTTGGTCATGCTACCCGCACCGCATCAATAGCTGCAACAATTCAAAAGCTGTGTCCAGAAATATTATTAATTTTAGTCACTACTGCTCCCCGCTGGTTGTTAGAATCTTATATAAAAGGTGATTTTATCCTACGTCAAAGGGCATTTGATTTAGGAGTCATCCAAACTGATAGTTTAACGATGGATAAATCAGAAACCTTAGCCAAGTTAAAAGAAATTAGAAAAAATCAAAATTCTTTAATTGCATCTGAAGTTAATTTTATTCGTCAAAATCGTGTTAATCTTATATTGGCAGATATTCCCTTTCTCGCTGCTGGATTTGCAAAAGCAGCAAATATTCCCTGCTGGATGATGAGTAACTTTGGTTGGGACTTTATTTATCGAGATTGGGGTGGGGAATTTATAGAAATTGCTGATTGGATTAATGATTGGTATGCAAAAAGCGATCGCTTGTTTCGTTTTCCCTTTCACGAACCCATGCCAGCTTTTACTAATATCACAGATGTGGGTTTAACCGGGAGTTCTCCCAGTTACACTGCTGAGGAATTACGCGCTAATTGGGGAATAACAGCACCGCAAGAAAAAACTATTTTACTTACCTTTGGTGGTTTAGGTTTACAGGAAATTCCTTATAATAATATTGATAAGTTTTCCGATTGGCAATTTATCACTTTTGATTCTTCAGCACCTGATTTACCCAACTTAGTGAAAGTGACAAATCGTCAATATCGTCCAGTTGATTTTATGCAAATTTGTGGACGAGTAATTTCTAAACCAGGTTATAGTACTTTTGCAGAAGCTACGCGTTTAGAATTACCTATCATTACTATACCTCGTGATGACTTTGCCGAAGCTGTTTTACTCTTAGAAGGAATAAAAAATTACAACCAACATCAAATCATCAACCCAAAAGATTTCTTTCAAGGAAATTGGGATTTTCTTCATGACTCACCCCAACCATCAAAACAAAATCAACCCTTAGCCAAAGATGGAAATGAAACTATAGCTAAATCTGTGATAAATTATTTTCAATCAATGTAGATAATACAGCAGAATATGGCTTACGCCACGCTACGCTATCAGGAGTCAGGAGACGCTTCGCAGACCTCCGGTTCAGGAGTCAGGAATAAAACTGGCTTGGTGTCTAGGTTTCAATTTTGATTCTGTACCTCATTGATCTGCAATCTGCTGTAATATTTCCAAAATCTAAAATCCAAAATCCAAAATCTAAAATCTGAAATCTAAAATTGGTATGACACACTACCAAAAATTATTGAAAGTTTCTACTACAGGCAAATCATTTCAAAACATTACCGCCAAAATTGCAGCCATAGTTGCCGAATCAGGTGTGAAAACTGGACTTTGTACTTTATTTTTGCGTCACACTTCAGCCAGTTTAGTCATTCAAGAAAACGCAGATCCTGATGTATTAATAGATTTGGCAAATTTCATGGCTAAATTAGTCCCAGAAGGCAACCATTATATCCATGATGCCGAAGGTGCAGATGATATGCCAGGCCATATCCGCACAGTATTAACTCATACTTCCGAACACATCCCTATTAATAATGGTTATTTGGTGTTGGGAACATGGCAAGGAATCTATCTTTGGGAACATCGTCAGCGCAGTCAGACAAGAGAGTTGGTAGTTCACATTTCTGGATAGGCTATCAGTACAGCAGATATCAAGCCGGTCTGATTTCATGTTCGCTTAATAACTTGTCAAAAAAACTCGACCCGTCAGCCCTAACTATAAATCTTTAACCAGACTCCTCACTCCTGGTGTAAAAAGTTCATCTTAGCTTTAGATAAAATACGATGTCTCTTAACAATTGACAACAAAGCGCTTGATATAATTACGGATAATTGTGCCTAAAACATCTATGAAAATTGCTGATTTAATTCACTGGTTTGAAGAATGGGCAAATCCCGCTTGGTGTGAAAGCTGGGATAATTGTGGTTGGCAGATTGAACCAGGTGTATTGCAGGAAGAAGCAAGGGTGTTGGTGTGTTTAACTCCAACTTTAGCGGTAATGCAAGAAGCGATATCTCTCAATGCTAATCTGATTTTTGCCCATCATCCTCTGATTTTTCATCCCCTCAAATCTTTATGCACTGGGGAAGCACTCACAGAAATGGTGCGGTTCTCTTTTACTCAGAAAATTGGTATATATAGCGCGCATACAAATTTTGATCAGGTAAAGGATGGCACAGCGGATGTTTTAGCACAAATGCTACATTTGCAAGCAGTATCTCCCATAGTACCTACCCAATCAGGTTTAGGTTATGGACGTGTAGGAATGCTGGAACCATCTCTGACTTTACAGGAATTACTGACCACCATTCAAACTCGACTTCATCCCCCAAAGTTGATTTTTTCCCCTACGGCTGATTTGCAGCAAAAGATTTCACGAGTTGCTGTTTTGGGTGGTTCGGGTGCAGGTTTTATTTCCGAAGTCGTCAAAACCAAAGCTCAAGCTTATCTTACCTCTGATTGTAAGTTCCATCAATTCCAAGAAAGTAGAGACAGGGAACTCATTCTTATAGATGCTGGACATTATGCCACTGAACGCCCAGCGTGCGATCGCTTGGTACAAAAATTCCAAACTCTCAACTTAGATTGGGTGCAATTAAGTCAAACCGATGAGGATTTTCGCCAGTTTTTACCCTGATTAAATATTTTGGCAATTTGTGCTGTCCAGTAATTTTTATTACTTATAGCTTCAGGCTAACAGTATATTTAAATACGAATATGTTGTTAACCTCATCAATTAAATAACCGCTTTTTTTGTACTATTTACTTCTCAGTAATTCAGTGAGACCCTTGCCAATCATAGTATTCTTATATTATTTTCGTGATTCAAATCACAATAAAAATGTAATGACAATCACTGGAATTTACTGTTCTATATCAATGTATTTTGGCAGCAAATGCTTCACACTAGAACTAATAAACTTTTTATTATGCCCTATTTATCATGATTCGTACACTCATTGCATCTGCTTTCCAAACTGGATATCTTAGTGTTGAATCTGAGGGTTTACTGCGCCAGGTATTAGCGACTAAGTGCTATCAGGCAGAAGATTTAGAAGAGCTTGCATCTCTATACGAAGCAATTCGCACAGGTAAAATTAAAAGAGAAGCTTCTTCCAAAAACCTAATGAAATTCCCTAGCCTCTACCAATCTCACTAACCATTGCTCCACAAAACTTAACATACAGCCGAAATTGCTCGAATATAGAAATTTATTGCCTGCTTTTTGGGGAATCATCGCAGGATCACATTAATTCAAACTACTACAATACCGCTATCTGCTGCCATAAGCTAGGTAAATGGCATAAATACACTTGCAATAAATCTTTATCTTAAAACCAGGATGTTTCCGATTCGCTAGTACACAACGGCATAAGTTTCTATTCAATCGTGATGGAAATGCTGAAAGAAATGCACGGAGGGCGGGTGAAGACAGCGTGTGATCAGTGAAACTGTTTGCTGGTTAACTATTTCTGTTACCCTGGAGTAGTGATTCAGTCACATTTCTTTAACGCTCCTTATTCAAAAAACACAATTGTATTATCATAGGTTACAACTCAAAACTCAAAACTCTTCAGGTATTGTTGTTGAAAACAATGAAGGTAAGCCAGAGAATGAGTTAAGATCAAATACATTAAGGGTTAAAAGTATAGCCGAGTCCCCAGACTTCCTAGAAATGCCAATGACTACAAGTAGGCAACTCAAACAACCGCAATCATCGCTTGTTTTGCAGTACTATTTATTACATAACGGTAGTAAGGAATCACCACCACATATTAACCTGGTTAGGACAACTCCAGAATTGTTTGACTTCTATGAAGTAGACATTCTCTAGCATTGACCCGAAAGAGACTGAATTCAACTGATGCAGTAACCATATGTTTATGACCCAAGCTTTCCCTATATCTAACTACTACAACCGAGTTATTGTTAGATTGGGTCAATAGACTCACTAGTACCGCTTCTGTGGGAGAGGCTATGCCTACGCTGAATTCAAAATACCTGCCAAGCCGCTTTGCGTCTACGGGTGTCTACAAAATTCAAAATTCCAAAATCTTATCAAGTAAGCTTTTAATCGATTTTGAATGGTAGATTGATTTTTGCCACATTGTACTAGTTCTGAACTGTGGAATTGATCTCTTAAGGGTGTATTTTAGAGGGGTAAAACCCAAATTTTGACAGGTTTAACTACGTTGTTTAAAAAGGCAGAAGCAGTACATGCTACACCGCAAGATTTATCAACTGTGTTGCGACGGGCGGGAGGTATGTGTTTTTTTGCGGGATCAGCAACGCTGGATAGAGCGGGCCCGCATCATAGATATAGAGGGTGATTTAGTGACTCTACGCTATGAAACAGACGAAGAAGACGAAGTTTGTTCTTGGGAAGAGATGGTTCGCCTAGAAAGCATTGGCGCTGTAACGCAAAAATTAGCTTCCGTACCACGGGGTAATGTGGAACCTCTCATGACTGAAGATTGTCCTGAGGCGGAGCGTATCCGCAACCCATACACAGACTCAAATCCAGACTAATTTAGACCTGAATACTGAGTTTTGAGTCGCAAATCCTGATTCAAGACTCATGATGAGATAGCCTCTCAAAGGCTGGACAGTAACCTTCAAGGGTAACTTTGAAGTTATACAACGGGGCAGCGGGATTCCAACACCGTTGCCCTCTTTGGTATCGGCACGTACCACAACATTCTAGTTCAGACCATGTATGGCGATCTTTATTTTGGTTGAGCAGTTCTCGTTGGGATAACCCCCGCAATACTAATTCTTCCCCTTGCCAACGGGCTTCAATTAAACCTGTATCCGCAAATTGTTGCCAACGTTGATCAGCTGTAATCGCATCGGGGAGTGTGATTGTAATCACCGTTCCCAACTCTGTCAACTCGCCTTCATAATTAGTTTCTGGAGCAGCTGGTTGTAAAAATGTTTCCCCAATGGGCAGTTCTACTAAAATACCAGCCGCCGGAGAATGCACATGATAACGATTTTGTAGCTCTTCTAAGCTAGTCAAGTCGGCTAGGTAGGCAGGGGAACCGTGAACAAAAACAACGTGCTGGGGGCGTAAATTATGAATTAGCTGTGTTGTCCCAGGGCCATCACTATGTTGAGCCATGAGATAGCTTTCAACAGTAGTCTTTGCTAAATATTCTTGATTAACTTTTATATCAATTTTTTCTGGCAGCAGAATTAGCCAAGGGCCGGTGTTGGGCTGGCAGTATTTAGCCAAATCCGCTGTAGAGTCAGTGAGGAGAATACAAGGTGAATTGCCCAGAGTTGCCAGATTTTCTGCCTTCAACCGCCGCACACGGGGACGTACTCGTTCATCCCAAAATAAAGGTTGATGACGGGCAAAGTTCTGGACTGATGCCGGCAGATGGGATAAAAGTTCTAAATAGGCATCGCAGCCAGCAGCAACAGCACCATCAACCCAAATATCTAAGTCTCGTCCGGTAAAATGGTGATGAGATCGTAACAGCATCAGCAGTTCTTGACCTAACCCTAAAGCAGGTGTAGGGAGAATCACAGAATAATGATCTGCGATCGCATCTGGCGCACTGGCGGTGATGGCGCGATGAATTCTTTCAGCTAGTTGATTTTCTTGATTGCGGCGGTGGGGATGGCGAGATGTTCCATAGCTACCTTCAATTAGCAGCACATCTAAATCTAATCCGCGCAATTCCTCCAAGCGTAATCCATCTACTAGCCGGGAATTGGATAGGAAAAAATCCCCTGTGTAAAGTAATTTGTAATCTCGGTGCTGGGTATGATAAGTGAGCAGAATAGCCACCGCCCCTGGCATATGACCTGCGGGGAATAATTCTACCACCAGATTCTCTTGAATTTCTATAGGCGATCGCAACGGCAGCGCCTGACAAAATGCCGGAATTCCTTCAGGCTCTTGTTCTGGCCAATTTAGGGGCAATAACTTACTAGTTACTTCACTGGCATAAATGGGTAAATGCGGAAAAGCTTGATTTAGCCCCAGCAAACCTCTAGCATGATCTGGGTGAGCATGACTAACCAATACCACATCTGCTGGTAGCTCCGAACTATCCCGCGCTGTCGATTTAGTCAAATCTCTCGTCAGAGATGAAATATCAGCCAAACCACAATCTAACAAAATGCGGTGTGGACCCATCCGCACTAATAAACACAAGCCTTCATCCTGATGTTGGACACTGTAGGGAAAACAATCTAATTCACTAGGTGCTTCCCCAGTATCAGGGTGAGAGGATACCGACAGATCATCCCTCATGCTCTCCTGCTCCATAAAACTAATACAACGTCAGAATTATCTAGACATTGAGATTTACTTCCTGCTTCCTCCGGGACTGTCGGTTTTTCTCCCCGTCCACAGGCAGACACGACTAAGCAAAAGCCGCCTTTGATAGATTAATCACAGCGTTCAAGTCTTGATCTAGACTAATATCGTTTCACTTAAAGATTGATAAAAATGAACAGACGCGGTGACACGGTGATCATTTGTAGCTTTAATTAAGTGAATTGATATAACACCCTATCTGAATAACGGCATTTTTGTTGATGCCCATAGGAAGAGCCTTAACCCAACAAAAGATTAATTAATTCTATCAATGTGCAGAACCATTGCCATGATAGTTATCTGAATCATAAAATCCGTTCTTCGTGCCGAAAAATAAGCACGAAATAGTAAATATAACGGTTAATCCTACTAAAATCAGCTTAACATCCATGTGTTTGCCCTCCTTGACTAAAGACTTTTTTATCTTAATAGTGTAATTCTCTATCTGGGCATAATCACTAGAAAATCTTTACTATGCTTAGGTACATTGGGCAATAGGTAAAATTACTCTAATAATTTAGATTCTAAACCCTTTCAGCTAATCTGTCCAACTCAGCGACTTCCCCATATCCCATTGTTTTCAGAGCAGGGAGCAGGGAAAAGTTGTTTTAATTCTGTGAAATTGGATTGCTATATATTCTGGAATGCCAATAAAACCGTTTTTCCCCTTGTTCCCTGATTAAAGAACAATTTCCTTATCTCGCTCTGTGAAACGCACATCTTTAATTTTCCATTGGGAATTACTGGTTAAGGTTTTGCGGAGACTACCAAACAGCGCAAACTGTTCACAACTAGAAAGAGAAGCTATTTGCCGCTTTGAATCAGGAGAGATTCGTAAATCAACTGTAGCAACACCATTTTTTACATTTACTCGATACCCAGATAAGCTAAAGTCCGTTGTGTCCCGTTGCTCTATGATTTTACCTATGGCTTCTGTCATGGATTCATTCGCTGACACTGAAGCTGTTTTAGGAATTAATTCTTGACATTGTTCATCACTTGTGTATAGGGTAACATTAGTAGTTTTGCCAGAGACAGCTTTAGAATTTGGAGAGGGTAGCTCTTCGCTAGGAGATTCTGTAGTTGAATATGGAACAACTTTGCTAGGTGGAGAAGTGCTTGGAGTGAGTTGGGGAATTGGGGACACTGCATTGTTTGGTGTTGTTATGGGTGTTGAGGTTTGACTTTGACTATTATTAGCCGTATCGTTGGTAGCGCAACTACTAATGCTGGTGCAAAAGGCTAATAAAATAAGAGACAAAAGATATTTTTTTTTGCTGTTCATAACTAAAAAAAAATGGTGCATTGATGGCTGAGATTATACATTTTACAGGATTTATCAAAGGAGTAACTTATACAACTTACTTAGGTGAAAAGTTAAATAAAATTAATATCGATAGTTTTGATATCAATCAAGCAAGTGGTTCTGGATTAATAAAGTCACCTATAACTGAACTTGCTTATTCTAAATGGGTTTCACCGAAAAGAACCAGAAGTTATCCATTTGCAAGGATTTATGCTACATATAATGCATCTAAAATTATAACTATAATTCCAGTAATTAAAGATGAGGGTAAAGATGGAGATAGAGATATAATTCAATACTCTACAATTTCTTGGATGAATCTACTGAATATTTATATTGTACTTGCCTATTATGAAACAGCACAAAAAAGTAATAAAAAAGGACAAGCAACCAGGGATAAACTTACTAATCAAAAGTTTAACCATGAATTCGTAAACAATCAAATTCATGAAATATTAGCCTATCGTCAAAGTGCTTTGCACTGGAATAAAAATTTATTTGAAAAAAAGTTTTTGCAAATCTTTGAAAAAGCTCTTAATTCTTATGATGAGATTTCTAATCGAACTGGAGTCATAATTCATGCGCGAGTAGGGATGGACAATTATTTACGGAAAATTACAGAGGAATTTGAACACTTTAAAAATATTTCTCTTAAAGGTTCCCAGAACGCTAGTAAGCGGGAAGCGATGACTTCTCACAAACTGGAATATTTAGCAGATGGATTAAAAGCAACTTTCAGTATTGAGAATTATTTAGGAGGAATTTACTATTTAACTCCTGATGAAATAGTTTTTGATAATGATATGTATATCATTCAAGAATCCAAAAACTCTTCAAAAGAATCTTTACCTAAACTTTCTGATATTCAAGATGGTTTATTCAAGCTGATTTTATTTTCCAACTTAGATTCTTTAACACTGGACGGTAAACCTGTTGATTTTGTTACTAAATTAAAGCTTACTGGAAAAAATGTAGTTGGTCACATCATTTTCCCAGATGCGACAGTGCAAGATCTAGATTATTTTTTACAAGCTAATATGACAGTTTTCACTAAAAAGCAAAAAGAACTTATCAGAAGATTGTCTTTAGAAGCAGAAAATAATCAAAAATTAAAAATACAAGTGTCCGGAAATTATACAGTATAATTTTGTTATGATTAAAAGCCCTCTCCGTTATCCTGGTGGTAAATCAAGAGCAATCAAGCAAATATCAGAATATTTACCAGAAAGCTTTTCAGAGTTTAGAGAACCTTTTGTGGGTGGTGGTTCCGTATTTATTTATTTAAAACAAAAATTCCCTGATTTAAAGATTTGGATTAATGATTTAAATCGTGAGTTGTTTTTATTTTGGCATTTTGCTCAATCTGATTTATCTAAGTTAGTTTCGGAAATTCGCTATGTTAAAAAAACTTATCAAGATGGTAGATTGCTATTTTCAGAATTAACAACTGTTGATGTCAGCAGTTTATCAGATTTAGACAGAGCAGTGCGTTTTTTCGTTCTTAACAGAATTACCTTTTCGGGAACTATAGAATCAGGTGGTTTTTCTCTGGAATCTTTTCATAAAAGATTTACTGATTCATCTATAGATCGGTTAGAAAAATTGGAAACTATATTAACAGAAGATGTCATAATTACTAATTTAGATTACAGTCAAGTGATAAATGCCGCAGGGGAAAATGTATTTATTTTTTTAGATCCGCCCTATTTAATTGCTAAAAAATCAAGATTATATGGTAAAGATGGTGATTTACATACTGGATTTGATGATCAAAAATTTGCTGAAGATTTAAAACTATGTGATCACCGTTATTTAATTACCTATGACGACTCACCACAAATCCGCGAAAATTTTCAAGGTGTAAATATTTTTGAGTGGCAATTGCAGTATGGAATGAATAACTATAAGCAAAAAAAAGCTGAAAAAGGTCAAGAGTTATTCATTAGCAACTATAAAGTGAAACCAATTGTAGAGAAAACAGTAAAAAATAAGAATCTGCCTAATTTAGCTTTGCAGTTAAGTCTTGATGTCTAGGGCTAAATTTTGATACTTTGCCATTTTTTCGGTAGGATAATTCCCAGTCCGATCAAGTGAAACCAGAAGCTATGACTACTCCCCCAATTCCTATTAATTGGCCGATTCTGCTGCAACAATTATTAGATCGCCAATCATTATCCCGTACTCAAGCCGCAGTATTGATGCAAGGATGGATAAATGAAGCAATTCCCCCAGAGTTATCGGGAGCAATTTTAACAGCGCTGCACTTTAAAGGTGTAACTGTGGAAGAGTTGACAGGAATGGCTGAAGTATTGAAATCCCTATCTTCTGTACCGATAAACAAGGGCGGGGATACTCCAATGGGCGGGGATACCCCAATGGGCGGGGATACCCCAATGGGCGGGGATACCCCGCCCCTACGGTTGATTGATACTTGTGGGACAGGTGGGGATGGGGCATCAACGTTTAATATTTCCACCGCAGTTGCTTTTGTTGCGGCTGCGGCTGGTGTACCTGTTGCTAAACATGGTAGTCGTTCCGCCTCTAGTTTAACTGGAAGTGCTGATGTTTTAGAAGCTTTGGGAGTAAACTTAAGTGCTTCTAGCGAGAAAGTGCAAGCAGCAGTCCAAGAAATCGGAATTACCTTTTTGTTTGCCCCTGGTTGGCATCCAGCGCTGAAGGCAGTTGCACCATTACGGAGAAATCTAAAAGTACGGACAGTGTTTAATTTACTTGGTCCCTTGGTAAATCCCTTGCGTCCAACGGGGCAAGTAATTGGAGTATTTGATCCCAAATTGATAGAAACGATCGCACAAACCTTAAACCAGTTAGGAACGCAAAAGGCAATTGTACTGCATGGGCGAGAAAAATTAGACGAAGCGGGGTTAGGTGATATCACAGACTTAGCCGTATTAGCTGATGGTGAAGTGCAGCTAACAACTGTAAATCCTCAAGAGGTGGGAATCACACCTGCACCCATTACAGCCTTAAAAGGTGGGGATGTCCAAGAAAATGCCCAAATTCTCAAGGACGTGCTGCAAGGAAAAGGGACTCAGGCGCAACAGGATGCAGTAGCGCTGAATGCGTCATTGGCATTGCAAGTGGCGGGTATAGTTCCCCTGCTGAACCATGCTCAAGGTGTAACATTGGCTAGGGAAATTCTACAAAGCGGTAGCCCCTGGACAAAGTTGGAACAGTTAATTGAATTCCTGGGCGATTAATTTCTGAGTGGGTTTGGGGTCGAAATTCGACAACATTGCGTTTGATAGTAACGTCGTAGTTGCCAAAAAAATCATGTCCTAACAATCCAGTTTCTAATTCTGTACCAGCGATCGCAACTGGGACTTTATTTACCATTACCCCGCCTACTTCCATCGAATCCAGATAGCCAACCGAGAATTCCACAGCTTTGGAACTAACAGTGTTGGCTTTAGCTGTCCCCACGGGAACTACACCCAAAGCATTCGCTATCTCTTGAGTGATCACAGTGCCACTAGCCCCTGTATCCACAATCATCTCAAATCGCTGTCTACCATTAAAAGTAACTTCCACAATCGGTGTGCCACCAATTCGCCGCTTAATTGGTGCTACGAATACCTCATGATTCTGGGCGGAGATTTCTGATGAGGGGAAAACAGGCTGTGGTGGTGGTAATTGTGGTTTTTTTCTAGTAGAAGAAAGACTTGAGTTACTTGGTGTTTTCGGTTTTATTTGGGGAACAACAACAACCACCCTTTGGGGTTGAGTAACTGAAGATGCGAAACGCCTGGGGTTAGCGTTCTGTTGTGCTAACTGAATTTGACGCTTGTATTCGGCGATTTTTCTTTGAGCAAAGGGAAAATTAGGACTGTCTCGGCGTACCTGTCTCATGAGTGCGATCGCATCATGAAACTGACTGGCTACTAAATTCCAATCATCCGGTGATTGAGCAGATTGACTGATAGTCAAACCACTGGTAGCTTTATCCAGCGCCGATTCCAAAACATTTGGGTCAATTAGCGACCGTTCTAATGGCTGTGGTTTTGGGTTAGCTTGTAGTGATGCTGGCTTTTTTGCAGGCGGCTGTATTGCTGCCAGATTACCAAGAGGCACAGATTGCTGTTGACTACCAGTCGTCGTTGTCTGTTTGTCTTCACCACAGGCAACAGTGAAAACCGCTAGACTACTGGAGAGGATAATTAGGGCTGTGCGGGATAAGAAAGGCTGAAGCATAATGACTTTTAGGTTTAACCGCCCTGGCTCTATCCAAGTGTAGCGCCCCCACCGAATTAAATATGGTTTAAGTTTAATCATTTTCAAACCAAGATTTTCAATAAGAATTTTTTGTATTTTTGTATACACATATATTATTTTTTTGTAAAGGATTGTATACTAATTACAGGAAGTTTCTTACTTTCTGATGAATATATAAATATTTATTTCTAGTTATGTCTGGCATTACCAGATATTACCCGTGGAGAGTCATATTCTCTAGAAAGGTATTTAAGGTTGTCATTTACAGCAGATTGCAGATCAATGAGGTACAGAATCAAAATTGAAACCTAGACACCAAGCCAGTTTTACTCCTGACTCCTGAACCGGAGGTCTGCGAAGCGTCTCCTGACTCCTGAATTCTGCTGTATATACAAGTAGAGGTATTACCTGTGTCTAGTGCAGTTTTAATTGATTTTGAGCAAATTTATCAAGTTCGGGGTAATAAGGTGAGTTCTGCTGCCAAATTTGATGAGCTTGCTTCACGTTTAAAAAAAGCATCTAGAGAGATCAAGACTGAGTGGAACAATTTTTCTTCCGAACAACGTGATGCATTAAGAGATTTTGCCTACTCTTTCATTGAACCAACGCAGGGAGCTACAGGGTTTTTGGATATCCTCAAAGCAAAAATTTATTTGCTTTTTTTGAATCTTACTTCCCAAAGAGAATCTTATGATGCTTGTATTGATGCTATTGATTTCTTAGTTGATACAATTCTTGATTGTATTGAGCAGAATGATCCCGAATATCAGGCTGTTTTATCTGATACTTTAGAGGAATTGCGTTTAAATTACGAACGTATTCCAGAAGTAAAGCCGGAGGATAGTAGTGCCTGGTTGCGAAACATAATAGATGAGGCCATTGCCGAAGTTTAAGCTTAGTCTTGTTAGGCTTGTTAAAACTCACTACAAAAAACAAAAGAGCTAGAGATTCATTTGAGGTTTTGATAAAGACCTATATAGATACCCTTGCCCAAGATCCCCTTTTTGATGATTCAGATAGCGAGAACTTTCCTAAAGGTGCTTACAAACCAGATTTTGAATTTAGAAAAATTCGGTTTTTGATGCCGGAACTTCAAGGTGCTTCTCGTAAAGGCAGATTTATGTATGTTGTTCATCAAGCTTCTTGCTCTGTCTATCCTATATGGGTTTATACGCACGAAGAATACCCTAAAAGACCTAGTGATCAAGAGTTGAAAGAGCAACTTGCAATTCTAGAAATGAATATTGTAGATGTAGAGTATCCACCAGAATAAACCATGAGAAAATATAATTTTGTAGTCTTATAAAGAACTAAATTTAAATTATAGAAGAGAGAAAACCCTCTTCTGGCTCCAATTACTAATCACTTATTACCTATGTCTGATGCAATACCTGCTCTACTTGTCTTAGCAGATGGCACTGCTTATCACGGTTGGTCTTTCGGTGCTACGGGAACCGCTATCGGTGAAGTGGTGTTTAACACCGGCATGACCGGATATCAAGAAGTGTTAACTGATCCGAGTTACACAGGTCAAATTGTTATTTTTACCTATCCTGAATTAGGCAACACTGGGGTCAACCTTGAAGATGAGGAATCAGCTAAACCTCAAGTGCAGGGTGCGATCGCTCGCAATATCTGTCATAAACCAAGTAATTGGCGCTCCACACAATCCCTACCAGACTACCTCAAAAAACACCAAGTCCCCGCTATTTACGGCATCGATACCCGCGCCCTGACTCGCAAAATTCGGATGTTTGGCGCTATGAATGGTGGCATTTCTACATCCATTTTAGATGAATCAGAATTGTTGGAACTGGTGCAAGCCGCTCCCAACATGGCAGGATTAAATTTGGTGCGGGAAGTCACTACACCCAAGGTTTATGAATGGTCAGAAACCACAAATGCCGCTTGGGAATTCAACTCAGAGTCTGCGGCTAAAATTGGGGAAACTTTCACCGTTGTGGCCTTAGATTTTGGTGTAAAACGTAATATCTTGCGCCGTTTAGCCAGTTATGGATGTCGGGTGATAGTTGTTCCTGCCGATACATCTTCTGAAGAAATCCTTAAGTACAATCCAGATGGTATTTTTCTCTCCAACGGTCCTGGCGATCCAGCCGCAGTCACAGAAGGTATTAGCACTGCTAAAGCGCTGCTGGCAAGCGAAAAACCCATGTTTGGTATTTGTATGGGACACCAAATTTTGGGTCATGCTCTAGGGGCAGAAACCTTTAAACTTAAATTTGGGCATCGTGGTTTGAATCAGCCAGCGGGTTTACAACAACGAGTAGAAATTACTAGCCAAAACCACAGTTTTGCTATTGATCCGGATTCCTTACCGTCAGCAGTTGTAGAGGTTAGTCACCTGAACTTAAACGATCGCACCGTTGCTGGGGTACGTCACAAGTCTCTACCTGTATTTTCGGTACAATATCACCCAGAGGCTAGTCCGGGACCTCACGATGCTGATTACTTATTTGAGCAATTTGTGCTAGAAATGCAAACAGCACGCCAAGCAGCGATCGCTTAGGTTAAGTAAAAATAAAAAAATGTCTCGATGGGTCACTGAGGAGATAAATTTTAGAGTTTAGATTTGAGATTGGAGTTAATTAACATCCAAAATCCAAAATCCAAAATCCAAAATCTAATCCCCAATCCCCAAACTAGACAATTTACGCCAAAACCATCTATACTTGAGCGTTTACTTTCAGTCAAAAGGACGAGGAGGGAATTATTGCTGAACCACTAAATCTAACCGTGAGCCTGAGAGGCACTCGCGAAATCCGGGATAACTGTCAGCTATTCCGCCTCACAGGTTTGTTAGACGCTTTTTCTGAGCCGACCTTTCGCAAGGTACTGGGCAGTAAAATTGACGAAGGTCCAAAGCACATCATTCTGGATCTCTCACAAATTGACTTTGTTGATAGCTCTGGTTTAGGTGCGCTGGTACAGTTAGCCAAGCAAGCTCAGACCGCCACAGGCACTTTGCAAATTGTCACCAATGCTCGTGTCACTCAAACAGTCAAGCTTGTTCGCTTAGAGAAGTTTCTCGCTCTTCAACCCACGGTTGATGCGGCTCTAGAAAACATCAAGTCATCTTGATTGCTTGACTAAAGAGAATCAATTTGGCTATACAGATTCAACATCGGATAGCTTAATTTTTAACAGCCCTTCGGGCGAGGCAGAAGGCAGAGAGCAGGAGGCAGAAAGGAAAATTTTTCCCTAAGAACAATACCTTTTTGCCTCGACCATTTGGGTTTAAGTCCCTCCGCCACAATCTTGTGATTTGGCAGTCTACCCTTCGGGAACGCCAAGGGCGAACAATTAGAGGTGGGTTTGAATCCCCCTCTAAGAAAGCCTCCTGCCTCCTGCCTTTCAACTCCTGTCTCCTTGAACCGGTTTAGTTGACTCACGTCGTTGTGTATTAGGGGAATCCGGTTGGATTACTGACTGCTGGCGTGGCAATGAAGCGCTATGCAACAAAAATTAAATAGGAATTCCATCTGCTAAAAGTTATATGTTTGAAAGTTCAATTACGATTTATACTAATTATCCCAGGAAAATTATAGAATTGGCATACTCAGTTTGAATAATGACGAGTTACGCGTAAACCCCGCGAAGTACGTTGAAAGGTTTTTGTGTCCAGATATCTCTAGATATCAACTTCCAATCGCCAAAAATAAACAAATATTTAGTAATTATTACTAGTGCTATATATTCTCAGTACATCAGCAACTGATAATTATCACAGAAAAATGTGGGCGAAAATAATCTACCCAAAGTCAGTCAAGGAATGATTAACTTGTGAATTCACAGGAGGAACAGCGATTAAATCAAGAAGAAGGTGAATCTACCATAGAAGATTCATCAGACATAACAGAATTGTTAGTAAAGACAGCAGAATTAGCCCAGCAAATATCCCCGGCACAAATTAAACAGATTTCTCCTTCGGCTTTGGCTTATTTGGGCGATGCAATTTACGAACTTTATGTTAGAATATATTACCTGTGGCCACAACAGCGGTCAGAAATTTACCATCGTTCGGTAGTGGCGCAGGTCAGAGCGGAAACACAAGCGCTACATTTGCGATCGCTGATTCCTCACTTGAGGAGTAACGAGTTAGAAATTGTCCGTAGAGGTCGCAACGCTGTTACAAGCCGTCCTAAGCGACTTAATCCTGAAATTTATCAACAAGCAACTAGTCTAGAAACTTTAGTTGGCTATCTATACCTCACAGATCATCCACGTTTAACGGAACTATTACAAAAACTCCATCTAGAGAGATAGTCAGAAGCTACATCTGCTGATAGGAAAATCTGTCGTAATGGTTCATTAAATTGAGATCATCGTGATGCTCACCCTTTTGTTCACATCAAATACTTCCATGACAAATCAACCAAGAAAAATCAATAGTGCTAGTGAACCCAAACGTGGACAACCCGTGAAAATTAAGGGTAAACGCGTGATTGCTAACCCGATTCGCCATCAAGCCCAGGGAGAAAGCAAACCCATCTCTAGTAAACCACGTATACCTCATCACATTTCCCTGCCCTCCCCAGTCATCAAACCCGCAGAAGATCAAGATAAAGATCATGATCTCATCTACGGTCGTCATCCAGTATTAAGTGCGTTGGAAAGTCAACGTAATCTCAACCGCATCTGGATTACTACTCGCCTTCGCTATGACCATCGTTTTCATCATTTGATCCTCCAAGCTAAAGAAAATGGCTCAGTTATTGATGAAGTTGATCCCAAGCGGTTAGACCAAATCACTGAAGGGGCTAATCACCAAGGAATAGCAGCCCAAATTGCTCCTTATGCCTACGTAGAAATAGAAGATTTAATTGAACAGACAAAATCTGTCTCAGATCCTGTAATTGTTGTCGCTGATGGGATCACTGACCCCCATAACTTGGGTGCAATTATTCGCACAGCCGAAGCCATAGGCGCTCAAGGATTAGTTATTCCCCAAAGAAGGGCTTCCGGGATCACTTCTACGGTGGTTAAAGTGGCAGCAGGTGCTTTAGAAAACTTTTCTGTATCTAGAGTCGTCAACCTCAGCCGTGCTTTAGAACAACTCAAAGAAGCTGGCTTCTGGATTTATGGAACTGCGGCGGCAGGTAGCGAACCTTTGCATACAGTAACTTTCAGTGGCCCTAGTGTTTTGGTAATTGGTGCTGAAGGCGAAGGTCTTAGTATGTTGACACAACGTGGTTGCGATGTTTTAGTATCAATACCTTTACAGGGTAAGACTCCCAGCCTGAATGCATCAGTGGCAGCGGGTATGGCGCTTTATGAAATTTATCGGCAACGTTCGTTAAATACTCACTATCTTGATAAACTACGTACAATTTCTTTGAAAAAATAGGCCGAAAAGAGTATAAAGAAATGTAACAGAGAATAAATCCAACATATTGTTGAACACCCTGTAATACGTTTATAAACTGGTGAAAACCATGAAAACAATTTGGCATAACCTTAAAGAAGGGCTGATTAGTATAGCCAACGGTTTAGGATTAGCTTGGTGGGTAGAGATTGTTACCCAGAATCCTCGTTGCACATACTATTTCGGTCCATTTCTCAGCTCAGTAGAGGCAATAACCGCCAGTAAAGGCTACGTAGAAGATTTGGAAATTGAAGAAGCGCAAGGCATTATGGTCAATGTCAAGCGGTGCAAACCTTATGTTTTGACTATTGCTGAAGACTTGGGGGAAAGGATTGACCGTAAAGTAAAGCCTGCCTTTAGCGGTCAAGTTTAAAAGTAATCATTAGGCGGTCATCTTTCTCAGACTGGTTCTGGGAATGATGACAATAACAATTCAAAATCCAAATCAAAATTCAAAGTCTAAACTTTAACCAAATACCGTGGGTTTAAGTCCCCCGGTTCTATAGCCGGTAAGCTTTGTGTTGGGGTTAAATCCCCATTACAAAACTTAATTACGTATCCCTAGCGGGACCGTAGGCACTATTACGAATTACGAATTACGAATTACGAATTATTTAATTACCTGCGGGTGTGCTTCTAGCCAATTGTCAATATCAGATAGCAACTGTTGGGGAATTTCCCAGGGGAAAAGATGGGCTGTGTTTGGGTAACATTGCCACTGAGAGTTTTTGAGATGTCGTGCAGTTTCTAAGCTGGAATCAGCTGTGATGTGGCGATCTTGGGAACCAGCAAGTACTAAACTAGGGCATTCGATCTGTAGTAGGTCTGGAAGTCGGTTATAGCCAGCTTTAATGGCGCTATAGAGGGCGCGGGTGGCATGAGGAGAGGTTTGTAAATAGGCGTGTATGGCTTCTTTGGCAATGTAACCGTAAGCGGCGGTTGTGTGTTGTTGGATTAGATAACGAAAGAGCGATCGCTTGCCAAAAGTTTCAATATTCCACTGCCAACCAGGTTTGATATAGTTTAATAGCCCCGCAATAGCGGTATAGACATTATCCTGCCAATAAATAGGGGGATGATTGCCCCAAGGTCTAGCTGAAGTTGCTACTAAAATTAGCCCGGTTACACGCTGTGGTAGGCGGAGTGCCAATTCCATCGCCAAAATACCACCTAGCGACCATCCCAATACTAAACATTTTTCAATTTGAAAGCGGTCTAGGAGAGCTTCTAAGTCATCTAAATGGTCTTGCATTTCAAATTTGCTATGACAGCGACTTTTGCCGTATCCTCGCAAATCTGGGGCAAATGTTTGAAAGCGTTTTGATAAATGATTTGTAAACAGAGAAAGATTGCGACCAGTTCCCGGATGACCATGTAAACCCAGAATCGGAAATCCTTGACCTTGGATGTAAACGTTAAGAGGTACTACAGATTCAGAATTATAGCCGCTCATTACTTGCCATTACTCCTGTTTATTTTTCGATGTAGCCGCCTGCATAAGTAATTACACACATATTTCTATAGGATTTATGGGAACCGTAAGCGACACCTGTCACCTTAAAAGCCGGGTTAAAAATGTTTTTTCGATGACCACGTCCGGGTACACCATCATCAATAATTAATTGCATGACGATATCTTGTCCATTGTTGATACCATAGCTAATGTTTTCCCCAGCGGTGGTTTGCCATTTACCATAACGATTAATGCGACTGGCAGAAGTACTACCATCACTACCATTATGTCCTGTATAACCTTTTGCCCCTTGATCTTTGACGTGATCTTTAGCACCTAAAGACATTCCCTTAGAGGCTTTTAATGCACCGACAGGACGGACTGATTTGAGAAATGCGATCGCTTCGTTAACTGGTTTTACTCCTTCTTGGGTAATTAAATAGGTATTGTTAGAAATTTTGACTTTATTACCCTCAAAGCGTTTTTTATAGTTTTCTAAGATGGGTAAGTATGACTGAGGATTAGTTCTGACTTTGTTAGTTTCATCAATCACTTGTTGTTCTAACGGTGACAAGTAACTTTTCTGTGCTAACAAAGTTGAATTATTATGCTCAACTATATCTGGAGTTAATTGTGCTGTTGATTGTCTAGATTGCAGTAGTTGATGATAAAAACTAGCTCCTAGAGTAATCGGCAAAAATATCCAAAATCCCAACTTCCGCATTTAATAACCTCACAATTTAATTTCGATCAATTTCTATGTTAAGAGATTAACCAACACCTGCACCAAGTTCTGAAAAGCCCCACTTTTCTAAAGTAAGGGCATTGTGACTATTATATATAAAGGATAAAGTGTTATACCTTTTTTCTGATGAAGTTGCATAAAATCAGATTTCCAGGACGACAACTATCTATAGATATAGATATCTGTAGAGTGTTTTCTACGAGAGTACGCAAATAAATACCAGATGAATTCATGGATTATCTGATTTTGTGCAACCTCAGATTCAATTGGGATTACTTCTCAGTTGTCAATATCTTCTCGATTTCCGATAGTTGAATTGGTCTTGCCAAATTATTACTATTGAGTATGAAGGAAGGTGTGCCAGCAAGTCCCAATTTATAAGCCATTTGCAGGTCTTTTTTAATTGCTTCCTCAGCCACATTTAGATCAGCTTTAAATTTTGCTAAATCCAATTTTAGATTGTTAGCAATATCTAAATATAAAGTTTCACCTAGCTGCTTTTGGTTAGTAAATAAAGCATCTTGATATTGCCAAAATTTACCTTGTTGTAATGCTGCCCAAGCTGCTTTTGCTGCTGGTAAAGCTTGGTCATGAATTTGAGCTAGTGGCAAATGTTTATAAACTAAAGTAAATTTATTTGGATACTTTGCTAACAAGTCTTTCAAAGTTTTATTTGCTTCGGCACAATAGGGACATTCAAAGTCAGAAAACTCGATTAGGATAGTTTTTGATTGTGTCGAACCTGTGGTGGGAGAATCACCTATTACGGCTGGAGTATTAGTTTGGAAATCCTGTAAAAAAGCCTGTCTTGCTTGCTGTACTTGCTGCTGCTGTTCTTGTTGATATGCTTGCACAGATTCGATAATTATTTCTGGGTGTTGGCGGATAATTTTTAGTACTTGCTGTTCTAATTGGGGATCAATTTTGGTATCAGCTTGAGCAGGAAGTGACCAGCTAAGACTCAAACATAATAAGCTACAAATTGCCCAGATACGCAGGGTGTGAAATATTTGAAACATGGGAAAATACTAGAAAAATTGTACTATCTTAGTATCGCTGAAAATGAGTTAAAAAACATAGTGATGATATATCTAATCTGCCATTTCTCTAATTTTCTTCCGAAAGGCTATGGCCGCATCTAAAGGATCATCGGCTATTACATATTGCGCTTTCTATGACTCCATCTAAATATGTAACTCTATATTGCAGACTGTCACCTAAATCATTGAGTAAAGCTTCATAATTTTCCCACTTAACGCCAGTGATATAGGAATCCGGTTTAGTTTCTGAATTTACTTGTAGAGGTAGGGAACAGGGAACTCTTAACAGAGAAGAAGGAATCAAGGTATACGGAGTTTTGTTCAAAATTCAAATAGGAGTCCTATAGTTTGCCGTTCTTCTGGATCTTCAGCTTGTAATAGTTCAGATAATTCTTGAAGTAATACCATGACGGGTTTAAAACCTGAATTATTGCTAAATTAATTATAACAAAGAAAATATAATGATGTTTGTAAAATCCAAATTGAATTTTAAATTTAATAAGTTTTCAATTTATCTGAAATTGATGATGTCACTCGATTAATATTATTGAAGCAGCATCTGCATAAGTATCAAATGCAATTGAGCGCAGGTAATAAATAAGTTACCCAAAAACCGTAGATTTAATGGTAATAATTTATCTGACACTAAGAAGCGAATAGGGAAAATGAGAAATCCCAGAGCAGACAATCCTGCACCCATAGTATAAATACTAATTCCCCGGTATTCATTAGCTAAGAAAAATAAAAATACCAGTGTGATTGATTGCAAAATAGATGCCACACTAACCATGATCGACATGGTGCTAATATCAATCGTTATTATAGTAGCTGAAAAATTCTGCATATAAGCATACAAGTAAATGATTGAAAATCTGATATTTCAAAATATACTTAAAGTTTTACCAGCCTTGAGGCTGTTGTTGTCTTAGCAAAAATGTAAACAAATGTAAAGACGTTAGTTCAATCAAGTAAGTCACTCCCTGCGGTAGTCTAGATAAATGCTAATTTATTGCCTGGTTTGACATATAGTTTTATGACTTCAGTTTCTAGTCCTGCACGCACTATTCGTATTGGTTCACGTAAAAGCCAACTTGCTCTAGTTCAAACATACTGGGTACAGGAGCAACTCCAGAAAAGCTTTCCCGACATTACTTTTGAAGTCCATACCATGTCTACCCAAGGGGACAAAATCTTGGATGTAGCATTGGCCAAAATTGGCGATAAAGGACTATTTACCAAGGAATTGGAACTGGGAATGATCAATAAAGAGATTGATTTTGCTGTACATTCTCTCAAGGATCTACCCACGAACTTACCAGAAGGATTAACACTAGCAGCTATTACAGAACGGGAAAACCCCGCAGACGCGGTGGTGCTGCATGAAAAGTATAAAGGTCAGCAAATAATCGAGACTTTACCAGCAGGTGCGGTGATTGGTACTTCTTCCCTACGAAGACTGGCACAGTTACGCCATAAGTTCCCTCATTTTACATTTAAAGATGTTCGGGGCAACTTAATTACACGCATGGAAAAACTGGATAAAGGTGAATATGATGCTTTAATTTTAGCGGTAGCTGGTTTAGAAAGATTGGAAATGAGCGATCGCATTCACCAAATTCTCCCCCCAGAAATCTCTCTCCATGCAGTCGGACAAGGTGCTTTAGGGATTGAATGTCGTGCTGATGACACTGAAGTAATTTCTTTACTGAAAGCCATTGAACACCCACAAACACGCGATCGCTGTTTAGCTGAAAGATCATTTTTACGAGTTTTAGAAGGCGGTTGCCAAGTTCCCATTGGTGTAAATACAGAAATCAAGGGTGATGAATTAACACTAAAAGGTCTAGTTGCCAGCGTTGATGGTCAACGACTCGTTAAAGATACTGTTACAGGTGCAGCTGCCGATGCCGAAAAATTAGGAGCAGAACTAGCCAGTATTCTACGCCAACAAGGCGCTACAGAAATTTTGGAGGAAATCTTTACCGATATCCAACGCGGCTCATAAGGTGATAGGTTACACACAATAGGTAACAGGCAAAACAAAAATTTGCGATTTGCGATTTGCGATTTGAGTTAATCAATCCAAAATCCAAAATCCAAAATCCAAAATCCAAAATCGAATTACCAATTACCATGAAAATTTTATTTGTTGCAGCGGAAGCTGCTCCCATTGCCAAAGTTGGCGGAATGGGTGATGTTGTAGGTGCATTACCCAAAGTCTTAAGAGAAATGGGACATGATGTACGGGTATTTTTGCCTTACTATGGCTTTCTCCCAGACAAAATGGAGGTTCCTAAAGAACCGATATGGCGCGGATATGCAATGTTCCAGGAGTTTGCCGTTTACGAAACTGTTCTACCTGGTACTGATGTTCCCTTGTATTTATTTGGACATCCAGTCTTTCTACCCCGCCGGATTTATGGTGGAGAAGATGAAGATTGGAGATTTACCTTATTTTCTAATGGTGCAGCGGAATTTTGCTGGAATTACTGGAAACCGGAAATTGTCCATTGTCACGATTGGCACACAGGAATGTTGCCAGTATGGTTGAACCAATCTCCAGATATCACCACCGTCTTTACCATTCATAACTTGGCATATCAAGGGCCTTGGCGTTGGTATTTGGAGAAAATTACTTGGTGTCCCTGGTATATGCAAGGACACAATACAATGGCGGCCGCAGTTCAGTTTGCCAACAAGGTGAATACAGTTTCTCCGACTTATGCAGAGCAAATTAAAACCCCTGCTTACGGAGAACAAATCGAAGGTTTGTTGTCTTTTATCAGCGGTAAGTTATCAGGGATTATCAACGGTATAGATACTGAAGTTTATAACCCCGGCAATGATAAATACATCACCCAAACTTTCACCACCGAGACCCTAGACAAACGCAAAGCTAACAAAATTGCTTTGCAAGAAGAAATGGGCTTAGAAGTTAATTCTGGTGCCTTTTTGATTGGCATGGTAAGTAGGTTGGTAGAACAAAAAGGTCTGGATTTGGTTTTACAAATTTTAGACCGCTTTATGGCTTATACAGATGCTCAATTTGTCTTGTTGGGAACAGGCGATCGCTATTATGAAACCCAAATGTGGCAACTCGCATCCCGCTACCCTGGACGCATGGCAACTTATCTGCTGTATAACGATGCCCTTTCTCGTCGTATTTACGCTGGTACTGATGCCTTCTTAATGCCTAGCCGTTTTGAACCTTGCGGTATCAGTCAAATGATGGCTTTGCGTTATGGTTCTGTACCAATTGTCCGTCGTACAGGTGGATTAGTGGACACTGTATCACATTACGACCCAGTAAATGAGGCAGGTACTGGTTATTGCTTTGACCGTTATGAACCCTTAGACCTTTTTACCTGCATGATTCGCGCTTGGGAAGGTTTCCGGTTCAAACCGCAATGGCAAGAATTACAAAAACGCGGTATGAACCAGGACTTCAGTTGGTATCGTTCTGCCAAGCAATACGATAAACTGTACAGATCTATCTACGGCTTGCCAGAAGAAGAGCCAGAGTTAATTTTAACCGAGGCTGTATAGAAGGTGACAGAAGAGGACGCGGAGAGTGGGAGACGCGGTGACGCGGAGAGTCTCCTGTGTCCGACGTTCGACGCAAATGGTTTCAAGCCCCCGACTACAGTCGTGGAGAAGAAAAAAGACATTCCTTGCTGGAATCCCCTGGCTTTAGACATGGGGTATAAGAGCGTAAGAGTGTCTTCTTCAAAGAGTTAAAAGTCTGTTGGTGTCTAAGTTTTATCGTCAGTTTATTTCCTAACAACCTTGGTAGTTGCTGTACCCAATTAAGATGAAGCTGCATAGAATTCTGAGATCAATAATAATTGACCGCAGATATAACACCCGTAGGGTGGCTTCTCCAAAAATACGCAGATAAATGCAGATAAATCAATGAATTTCATGATTCTATGCAGCTTCACAGAAAATTGGCAATTGCTATATTTTGGCAGCAGAATGTCTTTCCATCGCTAGTTGAATCAATTGATCTACGAGTTGGGGAAAGGGAACACCAGTATTTGCCCAAAGTTGAGGATACATACTTGTTGCGGTGAAACCTGGTAAAGTATTAATTTCGTTAATCAAAATTTCCCCGGTAGCTTCGACATAGAAAAAGTCAACCCTCGCCAAACCAGCAGCGTCAACGGCTGCAAAGGCTTGTAATGCCATTTCCTGGATTTTCTGGACAATTGCTTCTGGGAGATTTGCGGGAATGAATAGATCGGCTTTACCTTCGGTATATTTAGTTTCGTAATCGTAAAAATCGCTATCAAAAGTAATTTCGCCAATTACAGAAGCTTTGGGGTTATCGTTCCCTAAGACGGCGCATTCTACTTCTCTGGCCACAACTCCTGCTTCTACTATAATCCTTCTGTCATAAGTGGCGGCATTATCTAAGGCTGCTTCTAATTCTCGGCGCGATCGCACTTTGGTAATTCCCACCGATGATCCTAGGTTAGCAGGTTTGACAAAACAGGGATAGCCTAATGTTGCTTCAATTTCATCACATAATTTGGGAAACACACAAGAATTTGACCAAACTTGCTCCCTAGTTATGGCTTTATATTTTACTTGTGGTAGTCCCGCTTGGGCAAAAGCGGTTTTCATGCCGATTTTATCCATTCCTGTAGCTGAACCTAACACCCCAGAACCCACAAAAGGCTTTTGCATTAAAGTGAGTAAGCCTTGAATTGTACCATCTTCTCCGTTTGGTCCGTGGAGAATCGGAAACCAAAGCTCAATTTCTGCGGTTAGGGGTGGAAATTGCCATAAATTAGGTGTAACGGCGGGATTTTCCATAGCCACACCTGATTCTAAAACCTGTTGTGCAGTTTCCCCAGCTTGCCAAAAGCCATCTTTTTGGATGTAGAAAGGCAGAATTTCGTACTTATTGCTATTTTCTTCTGCACTTAAGGCTTTAGCGATCGCTCTTGCTGAAATTATTGAAACTTCATGTTCTCCAGAACGTCCACCAAACAGCAAGCCCACCCGCAGCTTAGTCATCTTCTGTCCCTCAATACTTCTAAAGCAGATAGCGTACCACAAGATATCCAACTTCTCAGAGAAATGCTTCTTTCAGCTGGGTGATAACATAGCTCAGTTCAAAGGCGGTATTTTAAAATTCACCACAAGCTGCGGAAATTTCACTGCACATACGATTTAAATTGCCCCTTTCAAGATTTGGAAATATCTTACCGCCCTCTAGAATTGAGATTGGAATCATTTTCTCGAAGATATGTGGGGGTTGCGAACCGATGAAGTATTGGGTAATTCTTTGTTTGACCTCGATATTGGTTTACCAATTGGGAAATTACGCTCTCCCATTCTTGATGCTCTCTCACAAAGAACGATTTCAAGAAATGGTTGTAAATGCACTCAACCGTCGAGGTAGAACGATCAGATGTTACAACAGGGAATTCTTAATTTTCCCCGCGTCACCACCTCTTTGCGTCACCCCCTCTCCGCGTCTTTGCGTCTCTCTGCCCCCTATGTTTATAAGTAAAATTATTAATGTTCACTCTCTAACCAGCATCTGGGAGTTTAAAACATACGGATAAATGCAATTTTGGTCAAGAACTATAGATAGAATGAACAGAGTTAGCCTTAATATCTAATCTCCAGAACCTATACAACTCATGGATTTTGCTAATATTGCATCCCAGTTAAATGCGGGAACGATTTTACCAGAGGGGATTGTAATTATCACCCTCTTGGGGGTTTTGATTGTGGATTTGATTTTGGGGCGTACATCTTCACGCTGGATTGGATATCTAGCGATCGCAGGTTTACTGACTGCAATTGTCGCCCTATACTTCCAATGGGATGCTACCAATCCTATCGGCTTTACCGGCAGCTTTAATGGAGACGACCTCAGTATTATCTTTCGCGGTATCATTGCTCTGTCTGCCGCTGTGACAATATTGATGTCAATTGGCTACATTGAGCAGAGTGGGACTGCATTAGCCGAATTCATCGCCATTTTGATGACTGCGACTTTGGGAGGAATGTTTTTATCAGGTGCTAGTGAGTTGGTGATGATTTTCATCTCCCTAGAAACCTTGAGTATTTCCTCTTATTTGTTGACAGGTTATACCAAGCGTGACCCTCGCTCTAATGAAGCGGCGCTGAAATATCTGTTAATTGGAGCTTCCAGTACAGCAGTATTTCTGTACGGTGTATCATTGCTGTATGGTTTATCCGGTGGACAAACAGAACTGAGTGCGATCGCTCATGGTATTGCTGCCGCTAACGTCAGTCAATCTTTAGGTTTAGTAATTGCCCTCGTTTTCGTCATTGCCGGGATTGGTTTCAAAATCTCCGCTGCACCCTTCCACCAGTGGACACCAGACGTTTATGAAGGCGCTCCCACCCCAGTCATCGCTTTTTTATCCGTTGGTTCCAAAGCAGCAGGTTTTGCTCTCGCTATCCGCTTATTGACGGTAGTTTTCCCCCTCGTCGCTGACGAATGGAGGTTTGTTTTCACCGCCCTTGCAGTGCTGAGTATGGTTTTGGGTAACGTCGTTGCTCTAGCCCAAACCAGCATGAAACGGATGTTAGCTTATTCATCCATTGCCCAAGCAGGTTTTGTGATGATTGGCTTAATTGCTGGGACTGATGCCGGATATTCCAGTATGATATTTTACCTACTGGTCTACCTATTCATGAACCTGTGCGGCTTTACTTGCGTGATTCTGTTCTCTCTGCGGACAGGAACTGACCAAATAGCCGAATACTCAGGTTTGTATCAAAAAGATCCACTTCTCACTCTAGCATTAAGCATCTCTCTCTTATCCTTGGGTGGTATTCCCCCACTAGCAGGGTTTTTTGGGAAGATTTACCTATTCTGGGCAGGTTGGCAAGCTGGTCTTTACTGGTTAGTCTTGCTGGGCTTAGTGACCAGCGTTGTTTCCATCTACTACTACATTCGTGTAGTTAAGATGATGGTAGTCAAAGAACCCCAAGAAATGTCCGACGTGGTCAAAAATTATCCCCAAATCAGTTGGAATTTACCTGGATTTAGACCTTTACAAGTGGGTTTGATCACAACTTTAATCGCTACTACCGTGGCGGGTATTTTGTCAAATCCGTTGTTTACTTTAGCGAATAATTCAGTTGCTAATACTCCCATATTGCAAGCTGAAAAAATTGCCAGTACTCAAGCAAGTGCAATTATCACTGAACAAGCAGAGTAATTCTCGGTAATAGGTAATAGGTAATTGAAAATATCAATTACCTATAGCCTAAGAGACTTACAAATAAAAAAATACCCCATTGCTTTTAGGTCAAGGAGAAGGCTCAAAAAAGTCGTTTTGATTCTGTGAAATTGGATAATTTATTTTTTGGTGTTCCCTAAGGAAACGCCAAGGGTTAATTAACAGTAGCCCAAAAGCTAACAATTACTACCAATTATTCACTTATTCTCCCAGTTAAAGTCATCTGCTCTTGTCTTGTGGCTCAGTGCGGATTTGGCTGTAAAATACAATCATGCTACTAGGATTCAAGACCGAACTGAAGGTAAGCAAGCAACAACGTCTACTACTGGCACAACACGCAGGAGTAGCCAGACACGCTTGGAATCAAGGTTTAGCATTATGTCAACAGGTTCTCATACATAACAAACTTAATCCTCAAGATAAAATCAAATTTCCCACAGCCATAGATTTACACAAATGGTTAGTAGCAGCCATTAAATCTACCCATCCTTGGTATTATCAAGTATCAAAGTGCGCCCCTCAATACGCATTAAGATATCTGTCAGATGCCTTTAAATCCTTCTTCAATAAAAGTTTTGGCTTTCCCAAATTTAAGAAAAAAGGGAGACATGATTCTTTCACCTTAGATGGTGCAATTCACATTGAATTGTGTTAAGCAATTAAAAATTCAAAATTCAAAATTTAAAATCTAAAATCTAAAATCTAAAATCTAAACTTCATCCAGGTGTTCTGCTAAAGAACTGTATAAATTAATGATGTGACTGTCAGCCAAACTGTAATAAACATTTCGCCCTTCTCGACGATAGCTGACTAAACGTTTGGCTTTTAATAATCTTAGTTGATGACAAACCGCTGATTCGCTCATTTTCATCAACGCTGCTAAATCGCAAACACATAGTTCTTGGTTTGCTAAAGCAGATAGTAGACGCAGACGGTTCGGATCTGCTAATACACCAAAGATTTCTGCCATCTGCTGCGCTTTATCTGTAGGTAGAATTTGTGACTGAGTTAAGCGGACATTATCTAGATGTATTAAATGATTGTCACAAGTGGGCGTGACATCACCACTTTGTAGTAACTCGTTTTCTGACTTTGAACTTCGCTTATTCATCACTTTTTTGTTTAGCAGCAATGGTAATCAATATCAATATTTATATTAACTAAAAATGTACTTATTAAACAGTTGAACAGTTGTTCAATTATCGTAATATAATTATTGACAGTTAACTTTGTAGCCTTTTTTTTAAAGCTGCTATGACTAAAACTCCCTCCATTAGAACTCAAGCTTTGCAGGTTGGTGGCATGGACTGCGGAAGCTGCGCTAAAACAATTGAAGTCAGCTTGCAGCAGTTACCTGGTGTGGCAGAAGTATCGGTTAGCTTTGCGACAGAAAAAGTCAAAATATCCTACGACCTACAGATAGTCAGTGAGAAAACAATTTTTGACCGGATCAAAGCTTTAGGTTATACAGTTGAGCAGAGTCATGAAGCAGTTACCCATCACAGCCATTCATGCTCTCACGACCACGATCATCACGTCGATATGGCTTCTAATCAAAGCTTACAAACTATAATTGGCGGCATGGATTGTGGTAGTTGTGCTAAAACTGTTGAGGTTGGTTTGCAGCAGATAGCGGGCGTTTTGGAGGTATCTGTCAGCTTTGCCACCCAAAGAGCGGAAATATCTTATGACCCTCAGCAAGTTAATGAAACGGCAATTTATAACCGGATCAAAGCTTTGGGTTATACAGTTGAGGAGAGTGATGAGGCTTCCACAAATCACAGTCCTTCCCATTCTCACGAACACCAACATTATCATCCAGTTCGCCAGCAAACTCAGAATACAGACCTGACAAATTGGAAGTTCTGGATTAACAACCGCCGGGGGTCGAGTGTAATTTTAGCAGGAGTGGGTTTAGTTCTGGGTTTGATAACTCAGTATTTGGCGCTACCCATTTGGATTGTACGGGCTTTTTATGGCATTGGCATTATCGTAGCTGGATTTCCTATTGCACGAGCAGGTTTGATGGAGTTACGCCTGCGTCGTGCCGATATGAACTTGCTGATGGCGATTTCGGTAATTGGCGCGGTGATTTTAGGAGATTGGTTTGAGGCGGCGTTGGTGATTTTTCTATTTTCCTTGGGAACAACGCTGCAAATTTTTACCTTCAGTCGTACCCGCAATGCTATTAGTAACTTGATGAATTTGACTCCACCGACTGCAACCCTGAAGCGGGGTTCTCAGGAAGTAAGTGTGCGCGTTGAAGAAATTCAAGTTGGGGAAATTCTCACAATTCGTCCAGGACAGCGAGTTGCTTTAGATGGAGTGATAGTATCGGGAAATTCAGCGATTGACCAATCGCCAATTACAGGAGAATCTATTCCTGAAGATAAAGAAATAGGCGATCGCGTTTTTGCGGGAACATTAAATCAAACTGGCTTTTTAGAAGTAAAAGTCACACATACTGCTGCTGACACAACAGTGGCGAAAATTGTTCACTTAGTCGAAGTTGCTCAATCAAGCCGCGCACCTTCTCAGCAATGGGTAGATAAGTTTGCCGAAGTTTACACACCCATTGTAATTGTGAGTGCGATCGCTCTGGCCTTAATTCCGCCCTTGGTATTTGCTCAAGCTTTTAATGTTTGGCTTTATCGAGCGCTAGTGTTATTAGTAATTGCTTGTCCCTGTGCATTGGTGATTTCTACCCCTGTTTCCATTGTCAGTGCTATTGGTGCAGCCACCCATCAAGGTATACTATTCAAGGGTGGTAATAGCTTAGAAACTGCTGGAAAACTCACCAGTCTTGCTTTTGATAAAACGGGAACGCTGACCCAAGGAGAACCCGTAGTACTTGAGGTTAAGGATTTGGGGGAAGCGAGTGCAACGCAGATATTATTCATCGCCGCTGCTTTGGAACAACAATCTGAACATCCTTTAGCTAGGGCGATAGTTGCAAAAGCCAGAGAGCAAGGAATAGAGTTAGAGAATCCCCAGAATTTTACAGCTTATCCTGGTAAAGGCATTGCCGCGAATTTTGGCGAAAAGCAGTATTTTGTGGGAAATCGGCGGTTATTTGTGGATAAAGGTATCACCTTATCATTAGCTGCGAAATCTCTTTTGGGGGAGATGGAAAATTGGGGACAAACTCCAGTTTTAGTCGGTAATAACCAGGGTTTATTAGGAGTAATTTCTCTGGCTGATGGCTTGCGCTTGGAGGCTACAGAAGCTATGCGACTGTTGAAAAAGCAAGGATTGCAACATCTAGTCATGTTAACAGGCGATCGCACTCAGGTTGCCCAGCAAATTGCCCAACAGCTTGATATTAAAGAGTATAAAGCAGAACTATTACCAGAAGATAAACTGCAAATAATTCAACAACTGCGCCGTTCTGGCATTGTTGGCATGGTAGGTGATGGTATAAATGATACTCCTGCATTGGCGGCTGCGGATATCAGCTTTGCGGTAGGTGGAATAGATATGGCGTTGGAAACAGCTGATGTTGTACTAGTTAGTGGTGATTTAAGAAAACTCGCTACAGCTGTTGATTTGAGCCGCCGTACCGTCAAGATAATTCAACAAAATATTGTTTTTTCGTTGGTAACAAAAGCACTATTTTTACTTTTAACTACATTCGGGTTTGTCGGTTTAGCAGTTGCAGTTTTAGCTGATACCGGTAGTTCCTTGTTGGTAACGGCGAATGGGATGCGGCTGTTTAAAGCTAAATTGCCTTAATGAGACTTAGGGACTTGCAAATAATCCCCAAATTGTAGGGTGGGTTGCGCCGCGCGAACAACCGGACATGATATTACGCCGAGAATTTTTTTGTTAAGTGATTAGGCGGACATGATGTCAGGCATAAAATAAGTATTAAAAAAGATATAAAATTCCTAAACCAGTAAAAAATTAAAGCTAGATGATACATATTATTCGTAATTGCTCTGTAATGTTAAAATTACGGTATTTTCAACTAAGATACTGTAGTTTATGGAGTAAACCCTAGCAAGTCACCTTAACAGAAAGGGGATTACGAGAATTGAACAATCTGCAAAGGGGTGAATTAAAATTAGGTTCAAGTCTGACAATTGCTAATTACTGGTTACCAAGTAAAATTAGTCAGTTTTTAAACTGAAACATCGGCAGAAATTTCAAACAGGTATTTCCAAAGCCTTTGAACAGATTTTATAGATATTGAGCCGATCATCTAAAACTCTCTTTCTCCCTATCTTATCCCCACAACAAATATTTACGCCAAACGACTTATTGGCCAATCAAAAGGTGGAATAAAGATTATTCCATCTGGCACATGAATTACTGATAAAAGATACTTACCGTTAGTTAATAGGGACAACTTCTTAATTAAATCCGTGGAGTCAGTGAGGTAAATAATTATGTCAAATCAAATGTTCATGTTTGATTTACTTGAAGAGCTATCCACAGAGGCGCAAGAGTTTTTAGTTGGAGGACAACAAACACGTCCTCCTCGTCCTCCGGCATCATCCTCTCAGGGTGGAGGAGCTACTGGGTTTATTGTTCCTGACAACAACCCAGATAATTACTACTACTGGAGACTAGAAAAGGGACAAAGCTAACTTTCTATAACAAATCCTCCGCTAAAAACGGGGGATTTTTCATCAGTTTGTTTGATATCAAAGCTTATAGCATCACTTTTATTTATCGTTTTAAAAAGAAAGAGTATTTGCTTCTATCGTTTGATCAGCGTACATTGAATGTCATGAGGTCAAACAGAGACTGAAATAATACAAACAGGTGCAAAATGAAACTCGCTAACACAAAAGTAGTCCAAAACAACGCTACAGAAGAATTAACTCCCGGACAACGCCTTGCCGATAAATTCGCAGAACAAGTAGGTTCTTGGAAGTTTCTCATTTGTCAAAGCACTGTGTTAGCAGGGTGGGTGGGAATCAACTTAATGCCTGGGGTTCCCCACTGGGATGAGTCACCGTTCATGATGCTTAATCTAGTCTTTTCATTTGCTTCAGCCTACACCGCTCCCATCGTCTTAATGAGTCAGAATCGTCAGTCTGATACAGATCGCATAAATGCTGATATTGACCACCAAGTGAATCTGAGAGCAGGACAAAATATTGAACTTCTCCATGAAAAATTGGATGAATTACACACTAGACAGCTAAACGAATTAACTCAAATTGTCAAAGAGCAACAACAAGTTCTTAATGAATTGAGAGTAATTTTAGTTCCTGCTACTAAAGAAAATAAAGAACTGAAAGTAGCTATATTACCCGGACTCCATGTGCAAACTAATAGCAAGTACCTCAAAGAAACTTCTAGTAATAAACTTTTTAGCGTTGACCAAACAATTGGAGACAATCACAAAATTGTTGATAAATTGACTCATCGCTAAAAGTAAGTTGTAAATGCTTTCTCATCACCCCAGACCATGACAGTTTGAATATTACTGGAATCGATGCATTTCTAGATTAGAATCTCTACACTCGCAATTTAAACTGTCATTTCAGCATTTTGATAAAAAAGAATATTTACTTTAATTCCCGCTAGTTCATAGGTTGAATTTATAATTTTTACACTTTATGTATTGCAGTTTTATAAGCATTTGCAGACATAACCTAATACTAGCTGAAACAAGTCCAGCAAGAAGATTGAGGAGAAATAGAAATGGAAGAATTGTTGACTGCCATTCCCACGGGAATTACAGCTTTTATCGCTACAAACCTTGATGATTTGGTCATCCTCACACTGTTATTCTCTCAGGTGAATGCAACTTTCCGTCGTCGGCACATTGTGATCGGTCAATATCTGGGCTTCTGTACTCTAATCATTGCCAGCATGGTTGGTTTTTTGGGAGGTTTAGTATTACCATCCCATTGGGTTGGACTTCTGGGTTTAGTACCTGTCACTATCGGACTAAATCGACTACTGAATCCAGAAAGTGATTCATCATCCGAGACGGAATCGGAATTCGAGTCGAATCATTCTTCTGCTTTTGCTAGTTTTGTATCTCCCCAAGCCTATAGTGTGGCGGCTATTACCATCGCCAATGGCAGCGATAATGTGGGTATTTATATGCCATTGTTTGCTCATACTGCCCTTTCTAGTTTGCTGGTAATCGTTGCAGTCTTCTTATTATTAGTTGGGGTTTGGTGCTATGTAACATACAAAATTACCTGCCAAAGTGCCATCGCTGATTTGCTAACTCGCTACGGCAACAATCTTGTTCCCTTTGTCTTAATAGGATTAGGTGTGTTTATTATACTAGACAGCGCCTCCCTGACTCCCATTGCTTTAGCGACTAGCTGCCTGTGTTTAACGGGACTAATCAAAATGGTTCAAAATTCCAAGTTCAAAACTCAAAGTTTGTAATGCTGAAAAAAAATATGCAGTTTTTCAAAATAGTTCTTGTTGCTCTTGTATTTATCGTCAACCTGGTGATTGCTCAACCTTCTTGGGCAGCCAAGGATTTTACCAAAGGGGCTGACTATGCTGAGGTTACTCAAGCAATCAATGAATTACTCCAAGTTAAGGATACCCCTGAACAAGCTGGCTATACACCTGAACAATTTCAGCAACGGCTGACACAATTACAGTCTCAGAAGAATATCATTGAAACTGCCAACAAGCGATCGCAGTGCCGTAATCAAACAGGAAAGACATTGGCTGTCTATGCCAATAAAGGGAAAAAATATCCCACTCAACTTTACTTCTTAGCGGCAGGACAAATCACAGATGATGATTGGGATTGCGATGGTATCTACTTACCCGCAGGTACTCAGGTAGTTCTCAGTCCCAATACTGAACCACAACAACTAACTGAAGCTCTCGCTCTTAAGTTTGTTGATGGTACACAGTCAGTCGCTAAAATCAATCCTGCCACCGATGCGATTGAATTGAATGTTGAACCTGCCAAAATCTTCAAAGCAGGTGAAGGCAACTGGTTGATACCCACCTTATCTCAAGTAGATATCGATACACAAATTCCTAGTCCACAACTCATTGACTAATCTTGGATGAACTAATAACTTCGTTGTAGCTTGCTTCTGCGTTGGCGTAGCAGTAGGGCTGGTTTCTACATCCAGCCCTATACCCATTTTCCGCACTTCATTTGGTAAGTTCTAATTTTGAGAAATACTCTTGAGCATTTGCACAATTGTCTCAGCCGGTGCAGGACGACTAATGTAGTAACCCTGACCTTCATCGCATCCCCGTTTCTGTAAGTAGTTAAGCTGTTCTTCCGTTTCTATCCCTTCGGCTGTGATGTTTAATCGCAGGCTTTTAGCTAAAGCAATGATGGCATTTGTCACCGCTGCACTATCAGGATTAGATGTTACATCTTGTACAAATGATTTATCAATCTTCAGAATATGGACAGGTAAACGTTTTAAGTAATTGAGGGAAGAATACCCAGTGCCAAAGTCATCTAAAGCCAGCAATATACCAAGTTCTCGTAATTGCTTGAGGGTAGTTATAGAGTTCTGAATATCAGCAATTAAGAAGCTTTCTGTTACTTCCAATTCTAAATAAGACGCGTCTAGTTCCGTCTCTTCAAGAATTTGACTGACAACATTCACTAGATTTGGTTCTTCAAATTGCCGAGCCGAGAGATTTACTGATATGCGAATTGGCGGAAGTCCAGCAAGTTGCCAATTTCTGATTTGAGTGCAGGCACTTCGCAATACCCATTCACCAATGGGGATGATTAAACCATTTGCTTCCGCAATGGGAATAAACTTGACTGGAGAAATCAAACCTTTGGTGCTATGTTGCCAGCGAACTAACGCCTCCATTCCGGTTATTTGTCCGCTGTTCAAATCAATCATGGGTTGGTAATAAACCCTTATTTCTCCGCGTTCTAAGGCTCCATGCAATTCATTTTCTAATACCAGCCGCTCATGTAATTGATCATTAATCTCTGATGAATAAAATTGGTATTGGCTACGTCCTTGTTGGGTAGCTTGGTAAAGTGCTATGTTAGCTTCTTGCAACAGTTTTTCTACACTTTCAGGCTCATCTATGCTATTGATTGTAATTCCAAAACTGACTGTGATATGAATCTGGCTTCCTTCTATTAAGAAAGGTTTGGCAATGCTAGTCTGTAGCAATTGGGATAATTTGATCAAATTCTCAAAAGAAGGTATTTCTGTCCTAGCAATCACAAATTCATCTCTGTTGATATGTCCAAGAATATCTGTTTTCCCTATGCAGGTATTTAAACGTTGGGCAACTTCTCTTAACAACACATTTGATTTTTCATTCCCTAAACCATGATTTATGCTGGCAAAATCATCAATACTAAATAAAAGTAAAGCTATGATCCACTCATGACTATGGGATTGTAATATGGTGTGGTAGACGCGATCGCTAAACAAATCCCGGTTAGGTAGTCCAGTGATGCTGTTGTAGTTAGTAATGTAGTGAATTAATTCATCTAACTTGTGAAGAGTGTGTGCAGTATCTGCCATCAAAGTTCCAGCTTCGTCGGCGAATTTTGTTGGCAATTTGGGTAAAACTTGATGACTCATATAGTCTTGTAAAGCTTTAGATGTCAAAATAACTGGAGCAAGCAAGTAGTTGAGGATATAGAGGGTAACTCCTGTACCTACTAAAGTTGCAAACAGAGCAATTAACAGAACTCGCACCACCATCTCTATAGAAAAGGAATTGGAGATGACGAAACTAAAGAGTAATGCCAAAAGTGGGATGTGCGTACCTAAAAATGCCACCAACATAATTTTGGCAGTATAGCTTTTTTTTACCAATCTAAACCGATCTAAGGATGAATATAGATAAAGTTTTTGATAATGCTGCATAACTTTTATGTGAAGATTGTGAATTTTATAAAAAATCAGCAGGATGTGTGATATCTATCTGGGAAAAGTTGTATTTTTTCCAGTAGATCCAACACCCTCAGTTTTAATATTCCCAATCTACAATCCAAAGTTTCTATTATTTTTAATAATTAGGGATTTTTCCAATTAACTACATTTTTGGGAAACTGGCGCTTTAATGCTGCAAATACAGGACAAGGGGCTGAAGCTTGTAAATTATGGGGTTTACTCCAAGTAAATGGCGCTTGTTGAGCCGCAGACATCCATAACAACTGCTTGGCTCTGGTCATGGCAACATAGAGTAAACGGTATTCTTCTGCGGTTTTTAAGTCCTTGGCTTGTTCCCAAGCTTGGCTAACATCGGGTATACCTTCTGTTTTTTCATGGAGTGCGGCACGAATTTGAGCGCGTGCGACTTCTGATAAAGTAAAATCACCTAAAAATTGGCTTTGGGGAGGAACCCAAAATTTACCAGGAATGAGATTTTCGTGCAGAAAAGGCAAAAATACATAATCCCAATCTAGCCCTTTGGCTTTGTGCATGGTGATAATCGTCAGTTGACCTTTTTGGGTATATTGTTCTTCCACATTTTCTGTGTCTACTGGTTCAAATCTTTCGGAACTGACAATTTCACTTAAAGCTGATAACATTGCTGCCATTGAGGTGTTACCAAATAGTTGCTGGTTTACCCGTTCTGCAAGTTTGTCAGCGGTTGCTAATTCAGCTTGGTCATAATTTAAGGTTAAGGCTAAAAAGGAAATTATCTGATACAACGGAAGTTCTAAACGGGCGCGGAGTAAACTGCGACAAAGATGAGCCGCTTTTTGGACTATATCTGTTTGGGGTGCGGCTAAGGGACTTGGATATAAAAATTCTTCTGGGAGACTAGCGAGAGTGTTGATGTCTTGGGTAGGAATTAATTGACGTTGAACGAGTACATCCAGGGCGGCTTTTAGTTTTCCGGGGGAGTGAGGGCGATCGCAAAATTGCAATAATGATAAAATTTCTTGGGGTACATGAGAACGCCGTTCCCTTTCTCCCACATCATAAAGTTTAATTTTATGCTCTTTGCATATCGGTTCTAAAGCCGCCGCTAACCATCTTCCTTGGCGATTTTCTCGCACTAACACCGCCGCACAGCAATCAGATTTTTCTGTAAATAACTCAATTACTCTTTGGGAAAGTAATTCAACTGTTTGATGAATATCACGGGGGGTATAAATTTCTAATCCCCTTCCTACTGGTTCAGGATTTCCATTTGTTTGATTAACTGGTTGAATTTTCTGGTAGAGAAATGGTGTTTGTCCATTTTTAGTTGTTGCTAAACCTTGATGATTTACCCATTCCAAAGCAAAGTTAGCTGCATCAATAATAATTTGCGTACTTCGACCGGCTTGATCCATTGTTGCTAGTCGTTCTTTCTTTTGGCAATCTTCGCAAAATTCTCGAAAATAAATGGGATCAGCAGGTGTAAAAGTTGAGTTAATCGCCTGATTAGGATCACCAACTCTGATTAAGTTCAGTGCTGATTTATTTAAATTCTCCCTATCTGCTTCACTCGCTAATATTTCTAACAACTGAGTTTGCAATGGGCTAGAGTCTTGGGCTTCGTCTTCAAATACAGCGAAAACTTTATTCTGTTCAATGCGTCGGGCGCTATCATTTTCGAGAACTCGCAAGGCGGCTAAAATCATATCATCGTAATCAATAAACTCTGACGATATCTCCGACATTTTTCCGCTACGCATCAATTTTTCATATTCTTTATATAAACCTGCTGCTACTTGCAAAATTCCATATGTATCTGTGGTTTTTTGACTCCACTTATGCAGCTTTTCTGGTAATATTCCTGAACTTTTAGCTTCATGAATAACGGTATAAGCTAAATCTGGTAATACTTCTGTTCTCAGTACTGACTGACGACGTAATTTTTCTGTTTCTTCTCCATCAAATTGCTTACCTCTGAGTAAACGCCCATAACTTTCAGGATGGTTAGCAATCCATTGTTCTACAGCGGTGCGAATAAAGCGGTGAGTTTGGTTAGGTGTAATTAAGGTGACATTTTCTAACTGCAAACCTGATAAGTCAGGATAACGAATAGCAATATCTAAAGCTAAACCATGTAAGGTATGAACAGCAAAGCCTGTTTGCGGTAAAGATAAATCATCTCGTAAGTATTTGCGGATTTTTAACTTAAGATTAGCAGCAGCGGAACGGGTAAAGGTAACGACTACCAATTGACGACGGTAATTGCTGTTTGTGGAACGAGAACGCTGATACTGACGCGCAATGGCAATTGCCGCAGCCGCAGCCATCCCTGTAGATTTACCAGCACCAGGAACAGCAGATACAGCCAATGATCCAGATTCCCAGTCAGCCATCTGCTTTTGTCCAGTTCGCAGACTGGTGCGAATTGCGACAATATTATCTTGCAATTTAGCAACAGGTGATGGTGGAAACATCCCTTCAATTTGAGGTTCTTGAGGAACTGTAACTGTAAAATTATCTTCTGACATATAAAATTGAGATTCTGATTTTGATTATTACAGCGCAGATATGAACAATATTGATTTATTATTTATGTGCATTTTTAGTTACAACTCTTCAAGCCAGTAATGATAAATCGCAGACCTTTTCTACATTATCTAAGTTTAGCAGGAGCGCTACCTGCTTTGAGCGTAGCCATCGCCATTGGCACTGTCTTGCGATTTTGGCATTTAGACTCAAAACCTCTGTGGATGGATGAAATCATTACTGCTATTTTCAGTTTAGGTAAAAATTACCGTGATTTGCCTTTGGATGTAGTCTTTTCTCTCAACCAGGTTCAGGAAATTTTTACTTTTCAGCCTGGGGTTAGTTGCGCTCAAATTGCAGAAAATCTAGCTAATTATTCTACCCATCCACCGCTGTTTTTTTGCCTAATGTACCGTTGGTTAGAGTGGATGAGCCCTTTGGGTATAGAATGGGTGGCAAAATTGCGATCGCTACCAGCTTTATTTGGTGTAGCTGCAATCATCGCCATTTATGGTCTTAATAGTGTTGCTTTTTCCCCCACATCTGGAGTTATGGCAGCATTGCTCATGGCGTTATCTCCCTTTGCTGTTTACCTCTCTCAAGAAGCAAGGCACTACACTTTACCTATGCTTTTTATTATTTTATCATTATTCTTTCTCATCCAAATTCAACAAGATATCTTTCAGAGGAAAAAAGTACGATTTTGGGTTTGGCTATTATGGGTAATTAATAATATTATTGGTCTTTATGTTCACTACTTTTTTGTTCTTGCTTTCATCTCCCAAATTGCCACCCTATTACTGCTGATTTATCAGGGAAGATCCAAAATCTTTAATTTACCTCAAATCTGCCTATCTTTCATTCTCTCTACAGGCGGTGTTATTATTGGCTTCATTCCCTGGTTACTAGTAATATATAGCCATTTTCACAAATCAGAAACTAATTGGCTACCATCTCCTCATCACATTGAACCCATCTATCAAACTCTCATGCATTGGGTATTAATGATAATTACTCTCCCAGTGGAAAACCAACCTTTACTAATTGCAGTTATTTGTGGTTTTTTAATGGTGATGTTTACAATTTGGGTTGGGTTCCAAATCTTTCCTAATTTAAAATTACTATGGTCTAATAGTACAACTCATTTATCTACATTTACACTTTTAAGTTTTACTTTTTTTGTATTATTACAATTTTTCCTGATTGCTTATTTATTAGGTAAAGATATTACTGTTATTCCCCGCTATAGCTTTGTCTATTATCCTAGTTTTTGCTCTCTCTTAGCCGCCAGCTTGGTGAAAATGAAAAATAAAAAATTTATTTTTTTACTGGTTGGTATCGTCAGTTGTATTTTTGTTGTTTCTAATTTAGCATTCCAAAAACCTTTTCAACCTGAACAAATCGCTCAAAATATGAATCTAGATCCGGCTATACCATTGATGTTAGTGGTAGGATATGAAAATTATCAAGATGTAGCAGCAGGATTAAGTTTTGCTTTGGCATTGGAACAACAGAGAAGTCATGAAGTGAAAAGCAAATTACATCTGGATAATTTGGCTTTTGTACATAAATCTCCTGATTTTTCTGACTTTAGTAACAAGCTGGCTCAACTTTCTATAGGTGAGGTATCTGAATTGAATTTATGGTTTGTAGGCTCAGGGATGAGAAAACAAGATTACCCATCAAAGTTGACGCTTGCTGGGCAAGTTACTTGTAATATAGAACTTACCCAGCACTATCGTATCGGCCAATTTCCCTATCAGCTTTATCGCTGTGGTAATTCGTAATTTAGCAATGGGAAAACTCTTCTTACCAATTACCGAAATAGTGCTGTTAGCTTTCTTTGGGGCGTTTAGCCCGTACCGAGTAACGAGTAATGAGTGATATCATGTCCGCCTAATCACTTATCAAAAAAAATTCTCCGCGTCTCTCTGTCTCCGCGTCCCCGCGTCAGTCCAAATGATAAGTATTCAACCGGACATGATATGAAATCCCTACTTAGAACTCAGCACAAATAGGTCTAAAGTCCCTGAATTCATTCATTGAAGAAGGAAAAATATTTATTATGCCTACGACACGCTGCGCGTAGCTTGCTTAGAGCAGGGTACGAGATTATTGCACGAGAAATAATGCTTCCTTGTTTCAATCCCCTAACTTTAGTTATGGGGTTACTCAGTACTCAGTACTCGGTACTCCTGAACAATTACCCTTATTCGTCAATCTGCCAAGCATCCTTGTTAAATTCTTCATCGAGAACTCTCTTAGGACGTAAAATCACAATTATTTTCCCTAATAGCAGATGTTCTGGTGCAGTTTCAAACCACTGAAAATCAATTTCACCAGCATTATCAACCGCAAAGTAACTAGACGCATCCCATTCTCTTTGGGCGCGATCTATGACAACTAGCACTGGTTCTATTTTAGCGTGGGTGGGGTTGGGGAAGATATCACTACTGGCAATAATTACTACTGGGTCTTCAGCAGAGCGTAACACTTGCCAACCTGGTAAGGATACCCAAGCTTGTTCTCCGGTAAATTTGACAATGCGAAATGAACCAATTTCTGTGATTATGGGTACAGCTTTCACATCTTTTGGTGTTAATGGCAACTCACCCACCACAGGTACAAGCCGGGGTAAATCTTCGTCCGACTCTAATCGGAAAAATGGTAAAATTGGTGCTGGTTTGCTGGCAATATTGGTAAAATCAATTAGTAATTGTTCTATTTGTTTTCTGGCTGTTGGTGAGTGAGCAAAACGTAACCCTTTAGCAATTAAACGCGATCGCTGTTGTAAGTCTGAATTTTGCCTAGCCAATTTCCAAACTTGATAAGCTACCGCATCCCCTGGATGGGCTGTAAAATCCACTGGTGGGGTAGCAAAACGGGAGAAATCTTTAATGGCTTTGGCAATATCTCTCACTTCGTCTACATCGAGTTTATGGAGAAAAATCAAATCAGCAGCAGCAGCCCTGTCTTCTTGTGCAAGTAGGCGTAGTTCATACAAAATATCACTAGCCCTCATACCGTAATATGCTCTTGTTGCCTCTGATGCGCCAAACTTTTCTAAAGAACTATATACTTGAGAGCCAACAATTAACTGATTTTGTTGGATTGGCTCAAATCCAGTGGCTTCAAAGATGTCTTGGGGATTGTAACCGGATTTTTGTAGGTAGGCAATGGCTACTCCCCATTCCACCCAGTTACCTTGCTTTTGTCTCAGCTTAACTAGTAATTCTTGTGCTGTATCGTTCGTAGCATTCTCAGGATTGGGGGCGTTGGGTGATAGTTCAGTCATAATCGGGAGATTTTCCTATGAATAAATATTAAGCTTGCCAGCATCTTTGCTGCTGTTCTATGTATTCTAATTAGTCCGCAGAAAAATACTGATTTCTCAATACTCATAACTAATAGAGTCTTCTCAACTCAGCTTAGTATGGAATATAACAAAAACGTGAAGATATTAAATTAATTTATGAATAATCTAGATCTCGAAGTTGATCAAGCTCCCCCTCCATTGAGTACCCGTGAACGTCCAAAAAAGCTAAAAATTTTGGTGGTTGATGATGAACCAGATAATCTGGATCTGCTTTATCGCACTTTTCGCCGAGATTTTAATGTCCTCAAAGCTGATAGTGGCATGAGCGCTTTGCAATTGTTGGAAGAAGAGGGGGAAGTCGCTGTTATTATATCTGATCAGCGAATGCCAGAAATGAAAGGAACTGAATTTCTGAGTAGGACTTTGCCACAATTTCCTGATACCGTCAGAATAATTCTCACAGGATTTACTGACATTGAAGATTTGGTAGAGGCGATTAATAGCGGACAAGTCTTTAAATACATTACCAAACCTTGGGACTCTGGAGAATTAAAGGAGGTTGTACAAAGAGCAGCAGCAACCTACGATTTGCTTAAACAAAGAACAGAAGAACTGCGCCGTGCCAATTCCCAAATGGATCTTTTGACTGTTTTGGTGGAGGTAACACAAGCGGCCTCAGGCTTGGAGGAAACTCTTGCACCAATTGCCAAGGCTTTTAGTGAGGCATTTTCAGCTGATGGTTGTATTATACAACTCATTCAAGGAAATGTTCTGGCAGCAGAGCAAGGTATTTACAGTGAAACTGGTATTGTCGAAAATTGGCTCTCCCAAGATCCATTGACAAGGGAAGCGATCGCTACTCGTCAAATACAATCATCCCTAAATATATCTAAAGATCCTCGTCTCAATAGTCTTAGTTACTACCAAGATGCTGGAGTGAAAGCACATTTAATCATCCCGATTATTTATAGGCAGCAAATGTTGGGGGTATTATCACTACAGTGGCAAGAACCTTGCACTTTAAGAGCCGATGAACTCAAACTGATTCATTTATCAGTGGAACTAGTAGCGATCGCTCTTGCTAGTAGCTGTCTATCAACCCAGAATTGATTAACGACTAATGATATCGTGTTCAGTTAAAAACTTATAATTAGGGCTGACTCGGAAAAATGAGGACGCTCTTAGGCTCTGATGTGAAGAGTTTTTTTTGATAAGTAATTAAGCGAACATGAGATGAGTAATGAAATTCGTGACATTTTTGACCGGATTGCTCCAGTGTATGACCAACTCAATGATTGGTTAAGTCTGGGACAACACCGGATCTGGAAAGAAATGACAGTTAAATGGAGCGCAGCTAAACCCGGTGATACTGGCTTGGATTTGTGTTGTGGTAGTGGTGATTTAACCTTTAGGTTAGCACGGAGAGTAGGAGCGACAGGAAAGGTTTATGGCGTAGACTTCTCCCCCAAACTGCTAGAAACTGCCAAAGAACGCTGCCAAAAAAGTTACTCCCAAAGAGCGATCGCTTGGTTAGAAGCCGATGTCCTCAATTTACCCTTTGACGACAATCAATTTGATGCAGTCACAATGGGCTATGGTTTGAGAAATGTCAAAGATATTCCTCGTAGTCTCCAAGAAATATATCGCGTCCTCAAACCTGGTAGCAAAGCCGCAATTTTAGACTTTCATCGACCGAGCGATCTACCATTTCGCACCTTTCAGCAATGGTATTTAGACAATCTCGTCGTTCCTATTGCCACTAATTTAGGGGTCAAGGAAGAATATGCTTATATCAGTCCTAGCTTGGATCGCTTCCCCATTGGTAGCGAGCAAATAGAGTTAGCTTATCAAGTCGGTTTTACTAACGCCACACACTACCCCATATCTAACGGTATGATGGGAGTATTAGTAGTAATTAGGTGATTGGTAACTGAAGGCAGAAGGTAAAAGGCAGAAAAAGAGATATTCACTAGAAATATTCTCCGCGTCAGAGCGTCTCCCCATCTTTCCATCTCCCCAATCCCCAATCCCTAATCTATATTTCCCTGTTCCCTAATCCAAAATCCTGTGGATTGGTCTCATCTTTGGCTTTATGTATCACCCCCAATTCTGGGTGGAGTTATTGGCTACTTCACTAACGATATAGCCATCAAAATGTTATTTCGCCCCTACCGAGCAGTTTATGTTCTGGGACGAAGAATACCGTTTACTCCTGGATTGATTCCCAGCAATCAGGAGCGTTTGGCAAAAAACATTTCTGATACCATTATGGGATCGCTGTTAACGCCAGATGAATTACAAAAACTGGCTAAACGGCTGCTACAAACTGAACGAGTACAAAGCGCAATTCTTTGGTTATTGCGGCTGGCTACGGAACAACTCCAAGGTGATAAAAACCAAAAAAGTGCTAAAATTGTAGCCGGAATTTTACGAGATTTATTAGGGGAGTCATTACCGCGCCTCCTCAAAACTTTGGCGCGACAAGAGAATTTTTTAGAAACCCAGATCAACCAAATTTTTGATCAGGTATTACTGGAATTTCAACTGAGTGAAGAACAATCCACAAGGTTAGCCGATTGGCTGTTAGAAGTGGTTTTACCACCGGATGTGTTGCGACAAGCAATAGTTGATTTTTTAACAGATCGGACAATTCAAACTATTGATGACAGCTTTCGAGAAAAAACCAGCGGTACTTACTGGGTAGTCGCTAATCTATTTGGTTTACGCAATACTCTCACCAGGTTACGAACATTTTGCTTAGATGAAAAAGAAGCTAGTAATAAACGCTTGCAAGAATTAATTCAAGATTTGCAAATGCGCGATCGCTTCAGAAAATTATTACAAGATTTATCTTTCCAAAATTTACCAATTGGTACAGTCCGTCAATTAAGAAAAACTACCAGGGATAGTGTTCGTCATTACTTGCAAAATAGTGGTAGCAGTTTATTACAAGAATTGACAGAATCAGCCGATTGGGAAAATATTGCTGTCGTGTTACTGAAGCGATTAAGTAATTCCCCGGTTGTCAATACTTCCTTGGAAGTTGTTTCTCAAGAATTGGCTTTGATTTTGGAAAAGTATTTAGAAAGAGATTTAGAAGCAATTGTCGCCCAAATAATTCCCATTTTATCTATAGACCAAGTGATTGTTGATCGAGTCAAGTCAACTTCACCCGCTGATTTAGAAGCCGCAATTGAGGGAATAGTTAAGAATGAATTGCAAGCAATTGTGACTTTAGGTGGAGTTTTGGGTTTTGTTGTCGGCTTATTTCAAGTCGGATTTTTAATATTAAGTCGATATTAATTCGCTCTTTGCTTCGCTAACTAACCAGCCATTTTTAACCAGTTAAAAATCTGCCCTACTGTAATTTGTAATTCAACTCCGGGCAGTACTGGTAAAATATCATTCTCTTGTAACAATTCTGGTTGTTTTTCTGGTAAAAATATTAATATAGTGGTGTCATCTGGATCAATAAACCAACCTAATTGACAACCATAATTTAGACAATGGAGAATATTACCAATTACCTTATTGGGTTTTTGTTCAGGTGAAAGAATTTCTATTGTCCAATCTGGATGAATATTAAAGTTGTCAACAACTTCCCCTGTTGGTGTAAAAGAAATATTTTGCCACTTAAATACGGCTATATCAGGTACGATTGACCTACTACCAAAAGTACAACGCAGTTCTGAAAAAGCGTAAGCAATCTTTTTTTCTTCAGTTATTTGGTTAATAGTAGTACTAAGTTTAGTCTGTAAGCGGCTATGTCTTCCCTTTGGCATAGGTTTTTGGATAATCTCACCTTGAATATATTCACTAGCTGGCTTACTCTCAGGAAGTTTGAGAAACTCTTCTAAGGTGATTTGTGGAGTAGTGGTAGTGGTCATAGCTGACCTCTTGTATTTTTAGTCAATTATAGCTTGAAAATATTTTATATCAATTCCCTACTGAATTACGAATTACGAATTACGAATTACGTTGGCGGTAGCCTGCCGGAGGCATTATTACGAATTACGAATTACGAATTACGAATTATTTTAACTTAGGATAAGCAATACGTTTATGATGAAATTGCTGCCAAACATCCACAAAGATTTGGGCAATTTTTGAAATTTCTTCCCTTGTCAATCCCGAATCTATTAATTGCTGCTCTTGCCATTTAGCACGCAAAATATTATTGAGCATATTTAATGCTTGTTCTGGGGTGGCATCTTTGAGACTTCGCAACGCCGCTTCACAAGAATCTGCTAACATGACAATTCCTGTTTCCCGTGATTGGGGAATTGGTCCATCATAACAAAAATCAGCTTTGTCTACCGTTATAGTAGGATCTTCCTTCGCCATTTGCTGGGCTTGGTGATAAAAATAAGCGATCGCCATTGTTCCCTGATGTTCGGGAATAAAAGCCTGAATTGCTGTGGGTAAACTATGTTTTTTTGCCATCACCAAGCCTTCGGTAACGTGCTTTTTAATTATGGCTGCACTTTTCCAAGGATTTTTAATTTCTGTATCATGTTTATTTGCACCACCCATTTGATTTTCAATAAATCCCAGAGGGTCGTGCATTTTCCCGATATCATGGTACAGCGTGCCAGCCCTGACTAACTCAACATTGCAGCGGAGTTTTTTCGCCGCAGCTTCAGCCAGAGTCGCAACTAACAAAGTATGTTGAAAAGTTCCCGGTGTTTCCGTAGCCAGTCGCTTTAACAAAGGGCGGTTAGGGTTAGCCAATTCTGCCAAACGGATAGGGGTAATTAGATCAAACAGTTTTTCCAAATAAGGACTTAACCCCAAAGCGATAATACTCCACAGCAAGCCAGATAAAGCGAAAAAAGCTGCCTCTTGGAGGACGAGATACCAGCCAGAACGGAATACTGCACCAACAAGTATATTGAGAAATAAATAAATACCCCCTTGGGTTAAAGCAATAAAAATACCTAATAATGCTAGTTCCTCACGCGATCGCAATCTTTGTGCCACACAACTGCTCAAGATTCCCCCCGCAGTCCCCGCCAGCAGTCCCATTTTACTGATTTCTATACTCACTGGTAATATTAGCGATAGCAGCCCCACAACGGTCACAGCCAAAGTCGATCCGTAGAAACTACCCAACAATAAACCAATGGCGCTCCAAGTAGTATATGGAACACCCATTGCTATCACACTAGGGACACTGACAGCCAGCAGCAATATCAACAAGCGATCGCGTTCTCGCAAGTGGCTGCCAATCCGATGTTCTACCCAAATAAAACTGCCAATAGCGGTGCTAACCAAGCCGGCTAATCCTATCAAACCCAGCCAATTCACCTGTCGGCGAATCAGGTGATAATGCTCCAACACATCAAATTTCCATTCTGTAATCCGTTCTCCTTTTTTGACAATCACCTCCCCCCGCCGCACGTCTACCATCACAGATGAAACTTTCTCAACTGCTTGTTGAGCCTGTTGTTTTGTTTGTTCTTCATCTTGCTTCAGATTTGGCTTGAGTACAGTTAGCAAAACTTTAGTAGCTAAGGATTCCGCTTCCCTAGGTACAGAAATTTGTATTTGTAGGCTGATTGCATCCTCTAAAATACGACGTGGTAGTCCGTAGGGTAGCCCTTGGGTGAGCATTCGCTCTGCACTTTGATAGATTCCCCTTTGGGTTTTTGCCCAGTCTTCGTCTGACAATTCTAATAGAAATGTATCCCCATAGACTCTTTCTGAAACTTCATCCTCCGTTGGCACAAGTTTGGCAGTAGCTTGGATATATCTTTTTCTACTTTGGGATATTTTGGCAATCAGTGAAGACGGGTCTTTATCTGATGTTGTGAGACGGTAAGCTAATAGTTCCGCCAGCGCTTGATTAAAATCAATATTAATTTCCTGCTGGAGTGGAGGAGTAGATGGTGTAGTAGGTGTTGGTTTAGCTGCTGGACTCGGCTTGGGTATGGACAATTGAAAATATGGTTTTTGTGTATTTTCTAAATGTACTAATAGCTGTTGCCATTCTGATTCCAAACAAGAGCGGAGGTAACGCTGGGTAGGTATAGGCAAAACTGAAATATCGAAAAAGGGAAAAGACCCAGCAACAGCACGAATTTCATTCCCATGATTGAGAACTTGCTGCAAATGTTGATAGATTTGTTCATTTTTTTGGGCATCGACCATCAATACCGGGGCAGAATTTCTTTTAACTGCTTTGCGCTCGGCTTCTGTTTGTTTTTTGTCTTCGATACTGGCAGGATGGGGAGCAATAAATGTCTGTGGCGCAATAGTCCCGACTTTCATCTGGGGCTGGTTGTATAATTCATGCCCCATAATACCTGTGAGTGATACGATGGCAACGACCAAAATTACGGAAGAACGCTTTTCATGTACCCAACTGAAAACATTATTTTTGAGAGATTTACCCGTTGATTTAGGTGCTTGTCTCCTTTTTAGATGTCCGCTCTGATCATGATTTGGTAATAAATACAGGAGTATATTTTTGAGAATAAGCCTGTACATTTCCTTTTTATGGCTTTGAACCCTGGGACTGCTGACTACAGCCAGCCACTTGACTTTACGGCATAACACTTTGCACTGTCTGCGCCATTGCCTCAATTGCTGGGTCAAAGATTGCAAAAATTGCTGCGTTTTCATTATCTCTGGGTGTAGTTGCTTACTTTGATAACCCAAAACAAGACAATTATGACTACTGGCAATACAGACCACTACCATAGCCTAACTTTCGACTACACATCACACTCCTTTGCTTTTTAAGCTTTAGCTTGTGTGAATTGTACCAGTTGATTTCCCGTTGCATATCAAATACTGTTGCCAGACAATAATTTTCTATCGCGGGCGAATGACGCTCGGCGCTGCAAATGTTGGCAGCAGACCCAAGTCTGATAATACACTCTTCTCTGGCTCCAGGTCATAAATCCCTGACCAAACTGCTACCAGTGCATCGGCTAATTCTAATATCTGGGCAAAACTACTCTTTCCCCATGCTGGCTTTGTGACTGATGAAACCTGCCAATTTACAGGAATGCTGGCTGTGCTGTTATATGCACCTGATAATGCCCCAGTAATTGCCCCTCTCGTTTGTGACCTTAAGGACAAAGGATCTTGCTTTCGATCATTGTCCTTGTGAGTAGCGCGTAAAACTGTTAGCCGGAAGTCTTCTAATGTACTCAAAAAGCAGTAAAAGGCTAATGCAATATTGTTACTCAGTTGTTCTTGCTTACTCAATTCGGCTCGCGCTTGTTCTAATCCTGCCCCTTGTTGCAATAAGCTATTGACTTTTAATAAATCTTGTGGTAATGAAGTTGGTGTTTTGTCTAGAAAAGAAATTGTTTGGGGAATGAGAGTCAGGGGGTGAAGTTTTTCTGTTAGGGATTGTGCGATCGCATATCCTATAACTAGAGCAGCATCTTCTACTATCGGCTCAGTTTTGCAAATTTGTAATACTTGCTGCAAGTTGTGTTTAAGTTTAATATTATCTTCGTGATAAAAAATTGCCACCGGTAAGGTAGCTAAAATTATTTTTACCCAACCAGTCTCAGTTGTTTCTAACTCTACAGAGGCTTGTTGGTAACGCTTTAACCAATCATCTACATCTAATCTACCTAGTGCAATTAAACTTTCGCTCCCCAGAATTGCCCTTTTACCTAAATCACTAGGATTCTGTCTGGCTAAATTTTCTCCTAGCAATGCTCCCAGGAAAATACCTCTAACCCGATTTACGAGAGAATAACGCATACAATTTGGGATTTGGGAATTTAGATTTTGGATTTTATATTTCAGCATTTAGTCCAAAAACTAAAATCTACAACACGCTGTTAAACTTCATCTTTACTCAGATGATGTACCAGTGCTTGTAAACCCAACAAATAACTTTGGACACCAAAACCACTAATTTGACCAATCACCACTGGGGCGATATAAGAATGATGGCGAAAATCTTCTCGACGGTAAATATTACTCAGGTGTACTTCTACTGTAGGTAAGTTCACAGCAGCGATCGCATCTCGCAAAGCTACACTTGTATGAGTATATGCTCCAGCATTAATCACAATGCCCTGATATTGCCCTAACGCCCCGTGAATCGTATCTAGCAAAACTCCTTCATGATTTGACTGAAAAGTAGTAACTTTCGCCTGTAACTTCAGTCCTTCTGCTTCTAACAGGCGATTAATATTGTCTAGGGTTAGAGAACCGTAAATTCCCGGTTCTCGCTGTCCTAGTAAATTCAGGTTTGGCCCGTGCAGTACTAAAATACTTAAAGGTGTCAACGTCAACTCCAAAACCTTGAGGTTATTAGCGACGGCGTGACCGTTCATTCACAGGAATCGGAATCAGTTCCGGTTCCGCTTGTGCCTCTGGCCCTACCAATGCTTCAATTAGCTTCCGCGCTAATTCCTTCAGCTTTTCCAGTACCTTTTCTATATAGTCCATTGAACTGACCGCTCCTGAGATACTACCTCAATTTTAATTAACTTTCTTCTTCGCCGAAACTGGTGTTTTGTCCCACCTGTGGTTTCTAACGTGGCTGATACACTCGCGCATTTAGGGCATTAGCCAATTCTAAAGTTGGGTTTTGTGTTTTCCGCTATATAAAATTTACTCTAATCTACTCATGAGACTCCAAAAAGTTTGCTGCCAGTTTTCCCCAAGTATTCGGCTCTTTCTTGTCCACAGGAGCAAATCGGGGAGTAGCTCTGGGTTAATTAACTTGGTTCTTTTGGTCTTGTGATCATAACACTTAGTTAAGTATGGTGTCTACCATAATAGATGTTTTGGAAAGATTGAGAGAGATTTGAGTAAGTTTATTGTTACTGTTTACAAACCTTACTTCTTAGAGTACCACATCATTTTGGTGATTGGGTAACAGGACATTTGGTAAGTAGTTGGACAAAATTAAATTCATTGGTGGAGACTGTTAACAAGAAAACAATAGAGAAATTACCAAAATCGGGAAAAGCGGAAGGTGGGTTGAAGAAGACACACGGCTATATATCGCAAGTGATTATGCGGACATGATATGAAACCACTTGAAACCATTTGCGTCGAACGTCGGACACAGGCGACTCTGTGCGTCCTCTTCGTTAGAGCTTCCCCCAGTCCCCGCGTCCCCAGTCAAGATTTCCTAACTTGAGGTGTCTTTCTTTTTAGCACCCGTTGTTGATGACTTGGTAGTTGACTTAGTCTTAGAATTCGTTGATTTACTGGTCTTGCGGGTAGATTTGGTAGATGCTTTAGCTTGCAGCAAATCCAGGGCTGTTGACAGCGTCACCGTTTCTACTGTTTGACCTTCAGGAATACTCACATTAGTTTTGCCATGCTTAATGTAAGGGCCATAGGGTCCATCGTAGATATTTATGGGTGTATCGTCCTCTGGATGTGTACCAAGTTCTCTTAAAGCTGCTTTGGATTTGCTACTGCTAGAAGCGCGTCCCTTTTTCGGTTCAGACAATAACTCAATTGCACGTTCTAGGGAAATTGTCAATACATTGTCAGCAGCTTTGAGGGAGCGGTAATCTTTTCCCTCTTTCCCCTGATCATGAACAACGTAAGGGCCAAAGCGTCCCAAACTAGCTTGAATTTTCCCACCAGTGACCGGGTGGACTCCCAAGGTTCGGGGTAGCGCCAAAAGACCCACAGCCATATCGAGGGTGACATTTTCATGTGTCACACCTTTGGGTAAGGAAGCTTGTTTTGGTTTGGGGTTTTCGTCGGTTTTGTCCCCTAACTGTACATAAGGTCCATAAGTGCCAATTTTCACATAAATTGGTTCACCTGTTTCGGGATGCCTTCCCACTTGGTCAGGCCCGGTAGTTTTTTGCCGCAGTAGGACTTCTACCTGTTTGGGGTCGAGGTCTGCGGGTGTGAGGTCTTTAGGAATAGATGCGGTGACGACACCATCACCATTTTCTACTTCGATGTAAGGCCCATATTTACCAATGCGGACTTTAGCATCTAAATTTTCTAATATTACGGTTCTAGCAATAGTGGCATCAATTTGACTTTCTTGTTCCCTCACCAGAGTTTCTAACCCTTTCTCACCCAGATAAAATTTCTGCAAGTAGGGTAGCCATTTAGCTTCTCCTGTGGAGATGTCATCTAGGGTTTGCTCCATTTTGGAGGTAAAGCTGGGATCAACAATATCGGGGAAATGTTTCTCTAGTAAGTCAGTGACTGCAAAAGCGGTAAAGGTAGGAATCAAAGCATTACTCACCAACTGGGCATAACCTTTGTCGATGATAGTGCCAATGATGCTGGCGTAGGTACTAGGACGACCAATACCTTCACTTTCTAAGGTTTTGACTAGACTGGCTTCGGTGTACCTAGCTGGAGGTTGGGTTTCATGTCCCACCGCTTCCAGTTCAGTACAAGTTGGATGATCCCCAACTTTTAAGGGTGGTAAAATTACTTCTTGGTCTTCTAATGCGGCTTCGGGATCATCGGAACCTTCGACATAGGCGCGGAGGTATCCAGGAAAATCAATGCGCTTCCCAGAGGAACGAAAACCAGCATCTTCAACTTGTAACTGAACAGTAATTTGGGTTTGGCGAGAGTCAGCCATTTGACAAGCAACGGTGCGCTTCCAAATTAAGTCATATACCGCAAATTCTCTGCCGCCTAACCCGGTTTCTTGGGGGGTGCGGAAACTGCTACCTGCGGGACGAATGGCTTCGTGTGCCTCTTGTGCGCCTTTGGATTTGGTGGTGTATTGCCGAGGTTGGGGGCTGAGGTACTGTTTGCCATACTTTTCTTCTACACAACTCCGGGCAGCTGCGATCGCTTGATCTGACAAATGCACCGAATCTGTACGCATATAGGTAATATACCCTTGCTCGTACAAATTTTGGGCAACCCGCATGGTGTCTCGTGCCGAAAGGCGCAATTTGCGGTTAGATTCTTGTTGCAGCGTCGAAGTGGTAAACGGTGGCGCTGGTTTGCGGGTAACTGGGCGTTCTTCAATGTCGTTGACATTCCAAGTTTTACCCGTCAGTCGTTCTTTTAGAGCTTCTGCTTGTTCCTCACTCAGCAATACTACATTGCGCCCTGCGGTGATGTTTCCCGTTGTGGGATCAAAATCGCTACCTGTGGCAACTTTTGTACCTCCTAGGGTCACCAATTGGGAGCTAAAGGGGGTTTTTTCCTGTAGCAAGCTGGCTTTTAAATCCCAATATGTCCCCTCATGGAAAGCACGGCGTTGGCGTTCCTTTGTTACCAATAGACACACGGCTACAGACTGTACTCTTCCTGCGGATAAACCCCAGGCGATTTTTTTCCATAGCAGGGGAGATAGGGTATATCCTACCAATCGATCTAAAATTCGCCGGGTTTCTTGGGCGCGAACCAACTGCTCATCAATGGTACGGCAATTTTTCAAAGCCTTTTTGATGGCATCTTGGGTAATTTCGTGGAACACCATTCGCTTAGTCGGCACTTTTGGCTTCAGCAACTGGTATAAATGCCAACTGATGCTTTCACCTTCCCGGTCTTCGTCAGTTGCCAGAATTAATTCATCAACACCTTTGAGGGCTTCTTTAAGCTGGGTGACAACTTTCTTTTTATCCTTGGGGACGACATAGACTGGTTCAAAGTCCGCGTCTATATTCACCCCAAGCTGCGCCCATTTTTCACCTTTGACGGCGGCGGGAATTTCACTAGCCGACTGCGGGAGGTCACGCACATGACCCATTGAAGCTTCTACCCGATAGTCTTTGGGCAGGTAGTTGCGAATGGTACGAGCTTTGGTCGGAGATTCGACGATGACGAGAGTTGACATGGAAATTTTAAAAAAAGAATAGCTGTGAAGCTAAACAGTCAAGTTGAGATAATTTTGGCGAAATGTCAAGATGAAACGTCACGCTTAGGTGGTGATTTAATCCTCACAACTGCCCGCTAGGGGAAAAATCTGCTCAACTTCAGGTTTAGTCCTTCCCAGGAAACTGGGGCGGAAATGGTCGAGTGTGAATTGTCAGATATTTCAATCTTTAACTTATCTAACGCATAATTGGCGACTAAAGTTTGAAAAACATACAGCAACTGTCACAGTGCGATACCTTTTGTCTTTGATGACTGGGGGTTCTGAGCAATTATAAATTCTAATTTACCTGACTACCTGTGGAGCAAGTTGAGCGGTAAAGGATACCTCGTTTAATTTAACTAAAGTGCGATCGCTTCACTAGCAATAGGTATCGCTTCTGAGCGCTTCCTTATCTCTTGGGGAAAATTTGGGTAAAAGGGTAATATTTACGGTAAGCTACGCATTTCTATGTTAGTCTAGTATAATTTTATGCATTGAATTATCAAGCTAATTCCTAACTATAGTGACTCGTCAAAAATGGTGAACAACTATTTTCTAGTGGATATGGTCAGTAAGTCGGCACAATTTGGTGATTTCTCTATGAGAGTTATCAGTTAATTACTGCATCTGAACTAACCTATAAACTGTTTAAAACTCCCCCCAGGATTGCTATAAATATTTGCATTTTAGCTTCATTCAATACTACACCTCGACGGGTATATTTATCAATTTTGATTTGTACAAACAACGTAAAAACATCTAATATTATACTTCCAGCCTAGCTGATTTCCGCCTTATTATAACGATAATTATTTACGCCGACTACTTCTCTATAAATTTTATTTATCTCATTTTTTGCTTTTAATTGATTTTTTTCTTTCCTAAATTACAGTCAATCATATTATCTATAATATAATCAATAGCAATTATTAAATACTTATAACTAATTTTGAGCGCATTGAAACTTTCAAAATGCCAGTTTCAATTCTATTTGGTAGTCTAGAACTGGGTGGCGAAAATGAAGCTGCATAAAATAAGATTTTCAGGACAAATACCGCAGACATAGCCTTTCCTAGTCTGCTGAGGGACAAATTCATTTGCGTCTATCTGTGGTAGTTTCCCTGGCTGTACCTCAAGTGGGAATTGCGGCGTTGCTGATTAAGAGTATGATTTTGTTTTGCCTACGGCACGCTGTGCGAACACGCAGAGGAGGACACTTGCCCAGGAAGGGTTTCCCGACTTGTGCAAAGTGTTCGTCGCGCAGAGAGTAAGAGTTTGAAATCGTTGATTTTTCAATTTCATACTTCAATTCAGCAACGCCGGAATTGCTATATGGACTCCCGTTGGGTGCTTCATTGGGATTGAGCTAACAAAAAGACATCTGTTGCTACCCATCCTATAATAAATTTATTGAAAAATGAGAAAATTATGAAAATAAATAAATGAAAATAACTTTTAACAGTTTCCAAACAGGGCTATCGGTTGCTGCATCTGGGTTACTATTAGGTTTTTGGCTGAGTGGATGCAGTCCTACCCCTGCTGATGACCAGTTGGTAACTGCTACACCAACGGCTACCAATGCTGTGAATCCTGCGAAAAAAGACAAAAAGGTCATTCTCACGACTTTCACCGTTATTGCAGACATGGTACAAAACGTAGCGGGTGACAAGGCGATTGTGGAATCAATTGTTAAACCGGGAGCGGAAATTCACGGTTATGAACCGACACCTAGCGATTTAGTTAGGGCGAAAAACGTTGACCTCATCTTGGATAACGGTCTAGGTTTAGAAAGGTGGGCAGAGAAATTTTACAACAGTATTCCCAAGGTTCCCCACATTACCCTGAGTGATGGAATTCAACCTGTGGAAATTGCGGAGAATGCTTACAAAGGCAAACCAAATCCTCATGCTTGGATGTCACCACAAAATGCTGTGATTTATGTAGAAAATATTCGCAAAGCACTGGTAGATTTAGACCCAGCCAACGCAGACACTTACAATACTAATGCTCAAGCATACAGCCAGAAGATTCAGGCAATTGATAAAAATTTGCGAAAAGATCTGTCAGTTATCCCTCCCGATCAACGCTACATAGTCAGTTGTGAGGGTGCTTTTCCTTACATTGCCCGCGACTACGGTTTGAAAGAAGTTTATCTTTGGGCGGTAAATTCAGAACAACAAGCCACTCCCAAACAGGTGGAAAAGGTGATTAACACTGTCAAGGCAAATAAAATACCTACCATCTTCTGTGAAAGTACGGTAAATGATAAAGCCCAAAGAGAAGTTGCTAATGCTACAGGCTCAAAGTTTGGTGGAGTCTTCTATGTAGATTCCCTTTCTTTATCAGATGGGCCAGCATCGACTTATCTCAAGTTACTTGAATATAACGTCAACACGCTAATTAAAGGTTTACAGGAGAATTAGAAATAGGGAAGTGAGTTAAGGTTTTTAGTAGAGAATATAAATTTCCCGTCTCTGCACAATAACAAATAACAAGTGACTATGAACTCAATCAGTATTGATGTTGAAAATGTGACAGTCGCCTACCACGGCAAGGTGGCTTTGCATGGTGCTTCTGTGCAACTCAAAGCCAGTTCAATTTGTGGGTTGGTGGGGATGAATGGTAGCGGGAAATCAACGCTGTTCAAAGCCATTATGGGGTTTGTCAAGCCGACAACAGGAAGAGTGTTAATTAATGGCTTACCTATCAAAATGGTACAAAAAAACAACTTAGTTGCCTATGTACCGCAGTCAGAAGAGGTGGACTGGAATTTCCCGGTGAGTGTTCATGATGTGGTGATGATGGGGCGTTATGGGTATATGAATATATTGAGAATTCCCACAGCTTTGGATAAACGGGTGGTGAGAGAAAGTTTGGAGAGAGTGCAAATGTGGGAAATGCGCGATCGCCAAATTGGAGAACTCTCCGGTGGACAGAAGAAACGTGCCTTTTTTGCCCGTGCTTTAGCACAACAGGGAACCATCCTTTTGCTAGATGAACCATTCACAGGGGTAGATATCAAAACCGAAAAAGCCATGATTGACCTATTACTGGAATTACGAGAACAAGGTCATACAATTTTGGTTTCTACCCATGACTTGGCATCAATCACCACATTCTGTAACCAAGTCATCTTGATCAATCGTACTATCTTGGCTTATGGCAATACTGCTGAAGTTTTTACAGAAGAAAATTTGTCTCGCACCTTTGGTGGTTCCCTGGGTGACTTGACGCTGAGTAAAAGTCGTTTAACTCGTGAAAATCAGGAGCAAATGTAATGGAATTACTACAGTGGTTTACTGTACCTTTGCAAAACGAATTTATGGTCAAGGCAATTCTTGTTAGTGCCTTAGTTGGGGTAGTTTGTTCAGTACTATCATGTTATATGACCCTAAAAAGTTGGGCATTGATGGGGGATGCAGTTTCCCACGCGGTTATGCCTGGAGTGGTGATTGCTTATATATTGAAAATACCCTTTGCTGTTGGTGCGTTTGTGTTTGGCGTGGGTTCAGTTATTGCCATTGGTTTTATCAAAGCAAAGACAAGAATTAAGGAAGATACGGTAATTGGATTGGTATTTACGGGTTTTTTTGCCTTGGGGTTAGTGCTAGTTTCTAAAACACCAAGCAGCATAGATTTGACACATATCCTGTTTGGTAATGTTCTGGGTATTTCTCAATCAGATATTATTCAAACTGTAATTATTAGCGTCATTACTTTGGTGACGATTGCTATTCTACGCAAAGACCTTTTATTATTTTGTTTTGACCCTACCCATGCCCGTTCCATTGGCTTAAATACAGGAGCGCTTTACTATATTTTGTTATCATTACTGTCTTTAACTGCTGTCGCCGGACTACAAACTGTAGGGATTATTCTGGTTGTGTCCATGCTAGTAACACCCGGTGCAACTGCTTATTTATTAACTGACAGCTTTGACCACATGATGCTAATTGCTATGGCTTCTGGAGTATTTTCGAGTGTCATGGGGACTTACATTAGCTATTACATTGATGGTGCAACTGGAGGTTGTATTGTGGTCTTACAAACCCTATTATTTGTCATAGCAATGATATTTGCACCCAAGCATGGTTTATTAGTCAGAGCAAAAAAACAGAAGGTAATTCGTAATTCGTAACGTAGATTTGAATAAAATTAAAAGCGAAGTGGTTTGCTTAAAGTTCATATCCTTTATTTCTCACTTTTTTAGTAACACTGGATTTCATCGGTATTTATTTGCAATAGTTGTCCTTTTTGTATTTTTGATTCTAGTTTCTGCGATACTAGTAACACTTCTCTTTGGACTAACTAGCTTTGGTTTTAGAACCATTACTTCACAGTATTTATGTCACAGCAGCTTGGGTAAAAAATTGTGACACATTTATAGTAATATGTGTGACATATTTGCTTACAGGTGTCAACCCCAAAACACGTATTTATCTTTTAATAAAACTTATACAAGTATCACATTTGTCTAACTGCTAATAGTGATAGAGAATAATTGGTGTTGACTTGCTGTAAAATAGTCACATCCGTGAACTCAATAAATACTGATGCAATTAAAACTAAGGATGAATCAACCAGAATTTGAACATATTTTCAACAAGCTGACAGATCGACGTAAAGAAGTGTTGCAAAAAATACTAGCTGGTGAGACGGATGCTGACATAGCTGAAGCTATGAACATTGGAGAAGCATCTGTCAGAAAATATGTAGAAAGAATATGTTACGAATTTGGACTGAATAATGAACCTTCTGATAGTCGTCGCTACAAACGCTCAGAACTAGTTGCGCTGTTTGCTCAACACAAACCTGAGTTAGTAACAGATCGTGAACCTAAATTTAGAAAAGAAGAAACAGGAGGAGAATCGGTAGATGAAGAAGACGTAAATATTAGTGAATCTATCTTGCGCTTGTTATCTGTTAGCAAGCATATCCTAGAGGATTTAAAGAAGGTACTAAGTCGCATTAAATTCAATGAACAAGAAAGGAAACAAATTGCTAAATCTCTAAATGAAATAGGACATAAAAACTACCTCAATTATGATTTTCCCAATGCTGTAGCTTATCTAGAATTAGCTGTTGCATTTAACCCCAACTATGGTCATGCTCACTATAATTTAGGAGCAGCTTATGAAAGATTAGACAATTTGAGCGGTGCTTTTCATCACTATCAGATTGCAATTAGATATAATAATCGCGCTGCTGATGCTGCTGTGAATAACTTAGCTCGGTTGGAAATTCTCCAAGGAAATAGTGCTGATGCTGTGGAAATTATTGAACCAATTTTGTCAAGGGTGAAAGACAACACAGTCAAAATTGCATTGCATAAAAATCTTGGTTGGGCATATTTTCAGCAAGATGCTTACGAGCAAGCAAAGCAACATTTACTCATATGTCTAGAATTAGAAAGTGATTACGCTCCGGCTTATTGTCTATTAGCACAAGTTCAGGAAGCGGAGGGAGATCAGCAAAGCTCTCTAGCATCATGGAGGAAATTTCTGCAATATTACTCCCATGATCAGCAAGTTACAAAAATACCTGGGAAATTACCAGAGCTAGAAGCTTGGAAGCTTTATGCCATAAGAACTCTGAAATCTTCAACCATGTGATTTATAGCAGCATTCTGTAGGGTTTTAGGAATGCTAAACCTCTACAGCATTGCTAAATCTATACAACAATCAAACCCTCTTTGTACATGGCTTTGTCAAGCTAATTTGTACTTCATTTACCTGCAATCTCCAGTATCTAATGGGTATGTTTAGGAGGGTATATCAAACTTGATAAATTGGTTTTTATGAACAAATTTTATCGATCTGATGCACCCTACCACATACATTATCCATAGTCTCTTTCCAGAGTGATAGAAAAACGATGTCTAACTCGGTGGAACAGTTGGATCGCCATCGTCATCGTCATCGTCATCGTCATCGTCATCTTCATCTTCATCCCCTATGAAGGAAATACTATGTACTGTTAGTTTTTGCACTGCTAGTAAGAAATTATGATATTGCTGATTACTATCCAGAGCAGTGTGTGAATTTTTTTGACGATCAATATTGATTGTGAATGAATTTTGATGAGCCATATAAACCTCTTTGTTGTCCTTACAACAGCAAGTATGGCTGAGGTACATATGATTGTAAATACCAATTGTTAATCAGTAGTTAAGCCTAATAAACTTAATAAAGTTAATAAAATTAAGATACAATTCAGAAAATGCTATCAAAAGATACACAGACTATGAAGGCGAGAGAGATAATCACAAAGTTTAAGGATTGTTTACGGGTAAAGATACAGGAAGAAAAACAAAAGGATTCAAATTTCGATGCTAAGGATTGGAATTTGGATGCTCTTGAAGAAGCAATTCTAGAATATTCTTTAGAAGGTAAATCATATAAAGAGATGAAGATTCCGAATTATTCTCCTATCGGCATCATGCATATCAAAGGTCCTGGATTATTTAAAAAACTTGAAAAAATTACAGGAACAGAAGTTAGAAAAATTAGTTGCAGGTTAGTTCTCATAAGATTTTTAGAACAAAATGGTGAAGAAATCAATGAGTCAACAACTAACCTGCTATCACATATAAATTTGAATGTAGCACCAGATATTAGCGATTTTTATGGACGTGAGCAAGAATTGTGTAATTTAGAAACATGGATAATCCGAGACCGCTGTCGTTTGGTAGGGATTTTTGGGATGACCGGAATCGGTAAAACCGCATTAGTAAGACAGTTAGAGCAAAGAATGCAAGAACATTTTGAATATGTCCTTTTCAAAAATCTTGAAGATTCCCCTTCTTTAGAAGATATTTTAACTGATATGGAAGAGTACTTCTCAAACACTCATTCAGAAACAAATATAAATCGGAGAATTTCTAATCTGGTTAAGTACTTAAATAAATATCATTGTTTGTTGATATTTGATCAATGGGAAGGAGTGATGAAAGGTAGTGAAATATCGGAAAATCAGCAAAACAATTATCATAAATTTTTAAAAAAAATTGAAATAGAACAAGATAAAAGCTGCTTAGTTTTTACAAGTCTAAGAAGACCTAAAACAATGGATTTAATGCTAAACAAAAATGCAATTCGTGAATTTTCATTATCCGGTTTAAAAAATGAAGATGCTGAAATACTATTAACAAAGTGGGGACTTTCTAATCCAGGAATTGAAGCACTGATTACACAGTATAAAGGACATCCATTAGCTTTAAATATAGCTTCCGGAATCATCCAACGTCATCACAATAATCAAATTGCTCAATTCCTTGAGGGAACAGTTTTTATCGATGATGTCTTGCTTGGTTTACTAGATAAACAATTTTCTTACTTGTCGAAGTTAGAAATAGATATTATGCAATATTTGGCTACGGAAAAAGAACCGAAATTACTCCTTCAAATTTACGAATATTTTACTTCTCATTTCCAATCAGACATTATTCAAGCTGTAGATAAGTTATGGCAAATAAGGCTTATCGAGCAAGAATCCATACAAGATATTAGAATTTTTTATAGTCTAAATCCCTTGATTGAAAAATATATTAGAAAGCGTTATAAAGAAGTTTTAAATGTTACTTAAATGAATAATGTTGGAATGACAATTTATAAAAATTTAATTTTTGCTAAAGGATAATTTTTATCCTTAGTCTTGCAGAAAAATCAAACTCGTGTTTGGTTGCAGCAAGTCTTATCGTCCAATTGTGGGAGGAATTGAAATTTTAAGACTTGTTAGTGGTGATCGTGATTTAGATGCTTTGTTTGATGAATTAAATGACGAATAAAGCGGTTAAAAATCCCTTTATAGCAGCCAGTTCAAATGGTGGGTTACGCTGTCGCTCTAGCGTTCGCACAGCGTGTGCTTTGCACTTAGCCATGCCCGCAAGGGCTTTACCCACCCTACTATTTCTTATTCCCTATTCCCTGCTTTATGACATGGACTCCTATACACGCCCAAATACACCGCACCATCCGCGCACGTCGTCTATTTGAGCATAACCAACGGCTATTAGTGGCTGTATCTGGTGGACAAGATTCTCTATGTTTAATTAAATTATTATTGGATTTACAACCGAAATGGCAATGGAATTTAGGAATTGCTCACTGTGATCATTGTTGGCGTGAAGACTCCCAAGCGAATGCTCACCATGTCGAAAATCTAGCTAAATATTGGGAAACACCTTTTTATTTAGAAACGGCTAATGAACCGATAAATACTGAAGCTACAGCCAGAAATTGGCGCTATCAAGCTTTAACTAAAATTGCCCAACTTCATAATTATCAATATGTTATTACCGGACACACTGCAAGCGATCGCGCGGAAACTCTTCTTTACAACTTAATTCGTGGTACTGGTGCTGACGGTTTACAAGCCCTGACTTGGCAACGTCCACTCACTGATAACATTAGGTTAGTGCGTCCATTGTTAGAAATTACTCGTTCCCAAACAGAGCAATTTTGCCAAGACTTTAATTTACCAATTTGGGAAGATTCTACAAATCAAGATTTTAAATATGCGCGAAATCGGATTCGCCAAGAACTATTACCATATTTACAAACAAATTTCAACCCTAAAGTAGAATTAAATTTAGCTCAAACAGCCGAACTGCTACAAGCAGAAGTGGAATATTTAGAACAAGCAGCCCACGAAATCCGACAAAAAGCAATTCTCACCCCTTCTCCGGCTCCCCTCTCTGCTTACGGAGAGGATTTGGGCGTGAAGTCTTTGAATAATGGAGAAGAGGAGCGATTAAATATCAGGCTAAATCGGCGAATATTAAAAACTGCACCCTTAGCAATACAACGCCGTGTCATGCGTCAGGTACTGCAAGAAATACTCCCTGATGCTCCCAACTTTGAACATATAGAGAAAATAACGGCTTTAATTACAGCCCCCAACCGTTCCCAAACTGATCCTTTTCCTGGAGGTGTGATAGCGATCGTACAAGGTGACTATATTTGTATCCAGCAGCAAAGATGAAAGACAAGGGGACACAGGAACAGCATTCAGACAGGGATGGAAACCCCGACTGAATACGAGCCACTAAGATGGGACTACTTCCGGTAGATTAATTAAGCTCTGGATAGCCTGACGCATTTCGGTAATAGCCTGAAGATGAGAATCACCACTTTCTTGAACGTGAGTCAAAGAATCAGAAATTGCTTGCAGCTGATCCCGTAACCCATCCAAGATATCTTGAATTGGTTGTAGCGCTTCTTGATAGAGATTTACCTTACCCCAGCATTCAGCAGTTGCTGTTTGCAAGTTGAGTAATTGTTCTTCTATCGTTTTGAGTTCTTGGCGCTTTTCCTCTAGATCATCGGTTTGATTACCAATTGCTCTTTTTGTCATTTCCATATCTACAAGCAGCTGCGAAATCTCATTTTCCAGCTTTTGCACCTCTTGGGACTGTTGTTGTCGTTGGGTATCAATTTGCAAAAGAATTGACCCTAAATTAATTGTGTTATCCCCAGGAGAATTGACAATAGTCTGTCCTTGTCGTTGCAGCAGTATAGTTTGGTGTTGTGAGAGAGTTTGCTGCCGCTCTAGTAAATTGCGGCGTTGTCCTACCAAACTCTCATTCAGCATTTGGTAGAGGACTGTTTCATCTCCTAATTCTAGTTCTAAATTTTTTAAATCTTCCCCAGATGCCTGCTGGATCTTTGTTTGCAGTTCTTCTATAGCTTCTTGTTTGTAATTTAGTTCTTGTTCTTGATCTTGAACGAAACTAGAATCGATTTCCAATTTATCCTGCAAGTCCTGGACAATTTTTTGCAGTTCTTCTAGGGGCATTTTCTGCAAAGTTTCCACATCAACTTGCTGGCCGAAAACTACATTACCAACAGTTGCTACCAAGGCATGGGTTTGTTGGTATAAATCTTCTTGATTTTTCAAATGTTCTTTGAGTATGGCAGCAAATTCTTGTTTGTTGTGAACTGTTGCAGTAGACAGTTGTAACTGACTTACTTCTTGCTCCAAAGAATTTTCTACTTGTTGAAGTTCGGTTTGATGATCGCGCAAGGTGCGTAACAATTGTTCAACTTTCCCTTGTTGTTGTTGAGCTAAAGTGCGTTGCAATTCCAGTTGTTGCCAGTGTGGGTTCAGAACTGCTTGTTGCTGTTCTATGAGTTCAAAGGCACAATTGAGATTTTCTTGTAGTGTTCCAGTAGAACCAACACCATTAGACAAGCGCTCAAGTAAATCAGTAATTACCTGACTTTGCCCTTCATCCAAAAATGTTCCCTGTGGGGTATCTACTTTGCTTTCATCCAGACGACGTTGCTCTCCCCGAAGATGGTCCCAAGCGCCTTCCAGTTCCTGCCGATTCCGTTCAATTTCCGCCTGCAACCGTTCAAGTTGCTCACGGTTGGTATCAACCTCCTGTTTTTGTTGTTCTAAGCGTTGAACATCATTTTCCAGTTGTTGAACTTGTTCCAAGCGCGACTCCATCTCCATTTCCCGGCGATTTAGCTCTTGGACTTGAAACATGAGTGACTGCTTCCACTGGTCAATTTCGTCTTCTTTGAGCTTAAATTTTTCCATTTGACGGGAAAAATTCTGCAAAATGTTTACTAGTGGACGGCCAGCTTCTTGAATCCGCTGTACCTGACGATTAGGACTCAATTCCACTAGTACCAGTGCGCCATCATTTAATTTATTTCCATCCTCATAAGCAATAGTTTCTTCCGATACAGTACTCCAATTCTGGTCGCTTCGTTGACAAGCCAGTAGTTTTAGTTCCGTTTTGGAACCACCACCGAGTAAACCGCCTTTCTGCTTTTGTACTTCTGCTAAATACAGCACACCGTTAATCCTTTTGATGCACTTTACGTCCGTGTTTTGGGATATACCTTAGATTATTCTGTTAACTTGTTTTGTTTAACCTCAGTTTAGCAGCACAAGTATAGACAAAACTACTTATGGAAGAGATATCTCACATCTTGGTATATCTTGATATTTGGTAGACGCGGTTAAGTCGCATCTTTTATATCCTGTACTCATGATAGTGATTGTGACTACCGTATGATCACCAACTTTGTCAAATATCGCTCACAAAAACTTTATCTCTGCTTGCTCAAATGCTTGTATAGATAATAGTCTTGCCAGTATACTACCTCATTCGCCCAGTGGAAACAGGAAAAAGCTGAAGTTCACAATTGTCAGCGTTAAACAGTGAGCTTATGTCTATTCACTTAATTAAAGCTACAAATGAACCTCCGCGTCTGTGCGTCTGTCCATTTGTATCAACGTGAAAGTGAAAGGATATTATGCCTTATGGCTGTAGAGCCATTCCAGCGTGTTGAGTCGCCCCCTCAACAAATGTCAGATATCAGATGATTGCAGAATGCTGATAGCTGATAGATAAACGCTGGTTCACAATTAATCAAGTATTCTTAACTAGAATGCCAAGGAGTGCTTTTTAGCTAAATGCAAGGAAATTTAAACGAGATTGATATTTGCAGTATCTTACAACTGATCGAGTTAGGACAACGAACCGGACAGTTGTGGGTAGAAGCTCACAGTTCTTACCAAAGTCACAAACTGAGTGATGAAGAGGTCTCCAATCAACATCCTGCCTGGGAGAGCAAACCGCAGTCTTGGTTTGTATTTTTCTTAAACGGTCAAATAGTTTATTGTCAAGCTGGGGAAAGTAGTTTATCTCGAATTGATGATTACTTACGTTATTACCGAATCGAGAAGCGACTTAATAAAATGCAACTTGCTACCCTAGAATCAACCAATTCCCCAGAATATGCTTACCTCTGGGCGCTCTTGGAGCATAATATTATCACCCCACAAGTAGCGCGGAATATTATTCATGGCTTAGTCCATGAGACACTGTTTGATCTACTGAGTTTACACCAAGGTAGTTTCATTTTCGATTTAGGTACAGCACTTGTTCCACAATTAACCAGCTTGGAAATTGGTACTTTAGTCACCAAAATTACGAAGCAGGTGCAAGAGTGGAAGCAGCTATATCCACATATTCAATCACCAGAACAGTTACCAGTCCTAGCTGACATAGCTAGATTGAGCGACTCACTACCAGCATCAACAGTGAATAAATTACAACATTGGGCAGATGGGAAAACATCCCTACGTCAATTGGCTCGCTATCTCAACCGTGATATTTTAACCGTTGCCAAAGCCATCTATCCTTACGTACAACAAGGTTGGTTGCAACTAGTATATTCAGTTACATCAAACCCTAATATCAAGATTGGCAGCTGGGAGCAAGTAGACAAACGCAAAAGGCGGATAGTTTGTATTGAAGATGCGATCGCAATCTGCGAAACTGTAGAGTCAATCTTAAAACCACAAGGGTATGAAACGATATCTATCACCAAACCCTTAGAAGCCCTCAGCCTAGTGTTTCAACTCAAACCAGATTTAATTTTATGCGACATTGCCATGCCGGAATTAGACGGATATGAGATTTGTGCCATGCTACGACATTCCAGAGCATTTCGGCTGGTACCAATTATCATGCTGACGGGAAAAGAAGGATTTATTGATCGCGTCAGAGCTAGGATGATTGGAGCTACAGATTATTTAACAAAGCCATTTGTAGACACCGAATTACTTATGCTGGTAGAAAAATATATCAACATAGATTCTGTTGTGGGAATATAAACGGAATACAAGACTTGTGAATTTGCTCAAAGATAGGGTAAAAAATGTTATCACAGAATCAGCGAACCCAGGGGAAACATCCAGTTTCAGTAAATTAGTACAATAGTAGAATTAATTTATACAATTAATATTTTGTTAGGGAATCAAGAAATATTCCAGAAAGGAAAGTTTAAATCAGGAGGTAGATAGGCATTTATGAGTACAGTTTTGATTGTGGAAGACAGTATCGCCCAAAGGGAGATGATTACAGACCTCCTCAAAGCCAGTGGCTTAACAGTCACCCATGCTTGTGACGGATTAGAAGCTTTGGAAGCAATTCAAAGCACACCTCCAGATTTAGTAGTCTTGGATATTGTCATGCCCCGGATGAACGGTTACGAACTTTGTCGGCGATTAAAATCCGATCCGAAAACCCAAAATGTCCCTGTAGTGATGTGTTCTTCCAAAGGTGAAGAATTTGATCGTTACTGGGGCATGAAACAAGGGGCTGATGCTTACATCGCCAAACCGTTTCAACCAACCGAATTGGTAGGAACAGTCAAGCAACTACTGCGGGGATAAGGATGACAACAACATGGTCAGCAAACCAGACTTTTTAACTGGCAGTGGTCAAGACCAATTTCGCCCGGAATTACAACTAGAAAGTCCCGAAGGTGAGTTACACTTGCGGTTTTACATTTCTTCTGATCAGGAGTTTGCATTACAAGCAACTGGGATTCGGGAGGTGATTGAACTAAGTCCAGATCGCATCACCCCAATTCCTAATGTTTCTCCATTACTTTTAGGGACTCTCAATTTACGAGGGCGATTAATTTGGGTGGCAGATTTGGGTCAATTTCTGGGGGAAGCAACGGCATTAAACACGGATAGGTCTGAGATACAAGTAATTGCTATTGAAGATCAAGATATCATAGTAGGTTTAGGAGTAGAAGAAATCTGTGGTATGGACTGGCTTGATGTACAGTATCTGATGCCACCAAATAACGTACCAGATACTATGGCTCCTTTTTTGCGTGGCGAATGGTTAGATACTAAAAAAAATAAGTATCTGCGACTAATTGATCAAACAGCAATTTTGCGAAGTGCGCGGTGGGCAGGATGAAGTCGGGAGGGAGGAAATGGCAATAAATATTAATGATGATAATTCAACATATCAACAGGCAATGACAGCCTATGTCCAAGGGAACTATGAAGTTGCCGCTACTTTAGTAGATCAGGTGGTGAAAAATTTTCCAGATGACCCCAACTCTCATTTGTTGAGGGGGCATACATACTACGTTTTGCAGCAGTACGACATAGCAAAAGCAGAATATCAAAAGGTGTTGGATTTTACAGATGATCAAGAAATCATTGGTTTTGCCACTAACGGGCTGGAAAATATCAATGAATACCTCCGAGCATTAGACTCTGATGAACTGACACAAGAGCCTAGTGAGCTAAAAAATTCTGTAGAAGTATCCTCTGGTCTCATCACTGATGAGTTAGAATTGCTAGACTTGGGAATTGATGGAGAGTTGGGTAATACCAGCTTTGATCTGAACTCCTTTGATGATTATCAATCATCGGTTGATGATCTTGAAGATCTATCTGTGAGTAATCCTTTTAATCTCGCTGTAGAACATACAGAATTCCATCCCACACCAAATAACTCAGTAGCTTTTGGCGATGACCCCTTTGCGCTAGATCAACAAGTTCTAGAACCAGCAGAGAACAGTGGTGAAGCATCAGGAGCTTTAGAGTTGCCTCCTTTCTGGCAAGAAAATAATTCCGGAGTGGATGTGGAAACATCATTCGGAAATAGTCCTTTCGCCGACTTTGATGTGAATTCATCTCATGAAAATTTAGCAATTAGTCAAGAGGATAGTAATTCACCTTTTGGAGAAATTAATTTACCACTCAACAATACCTGGCAACCGACACCTGAATTATTGAGGGAAGAAGATTCACCAGAATTGAAAGAGATGAATATGGGGAATTTGGGCTTCTCCAATCAGAGTCAGGAAGATATAAAGATCGTGGTGGACGAACCAGAAATCAACAATGGTTTGACCACCAATAATTTAAGCAACAGTAATGAAGATATATCTTTTAGCAGCCCAGATAATTGGTTAAATCAGATCCCAGAGGAAACAAACCCGACACCAGCGCCTAACTTAAATCATCAAGTGTCTTCATCTTTGAACAGCAATTCGACTGTGCATGACCAGCCAGTTAACGTCAAAAGCTATCAGGAACCAAATAACTTTGATAACGAAAGTTTAGATTTAGAAGCATTTCAGAAGGCCTTTGGCTCAGAAAGCTTCTCAGATGACGAAGATAACAACAGTATTTTGAGTGGAGCAAATTCTCAAAACAATCACAATAACGATATTCGGTTTTTAGATGACTTTGGCGACTTTGGCGACTTTGACGATATCGGTAGTATTCCCAGCTTTGATCTGTCAGGAGAAGGTGAATTCAGTGATATTGGCTCAGGATCTGAATCACGGGAAAAGAGAGATAATATAACCAGTAGTTTTACTGAGAGTTTCTCCAGCAATAGCGTTGCTGATCGGGATGAAGAGTTTACGATTACAGGTTCTCAAGACGCAGTTGCCGTATTTACCCAGTCAGACGTTCCTAAGCTAGAACCTAACGTCAGTGTTGACCAAGGCTTGTTTGGATTCTTTGAGAATGCCTCTTTAGAGAAAAAGCAATGGTATATTGCCGGTGCTGTGGGCTTAACCTCAGCAGTGGTTGCAGCTTTAATTAGCTTTGGAGCTACTTCATTTTCTCCAACCTCACAACGAGAATCTGTCAGAAATACAGGCTGGGCAATGGCTTTAGCTGCTGGATTGGCAGGTGGAGTCACAGCAGGCTTTATGGGCAATCTGACACTGAAGCAAATTCGGCGGACTACCAAAGATCTGCAAGCTCAGTTTGATGCTGTGCGGGAAGGAAATCTGAATGTTCAAGCTACAGTTTACTCAGAAGATGAATTAGGGTACTTAGCTACCAGCTTCAACGATATGGCGCGGGTAATTTTTACGACCACCAATGAAGCTCAACGGAAAGCAGTTGAACAAGAAGAAGCCAAAGAAAACCTGCAACGCCAAGTAATTCGCCTCTTAGACGATGTGGAAGGTGCGGCTAGGGGAGATCTCACAGTTCAAGCCGAGGTGACAGCCGATGTCCTTGGAGCAGTAGCTGATGCCTTTAACCTGACAATTCAAAACCTGCGGGATATTGTCCAACAGGTGAAAGTGGCTGCACGGGAAGTGACTAAAGGTTCAACCAACTCAGAAACCTTTGCTAGAGCTTTATCAGGTGATGCTTTGCGTCAAGCAGAAGAGTTGGCTGTCACCCTCAATTCTGTGCAAGTCATGACCGAATCTATTAAACGGGTAGCAGATGCCGCTAAAGAGGCAGAAACTGTAGCCCGTGATGCCAGTGTGATCGCTCTCAAAGGAGGGGAAGCAGTAGAAAATACAGTGGCTGGGATTTTGGAAATTCGGGAAACAGTCGCAGAAACTACCCGTAAAGTGAAGCGATTAGCCGAATCTTCCCAAGAAATTAACTCCATTGTTGCCTTGGTTTCCCAAATTGCTTCTCGCACCAACTTGTTGGCACTCAATGCTAGTATTGAGGCAGCCAGAGCAGGAGAAGCTGGTCGTGGATTTGCGATTGTTGCAGATGAAGTCCGCCAGTTAGCAGACAAATCTGCCAAATCTTTAAAAGAAATCGAACAAATAGTCATGCAAATTCAGAGCGAAACTAGTTCTGTCATGACAGCAATGGAAGAAGGTACACAACAGGTAATTCAAGGGACAAAATTGGCAGAAGAAGCCAAGCGATCGCTTGAAAACATCATTGATGTCGCAAAACATATTGACACTTTGGTACGTTCAATTACCAGCGACACTGTAGAACAGACGGAAACCTCCCGTGCTGTAGCTCAGGTGATGCAATCAGTGGAATTAACAGCCCAAGAAACCTCTCAAGAAGCACAGCGAGTTTCTGGCGCACTACAGCACTTAGTGGGTGTATCCCGCGACTTAATTGCCTCTGTGGAACGCTTCCGAGTGGAAACTATTGAATCTAGGTAAAGGATGAAGTATAAAGTTATGAAGTATAATTTATGCTTCAGACTTAATCCTAACCCTAGGTTTCTCATGTAGAGTACGGGGATTTACGGTTTATATCACTCATCCTTTATTCTTATGCAGATGCAGCCGGAACAACAACAGAAGATTTTGGGTTACTTTATCGAAGAAGCCAGAGAACACCTGAATACCATTGAACAGGGGTTACTGAAGCTCCAAGATACTCTCAACGACCCAGAAATGATCAAAGAAGTCTTCCGGGCTGCTCACTCCATCAAAGGAGGGGCGGCCATGCTGGGTTTGAGTAGTATCCAGCACACGTCTCACCGCTTGGAAGATTGTTTCAAAGTTCTCAAAGAACATCCAGTTCAAGTTGACCAAAAGTTAGAGTCACTGTTTCTTGGTGTTGCGGATACATTGAGATCTTTATTAGACCATCTTAGTAGTCCCTTTGGTCTTTCAGACGAAACGGCGAATACTTTGATGTCAGAAACTGAACCAGTCTTTGAATGGCTGATTCAGCATTTAGAACTACTTGTACAACCAGGGAGTAGTGCAGCCCCAGTTGCTGAATACCCAACCATCATCCAGATGCGTCCTGTACCAATCGGTTCTGCATCTACCAAATTTCAAGATCAGGCTCCTGTATCCACACCACAAACACAGAAACCTCTGGTAGCAGAGAATAGAAATGATAATTGGTCAGAATTTCAAACCCAGGTGCTGCAATCCCTGCGGGAAATGTTGCAACTGTTTAAACAAAGTACCACACCATCATCACGAGAAAAGCTCCAGGAATGCTGTCATCGGTTAGTAAAACTGGGTGAAAAATTAAATTTACCCAATTGGTGCAGTTTATCTCAATCAGCAGCCAATGCGATCGCTAATCCAGACAATAGCTATCTGACTTTAGCCAAAATCGTCATTACCGAAATCAAACAAGCCCAAGAATTAGTTCTCCAAGGAAAAGAAGCCCAAATCACCACTAGTCCCCAACTAGAAGCACTGGAACTAATTCCAGAATTGGATTTCTTAACACTAAATTTCGTCGATTCCGTTGATGAAGAACCACAAGCAGTAACAGCATCTACTAGTACTCTAGAAATACATACAGAATCTTTGCCGCTAGAAGAAAGCAGCACAATTATATTTGCACCAACAGAAGAACTAACCCTACCAGCAGAAACCAGCGATATCCAGGTTGATCTATCAGATATAACAATTTCTCACCCCTTCTTTACTTATGAAGACGAAACACTCAATAGTAATACTCTTGACATGGGGGGACTGGAAGTAGGAATCGCCGAGATCAATACTCTTGCTGGTATATTTGACATTACTTCCGACCTAGATAAAAGCTGGCAACAAGAAGAAATACTCAATACCAATATTCATGAATTAGGAATTAATAACGGTGATTTAGAAGATGAAGATGACGACGATCTAAAAGAATTGCTGTCATTAGATGATCCTAAAAATAATGATCTTCGTCAAAATGTTGCCCCCATTACAGAAGACCTACATACAATATTTGGCAAAGAGTTTTTTGAACAAGAATTTTTAGAACCGAATAATCAAATCACAAATCCTCAAACCCCAGAAACTAATAATATTGTTAGTCCACTAGACTTTTTATCAGATGATGTTGCCAATGAAGAATCAACAGTAACTTTTAACGAATTGCCACAGTTATCTGTAGAAATCGCTCCCAGAGATGTCAACATTAATCAGTCAGAAGCAGACACATTGGGACAAATATTCGACGACAATGAATTTTTAGATATAAAAGAAGTCACTGCAACAGAACTAGAAATTATTCCTAGCACAGAAATATCTACCGTATCTAACAATAGTTTTGATAACTTTTTATCAGCAACTACGAATATAGATCCTCTTGAAGAACTTATCCCTAGTGACACTATAGACTCAGAAGTAATCCAATCTCAACCAGAAAGCTTGTCTTTGGATACTCTGTTTGATGAACTAGAAAACAATAATACAATCCAGCCAACAGATAATTTCGCCGTTGATGATATATTTGCTACATCATCAACAACAGAAGTTTTCACTGCGGAAGACGATGCAAACAACTTCTGGAACTATACGGCAGAACCACTACAGTTAATTCCTGTAGTTGAGCAAGATGTGGCTAGGGAATTAGAAGAAAGTATATTTGCATCTGCATCTGGAGAAGCTTTAGGTGATAGTCAGCATTCCTTCCTCGACGACACTTATCTGGGAGATTTTGACTTTTCGGAAGAAGAACAAGTAGGGAATATCATCTTCACATCAGATGGAGAGGATGACTTCTTTGCTGATTTTGCTTCTTCCCTCAGCATTGATGATGGTGAATTGTCCTTACCTGAAATTCAGAGTTTCTCGCAAGAGCCAGAAGCGGTAGATTCCATACCACAATTTACTAACCAGTCTCTGGAAACATCAGTTGATCTGGAACTAGATATGTTTGGGAATTTTGAGGACGACAGCAGTCAGGATTCCTCAGTTTCCTTAGAAGATATAGCAGTAACTCACTCAGCAGATATCAGTCTGATTGACCAGACAGAGGTGAGCGAAATTTCGGTAGATGCTGAGGCATTTACAGAAATAAATGTGCCGGAAACAGAAATATTCAACTTAATCGCTGATTTACCAGAGGCAACAAATCAAGAAGAGTTAATTACTAATATTCACAGCATTGACTACTTAGAAAGTCAGTCAGCAGCAAGTATCGACACAGCCTCAGATTTTGATTTCTCTGAGTTGAGTTGGGAAGAAGACGAAATCACAGCAGATGCATCAGCAGAACAGCAAATAGTGAGTGAGACAGATGAAACTCACCTGATGTTTGGGGTAGAAAATGCTGAAGAACCAGAAGGAGAAACTACAGCAGTCCAAAGCGATGAAAATGAGTTCTCCTCCCCAGATGAATTTGCCTTTTTAGACGCATTACTAGATGATCCATTAGAATGCGTTACCAATTCTGTCTCCATGCCTGACACAGATTTTGACGCTTTAGCGGCATTGCTGGGTACAGACAATTTTGAAGTAACAGAAATGCCTAAAGTGCAGCCAGCATTGACTCCAAGAGTCTTAGCAAAATCTAATAATGCTGGTTTAGGCTTAGAACAAGTTGATGATGACTTTGATCAATTGGCAAGACTGCTGGACGAAGCAGATCAAACAATCAACGCCCAAGGAAGAGGGGCCAAATCCAACAGCACCAAAACACAACGTCCCAATACTCGTCGTGTGACTAGAGAAGAAAGCATGAAGATTCCAGTTAAGCAACTGGATGAGATGAGTAACTTAGTTGGGGAGTTGGTAGTCAATCGCAACACATTAGAACAGGATCATGAACGTCTGCGGCAGTCACTAGATAACTTGCTGATTCAAGTACAACATCTCTCGGATGTAGGAGCAAGGATGCAGGAATTGTACGAGCGATCGCTATTAGAAGCCTCTCTCCTCACCAGCCGCAGTCGCTCCAAAGGACACAGCCACTCATCAGGAAATTCTCAAGATCGGGGTTTTAGTGAGCTAGAAATGGATCACTTTACCCTTTTCCATACATTATCCCAAGAAACAATCGAGTTCATTGTCCGAGTCCGTGAGTCAGCCAGTGATATTGACTTTGTCACCGAAGAAACCGAGCGCGTAGCCAGGCAATTCCGCCAAGTCACCACCCAGCTACAAGAAGGACTAACCAGAGCGCGAATGGTACCTTTTGCTCAAGCTGTAGATCGCTTGCGCCGAGGTGTACGCGATAACGGCATCAAGTGCGGTAAACAAGTAGAATTGGTGGCAGAAGGTGCAGACACATTAATTGACAAGATGATTTTAGATCATCTGACTGACCCGCTCACTCATATGCTCAATAATGCGATCGCTCACGGTATTGAAACTCCAGAAGTACGGAAAGCTGCTGGTAAATCACCCGTGGGCATCATTACCATCTGTGCTTTCCACCAGGGCAACCAAACTGTAATTTCTGTAGCTGATGATGGCGCTGGTATCAACCACGAAATTGTCAAACACAAGGCCATTGAAAGAGGTGTAATTACACTAGAAGAGGCTCAAAGGATGTCTCGCCAAGAAGTTTATGAACTTTTGTTCGTGCCTGATTTTAGCACTGCCGATGAAATTGATGATATCAAAGGTCGGGGTGTAGGCATGAACGTAGTCGAGAACAACATTAACGAAATTCGCGGCACAGTTACCACTGACTCCACCCTCGGTAAAGGAACCACCTTCACCATTCGTCTACCACTCACCCTGAGTATTTGTAAAGCTCTCTGCTGTGTCTCCGATAAATCAAGAATCGCCTTCCCAATGGACGGAGTAGAAGACACACTAGATATTCCCGTCACCGATATTCAGCAAGATGCTGATGGACAACCATTTATTTTTTGGCGGGATACAGCCCTACCATTCCGACCTTTGAAGGAAATTTTAGCCTTTAATCGCCAGATTAGTCGCGGTAACGTCTATAGCGCCACCAGAGAAGATGACATGGTTTCTGTAGTCGTAGTCCGTTCAGGAAATACAATGGTTGCTCTACAGATTGACCAAGTACTAAGTGAACAAGAAATAGTTATTAAGCAATTTGAAGGGCCTGCTCCCAAACCTAGCGGTGTAGCTGGTGCTACAGTTCTCGGTGATGGTCGCATTATGCCCATTGCCGACGTTTTGGAAATCATTGACATCTTCCAAGGCAAAATGTCCAAACAAATTGGTGGCGGTTCTTGGCAACGAAAAACTACTCCTTCTCTTCCTGAAACTCCAGAAGCTAAGATTGAGCCAACAGTGCTGATTATCGATGACTCCATTACCGTCCGGGAGTTGCTTTCTCTTACCTTTACTAAGGCAGGTTATCGCGTTGAACAGGCGCGTGATGGTCAGGAAGCTTGGGATAAACTCCGTTCCGGGCTGCCATGCGATATCGTCTTCTGCGACATCGAAATGCCCCGCTGTGATGGACTGGAATTATTATCCCGCATTCAAAAAGATAGTACTCTTAACCACCTGCCCATTGCCATGCTCACCTCACGGGGTGCAGACAAACACCGACAAATGGCAGTTCAACTCGGTGCCAGCGGCTACTTCACTAAACCATATCTAGAAGAAGCACTTCTAGAAGCTGCTTCAAGAATGTTGAAAGGGGAAAAACTCGTTACTGCTTAAGTGGGTATTGGGAAGAGGAAAGGGAGCAAGAAGGAAAACTCTCTTCTGTCTCCAATTTCTATTCCTGAGTAGTAGCCTAAAAATGGGGATATGGGGAGAATAGAGAATACATGGCAATCATTTCTATAACTATGTCTGACTCTAAAAAACCCCTCTCCTATCCTAATACGAACAAAAGCAATCAAGTTGATGATTATCACGGTACTGTAGTTGCAGATCCTTACCGTGCTTTAGAAGATCCAGATTCTGAGGATACAAAAGCTTGGGTTGAGGCACAAAATCAAGTTACTTTTGATTATTTGAATGAAATTCCTGCTAGGGAAAAAATTAAACAGCGTCTTACCAAACTTTGGGATTATGAAAAATATGGTATTCCCTTTAAAGAAGGTGAAACTTACTTTTATTTCAAAAATGATGGACTGCAAAACCAAAGTGTTCTCTATACTCTCCCCTGCTTAGAGGCAGAACCTAGAGTTTTACTTGACCCTAATAAACTTTCAGAAGATGGCACAGTTGCTCTTTCGGGAATTGCAATTAGTGAAAATGGTAAACTTTTAGCTTATGGTTTATCTACTTCTGGTTCAGATTGGCAAGAATGGAAAGTTAGAGATATTGAAACAGGTGAAGATTTAAAAGACCATTTACAATGGATTAAATTTTCTGGTGCATCTTGGACTCATGATCATGAAGGGTTTTTCTATAGTCGTTATGATGAACCACATGAAAAAAACAATTTAGAAGCGGAAAATGCGGTCTTAGGGTCTTCACAAGAGGAGCAATTTTCCAAGACAGATGTTAATTATTATCAAAAGCTTTATTATCATAAACTTGGCACGCCTCAAGCAAATGATATCTTAATTTATCATCGTCCTAACGAAAAAGAATGGGGTTTTAGTGGTGAAGTTACAGAAGATGGCAAATATTTGATTATTTCTGTTTGGTTGGGAACTGATTCTAGAAACTTGGTTTTTTACAAAGATTTGGCTAACCCTAATTTGGAAGTTGTCGAACTAATTAACCAATTTGAAGCAGATTATAGCTTTATTGATAACGATGATCATGTTTTCTATTTTCGCACCGATTTAAATGCTTCTAGAGGCAGAGTTATTGCTATTGATATTCAAAATACCAATTTAGAAAATCGGCAAGAAATTATTCCCCAAACAGCAGAAACATTAGAAAGTGTAGGTATTTTAAATAATCAATTTGTCGCTGATTATCTCCAAGATGCTCATAGTCAAATTAAAATATTTGACCTGAATGGTAACTTTATCAGAGAAGTAGAGTTACCTGGAATTGGTGCTGCTGGTGGATTTAGCGGTAAGCGTCATGATACAGAAACTTTTTATAGTTTCACCAGCTTTACCACACCAGGAACTATCTACCGCTACGATATGAAAACGGGAAAAAGTGAACTTTTCCGTCAGCCCAAGGTAGATTTTAATCCTGATGAATATGAGACTAAACAGGTTTTTTATAAAAGCAAAGACGGTACACAAGTGCCGATGTTTATCACTCACAAAAAAGGCATTAAATTAGATAGCAATAACCCAACTTATCTCTATGGATATGGTGGTTTTAATATTTCATTAACACCTAATTTTTCTGTAAGTCTCTTGGTATGGCTGGAAATGGGTGGTGTGTATGCTGTACCTAATTTGCGCGGTGGTGGTGAATATGGGGAAGAATGGCATCAAGCAGGAATGAAGGAGAAAAAGCAAAATGTGTTTGATGATTTTATTGCGGCGGCTGAATGGTTAATTACTAATAATTACACCCAATCTAAAAAGTTAGCTATTGGTGGTGGTAGTAATGGTGGTTTGTTGGTGGGTGCTTGTATGACACAACGCCCTGATTTATTTGCTGCTGCTTTACCCGCAGTTGGCGTCATGGATATGTTGCGTTTCCATCAATTTACTATTGGTTGGGCTTGGGTGGCTGAATATGGTTCTTCGGAAAATGCGGAAGAATTTAAAACTCTCTATGGTTATTCACCGTTGCATAATTTGCAGCCGGGGACTACTTACCCTGCTACTTTAATTACTACCGCAGATCATGATGATAGAGTAGTTCCTGCCCATAGTTTTAAGTTTGCTGCGGCTTTGCAAGAATGTCATGTTGGTGATGTGCCGGTGTTGATTAGAATTGAGACGAAAGCGGGACATGGTGCGGGTAAACCAACGGCGAAAATTATTGAAGAAGCAGCGGATAAGTGGGGGTTTTTGGTGAGGGTTTTGGGGGTTGAGGTTTAATTTATCGGTGGGGAACTATATCATGTCCGGTTGTTCGCGTAGCGTCTCGTCAGAGATATACTTATCATTTAGACTGACACGGGGACGCTCTTACGCGGAGATTTTTTTTTGATAAGTGATTAGGCGGACATGATATTACCACCTTTTTTCTACCCATAGCAAAGTCTCGAAAAGAGGTCTAAAGACCTCACTACAACTCTAGAATTATTTACACCGTCCTATTTACGGGTTTTTTAATTGTCGCCCGACGAATCGGCAGTTCAACTACAAACTCTGTGCCTTTACCAAGTTCAGATTGGCAGTAGATTTTGCCTTTATGTTTATCTGTGACAATCTGATAGCTGATAGAAAGCCCTAGTCCCGTACCTTTACCAACAACCTTAGTGGTAAAAAAGGGATCGAACAGTCGAGAGATTACCTTTTCATCAATGCCGAGTCCGTTGTCGGCAATCCGAATGGCAATCCAGTCTTTATTCAGCAGGGAGGTAGAGATGCGGATTTCGCTGGGGTTGGCTGCCATCTCTTGGGGAGTAATTTCTGCGTTTCGTTCTTCTAAGGCATCAATGGCATTGGATAGCAAATTCATAAATACCTGATTTAACTGACCGGGATAGCATTCTATCGGCGGTAAAGTATCATAGTCTTTGGTGATATTAATGGTGGGGCTATCGGCTGAGGGCTTCAAGCGGTTTTGCAAAATCATCAATGTGCTGTCGATGCCTTCGTGAATATTTGCTGTTTTGAAGTCTGCTTCATCTAAGCGGGAGAAGTTCCGCAGAGAGGTGACAATTTCGCGAATGCGATCTGTGCCTACCTTCATAGACTTGAATAGTTTAGGTAAGTCGTCGAATAAAAACTCTATTTCGGTTGTTTGTAAAAACTCTTGTATTTCTGGTGCAGCATTGGGATGATAATGCCGATAAAGCTCTAAATAGCGAAGCAATTCTTGGGTATATTGGTGGGCGTGTACCAAGTTACCGTGGATGAAATTGATCGGGTTATTAATTTCGTGGGCTACTCCTGCCACCAGTTGCCCTAAGCTGGCCATTTTTTCCGCGTGGATAATTTGCATTTGGGCTGTACGCAACTCATTCAGTGCCTGGGCAAGTTGATTGGCTTCTTCACGGGTTTGACCAAGTAAACTCGATTGTTGAAACAAGTTAGCTTGACGGAGGGCTACACTGATTTGAGCGGCTACTTGGGTGACAAATTCCAATTCGGCTTCTTCCCAATGACGGGCATGAGTACATTGGTGAATGCACAATAACCCCCACAGATCATCACCTTCCATCAATGGTACAAGAATCTGGGCTTTGACTTGGAATCGTTCAATCACGTCAAGATGAGGTACTTTGGAGCCAACGCTGTTGACATCAGATATCACTTGCACTTGACGATATTGCGGTGCGTATTGGTCGCCGAAGCAATAGTCTTGCACTTTGACGGAGAGGGCAGAATCAAACTTGGGTAATACATCTTCGGCGATAAATTCACCACTGCAAAAACCGGCATCAGGGTCGAAAGAGAAGATGCCGACTCGATCTGCTTGTAGCGATCGCCTGACTTCTTGAACTGTGGTGTTTAAGATCGTTTCCAAATCCAAGGATTCACGAATTTTGACGACTAAATCAAATAAAATTCGGCGCTGTTCAGCCGATTGTTGCATTTCATTAGCGCGAGTTTGGATTTGGGTCACCATTTGAGAACTTTGCAGTGCTACTCCCAGTTGGCTGGCAACTTGTCCCAAAAATTCTACTTCCACATTTTCCCACTGACGCGGTGCAGAATGTTGATAACCTGCCAGCAATCCCCATAGGTTTCGGCCTACAAAAATTGGAGTCAAGGCATAGGCACGAATTTTGAATTGCTCCAAAATATCTAGGTGACAACGGGAGTGTCCAACTTGGTAAATATCGTTGACGGCAAAATGCTCGTTGTTGCGGTAGCGTCCACCTTTTGTCTCTTGCAGGTGGGTATCTTCCCAAACGAGGTTTTTGCCAAATGGATTGATACTGTCCCACTGTGCTTCTACCATGCCGAAATGACTAACAAATTCGCCACTCCAGTCTTCATAAAAACGATAAACGCCGACTCGTTCCACTCGCAGCAGTTTACAAACTTCTTGACAAGTGGTTTTCAGGATCAAATCTATATCTAGGGAGGAGCGAATTTTGCCGACAACTTCAGTCAATGCGCGTTGACGAGCGATCGCATCTTGAAGGGCAGAAGCCTGTTGTTTCGATTGAGCTAAATTCTCAGATTGCTGAAGTGCAACACCCAATTGCGCTCCCACCTGTGCCAGAAACTCAACTTCATAATTTGCCCATTGACGTGGCCCGGAGTGTTGATAGGCGGCAATTATTCCCCAAAGTTTTGGCCCGATGAAGATGGGCGCTAAGGCATAAGCTCGAATCTTGAATTGCTCCAAAATATCTAGGTGACAACGGGAGTGACCGACTTGGTAAATATCAGTAACAGCAAAACTTTCATTATTGCGGTAGCGCCCGCCTTTGGTTTCTTGCAGGTGGGTATCTTCCCAAACGAGATTTTTGCCAAACTTGTTGATTCTATCCCACCGTGCCTCAACCATGCCGAATTGACTGACAAATTCACCACTCCAGTCTTCATTAAAACGATACACTGCTGCTCGTTCTAGCTTCAGGAGTTTGCAGAGTTCCTGACAGGCAGTGTCTAAAATAAATTTAGGGTCGAGAGAGGAGCGAATATTACCCACCACTTCCGCCAAGGCACGTTGTCGGGCAATTGCATCTTGGAGTTCTGCGGTGCGTTGTTTGGTTTGTTCGAGGATTTCGGCTTGCTGCATGGCTATACCAAGATGGCTGGCAGCTTGGGCTAAAAATTCGACTTCGTGATGATGCCATGGTCGAGGAGTAGAGTGTTGATAGGCTGCAAGCAAACCCCATAGCTTTGCACCAACGAAAATAGGTGCGATCGCATACGCCCGAATTTGAAACTGTTCTAACACTTCAATATGACAACGAGCGTGTCCGGCATCATAAATATCAGCTACAGCAAATGGCTCATTTTTGCGATATCGTCCTCCCTGAGTTTCTTGCAAATGCGAATCTTCCCACACCAAATCCTGTCCAAAAGCGGTTAGTGTATTCCAGGGAGGTTCTGCAAAGCCAAAACGATTGATGAAACTACCACTCCAGTCAGCATTGAAGTGGTAAATTGCCACTCTTTCAGTCTTCAATTGCCGACAAATATCTTGACAAGAAGTCGAACACAAAGATTCTAGATTTATTAAGGCGCGAACCTTAGCTAAAATTCTCGCCAAGATTTTTTGGTACGGAATGGCAAGGTGTAGCTGTTTGTTACACTCTTGCAGGTGTATGGAGCATGACGCTTCATAATCGTTTGTGGTCATAGAGTTTAGACACCTGAGTTACCTACTTCCAGTTTTCCCTTTTCTGAGCTAAAAATACTAACATTTGTATGAAAATTTGGAAGAATTTAAAACTCTTTATGGTTATTCACTATTAAGGAAGCGGCTGATAGGTGGGCGTTTTTGGTGAGGGTTTGAACTATTGAATAATTTTATGACTTCTTTATCTCACGCAGAGGCGCAGAGGCACAGAGAGAGGAATATTAAGAAGCATTTGTCCACCAATTTCGTAGAGGGTGGTCGTTGGGTGGTGAATAGTTCGCTTTTGACCGAATTGCCTGAAGCACATTACGAAGTGTTGAAGAATCAATATTTTCTACATCTGACCAATGTTTGATGATTTCTGGAGTTGATATAACCTGAATGTGTGGTGCTGTTCTTTGTATAAATTTGATTGCTCCCTTATCATCAGTTGCGATCGCCCATCCTCTATGAAAGGCGATCGCGCAGCTTGCAGACTCACCATCATCAAGAACAGCAGCATAGTTAACAAATGATTCTTCCTCTGCTTCTGATTCAAAATCTACAACTTTTAATAACCCTGTTTGAATAGCTTCCTCAAACTCTAACACAGCATCATTTTCTTCTTCCTGAAGTTTTTGGAGTGTGTTTAATTCGCGTTCTTGCACAACTGTAGTCACGACAATTTCAGCAGGAAGAGATTTCAAAATTGCCAGAAATTGCCCCGACGCACAAAAGTTGAAAATACAGCAAGCATCAAGAAGAACGTGGGAGTGAGTAATTTGCATAAATTAACCTTACTTCCCAGTAGTTTGGATTTGACGCAAATCAAAATCCGTGTCTTCTTCCATCATTCCGCTTGAATATTCCCGTAATGCTTCGGCAATACGACGGGCTTCTAAGCGGTCAACATGGAGGAATTCAGCAAAACGCCCTTCAGTAATTAGGGCTTGATCTAGTGCTTCAATTGCTAAGTGTTGATAATGTAAAGGCATCATATCAACCCTTTGCGGGATTTGTTCTAAACCTAGTTCTTCTTGTACCTTTCTAACTTTTAAACCTCTATCTTGCAATTTATCCCAAGTTCCTGAAGGCAAAAGTTCCATTTCTTCTAAGCGATAAACTAGGGCTTCAACAGAAACGCCATAGTAATGCGCTAGTGTAAATAAATTAGTCGGTGTGAATTTGCCATGAGTACGGTACATATCATTAAACCGCTTCAACAATCCACTGGTAGGCATCAAGAAATATTTGGGGAAAGTTTCTGCTAGTTGCTCACTTTCAGGATATCGTTGATATTGACCATCAAAATGAAACTCTGGTTTTTGCCGATGCGCTAAAAAGTGCAGATATCCATGCGCCATTGACCAGCGTCGGCGCTCCTCTGGATGATTGGCATTAATAGCCATACAACCGCCAACTTGCTCGTTATAGCTATACACTTCTGAGTATTTTTGCGGCATCTGCAAATAGAAGATTCGTAAACCCACATCTTGTTCTAGGATGTCCCGCAGTTGGGAAATAGGGGCATCTCCTAAACCCAGCCGTTGACGTTCTGCTACTGCTATACTTTCCGCAGCAGATTTGATCGGCATATCAGTTACTTGATACTCAAGAGGATAGTTTCGCGGTATTGGCGCATCCATGATTTTCTCAAGTTCTAGGTAATTTTGACATAATTCCTCTAATTGAGAGATAAATGGTTCAATTTCTGCTTGCTGTTCTTGACTGCGCTGATAAGCAGCCCGGAACTGTACTTCAAGAGGTTGCACTACGGGGCGCGATCGCACAAATTCACTTACAGAACGTCCGTAAGCACGGGCAAGTTTAATCAGTTCATTGGCTTTGAGGCGACGTTCTCCTTTCTCAATTGCAATCATGGTAGTGCGTGCAGCATCAATAATCTTGGCTGCATCTGCTTGAGTCATGCCGCATTTTTTACGGGCTTGTTGCAGGAGTTCACCTAACGTCCGCAGATCAATGTTATCCAGGATATTGGTAGTCATGATGTTTTTGATAATGTCAGGTATTAATTATATTATTTTAGCTATAATGTCAGGTTTTGATATGGTTGACAAGTAGATTACCTGTTAATATTATATTTACAAGTGCCTCACCTGTAACTACTTTAATTCATTATTAGTCAATCAGACTAATAAGAACGATAATTTAGGAGTAGTGAATCATGGTTAGATATGCCTTCCAAAAAACCGCAAATGACAATTCGTATAGAAGAGGATGAATATAAATACTTAGAAGATTGGGCTGCTAGAGAGTTTCTCAGTGTTCCGCAATTGGCTAAGGTGATTGTCAAGAGAGCGATCGCCGAAAACAAAAAGTCTCAACAAGTAAAATCACCATGACAGAAGACGAAAAAATTTCCAGACACGCAGCTACAGACAGAGATAAATGTCAGGAAATGGCTGATAAATACGGATGGGAATTATTGAAAGTAGAACCTACTAATAATAAAATTCTCAAAGTTGATTGTGTGTTTGAAGGTGAAACAGAATTTCCTAATTATCATGAGGAATCAGAAAATGAGTAAATATATTATTTTTAAAGCAGATAAAGGACAGTTAGAAAACTGGGAAAAAATGTTACTATCTCATACTGGGGCTTGTACTGATATCCTAGCTGAACATTATGATGGTTCTAAAAAGCCTATTCCCGAACCAGGTTATAGACTCAAGGAATTTTGTCAAATTGAAGAATATGTAGATCCTGAATTTCCAGGTGCAAGTACACATTATAGAATTGGTGATTGGGAAGTTTCCAAGGTAGAAGAATATGTACCCGATTTACCTGTGGGTACTTTTGAATCAGTAGTTATTTGTTATTGTCGTTATTCTCCCATCAATACCCCATTAAAACCATTACCAAAAATCCAAGTATCCCCCAGTATTAAAATAGAAGCGTGAATAGAAACTTGTGGGAAATTGTAGGTAAATGAAGTAGAAAGTAGAAAATTTAAATCAAAAATCAAGTATCAAACAGATTTTACTTCTGACTTCTGCTGTGTATAATTAACTATTTATATAGCAATCCTACCTTAAATATGAGAAAATATGTAGATAAAAATCCTTATTTTATAAGCTTTGTAGGCTTATTGAAATCTCACGTATCATTTAGGATTGCTATAGCTGATAATTTCTTCATCAAAATAAACTTATTCCAATATTTTTTCGATTAGTTCAAATACATCTATAAAATTTTCAAAATCTTCTCGTGTGCCATATTCGCATAACCAATTGCAAAGATTTTTTTTCTCATCTTTATTTACTTCCCACTTTTCTGGAACAGTTACTTTTTCACCTCTTTCAGTTTTTTGATATTCTTCGGTTATGTCAATGAAAGCTGGTTTTTCTTTTAAGGCTTTTTCTAAAGATTCTCTCTTAAAAAGATTTTCAATACCTTTTTTGATGGGATTGACATCTAAACTACGCATAGTTCTACGAAATACATTCCCTCTATTATCTGTTTTTTTCTGAATGTCACAATCATAAAGTAAAAGGATTTTCTGTGGGGTAATTTCAGCAAGCTTGCTATCAAAATGTTTCCACACTTTGTCAATACTTCCAAATCCACCAGAATCTTGTAGATTTAATTTTTCTAAAGTATCTTTTTTGCCACATAAATCAGCCGCTTTTTTCAAATATCTAATATCGTAATCACCTTCTACAAATAAAACTGGTTTATTTGATTTCTCAACTTCTGTCTTTATATCTTCATCATATTTTTTTGTGGCTTTGAAAAACGAATAAGCTTTTTCAAATTCACTAAATTGTTCTGAGGTAATTTCAATACCTTGTGGTAGTTGAATAATCTTAAAGCCATCAGTTCCTAATTTTTCTTCAAGTCCAAGTATGAATAAAGGAGAGTGTGAAGTAATAACGAACTGAATACCTGGGAATAGGCTTATAAGTTCTGGAAGAATATTTCTTTGATGCAATGAATGAAGATGTATGTCAATTTCATCAATAACAACTAATCCACGAATTTTATCAAGACTCTCAAATTTAGTTAAAGGGCATAAGTCATAATCACGCAATATTGTTAGAAAGAGATTTAGAAGTGCTGTTTCTCCAGTAGAAAGCTGGAATATGTTTGGTACTAATTGTTTTTCATCATATATCAATTCAACATTTCGGAAATTTCTCTTTCCCATACCAAATCTGAGATTACCTTCTTTTTGAAAAAGCTTTTTTAAAACTAGCAAAACAGAATTGTATATATTTGTACCTTCTCCAACATAACCCATAAAAATTGGAAACGTTTGTTGAATAGGTAAGACCGGAAGTAATATATTTTGAACATTAATTTCTAATACATTTCTATCATAAAGAATATCAAGTAACCAATTTTTATTGATGTTTAGTGGCGAGTAATTGATGATTTTTCGATTTAAGAATCCTTGTATATGTATAATATCTGAAAAACTAGCCTTAGAATTTAAATGATCCCAATTTAGCCATGCAGGCTCCTCAAATCTATTCGCTGGAAAGTAAAGCAAGCAGTTTCTATTATAAAGGTCTTCTAATTTTTTGATTTCTCTGTTAAAATTAGCATATAAAAAACTACTTTCGTTTTCAGGTATCTGATTCCATTCTTTATGAATTGGAGTTATTCCATAAATCTCTTCAAGTTCTTTTCTTGTTCGATTAAGTTGCCATTCAAAACAAGTGAACTCTTCTTCAAATTCTATTTTTCCGAAAGAATATGTTGAGCCAATTTTGATATAACTTGGACTACGTATTTTATAGACTTTACCTTTTTCAACCTCACAATTATCAAAAAGTTCCTGTTGAGTAGATAGAAGGGCATTAACAATATAGGAAAGAAAAATACTTTTTCCTGAACCATTTTCACCTACAATAATTACAGGTTTTGGCTGAGAATTTTTATTGAATGGTAACTCAATCTCTAAGCGGTCTATAGGACCAACATTTTCAAGTTGAATTTTATTTAAGTACATATCTTTCTTTCGATAACTAGTATTTGTACTAAATACTCAGAGTAGCACCTTATTCCGGTAATTTTATAAACAGATTTATTATCTTTACCATTCTTCACGCAAAATAGCAAACCACAACTCATCTACCCACTCACCCTTAAACCACAAACTCTTGACAAAATGCCCTTCCTGTCGCATTCCTAAACGTTCTAAGAGTCGAACAGATGCAATATTTGCCGAGTCGCAATTTGCCCGGACACGATGCAATTTATACTCTGTAAATAAATATGCCAATAAACAGGTTACGGCTTCTGTTGCATAACCTTTTCCTTGATACTGACGTGACAGGGTAAAACCAATTTCTGCCTGTTGTCCATCTTCAGCTAAGATACAAAAAGCACAATCTCCAATTATTTCATTTGTGCTTTTGAGTGCAATTCCTAATTGATACCATTCACCTAAAGTCCCTGGTTTTGCCTGTTGCATATATTCTAGAAACTCTCTGGCCGCTGTTTCTGGGTAAGGTATATCCCAACTTTGATATTTAGCGACTTCAGGATCATTGCGATAAGCAATAAAGCTGTTGATGTCTTTATCTTCAAAATTACGCAGTAGTAACCTTGGTGTTTCTAAGATAATATTCCCGTTCATTTATCTATGTAAAAATATTGCTATATCTCCTCTATTTCTCGCAAATAATCAGGTTTAGGTGTGAGTTGTCTAACCAGTGCAGCGTCCGCTGTCCAAAACTCAGCAGATTTCATTTCAGCACACGCGAGAAATGCGGCATCATCAAGGGTAGATAAACTGTATTTTTCGGCAATTTCCCAACTTTTTACCCTGATTACTTCATCTTCAATGTAATCAATGGGAAGTTCACAGAAGTCCTCAAAAAAATCTTGTGCTTCCTCCTTAGTTATGACTCCTATGCGGGTTTTCTTACGTAGTACAAAGCCAACTTCTACCCAAGCAAAGGCGGGAGTTACTAAGCGTATATTTAAGCTCAATGCTTCTGTTACTAGAGTTCTGGCTTGAATTTGATAAACTTCTGGGACAAGGTAAGGAATCCAAACACTGGTATCTATGCACAAAACTCTATTCACGTCGGTCTTCACCCTCTCTGAGACTGCGAATCATATCTGTAGAAGTTGGTTGGATGCCGGTTTTCGCTTTAATGGTTTCGCTACGGGCAATAATTCGTTGATGTGCAGCCCATCCTCTTCTACGTCTTACCTCACGTTCTACAGCCTCAACGATTAAATCATTAAAAGATTCCTTATCTTTCTTGAGTTTCCTGGCTTTGGCAAGTAATTCAGAGGGAAAACGGATTGTTAAAGCTTCGCGTTCCATAACATTGCTTGCAACCAAATATGGATATCACTTATTGTAACTAGTTTATTCCTCTTCACATCAGAATTCCATGACTACACTAGAGGAATGGGAAAACTTGCTTAGTAGGGTGGGTAAAGCCCAGCGTAACCCATATCCCCTAAATTGATGGTGGGTTACGGACTACCGTCCTAACCCACCCTACGATTTTTGGGTAATTTATTTTTTGGTGTTCCCTAATAGCGTCTGTCCATTTGTATCAATTTTAATGTGAAACGGTATTACTCCATATTTCAGGGTTTTGTTGTCTCCAATTCACCGCTTATGAAACTACGTTCATATATGTTTTTAGGCTTGTTTCTCAGCCTTTTCCTGAGTATTTTGCCATTTTCCGGGAACGTCACTAATGCTGCTACACCAGCAGTACTCTCTTTTACCCAAGGGGTACAAAAAACGGTGTTAGAAAATGGCTTAACTGTACTCACCAAAGAAGTGCATACTGCACCTGTGGTAAGTGTGCAGGTTTGGTATAAAGTTGGTTCTCGCAATGAAGGAACTGGAGAAAGTGGTATTTCTCACCAACTCGAACATTTAATGTTTAAAGGTACTTCTGACCGTCCGGTGCAATTTGGCAGGTTATTTAGTGCTTTGGGTAGTCAGTTTAATGCTTTTACTAGTTTTGATGAAACTGCTTATTTTGGGACGGTGCAGCGAGATAAGTTAGAAGCACTGTTGACTCTGGAAAGCGATCGCATGAAAAATGCTTTAATAGGCTCAGAGGAACTCACCAGTGAAAAGCGTGTAGTCATTTCTGAGTTACAAGGATATGAAAACTCACCAGAATATCGTTTAGATCGAGAAGTCAGAAAAGCCGCTTTTCCTAACCGTGCTTACGGTTTACCCGTGGGAGGCACAAAAGCAGATGTTGAAAAATTCACAGTTGAACAAGTACGCAATTATTACCAAACTTACTACAGTCCTGATAATGCAACTTTAGTAGTTACAGGCGATTTTACCACCGAACCGACACTGAAATCTATCCAAGCGACTTTTGGCAAACTACCAAAAGGGAAAAAAACGACTGTGAAAGTTTCTCCTGCTGTGACTGCGGTGAGTAGTCCTCAAAAAGCGCCAATTGTTCTCAAACAACCGGGAAGCGCAGCATTACTACAAGCAGTCTATCCGTTACCAGATATCAAACATCCTGATGTTCCCGCAATTGATGTCATGGATGCGATTCTCACAGGTGGACGTAGTTCTCGTCTGTATCAAGCCGTGATAGAATCTGGCTTGGCTAGTTCAGTCAGTGGTAGCGCTGCGGAACTGATAGAACCGGGTTGGTATGACATTAGTGCCACAGCTGCACCCGAACAAGAAATCAGGAAAATTGCGGATGTGATTCAGCAATCTTTGACAAAATTACAACAACAACCTGTTACTTCAGAAGAATTAAACCGAGCTAAAACCCAATTGCAAGCTAGTTTTATTTTGAATAATCAGGATATTAGCAGTCAAGCTAGTCAATTGGCATATAACCAAGTTATTGCTGGAGATTATCATTATATAGAAAAGTATTTGAGTGCGATCGCTCAAGTTACTCCCCAAGATGTCCAACGAGTAGCCAAAACCTACCTCAACCCAGCAAAACAAACTATCGGTTTCTTTGAACCCACTCAAGCAGATGGTCAACCAGGAACTTCTAGTGGTGGTGGTCGGACTACGGAAAACTTTAGTCCAGGTCAACCGGTAGACCCCGCAGAATTAGCGAAATATCTGCCACCGACAACATCAGCTACCAATTCTAATCAACAATCCTTACCAGAACAGTTTACCTTAGCCAATGGCTTGAAAGTACTGCTTTTACAAGATCGTAGCCTTCCCACCATTAATATCAGTGGACAAATTAACGCTGGTAATGAGTTTGATAATAATCAAAAAGCAGGTTTAGCGAATTTGACTGCTACCAACTTAATGAATGGTACTAAAACTCAAGATGCTCTCACTTTAGCGCAGACATTAGAAGACAAAGGAACTGAGTTAGATTTTAGTTCTAGTCGTGAAGGTGTGAGTATTAGCGGTCAAGGATTATCGACTAATTTACCACTACTGATTCAAACCATAGCAGATGTGCTGCAAAATGCCAACTTCCCTGCTGACCAATTAGAACTCAGTCGTCAACGAGAATTAACCAGTCTTCAAGTACAACTAGATGACCCCAGAGGAATGGGAAGAAGAGTATTTCAGCAAGCAATTTACCCAAAAAATCATCCTTTCCATAGTTTCCCCACAATTGAGAGTTTACAGAATATCACTCGTGAAGATGTGGTGAGTTTCTATCAACAACACTATCGACCTGATGCTACAACAATTACTTTGGTCGGTGATTTTGAACCAACACAAGTTAAATCCTTGCTAAATAAAGCTTTTGGTCAATGGATTGCTGAGGGTAAACCACCAGTGCTGAACCTCCCATTTGTAACATTTCCATCCAATTCACAACAATTAAATACAGTAATTCCTGGGAAAACAGAGTCTGTTACATATCTAGGATACAACGGCATTTCTCGCAAAGATCCGCGTTTTTATGCTGCACTTATCCTTAATCAGATTTTGGGTGGTGATACCTTATCGAGTCGGTTAGGAACAGAAGTGCGCGATCGCTTGGGTTTGACTTATGGTATTTACAGTGGCTTTGCTGCGGGTATTAATCCTGGCCCATTCGTGATTTCCATGCAGACAGCACCCCAAGACACTCAAAAAGCAATTTCCAGCACCCTAGCTTTACTGAAACAATTTCGGGAACAAGGTATAACTGAAGCGGAATTTAAGACAGCTAAACGTTCTCTTGTCAACAGTTATCCTGTAGATTTAGCTAGTCCTAGTCAAGTGGCCAGCATCATTTTAGAAAATGCAATTTTGGGATTATCCACCGCAGAACTCCGCGAATTTCCCCAGCGTCTTCAAGCAGTAACCATGACTCAAGTGCAGAAAGCAATTGCAGAATTAATCAAACCAGAAAACCTGATCATTGTCACTGCTGGTCCCGAAAATACCACCACCCAAGGTAGTTAATGTTCACTCCTCGACTATCATGAGGTTTTCAAAGCCTCTTTCTTGATAAGAGAGAGGTTTTTGAGTTAATTTTATGATTTTCCAAATATAGCAACCACTTTCGTGGTTAGGACATAAACTGACGATAAAACTTAGACACCAAGATAATTTTCAGACTTTTATCTGTCACTTCCTGTCACCTGCTATATTTTCATAATTGTATAAGTATTTTTATACAATCATCTTCTTCTTGATCAATAATTTCTCTATCTAATGGAGGAATGAAGATACATAGCATAAATACTAAATAATTAACTATTCCGATCACCTGACGAAGTTTAACCCATTTCCCCTGTTGATATCTGACAACGGGGGAATTTTTTTTAAATTATACCAAATCGCCATATTAATAATAAATTTATCTGTCTAAAGGAAGACTGGATATGGAGAGATTAAATATTAAATATTAAGTAGCCCGATTACCCTACCGGACTTTAGCTTCAAACCTCCTCTTGTTATTAACCGTTCAGGAGGAGGCTTTATTAAAGCCCCGATCAGATTTATTTATTATTGTTCCCTATTTTTGATCATCATGCTATATCTTAGTGCAGGTATTTATAGCATTTCCCAGTCTAATGAAGTACAAAATTATCTGCGCTGCGTTTAATTATTACTGCTTGTACCTCATGACAATGGAAATTGCTATATCTAAGGATTGCAATAATTACACAAACCAGGATCAGCAAAACTTATCCCATCAGGAAATAACTTTTGTTCCATGAAATTACATTTTTTGCATTGGTAAACTACCGCACGAATCAACGCAGTAGGTTGATGACAACTTGCACAAGGCAATCCTTTGAGAGTTTCAGTTATAGTAAATCCAGGTGTAGAACATTTTGAACAGCAGCTATTAATTTTATTTAGTAAATCTTGAGTAGCTTTTTCTATATTTTTCATCCGCTGAGGATTATAAAGCGCCCTCATATCTGTTTCTATATGCAACTTGCCATTAGCTGAATTACTCAAAGCGAAATTTACAGACTCTCTCAATTTATCCCCAGTATTAATACCTTTAAGAATTTCAGGAGTCTCATGATCTGATTTTTTAAAACTAATTACTAAACCATGTTCAGGAAAACCAACCTTTAGCGCAAATTCTTCTGCTTCTTGTAAGTTTTTAACAACCTGATAATTAAAATTAGTGTCTGTTGAAAATACCTCACCAATAATTTCTAAATCATTCTCTTTATCTAAAAAAACAATAACTTCTCTGTTAGCATAAATATAAGGAAAACTAGGATGAGGTGCAAAACTACCTTCACTAGCTATCCCCAAAGTTTTTCCTGTAATTTCAATAGCTTTCTCAGCTTTTAATTTAGCCGCTGCAATTTGCGTTCCTGGGCGTTTTATATCTCTGGTAAAAGTACCAAAAGCATCAGTATTAAAATCTTGGGGTACAATGACTTGAATTCCTAATGCTTGCTGTAAAATAGGGGCAATTACTTTTTCTTTATGGTGCATTGTTGCTAATACAGCCACACGATTATTAAATAATTGCTTGATCATCTTTATTTTTAACTCCTTTATCCTCAAAAGTAGGGTGGGAATTACCCACCACTTATCTTAATTTTGTGCTTGGGGAACTTGATTGACTTGACTTAATTCAGCCATCAACTTTTCCTTATTGCGTCTGCGGATTTTGGCGTACATCTGAATACTCGCAGCCATGAAAATCACTAAACCAAAAATTAACCAAGCAGTGAGGTCTGTAGGCAAATTATTCTTAAATATAGCCAACATCACAATCACAACTAACAAAAGAGTTGGTGCTTCATTTAAAGCCCGTAAATGTTGACCACTCCACTTACATTCATCTGTTGCTAATTGCTTCATCAACCTACCGCAATAATGATGATAGCCTATTAAAATGGCAACAAACCCTAATTTAAAATGTAACCAGGGTTCTTTTAACAAATCTGGGTTGGTAGAGAGGATACCAATAGCCATTGCTATCGTCACAAACATCCCTGGAGTAGTAATAATGTCATAAAGACGCTTTTCCATAATTTGATACTGATTTTTCAGTATCGTTTTTGCTGGTTCTGGTTCCTGGTTGGCTTCAACGTGGTAGATAAACAGCCTCACTAGGTAGAATAAACCCGCAAACCAAACCACAAAGCCAATAATGTGAAACGCTTTAAACCATGAATAAGCCATGAATCGTAACCTACCTTTCTGCAATTGTCCTAACTCTCATTATCAGGTTAGGAGGCTTTGTGGCAAGGATACAGATAGGTTAATTTACATTTTGCAGCATAACTAGGGCGATTATAAATTACAGGACTTACCCACAAGTAAGGTCAAAACTAACCACAGAGGATACAGGAAAATAAAAGTTTGAGAGATTTTTTGCGTAATTCCTAAATCATTTACGTCACGCTTAGTAGGATTGTAATGATAATTTTATGGCTTAAGCAACCTCTAAAAAAATGATTTTTAGTTCATCAAATAGAATATCTAGGAATCCTAGATATGGTGGGCAATGCCCACCCTACATATTATAATTTGAAAATTAAATAGTAGTTATATATCTATCTTTTTATATAGATAATAAATCTACTTTATGTACCTTATGACGGAAGAATTAAACCAATGGTTAAGCTAACTTATAGGAGTAAGTTAAGTCACAGAGGAACATTCCAATGAGTTTAGAAGAACGCGCAAAAGCCACAGCTAAAAATATTGAAGGGAAAGCCCAAGAAGCCGTAGGAAATGTCACTGGCGATCCAAAAGATCAAGCTGAGGGTCAAGCAAAACAGGCAGAAAGTCAAGTAAGACACGCTGTTGAAGATGTGAAAGATAGTGTTAAGAAAAACATTGATTAGATAAATAATATAGTTCGTAGTTGCAGTCGCAAAGCAATTACGAACCATAAAGGGCTGCGGAGATATTTATCTAAATTACAGATTCCTTAATTTAGGGATTGTTAAATGTAATGTGCTTTATTTATGAGGAGATAAAAATATGAATCGGCTTCAGCAGAGTCGTCAAATATTGATTGCTTTTGTCTTGATTTTAGTAGTGACTTTAACTACTGCTTGCGGCGGTGGAACAACGACATCTGACCGCGCAAATGCCCCAACAGCCATTGGTAGAGATGTTACTTATGCAGAATTACAGCGTGGTAATACTCCAGGGGGACAGAGTTTTGGTAATTGGGTTATCCAAACTTCTCAAGGATTAGTTCAGGATGCATACGTCCGGGATAATAATAAACTAGCTGTTGTGATTTCTCCTCAAGTTCGTCCTAGTGATGTCAAACCATTAGCAACATCTTTAGTTCAGGGTTTTCGGAAAAACTTCCCCAATCAAGACTTAAAAGTTTTAGTTTATGCTGCTGACAAAAAACTGATTTTGACTGCTGATTATGATCGGCAAACTAATCAAGTTAAGTACAGTTAATTGTAATATAGGAGATTAATAAAGTGACAAGTAGTGAACAATATAAACGGGAAATAATGAAAGATTTGGCTCAGGGTGATGTCGAATCTTTAGATAATATTTCCGCCGATACAACCAACGAATATCAAACTTTTGATGATTTTGCCCAACGGACAACAACAGATCAACGTCGGCAATTATTTGACCAATCTTTACATCCAGAACGCATCCCTACGAGCCAAATGGAGCCAGAATTACAAAAGGCAATTTCTCAAATTAAACCCAATGAACGGGATGATGTAGCACGCGCCTTTTTCAAACAATTAAAAACCAGAGGGTTCGACGAAAAACGTTTAGAACAACAGTTGTCTCTCTCTACTCATAACTCTAATCGCATGACTGCTGATGATGTAAGTAAACTTGCATCCTTTGCTTATCACAATCACCCCGATATTTTCCGTGAAGTGTTAGCGGAGCAACCTGGTATTCTCAAGTTCTTCAGTAATCCTGTTGTGGCAGGAATTATCGGTATTGCAGCTGCTAAATGGTTGGGTAGTCGGAAGTAATAATGTAGGGTTGTAGGGTGGGTATTGCTCACCCTAAACTCTGATCTCGAAATTATCGTTACTTAGGGCAGAAAAGTGGTTCTTGATTTTTCACTCTCCTAATATTGGTATTATTTTCACATTTTACTTTTATAACATCTCAATATTTTCTTTAAATTCGTTATAATACTTATACGAACTTTCTTTAGATACTGCATAAGTTTTTTCAAAATTTGATATAGTAAAATTTTTTGTGAATTGCTTAGATACCGATTCTTTTTATCTTTTCTTCGCCATGCTTGAATACTTTTTAATCTATTTTATTAATGGAACTCATAACAATAATTTTCAGTTTTTATTACAGGACTAAGAGTGATCGCTGTTTGCAAATACTAATTTCCGAGAATGTCTAGTACAACACGGCGTAAGTTAAGCAACCATTAAAAATACTGAAAAAGTCTGTTTAATCTACTTTTTTAATTTTTATTTGTTAATTTTTAATTCCGAGAAAGCGGTACTAGCATTAAATAATTAAGTTGGCATTTCCTTAAGCGGTATTATATTTAAATACAATTTATACTAAATTATATCAGCTTACCCATCTTACAAATAAGTAGTCGTGCAAAATATATCTTATAGTTATAGCCGTGGACAGGGTGGTTAGGACATCAATTGATAATGAAACTCCCACTACAAGAGGGTTTTACTCCTGAACCGATAGCGCAGCGTGGCGTAAGCCATAGGTCTGCGAAGCGTCTCCTGACTCCTTAGTTAGGAGAGGTAACAGGGAATAGGGAACAGGTAAGGAATACAGACATTTGTAAGTATTCAGGATAGAGAATACTCCAAGTCATGAGAATAAAGGCTTTTTTAGTCAACTTTGATGATTTTGATAAAATCTCACTTCTATCTATTCTTCATTTCATAAGCATTCTGACTCCTGACTCCTGAATTCTTACAGACATTTTTATTTTCAATCAATATGTTGTACAATTAATTTTGCGTGGGTACTTACTTATATTTATTCAAGATTTAAAGTTTTATCGTCAGTATTCAGTTAAAGAAATTCAAAAATTACCAAAGCAGACAGAAAGAAGAAAAATTTATTTTTTGTTCAAAAAAATTCCCCCTCAATCCTTTGCAGTTAGAGGAGGAATATTACAAAAAGGTCAGAGGAACTCTTAAAAATTTCATCCGAATTTACCGGCGGTTGCGGCTATGAGGAATGCGGCATAGGTGAGGACATAACCAACTGTGAAGTGAATTAAACCCACTAACCAACCTTGGACGATAGACATAGCTACTGGTTTATCCTTCCAGTAAACTAAGTTTGCCAAGGGAGTGCGTTCGTGCGCCCATACCAGAGTTTCAATCAACTCTTGCCAGTAACCACGCCAGCTAATTAAGAACATGAAACCTGTTGCCCAAACTAGGTGTCCAAACAAGAACATCCAAGCCCAAACAGAGAGGTTACTTGTACCGTAGGGGTTATAACCATTGATTAATTGTGCAGAGTTAGCCCACAGATAATCACGGAACCAGCCCATCAGGTATGTGGAATTTTCGTTGAATTGGGCAACGTTACCTTGCCAAATGCCTAAATGCTTCCAGTGCCAGTAGAATGTTACCCAACCGAGAAGATTTAACATCCAGAAAAAGGCGAGGTAAAAGGTCTGTTGCCAAGAAGAAGTTTGACAAGTGCCACCACGACCTGGACCATCACAGGGGAAGTTGTAGCCGAAGTCTTTTTTATCGGGCATCAACTTAGTACCACGGGCATCTAATGCACCTTTCACACAAATTAGTGTAGTGGTGTGCAGGCCGAGAGCGATCGCATGATGCACCAAAAAGTCCCCAGGGCCAATGGTCAAAAACAGCGAATTAGTACCGGAGTTAATCGCATCTAACCAACCTGGTAGCCAGACGTTACCGTGGTTTGGCCAAGCTGTATAGGCAATACTATCTGGATTAGATAACAATGTATCCATACCATAGAGCAATTTACCGTGAGCAGCTTGGATAAATTGAGCAAACACCGGCTCAATCAAAATTTGCTTTTCAGGCGTACCAAAGGCAACTACAACGTCATTGTGGACGTATAACCCCAGTGTATGGAATCCCAAAAAGAGCGACACCCAACTTAGGTGAGAGATTATCGCTTCTTTATGCTGAAGAACCCGTTCCAGGACATTACCTTTGTTTGTCTCTGGGTCATAATCCCGCACCCAGAAAATCCCCGCATGGGCAAATGCGCCAATCATCAAAAACCCAGCAATGTACTGATGGTGAGTATATAGCGCCGCTTGGGTTGTGTAATCCTTGGCGATAAAAGCATAAGGCGGCAACGAATACATATGCTGTGCCACCAGAGAAGCAGCAGTTCCCAAAGCCGCTAGGTGCAGACTCAACTGGAAGTGGAGAGAGTTGTTATAGGTGTCGTACAGTCCTTGGTGGGGGAGGTTAAATTGACCTTCGGTTTGGATACCAAAGAAATTTTTGGCATTGAGCATTTCCTTGATACTATGACCAATCCCGAAGTTAGTGCGGTACATATGACCGGCAATAATGAAAATAACAGCGATCGCTAAATGGTGATGCGCCATATCCGTCAACCACAGCGACTCTGTTTGCGGATGGAAACCACCCACAAAAGTCAAAATTGCCGTTCCAGAACCTTGAGAAGTCCCAAACACATGATTTAATGTATCTGGATTTTGGGCATAGACACCCCAGTTACCCATCCAGAAAGGAGTCAACCCAGCTGGGTGAGGCAAAGTAGTCAGAAAGTTATCCCAGCCAACATGAATACCACGAGATTCGGGAATAGCAACGTGAATCAAATGGCCAGTCCAAGCCAAAGCACTGACACCAAATAAACCTGCTAAATGGTGGTTGAGTCGAGGTTCAGCACTTTTAAACCAAGCCAAACTAGGGCGGAATTTAGGTTGCAGATGTAACCAACCAGCAAACAAAAACAATGCTGCTAACAATAATAGAAACACTGAACCTATATAAAGTTCACTGTTTGTTCGCATCCCAATTGTGTACCACCAGTGGTAGACACCAGAATAAGCAATGTTAACTGGATTGTTTGCACCAGCTTGACTAAAAGATTCTATAGCTGGTTTCCCGAAGTGAGGGTCCCAAATTGCATGGGCAATAGGGCGAATATGCAGAGGATCTTTAATCCACTGTTCAAAATTCCCTTGCCAAGCAACGTGAAACAAAAGACTAGAAGCCCAGAGAAAAATGATTGCCACATGACCGAAATGAGTAGCAAAAATCTTTTGGTAAAGATTTTCTTCAGTTATGTCATCATGGACTTCAAAATCATTACCTTGAGCCATCGCATACCAGAGCCGCCTTGTCGTTGGATCTTGTGCGAGATCTTGGCTAAATTTTGGATATCTTTTTGCCATGTATTGTCATCACATCCTTTTCAAATATCAATGCAATTCTGGTTTATAGGAGTAATTAAGAATTTAACTACTGATACTTCCATCACACCAGGGGAATAAATAAAGATTAAAAATATTTTTCATAAGATATAGCAGGTGATAGGGGACAGGTGAATTTTGACACAGTTGAAAGAAAATCTGTTCCTATAACACTACGGATTAATAATTCCGTAATAAATTGCAGCCACAAACAAAATAACCGAAAAAATGAAGATAAAACCATTACGGACTAAGGGAGATTGTCGGTTTTTATCAGTGATCACCTTATGATTTTCGTGTTTTTGATTCATAGAAGTAGTTTTTCTTAAGGACTGATGCAGAAACTATATTAAACTCTCATGAATCCGTGATTTCTACGTCTTCTGTTGTACACCTTCAGCTTCTGTAATGAATACGGTTTTCTCACTATATTCGGTTACTTTTGTTGCCCAATTAACTCAATATTGTCTGCTTTTTGGGTTGGCTTTATATTGCCATAGTCCACATAGTCCAAACCTTTGCTAATTACTACATCATTCTGAAGATAGATTTAATTTACAAATCATTGCCGCCAAAAAAATTAACCTTAGATAACTATCAATTCCGCCAATTGGTAGAAGTTACAACTAACAGCAGCTATTACCGTGCAGGTATTGTATTTTTGGTGAAACTTAGATTTCTCATGTTTAACTTTCTCAAACAAATTGGTGATTACGTCCAAAATAGCGTCCAAGCCGGTCGATACATTGGACAAGGACTATCAGTAACTTTCGACCACATGAGCCGTCGTCCCATAACTGTTCAATATCCTTATGAAAAACTCATTCCCTCGGAACGCTTTCGAGGACGGATTCATTTTGAATTTGATAAATGTATTGCTTGTGAAGTTTGTGTTCGCGTTTGTCCGATCAACTTACCAGTAGTAGATTGGGAATTTGACCAAGCAGCCAAGAAGAAAAAACTCAATCATTACAGTATTGATTTTGGAGTTTGTATTTTCTGTGGTAACTGTGTAGAATTTTGCCCAACCAACTGCATTTCCTTTACTGAAGAATATGAACTTTCTGTTTATGAACGCCACCAATTAAACCTTGATAATGTGGCAATGGGAAGATTACCTTACAAAGTCACTGATGATCCAATGGTGACACCTTTAAGAGAATTAGTTTATTTACCTAAAGGTAGTTTAGATCCTCATAAAATTGCTGCTGATGCTCATCGCGTAGGTCTATTTCCTGCGGAAATTTTGGAGCAAGCTGTAGAAGATAGCAAAGATATAGCAGGTGACTCTTGACAGGGTTGAAAGCATATTTGGATCTCAGTCTTATCATTAGTTTATGTCCTAACCACCTGGGCAATTGCTACACCAATGATTAAAAAATAAAAGAAAATTTCCTTAATTAAGATTAGCTATGGAACGGTTAGCGATCGCTTTGTCTGTGCTAATAGCATCCCTAGTATAGGAATAATATTTGATTTTTGAAAAATGTTAAGTAGTGTAGGGTGGGCAATGCCCACTCTACGTATATTTCAAAAATCAAATATTAATTCTATATCTGTACTTCATAGCAGCAGGAAGTGCTGTAAAATAAATCCCCGACTTCCCAAAGAAATCGAGGATTTAAGTTTTACTTAATTAGCAGTTTTAAATTAAACAGCAGCTAATTCTGGAGTCGGACGCTTGCTGTTACGGATATTGTGAATCGCCTCAGCATAATCAGGAGCATTGAATACAGCAGAACCCGCTACAATAGCATTAGCTCCTGCTTCCAAAACTTGCCAAGTATTATTAGCTTTGAGTCCTCCGTCAACTTCAATCCAAGGATCTAAACCGCGTTCATCGCACATTTGACGCAACTTGCGGATTTTAGGAATTACGCTAGGAATGAAGCTTTGACCACCAAAACCGGGGTTAACGCTCATAATTAGCACTAAATCGCACAATTCTAGGACATATTCAATTAACTCTAAAGGTGTACCCGGATTGAGTACAACTCCAGCTTTCTTACCGAGTTCTCTGATTTGTCCGAGGGTGCGGTGCAGGTGAGGGGAAGCGTTGTGTTCTGCGTGTACGGAAATAATATCAGCACCAGCCTTAGCAAAACCTTCTACATACTTTTCTGGTTCCACAATCATCAAGTGGACATCCAGAGGCTTGGTTGTGACTGGACGAATCGCCTCTACAATCAGGGGACCTATCGTAATATTAGGTACAAAACGACCGTCCATTACATCAACGTGAATCCAATCTGCTCCGGCTTTGTCTACGGCGCGAATGTCGTCACCTAACCGACTAAAATCGGCTGATAGGATAGATGGAGCGATAACTATAGGCTTTTGAGATGAGTTTTGGGTCATGGCTGGTGGGTTTTTAAGCGTCCTCGTCTGTAAGCATTGTAACAAAATATGGACTTTTTGGTAATTGGTAATTGGGGAAGAGGTGACTATGAACAAAAAACTAACTTGGGTAATTTGGGGTTTGGGTGTTTCCTGTTTGAGTTTGCCGGTATTGGCTGCTATCAAGTTTGGTAGTTCTTTGGGAATTAATGGTATTGATGCGCTGAAACTACATCAATCTCCCTACAATTTAGCTGGTCGAAAAATTGCCATTGGTCAAGTTGAAATTGGGCGGCCAGGAATGTTTGGTTGGGATAAAGCAGTATCTAAAAACCGGGCTTTAACTCCAGTGGCTGTATTTTTACGTAATGCACCAGCTAAGTCAAATAGCGGTGTTGACCCCCATGCTTATAATGTTGCTGCTGTGATGGTGAGTAAAGATAAAGCCTGGCCGGGAGTGTCTCCAGAAGCGCGATTATATTCTTCTGCTGTCGGTTCTACAAAAAATATGGGTCAACCAGAAGAGTGTTTATCAGCGCAACATATAGCATTACAAAACGGTGGGGATGTTCGCGCTATTAACTTCAGTTTTGGCGAACCTCTCAATCGTGACCCCAGACCAGAAGCTATTTTGGATGGTAAAGCTTTACTCACTTTATGTATTGACTGGTCTAGCCGTGTTCATAATGTGCTGTATGCGATCGCAGGCAATCAAGGCAAAGGCGGGATTCCCATTCCTACAGATAATTTTAACGGAGTCAACGTCGCTTTTTCATCCCGGAAAGGGGGAATTTTTAATAAAGTCGATGTTTCTAATCTGGCAGGTAAAAACCAAGGAGTGGCCGGCCGTCTAGTAGGGAAGGAGTTTAATATTGATGGACGCACGGCTATAGGTTTGGTTGCACCTGGTAGTAATATTCCTTTACTTAATCCTGATGGCAAGTTGAATAAATCTACTGGTACAAGTTTTGCCGCACCTCATGTTACAGCGACTGTTGCTTTATTACAGGAATTTGCTGACCGCCAGTTAAGAACAAAACAACCTCATTGGAGCATTGATTCCCGGCATCATCAAGTCATGAAAGCTGTATTAATGAATTCCGCAGACAAAATCCAAGATAACGGTGATGGTTTGCGCTTAGGAATGACCCGGACATTGATTGATAAACAAAATCAAGATTGGTTAGCTTCAGATGCTAACAAAGATATCAAAATTCCGTTGGATGCTCAAATGGGAGCAGGTCATCTAAATGCTTTTCGTGCTTATCAACAGTTTAGTCCTGGTCAATGGCAATCTTCAGAATCTATCCCCGCCATTGGTTGGAATTATAGCACAATTAATGCTAATTCATCTAAAGAATATGAGTTAGCAAAACCTTTAAAACAGAATAGTTTTGTCGCTATTACCTTAACTTGGGATCGGTTAGTTGAATTAGAAGATAAAAATAATAATCAACAATATGATGTCGATGAAAATTTTCAAGATAGGGGATTAAATAATCTTGATCTCTACTTAGTAAAAGCTGATGCTAAAAATTCAGACTCTGGTACTATTTGTTCATCAATTAGCGAAATTGATAGTACAGAACATATTTTTTGCCCAGTTCCTGCTACTGGGAATTATAAAATTCGGGTGCAGTTTCGGCAACAAGTAAATGAAGCCAGTCAACCCTATGCTTTAGCTTGGTGGACTGTACCCGCAAATTAATACAGCAGCTTTTATCTGAATTATTTGTTGTCTGAATCAGGATTTACAAGATTTACAGGATGAAGATTAGAAATTTAGGAAATTGTCTGAATCAGGATTTACAGGATTTAAGGATTTGCAGGATGAAGATTAGAAATTTATTACCTTTTTATCAGGTACATCTGGCTTTAATAGTGCGAGCGTGAATGTCAACCTGTTTGGTGGTAATTTCTTGTTTAGTTAATAGGTGGTTGATAATTTTGGTGGGTTACGCTTTCGCTTTAGCGTTCGCACAGCGTGTGCTTTGCACTTAGCCATGCCCGCAGGGCTATACCCACCCTACACCTACTACGAATTATTTTCATCCTGTTCATCCTTAAATCCTGTTCATCCTGATTCAGACAACTGATTTGAATGTTAACTTGACGCTTAAAGAGGAAGAGAAGTGTTGACATTGAGTTTTAGATGTGTTATGCTAAAATCGATAAGGAAGAACTATCTTGTAATAAATTAGCAACAATAAAATCCCCGATTTACTGAAGAAGTCGGGGATATGAATTTTGTTGATAGAATTTTCATCCTGCAAATCCTTAAATCCTGTCAATCCTGTATCCCTGACGGGAGACGTAAGCCATTTCAGACAGATGTATTGGGCGTTTTTTAGCTGTTACCAAAACTGTAACCAGGAACTGTTTATCTGCCGACAAATGCGATAGTGAACATCTGACATATGATGAACGTCTAACTTGATAGACAGATGAAACCACAAATGAGGTAGCAGATGACCGGGCAGAAGTTTAGAGATGTACAAGAAAATTTCTTACAAAGACGTTACGGTGTTAGTCTAGGTAGACGCTACGTTTTAGCCGCAGCTAGTGTTGTGTTGTTGGGTGTATTGGGGTGTTCCCAAGTTGATAGTACAAACAATTTAATGACTAAATCTCGTCTACCTAGTTCTGAGTCTCTGTTGTCAAATGAGAACAATCAACAGTAGTTTTCTCCTGCTTAAATTTTGAATTTTGAATTGCTTAGGGTAAAGTTGCTTCCGAAACGCTGAGGGAATTTTGAGCTTGAGTTTGGGTAGATGCTTCTGATGTCATGGGTGCAACTATTTCCCCTGAACAGGAATCTTCTGTATCGATACTCATGACGGGAGGACGGATGGCGCTAATAACTGTCTTAATAACGACAGCACAAGGAACCGCCACAATTACGCCCAAAAGTCCGCCAATTCTCGCACCTGTCAACACCGAAATTAGTATCCAAACAGGATTTAAACCTGTAAAACTCCCTAAAATACGGGGTGCAATGATATTTTCGAGAATTTGCTGCACGATAACTGCGGCTAATAAGACTTTCGTCCCCATCCCAAAATCTTGTAAAGAAACCAACAAAGTTGTCAAGGCGATACCCACAGAACCGCCAAAGGGAACAAGAGCCATCAGGCCAATAGTCAAGCCAAATAGTAGCCCAAATGGTACCTTCAGCCACAAAAATGTGGGAATGAGGGCAGAGGCCATACAGGTAGATAAAATTAATTGGGTGATAAAGAAATTTTGAAAGCTCAGGCGTACTGTTCTCGAAAAAGGGTCACGAAATTTAGAAGGTAGCCATTCGACTAAGCTTTGCCAGAGTTCTCCGCCGTGCTGTAATAGATAGAAAGTCAAAACCATTGTTAGCAGGAAGTCTAACAAGCTGGTGAAGGTGACTACAGCCAGATTTAAAACTTGTCCGGCGATGGCTTGCAATTGACCCTTGACGCGATCGTTAATTTGGACGACGATCGCATCAAGGTTTATCGGTAAGCCCATGCTTTCGGCTTTTTCGTTGAGAATCATTAACTGCGATCGCCCCGAGTCAATCAATTCTGGTAAGCGGGCTACCAGTTGTTGGGCTTGGGTAAGTGCTAGAGGAAAGAGGGTGACACCCAGCGCTAATAAAATGGATAAAGCTAATAAAAATACTAAGATAGCAACTTGTTCTCGTCTAGCACCGTGGCGTTCCATCCAACTCACCGGGTAGTTGAGCAGAAATGCTAAAACTGAGGCTCCGACTAAAATGACTATCAAAGAATGGAAATAATTGAAAATTGCCGAGATAGCCCAACCATTGAGAAATAGTAACGGAGTGAAGAGCGCGATCGCCCCGATTCGCGCTATTGGTGTAAGTGTTTGCCACCAGTCGAGTAGCTTGCGTGTCTGCATTTTCAGCTGATTGCGGGATAGAACTAAGTTGAATTCTTCTTTACAGACTATTATCTCTAACTATATGAATGTGATTCATTTCCCTAGTTTATCTAGATAGTACAGAAATTCAGGAGTGCTACTTCGTGGAAGTTATCCTCAGGGAATTTTCTGGACTCTTTGACCATCTAACGTTATGGTAAAAAACCCAAACAAGGGGTTAAAACCCAAACCCAAAGGCATTCTGGACTGCTCCTTTCCTTCTTTAAGATTAGACTAACCACTATGGACAATCTACCACCAATTGAAAATTACTCAAATTCTGAAGACACGGCCACCTCTAAAAGGCTGCTGTTTTTATATTTGATTCCAGTTCTCGGCTTTTTTCCCTCTCTATGGACTCTCTATCGTCGCCAGGGTAGCAGGGAACAACTGGCAGTGAGCCGCCTGTCCATTACTTTAAGTTTTACATGGATGTTAGGGTACTTATTTTTAATGACTGGGGCAGCAACTTCAGATTTTTTTACACTGCGGTTATTAATCCTTAACAGCTTTTTTACATCTGGTTACTTTTTAGTGAGTGTTTGGTTAATTTTTCGTCTCATCCAAGGGAAGTCTTACAGATTACCAGGATTTAGCAATTTAGCCGAACGAATGCTACGTAAGTACTAAATTTTAATTTTGATTAGTTGAGAAGCTTGTGATGATTTTTACTCAAGATACACGACTTTACAGTTAATCTGCCACCAGCTTTGGTCAAATGTGGTTTATTATTGCCATACTTCAATAAACATCTCCGGATTAGCAACAAATATCCAGAAAGACCGCTATAGGTCTTGTAGTTTCTACCCTCGCAAAAAAGTCAACATGGTGAATTCTGAGTTAGCTATTATGGTTTGATTTGTCCACATATTATATAGAGTCTGCACATTTAGGGTATTTTATTCAGTCAGTGTGAGGAAGTTTGTGACTAGTCAAAGAACATCAGCAGAAAATAACAAATCAGCGAAAACCAAATCCAGGGGCAAAAACTTTCGTAAGTCAAAATCTGGGCGTTGGCTATGGTTTGCGGTGGGGATGAGCGGGATTGCCATGGTGTCAGGAATGGCGGGGGCATTGTTAGCAGTTTCTTGGGACAGTACGCCTTTGCAGCAAGCCCAGTTGACTGCAAAGGAGGCGGCAGTATTTGATGGCGATCGCATTTCTGGTAATGGATTCCAATTTTCTCAATTAACTCGCCCTGTGAATATCTTAGTTATGGGTATGAGTGTACTGCCCCCAGATGTGCAGAATCCCCCATCTGATAGCAAAGCACTCAGTTATTTACCCCAAGTCAATTCCTTTGACGGTCTTGCTGATGTCATGCTGTTGATCAAATTTGATCCAGAGACCAAAAAAATCGTCATGCTTTCCATTCCCAGAGATACCCGGACAGAAATAGAAGGGCATGGAGTGAAAAAAATTAACGCCGCTAATGTGGATGGAGGTCCTGCTTTAACTGCTAAAACTGCAAGTAATCTCCTGGGTGGAGTGGGGATTGATCGTTATGTCCGCATTAATGTTTTGGGAGTTGGTAAGCTAATTGATGCGTTGGGTGGGGTGAGTGTCTACGTTCCCAAAGATATGAAATATAAGGATGATTCCCAACATTTATATATTAATTTAAAGGCAGGTAAACAGCATCTCCAAGGCGATCAAGCATTACAATTACTTCGCTTTCGTCATGATGAACTGGGCGATATTGGCCGGATTCAGCGCCAGCAAATGGTATTACGTGCTTTAATTGAACAGAGTCTTAACCCAACGACACTCACTCGATTACCTGAAATTCTTAATACTGTTAAAGATAATATTGACACTAACTTAACAGTTGAAGAATTAGTGGCATTAGTCGGTTTTGGTTCACGAACTAATCGCTCTAATATGCAAATGTTAATGTTGCCTGGTCGTTTTAGTGAGAATGGTGAGTATGATGCCAGTTATTGGATACCACAGAAACGAGCGATCAGGAAAGTAATGATTCAGAATTTTGGTTTAGAATCGTCATCACTTGAATCACAAATCACTGATCCTGCTAGTTTGCGTGTAGCAATTCAGGATAGTACTGATGGCGATAGCGAAGCGCGACCTAGGAATCGCTCTCAGATTCGTCCCTTAATTGCAGCGTTGGAAAAAGCCGGATATCGCAACGTCTTTATCTCTAAATCCTGGGGTGAACCTCTAGAAACTACTCACATTATTGCCCAACAAGGAGACAGCGACAGCGCTGAATCAATTCGTAATATCTTGGGATTTGGAGAAGTGCGGGTAGAAAGTACTGGTAATATCGGCTCAGATATTAGTATTCAGGTGGGTAAAGATTGGTTGCAAAACAAAGCTCTTTTTGAGACTGGTAATTAGGTAATAGCTAATGAATAATGGGAATAAACCCAACTAAACCAATTATCTTTAACAGCAAAAAGGCGTGAAAGTTGTCCTCACGCCTTTATTTTTATCACTTCTAAAAATGTTAATTATTGCTAAGTAAATATCTACCAAGACTCTGCCCTACCTCTCTTGTAAGGATCACCCGTAAAAGGTTGAAAACCAATTATAGGATAGGCATCATCATTAGGTCCAAAAATCCGAATTACCGCTTCAGAAATAAACTGAGTTATACTAGCCAGAATTTTGAAGATAGCCATAATATTGAAACCCCTTTTTTATTCGCTTGAGTGGCGATGTCTATACTGTAGTTCCGTTATTTTCCAACTGCTCATATTTGCAATATATTGATAATATCCGCAATGTTTTTTTAGATGTCTTTGCAATACTTTATTTTATTTTATAGAGAAGTCAACATACTCCCTTTGAACAAAAAGTGGAACAATTTCTAGAACTGTCTGTTGCCTATATTTATCGGATAAAAAATAATTCGTAATCCGTAATAGTGCTAACCGCAGATATAGACACCCTACGGATGTCTTGTCAAAGAATACGCAGTTAAATTATTTTTAATCACTATTAAGAAATGTAAATTAATAGCTAGTTACAGATTAGTGTCCTGTAGACATAGGTCTTCATGGCATTTTTGACTATTAATTACACCAAGGCTTGACATTAATTATGGTAAGTTCTACCATAATAAAAAGAAGCACTCTTTGTAGGACGCTCTCTCATGACAACCTTTCCCAACGTGGACTATGTACAGAAAAGCTACTATCATCCAGAACTAAATCTCAGTGTAGAGGATTACAGCTTACTGACTGACCTTTACCAGCTAACAATGGCAGCTTGTTACACAGGTGAAGGTATAGAACAAAAACGAGCCAGCTTTGAATTGTTTGTCAGGCGCTTACCTGAAGGTTTTGGCTATTTAATTGCTATGGGGTTGGCGCAAGCTTTGGTATATTTGGCTAAATTCCGCTTTAATTCCGCGCAAATTGCGGCTTTGCAAGCTACGGGAATTTTTACTCATACACCTGAGCGTTTTTGGTCATTATTAACAGAGGGCGCTTTTACTGGAGATGTGTGGGCAGTACCAGAAGGAACAGCAATATTTGCTAATGAACCATTATTACGAGTAGAAGCACCACTTTGGCAAGCACAGTTAGTAGAAACGTATTTATTAAATACTCTCAATTATCAAACTTTGATTGCTACTAGGGCAGCAAGATTGCGTGATATTGCTGGAGAAAAAGCAACACTTTTAGAATTTGGTACAAGAAGAGCTTTTAGTCCCCAAGCTTCTTTATGGGCAGCGAGGGCAGCTTTAGCAGGGGGGTTAGATTCCACCTCCAATGTGTTAGCAGCGCTACAGCTAGGTGAAAAACCAAGTGGTACGATGGCACACGCTTTAGTTATGGCTTTGTCAGCTTTAGAAGGGAGTGAAGAACAGGCTTTTACTGCATTTCATCAATATTTTCCTGGTGCGCCTTTGTTAATTGATACATATGATACGGTTGCGGCGGCTCAAAGATTAGCGGAAAAGGTTAAATCTGGGGAAATGACATTAAGCGGGGTGAGGTTAGATTCTGGGGATTTAGTAACTTTATCAAAAAAAGTGCGATCGCTCTTACCAAATGTGTCAATCTTCGCTAGTGGTGACTTAGATGAATGGGAAATTGCCAAACTAAAAGCCAAAGGGGCGGAAATTGATAGTTATGGAATAGGAACCAAACTAGTTACAGGTACACCAGTGAATGGAGTTTATAAACTTGTAGATATTGATGGTATTCCAGTGATGAAAGAGTCTAGTGGTAAATTTACTTATCCAGGGAAAAAGCAAATTTTTCGCTCATTTACAGGAAGTAAGTTACAAGCTGATAGATTGGGATTAGTTGCTGAAAGTTCAGTTACAGAACAACCTGTATTAAAGTTAGTAATGAAAGAAGGTAAACAATTACAACCAGATGAAAGTTTAGCCATAATTCGTCAACGGACGGCGGCTTCTGTAGCAAGTTTACCAGAAGAAACACGAAGATTAGAAAATTCTATTTCTGTGAAAGTGGAGATTTCTGATGCTTTGCAGAAGTTAGCGGAAGAGACGAAAAAACAAACAGCAAATAAAGTAAATGGCGCAAAATAAAATGAAGAGAATTGCTTTATTTGGTACAAGTGCAGATCCACCAACTGCTGGACATCAGAAAATTCTCAAATGGTTGTCTGAGGGTTATGATTGGGTGGCAGTTTGGGCTGCGGATAATCCTTTTAAGTCTCAACAAACACCTTTACCTCATCGGGCAGCAATGTTACAACTCCTAATTACAGATATAGATGCCCCAAAACAAAATATTACTTTAGAACAAGATTTAAGTAGTTGGAGAACACTGGAAACTTTAGAAAAAGCTAAAGTATATTGGGGTGATGATGCCGAATATACTTTGGTAATTGGTTCAGATTTATTGCATCAATTACCACGCTGGTATAATGTCAAAGATTTGTTAAAACAAGTGCAGCTATTGGTGATTCCCCGACCAGGTTATGTAATAGATTATCCTAGTTTAGAAGGAGTCAAACAGCTAGGAGGAAAAATTGCGATCGCTAGTTTAACCGGTTTAGATGTCTCCTCCACGGCTTTTCGTGAACAAAAAGATCCCGAAACCCTGACACCCCATGTCGTTGCTTATATCCATCAACAGCATTTGTACGTTTAAATGCCAGAACGCCACCATAAAAAGATTTTCAATCCGACAAATCAACAACCTTTGGCTGATTTCAAAGTTGGTGTAGATAATGTAATTTTTTCTGTAGATACTGCCCAAAATCGGCTATTAGTGCTGTTAGTAATGCGACAGCAAGAACCATTTTTAAATTCTTGGAGTCTTCCTGGTACTTTGGTGCGTCAAGGAGAATCTTTAGAAGATGCAGCTTATCGCATTATGGCAGAAAAAATTAAAGTCCATAATCTCTATCTAGAACAACTTTATACTTTTGGTGGACCAAATCGTGACCCCAGGGAAAATATTCATAGTTATGGTGTGCGTTATTTATCAGTTAGTTACTTTGCTTTAGTCCGATTTGAAGAAGCAGAATTAATCGCTGATAAAGTTGCTGGTATTGCTTGGTATCCTGTCAAGCAACTACCTAAATTAGCATTTGACCATAATGAAATTATTACTTATGGACACAGACGACTAAAAAACAAATTAGAATATAGTCCTGTAGCTTTTGATGTATTACCAGAAACATTTACTTTGAATGATTTATATCAGTTATACACAACTGTTTTAGGGGAACATTTCTCTGATTATTCTAATTTTAGAGCGCGTTTACTCAAGTTGGGTTTTTTATGCGATACCGGCATTAAAGTATCACGAGGTGCTGGTCGTCCCGCTAGTTTGTATAAATTTAATGCTGCGGCTTTTGCACCTTTTAAGGATAAGCCTTTGGTGTTTATTTAATTTAGATTGGGGGAAAGTTAAGATACTCTCTTTTTACTATAAAAATACGGATTAAATGAACCACGAAGGTGCGAAGCGTTCACGTAGTGTCCCGTAGGGATAGGAAGAAGGAAAGATGAAGGAAGAAAGAAAGGGAGTAATAATTTTTAATAATTTAATTACACATTACTAATATGAAAATCGCTATCGCTCAACTTAATCCTATCATTGGTGACTTACTCGGTAACTCCCAAAAAATTCTGGAATCGGCGCAAAAAGCAGCATCAGAAAATGTCCGTTTATTATTAACACCAGAACTTTCTTTATGTGGTTATCCACCTAGGGATTTATTACTAAATCCTAGTTTTATAGAGGCAATGGATATCACATTACAACAATTAGCTCAGGATTTACCTGCTAATTTAGCTGTGTTAGTAGGAACTGTTGTTAAAAATACAGAGGCACATATTACAGGAGGGAAAAATTTATTTAATAGCATTGCTTTATTAGAAGCAGGGAAAGTTAAACAATATTTTCACAAACGACTTTTACCGACTTATGATGTATTTGATGAAAACCGTTATTTTCAACCTGGGTTACAAGCTAATTATTTCACTTTAGATAATATAAATATTGGCGTAACTATTTGCGAAGATTTGTGGAATAATGAGGATTTTTGGGGTAAACGTAGTTATGCAGTTAATCCCATTGCTGATTTATCAAATTTAGGTGTAGATTTAATTGTAAATTTATCAGCATCACCCTACACTGTAGGTAAGCAAAAGTTACGAGAAGCGATGCTGCAACATAGTGCAGTAAATTTTAAACACCCAGTAATTTATACTAATCAAGTTGGTGGAAATGATGATTTAATTTTTGACGGGCGCAGTTTTGCTTTAAATTGTCAAGGTGAAATTATCTGTCGCGCTAGGGGTTTTGAATCTGATTTATTAGTTGTTGAATTTAATGGAACAAAACGCGATTTACAGTTAGGTTCGATTTCATCTGTTTATGAATCTGAAGATGAGGAAATTTGGCAGGCTTTAGTTCTGGGTGTGAAAGACTATATCCAGAAATGTCATTTTTCTAAAGTAGTTTTGGGTTTAAGTGGCGGGGTTGATTCGGCATTAGTAGCGGCAATTGCCACTGCGGCAGTGGGTAAGGAAAATGTCTTTGGTGTTTTGATGCCTTCTCCTTATAGTTCCCAACATTCTCTTAGTGATGCTTTGGCTTTAGGAGAGAATTTGGGAATTAAAACTCATATTCTACCGATTGGCGAATTAATGCAGGGGTTTGATCACACGTTGGCTGATTTATTTGCAGGAACTGAGTTTGGTATTGCTGAAGAAAACATTCAATCTCGAATTCGTGGTAATTTATTAATGGCGATCGCTAATAAATTTGGTCATCTCCTCTTATCTACTGGTAATAAGTCAGAAATGGCTGTTGGTTACTGCACCCTTTACGGTGATATGAATGGCGGTTTAGCAGTGATTGCAGATGTCCCTAAAACTCGTGTGTATTCTCTTTGTCATTGGTTAAATTCTCATAACCAGACAGAAATTATTCCCCAAAATATTCTCACCAAAGCACCCAGTGCAGAACTTAAACCAGGTCAAGTTGACCAAGATTCCTTACCAGCTTATGAAATCTTGGATGATATCTTAGAACGTCTGATTCATAACCACCAATCAGCAGCACAGATAGTTGCAGCCGGTCATGACTCAGTAATTGTCAATCGAGTATTGCAAATGGTAGCGCGGGCTGAATTTAAGCGGCGACAAGCACCTCCCGGACTGAAAATCACTGACCGCGCCTTTGGTACTGGTTGGCGAATGCCTATTGCTAGAGTAGTTAGTAGTTAGTAGTCATTTGTCATTTGTCAGTAGCAAGAAGTAAGTTTTTTTCTTCTTTCCCTATACCCCATACCCTAAAACTCCTACACACCAAAGCTTAATTAATTAACCGCCTATTTCTCGCAGTATTGCTTCTACCCTGTCTACTCCATCTGGATCATTACTACGTCGATATAAATCGCGGGCTTTTTGTAGGACGCTGCTGGCTTGTTGTGTTTGTCGTCGCTGTTTGAACATTGAACCCATCAACTCATAAGTGCGAGGATTGTTCCTATTCAAATTAAGTGCTTGTTCATAAGCCCACTTAGCTGATTCATAGTCTCCTAGAGAGGCTTGAGTTACACCCAAACCTAAATAGGCATTAAGATTGCCACGATTTAGCTGAATAGCACGACGATAAGCTTCTTTTGCTCCAGCGGTGTCTCCTAAGTTACCTTTGATATAACCGACAGCGTAGTAAAAATCACTATTATTGGAGTCAATAGCGATCGCTCGTCGATAAGCAGCTAACGCCAATTGAAAATTCCCTTGTTGGGCATATAAGTAGCCAATTCCAGAATGTATCTTGGCATTTCTGGGGTCTATATTCGCAGCTTGCTGATAAAGTGCGATCGCACCATTATAATCCCCTGTATCTACTAGCCTCCTCCCTTCTTCTAACAGTTCCTTTAACTGTGGGTTTCGGGCTTGTGCCACTAGTACCTCAGCTTGCGCTATCAAGGGACTAGTAGTCATGAAACATCCTAATAATAGAAAAGTTACTAAAAATGATGTTGGTTTGAACACAGTAAATTTCCTTAAAGTTTCGTAAAGTTTTTGTTTGGTACATTAAAACAAAAATATTTAATTTTGGAAAGTGTCTTTATTCACATTTTGAAAATATTAATAATTTAGGAAATCTATCCATTAGCATTTCCTAGTACAGCGTGGCCAAAGTAACTACCCACTCATATTCAACTCAAAAGCTTGTGTAATCTAGTTTTTGAATTGAAAAAATCAGCCTGGAGTCATCACTAGTAACGCTTTCTCGGAATTAAAAATTAACAATTAAAAATTAAAAAAGTAGATTAAACAGGCTTTTTCAGTATTTTTAATGGTTGCTTAACTTACGCCGTGTTGTACTAGTTTGAATTTTGAATTCACTGCGTTACTAATGGGCTGATATACTAATTTATCTGCGTCCATCTGCGTTTATCCTCTTTTATCTGCGGTTAAATCTTTTTTACAGTACCTCACGAATGCGGGAATCGCTATAACAATTGCAGTTAAAGTTGTGGTAGTGTCAAAAAATTAGGATCACCATAACATCCAAAAAGTTCCACCAATTCTGGCAATCTGCATCAGGAAAATGCAAAATTAGAATATATGGTCTATTGCAGGGAACTCTTAACAGGCAAAAAGCTGAAAAGTCTTGTGTAATATAGATTATATAATTAGTTTATAACCTAACCGACCTAGCAACTCCCTATTTTGGAAGTGAATTTATGCTTTTAAGTACCACTGACGTAATTCAAGGCGCAGTAATTAATTCATATTTGGGTATTGTGACAGCACAAGTTGTCTATGGTAGCAATTTCCTGCGGGATTTTTTAGCCGGCATTCGTGATATCGTCGGTGGACGTACTGGCAGCTATGAGCGCCTATTTGAACAAGGACAGCGAAAAGCATTAGAAGAACTAGAACAAAGAGCGCAACGTTTAGGAGCAGATGCTGTTATTGGCATTGAAATTGATACAGGAACTATAAATGTTGACCAATCTGGGGTTTTATTACTAATTACTGCCACAGGTACAGCTGTAAAGATTCGTTAAAAATTTCCTGATTTTTTAATTAAGTAAAAGCTGGGATATTTGAATATTTTCTTACCTAAAATGCAGTTTTAAAGATATAAATTTTGATATTTTTCATATCAAATGCCTGCAAGGTTTAGTTATACTATCAAACTTAAATAAGTTAACTTAAAAGTGATTATTCTTACTAACGACAGAGTGATCAAGTCTTTCTATTGATAGATATAAAACCTGACAAAAAGTAATTTACTTTTAAACATAAAGCATAAATATACCTGAAAGAATTTCCTGAACTAGCAAGGGACAAAATACACTATGTCATACGTAAATCGGGTAAATGATGATATGATACCAACCGAGACCACGATTGCGAGTCGAGTAGGTGAATATCATGATCGTGTTCGCTGGGGTCCGATAATTTCTGGTGTCTTGGTTGGTTTAGCTACACAATTGATTTTGAGTGCATTGTTTGGCGCTCTAGGAGCAGGTAGAATAGCTGACTCATTAGCACCTAGATCGATTACACCAGGTGTTGCCAGTAATGTAGGGCTTTGGTCAACTATTGCTTTATTGATTTCCTTATTTGTTGGTGGTTGGGTAACAACCCGTGGTTGTGGACCCATGAGTCGCAACACAGCACTCCTGAACGGTGCTATTCTTTGGGCAACAACATTGGCTCTTAGCTCATGGCTATTAGCAACGGGGGTAACCGGTGCTTTCGGTGTTGTTGCTGCTAATGCCGGAGACGTGATAAATCAAGCACAGCAGTCGGGTTCTCCTATACCGCAAAATATACCTCAGTTAACTGCTGCACAAGCTCGTGAAATTGCTGCTGCAACTTCTAGAACCTTGTGGTGGTACGTCCTTGGTTCTTTATTAGGTTTAGCTACTGCGCTCATAGGTGCCGTTGCTGGCGCTCGTACACCTCGGACTAATAATTACAATCATTAACGAATCCTTTGAAAAATTAAAAATGCTTAATTAATTGTTCAGCACCTGGAAAGGGTGCTTTTTACTTGATTATTTGATGTCAGGGTCGTTTATAACGTCCAATTAATTCTGATTTCGCCAAAACATGACCTGCAATGGCAGTTATGATTTGGGATTTACTAGCACCAGCAGCTAAACTCAACTTTTTATCTAAAGCATAAATTTGGAAAAAATAGCGATGGGTTCCGCTGGGTGGACAAGGACCACCATAACCAAAATTGCCAAAATCATTTGCTCCCTGTACACCACTACCAGCGATAGTTTGTCCCACAGGGATTTTTTCTGGTAGTTGGTTTACTGAGGGGGAAATATCATAAATTACCCAATGCACAAATGTTTGTTCAGGTGCATCTGGGTCATCAACAATTAATGCTAGACTTTGTGTTTCTGGTGGAACTTCATCCCAGTTAAGAGGTGGGGACACATTTGCACCATCACAGGTATATTGAGCAGGAATTAAGCCATTATTTGTAAAAGCGCTACTTGCTAATTTCATGGTTTTCGCCTCCTGTTTCGATTGACTGCGATTACCAGCAAAACTACAACTAATTACAACTAATTAGAGATAGTCCTACTAATCCCAATGTAGCGAAGTATGGACTAATAAAAACTCGCCTTCTAGTCATAGTTTATTGATTATTTCTACCACTTTAGGTATGCAGTTTCAACCCCTTCTTCTCTTCTAATCTTGGCATCTTTTTCAAACCAGGCAATGACTTCTTGTGTGGTTAAATCTTCAATTTTTACCTGATTCTCTTGAGCAATATGTTGTAAAATTCTTAAAGAAGAAATAGTCAGTCTAGTTAAAAACTTTTCAGGAGAAGATAACAAAGCCGCATCAACTTGGGCTGATTCTTCCAGAGATAAAAATTGAGTTGATGATTGATTAGGTGCGATATCCATAAAAATTACTTTGCTACTTTTCAACTTTGCGGGAGACTTTCTTGAACCAAATAACCACAGCGATGTTCACCATGAATCAGCGAATGGGTACGCTCTACAGTACAATCTGGTAAAATAGCCGCAAACATTTCTAATTCATGACCACATACGCTAGGAAAAGATTCAGCAACATCAGAAATGGCACAGGTATGTTCCACAAAAATGAATCTTTCTGCACCACTAGCATCTGATTCAACAGCGTGAAACTCCGCCATAAAACCTTCAGCCTTTCGCAATTCTATCAAAGTTGCCACTCGTTCCTGCAAAGAACCATTACCCACCCGTTTCCGATATTCTTGAGCTTTGCGTTCCCACTGTTTCCGTAAAATAGATTTTACTTGCTCACGTCCCACAGTTTCCGCTAAAGTGTCCAGGAGAGAAACAGCAAACTCGCCATAACCGTCACTTAAGCGGTTAGCGCTTTTCTGCAAGTGTAATCTTCCCCCACGACTCAATTGATAAACGTGCTGCGGCCTGCCCATACTCGGTTGTTCTGATACCGAATAAAGAACTAGCTCCTCCGTCTCTAAATCCTTTAAATGACGGCGAATAGCTTGGGGACTGACTTCTAATACTTCCGCCAGTTCAAGAGCCGTTGCTTGTGAGTGTTTCAATAGATATTGTAGTATATCTTGCTTAGTTGAGGTCTGCTGGGTAGTCGCCATCTTCTCTACTAGACGCTTCGCAAACGTCCCAAAATAAAAAACTTTTTTTCTGAAAATTTGACTTAAACAACATTGTTGTTGTTAATCTATCGTACAATGAAATTAGATTAAACAACCGCCGAGTTGTTTTAGTCATTAAACCTATTCTAGCAGTCCTGTTAGCAATCGGTAACACAAAACGGGAATCAGCTTCATGGAACCCGTCGCCTGTCCTTTAAAGAGAACACAAGAGAACCGATGAGCGCATCTGTCAAAACCTTAGTCAACCAACCTTACAAGTACGGCTTTGTTACCGATATTGAAGCCGATATTATCCCCCGTGGGCTAAATGAGGATGTTATTCGCCTGATTTCCAGCAAAAAGAATGAGCCGGAATTCATGTTGGAGTATCGCCTCCGCGCCTACCACCAATGGCTGAAAATGACAGAACCAACTTGGTCTCATGTCCAATATCCGCCTATTAATTATCAGGATATTATTTATTATTCTGCACCGAAACAAAAAAAAGCAAAACTCAACAGTTTAGATGAAGTTGATCCCACTTTATTGGAAACCTTCGCAAAATTGGGTATTCCTTTAAATGAACAAAAGCGATTAACTAACGTTGCTGTTGATGCGATTTTTGATAGTGTTTCTGTCGCCACTACATATAAAGAGAAACTTGCCAAAGATGGCGTAATTTTCTGTTCTTTTTCGGAAGCCCTGCAAGAACATCCAGATCTTATTAAAAAATATTTGGGTAGCGTTGTTCCTATTGCTGATAATTATTTTGCTGCTTTAAATGCGGCTGTGTTTAGCGATGGTTCTTTCGTTTATATTCCCAAAGGCTTAAAATGTCCAATGGAATTGTCTACATATTTTCGCATTAATTCCGGTGATACAGGACAATTTGAACGGACTTTAATTGTCGCCGACGAAGGAAGTTATGTTTCCTATTTAGAAGGTTGTACAGCCCCCATGTACGACAGCAACCAGCTACACGCGGCGGTTGTAGAATTGGTAGCATTAGATAATGCAGAAATTAAATATTCTACTGTGCAGAACTGGTACGCTGGGGATGCAAATGGTAAAGGTGGAATTTACAACTTTGTAACTAAGCGGGGTTTGTGTCAAGGTGTAAATTCTAAGATTTCTTGGACTCAAGTAGAAACGGGTTCTGCTATTACTTGGAAGTATCCTAGTTGTGTGTTAGTTGGTGATAATTCTGTGGGTGAATTTTACTCAGTTGCATTAACAAATAATATGCAGCAAGCAGATACTGGAAGTAAGATGATTCACGTTGGTAAAAACACCCGCAGCACAATTATTTCTAAAGGAATTTCTGCTGGTAAATCAAGCAATAGTTATCGGGGTTTGGTGAAGATTAATCCTACTGCAAAAGGTGCGAGAAATTATTCTCAATGTGACTCGATGTTAATTGGTGATAATGCTCAAGCTAATACTTTTCCTTATATTCAAGTTCAGAATAATACTGGGAAGGTTGAGCATGAAGCTTCTACTTCTAAAATTGGTGAGGATCAATTATTCTTTTTTGCTCAACGTGGTATTTCTTCGGAAGATGCTATTTCGATGATGATTAGCGGTTTCTGTAAGGATGTTTTTAATCAGCTTCCTATGGAGTTTGCTGTTGAGGCTGATAAGTTGTTGAGTTTGAAGTTGGAAGGTAGTGTGGGTTAAGAAGTCTCACGCAGAGGCACAGAGAAATAGAGGAAGAAAAGATGATTATTGAGAATAGTGATTTGATTTTGTCGGTTAAGAATTTGACTGCTGATGTTGATGGTACTCCAATTTTGAAGGGTTTGAATTTGGATGTTCGCGCTGGGGAAGTTCACGCGATTATGGGACCTAATGGTTCTGGTAAGAGTACGTTTTCTAAGGTTTTGGCGGGACATCCAGCTTATACTGTTACTGGTGGTGAGGTGGTTTTTCAAGGACAAAATCTTTTGGAAATGGAAGCAGCAGACAGGGCTAGAAGTGGTGTATTTTTAGCTTTTCAATATCCTTTGGAAATTCCCGGTGTGAGTAATTTGGATTTTCTGCGGGTGGCTTATAATTCTCGTCGCAAAGCTCAAGGTTTGGAAGAGGTTGACGCTTTCGATTTTGATGATTTGGTTGAGGAAAAGTTGGAGATTGTGAAGATGAATTCTTCTTTTCTTAACCGCAGTGTGAATGAGGGTTTTTCTGGTGGGGAAAAGAAGCGGAATGAAATTCTGCAAATGGCGATTTTAGAACCAAAGTTGGCGATTTTAGATGAAACTGATTCTGGTTTGGATATTGACGCTCTGAAAATTGTCGCTAATGGAGTTAATCAGTTAACAAGTCCCGAAAATGCCACAATTATGATTACTCACTATCAGCGTCTTCTTGATTATATTGTTCCTGATTTTGTTCATGTTATGGCACAGGGACAAATTATTAGAAGTGGTGGTAAGGAGTTGGCGTTAGAGTTAGAATCTCGCGGTTATGATTGGGTTCTAGAAGAAGCTTTGGGAGTGGGTGTGTAATGTCTATTCCAGTTTCTCTTACTTCTATTCCTGAGTCTCTATTAGATAGAGATGCTTTTTTGAGTGATTTATTAAGTCGGGTAACTACCAAAAAATCAGATGGTTGGTTACAACAACTTCGTGACAGTGCTGCTAATTGGGTTCGTCATTCTGTTATCCCCAATACCCGCGAAGAAGAATGGCGGTTTACTGATTTATCACCTCTGAAACAGGTAACATTCAATAATGTAGAGACAATTCATGAATTGTCTCTACAAGATGATTTTGTTTTACCTGAAGTTTCTCAGCGGTTAGTATTTGTAAATGGTGTTTACTCACCTAATTTATCTAATACTGAAAATTTACCTTCTGGTTTAAAATTTGGTAATTTGGATGTTTTACCTGGTGAGGTTGTTCGGGAATATTTAGCTCAAGCTGAGGGAGCAAAGGAAGTTTTTACTGCTCTTAATACTGCGGCTTTAAATGATGTCGCGGTGGTATGGGTTAGTAAAAATGTGGTGGTTGAAAATCCCATTCATTTACTATTTATTTCTGTTGCTGGTGAAACTGCGACTATTTCCCAACCGCGCGTTTTAGTAGTAGCTGAAAGTAATTCCCAAGCAACTCTAATTGAAGAGTATGTTTCATGTTCACAAAATGATGGAGTTTACTTTACTAATAGCGTTACGGAAATCTGGGTAAATGAAAATGCCCAGGTGAGTCACAATAGAATTGTCCGGGAAGGTGAAGCAGCTTTTCATATTGGCAAAACTGCGGTAACTCAGGCGCGGTATAGTCGTTATCATTGTAATGCGGTGACAGTTGGTGGAAAAATATCACGTCACAATTTGGAGATTTTACAAACTGGTGAGCAAACGGAAACGACGCTAAATGGTTTAACTGTGATTGCTGATAATCAATTGGCTGATACTCACAGTGCTTTATCTTTAAATTATCCTCATGGTGTGAGCAAACAGTTACATAAGTGCATTATAGGCGATCGCGCTCATGGTGTCTTCAATGGTAAGGTTTTTGTCCCCAAACCCGCACAGTTAACGGACGCAGCACAGCTAAACCGCAATTTGCTGTTATCATCTAAATCGAGAATTGACACCAAACCTCAATTAGAAATTACTGCTGATAACGTCAAATGCGCTCACGGTGCTACTGTCAGTCAGTTGGAAGATGATCAAATATTCTACCTGCAAAGTCGCGGTATTGATGAAAATAATGCCCGCAAGTTATTAGTTAATGCTTTCGCGACGGAAATTATTAACTTCATACCTGTTCCTTCTTTGCGTGAGAGTTTGTTGAAAACCGTCACAAGCCTCACGAATAAATAATTTAAATTTGGAAACCCCGTCGGTTAAAAGGGCGGGGAAACCCCGCCCCTACACACACCTGAACTCTTTATTAAAAATGGTCATCACTTCTACCAAATCTCTCGCTGATAAAGTTCGCTCTGACTTCCCAATTTTACATCAGGAAGTTCACGGTAAACCCCTGGTTTATCTCGATAATGCGGCTACTTCTCAAAAGCCTTTAGCTGTATTAAATGCTTGGCGTGATTATTATGAACAATACAATTCTAATGTCCACCGTGGGGCACATTTCTTGAGTGCAAAAGCGACTGATGCTTATGAAGCCGCACGCGATAAAGTAGCAAAATTCATTAATGCAAAATCACGTCAAGAAATTGTTTACACCCGCAACGCTAGTGAAGCTATTAACTTAGTCGCTTACAGTTGGGGAATGAACAATTTACAGCCAGGAGATGAAATTATTCTCTCGGTCATGGAACACCATAGTAATATAGTTCCTTGGCAATTTGTCGCTCAAAAAACTGGCGCGGTCTTGAAGTTTGTCGAATTGACTCCTGAAGAAACTTTTGATTTAGAACAGTTTAAAACACTGATTTCTGAAAAAACAAAGTTGGTGTCTATTGTTCATGTTTCTAACACTTTGGGTTGTATAAACCCAGTTAAAGAAATAGCTGAAATTGCTCACAGACACGGTGCTAAATTCTTACTTGATGCTTGTCAAAGTGTCCCCCATATGCCTATTGATGTCCAAGAACTTGACTGTGATTGGTTGGTAGCTTCTGGACATAAAATGTGCGCTCCCACTGGCATTGGCTTTTTGTATGGTAAGTTGGAATTACTAGAAGCAATGCCGCCATTTTTCGGTGGTGGTGAAATGATTGCAGAGGTATTTTTAGACCATTCTACCTATGCGGAATTACCTCATAAATTTGAAGCGGGTACTCCGGCTATTGGGGAAGCGATCGCACTTGGTGCAGCGATAGATTATCTTACTAATATCGGTATGGATAAAATCCATGCTTATGAAGCCGAATTAACTGCTTATTTATTTGAGCAATTAGGGCAAATACCCCAAATTAGAATCTACGGGCCGAAACCTAATGCTCAAGGGGAAGGGAGAGCCGCATTAGCAGCTTTTACAGTCCCTGAAGTTCATGCTAATGATTTAGCAACATTGTTAGATCAAGAAGGTGTAGCTATTCGTTCTGGACATCATTGTACTCAACCATTACACCGTTATTTAAGTTTAGCGGGAACTGCACGGGCAAGTTTATCTTTTTACAATACCCGCGAAGAAATTGATGTTTTCATCAAGGCTTTGAAGGAGACTTTGGACTTTTTTGCTAGTGTGTTTGCTGAGTAAATAGCGGGTGGGTAATTCCCACCTTTTTTAACTTATAATTATTTTGTAAACGTAAAAATAAAAAAATCAGTAATCTCAGATGCCTATAGTAAACTGTAGGAGCATCTACTAATTTGATGGGGAATAAAAACCACAGAAAATCAATTCGCTCATTGAATCAACGCATTGATGAACATCAGGAAAAGATTAAACTAGAGTATGAAAAAGATTATCCCAATCAAGGTTTAATTAGGGAACACCAAAAAATAAATTACCCAAAAATAGTAGGGTGGATTAGGTAGTCCGTAACCCACCATAAATTTAGGGGATAGTAATGGTGGGTTAGTTAGCGATTAACCCACCATGTGATTTTTCACAGTTTGATATTGTTTTTAAGCATTTCTTGAGAATTTAAATCTCAACTAACACCGACAAAAGTTGTTCAATTTCTTCCACACTATTATAGTGTGCTAATCCAATTCGCAGTAAACCACCAGTTGTTTCCACACCTAACTTTTCTGTGAGTTCAATAGCATAGAAATTACCGTGCCAAGTGAAGATTCCTTTCTCTGCTAAAATCTTAGCTATATCTGCCGGTGTTTTTCCCTCAATGCGAATAGAAACAGTTGGTGTCCTCCAGATAAATTCACAAGGTTCAGTAATACCATAAACCCTTAAATCAGGAATTTCTAACAATCCAGAAATGAGCTTTTTACTTAATTGTCTTTCATATTGCTGAATGGCGGACATTGCAGCTAACAAAGCCGCACGACGACTGTGATAAGCTGATGCTAACTCAGAGTTAGGTTGTCCAGGTTCAGTGAGAAAGCGAGGACAATGAAATGTAGTTAACCCTTCTCTATCAGCTTCGATTAAAGACGAAAGCAACTCATTATCTAAAGTTGGAGAAACATGACAACCTAATTTTGCTAAATAATTAATTGTTGCTACTAATCCCGCCAAACCTTCATGATTTAAAGTTCCTGTTTCCCAACGAGATGGAACTTCATCAGATGCAGGTTTTACTTTATAAGGAGAAAACCGCGCTAAATGTTCTCTTTTTCCGTAGAGAATACCGACATGAGGAGAGAAAAATTTATAAGCAGAACAAGCAAGAAAATCACAGTTTAAATGATGAACATTAATTGGTGCATGAGGTGCATAATGGACAGCATCCACAAAAACTAAAGCACCAACAGCATGAGCTAAATTGACAATTTTAGCAATATCATTAATAGTCCCCACTGCATTGGAAGCATAACTTACCGCTACTAACTTTGTGCGCGAATTAATTTTCTGTTGCAAATCATTCATGTCGAGAGTGCAGTCTTCAACATTCATATCCACAACACGGATAATCACACCCTTTTCTTCTAAAGCATACCAAGGAGAAATATTAGCTGCGTGATCAAGACAAGTCACAATAATTTCGTCACCTGCTTGTAATTCTCTACCAATAGCGCGACTAACAGCAAAAGTGAGAGTAGTCATATTTGCGCCAAATACGACTTCATCATTATCGCATCCTAAAAAATCAGCGATCGCAGCCCGTGCAGAATTAATCACCGCATCCGTCCGCACACTGGTAGCAAAATAACCGTGAGCATTAGCATTAGAACGTACTAGATAATCACTCATCGCATCCAGCACCGCACCAGGTATTTGAGTTCCACCGGGACCATCAAAGAAAATCGCTGGGTATCCATTGATAGTTTGTGTTAATGCTGGAAATTGTGCGCGAATCCATTTTAAATCAAGAGATTCCATAAATTTTCTTATTTTTTAATAACTACAGAGAGCAAAAATAAATTATATCTCCATCTCAAAAACAACCTCCTCCGTGTCCCTCTGCGCTTAACTCTGCGTTCCTCTGCGTTAAAACTCCACTACAGCCACATTCCTCAAAATATTCATTGGCCCTATATCTTTAAGCAGTTGCAATTGTTCAGCATTCCGCACCAACAAAGCACCAGCAAACCCCAAAGAATTCACAGAAATTGACTCAAATTCCTCCTGAGATCGCGGTACAATTAACATCCATTCTTGCGTAGCCAAAAGATTATATGCAATAGATTGTATATTATTAATCGGTTCAATACCCACCGCCCGCAGTAAATCGTGATATTTAGCTAAAGTTACCTCAGCACCTGCTTGGATATCTAGAGATGTGAACGCGTGTAAAAAAGGAAGTCCAGGTATAGTTGCAGCAATAGAATCTTGAAATTTAGCGGCTGTTAAAAGCGGTGTAATGGGAATATCTTTCCCCGAAAAAGGGACAATTTGCAAATGTTTATGTCGCTGACTAGCACCAGCAAGTTGGCCACTATTATAAAACACTAAACCATCGAAATCAGCAAGAATTGCCCACATCGCGGCAAAATCTTCTAAAGTTAGTAAGCTTTCCTGTTCTTCAAAAGCACGGGTGATAATCAGCAAGTGATAATCAACGACATTGAATTTATTTAAAATGCAAACGTGAGTATCAGAAATATCCGCCACAAATAAATCTTCTTCGTAAGGTAAGAAAGGATTAAACTCTTTACCAGTTGCGGTGGTTTGTTTTTCTTGTTTTTCCTTAGCTGCTTTTTTAAGGTTGAGGTTAGATAAAATTCTGACTAAAAATTTAATTCCATCTTGTTCAATAAATTCAAACTCTGTGGGAATGGATTTTAGCGCCCCGCATTTTAAAGCTTGTTCTGTGGTTTGTTTGACTTTTGTCCATAATGTGCCTGGTTCGAGTAATATTTTTGCCTGTTTCATCAGTTTTTATATATTCTGAATTTTACATATGTGAATTTTTAATAATTGCCATCAAAATTAAGCCTACATTCCTGGTCTTTAGAATTATATCAAGTTCGGTGAATTAAAGAAATTGTTCTATCTCTGCGAACCTTTTCTCACTTGGATGAAGCCGAAATGAAAGCAGTAAATATCCATGAGGGTCTAGATAGTACTCTGATGATTTTGCAAAATCGTTTCCAAGCTACATCTAACCGTCCTGCTATTGAACTCATCAAAGAGTATGGTAATTTACCTTTAGTCGAGTGCTACGCTGGACAACTCAACCAGGTATTTATGAATATTCTGGTAAATGCGATTGATGCTTTGGAAGAGTCTATTCTCAGTCAAGAATTTGCATTAAGCAAACCACAGATTCGCATTTATACTGAAATGGGGGAAGATAAAAAAGTAATTATTCGCATAGCTGATAATGGAATTGGCATTCCCGCAAATATCTACAAGCGAGTCTTTGACCCTTTTTTCACTACTAAACCTGTAGGTAAAGGTACAGGCTTAGGTTTATCTATTAGTTATCAAATTATCACTGAGAAACATCTGGGAAAATTAGAGTGTATTTCCTCTCCTGGACGCTGTTTCTAATTCTGACTCCTGACTCCTGACTCCTGACTCCTGACTCCTGACTCCTGACTCCTGACTCCTGACTCCTGACTCCTGACTCCTGACGAAAAGACTTTTATGCCTAACGGCACGCTACGCGAACAGCAAGCCCTAATTATTAATTTAATCACACCGCGCACAATTGCGGGAAACTGAGAACAGGTTTGTAAATAAAGGAGAACTGTATGGCCTGGATTAAGGTTCTATCAGCTAATGCACTGGGTTCCGGTGCCAGAGAAGTTGTGAAAGTGGGTAAGCGGAATATCTTGCTGTTAAACCACGAAAATCAGATTTATGCTGTAGAGAATAGCTGCCCTCACTTAAAATTACCGATGAAATCCGGGAAAATCAAAGACGGGGCGATTGTCTGCTCTTTCCATCGTAGCGCTTTTGACCTGAGTAGCGGTGAAGTAAAAACTTGGTGTCCCTGGCCACCTGGAGTGGGTAAGTTACTTTCTATGGTTTCTGAAGCTAAAACCTTACCTGTATTTCCTCTGCGTGTGGAAGAAGGCAATATTTTGGTTGATGTCCCAGAGGAATAATAGCTAATATCCTGTTCTGTTAAACAGAAGAAGCACGGGGGAAAGGGGGAATTGCCCCCATATCCCCATTTTCCCCTATCTCTTCTTGAACTGTAGAGCGATCGCTTGCCAAAAAAATCGGCTTCAGGTAATAAATTTATAACAACTTGTCTTTTATTTACTTCAGTATTATAGGATGGACGGAGTGTTGTAAGGCGTGGGGCTATTATGGCTCGCTATACCTGTTCATTTATTGTTTCTGTTCCCATTGAGCATCTCCAAGCATTACTTATAGAACTGCTACAAGATTGTGACTTGGATGTTCAATACTACACAGCCGACTACATTATGGCTCGTGAAATTCCTGGTAATGTATCTTTTTCTAAGTTAGTTAGCGTTGAAGTCCTGATTGATAAATCTACTGCTACGGAAGCGGAAACCCGATTAAGTATTGTGATGAAAAATGAGGAACTGCCACTCCAATTGAATAATCATTGCCGACAAATGTTTGATTTTGTCAAGCAGGCAATTGAACATAGCCGACATTGGCATCTAATTGAAAGTCTTGCCGGATCATAACCTAAGTTGCTAGTATCGCCAGTTACTAGCAACTTGAGTTCTTGACCTGTCATATCAATTCACTTGATTAAAGCTACAAATGAATCTCCGCGTCACTCGATTTTGGATTTACGATTTTGGATTTTGGATTGACTCAACCTTAAAGTGTAGAGCTTGAAAATTTTGGATTTGGCATTTATGATTTTGCCGTCCTGAAAGACGGGGAACCTGTACCAAATTTTTTTTAATCTAAAATCTAAAATCTAAAATCTAAAATTCCTGGTCAGAGCCTCTGTCCATTTGTATCAATCTGCCAGTGAAACAGTATTAGTCCTCCATATCCTCTGTTGTTCCAGGGTTTATTAATGTAATATCATACTCACAAGCATCCGTTTGTCCTGAAAGCCGAGTATTCTTTAACACATAATAAATTGCGCGTACTTGAGGTCCAAAGACAATTTCGTCTTCATTTTTAAGGTTATGGGTTGGTAGTTTGCGTCCGTTAATCACTAAACCGTTGGCACTGGGCTTACCTTTGGAATCACCATCTATAATCCGGTAATAATAGCCATTATTCTGATTCTTGCGTGGGAATCGGACTAAGGTGGCATGGTGACGAGAGACAAACTGCGATATCAACCGAATACTGCAATTACGGTCTCTACCGATAGAATAGACGGAGTTTTCCAGAGGGAATTCTTTACGTCCTTGATCATCTTCTATAATCAGTAGATGGTTTTCATTAAGTTCTGCTGCCATTGACAGATGGTTACTAAAATTTGTTGAACTTGGATACACAAGCATTGAATGAGTATCTTTTTCTACCATACTTTTAGAGAAAATTATCTCATATTAAATCTAATCAACATTGAAATTACACATGGCGTGAGAAGAGAATAGTATATTGCTTTTGCCCATATGAGTATATTGTCTCTGGGAGGAGTTTAGATAGCTTTTGTTAACTGATGTCCGTTGACAGATACAGTATGGACATAGACTGATGCCTTCTACATACCCCTTGGGAAAAGCAAGCTACACCTAGAGTCTGGCAGAGAAAGCAGCCATCATAAAACCCAGACACTTTTTATACTTTTAAGCTTGTTAATAGTCATCTATTCCCTGTCATAACACCTGAATTGAGCGGTATGAGCCAAGATAGATTTTACTTAGATTTTGCCTACCAGTGATCAGTAGATCAACTGAATTAAACGTCAGACCTTTCTGGTAAACCTCTCCTCTGGTAAGGTAGCGGCTTTGACCAAATAATTACTAATTCGTAATTCGTAATAATGCCGACCGCAGGCATTATTATCAATTACGAATTATGTTGACCTAATTTAATTTTAAGGTAGATGTGCAAAGCGGCGTAATAAAACTGAGTTAGTGACAACACTAACCGAACTGAAAGCCATGAGCGCAGCTGCGCTGGATGGACTCAGAACAAATCCCAAGCTGGGTAAGAAAATACCTGCTGCTAATGGGATACCAATTGTATTATATGCAAAAGCCCAGAATAAATTTTGACGTATTTTGTTGAACGTTGCACGACTGAGTAAGATTGATTGTACAACATCGCTTAGACAGTCACGCATGAGTATGATTTCGGCTGTTTCCATAGCCACATCTGTGCCAGAGTTTAAAGCAATGCCGACATCTGCTTGAGATAAAGCGGGAGCATCATTGATGCCGTCTCCTACCATTGCCACAACGGATTGATGTTCCCCAGTTTGAAGAGTCTGTATTGCTGCGGCTTTCTTTGCTGGGAGGATACCTGCCATGACATCACTACTATCTAATCCTAGTTGCCCTGCGATCGCACTGGCTGCTTCTAATCTATCACCGCTGAGGAGGATGACCCGTAAACCCATTTGACGTAATTTGTCTACTGTTGCTTTTGCATCTGGTCTGAGGGTATCACTGACAGCAATTAATCCAGCTAAACTGCCATCCACTGCCACACCAATGACTGTTTTACTCGCTACTGCCCATTTTTGCCCTTGCTGTTGTGCGGTTTCACTAATAGCAATTCCGTGGCCATTCAACCAATCCCAATTACCTAAAAGTACTTTTTTGCCTTCGACTACAGCAGACACTCCTAGCCCTGGTTCCGTATGAAAATCTACAGCATGGGGAATTGATAACTCTTGCCGCTGTGCCGCTTGGTGAATTGCTCTAGCTAGGGGATGATAAGTGCCGCTTTCTACTGCCGCTGCTAGTTGGAGAAGAGACTGAGGTGAATTTTCCGCTCCATTTTCTGCAAATACCAAATAATCTGTCACAGTTGGATGACCTGTAGTCAGAGTTCCTGTTTTATCAAACACCACAGTATCTAGTTGGTGGACTCTTTCTAAAACGTCACCACCTTTAATTAACAAACCCCGTTCTGCACCCAAACCTGTACCAACCAGAATGGCTGTGGGGGTTGCTAGTCCTAAAGCACAGGGACAAGCAACTACCATCAAAGCGATCGCTAATTTTAAACTAATTAACAGTGAGGAGTAATGTGTGTTGGGGGCTGGGTGTTGTGCTGAGTGACTCATCATTTCCATCCCACTGGAAACGGTAACTTCTGGCCAAATGTGAGTACCGAAAAAATACCAAAATAGAAAAGTTACCAAAGAAGCTGTTAACACCCCATAGGTAAAATAACCAGAAACCGTATCTGCTAATTTTTGTACTGGCGCTTTCCGAGTTTGGGCAGCTTCTACCAAAGCCACAATTTGTGCCAAAGTAGTATCATTGCCTGTACGAGTAGCTTGAATAGCGATCGCACCCGACTGATTGAGAGTTCCCGCCGCGACTGCATCTCCTGGTTGCTTCATCACTGGTACAGATTCCCCAGTCAGCATCGATTCATCCACCGTAGTTTGTCCAAAGCGAACTTCACCATCAACGGGGATTTTATCTCCTGGTAACACCTGCAACCATTCACCAATCCGCACTTGTTCAGCAGGTATCTCGACAATATTTGCCCCTACTATTAATTTCTCTGCTTCTGGGTTAGCAATCAATCTGGCTATCTGCGGCTGGAGTGCTAGTAATTGCCTAAATGCCGCAGCAGCACGACCTCTAGCTTGTTGTTCTAATGTCCTGCCTAGGAGGATAAAGCCCAGCATCATCACCGGTTCGTCAAAAAAGCATTCCCAACCCATTTGGGGAAACAACAGCGCTACCAAACTAGCTGTGTAGGCTGTCAGAGTTCCCAAACTGACTAAGGTATTCATGTTGGGCGCACCCCGTCGCCAACCACGCCAGCCATCGATTAAAATTGGGCGGCCGGGAATTAGCAGGGATACAGTGGCTAGTCCACAGTGGAACCAGATGTTATTGAATATGGGGAAAACTGTACTACCAAAATGTCCAATTCCTGATAATAGCAGTAGCAGTCCTGCGATCGCTAACTGCCCTATGGCCCCTACCATTTCTTGGCGCTGTCTGATTGCGGGGTCTTGTCTAGCAGATGTCTCACCTGCTATTTTGCTATTAGCTGTACGGGTTTGCGTGGGGAATCCCGTTGCCGTCAATCCCTTTGCTAGTGCATCTGCATCTGCCACACCAGCCTCTGCCTCTACGACGGCTACTTCTGTCGCTAGGTTAACACAGACGCTTCTGATTCCTGGATGTTGCTTTAGCTGTTTTTCTACTGCTGTTACACACCCAGCACATTTCATGCCCCCAACATCTAAAATAATTTTTTCTGTCATTGGGGTAGATTCTGGGGCAAGCTTAGTTTCTGGGAGAAGTTGCATGGCAAGTTTTTAGATTCGCTATAAAAATTCTATCCCTGACAACAGGTGTCTCTACTTCGAGATTAGGCGAAATCTGTAACTATGACCAAATGTCAATAATATTTAAATTGTCAACTAACATCAACGACTCCAGCGCCTATAAGTTACATAGATGACAGTCCCTATCTGAATAGGCATCATGAAAATCAGGCTTTTGTAGAAATTGTTGATTTCTAAATTAGACATAGTGCTGAAATAAGCAATACCAATCAGCAATAAAATAATTAAGTTAACCTGCTTAGGTTTAAGGATTGGCATATCTTACCAATTTTAGATTTTAGATTTTAGATTAAGAATACTGTTGATGTCAATTTCCTAAATATACTGAAAATACATATAGGAATCAGGTTTGATTCCTATAGCTGTTTAATCAAAACTCTAAAACCAGCCTTGTCTATTCACAAAATAGGTATTAACAAATTCTTCATGGTTCTTGTTTAAATAAATCATGCCTTCAACTAAACCTACAAATTGCATAATCACCAATGTAAAACCAAAAGTGATAGAACCTCCAACTACAGAAATTACTAGCATGATAAAACCTTCCGGGGCATAACCAAGAATAAATTTATGCAGTCCAAATCCCCCAAAAATAATGCCACTGTAACCAGCTAAAAGTTGTTTGGTAGAGTGAGAAGGGTTAAGATTCGCCATATTTAAGTTATCATCCTTGATGTGTGTTGTATAAGTTTTAATTCCTACTTGTCTTAAGAATAAGAAAATATATGTAATGACTAAATATATTTTCATTTTCATAGGATAAGCAATTCTTAATATCAATAGCCAAAGCTAAGATGCCACATTTCCATCAATAACTTGGAAGTATGGGACTGATACCAATATTAGATTTTAGATTTGGGCGTGACAGTAGAGAATTTTTCACCCAAGATATCTATCAGTAATAGATATGATTGCTCAACTTGCACCTATGCTAATAGGCTGTTCAAGAGATATAAAATAATACTAACTATCCCAACGTGGTATAGCGATTAATCAGGAATCGTGAACACATATTGTATAGTGAATTTTGGGTGAAGACGCGCTTTGGTGATTTATCTGTGAGTGTTATCAGTTAATTACCTCGTCTAAACCTAACCTACAGTATGTTCACAACCTCAGTAAGAATTGCTATATGAGGAAATAGTCTCATAACACCTGAAAATATCACGGTTATCAATGAATTTTGGTCAATTTGCTTACAAATTTGAAGGCAGCAAGGGAAGCAGATTTATAGGCTTAACATTTCTCTTGAGGATAATTAACCCTAATCATCTCTAAAAACTACTACACCCTACTATTTTCTACAAGTCTACTGCTAGTAGATCCGGACTTTTTTGAGTTGGCTGTAAATATAAGGATACACTTTTATCGTGGTTTTGTCAGTGCATATGCACACAGATTTTTTTGTTTTTGAAACCCTTGGCAGTTAATGATCCCCATACACATAATTATAAAAAAGAGTCTTCAATCAATTCTATGTAAGGCTGTGCCAAGTAATAAATTATGTAGAAACATTATATATAACGCCTCTAAATGCAAAAATAAAGCGAACATATGTATATGAATGTTATTAAATGTAATACAGCAGATTTTGTACAAAATTGCAAAATCAGGTAAGTAGGTCAATAGGTCAAAATTGTTATAGGAATAAGATTTGATTTTGGAAATATACGTAGGGTGGGCATTGCCCACCAAATCCTTGCTACGGGGGCATTTTTGCATCTGCTAATAAGCTTAATTATTTCCACTACCCAAAAGAAATAAACTGAGTAATGTACCGCTATTCCAGAGGCTGTGGAGAAGCATAGGGGCGAGGAGATTGCGCGATCGCGTGTACACTATTCCTAAGACCATTCCCAAGGCAGTTAAAGGTAGAATTTCCGACAGACTCAGGTGAGCCGCAGCAAATAACAAACTACTGGCGACAATGGCTGCCCAAACTGGAATGTAACGAGTTAGAGAAGGTAACAAAAAGCCGCGAAATAGAAGTTCTTCAAACAGTGGTGCAGCTATACCAGCTGTAAAGAAAAATATTCCCAATGCTATGTTATCTCTACTTTCTAGTGCCAGTTGTAAGAGCGGATTACTACCGCCTTGTCCTTGCCATAATTTTTGATTAATTAAAGACACTATCACCACAATGGGTAAAGCGGTGCAATAGCCACCCAGTCCCCACAAAAACCAATTACCTTTCAACCTGAAGCGGAACCATTCTTCTGGGAGGGGGAAATAGCGTTTGATAGAGAAATACAGCACTGACAACGCACCGAAGGCAACTAGCAAGTAACTTACCAAAACGGAGAAAGCCTGAACTCGCGCATTACCTGTAGAACGGGGAATAGGAAGAAGAGTTAATAATTCGGGTATAAGTAATTGTCCCATTAAGAAAAATCCCAGGACAAAAACCTGTAAAATTGTTTCTACATCCCAAGGTGTTGACCAAGGCTTTTCACCATTTTCAGCCAATACGGATTCTCTTCCCTTCAGTAAACGCTGAATAACTAAAACTACCAACAGTACTACGCCAATTAACGCCGTTAAACTGGGGATAGTCGCAATTATTGCTAATTTCCAAATTGCGTCCGTAGCAGATGCTTGTTGAGCAGATTGAATGGCGATTAGAGCGTCTTGACGTTGCTGAATTTCATATAACTGAATCAGCGCAGTAGAGCGAAACCAACCTTCTAAATTTTTTTGAATCAGTTGTTGAGCATTTGGGAGTAAACGAGGGGGGTTACTCCAAATTCCGCTTAATGTGTCAGCAGTTTTGCCAAATTCTGGATTTATATCTGAGTTTTCCTGTACTTGACTCCAAGTACTGAGGGCGCTATCTATTTTACCCTGCTTTGCTTGTAAGATTCCTAGCCGCAAATCTAATTCATGCCGCAATTTTTGCAGCTGGTTGACAGACTTCTCTAACTGTTGCTTTTCTTGGGGAGAGGTATTGCTATCAAGAGCTTCATTTGGTAGGGGTTTAGGAGGTGTGACACGCAGTTTTACTAGTTTGTTTTCGACTTTATCCAAATTAATTTGGACAGATTCTTGCGCTTCTTGATATTGCTTGGTAGCACTTTCTAAAGGTTTATCCCCCAGTATGGCTTCCCGAATGGCTTGAAAATTCCCGTCGTTGCTATCTTCTGGTTGCCATGCTTGGGCTTGTAGCACAATATTGGTTTGATACAGTTCCAGACGACTTTGGAACTGAGGTTTTTGCCAACTAGCAAATAAAGACAACCCCGACAACATCATTGCTAACAGTGTCAGCCCAATTAACAGCAACCGCTTAAGTGTCATCTATCCCCCTTTGACTTACCTGTGGAGAGCGTGCGCCCCTTGGAAATTATAAGCTAGTCTGGGAGGTTGGGGAGAATTGGTTAAGATGTATCAATTACATCATCCCCAGTTTTGCTTACGTCGATGATTTTTTTTCACTTGTGAGAAATCCGGGATATACTTTAAATTTATCGAATATTAGTAGTTTAACCCTTCAAATAATTAGGATTCCATTGCAACCAATAATTCTCCAAAGCTCTAGCTACGACATCAGCCAGCTTACCAAACAAAGCATATATTAAAATACTCAAAACTACCACATCTGTTTGCATAAATTCTCTGGCGTTCATAGCCATGTAACCAATACCAGAATCTGCCGCAATAGTTTCAGCAACAATGAGAGTTAACCACATAATTCCTAAAGAAAATCGCACACCTACTAAGATAGAAGACATAGCCCCTGGAAGAATAATTCGCCAAAACAACCCCCAAGTATTTAAACCGTAGATTTTCCCCATTTCAATTAATCCTGCATCAACGCTGCGAATTCCATGAAAAGTATTTAAATAAATAGGGAACATTACACCTAAAGATACCAGAAATAATCGTGCCTCATCACCAATACCAAACCATAAAATTACCAATGGAATTAATGCTAAATTAGGAATATTCCGCAGCATTTGCAGAGATGTATCTAACAATTTTTCGGCAATTGGAGAAATACCATTCAGTAAACCTAAGCTAAATCCAATACCTCCTCCAAGTAAAAACCCAGATATTGCCCGTAGAGAACTAATACCAATATTTCTGAAAAGTTCACCTGTTTGAGCCAATTTAATAGTAGCACCAACAACTGCTAAAGGTGCTGGTAATATTCTCGTAGGAATAAAGCCAATAAAAGACAAGAATTGCCAAGCTATAATTATTGTTACGGGTACAACCCAAGGTATGAATGACTGAAAATACCGATTTTTGAAAAACTTAAAATAGAACTTGTTTTTTTTCTTTGAATACTTGGATGAAAAATCAGTAGAAGTAGAAGAAAGTTTCATAACAATTTATTAAGTAATGATGAGGATGATTAAGGGCGGTGTTTATCCGCCATTAGAATGGGAAAATTAGAATTAATGCAGGTTATTTTTTACTAATTCTTTGAGGTGTAATAGCTGCATATTGTTGAGAAGATAGAACCGAATCTTTGATAGCAATTTGTTTAGGAATAACTCTTTCCTTATAGAACAAATCTGCAATACGTTGTTGTTCAGCAATCAGAGATGAGTTAATTGGACGTAAACGGAATGTGCGTCTACGAACTACGACCGCTAAAAGTGACGGATCAAGTTTTAATTCAGGAGCAAGAATTTTCACAACCTCATTAGGATTAGATTCTGCCCATTCCCCTAACTTATCCACTTCTTCTAAAACTATACGTACAACTTCTGGATTTTCAACAGCAAAGCTACGTCTAGCCATATAAAATCCACCTTGGGTAGCAATTCCTGACGCATTTCTCAAAACACGAGCATTAGCAGTTTTTTGAACAAAAGCAATAAAAGGGTCCCAAGCTACCCAAGCATCAATCTTTTTTTGAATAAAAGCATCACGAGCTTCAGCAGGAGTTAAACTAACTGCTTGAATATCGCTATATTTCAAACCTACTTCAGCTAAAGCTCTTAGTAGTAAATAATGTGATGCTGATCCCTTTTGAAAAACAACTTTTTTACCTTTAAGATCCTTAACTGTCTTAATAGGAGAATCTTTCTGAACAATAATAGCACTACCTTCACCCTTACTAGGTTTACGTCCAGCAATATATACAAGTTGAGCGCCAGCAGCTTGAGCAAATATAGGTGGTGTTTCTCCGACAGAACCAATATCAACTCTATTTGCATTCATCGCTTCCATTAGTTGTGGCCCAGCAGGAAATGGAGACCATTCAACCTTTACACCTAAAGGTTGAAGACGCTTATCTATCACTCTTTTAATCTTTACAATATCCCCAGAAGTTTGATAAGCAAGTCGTACTACTTTTGTTTTGATACCTGTTTTATTAACAGCAGTTGTATTTTGGGCTTGGACTATGTGACTAGCAATTGGAGCAGAAAGAAAAACCAAAGCTAATGCTGAGTATTGAACAAATTTCTGTAAAACTGTGCGTCGTGGTAAGTTAAAGTTCATGATTCTCTCTTCACTAAATTTCAATTCAAATTGTTTTCTTACTGTTTTATTACAGAATTTAAAATGGGCGGCTACCCGCTAAACTAATCCGTTTCATAACCCGACGCTGATTAGAATCAAAAGCTTGGCGATAATGTAATGTAGATTGATTATCCCAATAAACAATATCGCCTACAGCCCATTTATGTTGATAATAAAATTGACGCTGATGCAGATGATACCGTAACTGTGCAATTAATTCTTGACCCTCTTGGGGATCTAAACCTACAACTTCAACTTCTGTGGCGTAATCTAAATATAAAATCTTCTTGCCACTCTCTGGATGTGTTCTGACCAATGGGTGAGGATATACAGGACTAATAAGAGGAATACTTTTATCCTCACGATACTTTCTCCGGGGTTCTCCTGGTTTGTTTAAAAACGGGTTATAAGTAATTAACTGTAAATTAGCAATTCGTTGTTTTGTCGGTTCATCCAAAGTTTCATAAGCTAAATTCAGATTTAACCAAGAAGTATCTCCCCCTTCAGGTGGCACTTCTAAAGCATAGAGTAAAGAACCACTGGAAGGAAAAGGAGTCCATTTATGGTCAGAATGAAAAGCTAATTCCCCAGTTCCTGTATAGCCACCATCAACATTAGAAACAGGAATTATGACTGGTGTTACTCCTGGTTGAGAGGCTAGAACTGGAACATCATCAGGAGGAACAAAAAGAGAACCAAAATAAAAACTAAAGTTTAAAAATTGCTCATTCGTCAAATTTTGATTTTTGAAGATGAGAATATGATAATCCCGCAGTGCTTGTTTTAATTGCAAAATAACTTCCGGTGCAACAGCTTGACTAGCATCTAGTCCAGTAACTACTGCTCCCAGGGGTGCATTAAGAGGAGTAATTTGAAACTTGGTTAAAGTTAGAGTTGTCATAGTTGAAATTTCAAAATCAATACTTACAAATTGAATCAGCTATTTAAGCGAAATACTAAATCAGCCCCATTATTACTTACTAGCTAACACCTCTTTGGGGGTAATTTCTGCATACTGCTCAGGTGTTAAAAAACCGTCTTTAACATTTACTTTCTTGGGTATTAGTCCCAGGCTGTACCATTTATCTGCAACTTCTTGCTGCTTGTTGATAACTGCTTCATTAATAGGCACTAATGCAAAATCATATTTACTGTGCATTTTTTTTAGTGTTGCTGCATCAAGCTGAGTGACAGGAGCGAGTAATTGAGCAAGTTCTTGGGGATGATTCTTAGACCAAGTTTGTGCTTTTTGTAATTCTTCCAAAAAGATTTTAATTACTTGAGGATTTTCTTGATAGAATTTACGGTTTGTAGAATAAAAGTTATTAGTATCTCTTAAACCATTACCACCATCTATCAATACACGACCAACTTTGTTTTGGACATTTCTAGTAACGAATGGCTCCCAAATAAACCAACTATCAACTTTACCTTGACTAAAAGCAACGTTAGCATCTGGAGGTGCTAGAAAAACAGACTCAACATCAGTTAGTTTTAAGCCTTCTTTTTCTACGGCTCTAACTGTAAGATAATGCCCAATAGATGCTTTCTGAAAAGCAATTTTTTTACCTTTTAAATCTTTGAAATTTTTAACAGGTGAGTTAGCTGGAACTAAAAGAGAAATAGCTTGTCCATCTGAAGAATTAGCTGCTAAATAAACAAGTGGTGCGCCAGCAGCTTGGGAAAAAATAGGCGGTGATTCAGCAGTAGAAGCAATATCAAGTCCACCTGCATTCAAAGCTTCTAATTGTTGTGGGCCAGCTGCAAATTCTGGCCATTCAACCTTGTAGCCCAGAGGTTCTAATCGCTTTTCTAAAGTACCTTGCTTTTCTAAAACTGCCAAGGCTGTGAGTTGTTTAGAACGGACAATTCTCACTAATTTTTGGCTAGTGGTAGAACTATTCCCAGAGGTAGATATACTATTTGTATTAGATCCTGTATTACTTTGAGATGAATTACTCTGTTGCAGACTATTATTTTGTGGGCTGTTACAACTAAACAGTGTAGTTGATAAAACTAAACTGTAGCCAAAAGCAAATAAGGCATGACGACGAGTGATACGTGGGCGCTGCCATGACTCCAGTTTATTTTTCCAATTTGGCATTATTAAATTACCTTTTATTATCGAAATTAGTGACAAATTTGTAAGCGATTTAAGAAAGTGAGGTGGGAAAGAAACACCCACCCCGGATTTAAGGTGTAAGGAAAACTAACTGCAACTGAGTGAGAAAAAAACTTAGGGCTACTGAGTAAAAGAGGTTATTGCTTTATTAATTAACCTCTACAAACTCGTGTAGGTTAAACTATTGAAAGCTGTATTTGCTGGGGGTTGACAGCTTTGAAAAATTGAAATTGGAGTTGGGAAGAATTGGGAATTTTAAACCCAGATTAAGAAGAAGCGATAATGCAAGGAGTGAATGTCTTTCTCTATTCTTAGTTTCTAATTAGATTGAAAACGATCTACAATTTCTGTACTACCGACTAATTCTAAATAATCCCAAAAAGCAGGGTGAAATTCTTGGGTATGAGCGTCGATATCTATGACAAGATAACTCAATTTTTCCCGAATCTGTGTATATTTAGTTTTTTGTGGACGTTCTAAGGCTAAAGTCATATTTTTAATAATGTTGATTTTGCAGTTTGTGTTGTAGAGATTTAGGCATTTGTAGAACTAAAAATGTATTCTATCTCTGGATGTTGATATTCTGGTTGACCCATAACTCGGTTTAAAATTTTCTCAACAGTCTGAGCAAATTTTGCATCTCCTCTAGACCGTGGACGTGGCAGAGAAATCTTCTCATTCATGGCAATTTTTCCGTTTTCAATTAACACCACTCTGTCTGCTAATATGACTGCTTCTTCGACATCATGGGTAATTAATAGGGCAGTAAATCCTTGTTCCTGCCATAAACGTTCTATTAATTGCTGCATTTCAATTCTAGTTAGGGCATCCAACGCACCCAAGGGTTCATCTAGTAATAATAAAGAAGGTTTACTTGCTAAAGCCCTGGCTAAAGCTACCCGTTGCCGTTGTCCACCAGATAACACAGCAGGCCATTCATGGGCGCGGTCTTCTAAACCTACTTCCCGCAGAATTTGTAAAGCCGTTTGCTTGGCATAAACTTTGGAATTAGAACCGAGTAAACCTAACTCCACATTTGCCAAAACTCTTTGCCAAGGTAAAAGCCGTGCATCTTGAAACATCATACGGATATCTGGGTTGATGCGTTGATCGGTGTATCTGCCATTCAAAATGACATTACCTTCATTGGGTGTTTCTAGTCCGGCAACCAAACGCAACATCGTACTTTTGCCACAGCCACTCCGACCAACAATAGCGACAAATTCCCCTGGTTGAATTTCTAAATCAATGCTTTGTAAAACTGTCTTTTTGTCAAAAGACTTGCTTAACCCTTCTAACCTCAATTCCATTCCGTTGATTTCAGATACCATCTCAAGAAGCTCCAAATTGAAAATTTTCGTTAATCAAGTTAAAAACTTTATCTAGTCAAAATAGCCAAAACTTCTAGAACTACAGTGGATTTCATTCAAATAATGAAACTATTGTCGTGTGGGCATCTTGCCCCTAGATGTGTACCTCCTAACAGCGAAATCCGCTGTATGTGCCACTCAAATTAGAAAAGTTGAACCTTTATGTGATTACGTTTAGTGAACAAGCATAGAGGCGGGCTACCAATATGCTTGATTTAGTCCAACTCTGGTTTTTTATGCACTAACTACAGCAACTCTATGGATTTACTGTATATTGTTTTAGTTTGCCATATAAAAAGTAAAAAATCAAGTATTTTTTATCAGAAAGTATAAAATTTATTCTCACTAAAAATCCCCATAAGCTTGTGGGGATTCTTACACTATAAATTCGAGTAAAAATTGTATTGAACAATACAAAAAAAATAACAAATACAATAGTAATTGTTATTTTTTCCTAAAACTATAAAATCAATAAATAAATTCATTTATAAATACAACTCTACCGTAATTCAAATCCCAATTTTTTCAACACTTCTTGTAACTTATCTCGTCCTGATAAAGATTCAGGAAATGCCACCCTTTTACTACAATGTTCCGACCAATCACCAGGAATATTCATATGTTGTGAATTGTAAAAATTGTCCATGATTTTGTTATATTCTGATATTCCTTGCTCTTGTTCTGTAAGTTGATAAGTTTCTCGATGTAACACCACAGATTGTGGTAAACGTGGTTTAATTGCCACATTGACAACGGGATCTGCATAGCCTACACACAAACCAAAAACAGCAACTACATGAGGAGGTAAATTTAGTAGCTGTGCTACTTCTTCTGGTTTGTTCCGTAATGCACCAATATATACAGTTCCCAAACCCAGAGATTCTGCTGCTACTACCGCATTTTGTGCTGCTAAGGCTGCATCTATAGCCGCCATCAAAAACATTTCTAAATAATCTAAACCTTCGTGGGGTAGTCCGCGATTTTCGGCGATGTGAGTTAGTCTGGCTAAATCTGCCAACCACACTAAAAAGAGAGGACATTGGCGAATATGTGCTTGATTATTAGTTAGTTTTGATAATTCTTCTTTGCGATTTGCATCTTCAATTGTTACTACACTCCAGGTTTGGAGATTTGACGAAGTAGAAGCAGATTGGGCAGCAGCAATTAAAACTTCTAAAGTTCCTGGGGGTAAAGCATCAGGTAAATAAGCACGAATTGAACGATGGGATAAGAGAGTCGCTAAGGTTTCACTCCAGGGAATATCCGGATTGAAGTTGCCATTACCATAACGATAATTGAGTAATTCAGTTGGGTTAGTCATAACTTTTAACTTTCGTAAAAATGATGGTGACAAGGAATGAAAATGTCCGAATCAGGATGTCCAGGATTAAAGGATTAAAGACTTTTAATAAATACGAAATCCTGCAAATTCTCAAATCCTCAAATCCTGTAAATCTTGATATGGCTTGCGCCATGCTACGCTATCAGACGTATTCTACTAGGTTAAAACCTGAAGGTGGTACGTAGCCAACCAACTAAACTCGCTGGATTGCTGGCATCCGAGTCTGGTGCTGTTACCCAAATAAATCCAGGAGTAACTTCAATATTGTCAGTGAGTTTATATTGATACCATCCCTCAATGTGCAGAGAGGTATCTTTGTCCGCTTGACCCTTACCTGCTCCCAAATCTACATTCTTACTCAGACTTGTTAGTGTTGGTGCTTGACCTACAAAAAGAGCGCCTAAGCTACCTTTTTTACCCAAATCAGGAAATGTCAGTCCTGCTCCCCAGTTCCAAACTTGACCATCTCCATGTCCTAAATAACGATGGGCTGAATAGCCGACAAAAGCATTAGCAGTTAACTTTGGACTAACTCTATATAATGCACCCAGTCCATAAAGGTTCCCCACAGTACCCGCACCAGGCACAGTACTGTTTGCTAAGTTACTACCAGCAGCAGGTCCGAAATTAGTTCCACTTAGTCCTGTTGCACCCGGCGGACTGTAGGTGTTAGCGTAACTTAAACCAACGCGAAAATTTCTCTTGGGGCTAAAGTATGTTACTTGTCCAAAGGCGACATATCTACCTGTAAATAAACCATTATTAGGTGAGGGGTCATTACCATTAGGCGCACTGTATGATGCTCCTAATTGCCACTGGTCACTCAGATTATGGAGAATAGCAATTCCTGGGCCTGTATCTCCATAGTTATAGACCATGTTCCGTCGGGAAAATCGTGTTATCCCATTAGAGAAAGAGCCTTCAAAGGGGTTGGTTGGTCCACTTAAACCTATTTCATTAGCTCCATCTGACTGAGCAAAGATGTTAAATTGTGTGTTTGAACCAATAGGAAAACGATAACGGATGCCACCAACACGAATCTGATTGGGTTGAAGGCTAGGGACGCGATTATCTGCGGTTCTGCCATCGAATGTTCCAAAAAGCCCAGCCCTCGTTTGTCCTAAAGATTCAATATTCCCACCTGAGAGGACTAATCGCAGTTGATCTTTACCAGTAAAACTGGTGTTTAATGCTAATTGAACTGCATCTTGAAATGTGATAACACGGGGTGCGGCTTTCTTGGTGATCACGTTATTCCCCGCCAAAACACCACCTAATACAAACTGAACTTGACCACTTAATTTAGTTGTTGTCGAAAACTGATTGGCTTCTATTTCTGCTGTTCTGGCTTCTAAGGTATCTAATCTGCCGCGTAATTGAGCGAGTTCGGTACTAAATTCTTCAGTTAGACGCTGTATGCTTTCCAAATCTGTTTTTAAAGCCAAATCTGATGTAGATGAGGCAATAAGTTTATTAACTTGATCTAAGCAAGCGTTTAACCCTGCGGCAAATTCATAGCGACTCAAGGCACGATTACCTTTAAATGTGCTATCTGGATAACCAGCAATACAACCATAGCGTTCTACTAAAGATTGCAAAGCTTGAAAAGCCCAATCAGTCGGTTGGACATCTGAAAGCTGGGATACGGATGTAAGTTGTGACTCATCCAATGAATAGGAAAGTTCTTCTACAGGTTCTTTTTGGGCAATTATTTGAGTACCGTTGTCAGAGGTAGGAATATTTATACTGACGTTTGATAAATTCTCTTTATCTGTTCTTTGGTTTTCTCCTCCTCCTTCATTGGCAAGAGTTTTTGTACTAGCTGCTAAGATTAACAGGAATACAGATATTGGCAAACTAAGCAATAAATTCCAAGCAGTTTTTTTCATTTTGATTGATAACCCCACACACACAGAATTAGAGCCGACACGAAATTACATAGAATGTCACATTGAATTACAGAAAAAAATGCAACTTCTCAAATAGAACTTTCTCGTAGGTCTATCTAGGTTAGTTTTTTATTCTTAATGACATGAAAGCCTATAGTAGCGAGACAGTTACCTCATGTATTAAAATAATATACGGTAATTTGATCGAGTTACCGTAGTTAATAGCTGATAAATAGCACTATTTCATAAAAAAAATAAAATTTGAGTATTGATGGATACATTTTTTATAATTTTAAATTAATTGCTACAAAGGGTTGTCTATCTCGTTTGGGTATGATAGTATACGTGTTAAACTATTAACTACTACAAGTCAGTAGATTTAGCGTAGTTGTGGAAAATAGCCATATTTTTAGTTTTTGTAGCAAAATGTAATTAAGGAGCATTATTCAAACATTATGAAATACAACCAACTTGCTGCAAGCGACCTCAAGGTTTCAGAAATTTGCTTGGGAACGATGACCTATGGACATCAAAATACTATTGAGGAGGCGCATCAACAACTTGACTATGCTGTTTCTCAAGGGATAAATTTCCTAGATGCGGCGGAAATGTATCCAGTCCCCCCTCGCGGGGAAACCCAAGGAAAGACTGAGGCTTATATTGGGGAATGGTTAAAGAAACAGCAACGAGATCAACTGATAGTTGCTACTAAAATTGCAGGTCCTGGTCGTCCTTTTTCTTGGTTGAGAGGTGGAAATAATAAAGTTGACCGTGATAATATTACACAGGCGGTAAATGATAGTTTGCAGAGATTACAAACTGATTATATAGACTTGTATCAAATCCATTGGCCTGATCGTTATGTTCCTACATTTGGACAGACAAGTTATAATCCAGAATTAGAAAGGGAAACTGTTCCTATTGCGGAACAGTTACAGGCATTTGCTGATGTGATTAAAGCGGGAAAGATTCGCTATTTGGGTTTAAGCAATGAAACTCCTTGGGGGGTAAGTGAGTTTGTTCGCATTGCTAATGATTTGGGATTACCTAAAGTTTTGACAACTCAAAATGCTTACAATTTACTCAATCGTAATTTTGAATCAGGTTTAGCTGAAGTTTCTCGTTATACAGATGTGGGTTTATTGGCTTATAGTCCCCTGGGTTTTGGGTTTTTAACTGGTAAGTATATCGAAAATCAACAATTAGAAAATACGAGAATATCTCTGTTTCCAGGTTTTGGACAACGCTATTTAAAGCCCAATGTCCAAGAAGCGGTTAAGGCTTATACTGAACTTGCTAAAAAGTATAACCTCTCACCTGCTCAATTAGCGATCGCATTTGTCAAGAGTCGCTGGTTTGTGAAAAGCACAATTATTGGGGCAACAAGTTTGGCACAATTGCAGGAAAATATAGATAGTGTCAATGTGGTTTTGGATAAAGAGATTTTCGCAGAAATAGATGCAATTCATACTCGTTTTCCTAATCCAGCACCTTAACCGAGGTTTGTAAAAAAATACAAAGCGAGATTCTCACCTCACTTAATATTAGTGGTGGTGAGATTTACTTTATAAAAAATAATGTTATTATCTGATTCTGTTACTATAACTGATGATGCTACTCGCTCTTTTTACACCAAAACCCTGCAAACTGTCCATAATCCTAAGACCATTGCTGATGGTGTTAGGACTCCCAGTTTAGGTAAAATCACCTTTCCCCTAGTCTTACAATACGTAGATGATATGGTGACTGTATCGGAAACGGCTATCATTCGTACCATGTTCTTTATTTGGGAACGGTTAAAAATCGTTGTTGAACCCACCGGAGTCATAGCCGCAGCAGCATTATTAGAAGGTGTCGTTAAAGCACCAGCAGCGAGAATTGGCGTAATTATCAGTGGTGGAAATGTAGACTTAGCGCAAGTTATTAAGGAGGCAGGAGGTAATGCCCATAAATAAATTGAGGGGTTAATATAGGACTCCTACACCCTACACCCCACACCCTTTTTAATACCTAAATAGCCAATTATTTAACTACTTGATTTTCTGTGAATTGATATGTTACTCTGTATTTATCCCTAAACTACGGTTTTTTGATAGACTTACAGTACTTTAACGATAGAGTGATGAAAAACACTCTCCAAAATCTGAGTTTTTAGCAATCGGGAATCTTTTTTTATGCCAAAAGATTGGTTAGAATGGCACGATCTTTACAATAGCGAACCAAAATTGCAGCAGCGTCTAGAAATTGTACGGGAATATATTTCCTATAGTTTAGATAATTCACCAACAGGAGCTATTCGTGTAGTTAGTGCTTGCGCTGGTGATGGACGAGATTTATTAGGAACTTTAGCAAATCATCCTCGTGCTAAAGATGTATCTGCGAGATTAGTTGAAATCAATCCCCAGTTAGTTGAACGTGGACGTGCAACTATAGAATCATTGGGTTTAACAAAGCAAATTGAGTTTATCAACGGTGATGCAACTGCTGCTGATAACTATGTAGGAGCAGTACCAGCAGATATTGTCATTGTCTGTGGTATTTTTGGCAATTTAGCTGATGAAAATGAACTCAATCGTTTATTAGGGAACTTGAGTTTTTTAAGTAAAAAAGGTGCTTTTGTTCTCTGGACTCGCGGACATTCTAACGGTATTGCTTATTCAGAAACCGTGCGTAAATACTTCCGCGATTTTGGATTTGAAGAAATTAACTTTAAAATCACAGCAACAGGAGATATGGGAGTGGGGATTCATCGTTATTTAGGCGAAAATCTACCTACACCCAAAGAAGAAAAACTATTTGTATTTTCTGGCGTTCCAAATAAGGCAAGGTAAGAAATGGCCATTGCAAGCACTACCATATCCAGCTGGGAACAACTGTTAGAAACTGCTCGACAAAATACCCCTGCTCGTCGAGTTAAAAGACCAGGACAAGCTCCTTCTACGGCTCCTATTCCTAGTAGTTTACATAAACTATCTCCTGATCAAAAACCACCAGTATTACTATATCGTGATAGTAACTCTTGGTGTCCTTTCTGCGAACGGGTTTGGTTCGCTTTAGAAGAAAAAGAAATCCCCTTTGAGACAGAATTTATTGATTTGAGTAACAAACCTAAATGGTATACCGAATTAGTTCCCACAACCCTTGTTCCCGCAGCATATATTGAGGGCAAATTCGTTTATGAATCCAAAGACATTCTTTTAGAATTGGAAGAAAACTTTGGGGAAACGTTGTTACCTGAAAATCCAGAAGAAAATGCGATCGCTAGACAATGGGTTGAAGATGCAGAAACTAATGGGTTTCGAGATATTGCCTATAGATTCTTGAGACAACCTCCAGAAGATGCCAAAGAATTAGCAAACTTACAGGCAGAATTTGAAGCTAAATTAGATGAAATTGAGAAAAATTTAGGTAAATATCCAAAACCCTATTTTTTATCAACATTTAGCCTGGTAGATATTATGTATAGTCCCCATTTAGATAGATTGGCGGCTAATTTACCAGTATATAAAGGATATCACATCAAAGGAAATCCTCGTTTTCCTCTCATTAATGTTTGGTTTGCAGCACTTAAAAAACGTCCTGCTTACAACAGAGTTAAATCAGACAATATTACTAATAATTTACTTTTACGGCGGAGATTTGGCATAGAACCTATTGGCAATCCCTTACCTTTAGATTTAGCTGATGCTGAATTTATTGAATATCGGGCAGAAGCGGCTGAAAGATTAAGTGATAATCGAGAAGTTGCTATTAGCGATATTCTCAAAAATTCTGGAGTTCAATCTTTAGGTGATATCTCAATAATTAAGGACTCTGTTGATTTTCACCTGCGATTATTAGCTGATTATCTTATTAATGGTAATAACGAACTATTACCAGGTGGCAGAACTGGAGGGAAAGAAAGTATAGATCCTATTATCGCTGCTAGTGGGGCTATTACACTGGCTTATGTAAGAAATAGAATTTGTGCGCCACGAGATATGAGTGCTGGTGCTGCTACTGCATTGCGAGCCGCCGCAGATAAAGTTTTAGCATCTATTTATTAATTTCATCCAAAGAGGAATCAAAATGACTGATTTTAAAAAGGTTAACGATGACTTGAGCGTTGCTGGACAAATTTCTTCTGAGGAATTACGAGAATTAGCAATTGAGGGTTTTAAATCAATTTTGAATTTACGTGATCCTGATGAAAATGGTTTTTTTGCTGATGAACAGCAACAAGCAGAAATTGTGGGATTGGAATATGCAAATGTTCCATTAAATCCTAAAGAACCAAATCAAGAATTAACAACAGCAGCAATTCAAGAAATTGATAATTTACCTAAACCAATTTTAATTCACTGTGCTGGTGGTGCAAGAGCGGGAGGAATAGCCTTAATTGCAGAAGCAATTCAAGCAGGTTTAACTTATGAAGAAATTGCTCAAAAAGCTAATGAATTAGGCATTAATTTAGAGCAACCACACCTCAAACAATTCCTGTTAGAAAAGTTTGCCGCTAGACAAAATTAAATTTTAGGCTTTGTCACATCAAGAAAATTTCAAAATCTAAAACTTTACGTCTTTGCTCCTTTGCCTCTACCCTGCGGGATCTCCTAACGGAGATTGCGCGAAATACATTAACGAATCCCTTGTGTAAATTTATCGGGTGCAACTGTTATGAGTTTAGAACTCAATCTATCAGGTAAAACAGTAATTGTCACAGGTGGTAGTGCCGGAATTGGGTTAGCTACCGCCAAAGCTTTATATAGTGAAGGTGTGAATGTCGTTATTGCTGCTCGTAACCAAGAAAGAATTGAGCAAGCAGTAATTGATATCCAATCTTTAGATAATGCCAATGCTAAAATTATTGGCATTAGTGCTGACTTAACCAAAGCAGAAGATATTGAAAAAGTTGTTTCTACAACCTTAGAACAATTTGGAAAAATTGATATCTTAATTAATAATGCTGGTTCAGCCCGTGCTGGGTCATTTTTAGAATTGAGTGATGAAGCATTTTTAGATGCTTGGAATTTAAAACTTTTGGGTTACATTCGATTAGTTAGAGCCGTTGTCCCCTATTTAAAAAGTCAGAGGGATGGACGTATTGTTAACATTATTGGTGGTGCTGGACGGACACCCCGTCCTAATTTCCTACCAGGAGGAACTACAAATGCTGCATTGCTCAACTTTACACGGGGTATTTCTAAAGAATTAGCCCAAGATAATATTAGAATTAATGCCATTTCTCCAGGTTTAACAGACACAGAAAGGGCGAAAACTTTAGCAGAACAAAATGCTCAAAGTTTGGGGATTACTGTGGATGAATATAAAGCCCAAGCAGTGAAATCAATACCTTTAGGAAAAATCGTCAAACCTGAAGAAATAGCAGCTTTAGCATTATTTTTAGTTTCTGATTTAGCTGCTTCTATTACTGGTGCAGAAATTCTAGTTGATGGTGGCAGTACACCGGGAGTCTAAGTTATTGGTAGGTTGGGTTAAGCGACAGCGCAACCCAACATTTTCAGAATTTTGTTGGGTTTCCTTACGTCAAACGCCACTCGTTTCAAGCCGGGAAACCCGTCCACAACGGTGGCTCCCCAACCTACGATTTTTCAATAAATTAATGTTACAAAAAAGAGGAATTTACATGACTCAAAAACAATTATTCTCGCAAGATAGCGATGTTGATCAAACCTTATTCGCTGATGTATTAGTAATTGGTGGTGGCCCTGCTGGAACTTGGTCAGCTTGGAGTGCTGCTAATGCTGGTGCAAAAGTGGTTTTAGTAGATAAAGGCTATTGCGGTACAAGTGGCTGTGCAGCCGCATCGGGTAACGGTGTGTGGTATGTTCCGCCCGAACCCGACAGTCGAGAAGCAGCAATGGCTTCTAGGGAGGCTTTAGGAGGATTTTTATCTAGCCGTGATTGGATGCAACGGGTACTAGATCAAACTTATGCAAACGTCAACCAACTAGCTGACTGGGGTTATCCCTTTCCTACGGATGAAGATGGTAGACCCTATCGGCGCAGTCTCCAAGGTCCAGAATATATGCGTTTGATGCGATCGCAAATAAAACGGGCAGGGGTGAAAATTTTAGATCACAGTCCGGCTTTGCAGCTATTGGTAGATGCCGAAGGTGCTGTAGCTGGGGCAACTGGAGTTAACCGTCAGACTGGTGAAAAGTGGGTTGTGCGATCGCATTCAGTGATCATTGCTACCGGAGGCTGTGCTTTCTTGAGTAAAGCCTTGGGTTGCAATGTGCTAACAGGGGATGGATACCTGATGGCAGCAGAAGCCGGTGCAGATATGTCAGGAATGGAATTTTCCAACGCCTATGGCATCGCACCTGCTTTTTCTTCTGTAACTAAAACCTTATTCTATAATTGGGCAACTTTCACCTATGAAGATGGTACACCTATCCCCGGTGCGGGTTCACAAAAAGGGCGTTCTGTCATTGCCGAAACTTTGCTAACTCAGCCAGTTTACGCCATTATAGACAAAGCTTCAGCAGAAATGCGGGTGACAATGCGTTTATCTCAACCCAATTTCTTCCTACCTTTTGACCGTGCAGGTATTGATCCCTTTACTCAACGTTTCCCTGTCACTCTGCGTTTAGAGGGAACTGTGCGGGGTACAGGTGGCATCAGAATTACTGATTATACTTGTGCTACTTCAGTCCGTGGACTTTATGCCGCAGGTGATGCAGCCACCAGGGAATTAATCTGTGGTGGCTTTACCGGTGGTGGTAGTCATAATGCAGCTTGGGCGCTATCTTCAGGCTACTGGGCAGGACAATCTGCGGCTACATACTCCCGTGATTTAGGTGTGCAAGCCAACAAAAGACCAGTTCAAGCTGTAGGTGGTGTAGGATTTATCTCTGGTAGCCAGAAGCAAATTCACAGTGAAGACATCATCACAGCTACTCAAGCAGAAGTATTCCCATGCGATCGCAACTATTTCCGTAATGAACAAACTTTAACGGAATCATTGCAAAGATTAAATTCTCTCTGGCATGAAATTCGCAATAGCCAAGTTGCAGATAATAGCAATATTGTCCGCACAAGGGAAGCTGCGGGAATGGTAGCTACAGCTAGATGGATGTACAGCAGTGCCTTGGAACGGAAAGAAACTCGCGGAATGCACAAACATTTAGATTACCCACAACAGGATACTAATCAGCAACATCATTTAATTAGTGGTGGTTTAGATCAAGTCTGGGTGAAAACTGCACCTATTCAGGAGACAAAAACGAAAGAACTCGTAACTGTTTAATCAGCAATAAAACACAAAAGACCTAACCCCCCAACCCCCTTCCCGACACAGGAAGGGGGAGTTAAAGCCTCTCCAGTATTAAGAGTTATTCCTTTCCCCTCTCCTTGTAGGAGAGGGTTAGGGAGAGGTAGGAGAGGTTCAAAATTTAATCAAGTATTACCAGCAAATCAAATGATTGAATTAGTTAGTGAATCGCGCTGCATTGAATGTAACATCTGCGTCAAAGTTTGCCCGACAAATGTTTTTGACAAAGTACCAGATGCACCGCCAAAAATTGCTAGACAAAGCGATTGTCAAACCTGCTTTATGTGTGAATTATACTGTCCTGTTGATGCGCTGTATGTTGCCCCAGAGGTAGAACCATTAACAGGAATCAACGAACAATCATTAGCAGAAGCTCAACTTTTAGGAAGTTATCGTAAAAATATTGGTTGGGGAAAATCTCTGACAACCACAGCTAAAGAAGACTCAACATATAAATTGTTGCAGAAGATGAAATAGAACATCAAAAATAATCAGATTTATCAATATTATCAATTATGAAAATCATTTTGCCAGTAGAAATTGCCCATGAAATTGAGCCGCAGTTACCTAAAAATACTATTGTAGTGCGTGTAGATAGTGAGGGTAATATAGATGCTGATGCCACAGATGCAGAAGTTTATTTTAGTTGGTTCTATCTCAAACCAACTACTTTACATCGAGTATTAGATGCTGCGCCTTTACTGCGTTGGCATCATGCCCCAAATGCAGGGGTAAATCATATTTTGACACAAAAATATTTAGAAAAAGATTTAATTTTAACCAATGGTGCAGGGGTTCATGGTATTCCTATTGCTGAATTTGTGATTACTTATCTACTGGCTTATTCTAAACGATTACCAAGTTTATATAAACTACAAAATGAGCATAATTGGCAACGAGGTTTACCAATCCAAGAATTATTCGAGAAAACTTTATTAATTATTGGTGCAGGTGGAATTGGTCAAGAAATTGCTGTTCGTGCTAAAGCTTTTGGAATGCGAATTTTTGGCAGTTCTCGTCATCCAAAACCATTACCAAACTTTGATAAAGTGGTCGGGGCTAATGATTGGAAAGAACTACTTTCAGAAGCAGAATTTGTGGTGATTGCTACGCCTTTAACGCCAGAAACTAAGGGAATGATTGATGTAGAAACCCTGCGTTTATTCCGCCCAGATTCCTATTTAATTAATATTGCACGGGGAGCAATTGTTGATGAATCAGCACTTACTAAAGCTTTACAAGCAAATTGGATTGCTGGGGCAGCTTTAGATACAGTATTTACAGAACCATTACCAGCGGATAGTCCTTTGTGGACATTACCAAATGTCTTTATTACACCCCATTGCTCTGGTCATTCTCCTAGAGTAAAAGAGAGAACAATTGCCCTATTTCTTGATAACTTCAACCGCTATTATCAAGGTAAACCTTTACGCAATGTGGTAGATAAAACTGCTGGTTATTAAATATGAATTTAATAAACTCACGATATGATTTACAATCAAATAGGATTTGATTTGCGTTGTGAATGGGGTAAACAGGGAGTTGAAAAACTTGCTCCTATTAGTGACGTAATAATTATTGTTGATGTGCTTTCTTTTTCTAGTTGTGTAGAAATCGCCACAAACAATAATGCTATTATTTTTCCTTTCTCTACAAATAATGAATATATAACAAGTGAATCAGTTGTTGATTATGCACAAAGAGTAGGTGCAGAAACAGCATTACCAATGGCTAGATCGAAAAATGCTTATTCTCTTTCTCTTCAATCGCTTGTCAATATTCCTCCAGGAACTAAACTAGTTTTACCATCACTCAATGGTTCTACTTTATCTTTACTTACAGGACAAACACCAACTTTAGCTGGTTGTTTGCGAAATTGCCAAGCCGTGGCACAGTTTGCCAAAAAATATGGCAATAAAATTGCAGTTATTCCTGCTGGAGAAAAATGGCAAGAAGATAGAAGTCTCCGTCCTGCATTTGAAGATTTAATTGGTGCTGGAGCTATTCTCAGTTACTTACCTGGTAGCTTATCACCAGAAGCGGCAATAGCTGTAGCAGCGTTTCAAACTGTTAAACATGATTTGTTGAGTTATTTGCAAAAATGTAGTTCTGGTAAGGAGTTAATTGCTAAAGGTTTTGATTTAGATGTTGAACTTGCATCAGCCTATAATGTTAGCAATTGTGTACCTGTATTTACTGAAAATGCCTATATAAAACAGGATGTTAATTAACAGCTACTTATGTTCTATATAACTTTCTTAAATAGTTTTTACGGGATGTAAAATAAACCCGAAACTCTTGTTAATCAACACAGGTTATTCTCTTACGTCGAATTCAGGTTCCGAATAGTAATGGTAGGAATAAAATTATTTGGCTGATGATTAATAGTTTCTCCTAAAGCATATATGGCATTACTCAAAATCTTCATAAATACCTGGTTTAGTTACAGCAGTTGAGAAAGCTGCCCCATATCATTAAAAACTATCTTCGCTCCAGCAGCAGTAAGAGCAGTAGGATAGGTATGTTGGGCATAACCAAAAACAGTCATTCCTGCCGCACATCCTGCTTGCACACCTGGTACAGAATCTTCAATCACAACACAATGTTCTGGATTTGTGTTCATTTGCTTGGCTGCATGAATATACACATCAGGAAAAGGTTTAGGACGCGGAACATCATAACAACTATATATTTTTCCTTCAAATTGATGTAGAAGTCCCGTTAATTTCAGGACTAGTTGAATATGACGGTGGCTGCTATTTGATGCCACACATTTTGGTAATGTAATTTGCTCCAATAGTTCGGTAATGCCTGAAACTGCCTGTAATTCCTGCTGCAATGCAGGGAATTCTCGTTCCTTACAAATTTCGATAAAGTTTTTGGGCAATGGTTTATTGTAAGATTGCTCGATAATTTCTAAACAAGTTTTGAGAGACTTGCCTATAAATTTTTGAGTTACTTCTGTATGCGTGATAGGAAAACCAAATTCAGTGAGCGTTTCTGCAAAAATGCGATTGATAATTGGTTCGCTATTAACCAAAACTCCATCACAATCAAAAATTACAAGTTTGAACCCAGTTTCGCCCATATTATTACCTCAAATTTACCTAGCTTGCCTTACCAATTTCTGTGGCTTCTGGAACTTCAATCAACTTTCCAGTTTTCACATCATAAATGTAGCCATAAATCTGAATTTCTCGTGGTACTAATGGATGCGATCTAATTCGCTTTACATCTATATAAACACTCTGGGATAAGTCCCCAATAGTCAACCAATCAATAAACTCAGCTTCATTTGATCCCCCTCCAGAGCCTATATCATACCAACCTGTTTCATTTAATTGGGCAGTTTGCAGACTATTAGCCAGTAAGCTTCGCATGATTTGGTCTGTGAAGGTTTCCATACCACAATTAGTGTGATGAATCACGAACCATTCACGAGTGCCTAGTAATTTGTAAGAAATTATTAAAGAGCGAATAGCATCATCACTGGCACGTCCACCAGCATTACGAATTACATGAGCATCACCTTCAGCTAATCCTGCAAATTTAGCTGGGTCGAGTCGCGCATCCATACAAGTAAGAATCGCAAACCGACGTGCAGGAGGTATGAGTAATTCGCCTTTACTACCGAAGTTTTCCGCATAACTATGGTTAGCTGATAACACTTCTTCTAAAATTTGGCTCATGTTTATTAATTAAATTACGGTAAACCGATAAATTTTATGGAGTTACAAATAATAATTTCCCACAAATCAATCTAAAAAACAAGTCTCTTCAGTATTATTCTGAGCGGGTGTTGCCCCATTTGATACTTAAACGGTGATTTTAGCACCATCAAACTTCGTGAAAATAAAACCCACCGTTTAAGGGTCGCCTGTATAGGGAATAACTTTAGAAGTAGGTTGGGTTGTGGAACGTAAACGTTCGCGGAGCAATGGAACGTATCCCTTCGCGACACTACGTGAACGCGGAGCGTGGCGAAGCCATAACCCAACATTTATAAGCTTTTTTTGGGTTGCGCTATCGCTTAACCCAACCTACAAAAATTTTTAAATTTTCCTCAACCCCATTCACTATGAAAATGAAAAGGTAAAAGTGGGTTTTGAAAACCGGATTTGATATGAAAAGCTACTTCAGTCTTTTAGGTGTAATAGCTTGAGCTAATTGAGCAGGTAGAGTTGCATCTTTAACGTTTATCTTGCGAGGAATAACTTTTTCTTCAAAATAAAAATCTGCAACTTTCTGTTGTTCTGCAATGATTGCAGATGTCAGTTTTCTTAACCGATATGTCCGTCGGCGTGCCACAGTTTCTAAAACTGATATATCTAATTTCAGTTCAGGTGCAAAAGCTTTGGCAACTTCTTTTGGATTTTTGTCAGCCCATTCTCCAACCTTGTCTGCTTCTTCTAAAAACACTCGTGCTAATTCAGGATTTTTAGTAATAAATTCCCGTCTACCCAGATAAAATCCGCCGAGAGTATTAATCCCTGAAGCATTTCTCAAATTACGAATAGGGATGGTTTTTTCCACAAGAGCTAAAAAGGGATCACCACCTACCCAAACTTCAACTTTATTTTGAATAAAAGCATCACGAGCTTCAGATGGAGTTAGTCCCACAACTTGAACATCACTAATCTTTAAACCCACTTCTTTTAAAGCTTTAGCTAATAAATAGTGTGCATTCGATCCCCGTTGGAAAGCAACTTTCTTACCCTTAACATCCGCTAATTTCTTAATAGGAGAATTGGCTCTGACGATAATACCTTGTCCTAATCCTCTACTGGGTACACGCCCCGCAATATAAATAACTTCCGTAATACCAGCAGCTTGAGAAAATATTGGTGGTGTTTCTCCCACAGTCCCAATATCAACTTTACCTGCATTCATAGCTTCTATTAGTTGTGGTCCGGCTGGAAATGGTCCTACCCAATTTACCTTTACACCCAAGGCTTGAAAACGTGGTTCAACAACTTTTTTGACTTTAACAATATCCCCAGAAGTTTGATAAGCCAAGTTGATGACTTTAGCACTAAATCCAGATTTTGTCTGAGCTTGGCTTGTTTGTAATAAACTACCTGTTAGGGGTGTAGATAGAGCAAACAATCCCAGTAATGAATATTGAACAAACCGTTTTAAAATTGTACGGCGTTGTGGTAAAAATGGTATTTTCATAGCTGAAATATTCAGAGCGTATTTGGAGTTGAATAAAATTTTAGAAGAACTACTGTATGTATACCGGAATTAAGTAGTTATGGATATTACTTTTGCATAAATAAATATGAAAATCAAGTATTTTCTAATACATTTCTTGTTTATCAAGATTTATTTTTAGCATTTTAGCTAATGGCTGAATACTCTACTAAGAAAGGTAAGAATTCAGGTGGAGTAATAAGATCCCCGACTTCTTTTGTTTATTATGTCCACAAATTATAAATTGATGTCAGAGGTTGGGAATCTGGGTATGAACGAGTTTTATAGCTGAATACATACAAATAAATATAAATTCAACAAATATAGGGTCAACGTTATTCATAATATTGATTTATTGGTAGGAGCATCATTCTGTTTTCCACAGATATCGTCCCATATCGAGTTCAGCTTCCGCTTGTAACAAACCAACCGATACCGCTATACCTGCTTGTTCCACTAAAGCAATACCAAGACCATTATTTCTAGGATCAGGATCAAGCATAGCTACATAGACTTTTCCTATTTTCCGACTCACAAAAGTCTTTGCACAAGAGGGAGTTCTGCCATGAAACGAGCAAGGTTCTAAAGTAACAAAAGCAATAATATCGCTCAAATCACCACTGATTTGTCGGAGTGCCATTGCTTCTGCGTGATCTGCTCCTGGTTGATTGGTGTAACCTCGTGCAACAATCTCATGATCTCGAACCAATACACACCCGACTGGTGGGTTAGGAAGGCAGTTTGGTAAAGCTTTGCGTCCTTCTTGCAGTGCCTCCCGCATAAAATATTCCAATTTTTCAGTCATGATTCTAAAAAGAAGTCGGGGATCTTATCTTTTGAACTGAATGCTTACGAATACTCATTAAGAAAGTAATCCCATTTCTTGATATATTGGGTTTACCACTTTTCTAATATTTGATATTTGTCTAGCAAAAAAATAAGTTCCCAAAATACAACAAACACCGCCAAATAACAAAGCATTATCAACACCAATATAATTTGCTAATCCTCCGAAAAATAAATTCCCAAAAGGTAATATTCCTAAAAAAGTAGTCATAAATATACTGGTTACTCGTCCTCTTTTATCTTCTTCTACTAAAATTACTTGCAGAAAATTACTAATCGAAGCTAGAGTTAAAGTGTTTGTTAATCCCACAATAAAGATCAATATCAAACAAATTTCTAGCTGTGTTGAGCGAGAAAATAATATTAATGATACTCCCAGCACTAGAGTAGAAATTGCCATAACTTTTTCTAGTCCTATTGCTTGTTTACGCTGCATTAGATAAATCCCAGAAAAGATAGACCCAAAAGCTGTAGCAGTCATCAGAAAACCCATCGTTTCTGCATTACCTTTTAAGACTTCTTTGGCAAATATTGGCATCAGATTTACATAGGTCATTGCCATAAAGCAAACTACAATTTGCAAGATTAAAATGGATTTAATTGGTATAAAACTATATGCAAAAATAAATCCTTCTTTAAGGTTATGCAAAATTTTTGTAGAGTTGGATGTTGATAAGTTATTGATATTTGGTTTAATTTGCATAGTCAAGATAGCCGATACAAAAGGTAAATAGCTAATAGCATCTACTAAAAAACATGATGCTGCACCATTTTTAGCAATCATCAAACCCCCAATCATGGGACTAACAAATTTAGCGGTATTAATTAAAAATGAATGTACAGCCATTGCGCTATAGGTATCACTTCTATTTTCTACTAATCTGGGAATAGTTACTTGACGTGCTGGTAAATCAAAAGCTTTTACTATTCCCTGGAGAATACCAATAATAATAATAGCTATAAAATTAATCTGATTACTCACAGTTAAAAATGTTAGTAACGAAGATAGAAAAATAGAAACTATCTGAGTAGTTAATAAAACATATCTCAAATTCCATCTATCTAGTAATACTCCTACTATTGGTGTAATAACCAAACCCATAGCTTGATTTGTAAAGCCGGCAACACCAACTAAAATTGGTGAATTTGTTAATTGATAAACCATCCATACTAAAGCAATTTGTGTCATCCAAGATCCGAAAAAAGATAGGCTTTCACCAATGACAAAACAAGATAGGTTGGGTGATTTAATTGCAGGTAGAGCTTCCAAAAAAGCAACCATTTTGTTGCTTTTCTTGAAAGAATTTCTATTTTTTTCTAACATTAATACTACCTAATTTTTGATATAATTTTAGTGATTATTTGGTGAGGCTCACATCTTGCACCTTCTCAATAAGGGTGCGGTGGGCATTGCCCACCCTACGCAATAATAAGGGTTGTAGACTTAGATTTTCGCAATAAGATGATGGTGCAAGATATGATGATTATCGGTCTTGTAGAGTTGACCGAATCAAGATTTCATTCACATTTACGTGCTGTGGTTGGGTAACAGCATAAACTATTGCTGCTGCTATATCTTCACTTTGTAATGGTGTAATTGCTTTGCGTCTGGCTTCAATTTCCTGTTTTGCTACTACATCGGTAATATGCTGATCAATTTCTGTTTCTACTAAACCAGGCTCGATGATGGTAACACGGATATTATCTTGATACACTTCCTGTCGTAATGCTTCCGAAAAGGCATTTACACCCCATTTAGTCACATTATAACCAGCCATTCCTGCACGAGCGATGCGTCCAGCTACGGATGAAATATTAACGATATGTCCTGATTTTTGCGCTTTAAAAATAGGTAGAACAGTATGAGTTGTGTACATTAACGCTAAAACATTAATATCAATCATTTTCCGCCAATTTGCGGGATCTGCATTTTCAATCCTGCCGGGAAATGATATACCTGCATTGTTTACCAAAATATCCACACGCCCAAATACTGCATTAGCTTTGTGTATCAGGTTTTTAGCTTGAACTTCATCGGTAATATCTGCAACGATTGATAATGCTTGTCCACCATTATCAGTAATCTGTTTTGCTACTGCTTCTAAACGATCGCCCCTTCTGGCTGCAATTACTACTTTTGCTCCTTCTGCTGCTAATGAAATAGACGTAGCTTCACCAATTCCCGAAGAAGATCCGGTAATAATAGCTACTTTCCCCTCTAATTTACCTGCCATAGTAAACGCCCATTGACTAATAAAATACGGTAACTCGATAAAGATGATGTAGTTTATAATCTAGCATCTCACAGATCATTAGAAAAAGCAAGAAAAGTAGCTTCTAATGCCGTAGCAATGTGTATAAATACTTGACTTGCGATCGCGCTAGAATCAGTCAGGGTAAGAGGTTCTCCAATATCACCCCACAAATCGGGCTTTCTTGCACAATCGTAATTTGAGCATCACCAGTACCAGGAGGCAAATCTATTAACAGATAGTCCAATTCTCCCCACTCAACATCATGTATAAATTGAGTAATAATTTTATGTAATACGGGTCTACGCCATGCTAGAGGATGATCCGGTTCTGCCAACAATCCTACAGACATGACTTTGATACCATGAGCTTCTAAAGGTAAAAATTTCTGATTGTTCTTCCTCTCGCAAAGGGCTATTGTTCAAATCTAATTTTTTCAGCATCTCACGATGATTAGGTATATAAAATTACAAAATCAGTAGTTAGCTAACAGGATAATTACTTTTTTCAAAGAAAAGCTTGCATTTCAATTTCCTCTATGTGATTATTTAAAATAAAATACGGTAATTCGATTGACATACTGTAATTTTATCACAAATTGACTTAAAGTCTGAATATTTTATTGACCTCAACGATCAAGGTAATGTTAACTTAATTCTCTAATTGCGATTATTGGAGTGGTCAAATGATGCTAGAGATTTGGAAAGAAATAAATTCTGGTAAAGGACCTATTCAGCCGATTACGTCACTGGTTAGTACCAAGTTTAGAACATTGAGGAGGACATATTGGATATATGATTCGTCCTCTGTAAAGAGGTAAAGGATACGGTACAAAAATGCTCAGTATGACTCTTGAACAAGCTAGAAAGATTGAATTAAATCGCGTTCTCTTAACCTGTAATCAAGATAATCATGGTTCTGCTCGCGTGATTCAAAAAAATAATGGCAAATTTGCAAGTGAGGGATTATTGGCAAGTAATAATAAAGTTATTTATCGTTATTGGATTGATTTAGGAAAATAGAATCGTAGATGTTTGTTAATTTCAATATCACTGAATAAATCAAGGTAATTAAAAATGATCAAAGAAATAACACGCCGTGAATTTATCGCTACTGCTGCCTTAACAACTGGTTTTGCTTTAGCAGTACAACCTGTTTCAGCTAAAGTAATTACCACAGATACTAAAGGATTAATTGCTGGAGCGGTGAAAATTCCTGTCAAAGATGGGGAAATTCCAGCTTACAGAGCGCAGCCTGACAAGGGTGAAAATTTCCCCATTGTCTTGGTAATTCAGGAAATATTTGGTGTTCATGAACATATTCAGGATGTTGTGCGACGCTTTGCTAAGTTAGGCTATTTAGCCGTTGCACCAGAACTGTTCATCCGTCAAGGCGATGTGTCAAAATTAAGCAACATTGACGAAATTCGCGCCATTGTATCCAAAGTTCCCGATGCTCAAGTGTTATCAGATTTAGATGCTACCGTTGATTGGGCAGTGAAATCAGCAAAAGGTAACGCTGATAGGTTAGCAATTACGGGTTTTTGCTGGGGTGGTCGAATCACTTGGTTATATTCTGCACATAATCCCCAAGTAAAAGCAGGTGTGGCTTGGTATGGAAGATTAGTAAACAATGTTACCGAACTACAGCCTAAACATCCCATTGATATTGCTGCTGAACTCAAAGTCCCCGTGCTGGGACTCTATGGAGGTCAAGATACAGGTATTCCTGTGGACACAGTAGAACAAATACGAGAAAAACTCAAATCTAGCAGCAGTAAATCGGAGATTATTGTTTATCCTGATGCACCTCACGCCTTTTTTGCCGATTATCGCCCTTCCTACCGCGAAAAAGAAGCTCAGGATGGCTGGCAACGTCTTCAAAAATGGTTTAAACAGTATGGAGTGTGAGTAAAAATCTTTGTAGAGACGTTCCATGGAACGTCTCTATATCTGCTTATCAACCTACTGAAGTAATACCCATGTCAGAAAACTATCGTTTTGAAACTCTACAAGTCCATGCTGGACAAGAACCTGCACCGGGAACTAATGCCCGTGCTGTACCCATATATCAAACTACTTCCTACGTTTTTGATGATGCTGATCACGGAGCGCGATTGTTTGCTCTCCAGGAGTTTGGTAACGTTTATACCCGCATCATGAATCCGACAACGGATGTATTTGAAAAACGGATTGCGGCTTTGGAAGGGGGTGTTGCAGCTTTAGCTACTGCAAGCGGTCAAGCAGCGCAATTTTTAGCATTGAGTACGATCGCACAAGCAGGAGATAATATTGTTTCTACCAGTTTCCTCTATGGGGGAACTTATAACCAGTTCAAAGTTTCTTTACCACGATTGGGAATAAATGTCAAATTTGTGGAAGGAGATGATCCAGAAAATTTCCGTCAAGCAATTGATGAAAACACAAAAGCTCTCTACGTTGAAACCATTGGTAATCCCCAATTTAACATCCCAGACTTTGCAGCTTTAGCCCACATTGCCCACGAAAACGGTATTCCTTTAATTGTAGATAATACCTTCGGTGCAGGTGGATATCTCGCACGACCGATTGAACATGGTGCAGATATTGTTGTCGAATCTGCAACCAAGTGGATTGGAGGGCATGGTACATCTATTGGCGGCGTAATAGTTGATTCTGGTAAATTTGACTGGGGTAACGGCAAATTTCCACTCTTTACAGAACCCGCACCCGGTTATCATGGATTAAATTTTCAAGAAGTATTTGGGAAAGGTAGTCAATTTGGAAATATTGCCTTTATTATTCGTGCCAGAGTCGAAGGATTACGAGATTTAGGTGCAGCGTTGAGTCCATTTAACGCCTTTCTGTTACTGCAAGGATTAGAAACCCTTTCCCTGCGTGTAGATCGTCATGTCAGCAATGCCTTAGAATTGGCTCAATGGTTAGAGAAACAAGAGCAGGTAACATGGGTTAATTATCCAGGACTTCCCAATCATCCATATCATCAACGAGCGAAAAAATATCTCCGACATGGATTTGGGGGAGTTCTCAACTTTGGTATTAAAGGTGGATTAGAAGCAGGAAAAGCTTTTATTAGTAATGTGAAATTGGCCAGTCATTTAGCAAATGTAGGTGATGCGAAAACCTTGGTAATTCATCCTGCTTCTACAACTCATCAACAGCTAAGTGATAGTGAACAAATTTCGGCTGGTGTAACACCAGATTTAGTGCGGGTATCTGTGGGAATTGAACATATTGACGATATTAAAGAAGACTTTGAACAGGCATTTAAGAAGGTGACAGGGAACAGGTGACAGGTGACAGAGAATAATTACCAATTACCAATTACCAATCACCTTTTTTATGAAATACTTAGACTTCATTTCACCAAAAACCCAGTTTTACCAATTGTTAGCACCATTTTCATTAGAATCTGGTGAAGTATTAATTGGTGTTCAGGTTGCTTATCGTACCTGGGGAAAATTAAACGCAAACGGCGATAATGGAGTCTTAATTTGTCATGCTCTAACTGGTTCTGCTGACGCTGACGACTGGTGGGAACCTTTGTTTGGTTCAGGAAAAGCCTTTGATCCTGAGCATGATTTTATTGTGTGCAGCAATATTTTAGGAAGTTGTTACGGTACAACTGGAGCAACTTCTATTAACCCAAAAACAGGAAAGGCTTACGGTGTATCTTTTCCCAGAATTACAATTAGGGATATGGTGAATCTCCAAGCTGCACTATTAGAATATTTGGCAGTTAAATCTCTGCGATTGATAATTGGTGGTTCACTGGGTGGAATGCAAGCCTTGGAGTGGGGGTTATTGTATCCAGAAACGGTGAGAGCAATTTCGCCAATGGCCTCACCTGGAAGACATTCAGCTTGGTCTATTGGCTTAAGTGAAGCTCAAAGACAGGCAATTTATACAGATCCAAATTGGCAAGGTGGGAACTATACAAGTGATGCACCTCCGAACCAGGGACTAGCTGTAGCACGGATGATGGCAATGATTACCTATCGTTATTGGGAGAGTTTTACAAATCGCTTTGGCAGACAGCAAGATGAATCTAATCAATTTGCCATAGCCAGTTATTTACAATATCAAGGACAAAAATTGATAGAACGTTTTGATGCTAATACCTACATTACCCTCACTCATGCAATGGATAGTCATGATGTTAGTTGGAACAGAAAAGATTATCAATCTGTTTTACAAAGTATCAAACAACCAACTTTAGTTGTGTCTATTGATTCTGATGTTCTGTATCCTCCAGTGGAGCAACAAGAATTAGTAGATTTAATTCCTCATGCTCAATTGGGATTGCTCCATTCAACTCACGGACATGATGCGTTTTTAATTGATATAGAAGCATTGAATGAAATGGTAGTTTCTTTTAGACAAGAACAAGATATTTAATTTAATTGTAGATTTTAGATCATTAAAAAAATGCCTATTTATGATTCCATTGGTAAAAACTATTCAACATCTCGTATTCCCGATACTCGCATTGCTAAGAAGTTAATTGATTTATTAAATTTACCTCAAGGTAGCATTATCGCTGATATTGGTGCTGGTACTGGTGGTTACAGTCAATTAATTGCCAACCAAGGATTTTCTGTTTATGCTGTAGAACCTTCATCAGTAATGCGAATTCAAGCAATACAGCATCCCCAAATCAAATGGTTTACTGGATATGCAGAAGCTTTACCTTTAGCAGATAAATCTGTTGATGCAGTTATAAGTATTCTGACTATTCATCATTTTTCTGATTTAGCAAAAGCTTTTCAAGAAATGCAACGAGTAGTTAAAGATGGAGCAATTATTTTATTGACTTTTGATATCAGATTAGCTCAAAAAATATGGATTTATGATTACTTTCCTTGTTTGTGGGAAGAGGCATTAAAGTTTTTGCCACTTAACGAAATTGCCAATTTAATTCAAGTAAATACTCAAAGAAATGTTGAAGCTTTTCCTCTCATGTTAACTCATGATTTATCTGATTTATTTGCAGCAGCAGCTTGGAGAAGACCAGAAATGTATTTAAAACCCGAAGTTCGAGCAGGAATATCAGCCTTTGCTTTTTATGATCAGAATTTAATTGAACAAGGAGTGCAAAAATTAATGAATGATTTAAGTAATGGTGAATGGGATAAAAAGTATGGAGAGATTTTGAATTTACAAGAAGTTGATATAGGTTATCGGTTTCTGCGAGCAAAGTTTTAAATAATATAGGAATCTAATTTTTTATAAATTCAAATTTTAGAAATTATGACTATTAGACAAGCTAAAATAAAAGATGCGGAACAAATAGCTATTCTTTGTGAGCAACTTGGATATTCTGCTACCAAGGAACAAATTGAGCAACGGTTGAATAAAATTCAAAATAATAGCTCTCATGTTATCTATGTTGCAACTGTAGAAAATGAATATGTAATTGGTTGGGCGCACGCTCATATTTCTGATTTAATAATAATTCCTAATCAAGCACTTCTTTTCGGTTTAGTTGTAGATAAAAATTATCGAAATAATGGAATTGGAAAATTATTAATGCAGCATATTGAAGAATGGGCTACTTTAGTTGGCTGTGAAGGAGTCATACTTCGTTCTAATATTAAACGTCAAGAGGCTCACTTGTTTTATGAAAAAATTGGCTATACCAATACTAAACAATCGTTGACTTTTTATAAAAAATTAACATCTCAAGAATAAATGATTAATGGAAAATTTTCCCATTCTTAGCCAAAAAATTCAACAATCAGGTGCAAAAATATGGCAAGATAATAATAAAGCTGAATAATTGTCGTCTATCATTTATCTTTATCAACTAATTGATGATATTGCTGAATTTGTATAAAAAATCAGCAATTCCTACACACTTTACCATTTATCAAATAGGTGATCATCAAAATTATTGTAAAATTGCAACCGAGCAGTTCCTACAACTAAATTATTTGTCTTTTCACCAGAGGAAACCACTTGTACTCGAAATAGATAAATACCTTCGCTGGTAGGATTATAAAAAGGTTTTAAAGCGATAGTAATTGTTTGATTTGCAGAAACTGGTTTATCAAAAGTAGCAATGATAGTTCGCGGTTGATTTGAACTCTTAGCTAGTGTAATACCTAGCTTTTCTTTTTGTCCCTCTGCTTCTACAAAAGCAAAACTCTCTTTTTGATTAAATTCAATATTTTCTAAACCTTCTATTTGTGTAAAAACAACTTCTTGTAATTGCCAATTAGCTAGAGATTCTGGTAATTTGATGGTGAAATAATAAGTTGCGTCCCAAGAACCTGTTTGATTGTAAGTTGTTGTGGTGGTTAACAACGGTTTTGGTGGTATGCCGTAGGTAGTAGGCACAGATAGCAACAATATTCCTGTACTAATAGCTAGGGTTTCACATAAAGTTTTAAAGCTGTTCATTTTTTTAGGTTTGATATTTTAAATGGGTTTTTCTATAAAAGCACATATCCAATTGTTTTGTTCATAAATCGTAAGAATTCAGGAGTCAGGAGACGCTTCGCAGACCTTCGGTATTCTCTATCCTGAATAGTTACCATAAGTCAAGTTTAACTAGCAAATTTATTAAACATCAACTTTATAATTCAGTTCATGTTCATCTCCTGGTAGCCCTCGAAAACCCCAGTTGTGCTTGGGTGTCTCAAAAATCGTAATCTCTAAATCTTGCGAAGAAATACCCAGTGGTTGTAACCGTTCAAATAGCAGACGGATTAACTGTTTCTTTGCTTCTACACTCCGCCCTTCAAACATACTAAACTCGATAATGGTATACTTATCACTACGTGCCGATGGATAATAAAAGTCCAATTTATCTAAGGGAAAAAAGCGATGAAATCGCTTATCTACCGGATATTGTAACGCCTCCATAACACAGCTATGAATTGCATCTGAAAGTTGCTGTTTGATAGGATTCAGATAATCCCTGATTCCATAAACCTTAACCTGAGTCATACATCCTCCTTTTTCCAATATCCCTACAAAACTACTCTTCGCAACTCTGGAAAAACCTTGGACACCTTACTCAATACATAATCGCCATAAGTGCCACGAAAATCATGAACATTTGCTTTATCCCAGCGTTCTTCTTTGTCATTATTTACCACTTCACCTAATTTAATTGGTTTCACCTCAACATCAAAATTAGGGTCAAAAAAGAACGGAAAAGAAAGGCGATTCCTAGCAGAAATATTCTTGACTCTGTGGGGTGTAGACTTATATAAACCTCCTGTCATCAGTTCCAACATATCGCCAATATTGCAGACAAATGAACCTGGAATAGGTGAGGCATCAATCCAGCCTGATCTAGATTTTACTTGTAATCCACCTGAATTATCCTGCTTGAGAATCGTCAAAATTCCATAATCTGTGTGTTCACCCACACCCCAACTAGGTTCACTATCTGATACAGCCAAATTAGGAGGATAATTAAAAATACGAAATAATGTCAAAGGATTAGAGGTGTAACGGTCAGCAAAGTATGATTTTTCCAATCCCAAGCTGAGGGAAATTCCCGCCATGAGATGGTGTCCAAGTCGCGTCATAGCGTCCATATAATCCAACACTGTTTCACGAAACAGGGGAATATTAGATGGGAATAAATTTGCACCGTGCATTGGTGTACTAGCTTTCACCAATGGGTGATTTGCTTCCAATTCAGTACCAAAATAAATACCTTCTTTTAAATCAGGTTTACCTGATGTCAATTCACCCCCAACTGGAAAATATCCCCGCCATGCTTTACCAGCCAAAGCCATCTGAATTTCCATTTTAGTAGCTAAATCCTGAGCAAAAAACTCTTGGCTAAGTTGCTGTAAACGTAGCTGCAAATCTTCATCTACACCATGTCCAGTTATATAGAAAAATCCACATTCTCGGCAAGCTTGATTAATTTGAGATGCAACTATTTGCTGCTGTTCAGTTCCAGAAACTAAAGCACTAATATCAATTACAGGAACTTGCGAAAAACTTTGTACTAAAACTTGTGATTTTGTCATATAAAATTTTTGGCATTGTTGATATTTTAAAACAAATATAGTAATCCTAAATCAATTGTGAACACTTGTCTTCAAAAAGACTTTTATGGATTAATGTGATCTAGTTTTATATTTCTCTTCTTTGTGATTACACTCTTAATTATTTTATTAATGCTACCTAAATTAGTTTACTGGATATCCTTGGTACTCTAACACTCTCAAAAGCGTGACTCTTAACCTGGGCTTGTCATCCTTAATTCTGGGTCTTGACTTTTAGAAAATATAATATGTCTAGCTAATATTTAGATACTTTAATTATTTGAATATAGAAAGTTTTATCATAGATAATTAACAAATCTATGATTGAGTATACTGGAAGATTTTGTTCATGCAGAAGCAAGTTTATTTCATGAATAGGATTTATAAAAATTCAGTCCAATTAAAAATTCTGTAGAGACGTTCCATAAAACATCTCTACATCAGTTAGCACTATTATCCACAAAATCCCTAACTACCCAACCGCTACCGGAACCTTATAATAAACTGGCTCATTCCCTGCTTTCCATTTAATATTGCACCCAATACTCGGCTTTTGCTGCCAAGTAATTACCTCATCAGCTAAAACATAATTAATCGCTTTCCGTAAATCTTGTCCAGTTACAGGTAAACCATTTTTCGGACGACTATCATCTAATTGTCCCCGATAAGCCAACTTTCTGTTTCTATCAAATACAAAAAAATCGGGAGTACAAGCTGCAAAAAAATCTTTAGCCGCTTTTTGACTTTCATCATAAAGCAAAGGATAGGATAAATCTATTTCTTGAGCAAAATCTTTAAGTAATTCTGGTGCATCATCAGGATGAGTATGAATATCATTAGAACTAATAGCTACAATACCCACATTTCTATTTTTGTAATCTTGTCCTAATTTTGCTAATTCAAATTTGATATGTTGCACAAAAGGACAATGACGACTAAGAAAGATAACTACCAATACTTTTTTATCAGCAAAATTTGCCAATGAAATCGTTTTACCTGAAACCACATCTGGGAGATTAAATTTAGGTGCTAAAGTCCCCAAAGGTAACATTGTCGAAGGTGTTAAAGCCATAAAATCCAATTCCTTAAATTATCAAATTCATGATCGAAACGGTGCGTTACGCTTTGTGGTAACACACCCTACAGTTAGCCTGTGATTAAGCTGCTACAAGATTGGGAATATATGCCGAAGAATCACCTTTAATGGCTTGACTATACTTACCGTCAATACTTAAAGGAAGATCACCAGCAATGGTTACACGCTGCACACGACGGGGTTGATCTCCATAATCTGCAACGGCATAATGTTGAGTAGCACGGTTATCCCAAAATGCCACATCCCCAACTTGCCAACGCCAACGCACTGTGTTCTCAGGTCGTGTAATATAAGATTGCAATAAGCGCAGAATATCGGCTGATTCAGTTGGAGATAACCCGCGAATTTGACGCACAAAACCACCGATAAATAGACCTTTTTCTCCAGATTCAGGATGAATTCTCACCACTGGATGCAAGGTTTCATACACTGTTGACGTAAACACATCTCGGTAAGATTTGACTTCTTCCGGTATATCAAAGGCTGTGGCATAATCATAGGCATTACTATGTACAGCCCAAAGTTTATCCGCTAAATTACGCAAATGCTCCGGTAAATCTTGGTATGCAGTCACAGAATTTGCCCAAATAGTATCCCCTCCCGCCGGCGGAATTACCAATGCCCTCAAGACTGATCCAAGAGGCGGACGATCTACAAATGTGACATCGGTGTGCCAGTTATTTGCACGGGCAACAGTGCGGCTATAATCTAAATCCAATACTTCTGGATGTCCAGGAAGTGATGGAACTGTGGGATGTGCAGTAGTGATTTCACCAAAACGACGCGCAAAATTTACTTGTCCATCGGCATCAAGTTCTTGGTTACGGAAGAAGATGACTTTATATTGAACCAAGGCTTTTCTAATTTCACTGATGATTTCATCACTGAGATTTTCAGCTAGATTAACACCTTTAATTTTTGCACCGATACGTCCAGCAATTGGTTTAACTTCTATGTTTTGATAACTCATAAATTTGTGTTTTCAATGTTAGGAATAGTTGAATGCAGCGTTTCACTAAGCAGCGACAGGAACAGGAGCAGCAAATTTAGCATATCGCTCAATAAGGAGAAACTTTTGTAAAACCCTCTGGTTTATTCTGCAAATCAATTTCAATCAAATCAAAATCAATACCCTTTTCTTGAAGTACCAAGCGGGTACGGTGAGCATAAGGACAAACAACTGCACTATAAATTTTAATATCAGCCATGTTTAAATTCCTTAGTAAATTAGGATTTGTGTTTGGGAAATTTGTTGACATCAAAAACCCAAATCTTACAGCGATTTTCAGGTAAATAAACCACAAACTGACCTCTCTCCAAACCTCTCTCCTGCAAGGCGAGAGGCTTTGATTTACCCCCCTTCCCTTGTAGGGAAGGGGCTGTGGGGGTTAGGTCTAATAATTGTGGTTCAAATACATGAAAACTGCTGTAAATAGTCAGTAGTTACTTGCAATACCGAGATCAGCGCAGACATGACTATTGCCAGTTATCTGTGCATCACCCTTGAGGGGGTTGAATAATTTATTGACGATTTGGGACAAAATACAAACTACGGTTTATTGACTGATTTATCGGGGTTTGTTTTAGTAGTATTACACGACCAGAAAGAAAATTCAAGTGGTTTGACAAGAAAATAGATGCTTAACTAAATTTATGACTTAAAAATGATTAGTATATCTAAATAATTGTTAAGTTATACTTGAGAGCAAAAGGTGAAATCAAGAACTATGGATAAAAATACTGATGTTACTGGTTTTCATGCACATATTTATTTTGATACTGTCAGTCGTGAAGCCGCTGCTCGTGTAAGAGAAGGTTTAGGTGCTAAATTTGATGTAAGATTGGGACGTTGGCATGAACAGCCTATCGGACCACACCCAAAATCTATGTATCAAGTGGCTTTTTTACCACATCAGTTTGGTGAAGTTGTGACTTGGTTAATGCTTAATAGAGAAGGTTTAGATATTTTGGTTCACCCAGAAACGGGAGATGATGTCAAGGATCATACAGCGCATTCTCTGTGGTTAGGGGAGAAACTACTTTTGAATATTGAGTTTCTGCAAAGGTTGAAAACTATTTAAACTTACCAAAATGCTTTCTCGCACAGTCCTTTTTGACCTAGATGGAACTCTAACTGATCCTAAACCGGGGATTACTCGCTGTATTCAGTATGCCTTATCGGAACTTGGTTATAAACCACCAGATGCTAATGAATTGCTTTGGTGTATTGGACCACCATTGAAAAGCAGTTTTTCCCAGTTATTGCAAACCTCTGATGACAGATTGCTAGAAGAGGCAATTTTACTATATCGTAGTCGCTTTTCTACGATTGGGTTATTTGAAAACTCCCTTTATCCACAAATTCCCGAAACCCTAAAAATTATTCGTGCTGCTGGTTATCAGATTTTTGTAGCTACTTCTAAACCTCAAATTTATGCTACGCGCATTATTGAATATTTTGATTTAGCACCTTTGTTTGATGGTGTTTATGGTAGTGAGTTGGATGGAAATAGAAGTGTAAAAGGTGAGTTAATTTCCTACATTATAGATAGAGAAAGACTTTTAAAGTCTAATGTGGTAATGGTAGGCGATCGCTCTCATGATATCATCGGAGCTAAGAAAAATAATATTGCTGCAATTGGTGTGACTTATGGTTATGGAAGTAGGGAGGAATTAGAATCTCACAAAGCTGATTTAATTGCTGATTTTCCAGGTGATATTCCTACATTGCTACCTTTGATTTGATTAAGATAGCAAATTTAAACCTATTTAGTGCGATCACTTCGTTCGTAGTATGTATCGCTCTTGGGGAATTCGGGGTAGGATAATTATACAAAGACAGATTTATTCACTTAAATACTCCTGTCTGCGTTCCTGGATGAGTTCATCTACCAAGTTTCTATCAGGTGATTTATCTTTTAATAAACCTCTTAATTTTTTAACTTGTTGTTTGAGGCTGACTAATTGGAGTTTTCCGTTATCTTCCAGAGTTAAAATTAATCTATCTCCCGATTCTAAATTAAGTATTTTTTGAATTTATTGGGGTAAAGTTAAACGTCCTTCCGGTTCAATATCAAGTGTATAGTGTTGAGGAATTGATGAATTAGCAAGTGTCATAGCTTGATATTCCCTTTTTTTATACATATTTCTAGTTTAGCAAAAATCAAAGCCTTTCTTGCTTTTATGTGGAATTTATCAGTTCATGCTTAGAGATATATAGACAGTTCCACTAAGATCAATCATTTTCATGTCATCATAAAACCTCTACCTTTTCTAAATTTACACCCTGTCCTTGATCTAATTCTGGTAATTTTTTCCCCAAAATCAGAACTGAAACCATCATTAATAAACTCGTCACCATAATCACACTTATCACATTCGGATCATCAAAATTGCTCGTACCTATTAACAATGCTGCGGCAAAATTGCGTTGTGCAGTTCCCACTCCTAACACTCTTTGAGTATCAATACCAGGGCCACCCAATAAATAACCCACAGTAAACGAGAAGATAATAAAAATAGCACAAACAAAGATTACACCATTTGTCAATAAAACAATAATTTCACCGAAGTGTACTATCAACCTCACTCCTAAACCTAAAAGCAATCCGAAATTAGATATTTTGAAAGTAAGTGTTTGGAGATTTAAAGCGATATCTTCATATTTTGCCTTAATTACTAACCCAATTGCCAACGGTGTTAACATCATCAATATTAAAGGTTTAGCAATATCCCAAGAATTGACTTCTACACCTTGCAGAACTAATGGTAATACAATCGGCATATAAAAAACAGTGCCGAACATTAACATCATCATCAACCCTGTAGAAAAAGCTAAATTCCCCTTAACTATTTGAGCAAGTTTAGGTAAAGCTGGAGGACCTGATGCCAATGCCATGATGATTAAACCATCTTTCACAGGTTCATTAACAGGTATTACTTGCAGCAGCAAATATACAAAAAGTGGCACTAATACAAAATTTGTCAGTAGTGATAAAACAACCAAACGGATATTACGAAGAGGTTGCCAAATCTGTTGTACAGTTAACTTTAAACCTGTACCAAACATAGTAGCAACAACAAATGCTAGAAATGCGATTTTGTCAAGGATGGGGATAATTTCATTCATAGATTTTTATTTCTTTTATTTCGCGCAAAGTCGCAAATAAGAAAGCAAGAACTCAGCATGATTTTTAAAAATACTCTTAATCTTGCTCTCCGCGCCTCTGCGCCTCTGCGTGAGAAAACAATTATTTCAAATTCAAAGTAACTTTTTGTAAATTACCTGTGAACTCAAACGGTACTTGATAAGTTTCCACAATAGGAGTACCTGTATCTCGACCGACATCAAAAGTTTCATTTAAAGCCAAACGGTAGGGTAAAGTTTTTTCAATTCGACCTTCAGCTACCTGTTGATCATTAATGAATAACTTCCCAATTCCACCTGCACCAACTCCACCACCGTCATAATCAAAATTAAATTTGATTGTTGATTTACCCGGTGCTAATTTTTCAGGAGATTGAATAATGTAACGTTCGGAATTAACAAAGTTGTAAACGTAAGTTGGTTTACTATCTTCTAGGAAAAATCCCCAACCAGCAAAACGTCCCCCTTGAGTTAACAGAACACCCTCTGCACCACTTTCAGGAATTTCTACATCAGCAGTAATACTAAAGGATTTATTTTTTAAACTTGGGGCGCTACCTTCGGGAATACTGACACCCGGATAGTAGGTAAATTCTGTACGTCCTGCGGCTGGAGAAGGACGACTTTGAACATCAAATCTTTCAGAAAGGCGATCGTCTAATGGTAAAACTTTGTGTTTACGCGCTTCTGATAAAAATAACTTTTGCAGTTTTTTCAATTTCTCTGGATTTTCAGATGCTAGGTTATTGGCTTCACTAAAATCTTTTTCAATGTTGTATAGTTCCCAAGGATCTTTCTCGAAGTCTGCATTAATTGTACCCTGCCAAGGTAATCGGGGATGACGCGCCGCAGCTATCCATCCATCATCATAAATAGCCCTGTTTCCAAACATTTCAAAATACTGAGTTTCATGTTCAGAATCAGCTTCAGGATCATCAAATGTGTAAACTAGGCTAGTACCTTCAATTTTCTGTTGTTTTACGCCGTTAACTTGGGTAGGTGCAGTAATTCCTGTTGCTTCAAAAATCGTTGGTGTAATATCAATGACATGATGGAATTGGCTACGAAGTCCGCCTTGATCTTTGATTTTATCCCCCCAGGCAATAATCAAGGGGTTACGAGTTCCACCAAAATGAGAGGCTATTTGCTTTGTCCATTGGAACGGAGTTGTACCTGCCCATGCCCAAGCTGCATGATAATGATTGAAGGTTTTAGGACTTCCTAAGTCATTCAAAGAAGCTAAAAGTTGTTCTCGGCTTTCGGGTACTTTATTGAAAACTTTTAATTCATTAACGCTACCTGATAAACCACCTTCAGCACTAGCACCATTATCACCAACGATGTAGAAAATTAAGGTATTGTCTAATTCACCAATTTGGTCAATGGCATCAATTAATCTTCCTACTTCATGGTCGGTATGTGCTAAAAATCCGGCAAATACTTCCATTTCATGGGCATCAATTTTTTGATCTTCTGGAGATAAGGAATCCCACGCTGGTAATTCTTTGGGACGGGGGGTAAGCTGGGCATTAGCAGGAATTACACCCAGTTGTTTTTGACGGGCAAAGGTTTCTTCTCGTAATTTATCCCAGCCTTGATCAAACTTGCCCTTATACTTGTCTATCCAGGCTTTGGGGGCGTGATGAGGTGCATGGGTAGCACCGGTAGCCAAATAGGTAAAGAAAGGCTTATCAGGGGCTATAGACTGTTGAGAATGAATCCAGCTAATAGCATGATCTACTAAATCTGGTGTCAAATGGTAATCAGGGTTATTGGTTGGTGGTGCAATCCGCTTCGTATTTTCTACCAAAGCCGGACTCCATTGGTTAGTATCACCACCCAAGAAACCGTAAAAATACTCAAATCCTAACCCTGTCGGCCAGCGATCAAAGGGTCCAGCCGCACTGGTTTCATAGTCTGGTGTATTGTGCCATTTACCGAAAGCTGCGGTGTTATAGCCGTTTTGCCGTAATACTTCCGCTACAGTAGCCGCACTCTTAGGTAAAATAGTTGTGTAACCGGGAAAACCAGATGCTAACTCTGCAACTACACCTGTACCCACTGAATGATGATTGCGTCCAGTTAATAAAGCTGCCCGTGTAGGTGAACAGAGGGCTGTAGTGTGGAATTGGTTATAACGTAATCCTTTTTCCGCTAACCGAGTTAAATTCGGGGTATCTACGGGTCCACCAAAGGTACTCGCTTGCCCAAAACCTACATCATCCAATAATACTAATAATACATTGGGGGCTTTTTCCGGGGCTTTAATTGGTGCGGGAAAATCCGGTGTTGATTCTTTGTAGGTGATGCCGATTTTACCTTTGAAAGATGGTGGATTAACTGGTAATACTTTTCCTGTATCTGCTAGGGCGGGGCTAGTAGTGATGAGGAAAATGATGGAAAGAGATAATGCGAGCGATCGCAAAATTAAATTTAACATATTTTTTTCTCACGCAGAGACGCAGAGGCACAGAGAGGAATTAAGAGAGTATTGTTTAATTCAGGTTTTTTACTAATCGAAAGCCGATATGAGTTGTTCCGGTATCAGGAGATTCTGATTCTCTTGCGGCGGGACGATAACGGCTACAATAGTTTGGCGCACATAGATAAGAGCCACCTTTGATCACGTGCAGGACGGTTTCTGTGGGGTTAACGGATCTATCGTTGAATAAGTCGGAAGTCCATTCCCACACGTTACCGGTCATGTCGTAAACTCCATAACCATTGGCAGGAAATGAACCAACAGGAGCTACACCGACGTAACCATCAGCTTTGGTATTAAAAAATGGGAAGATTCCCTGCCAAGTATTCGCTTTTTTGGCTGAATACTGGGTTCCCCAGGTATAAGTTGCACCTTCTAAACCACCACGAGCGGCGTATTCCCACTGTGCTTCTGTTGGTAGGGATTTTCCTGCCCATTGGGCGTAGGCTAGGGCATCTTCGTAGGCAATATGTACAACTGGGTAGTTTTCTTTACCTACAATTGTGCTATCCCCACCAAAGGGATGTTGCCAGTTAGCACCGGGTGTCCAATGCCACCAACTGAGAACTTGAACTTGCTTAACGCCTTGCTTTGGCATTTGAAAGACTAAAGAACCTGGTAATCTTTGCTCGTCGGGTAAGTCGGGAAACTGCTCTTTTGATAATGGGCGTTCTGCAACCGTTACGTAGTTTGTGGCTTTGACAAATTCAGCAAATTGGGCGTTTGTCACTTCGTATTTATCAATGCAGAAGGAGCTAACTGTGACGTTTTCTCCTGTTCGCTCTTCCACAAAACCAGAATCATCTGCTCCCATTTTGAATGTACCTCCAGAAATCATTACCATTCCTGGAGGACAGGGATTAACGGTAACTGCTAATGCTGGTAAATTGGTGAATAGTGATATAAGTGTAATTACTTGAATCAGCAGTAATATTAAAAACCGCATTTTACGTTGTATTAAGCTCCTGAGCGATGCCTTCGGCGAGCGTAGCTATCGCTTGTAGAATCACTGGGAGGTTCGTCTTTACTACTTCTACAACTGACTAAGTTATCTTGATCGAGATTATTGACAGCAAATATATATACTGGACTAAAGATCAAAATTGAAGCAGTAATTAACAAAATTGCATATCTCATGGATTTATTTTTCACCTGTTCTCTTTTCTAAGTTAATTTCTCCTCTCCTGTAGCCACTGGTAAATCTTTGTGAGTGCTATATTCTGTCCAAGAACCTTCATAAATTCTGACTTTGGGATAATTAAGCAGATGCTTTAAAACCACATATTGTAATGTAGCTTCTCGTCCTGTACTACAAGAAACAATAATGTCATTTGCAGGAGTAATCTTTTTATCTGCCAGAATTTTCTTAATCTCATCTAATGATTTTAATTTGTGCGGATTTTTAGCATCTGTAAATGTTACCCAAGGAATATTCCGCGCACCAGGAATATGTCCATTGCGTATCCAAAGATTTTCCTCACCCCGGAACAATTTTTCTGGTCTAGGATCAATAAAAACAATTCCTGGTTTACCAATAAGTTTTCTCACATCATTTAGATTCACACGCACTGAAGGGTTATCTCGAACTGTGAATTTACCGACGGAGTATTTAGGAAATTCTTTTGTGACATCTTGGGCAGTTTTGTAACCTGCATAACCACCATCTAAAACGGCAATATCTTTCAATCCAGAACGTTCTAGTAAATAAGCAACCATTGTTGCACCTAAAACATCTCTACCATCTGAATATACAAGAACACGACTGTTATTTGTTACTCCTGAATTAGCAAATATTTCCCCTAGTTTTTGATTGTTCCAATATTGTACTGGCAATCCTTCTTTGGGTCCCCTAAAAGCCGTATCAGAAATGTTTACAGCATTAGGAAGATGTCCTTCTATATAGTCGAGAGGAAAATTACGTACATCTAAAATTCTGAGATTGGGATCTTTGGCGTTTTCAGCTACCCAATTTGGCGAAACAAACTGAATATTAGCGCGAGAATTAGCTGATAATACTGGCAAAGGTAATAAAGGAATACTGACTAAAAATGCACAAAACACTGTCACCAAAGCGAACAACTTAGGCTTTTTAAAATTCTTTAAAGAAAAACTTTTAAACATCATTTTCACCTTTATTTCTATTTCATCAAAACTTTCATTATTTAGTGAAATTACTTTAATTAGCAGTAATATTAAAGTAATCTCAAAAACCGCATTTTACGCCGTTGGCACTGTTAAACCAAGAATTTTTGCGAATCTTTCTACATAAAATTCTGTAGGATTGGCAACTTGTTGAATAGATTCCCGTTGACGTAAATTCTCCCACCATTCCTGTAATTTAGGTGTTTCTGTGGGCAGTGTAAAATTGCGGAATTTTTCTAAAACTGGTAATCTTTCAAACCAAGGATAGAAACTAATATCAACTAAACTCAGATTTTCACCTAAGAAGTAAGCACCATTACCAGAAAGCCTACCTAATCCTTCTTGCTCAATATACAAAAGAGACTCTAAAAACTCTCTTTTTCCCTGTTCTTGTTCTTGGGTATCTTTACCCCGCAGGAATTTATTAAAAGCTGGAACTAAACGAGTGTTAGCATAGTCAATCCAAATTCTTGCTACTGCTTTTTGAGCAGGATCATGAGGTAACAAAGCTGGTTCGGGAAATACTTCTTCTAAATATTCATTGATAATTGCGGATTCATATATTTCTACATCTCCATGCTTAATTGCCGGAACTTTACCGTAGCGAGAAATTTGGGTAAAAGCTTCAGGTTTATTCTGGAAGTCAATTTCAATCGCTGTAAAATCAATTCCTTTTTCCAGCAATACCACACGGGTTCTTTGGGAGAAAGTAGAGGCTTTAGCAAAGTAAAGTTGTAAGGTACTCATTTAGTCGTTTCCTCGATTGGGATTTGTTTGAATTTTTAGTTAATTGCAAAAAATGCAAATTGAATGACAGCCAAAGATAGAAGTGAATCAATTTCACTCCTACGATTTACATTTTTTCACTGGCAAACTACCAGGGCTTAAAATTAACTACGGTTTGTTGGTCGAATTAGCGTATTATATTAGAAGTATTCCATAGTTTTTACTAAAAAACAAGTCTTTTAGCAAACATTCTTCTCAAAATGTAGAGCCAAAATGCCCAACAATTTAACACTTGTCCATAGCTTGCTTCTCTTCTGTACCGCGTTCATTGCCGGGTCACTTAATGCTGTAGCTGGAGGTGGTAGTTTTATTACATTTCCCACCTTGATATTTACTGGTGTATCACCGATTACAGCTAATGCCACAAATAATACTGCTTTATGGATTGCAGCTATGGCCAGTGCGGGCGCATATCGTCACAATTTGCACATCCCGCAAAGACAGCTTTTGATACTATGTATTACCAGTTTAATTGGTGGGGGAATTGGTTCTGTTGTTTTGTTGTATACATCAGCAGATATGTTTAAACAGCTACTTCCTTACCTGTTACTTTCGGCAACGCTAATATTTACATTTAGCGAACCTCTGAAAAAGTGGTTACAATTTCAAAGGCAAAAATCATCAGAATCTCCACCTTTATTAATTCTCGTGATTGCACAATTATCAATATCTATCTATGGTGGTTTCTTTGGTGCAGGTTTAGGAATTTTAATGTTAGCAACTTTAAGTTTTTTAGGTATTAAAAATATTCACACCATGAATGCTTTTAAATCTTTTCTTGGTAGTTGTATCAACGGTATCGCTATTTTTCCTTTTATGTTCGCTGGTTTAATTGCTTGGCATCAAGCTATTTTAATGGCTGTGGGTGGTTCTCTGGGTGGTTATTTGTGCGCTCATTATGCACGGAGATTAGATCCTCGTTTAGTGCGGATATTTGTGATTGTTGTTGGTTTTAGTATGACTACTTACTTTTTTATTCGGGGCTAAAATAGATAACTCTTAATGTACATGAAGTATTAGGTGTAATACAAATTGAACTCTTCAGAATGTATCTTCAAAAAGAACTTCAGTTAACTGTTCAGGTGGAGACCAAATTCCAGATTTAGCTTTAATGTAAGTGCGCGAAAGAGCTACTATTTTTTCTTGCTCTCCAAACCGCAATCTCTGCCGCTCTATCTCTGTGAGTTGCTCAAATGCATTATCACAAAAACCATAGGTAGAGAGGAATAGACCACCATCACGGCTTTCGCGAATAATTACATTAAGAAAATCTCGCAAATCTCCACCACCCACACGAGAACGAGATCTCCAATGTTTAATTTCTACAATATAATTTTGGCAACAGCCCTGAACCAAGCACTTCAAAATTACATCTTTACCTCCATCTTTACTTGATGGAGTTAGAGTCACATCAAAACCGAGTCCATCAAATATTTCAGCGATAGTACGTTCAATATCTCTCCACTCAAGCTCTTCAAGGATATTGGGGTTCTTTGCAATTAACAGCGCAAATTGTTGACTACAAACTTTAAGGATTTGTTTGACTTCACTAATTAACTCTTCATTATCAAACTCTAAACGAGATATCCAAGCACGAAGAGCGTCTAAATCAATTAATTCAATTTGAAGGGGTAACTCATATCTTAAAATTTCCCTTGCAGCTTTTGTAAACTGTGTATTTACAAGTAGAATTGCTCTATCAATCTGATTGAATATAGCTGCACCTACTAATGCACGAACTTGTTGAGTACCTACAGCTTGACCAGATCGATAGTATTTAAATTCAATACCTAGTTTTTGAGAAGCAAGAGTTTCAGTAGATGGACGAGTTGCTATGAAATCTAATCCTCCATCAGATACCTTTGCAGTTTCACTTACTTCATATCCATCTTCAATAAGCAGTGGCTTAAGTATGTTGATAAAAACATCTTCTGCCGCAAATGGACTCAGTGTTGGATCTGCTGAAGCAAGATAATCAATTTTTTCTAGAAGTTCGTCTTTATGTTCTTTCTTCATGGCTAGGTCAAAATATTGAAGTATAGGAATTGTACTGTTTTAATCCTTTATTTAAAGTATCAAAAAAGAGAACAAGCGATCGCTCTATATCTCAAACCCTCTTATGAATTAATACTCGGAAGTTGGGGATCTGGATAATATTGACAAATTGTTCTCTAAATGAGAACATATATAAAATCAACATTTGTATTTTCAGATGAAAAACAAAATATGCACCTAATCAGCATTCGTAACTTACGTGCTGATGCTGATAAATACCCAGATGCAGTGGAATCGGTTAACTCCTGGTATCGAATGATAAAATCTGCATCATGGCAGAATTTTAATGAACTTAGAAAATTTTATCCCACAGCAGATGCAGTAGGCAATTTTATTGTATTCAACATCAAAGGTAATTCTTATCGCTTAATTGTTAGTATTGATTATGCAATCCAAACAGTCTACTACAAATATTTTTTAACCCATGCTGAGTATGATAAAGAAACATGGAAAAATGATCCTTTCTTTTAACAGGAGCTAACGATGACTATTTCCTTAGATAAAACCACCTACAGTCAATTATTAGTAGAATATCAACCCAAAGTTATCACCACCGAGGCAGAATATGATCATGCTTTAGAAACTGTTGAGAAGTTAATGGCTGATCAACAGCGTACACCAGAACAAACTGCTATCTTACAATTATTAGTCACTCTCATTGAAGAATTTGAAACTAAACACTACCCTATTGAACCATCATCTCCCCATGCAATGCTAGAACATTTAATGGATGCAAGGGGAATTAAACAATCTGATTTAGTAGGAATTATTGGTTCTAAAGGTGTGGTTTCTGAGGTTGTAAATAGGAAAAGAGCAATTAGTAAAGCTCAAGCAAAAGCTTTAGGAGAACTTTTTAATGTTTCTCCAGCATTGTTTATTTAATAGTAAAAGTTGCTATTAGCTTCTCCCTGGATAAATAAGGTATCCTTTATCTTTCCGTAGTTCATTATTTCATAACTTGTATTTAAGTTTTAATCCTGAACAAATTCTTCAACTGATTGCATCGGCATATAGAGTTTCATCGGATTTTGCTTAAATTGCCCAAAGCCATACTTTATATAGAAATTTACAACCTGCTCATCTAAAGCTTCAGCTATCACAGCTAGAGAACCAACCTGTCTAGAGGCATTAAACGCCCTTTTCATAGCATCCACCAACATTAGCTCACCAAATCCCTGCCCTTTTTGTCTATTATCAACAGCAAGACGACCTAACAGCGTAGCTGGTAGATAAGGATAACGAGGCAATCGTTTCGCAAAAGCCTCATCCAGAACTGTAATATCAACAGTATATGCAGAGAGCGTGTAGTAAGCTAAAACATGGGAATCAGGCTCATCAATCAAAACAAATACAGTTGCAACTTTTTTTTTGAGATCCTGAGATGCTTGTTTATATAGATAATTATCTAAACTATCTTGCCCACAGCAAAATTCAGTGCGGATATGCCTACGACTATCTAGAAGCTCGATCTTGAGAACCATTACACTGAAATTACTTGCTGGTATCGTATTGCCGCTGCTTTTAGGGCATCATTCGGCTGTGGAGGATTGAGTAAAGCATCAACAAAAGCTTCAGCATCGCGCATACTCAGCTTGAGGGTTTGGTGTCGTTCGATGACTCGCAAAGCCTCTGCCTGAACACTCGCAATCACAAAATCAGTTAAAGTGCGTCCTTCTAAATCGGCTGCTTTCTGCAACAGAGCTTTAGTTTCTGGAGTGATACGAGCTTCAAGTCTCGCTATCTGTTTTGGATTAGGTGCAACATCCATATCAATATAGTTTTAGATAGACTCGTAAATACAATTTTATACGGCATATTGCCGTATGTCAAACAATTGCACGATCCGTATTTTTGTATTCTAAAAAGCCTTACACCAACATCTTTTTAACTCTCTCAACTGTCACCTGCTATAGCTGCTACTGGTAAAAATCCACCGGCTTGCATTTGCCATAATCTGTAATAAGCACCACCCTTAGCCAATAACTTAGAGTGAGTACCATCTTCAATAATGCGACCATGATCAAACACCAAAATGCGGTCTAAATGAGCGATAGTAGATAAACGATGGGCTACCACAATGACAGTTTTTCCATTCATTGCTGAATCTAGAGTATCTTGAATCGCTTTTTCGGTAATGGAATCGAGACTAGAAGTGGCTTCATCTAAGATTAAGATGGGTGCATTTTTGAGGATGACTCGGGCGATCGCTATTCGCTGTCTTTGTCCCCCAGAAAGTTTAACACCACGTTCACCTACTAGAGAATCATAACCCTCCGTCATTTGAGCAATAAAATCGTCAGCATAGGCTTTCCGTGCTGCTTCTATCAATTCCGCTTCTGAAGCTTCTAAACGTCCATAGAGAATATTTTCCAGCAAAGTGCGGTGGAACAGAGAAGGATCTTGAGGAATCAAACTGATTTGCGAATGTAGGGCTTCCTGAGTCATATCTTTAATATCCACCCCATCAATTAATATTTGTCCCGATTGAGGGTCAAATAAACGCAGAATCAGATTGACAAAAGTAGATTTCCCAGAACCAGAAAAACCCACCAATCCGACGCGCTCCCCTGGTTGAATGGTGACAGAAAGATTAGTGAATACAGTTTTCTCTGATGAGTAACTGAAATTCACCTGCCGAAACTCAATACTACCTTTAGTAATGGCGTGATTTATGGCATTGTCCCGATCAATGATTTCATGGGGTTGAACAATAGTCTGAACACCATTGGCGACATTACCAATATGTTCAAAAAATTCTAGAAACCGTTTGCTTAAATTGCGGGCTTCACTAATGATTAAGAGTGATAAACTAGTGGCAACAACGAAGTCAGCCGCAGCAATCTTTCCCTGACTCCATAGAGAAAGTGAGTAATACAAAGTACCGATTTTCAGAACAGCTGCTGAGATAAACTGAAACCAGCGAATTCGTTCAGAATACCAGTTTGATTTTCTCACTTCTTTGAGTTCGCACTTTAATTGGTCGTTCAAATAGCGGCGTTCAAAACCCAAACGAGCAAAAAGTCGGCTACTGGTGAGATTTGTGACGGAATCTACAATAATACCAGTGGTTTCACTTCTAGCGGCGGCGGCTTTCCGGGCATAAATTCGGCAACGAGTCGCTAACCAGAAGGAAATGCTGAGAAAGAGAACTGCCCAAATTCCCACAAATGCAGCTAGGGGAGGATAGGCACGATACAGTAAAATTGTGGAGACGATATAGACGATAATTACTGGCATAAATTCAGTAATCATCATTTGCATGGTTTGGGTAACACCAAGGGAAGTTTCCGCAATCCGATGGGCTAATGCGCCAGCAAAACTACTGCTGAGATAACGATGGGAATGTTGCTGTAAATAAGCATATAAAGATCGGACTATATGCTGTCTGTGGATAGGATGGAGAATAGTTTGCAACAGCCCAGCAGAACGCCCAAATACCACTTCACCTATACTCAAGGACGTAAACAGGATTAGAGGTTGTCTCAAGCTGTCAAAAATGAGTTTGCTGTCTCCTGTGGAGCGTGTGACACTGCGGATCATTTCACCGATCGCATAGGGCAACATAATTCCACAGGTGGCGTGTATGATTTCCAGAGACACCATTAACACATACCACCAACGAAACTGATTAACGAAATAACAAATAAATTGAAAAGGATTATCTGGTAATTCTGGTGCATTGGGAGCGCGTTGAAAAGATTTAGAAAGTCTTACCTTTTTCATCATTTTAGCTGCTGTAAAAAATAAAAATAGACGGCTGGATTAACCGTCCGGTGAAGTTTAATAAAATCATCCAAAAGCCATCTAACGCAGAGCATCTCCCCGGCGATATTCTGCGGTAATGTCGTCTAATTTTTGTTTCAAATTGTCGTCAAGTTTGACTTCCACAGCCTTGAGGCTATCAATAAGTTGTTCTGGACGACTAGCACCAATGATAGGGGCTGTAATAATTGGATTAGCCAGAACCCAAGCGACAGCTAAAGTAGTGAGAGATAATCCTGCTAGATCGGCAACTGTGCGTAATTCCTCCACAGTATTGAACTCGCGATCGCGCCAATATCTTTCTTGATAACGTTCTGCGGCTGTACCCAAGGTAAAACGAGTCCCTGATGTTGGTCCTTCAGCAAATTTATGTTTACCTGTCAGCAGTCCCCCGGCTAAAGGATTGTAGGGAATGACACCTAAGCCTTCTTCTTGTGCCAATGGTAATAATTCGCGCTCAATTTCCCGGAATAAGAGGTTATAGCGGGGCTGAATGGAGACGAAACGAGTCAGATGACGCACATCTGCACGACCCAAAGCGCGGGCTAATCGGTAAGCTAAGAAATTGGAAACCCCGATATAGCGGACTTTACCAGATCGAACTATGGTATCAAGTGCTTCTAGGGTTTCATCAAGAGGAGTTGAAGTATCATCAGAGTGCAGTTGGTACAAGTCAACATAATCAGTTCCCAGTCGTCTGAGGGAAGCGTCAATGGCATCTAAAATATGTTTGCGTGAAGATCCTTGATCCCAAGGTGCAGAACCAACTTTACCGACGGCTTTAGTAGCAACAATAAAATGTTCTCGTTTACCTTTTAACCAACGACCAATGATTTCCTCAGTCCGTCCAGCAGTGGCTAGTCCACCACCAAGAGGATAAACATCGGCGGTATCGAGAAAGTTGATTCCTGCTTCGGCGGCAGTATCGAGGATTTTTATAGATGTTTCTTCATCGGTTTGTAGTCCGAAGGTCATTGTACCGAGAACGAGTCTAGAAACAGTGAGTCCGGTTTGACCGAGTTTAATATTTGGTAATGTCATAGAAATGTTTTTGATTGAGAAAGTTTTGGAATTTCTAAATAGAATGCGATCTCAGAATTAAAAGGCCATACCACGCAGTTACTAAGAAGTGAACCAATTTAACCAACCTTGCCAGTTTTGTACAATCGCTGCAAATTCTGTATAACCATCTGCTTTTGGGTGAGCGCCATCATTGGCTTTTGCTTCTGTTAGCCAGGTCGGTGACTTTAGCAAACTCGAAAACACATCGAGATATGGAACATCTAGTTCATTGCAAACTAAAGCAAATTCCTGTGACAGATTTGCGATAATTTGATTTCTTTTTTCTTGATCGACATCACCACATGGCGGCGGACCAACCATCAAAACAGGATAGATTTGCTTTGCTTCAGTCAGGATGCTGCGAGCATTTGCGATCGACTCAGAAAGTTCGATTCCTTGCTTTTTACCTGCCCATCCTGAGTCGTTTACCCCAAAAGAAAACACTACTCGCCCATCGGACTCAGGAGGAAGACGATAGGATACTTCCGAGCGCCAACGTTGTTTGAGATAGCGACTTGTCTCAGCCCGCACGCCCAAGTTGTAGTGGGTGATTGCATATCCTTTTGATTCAGCGTGACGGCATATTCTACCTGTCCAACCCAGGAATTCTGGATCACCTGTGCCATTGACAAATGATTCACCAATAAAACAAATTCTGATTTCTTTGCGAGAGTCTGACATTAGTACACTGAATTTTGGAGAATAAGTTCGGTTTTAACTTGGAATTAAGCATGATGTTCATGATTTTATTTGCTATCTCACGGAACTTTGCGAGTTAGTTTCTGGATATTTGGAGTCACACAGCTACAGAAGTTTTACGAAGACTTTGTGAAACTAGCCATTGTTGCAATGTTGGGCTACTGTAAACTTCATCGGCAATAAAATGATCGCCTTCAGGTAATACAGTAAAATCTACTTTTGCTCCTGCTCCACGCAGGGTATCAACAACATTTTGGGTATCTTCAATTGAGAGTTTTTCGTCTTTTGCACCTTGGAATATTTGAATGGAAATTTCTTTGAGTGCAGCTATTTGGGCTGGTTCTAATGTTTGGGGTACACGACCTGATGTGGCTACCAAACCGGCAAAACGACCTGGATAGGAAGCGGCGATATGCCAAGCTCCAGCCGTGCCTAAGCTGAATCCAGATATGATGATACTGGATGGATCTACGGTTTGGGTAGCAATGATATGATCAAGTAAAGCAATTACATCATCTGCTCTATCTACCCAAGTCTGACCTTCTGAAAGTTGGGGAGCTACAAAGATATAAGGTAAAGATGCTGATGAATCTACGAAAAGAGGGAAACCCCATTTTAGTAAAACATTGATATCTGTTCCTCTGTCCTTTGCGCCATGCAGAAATAATACGAGAGGGGCGGGTTTGTTGATATTAGCTGGGGAAAAAATATAAGGTAACGAACCATTGCTGGTGTCGTAGGATCTTTTTTCAACTGGCATAGTTTTAAATCCTCAAATGTGCGTTTGCAAAAGGTTGACAATAATTTATTTCTCTGCGTCCTCTGCGCCTCTGTGGTATGCGCTGCACGCACGCTTCGCGAACGTTTTCTTCATTATTTATTGCTGTAGAGACGTTCCATGAAACGTCTCTATCTATCCCGAATTACTTACCAGAGGTCTACAAAGACATCTACACACCTACCAAGGTTTTGTTCTCTATTTGAGATTCGGTCTTAGGTAGTTTGGATTCTACTGCTGTACCCTTAAAGAAATCAGGGTTAGCTTCGGTGTAGAATTTATAAGGATTACCGAATACATAAGCCTTAAAGTCATCTTCAGAAATTACGCCTTCTCTGACCAAATCCCAGCTTTCAGCTAAAGGTGCGGTGAGATCGGGTACATCCCAGTGACCAACATCGGAGGAGTAAATAGCGTTGAGCTTAACTCCCAAGGGGTTAGCTTTGTCGTTGAATGCCGCAGCAATTGTGCGATCATCAGACTCAGAACCAAAGAAGAAACTGTTCACCCAGCGATCGCGTATATCTTCAATTGATTGAATCCCTGCTGCACCAAAATCTTCCAATTCGCTACCCACTGGTGAACGGCTATGACGGTTGAAGGAAGATCCTAATACACTCTTAGTCAATTCTTCTTTGCTGAGGGAATGTCCTTGAGTAATGTCACCACCATACTGTTCAAACAATTCAAACAACTCATCAGGATTAGCTAAATCTGGGTTGTAATTTTGCAGACCTTCTAAACTCCGTTTGGAGAAACGATCTACTAAATGAATGTAAACGTGAGCGCCCCAATCTGCACCACCTTCTAGCATACCGACACGCAATTGTGGGAATCTTCTAGTTACACCACCAAAGAATAATGCTTTCGCAAATGCTTGTGAACCATCGGCAAAATGACCGATGTGGTTGTTCATGTAGTTACTGATGGAGGAGCGTCCAGTCCATCCTTGACTACCGTAATGGGTGGTAATGGGTACACCTAATTCGACAGCTTTAGCCCAGAAGGGATCATAGTCGTATTCACTGTCTAGTCCGAAAAAGTCTATGTAAGAGGCATATTTGCCGATTTCGGGGAATTGATCGGCTGGGTATTTATCAGCGATCGCTTTAATTGGACGTTTTACACCACCAGGAATATTTGCCACCTTCAATCCCAGGGTTTTTACAGCAAACTCTAACTCCTCAATCGCTTCTTGGGGGGTAGTCATGGGGATACCAGCTACCACAGTCAAGCGATCGCTATATTTGCGGTAAATATCAGCATGATAGTGATTAATTGCCCGTTGCAGTAGTTGACGATTTTCTTTACTTGCACCAGCCGCAGCTAAGGCATTATTAGGAAATAGTACCGAATAATCTGAGCCTTGCTCCGCTTGACGTTCGTAAAGTAATGCAGGGAGAGTGTAAGTAGCCAAATCTAAGGTATTACGGGTAACTCTAGCCCACCAAGGCGATCGCAATGTCCGATTATATTGGCGTTCTTCTGGAGTTTGTTGATACCAGTCTTTACCCTCAGTCTTAGAATTTAGACGGGAAGATTCGGCTTTGCGTAATTCATCTACCAGTTTCACACCGCCGTAGTGAGCAATATAATCCTCAAGGGCAGGAGTAAAGTCATTAGTGTGAACATCAGTATCAATGACAGGATAATCGAGATTGGCTCTAACTGCGGCGGAGGGAGAGCTTTTCAACTTGCTATATTTACTCATATTTTCCTTAGAAAAGTTACAAGACAATTTAGATCCCTGATTTCTCAAACAATTGCAGAATCTAAAAGTTATGAATTTTCAAAAAATCGGGTATCTGTGGGAAATCGTGCTGTTGATTTTGACTTGAGTTTCTTGTCTTTTGGACAAGCATAACTTTCCGATAGTTTGCATAGACTTCGGTAGGCTTTTAACGTCTGTGCTGACGTGACTTAATTAGAGTGATTAAAAATTAATTTTTGTAGGGTGCGTTAGCCACAGCGTAACGCACCGAACCTTTGACAATGGTGCGTTACGGATTTCATCCTAACACACCCTACAACACTGACACTGTGTAGAAATTACGCCAACACCAGTGTTTTGTTTTCTTGTGTAACAGCAAAACGATTAACTGGACGACGCAAACCGAGGTTTTCTCGTAAGGTACTACCCTCGTATTCAGTACGGAATAGTCCGCGTTTTTGTAGAACCGGAACAACTAAATTTACAAATTCATCCAACCCTGTAGGCAAAATTGGAGGCATAATATTGAAACCATCCGCCGCATCATTAATAAACCATTCTTCTAATTGATCAGCAATGGTTTCAGGAGTACCCAAAATAGTACGATGCCCCCGCGCTGTCGCCAAAGATAAATATAATTGACGTAGGGTAAGACTACCGCGAGTAGCTAAGTCTGTCACCAGTTTTAAGCGACTCTTATTATTGTTAGTATCACTGGGTAATTCCGGTGCTAAATCATCAAAAGAGTATTGTGATAAATCCACACCTTTGTAATAATTTTGGAGGATTCCCCAAGCTACATCGGGATGAATTAAAGATTGCAAAAACTCATATTTTTCTTGAGCTTCTTCCTCAGTTCTGCCAATGATGGGGAAAGCTCCGGGCATGATTTTGAGATCATCGGGAGAACGTCCATATTTTGCCAACCGTCCTTTCACATCTGCATAGAATGCTTGAGCATCAGCTAAAGTTTGATTAGCTGTAAAAATTACCTCAGCAGTACGAGCAGCTAAATCTCTGCCTGGTTCAGAAGCACCAGCTTGAACAATGACTGGATAACCTTGGGGTGGACGACCAACATTTAAAGGCCCTTTAACAGAAAAATATTTGCCTTTATGATTTAATGTGTGCAGTTTGTCGGCATCAAAATAAACACCCGATTCTCTATCTCTGATAAAAGCATCATCTTCCCAACTATCCCACAATCCTTGCACCACTTCTACAAACTCTTCAGCCCGTTCATAACGTTGGCTATGTTCTGGGTGATGTTCCAGTCCGAAATTAGCCGCCGCATTTTCATTCCCTGTGGTGACAACATTCCACCCTGCACGTCCGTGACTCAAATGGTCTAAAGATGCAAACTTCCGTGCCAATGTATAGGGATCTTCGTAAGTAGTGGAAGCTGTGGAAATAAAACCAATGTTTTTGGTGACAGAAGATAAAGCTGAAAACAGGGTAACAGGCTCGAAATGAGCGATTTTACCGTTACGAATTTGAGTTTCAGGAGAACCACCCCAAACTCCTGGACTATCTGCTAGAAAAACAGCATCAAATAAACCGCGTTCCGCAGTTTGAGTAATTTCTTTATAATGTTCAAAATTCAAACCTGCATCTATTTGTGTATTGGGGTGTCGCCATGCAGAAATATGATGTCCAGTAGCTTGAATAAATGCACCTAACCGAAACTTGCGTGTTTTGCTCATATATTTTTTTATGGTGTAATTGCAATCCCAAATCCGCATCTGAAAGTTAAAAATTCTATCTCTCGAATTCTCAGCGCCTCTGCGCCTCTGCGTGAGAAAAAAATTATTTAATTGCTGCCAATACCTTTTGATATTGATTAACTGGACGAGATAACCCCAAATTTTCACGCAGAGTTGTACCTTCATACTCAGTGCGGAATAATCCCCGACGTTGTAATTCAGGAATTACTAAATCCACAAAATCATCTAGTCCTCCAGGAAGGTAAGGAGGCATAATATTAAAACCATCAGCAGCATCATTGACAAACCAGCTTTCCAATTGATCTGCAATCTGCACTGGTGTCCCAATAATTGTCCAATGACCACGCGCTCCCGCAATCCATTGATAAAGTTCCCGAATGGTAAAATTATGTTTGCGAGCAATATCAATTAATAATGCTTGGCGGCTTTTGTTATCATTGGTTTCTGGTAAATCTGGCAATGGTCCATCCAGAGGATAGGCGGAAAGATCCGTGCCTATAAGTCCCTGTAATAAAGCCAAACCAACCTGGGGATGAATTAAATCTTGTAGTTCTTGATACTTAGCTTTTGCTTCTGCCTCTGTGATGCCAACTACGGGAAACACACCGGGCATCACTTTGAGTTGGTCAGGTGTGCGTCCATATTTTGCTAGTCTACCTTTAACATCTGCATAGAAGGCTTGGGCATCTTCTAAAGTTTGTTGAGCAGTAAATATAACTTCCGCAGTTCTACCAGCCAGTTCTTTACCATCTTCAGAAGAACCGGCTTGCACAATCACAGGATATCCTTGGGGTGGACGGGCAATGTTTAATGGTCCGCGTACGGAGAAAAATCTGCCTTTATGGTTAAGTTGATGTATTTTCTTGGGGTCGTAGTAAAAAGCTGTTTCTTTATCACGGACAAAAGCATCGTCTTCCCAACTATCCCATAAACCTTTGGCTACATCAATAAATTCGTGGGCGCGGATGTACCGTTCTGCATGAATAGGATGGGCTTCCAGTCCGAAATTGCCGGCTGCTTCACTACTACCGGTTGTGACTACATTCCAGCCGGCTCTTCCCCCAGAAATATGATCTAAGGAAGCAAATTTGCGTGCGAGAATATACGGATCTTCGTAGGTGGTAGAGGCAGTAGCAATAAAACCGATTCGTTCTGTCACCGCAGACAAGGCTGAAAATAGGGTAACAGGTTCAAAGTCGCCACCGAAGGCTGTCCGGCCTTCAGCACCAGGACGATGTTGTAAGGCTAAACCGTCAGCTAGAAAAAATGCGTCGAATTTACCGCGCTCGGCTGTCTGGGCTATTTGTTTATAATGCTCAAAGTTGAGAGCGCCATTACTCTGTGCTTGGGGATGTCGCCAAGCTGCCACGTGCTGACCTGCACCTGGTAAAAATGCACCGAGTCTTAGTTGTTTTTGTTGTTTGCTCATATTAGACTCCAAGTAATATTTTTTACAAATCAGTATAGGATAATAATGATTTTCTGGTATAGCAGTTGTCAGCTATGCCACTGTAACTGCTGCATATTTAGTTGTTGGCAAAGCTTTTCAACTCCTTAGCCACTGTAGGCATTAGCGTTAGTTGTGGGTTGCTGATAAAACTACTGTATCTCGACTGATTTATTGTAGATTAATAGTAGAATCTCATAACTCTCATGAAAAAGCAAGTACCTTTTAATAAAAATATGATTAACTAAATTTATTAATGACTAATTGTTAGATGAGCTAAGTATTTAACCGTGCGATGCTCGATTTGAACACAACGTATAGATCAAATGTACTATTTAAGTACTGGATAAAAGCACAGTAGTCTAAAAGATAAGTATGTAAAACTCTTGAAAACAGAAAGCTTTTTCTTTTGTTAGTGTTAGTTTTTGGGAGTGGAATCTAACGGTAAGTAGTAAGTTTGTAAAAGCGTTGTTTAAGTAGGTAAGCACAATAAAACCAAACTGTGTAAAGAAAAGTAAACAAGGCTAAAACCCTTTCTCCCCCTGCCTTATCCCAACGACAATTTTTAACGCCAACCTACTTACCATCGGTTGAGAACTTAACTTTGTTCTTGACGACGGTGGTTTGCAGCTTGTAATAACAGAGATTCGGCAAATGCGATCGCTTGATTGGCAGATTTACCACCTGCTAACTGTGCTAATTCTTGCCGACGAGTATTTAAATTATCTAAACTGGTAACTCTCACAACTGTACGTTGTTCAGTGTTACCATTGTTATTAATAACTTGTTTATCAACTCGAAAATGTCGATCTGCCATTGCTGCAATTAAAGGCTGATGAGTAACACATAATACTTGTTGATTTTGACTAAGTTGGTGTAATTTCTCAGCAATAGCTTGAGCAACTCTTCCTGACACCCCCACATCAATTTCATCAAATACCATTGTATCAGCCCCATCATGTTGATTAAAACAAGCTTTTAAAGCTAGTAAAAATCTGCTCATTTCCCCACCAGAAGCAATTTCTGTTAATGGTTGTATAGGTTCACCAGGGTTAGGACTAAACATAAAAGTAATTTTATCTGCACCTATAGCGGTAGGAGGAATTGGTGTAATTTCAACTTGAAATTTTACCTTTTCCATTGCTAATGGCTTAAGTTCAGCTAACAAATGAGATTCTAAATTAGCCGCAGTTTGACGACGCAGTTGGGTTAATGTCTGACTTACTTTATTGAGATGGTGTAAACAAGTTTGTTCTTGTTGTTCTAAAGTTTCTATTGATAGTTCACTGTTATTAAGTTCGGCTAATTCTTTTTGGATACGTTCATAATAAGCGATCGCTTCCGTAAGAGTCGGTCCATATTTGCGACAAATTTGTTTTAATTCCCGAATCCGTTCTTCAACCTCTTCTAACCGTTGCGGATCTGCTTCTAACCCTTCCCCATAAGCACTAATTTGTCTTCCCACTTCCATCATTGCTGCTACTGCGTCTCGCACCAATTCCAGCAAAGATTGTAATTGAGAATCAAACTCCACCATGTGATTTAATATCGTTTCACTATCTCCCAACAAATCCGCAGCGGTGGGAGTTTCATCTTCATTTTGATACAAAGCCTGATAAACTTTGTAACTCATTTGTTGCAAATCAACAACGTGATTTAGGCGTTCCCTTTCCTGTGTCAATTGTTCCATTTCTTGAGCATCACTGAGATTTGCTGCGCCTAATTCTTGCACTTGATAGGTGAGTAAATCCAGTTGTTGTAAACGTTCCCGTTCGGAAGTGCGGCGTTTTTCTAAAGTTTGGTGTGCTTGTTGATACGCCATAAAAGCAACAGCAACTTTTTGGCGTTGTTGCATCAAAGAGTCACCACCATATAAATCTAACCAATCTCTAACTTGAGCAGATTGTCCCACTTGTACAGTTTGTCCTTGGGCGGTAATTTCCACCATGCGATCGCGCAAACCACCCATAATCTGCCGATTTACTAACACCCCATTTATACGAGATCTACTGCGTATATTACTTGTGGTGACAGAAATATCACGACTAATTATTACTGAATTATCATCAATTAAATCAATTTCCTGTTCACTCAACCAAGCCGCTAGGAAAGGATTGATACTGAAAGTACCTTCCACCAAAGCGCGACTAGTCCCCGTGCGAATTACACGACTAGAGACTTTCCCACCTAAAACTGCATCAATCGCATCCAAAATAATCGACTTTCCCGCGCCGGTTTCCCCTGTTAACACGTTCAACCCAGCACCAAACTCTAATTCCAGTTGGTCAATGAGGGCAAAATTCTCAATTCTGAGGCATAGCAACATCAGGCCAAAATCTCCGTGAGGGTAAATGCCGGATACTTCTCAATTTTATCTCTATCTAGTTGGTAATGTATACACGGGTATTTTTTGGAGAAGGGGGTTAAGTAACAGATTTTACGAAACTTTGTCTGAATCAGGATTTACAGGATTTTAGGATGAACAGGATTAAATCAATATCCCATCCGTTCATCTGCGGTCAAAATCTGTGTGTGCTGCTTACAAATCTTGATGCGAGAAAAGATACCCCAATAAATAAAACCATAAGATATCACCACCCAAACACATCTGATCCATCAATAAATATTCCACATCGCTATAATTCCGTCCACGGGGATACCAACTGCAACAAATTTTTGATTAGAAGGTAAATGTTGTCCGCACAGTACCCACATAAATAGTGTCATTACTATTATCATGTTCCGGGCTTGTAATCATAAACAATCCCGGAGTTATGGCTAGATTATCCGTGATAGGAAAATGGTAAAAAGCTTCTAGATGTAAAGATGTATCTTTATCCTCAAAGGCTTTACCAAAACTATTATGAGTTACCTTCGGGGGTTGACCGAATACAAAACCAGCAAAGCTACCTTCTTTACCAATATCTTTGAGAGTTAGCAAAACTGCCCATGTGGAAATAGTCGCATTTGCATCTGTTCGTAAATCTTCTGTTTCAGCATTAATAAAACCAACTCTACCACCAAGAGAAACAGTTGGGTTAATTTGCCAAGCTGCTTCCGCACCGAAAGAATTAGCAGTAATCGAATTTGCTAGATCATTAAAAGGATCGCTAGTTAATTCGCTGCCGGTTCCCGTATTGAGATTGTTGTGAGAATAGACGTAGGTAAAACTAAGTGCTGTTGTTTTAGTAGGTTCGAGAGTGAGTTGAGAAATAACACCATTAGGACTAGAAAAAATTCCCCTTTCAGAATTATCTGCATTACTAGCGATATATCCCAAGGAGAAATTAACAGCATTATTCAAATTATGAGAAATACCAACACCGACTCCACCACCTTGTCGTCGAATAGGATTTTCTCGTCCAAATGTAGAAATAGATCCATCTCCACTACCGCTAAACAGAGGATTAATACTAGGAACTAAATCACCTAAACCTCCCCCTAAACCATACAAAGTCATCCGGGTTTGTTTACCTAACCCAAATCTATATTCTATTTCATCTAATTCCACCTCATTGTCATCATCACCATCAAATCCTAAATTGGCCATTTTAGTGCCAGTGACATCTTCCAATTCGGGTGTATTGCTGCCTTGTAAACGCACTTCTAGTTTATCTTTACCTGTGAAACTACCTTCTAAACTAAGACGGACACGATTACTAAATACTAAATTATCATTAATTGGTTTATTAGTATTTCCAGCTTTTTGTTTACCAACTATTCCAGTGACAGCAAATATCACCTCTCCCTCTAGTTCAACATGGGGCGAAAACTGTTGTGATTCTAATTTATTAACATTGGTTTCTAATAAACTGACTCGTGTTTCAAAAACCTTTATTTCTGTTGAAAATTCAGTTTGTAATCGCTGGATTGCAGTTAAACTTTCTTGGTCAATTGTAGCAGCATCATTATTGATAATTAGCTGATTTATACTACCTATACAAGCATTGAGTTTAGCAGCAAATTCGTATCTATTAAGCTTTTGATTAGGAAAATCTGTATTGTCAGACAAACCATTATTTACACAATTATACTTTTCGATCAATGCTTGTAGAGTTTTAAATCTCCAACCATCAGCACTAATATCAGATAATTGAGAAACAGAATTGATTTGATTAAAATCATTAACAATATATGAAGGGATAGAATTAGCTTGAGTTCTGCTGCTCAAAATGCAAGAAATAAATAAACTAATCAAACCAGTTTTTAGTAAACAACCGAAATTCTTCACAGCAATCTCCTGAAAATAAGAAATCTCTCTGCTCTGCGCCCTCTGCGTCTCTGCGTGAGAAAAAATAAATTTATGCACCATCGAGAGATATAAATATAGATAATTACAAATTACGAATTCTCTTCAATCGCTGTTCGCATATATTTAATAGTGATTCTGTAAAAAAAGAACGATCTAAAAATAGAGTGCTAATATAAATATGTCTGACTAAAGTCAAAGTCGTATAAGCTTCAATTGCCACTCTAAAATCATCACTTGTAAGTTTAACAAATCGTTCAATCAAAGATAATTCTAAATCACGCAGCTTTTCAGAATCACCAAATACACGCAGACTATATTCTTGAATATGTCCAATAAAATTACCAATATCTAATGCTGGATCACCTTGGCAATATAAATCTAAATCAATTAAATACAAACGCTCATTATTAACAATCACTTGATCTGGATAAAAATCTCGATGAATACCACAAATATTTGTTTCTGTAAAGTTATTTTCTAAATAATCACATTCCTCTAAAATTTTCTCTAACCGTTCTTGCCATTGTGGATATTTTGGGATAACTAAAGGAATGCGTTCATGTAAGATACGTAATTCATCATTCATAGTATGAGAACGACGAAGGGAAATATTAGTTGTGTGTAATTTATGGGCAACTTCAGCAATTCTTTGGGATAAAAAAACACCGTTATTTTGTGTTAAACATTGAGTAAATGTCACACCTTCAACTTTACGCTGTAACCACATTTGCCATTCAGGAATTATGCCCACAGGTTCAGGAACAGAAATACCATCAACACTATCCTCACCAAATCCTGATTCCCACAAAGATTTCTGTAATTCATAACTATAAAAATCCGTTCCCTTAGCGCGAACTTTACCAATTAGGGTTATTGTTTTTCCTTGATAATTAATTAATTGATATTCAATTAAACAACGTCTTCCTGGTTTGTGTCGAATAACTTCAATTTTTTGAAGATGATTATTTTGAGCAGTTGGTAAATATTCAATCAAGCATTCTTGCACCTGTACCGGATCAATTGCTGCTGATAAAAAAGGCATTTTCGGATCAGCCAAACTATTAAAAGTATCGCTCACAAAAACATTCATATCTTACTCTCCTCCGCGCCTCTGCGCCTCTGCGTGACGGACACTTTGCTCAAGTCGGGAGACCCGCCCATGCAAGTGTCCTCCTCTGCGTGAGAAAAATTCTCCTCATTTCGCATTGCAACTTGCACTTGATACAAAGCCGCATAACGACCATTTTGTTGCATCAATTCCCAATGAGAACCTTGTTCCAAAACCCGCCCATTTTCCATGTAAATAATCATGTCTGCGCGAGTTGCAAAATTAAGATCATGGGTAATTAAGAAGGTTGTACGGTTTTGAGAAAGCTTTTGGAGGGCATTAATTACAGCCTTTTCATTACCCTTATCTAAACCCGTGGTAGGTTCATCTAAAATGAGAATGGGAGTTTGACGAATAGCAGCACGTGCGATCGCAATTCGTTGGCGTTGTCCCCCCGAAAGTGTTGCTCCTCTTTCCCCTACAAAAGTATCATATCCTTGGGGTAAAGCTTGGATAAAATCATGGGCATTAGCTAAACGTGCAGCATTTTCAATTTCAACATCAGAAACCCCAGCCACACCATAAGCGATATTTTCCCGAATAGTCGCCGCAAACAAAATACTTTCTTGTAAAACCACCGAAATTTGCGGGCGTAAAGATGCTAATGTGTACTCTCGAATATCCCTACCATCAATCATGATCCGACCCAAAGAAGGGTCATAAAGCCGTAATAATAAACTCACTAATGTAGATTTCCCACTACCAGAAGTGCCGACAATTGCTATTTGTTGTCCTGGTTGAATATTTAAATTGATGTCTTCTAACAGAACTTGTCCTAGTTCATAGCCAAAATTAACATGATCAAAACACACCGCACCTTGAAAAATCGGCGCTGGAATTGCATCTGGTAAATCTCTGACATCAGGCTGCTGATTTAATACATCTAAAATTCGTTCCCCAGAAGCCGCCGCTTTAGCCAGTCTACCTGTGTACTTAGCGAAGTTCTGCACAGGCTTAAAGGCATTCTTGAGATAGGTAATAAATACCAGTACATCCCCTGGTGTCAAGGCATCTCGCAACGCTAACCAAGAACCATACCACAAGACAATAGCTGTTCCTAAAGCAATGACAGCATCTACAGTCCGTTCTAGGTGAGCGGCCAAACGTTGGGTTTTGACACTCTCATTAAGACTACGCTGATTTTGTTGAGAAAAAACTTGTGCAAAAGCATCTTGCAACCACAAAGCTTTAACTAATTTAATAGCTGCAATTGATTCAGCCGCAGTAGCAGCTAAAGCCCCTTCTTGTTTCCGTTGCTTTAATGAAGAATCTTTAATTTGTTGGCTGAGGCGATTGGTAATTAACACAAATAACGGTAACGTCAGCAGTGATAATAGGGTAAGGCTGGGATTCATCCAAAACATCACCCCAATCATGCCAAATAGACTCAAAATACTGACTACTAACGGCAATGCAGCCGTAATCATGATTTCTTGTAGACGACTGGCATCACTACTGACACGAATAATTAAATCACCGCTACGGGCTTGGGTGTGATAAGCCAAAGATAAATCTTGCAGATGACGATATAAATGATTACGCACATCAGCCATAACTCGGCTGCCAACTGTAGCTAATCCCACCGTACTCCAATAGGCAGCAAAAGCGCGTAATCCGGTAAATACAAGGATTGCAACTGCGGAAAATGTTAGTAAAGTCAGCGGTTCGAGATTTGCGATTATGGGAATATTGGTTGGTTGATTATTCCGTATGAGAACGTAATCAAATACAAACTTGAGCGGCCAAGGTTCTAGTACCCGGAGTCCCACATCTGCGATTAGTGCGATCGCAGAAATTAAAATTAATCCATAGTGTGGGCGAATATAAGGCCAGAAATAAACCAGAATTCCCCAAAGATCAGGAACAGTTTTTTTGAGGGATGTTGACATTTATCGCCTCACCTTTGCTATCTGCAAAATTTGTTGAGCGATCGCATCCCAGGTATGATTTTGCATTACCTTTTGGCGTGCAGCTTGTCCTAGACTATGACGGAGTTGAGGCGATCGCCACAATTTTTCTAAAGCCTCAGCTAGTGCTATAGCATCACCAGGAGGACAAAGAATACCATTCACCACCGGCTCAATTAAATCGACTAATTGCCCAATTTTGCTCGCAACCACAGGCAAACCAGCCGCCATATATTCATAAACTTTCAACGGTGAAAAATAAAAATCTGCTTGCGCTGGGTAAGGTGCAACAGCCACATCCATTGCCGCTAATAATCCAGGAACTTGATCAGGATTTACCGCACCAGTAAATTGAGTATAAGCATCTAATCCCCTTGTAGATAATTCAACTTCGAGATGTTCTCGTTCTGGCCCATCACCAACAATTAAAAGTCGAGATTGGGGAACTTTTTGATGTAGTTGAACAAAAGCCTCTGTGAGAATTGGTAAACCATGCCACGGTTTTAAAGTTCCCACAAATCCCACAGTAAAAGTTTCCGATTTAGTGTAATTCTTAATCTTAGAAAACCTTTCAGGATTTACACCATTAGGGATGACATAAACTTTGCTACTATCCACATAATTCAGTAAATAGTTTTTCACCTCTTCAGAAACAGCAATCAAAGCTGTAGCAGCTTGAAAAACTCGATGTGCAACTTTTTCAGCATTATCAAAATCTATTAAACCGCGATGTTTTGCCTGTTCTGCAATCAAAGGAGAATTGACCTCTAATAAACCAGGAATTCCCTTTTCTTTCGCAAATTCCATTGCGCTATAACTCCATAGAGAATAACGCTCATAAATTAAGTGAAAATTTCCCAATTTCTGCAAATCTAAACGTAAATTATAATTAATTCCTAAAGCAACTTGTTCCCTTATTTCCTTTTCCACCTTGGGAATTGCTGGCAATTGATGAACAACAACATTAGCTAAATCTGCTGGTGCTATTCCCCCAATGCGAGTAGCAAACAAATCAACTTCACAACCTTGCTTTTGTAATGCTCGTATCACCTCTTGAACATGAATAGAACATCCCTTTTGTCCAAAAACAGGAATTCCGGCATCAGCACAAATATAAGCAACTCTCACTCCTTATAACTCCTCTGCGTCTCTGCGCGACAGACACTTTGCACAAGTCGGGGAACCCGCCCAAGCAAGTGTCCTCCTCTGTGTGCAAAATAATCCCCTTAACACAGCAGTATTGCAATAAATATCAAACTCAGATTTAATTAATTGCCTAGCTTGAGTTGACAACCTCACCCGCAAAGCTGAATCAGTAAGCAATTCCTGAAGTGAAAACGCCAACTTTTCAGCATTATTTTGTGGCACAATTAACCCAGTTTCACCATGACGCACCACTTCAGGAATACCCGTTACATCTGTACTCACACAGGGAGTTCCTAAAGCCATTGTCTCTAATAAAACTGTTGGTAGTCCGTCCCGGTTGCCATCTTTACCTATTACATAAGGTGCTGCAAATACAGCCGCTTGTTGCACCAATTGAAACACTTCATTTTGGGGACGTAGACCAATAATTTCTACAAAAGATTGCAATTCTAAATCTTGGATTTGTTGTTTTAATGCGGTTTCTAATGATCCTGTCCCGACAATTTGACATTGAAACTCGCAGTTTCTCTGCTTCAAAATGGCACAAGCATCTATCAAAATAGATAGCCCTTTTTTTTCCACTAACCGACCAACTGAGATAATTAAGGGAGGACGATCAGCCGGGGAAGAATATTGTAAATGTCGCAAATCCAAACCATTGTAAATACGTTTAACTTGCTGTGCAGCTTGCGGATAGGTTTGTTGTAAATAATTGAGGTTGTAGTCACTGACAGTTACCACGGTAGAAGCATCTTTTAATTTGCGTTCCATATCTGCAAATTCAACGCTTTCATGAAAGATGTCTTTAGCATGAGCCGTGAATGTATAGGGAATGCCCGTAAAGTGAGATGCTAATCTAGCGACACTGGTGGCTACACTACCAAAGTGAGCGTGTAAATGAGTGATACCTTTCAGTTTTGCTTCCCGTGCTAACCATGCGGCTTGGTAGACGGTGCTGGCTTGTTCACCTTCAGCAATTGCTAATTTTGACCAAAAATCAGGAATGATTTTAGCAGCTTCTTGTAATTCAGCCCAAAAATAGCTGGCTGCTGTGGGAGCAAGACTATTGAGAGATGCACTCACACGACCTTGAATTGGCTTTTTAATGTAGGTTACAGGCGATCGCACCTGAGAAATAATATTTTGAAAGTGAGTATCACTCGGTGGTCTTAAAGCGAAAATTTCAATGTTTAAACCAGCCGTTTCATGAGCCAAAATTTCATTGACGACAAAGGTTTCAGAATAACGAGGATAGCGTTTAAGAACGTAACCAACAAGCATAATAGGGGTGATGGGGTGATGGGGTGATGGGGTGATGGGGTGATGGGGAGAATAATATATTACCTACTGCCTTCTTTAAGAAGCTGACTGCTGATAGCTGATAGCTGAATGCTTACCCATGAGTATCTCGTCTATCAATTGGGAAATGTGATTGAGTCCATTGAGATTGACAAAGTTACGAATCTGTGGTTTTTCGCTTTCTTGTATTAACCAATCTGTCAATGCTTGAGATGTGAGGTTGTGGGGGTGCAGCATATCCACTAAACCAAGTGAATGTAAGCGTTCGGCACGGATAAACTGTTCTCGACGGGGTTTGATACGGGGTACAATGAGCGATCGCTTTTGAAATGACAACAATTCACAAGTTGTATTGTATCCACCCATAGCAATGACGCGTTCGGCCTGATTTATTAACAGTGTTGGCTCAGATAAATATTTCAATACTCGCAAATTATCACGTTTAGCAGCCAACTTCTGAAGCCTTTGCTGTACCTGTCGCGGCATAAAAGGACCCGTCAAAATGATGCCATTCATCTCTGGTGGTAGTTCCGCACTAGCAAATGTTTCTGCTAACCGCGCTCCATCTTGTCCACCACCCACCAAGCATAATGCTAATCTTCCTGATGGCAAATTGAGGGATTTAAAAGTCTCAACACTATCCACATCCATGAACTTGAGGCGGTTACGTTGGTCAAGATAGCCTGTGTAGCGGAGTTTAGCAACAGTCGTGGGGTGGAAATTATATTCTTTTGCTAAATCATAAATAGCTGGATCTCCATATACCCAAACGGCATCATAATAAGTTTGAATGGCTTCTTCATTAGCCATGCTTTTCCAATCTCGCTGTACAGATGCAGGTTCATCTAACACATCTCGTAAACCTAAAATGCAGCGTGTTTCTTCTTGGGTTCGCAAGTAATTCAGCGTTGGTTCTAGTTCTCTGACTGCACCTCTGGGTACATTATCAACAATGAAAAGATCGGGTTTAAAAGTTTTGATGGTGGTGAGAATAACCTGCGATCGCAGTGTAATAATTTCCTGCAATGACAAATCCAATCGCCGTGCTTGATATTGACCATCAATATTTTTGTACAGAGCAGGTAAGGTTAAACAATCAACTCCTGGAGGTATGAATACATTGCTGCCATCCTGTATGCCACTAATCATCAAAATATCGGTTTCTAGGGGTGAATATCCTACTAATGTTTGAGCAATTAACAAGTTACGGCGTTTGTGTCCTAGTCCCATTGTGTCATGGGAATATAAAGCAATGCGCCACTTACGAGGATTGTGAGATGAACTACTAACCTCCCCAGATTCTTCTCTAGCCACCGTTAGTCCTATTTCTCTAGAGTGAGTTAATAAGTTTTTCATGGGCAATCCTGACAACGTTTTCATGAGGGTAATTAACCACAACAATGATTAATGGCGACTGATAAATTTGCTCCTAGATTCAGAGGCAGTAGGCAATAGACAGGACTAAGAACTAATTCTTATTACTGATAGGAGAGGTTCGTGCGAACCATACTCCCTTTATTACATTTAATTGATTTATTACCTATTTAACTCTCTCCAGATATTGAATTTAAGAGGGTTAAATAGTAGTATCATTTTTGTACTCATTGGGTAGATAGATTTTACACACTTGTTTTTCAAACAGAATATTAAGATTTAATTTTGTTTTCTTTAAGAAACATTAAAGATCATTGCTAACATAGCAATTACTCATGAAAAGCACATGAAAAATAGATGAAAATCTTCTCATCTTTACATAATTATCATTTGAGTAAATTAATCTACAGGAAATCAACATAATTTTAAATAACCCAATTTGTATGAGTTTAACCGTGATAGGAATAACTCAATTCCAAATAGAGAACAGGAAAAATTGAAATCAAGAATATTTAAAATGAGGATGATAATAAATCGTTTTCGTGAGCGCATATCTGTTTTTAAAATGTCCCAGTTTTTTTTAGTTGGGCAGCAAGTATTCGGAGAAGCACGCACCCTAATTTTGCTGTGGTACTTGCTGATTTTAGGCATAACCTTTCTCATTGCTATTCCTGCCTTTCGCTATCATCTCTATCACCGCATTGATCAGCGTGTTCGTCAAAATATGTCCGCAGACATCAAGGCTTTTAAGGCATTGATTAATGGACAAACCTTGATTCCAGAAGATGAACTCACTGAAGAGATGGTAATTGATCCAAAGCAATTGAACTGGTTAATCTCTGAACAAAAACAAACCACTGTACCCAAATCAGTAGAAGATTTAAAAAAGCTTTTAAAAGCTTATCTGTTGTATCGGCTACCCAAAGATGAATCCTATTTCATCACTTTTATAGATGGTGAATTCTACAAATCCAGTCCTAGCGCCCGTCCTAAGCTTCTAGCCAGAAATTCACTATTAATGAGACAGTGGGCAAAACAGACTTATGCAGAACAGGGAGAGAAGGAATTTCTCACCGCTGATGTTAGTAATACTATGTACATTGTGGAACCGATTACCATCAATGGAGAAACACGGGGGGTATTCGTGGTGGCACACAACACTGCTGGGGATAGGACACAAGCTTTAGAAGCAGTGACGGCAATTATTGAAGTTTCCAGCTTAGTTTTTGTAGTGTCGTTAATTTTGGCTTGGTTAGCTACGGGGCGAATACTGACTCCTCTACGGACAATTATCACCACGGCTCATGCCATTAGTGAGTCAGATTTAACTCAGCGTTTGCCAGTGCGAGATAAAGGAGAATTGGGAAAACTGGCCACAACATTCAATGAAATGATGGACAGACTTGAAGCTGCTTTTGCCAGTCAGCGCGAATTTGTGAATGATGCTGGACATGAACTGCGAACTCCTATCACTATCATTCGTGGACATTTAGAACTAATGGGAGATGACCCCCAAGAACAACAGGAAACCCTGACAATGGTGATGGGAGAACTAGACCGGATGAGCCGTTTAGTTGATGATCTGATTTTGCTGGCCAAAGCAGAACGGGCAGACTTTTTACAGGTAGCAACGGTGAATGTGGCAGAGTTAACCCAAGAGTTATTGATCAAAGCCCAAGCACTGGCAGAAAGAGATTGGCAACTGGACGCTGTAGCTAAAGGTCAGATTGTTGTCGATCGCCAAAGAATTACTGAAGCTATGATGAATTTAGCGCAAAATGCTACTCAGCATACTAAAAAAACTGATACTATTTCCATCGGTTCAGCGATCGCTAAAGGGAAAGTACGCTTCTGGGTACGCGATACAGGCGAAGGTATTCCACTGGTTGATCAAAAAAGGATTTTTGAACGATTTGCCCGCACTTCCCACAGTCGTCGTCGTTCCGAAGGTGCAGGTTTGGGGTTATCTATTGTCCGAGCGATCGCACAAGCTCATGATGGGCAAGTATTACTTCGCAGTCAGTTAGGCAAAGGTTCGATGTTTACCATCGTCTTACCCCTAGATCCTCCATGAAAGGGGGTAAGGGTGTAGGGTGTAGAGGTGATGGGGTGATGGGGTGATGGGGTGATGGGGAGAATAATATATTACCTCCTGCCCCCTGCCCCCTGCCTGACAAGGGTAGGTTTTTAATATTATCTGTTAAGGCAGGACTAGGAAGACAAGGAGGGAAAGTAGACAAGGAAGATTTTCTCCGCACAATGGTCTTTTGACGGACTGTTCTTGTTACCAAGAGAATATGATTTTGTACGGTTTTCCTCCCTTGTCCACTGTCCTTCCTTGTCCACCAAGTCTAGCCCTCACGACAATGTAAAATACCTACCCTTGTGAGCTGCCCCCTGCCCCCTGATATGCCCAACATTCTCATTGTTGAAGATGAACCCCGAATTGCCTCATTTATTCAAAAAGGGTTGCGATCGCAAGGATTCACAACCACAATTGTTACCGATGGTTTGTGTGTGCTGGATGTGATCCAAAGTAGCACGTTTGATTTGTTAATTTTGGATCTGCGTTTGCCAGGAAAAGATGGATTTCAAGTTCTCGAAGAACTACGCGGACAGGGAGAAGATATACCTGTGATTATCCTTTCTGCTCGCAGTGACATTCATGATAAAGTTGCAGGATTAGAAGGAGGTGCAGATGATTATGTCACCAAACCTTTCCGATTTGAAGAACTACTAGCACGGGTAAAATTGCGGTTGCGGAGTGCTATACCGGTCAGAGATGCTCAAGAATTTACCCTGAAAGCTGGTAACGTAGTCCTAGATTTGCGGACTCGACAAGTAAAATTAGGCGATCGCATTATAGAACTACCCGCCCGTGAATTTGCAATGGTAGAAATGTTTTGTCGTCATCCAGGACAAATCATCAGTCGAGAACAACTCCTAGATTCTGTGTGGGGTTACGACTATAACCCTGGTTCTAATATTGTCGATGTCTATGTCGGTTATCTCCGCAAAAAACTTGGCAGCAACGTGATTGAGACAGTCAGAGGTATGGGTTATCGGTTACGAACATAGTACCGAGTGCAGAGTATTGAGTAGTCAGTTGTTATTATCCCCCTGCACCCTGCCTCCCCTGCTTCCTGCACCCAATAACGGGAACGGATTCAAGTTTATCTGGGTCGTGGTTAAGCATGAAACAGCAACACAACTTAGATTTTGATAAGCCAAATATCCCCTTGGAATCAACTAATTCAACCCCAGACACAAGTAATTATCGCTATTGGTTCAGCCATTTGAAAGTTGGACAAAAAATTGGTCTTGGATATGGACTGCTTTTGAGTATTGCTGTCTTGGGAACTAGCATTGGGTTTTTAATTGCGGATCATTACCAGCGACAAGCCCAGAAACGGGAAGAAGCAGCAATTGAAGAGTTATATCAAATGTCCCAACTCAAAACTATTGTGTTTCGTGTTCGTACCAATCAACACAAGCTGATTTTATATATGGAGCAACCACCAAAATGGACAGAACAATATGCTTTATTATTGAGATATGTTGAAGAAGCTAGAGAAATTTGGTTTGATTTTCAAGCTAACTACAATATTGAAAATCCTATTATTTATGATTCTATCATTGAGCAAGAAGCTGTTTATCGCTTATTGCAAACCTACAAAGGATTTGATGCTTACTTACAACATACTGGAGGTTTATTTCAGGCTAATAATCCTAGTAAAATATCAACAAATGAAATTAAAATAGCACAAACTAAACTGTTTAATTTCATGCACGGTTCATCAGTTTTTATGATTGATGATTTTCTTGATGATATCACAATGCTTGTGGAAGTAATAGCCGAGGAGTATCAGCAAGCTAATTGGGAACTGAAAAGGGCAGAAAAATTACGTTTATACATTATTTTAGGTAGCTTATCACTATCAATTGCCATCGCCACATTATTAGCAATTTACACCAGTCGTACCATTGCCCGTCCTATTCAATTAGTCACTCACATTGCTCAACAGGTGACAGAAGAATGTAATTTTGATTTGCAAGCACCTGTAACAACTAATGATGAAGTTGGGATTTTAGCAGCTTCTCTCAATCGTCTCATCCTGGAAGTTAAGCAACTCATTAAAATCCAAAATGATGCTAATGAACAACTAGAAGTATACAGCCAGATTCTTGAAGAAAAAGTACATGAACGAACGCGGGAATTAAACGAGAAAAATCTCAGTTTAGAGTTGACATTAGAAGAATTACGTCGCACTCAAGCTCAACTTATAGAAACAGAACAAAATGGTGAGTAAGAGAACTCCAAAAAATCTGCAAATTTTATGATTGCTGGGCTTTTCCTCTCAGTAATTTCCCGATTGTGACAGTTGGGCTGTGGAATGTGGGCTATAAGCGTTTTCATGCAGGGCGGTTAAGACACCAACAGCCCACAAAAAACTTAACCTCCTTCCCAATGAGGAAAGGGAGAAAATTCAAAATCTCCCTCTTTCTAGAAGAGAGATTTTGTAATAGGTTTTCCAGACACACTGTATTAGTTTAAAAGATATTAGGAATTACGCGAGATTAGAAATTAAAAATAATACAAACCGTCAAAGAGGCAAAATATCAATTAACAAACAGCCTGACGATTCTTTTCCGCGTTGATAGGTTTAATCAGGTAAAGTTTCAACATATACCAAACGATGTTTTTCATCAACGGTATTTTTTTGAAAAACTTGGCAATTAGCCCATGCTTACTGTTATTGAGTTCGATAATTTTCTGGTTATTGATTGCACATTGTTCCAAATACCAGAAAAAGTAGGGGTGATTTGTATTCAAGATAATGGGAAATGCTCTCGCTGCGGTTTTGTTGGTTTCTTCAATTACCTGATTATTGTATTTACGAGGATGAACTCCTAATATTTCATAGAAATTAGCCCGTTCAAATACGGTCATTGTATGAGTAGCAAACACCGTTAATAAGAAGAAGCGCACCCATAAACGCGCTTTCCAATTATTCCATAACTGGGGTTGAGAACGTAACAAAGCTTTGAAGAAATCCCCGTGTCTATTTTCATCTTGACACCAGCTTTCAAACTTCCGAAACAGTGGATAAAACTGGAAATCTGGATTTTTTTCCATATGGCGATACACTAAAATATAACGCCAATAGCCAATTTTCTCTGATAGATAAACTGTGTAAATTACCCACTCTAGAGGAAAAAAGGTATAAGTTCGATTTTTAGTGAGATAACTTAAGTCAAGGGAAAGATTAAAATCTGCCATTGACTTATTTAGAAACCCAGCATGACGGGCTTCATCTCGTGCTAAATAATCAAATGCTTCTGATAGCAAAGGATTACTATCTTTGATGCGACGAGATAATTCTTTAAACAGTAAAAAACCTGAAAATTCCGAAGTACAGGAACGTTCCAAAAAGTCAATAAAGGCTAGTCTTTTCTCTCCCTGAATGTGATCCCAAGACTGTTTAAATTCATCATCACGAACGAAGTGATGGCGGTTATAATCAGCCTTGAGTTCTTCAACTACTGCCCTTATTTCCTCCTCATGAGCAGAAATATCCATTTTGGCCACAGCATCAAAATCTGTGGTATAAAAACGGGGAGTTAATAATGTTTCTTGAACCGGGGCTTTGACACCTGGTTTCAATAACTCAACTGCGGGAGTTTCTAAAGACTTAACCATGATACTCCTTTTGCTATTTTATGCTTTTAAAATTATCTAAGCATAAATAGTTCTTAGTAGTCATCAGTTAAATTATTGAAACTAAATTGTACAAAATCATCTGAGCAGGTTTAGTAATTGGATGAGGTTTTAGCGGCTTAGTAATGCAGAATTCTCAATAATGCCACCATTATCAATTGCACTATAAGTATCATTGTTTGCTAAACCTAACCAAGGATCAGAACTAGGAGTTAGAAACAGTTCAGCATAAACTTTTTCATTGAGTTTATTGAGATCTAATGTTTCATTTCTTTGCGAAAACCATTGATGAATTTGCCTATGTAGCATATATTCATTTCTCACTGTATCCAGAGCCATGACTGTTTCAAAATTACTAATTACTCTGGATAAATTATTTTTGCTGGTTGTATTTGGTAACTTTTTAGCTTGAATTAAAGCTATACTATTACCATCAAGTTTAGCATCACTTTGGTATATTTGCGCTAATCTGTTCCAAGTTGCCTGATCAATAATTTCTAAAGGATTAGATTTATTATCTAATGTATCGGGTTGAATCGCATTGATAATAGGTCTTTCTACGACAGACTTAGAAACTGCGAGAGAACCTGCAACACTAGCACTAGGAGATAAAGTAGAATTATTGGTCAGTTGCCCTAACTGAGGTGGAGACTGAATACCCAATTGGGATAAATCTGATCTCCATTGGTTTTGAATTTTATCAAGCTGACGCAGATGATATTGTTGTAATAAATTTTCGTATTTTGTCCCCCTAATTTTACCCAACTCTGTTGCAATTATTTCTGCTTCCTTTAGTTGTTTAAGAAAAGCTTTCGGTCCATACAGTCCGGGAATAGCATCAATGGGACGACCAGAACTATCTAAAATGTAATGAATACTGTTCCCCGTAATTGTTCTTTCTAACTTGCGTCCGTCACCAAAATCAATCGTTACTTTGGGTACAGGACGTACTGTTTGCCAATGCAAAATAAAGTTTTCTCTTAATACTTGAGAAATTTCTGCATTTGGATATAAGGCTACTCTAAAAAATCGGCTGTTAGCACAACTCAAGTCTGTATCTAATCTACCTAACAACCGCAAAGAAAGGATTGGTTTACTACTAGTTTTAGCAGCAGCTTTAGCTTGTTCTAAATCCGTGTACCAATACAATTTAGATGCATAACAATCTCGTTGTTGGCACAATATGTCTAAAGCTGTTTTGATTTGTGGTGAAGGTTTGGATGTTAATTCATTATTATGGGATTTGAGAAAGGTTTGTAATCCCGTTGCTCCCTGTTGACGTAATCTTGTAACTTCTTGAGTTAGTTTAGATGTGTTTGAATTGGTATCCTGCGTATAACCAGCTTGGGAAAAAACGCAACCAGCTAAAATAAAAATAAATGGGAGTTGCAAATTAGTAAACTTCATGGTTTTAAAAGTGATTTAGTTGAATGTTTCCAGTATGGCACTTAATTTTTGATATATCTACTTGCTACTTTTTCTTGGTTATATACATGGAATTAAGTAATTATTCCAGATCTAAGGTAATTTTGCCTTGAAAAGCAACATATAGAGCAAATTTACTCAGGAAAGTCTAAAGAAATATGAATATCTTTATATTTATTAAGAAGATTAATAGTTAAATATTTTGTAAGAGATCAAAATAGCCAGGATATATTCAGCCGTGATATTTGCTGGATAGATTAGTGCAGAGAGTCCATATCTCTACAATAGCAATCTTCTCACTGTGACATCGACGGTGAACTGATAAACAAGTCGGTGACATTCTAGAAACTTTGCACTTGAACAAGAAGGAAGCAATAATGAGTAATAATTTAGCAATCAAACTGCGTTCTGGTACTCAACAAGCTCATACAGATGCAGAAAATGTCGGCTTCATGAAATGTTTTGTCCAAGGTGTTATTGATAGAGACTGCTTTATTCAGTTGTTGAAGAATTTGTATTTTGTTTACAGTGAACTAGAAGCAGCAATTGAGAAAAATAAACAACATCCTGTGATTAGTGTAGTTTATTTTCCTGAACTAAAGCGCCAAGCTTCCCTAGAAAAAGACATGGAGTTTTATTATGGAAGTCAATGGTACAAAAGGATCTCACCTTCAACTGCTGCTCAAAATTACATTGCTCGTATTCAAGAAATATCTGCTCATGAACCTGCATTATTGTTAGGTCATTCATATACTCGTTATATGGGTGATCTTTCTGGAGGACAAATGCTACAAAAAATTGCTCAGTCAGCTTTAAAATTGTCTGGATATGAAGGAACTTCTTTTTACAACTTTGAGCAAATTCCAGATAAGCAAGCATTCAAAAACAAGTATCGTCAAGCATTAGATACAGTACCTGTGGATGATGCAAATGCTGATAAAATTGTAGCAGAAGCTAACCATGCTTTTTACTTGAATACGCAGATAATTAAAGAGTTAGAAAGTATTTTAATTCTAGCTCTTGGTCGAGCTACGTATAATGACTTAATTTGATTAGGTAATTCGGCAAAATTAATGGAATTATGAATTACGCAAAATATCTCTCGAACTCTTGTTATTTTGCGTATTTTACGGTTTATTAAAAATAGTAGAATTCATAACTAAACTAGTTTGTGTAGTCGTGAATTCTATTTACTACAACTGGTTTATAGTATTTTTGATCAAAACCGGGTTTCTTAACGTAAGTCCTAGCTAGTTCGTTTCAGTCTTCTAAACTGAAGCATACAAATATATTGGCAATTAGTAATCAAAAAAATTGTCAATTTTACAACACCAAATTGGGAAAAATAACCGTGAGTATTCCCAATTCAAAATTGCTATGACCACTAAGAACTAAACTTACAGATACTCGGAGGTTTTGATGGTCTTTCTATTACCTGGTGTAAAATTTGATCTGGATCTGATTAAGAAGTATGATACTCGCGCACCCAGATACACCAGCTACCCACCCGCTACAGAATTAAGTGAGACATTCACCACCAAGGATTTCCAAGCTGCAATTACCGCTTCTAATCAACGACAAACACCCCTATCTTTGTATTTCCACATTCCCTTTTGTCAGAGTGCTTGCTATTTTTGTGGCTGTAATACGGTGATTTCTAGTAATAAGAATATTGCCAAACCCTACCTAGAACATTTGGTGCAAGAAATTCAAAATACCACGGCTTTGATTGACACAAGTAGGAAAGTGCTTCAGGTTCATTGGGGTGGTGGTACACCTAATTATTTGGAACTTCACCAAGTTGAATTTTTGTGGAACAAGATTAATCATTATTTCAACATTGATTCGCAAGCAGAAGTCTCAATTGAAATTAACCCGCGCTATGTAACTAGAGAGTACATCCATTTTCTGAAAGATATTGGCTTTAATCGCATTAGTTTTGGTATCCAGGATTTTAATCCTGAAGTGCAAGTAGCGGTGAACCGTATTCAACCAGAAGCAATGCTGTTTGATGCAATGGGTTGGATTAAAGAAGCTAAATTCGATAGTGTGAATGTGGATTTAATTTATGGTTTACCCTACCAAAATCTTCAGACTTTCCGGGAAACTATACAAAAGACCATTGCTTTAGATCCTGATAGAATTGTGGTGTTTAATTTTGCTTATGTACCGTGGATGAAACCTGTGCAGAAAAGGATTCCTCAAGATGCATTACCCGCAGCACAGGAAAAGTTAGATATGCTGAAAATGACTATTGAGGAGTTAACCAGTAACGAATATCTGTTTATTGGGATGGATCATTTTGCGAAAATTAATGACGAATTAGCGATCGCACAACGTCATGGTACTCTAAAACGTAACTTCCAAGGCTACACCACCCACGCAGAAACGGAACTTTTTGGTTTTGGTTCCACATCGATTAGTATGCTAGAAGATGCTTATGCTCAAAATCACAAAGGATTGAAGGACTATTACCAAGCAGTTACAGCAGGGATAATCCCTACCAGTAAAGGTGTCAAACTAAGCCAGAATGATATCATCAGACGAGATGTAATTATGTCTATCATGTCTCACTTTCAGCTACATAAGTCAGACATTGAAGCCAAATACCACATCAGTTTTGATCAATATTTCTCTCCGGAATTAGAGGAGTTAAAACCCTTAGAAGCTGATGGATTAGTCAAGTTATTAGCTGATGAAATCCAAATTACTGATACTGGTAGATTATTGGTAAGAAATATTGCTGTCATCTTCGATACTCATACAAGAACCAGAGAGACAAAATTCTCTCGCGCAATTTAATTTAAGTATGGGTAAAGGGTAATTGGTAATTGGTAATGGGTAATTGAGTAAGTAGAAATTTATTAGTTTTGACTCCTGAATTTTGACTTTATGATTATCTTTACCTGTTACCAGTCCCTAATATGACAAAAACCATTTTTATGTATTATTTAAAAGTAATATTACGACGCTTAGATCCAAACATAGCGACATTTAGCGGTTAGAAATAAAACTATGCTTGTATATGGCTTTGCTCAAAAGCATTGTATTCTATTCACCAGCAATCTGCTGTATCGTAGTAGCACAATTGAAAATACAAGAAATACAAAAAAATAAGTTTATTTTTAATAAGTCTACCTTTTGATTTTTACATTTATCTCATTTGGTAGAAAGAAAGGTAATTAATAATTGATAAGTTTAATACTGGATGAGTGAGATTTTTAAGGAAAGAAAAAATAATGAATATAATTGCTTGGATAGTTTTAGGACTCTTAGCTGGCGCTCTTGCTAAAGCTGTTTATCCTGGTTATCAAGGTGGTGGAATTCTCTCAACCATAATTCTAGGTATTGTTGGCTCTTTTATTGGTGGGACTTTGTTCACACTACTCCAAACAGGAACGTTGCAATTGACATCTACTAGTTTAAGTATTCCTGGACTTTTTGTAGGAGTTATTGGGGCAATAATTGCGATCTATCTATGGGGATTATTTAAAAGTAGTAGTAGAGCTTAAATTTGGATTTTAAGTTGTTTGGGATTTGATGTAAATTTTGAATTAGTTGTATGTTTTTCCACAAAAAAGAACCGATTCATGCAGTCAAAGTTGATGAAGCCAACCCCCGTTTTGCACAATTGCTTCTAGAACAATTCGGAGGAGCAACAGGGGAACTTTCAGCAGCTTTGCAATATTGGGTACAATCTTTTCATGTAGAGAATCCTGGTATCCGCGATATGCTCCAAGATATTGCAATTGAAGAGTTTGGGCATTTAGAGATGGTGGGTAAGCTCATCGAGGCTCATACCAAAAATTCCGATCAAACAGAAGCTTACAAAAGTACTCTTTTTGCTATCCGAGGAGTTGGTCCCCATTTTCTTGATAGCCAAGGTAATGCTTGGAGTGCAAAATACTTGAATGAAGGTGGCGATGTCGTGCGTGATTTACGTGCTAATATTGCGGCGGAGGCAGGCGCTCGTCAAACCTATGAAGAGTTAATTAAGCTGGCAACAGATGAGGGAACTAAAAACACTTTAGTGCATCTATTAACGAGAGAAATTTCTCATACCCAAATGTTTATGAAGGCTTTGGATTCTTTGGGTAAGTTGACTGATCCTCTATTTGGGAATATTCAACCTGATGAAACCGTTTCTCTTTATTACAACTTATCGACAAATGGCAACGAGCAAAATGAACGCGGTCCTTGGAATTCTGAACCAACATTTCAATACATCGCTAATCCCCTAGAAACTCATTCTTCATGATTGATAGATTTTAATGGGCTACAATTTTGCATTAAATAGGGTGGGTGGGCTATTAGTTGTCCACCCTTTCAGCGCCACTTTCTAAAAGTCGGGAAACCCGCCACAGGAAGTGGCTCTACCACAAGAGTTTTAATGATAGATAAGATGCAAGTTAGATTTCCATCAGTCAATAATTTAAAACGTCACAACACTGCGAATTGATTCTCCTCTGTGCATCAAATCGAAAGCATCATTAATTTCTTCAATTGGCATAATATGGGTAATTAAATCATCAATATTTATCTTGCCATCCATATACCAATCTACAATTTTTGGCACATCTGTACGTCCTCTTGCACCACCAAAGGCTGAACCTTTCCAAACGCGTCCAGTGACTAGTTGAAATGGACGAGTGCTGATTTCTTTTCCCGCAGCAGCTACACCTATAATTACACTCACACCCCAACCTTTATGACAGCATTCTAATGCTTGACGCATGATATTGACATTACCAATACATTCAAAAGAATAATCAGCACCACCTTTAGTTAAATCTACTAAATAAGGAACTAAATCACCTGCAACTTCTTGAGGATTGACAAAATGTGTCATGCCAAATTTTTCTGCTAAAGCCCGTTTGTTGGGATTAATATCAACTCCCACAATCATATTTGCACCTACCATTCGCGCCCCTTGGATGACATTTAAACCAATCCCACCCAAACCGAACACCACCACATTTGCACCTGGTTCTACTTTAGCTGTGTTGATGACTGCACCTATACCTGTAGTCACACCGCAACCAATGTAACAAACTTTATCAAAAGGTGCGTCTTCTCGAATTTTGGCAACGGCAATTTCTGGTAATACGGTATAATTAGCGAAGGTTGATGTACCCATGTAGTGATGAATCATTTCTCCACCGATACTAAAACGACTAGTACCGTTGGGCATAACACCTCTTCCTTGTGTAGTGCGAATTGCTTGACAAAGATTAGTTTTAAAACTTAAGCAATACTCACATTGGCGACATTCGGGTGTGTATAAGGGAATTACATGATCTCCCGGTTTTACACTTTTTACACCAGCCCCTACTTCTACAACTATACCAGCGCCTTCATGTCCTAAAATCGCGGGAAATAGCCCTTCAGGATCAACACCAGAAAGAGTATAAGCATCAGTATGACATACCCCACTGGCTTTAATCTCAATTAATACTTCTCCAGCTTGTGGTGCTGCTAATTGTACGGTTTCAATCGTTAGGGGTTTACCTGGGCTGTAAGCTACTGCTGCTTTAACTTCCAAAATTTAGTTCTCCTGATATTGACGTTTAATGAGTTTATCTCAGCAAATGGATACATAAATTTATGATTTTGCTATCTTTTATATGATATGGATAAAGATTTTTTTAGTAACCACTTGTCAAACAACTTTTTGATATAGTACATTTGTACGATTACAAGAGAAATCCCCCACCTCACACGTGGGGTTTTATTTTTTTCCTTGTATATAAAACTCCTCAAACTCAAGAACTCCCAGAGTTTGTTAAAATCGCATTCACTGGTTTAGAGTGGTAAAAGGCGGCAGCATTTATCTTTGTCTGGGCTGCAACCACTGTTTAATTTATCCACTTCTGCGATTATTTAAGTCTGTACAAAAGCCTATGAAACCTGCCCTTACTAAAATTGGCGCTCAAATGTCTAACTTAACAGGCGTGAGAGCGATTATGAAAGATATTAACGAAACCCTCAGAGCTAGTAAGGGAAAGGAATTATATAATTTGAGTGCGGGAAATCCGTTGATTTTACCAGAGGTAGAACAGTTATGGCGGGATTGCACCGCAGATTTATTAGCTAGTTCTGAGTATGGTGAAGTTGTATGTCGTTATGGTTCTAGTCAGGGATATGCACCTTTAATTAATACAATTGTCAAGGATTTTAACCAGCGTTATGGGTTAAATTTAACAGACAGAAACATTTTAATTACCGCTGGTAGTCAAACTATATACTTTTATGCTGCGAACGCTTTCGGTGGATATACTAATGATGGCGATTTAAAAGAAATCGTTTTGCCATTAAGTCCCGATTATACTGGCTATGGTGGTGTGTGTTTATTCCCAGAGGCTTTGGTTGCCTATAAACCTACTTTGGATATTGATACAGCCGCACACCGTTTTAAATATCGTCCTGATTTTAACCAACTTTCGATTACAGAAAATACTGGTTGCGTGATTTTCTCCCGTCCTTGCAATCCTACGGGTAACGTTTTAACTAATGATGAGGTGAGTAAAATCACTGATTTAGCTGCACCTTATAATGTGCCTGTATTGATAGACTCAGCTTACGCGCCACCTTTCCCAGCGTTGAATTTTACAGAAATGACTCCGGTATTTGGGGAAAATATCCTCCATTGTATGAGTTTATCAAAAGCCGGATTGCCAGGAGAAAGAATTGGGGTAGCCATTGGTGATGAAAAGCTAATTCAGGTTTTGGAATGTTTCCAAACCAATGTGGGAATTCATTCTTCTCGATATGGTCAAGCGATCGCATCCCGTGCGATAGAATCAGGTACATTAGCGAATATTGCTGAAAATGTGATTCGTCCTTTCTACCAAAAAAAGTTTGATGTGTTAGAAAGTACATTAGAAGCAGCAATGCCCAAAAATTTACCTTGGTTTTTACATCGTGGTGAAGGAGCAATTTTTGGTTGGTTATGGTTGCAAGATTTGCCCATGACTGACTGGGAATTTTACCAGGAATTAAAAAAGGTGGGTGTAATTGTTGTTCCTGGTAGTAGTTTCTTCCCCGGTTTAAAGGAAGAATGGGAACACAAACATCAATGTCTGCGTATTAGTTTGACTGGTAGTGATGAGGAAATTACTATCGGTATGCAGCGTTTAGCTAAGGTGGCTGAACGAGTTTATCAAGTTGCGGCTGTGAGTGTGTAAGAGAAATGAACCGCGAAGACGCAAAGAACGCGAAGAAGAAGAAACCCGTAGGGGCGGGGTCTCCCCGCCCTCCTAAACCTCTTAACCCAGTCCCCAGTCCCCAGTCCCCAGTCCCCAATCTTGATGATTGGTTGGAAATTGGTAAAATTGTTTCACCTCAAGGTTTAGCTGGGGAGTTGCGGGTTTATCCTAATACTGACTTTCCCGAACGCTTTGAGGAACCGGGAACACGCTGGTTGTTACGTCCTGGGGAAACAGAACTGCAACAAGTAGAATTGTTAGATGGGCGGTATATTGAGAATAAGAATCTATATGTGATTAAATTGGAGGGAGTGAGCGATCGCACTGCTGCTGAAAATATGCGTGACTGTCGGTTTTTTGTGCCGATAAACGATCGACCAGAACTAGACGAAGGTGAATATCATGTTTTAGACTTGATAGGATTGCAAGTCTTCATGCAATCATCTGGTCAATTTGTAGGAACAGTGGTGGATATCTTACCTTCAGGTCATGATTTATTAGAAGTTAAATTAGACCCATCTTTTGCAACTAATAACGAAGAACCAACAACGCAAAAAGAACAAAAAACTGTTTTGATTCCTTTTGTTATGGAAATTGTTCCTGTTGTCGATTTAGAAACCCGTCGAGTTGAAATTACTCCTCCCCCCGGTTTGTTAGAAATTAATGATTAGTTCCTAATAATTGTAGGTTGGGTTGACGCGAGGAAACCCAACATTATCAAAACTTTGTTGGGTTACGCTGTCGCTTAATCCAACTACAAATATGTTTATAATTACCTTTTAAACTTCCGTTCTAAGAAAGCGATAATTTCCCTCCAAGCTGAAGTAGCAGCAACAGCATCAAAACGATAACCATCATCTCTCATAAAAGTATGTTCCGCTTCATAAGCAAAAAAGTGATGATGGACTTTGGCATTTTCTAAAGCATTAATTATAGTATGTCGGTCATTTTCAGAAATATGTGGATCTTGAGTTCCAAAAATTAACAACATTTCTCCTTTAATTTCCTCAAATCTGTGAATAGTATCAGCCACACCCTTACCTAATTTACCACTAGGAATACCTGTAGGATAACAAGAAACACAAGCTTTAATTTCACCTTCAAAAGCAGCCCGAAAAGCCAAATGTCCACCAATACAAAAACCCAAAGTACCGATTTTATCAGCAATAACTGAATTATCATTTTTGAGAAAATCAATTACAGCACGAGTATCAGCATCGTATTCAGAAATTAACGTGCGTCGTGCATCATCATTACCGCGCATTCTTCCAAGATCATTAGGTTCAATTACAGAACCCACAGGTTCAATGCGGTGAAAAATTTCTGGTGCTGCGACAACATAACCAAAACCAGCTAAATAATTAACTAACCGAATTATGGCATCACCTAATTGATAAATATCACTGTAAAAAACAATTCCTGGATATTTACCAGCTGGTTTAGGAGATGCAACATAAACCCGCATTAAACTATCATCTACTTTTAATTCGATATTGCGTTTAACAATTTGCATTTTTTGTTTTTTGGTAATGTGTTAATTTGTAATTCTTCAGATTTAATAATAATCAGTAAGTTTTTATAAAATATCCGTTTTTGTAAAGAAGCCAGGGATCTCTGAGTTATGATATACAGAAACAGGGTTTTAAAAGCAACATCCTATGATTGGTAATATCCTCCGTCAACGTTACCAGATTGTCAAAGAACTAGGTGCAGGTGGATTTGGTGAAACTTATCTCGCTGAAGATTTAGATATTCCCGTTACTCCTAAACAAATTTGTGTTGTTAAACGGTTAAAACCTACAGAAATTGACCGAGATATTAGCCGTTTATTTGAACAAGAAGCAAAGATTTTATATCAATTAGGACAAAATCATGATCAAATTCCTAAATTATACGCCTATTTTCAGGAAGGCAAAGAATTTTATTTGATTCAAGAATTGATTGATGGATATGATCTAACTCAAGAAATCAGTCCTGGTAAAAAGTTGAGTGAAGGTGATGTAATTCAACTTTTACAAGATGTTTTAGAAATATTGGTTTATGTTCATGACAATAAATTTATTCATCGTGATATTAAACCTGCAAATATCATGCGTCGCAAAGATGGAAAATTAGTATTGATTGATTTTGGAATAGTCAAACAAATTAATACTACTATTGCGCTGAAATCTGGCTTTACTACCCGCACTATTGGCATTGGTACAGCCGGATATATGCCTTTAGAACAGGCTATGGGTAAACCTAAATTTAGTAGTGATATTTATGCTTTAGGGATGACAGCAATTCAGGCATTAATTGATTTGTCTCCTCGCTTGTTACCAGAAGATGATGATGGCGAAATTATTTGGATTGACCAAGTTGAAGTTAGTAATAAATTAGAAAATTTTATCACTAAAATGGTGCGTTGTGATTGGCGACAACGTTATAAAAATGCTAAGGAAGCCTTGGATGAATTAAATCAAATTTTTGGAGTTGGTCAAGAACAGAATATATACCCCGCACAACTAACCGAATTAAGTGGAATTTGTGTTAACCAGAATGATGAACCACCCAATTTACAAAAGCCTGAAGAAGTAATTGAATCTTATAAAGAAGCCATTGCTATTCAACCTGATCAACATGAAACTTGCTATCATAGAGGTAAAGCTCTTAAAGCTTTACAAAGGTATGAAGAAGCAATTGAATCTTACAATCAAGCCATTGCTATCAAATCTGATTATTATGAAGCTTGGTATAATCGAGGTCTTACTCTAAGAACTTTGCGAAGGTATGAAGAAGCAATTGAATCTTATGATAAAGCCATTGCTATTCAACCTGATCAACATGAAGCCTGGTATCATCGAGGTGATGCCCTAAGAAATTTACAAAGGTATGAAGAATCAATTGAATCTTACGATAAAGCTATTGCTATCAAATCTGACTACTATGAAGCCTGGTATAACCGAGGTATTGCTCTAAGAACTTTACAAAGGTATGAAGAATCAATTGAATCTTACGATAAAGCTATTGCTATTCAACCTAATGATGCTCTTGCTTGGCATAAAAAAGGTAATACTCTAAGAACTTTAAAAAGACATGAAGAAGCGATTTTATCCTATGATAAAGCTATTGACATTCAACCTAATAAACATGAATTTTGGTATAATAGAGGTGATTGTCTCAGAAATTTACAAAGGTATAAAGAAGCAATTAAATCTTACGATAAAGCCATTGCCATTCAACCTAAAAATTATACTTCTTGGTATAAACGAGGTCTTGTATTAGAAAATTTACAAAGAGATAAAGAAGCACTAAAGTCATACCAAAAGGCAATAAGTATTAAACCAGATTTTCAAAAAGCAATCAATAATCATAATAAATTATTAAAGCGATTGGGTAATTAATTTTACAGGGTAAGAGCATCTCAATTAGGCTTGACATAAGGGATGAGAGGAATCTAATGTAGAGTCAATGAAACAGGAACTGAGAACTCGAATCATATAATTGTTA
>NZ_JACJST010000059.1 GCF_014698305.1 Anabaena lutea FACHB-196 | reverse complement strand
ATTTATTTAACATTAATTTCAGAAAAATATTTTAGCGATGCCTGTTTTTAACTTGGCGATCGCACTTTTTTTGCCCCACCTCACAAAATCGCGTTGCTCCCTCTTTAATTACAGGAATAACTGTAACTTTCTTAGAATTGAGGTGATAAGTATTGTATATTCTAGCAAATGGATATGTTCTCGTTCTCTTAGGTGAACTCCACTGAGAAAATGCAAGATTGTTTTGTAATGATCCTAAAGTAATTATTCCAGATGCTTTGGCACAATTAATTTTAAAATTATCTATTCCATAAGTTTCAAGTTTTGGTATAAGACAAGGTGTATAAATAATATCTCTAATAAAACCATTAAAATTAAGGATACTCATATTTTGTTAAAGTTACAGCAATTTCCATGTATTTGTACCATACTCTTGATACCTCTCTGCGCCTCTGCGTTAAACAAAAAAATCTAAAAGACTGAATAGCTTCAGGGGCAGTCTAGATTATGCCACAATAGCAAAATTAGGTAACAGCATTAGGAGTTTTACTTGTGGAGTCCCCCCAAAAAACGTTATACCACCCAGCCGCAATTGAGGAAAAATGGCAAAAAACATGGTCAGAACTTGGCTTAGATAAAACACCTCAAGATCAAAACAAGCCAAAATTCTACGCGCTTTCCATGTTCCCTTACCCATCTGGAAGCTTACACATGGGTCACGTCCGTAACTACACAATTACAGATGTAATTGCCCGCCTCAAAAGAATGCAAGGGTATCGGGTATTACATCCAATGGGTTGGGATGCTTTTGGATTACCCGCAGAAAACGCCGCCATTGATAGAGGTGTACCCCCTGCCAAATGGACATATCAGAATATTGCCCAGATGCGGCAACAATTACAGCGCCTGGGTTTATCCTTAGATTGGGACTGTGAAGTTGCTACTTGTTCCCCAGATTATTATAAGTGGACACAATGGATTTTTCTACAATTTTTACAAGCAGGTTTAGCTTACCAAAGAGAAGCCGCAGTTAACTGGGACCCCATTGACCAAACCGTATTAGCAAACGAACAAGTTGACAATGAAGGACGTTCTTGGCGCAGTGGTGCGATAGTTGAGCGTAAATTACTGCGCCAATGGTTTTTTAAGATTACTGACTACGCCGAAGAATTATTAAATGACTTAGATAAACTCAGCGGTTGGCCAGAACGAGTTAAATTAATGCAGGCTAACTGGATAGGAAAATCCACAGGTGCATATTTAGAATTTCCTATTGTTGGGTTAGAGGAAAAAATTGGTGTTTATACTACCCGTCCCGACACCGTTTATGGTGTTAGCTATGTTGTCTTAGCACCAGAACACCCCTTAACTCAAGTTGTTACCACTTCGGAACAAAAAGCAGCGGTAGAAGCCTTTATTAAGGAAGTTTCCAACCAAAGCGAGTTAGAACGAACTGCGGAAGATAAACCCAAACGCGGTATTCCTACAGGTGGGAAAGTCATTAACCCCTTCACCGATGAAGAAGTTCCTATTTGGATCGCAGATTATGTTCTCTATGAATATGGTACAGGTGCGGTGATGGGTGTACCTGCCCATGATGTGCGAGATTTCAAATTTGCCAAAGAACAGAATTTAGCTATTAAAGTAGTAATTGTACCGGAAGTTGGTGCAGAAGAAACTTTAAAAGCAGCATATACAGAAGCGGGAATTTTAGTTAATTCGGGTGACTTCAATGGCATGAATTCTGTAGATGCGAAAAAAGCAATTATCGAATTTGCAGAAAAACAAGGTTTTGGTAAATTAAGAGTACAGTATCGCCTCAGAGATTGGTTGATTTCTCGTCAACGTTATTGGGGCGCACCTATCCCAGTTATTCATTGTCCTAATTGTGGAATTGTACCAGTACCTGACAAAGATTTACCTGTACAATTACCAGAAGAAATTGAATTAAGCGGTCGTGGTGGTTCACCTTTAGCACAGTTAGAAAGTTGGGTAAATGTCCCTTGTCCAAGTTGCGGTACTCCAGCAAAACGGGAAACCGATACGATGGATACATTTATTGATTCTTCTTGGTATTTCTTGCGTTATCCAGATGCAAAGAATGAAGAAAAGATTTTTGATTCTGGTAAAGTAAATGATTGGATGCCTGTAGATCAATATGTGGGCGGTATTGAACACGCGATTTTACATTTGTTGTATTCGCGTTTCTTCACCAAAGTATTGAGAGATAGAGGTTTATTTAACTTTGATGAACCATTTCAAAAGTTGTTAACTCAGGGAATGGTGCAAGGTTTAACTTACATGAACCCGAAAAAAGGTGGTAAGGATAAATGGATTCCTTCTCATTTAGTTGATGCTAATAATCCTGTAGATCCGCAAACAGGAGAACCTTTACAACGTCTCTATGCCACCATGTCTAAATCAAAAGGAAATGGTGTTGCACCGGAAGATGTGATTAATAAATATGGCATTGATACGGCGCGGATGTTCATTTTATTTAAAGCACCTCCTGAAAAAGATTTGGAATGGGATGAGGCTGATGTAGAAGGACAATTCCGCTTTTTAAATCGGGTTTGGCGGTTGGTTACAGATTATGCCTCTGCGGGAGTTTGTAAACAAAAAGCTGATTTGGAAAAGTTAAGTAAAGAGGAAAAGGATTTAAGGAGGGCGATTCATTTAGCAATTCAAGCAATTACGGAAGATGTGGAAGATGAATATCAATTCAATACCGCTATTTCCGAATTGATGAAGTTAAGTAATGCCTTGACTGATGCTAAGTGTAATAATTCACCAATTTATGCGGAAGGAATTCAAACTTTGGTGATTATGTTAGCTCCTTTTGCACCACATATTGGTGATGAATTATGGCAATTGTTGGGGAATAAGGGGACGGTACATACTCAAGTTTGGCCGAGTTTTGATCCTGCGGCTTTGATAGCTGATGAAATTACTTTGGTAATTCAAATTATGGGTAAAACTCGCGGTTCTATTCAAGTTCCTTCGCAGTTAGATAAGGTTGAGTTGGAGAAGTATGCGAGGGAGTCTGAGGTGGCACAGCGGTACATTGAAGGGAAGGAAATTAAGAAGGTGATTGTGGTGCCTGGTAAGTTGGTGAATTTCGTTTTGGGGTGATTTTGTCTCACGCAGAGACGCAGAAGCGCGGAGAGTTTTTTGAGGTGGGTTGACGATTGTTTAACGATTGTTTAACCCACCTGTTATTTTTTGGTTGTGATTTTAGTAATGGCTAATTTCTAAGTTTTGTAATATTTTAGATAGCAGCGAAAAATTATTGTCGTACACTTGTCAAAATTCCCAGAAATGTTGAATGTAGTTACAAAACTTTACATATTTAAGTATAGTAGTATTATTAAGGGTAAAAATGTCAACATTTCATAATATCTTCCATCCAATGAACATAACTGATTTGTTGACACATACAAGCTTGTAGATAGCAGGGTAAGCTCATCTAATTTGGTATAGTATGAACTTGACAAAAGAAACAAGATAAGCAGCAGGAAGCAGAGAAAAATTTTACTTGACATGACAGCAAAAG
>NZ_JACJST010000058.1 GCF_014698305.1 Anabaena lutea FACHB-196 | reverse complement strand
AGTAATATTATTTATTTGTTATGTGTAAAATCATTTTTTTGTACGGTAAAGATTTTTTAGTGATGCCTGTTTTTAACTTGGCGATCGCACTTTTTTTGCCCTACCTCACAAAATCGCGTTGCTCCCGTACGACCATACCAAAGAGCTTTATATTCCAGTTGTCTGACCAATTCTCCCCACGCAGCATCACTGATGGCACGGGCAAGTTTGGGATTTTTGACCCTTACGGGTTCGCCAGTCGCTTTAAGTCGGGGAACCCGCCCAACGCGCTGGCTCACCATGTTCTTAACCGCCAAATCCTCAACCACTATCGTTTGGTTTTCACGAATCAGTCGAGTTGTCAGTTTATGCAAATGGTCTTTCCGAGAATCGGAAACTTTAGCTTGAATCCGAGCAACTTTGAGCCTAGCTTTATCTCGATTTTGAGAACCTTTTTGCTTACGACTCAAAGACTTCTGTGCCTTCCTCAACTTTTGATAGTGCGCCTCATTGGCTTTGGGGTTAGCAATCTTCTCTCCTGTACTCAGGGTGACAAGACTACTTACCCCAACATCCAGACCTACGGCACTATCAACTGGCTGCATGGTTTGGTCAGCCGGATCATTAATTCGCAAGCTGACAAACCAACGCCCAGAAGGTTCAAGCTTAACTGTGATGGTATTAGGTTCACACCCCTTGGGCAGTTGCCTAGACCATTTAATTGGCAATGGTTCAGAACACTTTGCCAGATAGACTTGTCCATTCTTCCATCGAAAAGCAGACTTGGTAAATTCTGCACTGCCCCCGCTACGTTTCTTTTTGAAGTTGGGGTATCTTGCCCTACCCGCAAAGAAGTTAGTAAAAGCTGTTTGCAGATGTCTTAACCCTTGTTGCAGTGGTACACAACTCACCTCATTCAAAAACTGAAAATCTTCGAGCTTTTTCCACTGCGTCAACATGGTGGAGGTTTGAGCGTAATCTACTCGTTCCTGCCTTTCGTACCAAGCCTCGGTTCTCGCTGCCAATGCTCGGTTAAAAACCAACCGTACACAACCAATTGTCCGGCGCAATATTTGTTCTTGCTCGGTAGTTGGGTAAAAACGGTAACGGTAGGCTTTTTCCATACTTCACATTTTACCACATTCCATGTAAAGCCGTCCTTATAGGACGGGGTTTCTACCCATTTTTCTGATGAACTGGGTTAAAAGCCTGTTTCCTTGTGCAAGATCGCTCCCTGCCTCTGCGTTGAAGAATTTCAAAGTATAGGCTGCTCAAACAGTAGCAACGCCAGTACAAAGTCCATCATAAAAATTGCTACCCAAGTAGTCACAACTGCTGTTGTAGCAGATTCTCCTACTTCTTTAGCTCCACCTTTAGTAGTTAATCCCCAACTACAGCCATTAACAGCAACTATAGCCCCAAAAATTAACCCTTTGAGCAAAACAATTAACACATCTGAAGGTAATAAAAAATCTCTGACTGACTCTAGAAACGTCTCTGGAACCACTTGATAAAATTGTAAAGCTGCAAAAGCTCCACCAGTGATACCCATTAATAAAGCGAATATCATCATTAAGGGCATCATCAAACAGCAAGCAATAACTCTTGGTAGTACAAGATAATCAATGGGATCAGTTTTGAGCATATACAGCGCGTCAATCTGTTCTGTTACACGCATTGCGCCTATTTCTGCTGCAAAAGCTGAACCGACTTGCCCAGCAATGATACTAGCGGTCAAAATTGGCGCTAATTCTCTACAAAAGGCTAAAGCAAAAGCACCGCCGACAGTCTCTACAGCACCAAATCTGACTAATTCTCTTGCCGTTTGAATGGTGAAAATCATCCCAGCAAAACCACTGACTAGCAGAACTGGTGGGAGGGAAGCTGGCCCTGCCGTCACCATATGCTCTAAAATCTTGCGGTAGTAAGTTTTTCCTTGAAGTAAATGCAGGCAGATTTGACCAAATAGGAGGACTGCGGCAAAACAGCGAACAATCCACAATTGCTCTAAATTTCTTTTTGGTTGCAACTTTACCGCCAATTAATATGGAATTTTCTTATTCAGTTAATATTCATCACAACTAAACATAGACTGGAAACATTACTTCTAATTTCTGACAAATAAGGTATCCCAGTCAGCAATTGCATTCCGTTGAGCAATTAATAATTCCTGAATGCCTTTTTCTGAAAAATCTAGCAATTGATTTAACTGGGTACGGCTAAAGCTACCTTCTTCTGCTGTTCCCTGAACTTCAATGATGCCAAGTTTGTGGTTCATGACAACGTTAAAATCTACAGTTGCTGCTACGTCTTCAATGTAGTTAAGATCCAAAAATGGCTCTGCTTGCAATAAACCTACAGAAACTGCTGCCACTTGTCCACACAAAGGCGATCGCTCTAACACTCCCTCTTGTAATAATTTAGAAATTGCTTGAGCTAAAGCCACAAAACTGCCTGTAATCGCCGTTGTCCTGGTTCCAGCATCTGCTTGTAACACATCAGCATCTACAGTCAGTGTCCGTTCTCCCAAAACATCAAAATCCAAAGCTGCTCTTAAACTGCGGCCAATTAAACGTTGAATTTCTTGCGTCCTTCCCGATAATTTCATAAATTCCCTTTCGTGCCTTTGTTGAGTGGCAGATGGTAACATCCGGTATTCAGCAGTTAACCAACCTTTACCAGTTCCTTTTAAAAACTTAGGCACTCCCTCAGTAACGCTGACAGTACAGAGTACTTGAGTATCTCCGCTTTTAGCCAAAACAGAACCGGGAGTAAAGCGAGTGAAACCGGGTAAAAAACTATGAGGGCGAAGTTCGTAGGGTTTTCGACCGTCTGGACGCTGCCAAGCCATTGGAGTTGCCTCAAAATTTGGGATGCTTTTAGATTACCGCAGGAGAATGGGGATATGGGGAGCTAAATTTGAGATTGGAGTTAAGTCGGTTGGCGTTAAAAATTGTCGTTGGGATAAGGCAGGGAGGGGGCTGATCTTGCAGGGAGCAGGGGGAAAAAGGGTTTTAGCCTTGTTTACTTTTCTTTACACAGTTTGGTTTTATTCTGCCTACCTACTTAATTAAATACAATCCAAAATCCAAAATCCAAAATCTAAAATCCCATTACCCAAGTAAAGTCAGAATATTGTGCTGTACTTGTTCTGGGGAATAGTCACCATTAATAGTTAACAGACGGCGACGACGGTCATAATATTCTAAAATAGGGACAGTGCGATCGTAGAATAACTCTACACGGCGCTGCACGATCTCTGGTTGATCATCTGGGAGCGATCGCCCTAAAGATCGGCTAACCATTACCGCCTCTGCTACTTGCAGATAAATTGCCCAATTTAGCTTCTGTTCTAAACTGTCTAACAAAAAATCTAATTCTTCAGCTTGGAAGGCTGTTCTAGGATAACCCTCTAATATCCAGCCCCGATTGACATCATCCTGGTTAAGACGAACTTTGATAAATTCAATCATGATTTCATCTGGGACTAGTTCCCCTTTTTCTACGTATGGCTGAGTGAGTCTACCTAACTCGTTCAGTGTACTGTAGCCATTACCCGATTTTTCGTTAGATATCGCTGACCGTAAAATCTCACCTGTGGAAATCAAAGGAACATCAAAATATTTGCAAAGCCTTTCAGCTTGAGTGCTTTTTCCAGAGCCTGAACCTCCTAAAATCACTAATTTCACAAAAATTACTCCTCTTGATCTCAAATTTCTAACTTTTTAACTCTTGTTTGCCAAAATCAAATGATAAATCCAAGATTTTCATGATTCTCAGTCCATCAATTCAGTGATTTAATGGATGGACACAGGCAACTAATTGTTGTTATTTTTACAACTATTTTCATCTAAAAAACAAAATCTGGATTTAAATTGCCCCTGACTTGAGAATAAATCTAGTGTTTGACTAAGAATGTCAATCGTAAAAATACACTCAATCTGTACAAAATAGATTGATCATACAGCCTAAACTTGCTATTACTATTCACAGCAAAAGCTATTTAATGTATTGTGACTTTTTAAGCTTATTTCTATGGTTGCCCAGATAGAACCCTCAAGTATCAATTCGAGTCTCAGCCTACCATATTCAGTTCAAGGACTAGTGCAAGTTTTCACTTCCTCCCAGCGTAATTTTTTTACAGCTGTTATGGCGCAAGCGCTGAGAATTGCTGGTCAAGGTACACCAGTTTTAATCGTTCAGTTTCTCAAAGGCGGTATTCGTCAAGGAGCAGACAGACCTATACAAATGGGTCAAAATTTAGATTGGTTACGCTGTGATTTACTGCGCTGCATTGATACACCACAGCTAGACGACACGGAAACCGAAGCCTTACAGCAGTTGTGGCAGTATACACAAACAGTAGTGTCTGAAGGTAAGTATTCTCTGGTTGTTTTAGATGAATTAAGCTTGGCTATTAAGTTTGGCTTAATTCCAGAAGCAGAGGTTTTAGAGTTTCTGACAAAACGCCCTCCCCATGTTGATCTTATTCTCACTGGAACGGAAATACCGACATCTATACTGGATGTAGCAGATCAAATTACAGAAATTCGCCGTAGTCATCAACCTTAAATCTGGTATTTTCGGCTAATATTACAGCTTTTCTATCTCGTAAATACTACTTCCCTGTCCTGAATAAGATTCATAAATGTGCTGATAAATTTCTAAACATTTTTGCTCATATACCTCTGTTGAGTAACTTTGAGGTAATTTATCGAGAATATCTTTAATAAGCTGTTGTGCAGCTAGATTGTATAATAGAGAATTAAGTAACTAAGCGATAGCTTCTGAGTTATGCCAGCAAAAAACCATCTGTCTAAAGAACAGAGAG
>NZ_JACJST010000057.1 GCF_014698305.1 Anabaena lutea FACHB-196 | reverse complement strand
CATTATTGAAAATAACTAATTACTCTAAATTTATGAAAATTTTAGGATATTAATAAAGGACTTAATAAGCATTTCAATTCCATTATTATGTTTTTCTCTGTCTAGATACACTAATATGACATTTTGTCAACATAATTTAGATGCGTTTCCCCTGGGTTCCCAGTGCAGATAATCTAATTCGATATGTGGAATAGAAAGACGCTGGGAAATTTGCTTTGCTAATGTTGTTTTACCAGAACCGCTGCTGCCAATGATAGAAATACGCTGCATTTTCAATTAAATTGAATACTTCCCAGATCCCCGACTTCTTCAAGAAATCAGGGATCTAAACTGAACTAAGTTGTATATTCTGCGTTAATTTTCACATAGTCGTAACTCAAATCACAACCCCACGCTTTACCTGTGCCATGACCATTACCCACACTGACGGAAATTAACACCGTATCTTCTTTCAGATAAGCACCTGCTGCTTTTTGTTTCAAATATGCACTTGCGGCTGCTTTATCAAAAGGTAAAGGTTGACCATTTTCAAAAAGTAAGAAATTGCCTAATTTAATTTGCAAATTATCTTGCTCAAAGGGTACTCCAGCACGTCCAGCTGCGCCGGCGATACGTCCCCAATTGGGATCACGTCCAAAGATTGCAGATTTAACTAAAGAAGAGCCAGCAATGGTTTTGGCGATTTGTCTGGCTGCTGCTTCATCGTTTGTACCGCTGACTTGCACTTCTACTAAGCAAGTTGCACCTTCACCGTCACGTGCGATCGCTTTGGCTAAATGCTGGCATACTGCTGTTAGCATGGCTTCTAATTTCTCGGCTTCTGCACCCATTTCTGTAATTGCTGGGGTGCGAGATTGACCATTGGCTAAAGCTATTAAACTATCATTGGTGCTGGTATCACCATCAACGGTAATAGAATTGAAACTTCTATCTGCGGCTCTTGTTAACATTTGTTGCCAAAGGCTAGATGAAACAGCCGCATCACAGGTGACAAATGCCAGCATGGTAGCCATGTTGGGATGTATCATACCAGAACCTTTAGCAATGCCGCCAATTCTCACGGGGCGATCGCCGATAGTTGTTTCTAAAGCAATGGATTTTTTGACCAAATCGGTGGTGATAATTGCTCCAGCAGCCTCATCTGAACCTGTTTCTGAGAGTGCTGCTACTACCTTGGGTATACCACGTCGCAGTATATCCATTTTAATCCGTTGACCAATTACGCCTGTAGAAGCTAGTAAAATCGCTTCCGGGGAAATACCCAATTCTTTGGCTAATAAATCAGCACTTTCTAGGGTATCTTTGACTCCTTGGCTACCTGTGGCAGCGTTGGCTTGTCCAGCGTTGCAGAGTATAGCTCTGGCGCTATGTTTGGCTTGTAAACGTTGACAGCAATAGTCTACACAAGCGGCTTTGACGTGGCTAGTTGTGAATACTCCGGCAGCGATCGCATCCACATCTGACAATATTAATGCTAAATCCGGCAATCCTGAAGGTTTTAGTCCGGCGGTAATTCCCGCTGCTCGATACCCTCTAGCTGCTGTGACTCCACCAGTAATTTCCTGCCAGTCTCCCATAATTTTTCCCCACATATCCTAGAGTTTGGTAGATTGTTCCAACTTTTACCGCTTGCGGCTCTCGTCAGCTATCCCGTATTGTAAAACTTCGCCGAATTTATAAACAAATTATAGTCATCTCTAGTCATTAATCACAGAAAAGTCAGCTAAAATCACCTATACAGGTTTTCTTGTGCAAAGGGAAATGAGCGAGAATTTTGTGCATCATAAGCAGGAAGATATGTTAGTATATATGGGCGAATATTAAGAGAAACCAGCTAGTGTATGCAAGTGGTAGAACGGCATATCATTCAAAAAAATCATCCCCATTATCAGGAGATTGATAAATTATGTTTTGCCGCCAAAAACCTCTACAATTATGCTAACTTCCATATTCGCCAAAGTTTTATCTTTGCTCAAAAATATCTTGATTACAATTGTTTAGCAAAACAATTAAAATTAACAGAACCATACCTTGCCTTACCAGCCAAAGTTGCCCAACAAGTATTATTAGGACTACATCGCAACTGGTTCTCTTTTTTTGCAGCAATTAAAGCTTATGCAGAAGATAAATCAAAGTTTTTAGGCAGACCTAAATTACCCAAATATAAACACAAAGAAAAAGGTAGACATTTATTAGTTTACACAGCCCAGGCAGTGAGTAAACCAAAAATGAATGCGGGTTTAATTCATCTGTCACAAACACATATTAATATTCCCACAAAAGTAGACTATTGTTATCTCAATCAAGTAAGAATTGTTCCCAAGATTGACCATTATGTAATAGAGGTTGTGTATGAAAAAGAGTCAAGGGATTATGGTTTAGACAGTAATGCTATAGCAGCGATTGATTTAGGCATAGATAATCTAGCAACCTTAACATCAAACCAGCCGGGATTTATGCCAGTTCTGGTTTCAGGGCGGATTATCAAATCAATTAATCGTTATTACAATCAAAGAAAAGCCAATTTACAATCTTTACTACCCTCACATCAAAAGACATCTAAACGATTACAGAGTTTAACTAAAAAACGGAATTTTCGAGTAGATGATTATCTGCATAAAGCCAGTCGTTTAATTATTGACCATTTAGTGAAGTGTGGGATTGGCACTTTAGTAATAGGTCAAAATCTATTGTGGAAACAGAATGCTAATTTAGGCAGTAGAAATAATCAAAACTTTGTTTGTATTCCCCATACTCGATTTGTACAGCAGTTAAGTTATAAAGCGAAATTAGTAGGGATAAAGGTATTGGTTTCTGAGGAGTCTTACACTTCTGTAGCCTCTTTTTTAGACCAAGATACTATTCCTATTTATGGCAAAGCTGACTCCAAAGAAGTTAAATTTAGTGGTCGCCGAATCAGAACTAAGCTTTATAAAACAGGTAATGGTTTATTGATTCATGCTGATGTGAATGGTAGTTTGAATATTTTACGTAAAGTAGTCCCGACAGCGTTTAGTCTAGGGATAGAGGAGCCACTGCGGTGGACGGGTTCCCCGGCATAAAGCACGTGGCGTGGCGTTGTAGTTCGTCCTGTCGGGGTTATTCCCGGCAAACGAAAGGCATGAGATATTTGTCTATGTTTTTTGGAACTATTTATCCTGTATTGTGAGTTTATCTGTTGATGGCAATCTTGCACCAGTCGGTAATTATCGTAATGCTTTTTAACAGTATTAATAGTGACGGTATCACAGTTGCGATCATACAATGGGTGGAGTTATTGCTAAGTAACAATAACTATATTTGTCAATCCCACACAACTATTAGGCTAAGTTACCTACTTACTTACACTGAAGTTAAGGATAAAAACTAAAAAAGAGAGCCATTTAATAGCTCTCCAAATCATCAGGGTGCATCTACTTATCACAGTATAACATTTTTGGCGTGTGGGGTGAAGCCCCTTTTTGAGATTTTTTATAAAAAATTACGCCAATTATTTTCTTTTTGGGGCTTACGGGTCTTAAATCATGTCCGGTTAAAGACTTATAATTCAGGCAGGGGGAAAGAAATTTACCAGATATTTGCACAAACACGGGAATTATAGCTATAGCAGGTGACAGGGGACAGGTGACAGGTGACAGAGCTAAAAGTCTATTGGTGTGTCTCTAAGTTTTAGCATTGGTTGATGTCCTAACAGCCTTGTCCGTTGCTATAATTTGCCGGACATGAGAGGATTCGTAATCATGCCCGTAATTCAAGGTTACAGAGCAACTAACTAAAGTCTATGGAGATGCAAAACTATATTCCTTGGTTCAAGCCTCCAGATTTATCCGTGGGGTCAATCCAAAATCCTGTTAGATGATGACTACCCACCACTGACAACTTACGCAAATAGATCAATTAAGCTATTTTTGCTGTGTGAAGATGCCAATTAGTTGATTGCTCATAAGCATATGCTACCTGTAATAATTGGTCTTCTCTGAGAACTTTACCAATTAACTGCAATCCAATTGGTAGACCTTTGCTATCAAAACCACAAGGTATACTAATACCAGGTAAACCAGCAAGATTGACGGGAATTGTCATCAAGTCATTTAAATACATACTCAAGGGATCAGTGATTTTTTCACCGGCTTGAAATGCTGTAGTTGGTGCTGTGGGAGAGACTAAAACATCAACTTGTGCAAAAGCTGTTTCAAAGTCTTCTTTAATTAATGTGCGGACTTTTTGCGCTTGCAAATAATAAGCGTCGTAATAACCTGCACTCAGAGCATAAGTACCAATCATAATCCGGCGTTTGACTTCTGCACCAAATCCGGTGGAGCGTGTACGGGTGTACATAGAAAGTAAATTGTCTGCGTCTGGAGAACGCAAGCCGTATTTAACGCCGTCGTAACGAGCTAAATTCGCGGATGCTTCCGATGGGGCGATGATATAGTAGCTGGGTACGCCATAACGGAAGCGGGGACAGGAAATATAGTGAATTTCTGCGCCTAAACTTTCTAGTTGTGCGATCGCTTGATTTACAGATGCTTCTACTTCTGGATCTAAACCTTCACCAAAGGTTTCTTTAATAACACCAACTTTGAGTTTTTTACTTTTTAAATCTGGTGTTAAATTAGCAGTGTAATCAGGAATTTCGACTTTTAAACTGGTGGAGTCTTGAGGATCATAACCGGCGATCGCACTCAACAATATAGCTGCATCTTCAACTGTTCGCGCAAAGGGGCCAATTTGATCCAAAGACGAAGCATAAGCCACTAAACCATAACGGGAAACTAACCCATAAGTCGGTTTCATCCCCACCACACCGCAAAAAGAAGCCGGTTGACGAATCGAACCACCAGTATCAGAACCCAGGGATACCACACATTCCTCAGCCGCTACAGCCGCAGCAGAACCTCCAGAAGAACCACCGGGAACCCGTGATAAATCCCAGGGATTAGCTGTAACTTGATAAGCAGAGTTCTCCGTGGAACTCCCCATTGCAAATTCGTCTAAATTGGTTTTACCAACCGTTACCGCTCCGGCTTCGGCTAATTTTTGCGTTACCGTTGATTCATAGGGTGGGACAAAATTCTCTAAAATTTTTGAGCCGCAAGTGGTGCGAATACCCTTGGTACACATATTATCTTTGATACCAATGGGAATCCCTGCTAAGATACCAATTTCTTCCCCAGCAGCGATTTTTGCATCCACAGCACGAGCCTGATCTATAGCTTGTTGTGCCGTTACAGTTAAGAAACTGTGCAGTTTTGGCTCTAACGCTTGAATGCGGTCTAAAGCTTCTTGAGTAATTTCAACGGCAGAACGTTCTTTTTTTACTAGCTGTGCGTGCAACTCGCGGATGGATGCCATAATTTTTCTCTTTATTAATCAAGTCATTGATTTTAGCATTTACAGGGCTGGGGATGGTGTTTTGTTGGTTGGTAGGGTTATGGCACGCAGAGGCGCAGAGGCGCAGAGAGGGGTTTGAGGGTGTAGGTATGTTAAATTATACTGATTGTTTTATGAAGTGTTGGTGTTGGGATTTTCAAATTTTCTCACGCAAAGGCGCAAAGAGAGGTTTGATGTTTGAGTTTTGAAGATGAGAGGATAACTAAATGGATACCTTAGATAATTTTCGGCGGATTATTAAGGAAGTTTTAATAAGCTGTTGTGCAGCTAAATCGAATAAACAGCATTACCTTTATTTTTGACTTTGCGTTCCCATTTAATAATAAGACCTCCTTCGTTTAGTAATTTAATTA
>NZ_JACJST010000056.1 GCF_014698305.1 Anabaena lutea FACHB-196 | reverse complement strand
CGAACCAACCGATGTAGATGCGGTTTTCGGTGCTGGTGATCCATTCGCAGAAGCGATCCCATACGTTAGCGGTTGAACGCTGTTGTAAGGTTGTGGTCATTGTTTATGATTGCTTTATTTATGATGTTGATAGGTTGTTTTGCCTATCTGTATTCAACATTAAAGCCTAAGTTTAGTTTTGTAAAGATAATTAAAATTAGTATTGGTTATATCAATTATATGTTTTTCTAATGTGATGAGATTTACAAAAGGTATTTGGGCGGGCAAGACTTGTACTGACCGTAGCCGATAGCGTAGCGTGGCGTATAACTCCTACGTCGTCACGCAAGCTATAGCCATAGTATGCCCAACGCCAGTTGCTACAACGCGATGAACACGGGGAACCCGCGCAACGCACTGGCTCCCCCACAAGATTTATAGATGATTTTCAGATGTGGAAGTTAACCGGGTGGCCAGGACATAGGACGACGGCCTAGTATATGTATATGTAGGTGATGGACTGTTTGACCGCCATCAGCACCAGTATTCATGACTACGCGATAACCGTTTTCTAGTTCAGCTTGTGCTGCGACTTTCTGGACTGTTAATAAAAGATGTCCTAATAAAGCCTGATCTTCAGGTTCGGCTGTTGCGAGGCTAACTATGGGTTTTTTGGGAATGACAAGGATGTGAACTGGGGCTTGGGGGTTAACATCTGTAAAGGCCAGGGCTAAATCGTCTTCATAAACAATATTGGCGGGAATTTCTTTACGAATGATTTTGCTGAAAATCGTTTCTGTGGTATTGCTCATGCAGATTTACTTACTCATCTGTTATGTCAAGTCCTTTAGAATAGTTATCATATCTGTTGGGGCAGGGAATAGGGAACAGGGAAACAGTTATTCTCACTAATTAGCCGGACTTGATATTAGAGATTTTAGGCGATCGCTTAATTTATCTATAAAAAGTTAAGCTGTTGTGTAGCCAGTGCATCTATAGCTTTATGTCAAAACCTGCTGATGTCAGTACCAAACGCTTAATTAGCCTCGCACCCGATAATTGGGTAAAATGGGTAACGCAAATCCCTGATGTGGTTGCTGGGGAAATTCTCAATTCCGAATTTCAGTGGATTAGTCGAGAAAGTGATGTACTCATCCGCGTTGAAAGTAAAGAGTACGGAAAATTTCTGGTTCTGAATGAATTGCAATTGCGGTATAAACCAGAAATGCCACGAAGGATGCGTGCATACTCAGGATTAGCTGAAGAAAAATATAAATTACCAACGTATCCTGTACTAATTAACATTCTGAAAACAGGTGATGCGGAAATACCGACGCGATATGAGTCTAATCTTGCTGGTTTAGAAGTTCGTCAAGATTACCGTGTGATTAACCTCTGGGAAGTAGATGTTAGAATTGCCTTAGAGCAACCTTTACCGTCTCTACTTCCTTTTGTGCCAATTCTCAAAGGTGGTGAAGATGAATCTATAATTCGGGAAGCATTGCGTTTATTGCAAGCAGATGAACAATTAAATCAATTAGAAACGGTTCTTGCTTTTTTTGCTACGTTTGTATTAGATAGTTCCTTAGTTCAAGAAATTATGAGGTGGGATATGACTGTTTTACGCGAATCACCTTGGTATGAAGAAATATTGCAAAGAGGAAAAAGAGAGGAAAGACTTTCAAACATTGAATCATACTTAAAAGTTAAATGTGGTGATGAAGGATTAAAGTTCATGCCAAAAATTTCTGAAATATCTGATTTTGAACTACTAGGAAAAATTTACCTCTCGATTATCGCAGTTGAAAGTTTAGAGGAATTAAAACTTGTCATGGACAATTTGTCATAAATGGAAATCTTGATTTTACAAGACTTGATTTTTTTGTTTATCAGTATAAACTGCTGTGACTTATATCACTTGAAAAATTATTTGTTTGAAATCATTTTGGGTTGAACTTTGAGACAATTTATCCCACCCTACAGCAGTTTCTGGTCGAATGCAATAAAATTGAAGGCGGGTAAACCCCGCCCCTACAGCCTTAAAACTCTGTATCTCCTAACTACGCAAACCGCTGTATCTGTTTAAAAAATCTAATTTCTTGGAATCATCAGAAAATAACGTTTAATGAGTTCTTTTTCTTTATCAGGTAAAGAAATTTTAAGTTCATTTGATTCATTTATTTTGGATAATTTTCTAATGATATCGCTAGTTTTGTTTATTAAAAGTTTTCTATTAACAATAGTCATGTTCTTGGGGTTAATACTATCATAATTTCCATCCCATTTCTCTTCAGCAGAATTTATTAAATTCGATGTTTCATTATTATCACTATATCTAAAGCAGTAATATTCATTTTTCTTTTGTTCAAAAAAGAATAAGCACGCATCATGGACAATTGAATTACGAAATATACGTATTTCGTTTAATGTTTGTTCATCTTCAATATCACCAAAATAATACAATGCTTTTTGAAATGATTTATATTTCTTTTCCTTCGCATGATTTTCCTTTTCTTCACTATTTTTATAACATTTATAACATCCGCCGATTTGATCAAGAATTGCAAAAGCAGCCAGAAAAGGAAGAAATGACTTAAAATTGTCAAGTCCAGAAGATTGTTGCATCTCACTTTCTAGTGTTTTCAGTGTGGAAATTAACTCAAAATCTTTTGTAAGTGTTTTTCTGGATAAATGAATATTAATTATTTCAGAATCTGTTAATTCGGAAAGTTTCTTGTCAAAAAGCATAATAGACATCTTGTAAATTAAATTGTTTTATTAATAATCTTCATAATATCACAATTAGCCGATAATTTGCTACTGATTCTTGATTAAGAATAAATCAAATTTAACAAGCATTTATCGAGGCATAACATCATCCAAACGCAGTTGAAGAGAGGGGAAAAGAGGAGATTTAATAAAGTCACCTAAACGATATTTTTGCTGGTTGTAATCTTCATCAATTAGTTGACAAACTGTAAATGTTGGTTGTTTTGGTTTACCAATAAAAACCACGCCACCCAATCCCCGATAATCAACAATCCAATATTCAGGAATTCCTAATAAAGCATATTCTTCAACTTTACGCGCATAATCAGTTTCCCAGTTGGTGCTAACAACTTCAACAACTAATTTAATTGATTGTCCTAAAGCGATAACTGGTTCATTTTCCCAAAAAGGTTCATGGTGCAGCACAGTTTCATCTAATACTACAATATCAGGTCGTCGGGCTGTAGCTGTTTCTGCAAAAGGATGAATCAGACAGGTACGAGGAATGAACCAGGGAAGTTGTGCGGTAGTGATAGCAATACCCAATTGTGTTGCTAGTTTACCACCGACAGTTTCATGGGGGCCAGTTGGTTCCATGTCAATCAATTCTCCGTCTGCAAGTTCATAGCGGGGATTGTTACCATATTGGATGAGGAATTCTTCAAAGGTTAATGGTTTTGTTAATGCTTGAACCATAAATCACCTACATCTTTAGCTGCTATTATTTTAGCTCGATTTCTGATTACTAACAGTCTTCTTGCGTGATTTCACTCATTGTTAATCCACCTACTAATCTGCTTTGATATTCTCAAGGTTTATTCATATACAAAAATGCTGGCTAGAGTTTGGAGTGCATCTATTATTGGTATCGACGCTGTAAAAGTGGGTGTGGAAGTTGATGTTTCCGGGGGTTTACCGGGAATTGTGATTTTAGGTTTACCAGATTCGGCTATTCAAGAATCTAAGGAACGGGTAAAAGCAACATTGAAAAATGCGGGTTTTGCTTTTCCCATGCGAAAGATTGTAATTAACCTCACCCCCGCAGATTTACGCAAGGAAGGACCCGCTTTTGATTTACCGATTAGTGTGGGAATTTTAGCGGCTTCTGAACAGGTAAACCCTGATTTGTTGGGAGATTTTTTATTTTTGGGGGAAGTCTCACTAGATGGTAGTTTACGTCCTGTTGCGGGTGTACTTCCTATTGCTGCAACTGCACAAAAAATGGGAATTACGGGTTTAATTGTTCCGGTTGATAATGCTCAAGAAGCTGCGGTGGTGGAAGGATTAGCTGTTTATGGTTGCAGACATATTGCTGATGTGGTGGATTTGTTAAATAATCCTGGAAGTTACAAACCTGTAAAACTGGATGAAACTAGAAATGGGTTAGACGCAGTTTATACAGGCGCAGATTTACATGATGTCAAAGGACAAGCTCATGCGCGTCGGGCTTTGGAAATTGCGGCTGCGGGAGGACATAATCTCATTTTTGTGGGGCCACCTGGCAGCGGAAAGACGATGTTAGCGCGTCGTTTACCTGGTATATTACCACCATTGGAGTTTTCTGAATCGCTGGAAGTAACGCGGATTCATTCTGTGGCTGGGTTGTTGAAAAATCGTGGTTCGTTGGTGCGCGATCGCCCTTTTCGTAGTCCTCACCATTCTGCATCGGGGCCTTCTCTCGTTGGTGGTGGCACTTTTCCTCGTCCTGGAGAGATATCTTTATCACATCGTGGCATACTTTTTCTCGATGAACTTACGGAGTTTAAAAGAGATGTATTGGAGTTTTTGCGTCAACCGTTGGAAGATGGTTTTGTGACAATTTCCCGAACCAGACAGTCGGTGACGTTTCCTGCACAGTTTACTTTGGTAGCGAGTACCAATCCTTGTCCTTGTGGTTATTATGGCGATACGATTCAAGAATGTACCTGTTCCCCGCGTCACCGAGAGCAATATTGGGCTAAGTTGTCTGGGCCGTTAATGGATAGAATTGACTTACAAGTGGCTGTAAATCGCTTGAAACCGGAGGAAATTACCCAAGCTGCAACGGGGGAAGGGTCAAAATCTGTCGCGGAAAGAGTGAAAACAGCACGAGAACGGGCGATGATTCGTTTTCAAGGAGAAACAAATCTGCGTTGTAATGCCCAAATGCAAAGTGGTCATCTGCAAAAGTGGTGTAATTTAGATGATGCTAGTCGGAATTTATTGGAAGCTGCGATTAGAAAATTGGGTTTATCGGCTAGAGCAAGCGATCGCATTCTCAAGGTAGCACGAACTATTGCAGATTTAGCCGGAGATGATGATCTCAAACCGCAACACGTGGCAGAAGCTATTCAATATCGGACTATTGATAGAATGCAATAATTCGTAATTCGTAATTCGTAATTCGTAATTCGTAATTATCTTTCTAGCTACTTTTCCCTATTCCCTGTTATCAATTAAATCTCAAAGATTGCAGCACTTGTTGATATCCTTTGCGGTATATAGCATCATCATTACCAGAGCCAATTTGAGATAAGCTGATCACAATGATGTTAGAGTTTTTAGGGTTAACTAAAACGGTGTGCTTATTTTCATACAAACCACTAGATTCAAATTGGAGGGCGTTTTGTCCTGCTATTTTTACATTACTAAATTTTTTGGGTGCTGCAAAATCCTGACTTTGTTTAACCCAGTTTTGTAACGACAAACGTCGAGGATTGTAGTACACCCTAACCTGTGCATTTGCTGGGTATTCCGCTCCACCTTCATAAGCTCCTGCTTTGATTTTCTGAGCGTGTTTTTTATTCCAAAGATCAATAACTAACAAATTCAAGTTGGAACTGGGTCGAGTTGTTTTATGATCAAGTACAAAATCCTTGGTAGAATAGTTAAAACTCAATTTAAAAGTATTATTTCTGTAATTACCTTGGTTTTGAGCAACTAATTTTCTTGAAGTTGTTGGTGATGAGATATTTGTAGTAGCAGCACCAAAGGAGAGAGAAGGAGAAGATGCGATCGCTATTACTGTCAATACACCTACCGACACAGGACTAAAAAACCATTTATAAATATGCTTAATGTTTACTTTCATGTTTCACTCTTTTTGACTCAATGAGTTGGATGCTATCGTTCTCATATATCCAACATGAGGAAAATGATTTTCGTAAATTCCCGGAAATTAATATTAATATCTATCTTTCGGATGATGTTCTTAATCATACAGCAGATTCCTTTGTTATAAGGTACATCATAGCCCCCTCATCGCTTGCTCTTAGGGGGTTGGGGGTGGGGTTCTTGTACCTCAAGACACTAGGAATTGCTGTATATCAGAAAGCTGGGGTTGACACCTGCAAATAATTATGTCACCTTTGTGCATATATTGCTATTGATACAGGTGTCACAAAAATGTGACACTGAGTATCGCTTTCAGACATCCTCTTAGTACCAATAATTCACCCACTTAATCAAATCTATGAATATTCTAATTAAACCCGTCCTCAGCCTGACTTATAACCAACTCAGCGCATTTTCTGGTTTAGACAACTTCTGGCAGGTTTTCGATACCGCTTTTGGTACGCAATACAACCGTAGTTTCGCGGAAACTCTGCGTTTACAGTGGCAAGCTGGTGATTTTAGTCAACTTCCTAATATTGAAATTCTTGATAGTAGCATTCTTGGCAATGCTAATGGGGCTTATGCCAGTAGCACTAATAAGATTTATCTATCAAATACCTTTTTAGAAACTGCCACATCAGCAGCTATTAGTGCAGTTCTGTTAGAGGAAATTGGGCATTTTGTGGATGCTCAAATCAATACCTTGGATAGTGCTGGTGATGAAGGGGCGATTTTTGCTGAGTTAGTACAGGGTTACAGTCTGGATACTGCAACCTTAGAGGCTTTGCAAGGAGAGGATGATCACGCGACGATTACGGTAAATGGGCAAGTTATTCAGGTAGAACAGCAGAATTTTACCGGAACGGAAGGTAATGACACCATTACAGGAACCTCTGGGAATGATAACCTGTATGGGTTAGGAGGTAATGACACTCTCAATGGCGGTAGTGGCAACGATGAGCTTTACGGTGGTAACGGTAATGATATCCTGAACGGCGATGCCGGAGATGACTACCTGTATCGAGATAGCGGCAATGACACCATCAATGGTG
>NZ_JACJST010000055.1 GCF_014698305.1 Anabaena lutea FACHB-196 | reverse complement strand
TTCATTGGATGGAAGATATTATGAAATGTTGACATTTTTACCCTTAATAATACTACTATACTTAAATATGTAAAGTTTTGTAACTACATTCAACATTTCTGTATGCCAATATATTGTTGCAATCTTCCTGCCATCATCTCATTTAACATCTTAAAAAAGGAAATGAGATTACTTTTACCCGCTCCGTTAGCTCCAATCAAGATATTTAAAGGACGCAATTCAATATCCATTGTTTTAATGGACTTGAAACCGTTGAGAATTACTCGTTGCAGCATGGTCAATAATTAGTATTTATACAGAATTTTTTCTATATAATGTCTGTGTTTAGCTATTATACAGAGGTTCATTATTCAAACGAGGAATTGTAAGAATATTTTCTTAAAATTTAATCCGCCGATAAATTTCATTCATCGGAAGTTCTACATTTAAACTATGCAGACTAACTGACATATCAATCTGATCATAAACTTGCAATTGCCAAAGATTATTATTTTGCTCTTCCTGTTTATAATAATGCTCAATATAAGCTTCAGTTTGACTAACAATCACATATTCACAAAAGCTAGAAAGAGAGCGATATTTTCTGAATTTCTCTCCTCTGTCATAACCTTCCGTAGAAGGAGAAAGAACTTCAATAATCAGTAAAGGATTGAGAATTTCATCGGTGCGATTGCCGTTAAATTCCGGTTCACCATTAATCACTAGAACATCTGCATAAGTTCCATGATTAAAATTAGGAATCCAAACCCGCAAATCACTATTGTAAAAGCGAAAATCACTATCTCTGAGTAAAAAACCCAAATAAATTAATATATTACTAGCTATGGCACTATGAACTTCTGAACCTCCAGGCATAACAATAATTTCTCCATTACAATATTCATGGCGTTCTTCTGCGCTTTCCTCTATCGCTCGATACTCATCTGGAGTGAAGTCAGTTTTTGTCACCTCTTTTGTAAGGTTTGGCGGGTTGGTTTGAGAAATAACCACAATCACACCTCCTAGAATGATTAGACCTAAAACGATTATCACCTAGATAGAAAAAATTAACCCAACAGAAAGGCAATAGCTAGTCCAACAAAAAGCCAATATCATAAATATTGTTACGTCAAAATCGCTCCACCCATTAACCGCGCATACCTATACTTCAACTCATCCTGCATCAACGGCCAACGCTCTAAATCCACATCCATATCAATCACTTTCTCTGCTGCTTGTCGCGCTAACAGCAAAACATCCTCATCTTCCACCAAACTAGCCAAAGTAAAATCTGCTACCCCAGATTGCCTAGTCCCCATCACTTCCCCAGGCCCCCGAAAACGCATATCCATTTCCGAGATAAAAAACCCATCCTGAGACTGTTCCAACACCTTCAACCGTTGTTGAGCATCAGGACTTCTCGAACTACTCATTAACAAACAATAAGACTGCGCTGCACCCCGACCCACACGTCCTCGTAATTGGTGTAGTTGCGATAAACCAAATCTTTCCGCGTGTTCAATTAGCATGACTGTGGCATTAGGCACGTCTACACCGACTTCAACCACAGTAGTAGAAACTAAAATCTGCGTTTCATTATCGCGGAATTTGGTAATCGCTTCGTCTTTTTCTGCTGAAGTCATACGACCATGTAAAAGTCCCACTTGAAAGTCAGGAAAAATGCTTTCTTGTAACTTTTGATGTTCATCTACCGCAGAACGCAAATCTAATTTTTCTGATTCTTCCACCAAGGGTAAAACCACATATATTTGTCTACCTTGGGCAACTTCTCGACGCATTAAATCATAAGCTTGCTGTCGTTGTTGACCACTTAACATTGTGGTTTGGATTTGTTGTCTTCCCGGTGGTAATTCATCAATTTGACTAACATCTAAATCTCCATGTACTGTTAAAGCTAAAGTCCGGGGAATAGGAGTAGCCGTCATTGTTAATACATGAGGTTGTTCGCCTTTTTGTTGTAACTTCGCCCTTTGTTCAACCCCAAAACGATGCTGTTCATCAATGACAACTAAACCTAAACGTTGAAAGTTGACTTTATCTTGAATTAAGGCATGAGTTCCCACTAATAAAGGTAATTCACCTGTTTCTAATTGAGAATGAATTTCTCGTCTTTTCGCTATTTTTGTCGAACCTGTTAATAATTCAACGGGCAAATGTAGCAAGTTAAACCAACTAACTAATTTACGATAATGTTGTTCTGCTAATACTTCCGTCGGAGCCATCAACGCTGCTTGATAACCTGATTGAATTGCTGCCAAAATCGCCACAACAGCAACAACTGTTTTCCCTGAACCTACATCACCTTGTACTAACCGATTCATGGGTGTAGATTTTTGCAAGTCGTTGAGAATATCGTTGATAACTCTTTGCTGTGCGCCGGTAAGTTTAAAAGGCAGAATTTCATTAAATTGTTCTAATAATTTCCCTTTGGGGGCAAGAATGGCGCTAGTTTGAATTTCTTTAGCTTTTTTCTGACGTTGCAGTAAGCCTAATTGGAGATAGAAAAATTCATCAAATACTAAGCGGCGACGGGCTATTCTTAAAGCATCGCTATCTTCAGGGAAATGAATATTTGCGATCGCATCCTTCAATTCCATCAAACCATACTTTTCCCGCAAACCTTTAGGTAAGGGGTCTTTCAAATTAACCGCAGCTGGTAAAGCCGTAATCACCGCTTGACGTACCGTATTCGCCACCACTCCCTCAGTCAAAGCATAAATCGGCACAACTCGCCCAATCGTCAGTGAATCAATGCTATCACCTGGATTTGCCAAAACCTCTAATTCTGGGTTATCCAGCGTTAACCCATATTTACCTCCCTTTACCAACCCACAGGCCGCAATTACACTACCCACCGGATAGCGGCGTTTTAAACCTTCTTGCCAACCACGACTGCTAAAACGCGCCCCAGCATAAAAACGGCTAACTTTAATTTGACCTGTATTATCTTTAAGGATTAATTCTAAAATTGATAATTTTTTATTTTTAGGGCTAGTAAAGAAATTACAACGCTTCACCGTGGCTATGATTGTTACCGTTTCACCCCCCTGCAACTCTTGAATATTCACCTGACGGGCATAATCAATATGATCACGAGGATAATTAAACAGTAAATCACGCACAGTATGTAAATCTAACCGCGCTAAATTTTCAGCATTTTTAATGCCTATTTCTGGCAGTTCACTGAGTTTTTGCTCAATTTTTGGAGCTAATCGCCGACTAACTTCTGCAACAATTGGAGTTGTAAGATTTATGGTTTTGGATTTTGATTGGGTATTAGAAGATTGATAATTGGAACTTTCGGATTTTCTCCCCATCTCCCCATCTCCCCATCTCCCCATCTTTTTTTCCTCCCCCTCCTCTAGTTCTTGCTGTAGTTGGTAGAGATATCTTCGGACTTCGGCAATTAAGTGTTGTCTTGCTTCCACTCCCAAATTTGGATAACTGGCAAATTGCATCGCTATTTCGTGCCAGCGAAAGCGTTCTTTGGGGGGCAAAGCTTGGGGGAATTTCCCAAAAGTCAAACTCAGAAATTCACTGAAGCGGTATTGTTTACCCACCAAATCCGCAAAGCCATGTTCAGCCTCTACAGCTAAGGCTTTATGCAATCTTATCCAATCGGGTGTGTCATTAGTCATTGGTCATTAGTCATTGGTCATTGGTCATTGGTCATTAGTCATTGGTCATTGGTCATTGGTCATTGGTCATTAGTCATTGGTCATTGGTCATTGGTCATTAAAGTTAATTGATTTTTATCTACACTCAGTACTCGGTACTCATTACTCGGTACTCGGTACTCATTACTCGGTACTCATTACTCGGTACTCTATTCAAACCAACTAGCACGCCATGCAGCTTCAGCTTCAGCAATTTTGAGTTCTCGCTGCTTCTTTTGATAATCTCGTCCTAGCTTGTTGAGGTTTACCAAAATATTCCGAATTTGCTTGCGCCCTGACAAAAGCGTGGTATCAGCAAATTCAATTTCTCCTAGTCGCAAGTTAATAGTGATAATCTGCGTCATGCTAGAATCTTCTGATTCTTGATCATTGTTAATTTCAATGACTATGTTCAATAGGTTCGGTGGACCTGGCATAACCTCAGCAGACGCTTCTGAAGCCGCCGCCGCCGCTGCTAAAATTGGTTCTGGTAATTTTTTGGGTAAAATCCCAGCCTTTTGGAGCAAAAAATTAGCATCATGGGAAAGTTTTTTCAGCGTTTCCACAATCGCTTCCTCTAAATCTTGCTGCCATTCTGCCAATTCTATCGGGTTAGATGGATCTAAGTATTTGGGATTTTGAGTTTTGGATTCTGGATGTTTTTCATCCTCGTTAACTTCCTCAACTTCCTTAACTTCCTCAATTTCCTCAATTTCCTCAACTTCCTCAATTTCCTCAACTTCTTCACCGTGAAGATAATGGAGCAACTGTTCAGCAGCTTTTTGACCCAGTTTGCGGATGCCTTGTTGCAATTGCTGCCGTTGATTGAGTGATATCTTCAGAAGGTTTTCTGGATATCCCTGAGTACAGAGGTGGTAGCTTGCCAAAATCAACTGTTTCTGTAAGGTTGCTCCTAAAATAGTTAAATAACTAACATAAGCACTGTGAAGTTCTCTAGCGATCGCACTAATCGCTTCTTTCTGCATTGCAATATCCCGCTCTATTCGCTCAATTGCTCTGGCCATATCTTCTCGTTATTTTCCATCTGAACCTTATTATGGTACAAATGTACGACATTGGGGGCAAATGATTATTTATAGCAGTCAGCAGTCAGCTTTTTCAAACTCTTGTCTGACAAAGATTCCAGAATTTAAGATTGTCCTCAGCTACCTGGCAACTGCTATAGATAATTTAAAATTATAGATTATGTCAAGTCCGGCTAATTGCTGATCAAAAGACTCTCCCTGTCTGTGGGCGGTTCCCTAATGCTAAGTTTTCAACGGGACACCATATTACCTCGATTGTACGGAATGCCAATAAAATACAGGCCTGCAAAGCTTGCTAGACCTGTTATTTAACGGCTAACAGCCAACAGTTATCAGTTTCATTGCTGGGCAAAAACCATACCATAAAGCATCAGGACTGTTTACTGTGTAGTGATTTAAGTATTGATTCAGTCACAAGTCCATAATCAATAGCCACTAGCTAATTATATATTTTTAACAACTGACTACTGACCATTGACTAATGACTAAATTACTTAACGCCCATTTGAGCAGCGACTTCCTCAGCAAAGCTAATTTCGTTCTTTTCAATGCCTTCGCCTAGGACATAACGCACAAAGCGATTGACTTGAACTTCTGCACCTACTTGAGACTTAACCTGTTTTACTAAGTCTTCTACAGAAATACTTTGGTCACGAATGTAAGGTTGATCCAGCAAAGTCATTTCTTTAAGGCGTTTGTCAATTCGTCCTTGAACAATCTTTTCTTTGATGTTCTCTGGCTTATTGGCTAAGTCATCCTTGCCCATTTCGATCTCTTTTTCTTTTTTGGCAAGTTCGGCAGGAATTTGATCTATGCTGACATACTCGACGTTAGGACAAGCCGCAACTTGCATAGCTGCGTTTTTAGCCAAGCTTTGGAATTCTTCATTACTGGATGCTTCCTTGGTTTGGGTGTTCAGTTGAACCAAAACACCAACTCGGCCACCAGTGTGAATGTAGCTATCTACTACTCCTGGTGTGTCACCAAGAGCAAAATTGACAAAGCGCCGCACCTGAATATTTTCTCCCAGGGTAGCAATAACTTGCTTAATGGCTTCGTCTACGGTAACGTTGGCATCTTCAACATAGGGTTGAGCTAGTAAAGACTCAACAGTGTCAGCCGTTGCGGCTTGCTTGGCTAGGCTCTTAACTAAAGCTTTAAAAGCATCGTTACGGGCAACAAAGTCTGTTTGACAGTTGACTTCTATCAGTACACCTACTTGGCCACCTGGCTGAATGTAGGTGTCTACTAGACCTTCTGCCGCAATGCGATCGCTTTTTTTACCCGCAGAAGCGATGCCTTTTTGCCGCAGCCAATCGCCGGCTTTTTCTATGTCGCCATCAGTTTCTTTCAGCGCTTTTTTGCAGTCCATCATGCCAGCACCAGTTTTTTGGCGTAGCTCTTGGACGAGTTTTGCAGATATTTCCGCCATGTTGCCTCAATTCCTAACTTGACAAGAAGATTTGTAATCGCTCACGGTGTTGAGTATTTCTATCTTACTCACGACAATACAAAGTATGAGCCATGAATTATGAATTATGGAGGATGAAATCAGTTTTTTCATCCTGCATCCTTTCTCTACTTATGCTTCCTCTTCTTCGTCGGGAACCACTGCGTCAGCGTACTCACTTTCGTCGTAGTCGTAGTCTTCTTCAGCGTAATCTTCGTAATCTTCTTCCGCTTCCAGTTGACCGTGACGGCCTTCGTAAATAGCATCTGCTAATTTGCCGACAATCAGCTTAATCGACCTGATTGCATCATCGTTGGCTGGAATGGGAATATCTACTACATCTGGATCACAGTTTGTATCCAACATGGATACAATGGGAATACTCAATTTTTGGCATTCTTGAACTGCGTTATACTCCCGGCGTTGGTCAACAATGATTACAACATCGGGGACTTTTCGCATATTTTTAATACCGCCCAAGTACTTTTGCAGCTTTGTCATTTCCCGACGCAGCATGGAAGCTTCTTTTTTCGGCAATAAATCTAATGCGCCCGTTTCTTCACGGCGTTCTAAATCTTTCAACCTGTCTGCTCTGGTTTTGATTGTCGCCCAGTTGGTGAGCATTCCACCCAACCAACGTTGGTTAATGTAGTGAGAACCACAACGAGCAGCTTCTTGAGCAATAATTCCTGCTGCTTGGCGCTTTGTACCCACAAACAGGAATTTCTTCCCTTGCTCAGATTGCGATCGCATATAGTTATATGCATTATCCATCAACTGTGCTGTCTGCACCAAGTCGATGATATGTACACCATTACGAGAGGTGTAGATGTACGGAGACATCTTTGGATTCCAACGTCGGGTTTGGTGTCCAAAGTGAACCCCAGACTCCATCATTTGAGCCAATGAAACAACGGGCATTTTTGTAACTCCTATTCGGGTTAATCCTCCACCCAGGCGCATTTCCATTAAGGAAACACCCGAATCCCCGGATGTGCGGAATTTTAGTCAACTGTTCTAGGGTAGCACAACTGTGGCAAATGTGAAGGAAAGTTTATATTTTTTTATTGCATCTACACAACTAAAAAGTAAATGGAAATGCGAAAAGTATGAATTTAAGCCAGGTTTTTAATATTTATTTATCTTGCTATAATTTTACTCACACCTATTTGAGGTCAAGTAATGAAAGCTTTTGAAGTCATGGGAAAAGTTGATGAAAAAGGTCAATTATTATTAGATCAACCTTTAGAAATTCATACATCTAGTCAAGTCAGAGTAATTATTCTTGTATCAGATGAAACTGAATCTGATCCTGATGATACTTCGGTTGGGGAAATTAAAGAGAGTTTAAAAAGCCCTTAAAGTAGTACATAATAACTAGCAGCAACTCAAAAGTTAAGAAGCTTAATGAGAATGACTAGCATTAACAGGGACATGGTGTGACAAAGTA
>NZ_JACJST010000054.1 GCF_014698305.1 Anabaena lutea FACHB-196 | reverse complement strand
TACTTTGTCACACCATGTCCCTGTTAATGCTAGTCATTCTCATTAAGCTTCTTAACTTTTGAGTTGCTGCTAGTTATTATGTACTACTTTAAGGGCTTTTTTGATCTGTGACAGTTGAGGGTGCGGAATGTGGGTTAGTATAACCCATACTCAGCACTATCACCATTTTTTCAAGTCGGTTGCTGCTACTTTCTCTCATTGCTATCACAGAGTCTCTGACTCTGCTGTCACTAAGGGATTTACAAATAAACTTGCTTCCACATGAAAAAAATCTCCTAGTTTTTGCGCTAATTTTGGATTTATCTTTGAATTACCATTTAATATATCATCAACCAAGATTTCTGAACCTAAAACTGCTTGTAAATCAGCTTTGCTTTCGTCAGATTCTTCTAAAAGAAATAACAGCATAGATTGAGGATTATTCTGTTGATTAATTTGATAATATTCTTGTTCAAACTTTTCAATTAAAGTTATTAATAATTGGTATAGTTCATTCTCTTCAGGTGTGCGTTCCCGGTGCATTAAATCTTCCACAATGGCTAAAGCTTGTTCGTTTTCTGCTTCAGTCTTGATAAGTTTGGGAAGATAGGCTGTTAATAGTTCTTTATATCTTTCTGGATTAAAAGTAAGGGTCATTTTTCCAATTATCCTTATCGTATTCTGCGTGGGTGAGGATATATTTAATATAAATTAATTGACCTTTATAATCTATACTAACAATTAAGCGGTATTTATTGCCTTTAATATTGAAAACTGTAAAATTACCTACAGCCTCAGCTTTAGGAAAAACCTGCTGCACTTCAATCAAGTTTGACCATTTAGCTTTAGTAGCAATTTTATACCAATTGTTTAGTGCTTCCTGAGAATCAGCGTGGTTTTCTGTATATTCTCTTAATATTTTAAAACTAATAACGTGCATTTTCCCTGATGAAAAGTGTAAATAGTTGCACCACTATCATATTTTACGCCCCATTTTAGTGGATAGCCTGACTATAAAAGCCGAGTTTATTTTCAATTTTCAATCTGAAAACCCCAGTTCACAACCTGAGACAGACGCAGAAACACACAGAAGAACCTGATAATTATCTCTAACTATTTGTGTTTATCCCCTATGAACGAAGAAGTCTCCGCCAAGCTAGAACTCATGAGACAAACCCTAGCTGAAACCGAAACCCAGGCTATACGTTTACGCGGTACAGATTGGTTTGCTTGGGCAACTGCGGGCGCTTCTCACACCGTCTTATTGACTTCAGAAACTGGCGTAGCAGAAGTATTAGTAACTGCTCAAGATGCGTGGATATTAACCGATGAAATTGAAGCGCAACGCCTGAAAGATGAAGAACTACCACCTAATTTTCAACTACACATCAGTCCTTGGGCTGAAGCTGACAAACGTGAGACTTTTGTCCGTGAAGTTACAAACGCTGGAAAAGTTCTTAGTGATAAACCTGTTCTGGGGGAGCAACCATTACCAGCATCTTTACAAAACCGGAAACGGTTACTGATGTCCAGCGAGTTAGAGCGATATCGGCAAATAGGGTTAAAAGCCAGCCAAGCGATGACAGAGGTACTCACAGCCGCAGAACCTACATGGACAGAATACCAGTTAGCTGGTGCAGGTGCAGAAGCATTATGGACAAGGGGACTACATCCAGCAGTGACACTGGTAGCTGGAGAGAGGCGTTTACCCTTATACCGTCATGCCACACCCACAGGAGAACAAATTGGACGACAAGCAATGATGGTATTTTGCGCTAGAGGTTATGGTTTGTATGCCAATTTGACGAGATTTGTGAGTTTTGGCAATCTTTCAAATGAGAATGCCGAATTGCACCGCCATGTGCGGGAAATTGAAGCTTTCATCTTGAATTTATCTCAGCTTGGAACTGCCCTCAATGCAATTTATCACGCCCTAGCTCAAGCTTATGCACAACATGGATTTGCCCATGCTATCCTTGAACATCATCAAGGAGGAACTACAGGATATTTAGCCAGAGAAGTTGTTGCCACTCCCACTGCTACTGAAACTTTAGCAGCAGGGATGGCTGTTGCTTGGAATCCAAGTGTACCGGGTGCAAAGGTGGAAGATACTTTTGTAATTCTAGAGAATGGGAAGTTAGAGAATTTGACTTTTGACCCGAATTTTCCCAGTGTAGAGGTAGAAGGAAGAATACGGGCTGTGCCTTTAATTAAATAGATAGATACACTAAGGTTAAACCAATGCTTTTAACAAAAGCCATAATTACACCACACCCTGAATTAATCTCTTCTTCCTTTGCGCCTAACGTACTTCGTACTTCGCTTCGCTAATGCGCCTTTGCGTGAGACAAAAATATTATGAATTTTGAAGAAATATTCAATACAATACCCGAAGCAGAAGCCAGTGCGCCAGGTAGGGTAAATTTACTGGGTGAACATACCGACTATAACGATGGTTTTGTGCTGCCAACTGCCATTCCTCAAAGCACAACAGTATTACTGGGTATGAGTAGAGATAGCGAACATCATTTTTACTCAGAAAATTTAAACGAACGAGTCACTATATTAGATACCCACCATTCACCATCTGGATTTGCCAGCTATATTTATGGCTGTATTGAAGTATTAAAAACCGCAGGCTACACAATACCATCTCTGTTGGTATATGTAAAATCATCTGTGCCTATGGGTTCGGGTTTATCTAGCAGTGCGGCTTTAGAAGTAGCAACACTTAGAGCAATAGGTCAACTTTTTGATCTCCCTCTCAATGATGTGGAAATTGCCCAATTGGCACAACAAGCAGAAATTCACTATGCTGGTGTGCAATGCGGCATTATGGATCAAATGGCTGCTAGTTTGGCGGATAGCAAACATATTTTATTTTTAGATACTCGTACCCTAGAACGCTATCTCGTGCCTTTTCCACCTGGAACTGAGATTATAGTTATAGATAGCGGTGTGCCGCGTACACTTGCCACTAGTGGTTATAACCAGCGTCGGGCCGAGTGTGAGGAGGCAGCGCATTTGTTAGGAGTAAAAGCACTGCGAGATATTACTAATGTTGACGATACAAATATATTACCTAAACCGTTATGCGATCGCGCCCGTCATGTGATTACAGAAAATAACCGCGTTTTGGAAGCTTTACAGGAAGTCACACCTGAGCGGTTTGGAGAGTTGATGAACGCATCCCATGCTAGTTTGCGGGATGATTACGAGGTTTCTGTACCTGCGCTGGATACTTTGGTAGAAATTTTGCAGAAAACGCCAGGAGTATTTGGTGCAAGACTTACAGGTGCAGGTTTTGGAGGAGCTTGTGTTGCTTTAGTTACATCAGGTCAAGGAAGAGAGATTGCCACAAAAGTAATTGAAGAATACAACCATATAGGTTACAACGGCCAAATTTTAGTACCTACAATCAATTTATGACTTTTGTAAGTCCCTTAATTCTGGCTTGTTGTACCTCACAAATGTAGGAATCGCTATCACCAAAAATGAATTATTTGCATTCATTTGCGTTAATCTGCGGTTAAAATTAAACAACTCCAACCTTTTGCTGCTGATAAATCTCTTTAAACAAAGCTTGCTGTTTTTTATGATCTACAATTGGTGCTGGATAACCCACAGCACGACGTTCCAAAGGCAGAATATTACCACTGACTAAATATTGGCTATCGACGGATCGCAATTCTGACACCCATTGGCGAATATATTCCCCTTCTGCATCAAACTTTTGTGCTTGACTTGCGGGGTTAAAAATCCGTAATGGCTTGGGGTCCATACCACTCGAAGCACTCCATTGCCAACCACCATTATTAGCAGATAAATCACCGTCAATGAGTTTCTGCATAAAATATTTTTCTCCCCATTGAGGATTGATAATTAAATCTTTAGTTAAAAAACTGGCAACTATCATTCTACATCTATTGTGCATCCAGCCAGTTTCATTTAATTGCCTCATGGCTGCATCAACTATTGGATAACCGGTTTTTCCTTCACACCAAGCTTGAAAATATTTTTCATTATTTTGCCAGGGGAAACTTTTAAAACTATCTCGATAGGCACCATCAGCTAAATCCGGGAAATGATACATGGCGTGTTGATAAAATTCTCGCCAAGCTAATTCTTGTTGCCATGTGCGGATACTTGCTGTAACTTCTTCACTACAACTATTTTCTAATGCTTCTATTGTCGCTTGCCAAACTGTGCGAATACTAATTACACCAAATTTCAATGCTGCGCTTAATTGAGATGTTCCATCGACAGCGGGAAAGTTACGCTGTTCCTGGTATTCATTAATGGCAGATTTTGTAAATAGTTCTAAACGTTTTTTTGCTGCCGATTCTCCTGGAGAAATAATTAATTCTCCATCCCAAACAAAGCCTAAATCTTGAGCAGATGGTAATTTAATTGCGCCTGCTTCTTGAGCAATTTCTTGTTCTTGTTCTGTTAAACCTGCAAAATTTGGCAGAGTTTCTACAGGAGTTGCTTTGAGTTTAGTAATCCAATTTTTCCAAAAAGGAGTATAAACAGTGTAGGGAGTTTTAGAACCACTAAAAATTTCTGCTGGTGAATGAAGTAGCTGATCCCAATTTTGGTAAAGAAATTCAATCCCTTTTGCTTTTAAAGAGTCAATTACGGCGATATCCCTTGTTTGTGAATAAGGTTCTACATCCCAATTCCAAATCACCGCTTTAGCTTTTAAAGCCTCTGCTAAAACCGGAATCCCTATCACTGGGTTGTTGTGCAGAATTAACAATTGGCTACCAGCTTGACTATATTGCTGTTGCAGAGCTTGCAAACAGCCAATCATATAAGTTACTCTAGCAGGAGCTATGTCATCTCGCTGCAAAATATCAGGATCAAGGCAAAATACACCTACCAATTTTGCACTTCGCTCTCGTGCAGCGGCTAGTCCTGTATTATCAGAAATACGTAAATCCCGGCGATGCCAAAACAGAATTAGGTCAGACATTAGACATTAGTATAGTTTGTTTGTACTATTTTACATCTAAAAGGACACTTGCGCTCTTACTTTTTTACTTAGCACTGTTTCGCTAAACTCCATAAATAAATTTAGGGGCATTAAGCAAGAGATAACCAGCAACTTGGAGAAAATAGATGGAGTTATCTAGAATTTTTGTTTTTAGGTGACTATTCCCATCCCCTCAAAGAGATAAAACTTTGTATGCTGGGTTTATTAGGTCTTAATAGTTCTTTAAAAACTGGTGCAAGAGGATTTTAGATTAATTGTTGACTTAGTGTCAGTGTTTGCTGTCGCCGCCTGCGGTGGACTGTTGGCTGCACTCTTAAAACAACCTGTTTTACTGGGGTATATCATCGGCGGGATGGTTGTCGGACCATCTGGACTGGGTCTAATTAAAGAAGTCGTGCAGGTAGAAACCCTGGCGCAGTTCGGGGTAGCGTTTTTGTTGTTTGCCTTGGGTGTAGAATTTTCCTTGGCGGAACTCAAGAAGGTCAAAGCGATCGCTATTGGTGGCGGTACTTTACAAATTGCCCTCACCATTTTGATCACGGTTTTGGTATGTGGGGTAACAGGCGCTTGGGGAAGTTTACCAGCTAAAGGCGTATTTTTGGGGTCAATTCTCTCTTTGTCTTCTACAGCAGTTGTCCTTAAATGCTTGATGGAACGCAACGAAACAGAAACACCCCACGGGCAGGTAATGCTGGGCATTTTGGTAGTGCAAGACTTGGCTTTGGGACTGATGTTGGCTGTATTACCAGCCCTCCATGAACCAGCTGATGTTCTGGGGATAGCAGTGTTAACAGCCCTAGTGAGGATTGGCTTATTTGCTGCTGGTGCAGTTGTGGCAGGAATTTGGTTAATCCCTCCTTTACTAAGACTGTTAGCCCGTACTGAAAGCCGCGAGCTATTTTTGTTAGGGGTGGTAACTCTGTGTTTATGTATTGCCCTATTAACAGAATATTTGGGGCTATCAATTGAGATGGGAGCGTTTGTCGCTGGGTTGATGATTTCTGAAGTTGAGTACGCCGACGAAACACTGACCATTGTTGAACCACTGCGGGATATCTTCGCCAGTTTGTTTTTCGCTGCTATTGGGATGTTAATTGACCCAGTGTTTTTGTGGAACAACCTGGAACTGATTCTCGGACTTGTCGCCCTAGTGTTCGTAGGCAAGTTTTTAATTATCACACCTCTAGTTAAATTATTTGGCTATCCATTAAAAACAGCTTTAATTGCTGGGTTAGGACTGGCACAAATTGGAGAATTTTCCTTTGTTCTTGCTAGTGAAGGACAGGCTTTGGGTTTGGTTTCCCGACGCATATATTTACTGATTCTGGGAACTACCGCAGTCACACTGATGTTGACTCCTTTTGTCCTGCGTTTAGTACCATTTTTATTTGATTTTGCTGAATCAATGCCTTGGCTAAAACCTTATTTGGTAGAAGATCAAGCCCGTGATTTTTCCGAAGATGTGCCATTGAAAGACCATATAGTAGTCTGTGGCTATGGGCGAATTGGTAAGAATTTGGTGAAGTTGTTGCAGCGACACGAGTTACCTGTGGTAGTTATTGACCAATCAGAAAGTCGCGTTCAGCAGTTACGAGAGGCTGGGATACCTTATGTTTATGGTAATGGGGTAAGTTTTCATGTACTGGAAACTGCGGGTGTAAATCATGCTAAGGGAATGGCGATCGCTCTCCCTGATCCTGCAAGCATTCGTCTGTGCTTAAAACGAGCTTTGGAATTATCCCCAGAACTAGATTTAGTTGTCCGCGCTACCCAAGATAAAAATATTGAGGTGCTTTACCAACTCGGCGCGAGGGAAGTTGTGCAACCAGAGTTTGAAGCCAGTTTAGAAATGGCAACCTATTTACTAACCGGCATTGGTTTATCACCAGAAGTAGTGCAGCAACAAATGCAGGAAATTCGCAAGGATCATTATTTAGAATTGCGTCCAGAGCGTTCAGCTGCGGAAGTTTCCCAATATTTACAGCAAGTAACCCGTGATCTGAATCGTCGCTGGTATGATTTACCATCTGGTTCCCCTTTGATTGGGATGAGCTTAGAAGAAGCTGATATGCGCTACCTCACGGGTGTAAGTTTAATGGCTATTCGCCGCTCTCACGGGGAGGAAATAGATTATCCTAACAGTCAAACTCAATTAGAAGAGGGCGATCGCTTACTGGTGGTAGGTGAGTCTGAGGAATTAGCCGCATTAGCAGAATTTGCTCAAGGACAGGTAGCTGTTCCCAATGAAAATAACGCTTGTCAATGGGTAACAGTACAAGCCGATTGCCCTATTTTGGGTAAAAATCTGGTAGATTTGACCACTGATGAACAGTATGGGGTAAAAGTGCAGGCAATTCGGCGAGATGGCAAGTTTATCCGCTTTCCTCATGGCAGCATAGACTTAAAAACAGGTGATCAAGTCTTGCTATGCGGTAGTTTGTCAAGCCTGAATCAACTTCAACAATTTTTTATTGGCGCTTGCGGATTATCCCTAGCCCTGCCAACGGTTAAAGTTGGTGAGGTAGAGAGTACCTAAAAGAGGTTATAGGCTGTTTTTAAGTTGGTACGATATCATGTCCGGCTAATTGCTGATCAAAAAACTCTGTGCGCGGTTGCCTAATCATAAGTATTCAACCGGACACGATATTATCTCTAGTGGGGGTAGTCAAGAATTTAAATTGGCAACTTCAACTTTTGCATCTCTTGGGACTAATCCCCTTTCCAACACTGTCTCACTTTGTGGTCTCATATAAGCGATCGCTTGCTTCCAAATAGTGATTTGCTCACTGTTTCCATCTAAAATACACACACAATTAACATCTTGCCAAAAAATCTTACCTGTGATTAAGTCTCCAGTCACAAGTTTTAATTCGACAGTTGGTTTTTGTTTAATCCAATTTTGCACTTGTCGAATGCTAGGAAGAGTCGTGTCAAATTCAGTTGTTGCCATTTTTGGTAATGATATATGCACAAGGCACAATGTTTAATTAAGCAGTAATTTATCTTTGATAATTCATCTAGGGAAAAATGGCAATCGAATTTAGTAAATATCACGGTTTAGGTAATGATTTCATTCTCATTGATAACCGTTCATCTTCTACACCCCTAATCACACCAGAAGCAGCGGTGAAATGGTGCGATCGTCATTTTGGTATCGGGGCTGATGGCGTAATTTTTGCCCTACCTGGTGACAACGGTGCTGACTACACCATGCGGATTTTTAATTCCGATGGTTCGGAACCGGAAATGTGTGGTAACGGCATTCGCTGTTTAGGGGCGTTTTTAGCTGAATTAGAAGGCTTATCTCGCACTAAAGATTATTATCGCATTCATACCCTAGCCGGTGTGATGACACCCCAACTCATGGACGATGGTCAAGTAAAGGTGGATATGGGACTACCCCGGTTACTTGCTGAAGAAATTCCTACCACTCTAGCACCTGCTGACAGTAAAGTCATTAATCAACCTTTAGAGGTGGCTGGGAAAACTTGGGATGTTACCTGCGTCAGTATGGGAAATCCTCACTGCATTACCTTTGTTGAAGATGTTGCTGCTATTCAACTGGAAACCATCGGACCTAAGTTTGAACACCATCCAGTTTTTCCCCAAAGAACCAACACGGAATTTATTCAAGTAGTCAATCGTAATTACTTGAAAATGCGGGTTTGGGAACGTGGTGCAGGTATTACCTTAGCTTGTGGTACTGGTGCTTGTGCTTCCTTAGTAGCTGGGGTATTGAATGATTTATGCGATCGCACTGCAACTATAGAATTACCAGGAGGACTATTAGAAATTGAATGGTCAGAAATAGATCAACGAATTTACATGACTGGACCTGCAGAACGAGTATTCACGGGTAAGTTTTAGCCTTATTGAATAGACTGATTTGACTAGCGGCTAGTCGTTGTTACCTATATTAGCCTATGTATAGGACGACCTGCCGTTAGATTATTCTGAGATCGAATAAAAGTGAGAATGTTAAAAAACAAAACCCCCCCCGGTGTGAAGGGGGAGGGGGGTTTGTGGTAAGAATAGACCTGGCATCGAGCTATTTTGGCGTGGGGCAACCCCCAGACTATCGTTGCCGCAACAG
>NZ_JACJST010000053.1 GCF_014698305.1 Anabaena lutea FACHB-196 | reverse complement strand
CTTTTGCTGTCATGTCAAGTAAAATTTTTCTCTGCTTCCTGCTGCTTATCTTGTTTCTTTTGTCAAGTTCATACTATACCAAATTAGATGAGCTTACCCTGCGTCAAGTCAGTGGCTTACTCCAAGTCTACGCACATAATTTTGAACAGAAATCACAATCTTAGTCATTAGTCATTAGTCAGTAGTCAGCGTTAAAATTAACAACTGACCACTGACCGAAGAGGACGCGGTGAGAAAGAAAGATTGTCTTCTGAGAGTCAACTCTTTTCCCATATCTCCGTGTCTCTTTACTCTTGACTTATCCCCGCGTCTCCGTGTCCCCGTGTCCCTCTTTCACCGTGTCCCCTTGTCTTCTTCAAAATCGACTTAATCTGCCTGATCCTCACCACAAATATTTACGCCGGCCTACTGATTGCGCCAAGCTGCACTATGGAATTTTTGCCCAGATGCGTGAATCATAACTAATCAACCGGACATGATTTCTAATCACGTACTGATACCAGTGTGCCTAAACCTACTTGGCTATATAACAACCGCACGTCAGCATTACGCATCCTTAAGCAACCATGAGACACGGCCGCTCCCAACAGGTCAGTATTAGGCGTACCATGAAAGCCAATTTCATTTCGTCCATCTGACCAAAAGCCAATCCATCGGTCTCCCAAAGGACTATTAGTACCGCCTTCAAATACTTCTCCAGTAATCGGGTGCCGCCAAATGGGATGGTGTTCCATGTGCATGACTTGAAAGTCACCCGTGGGCGTTTCCCATCCCGTCTTTCCTATAGCAACGGGGTAACTGGCTATGACTTGATCATAGCGATAAACATAGACACGGCGATCGCTTAAATCAACTACCACTTGTGTCTTACTAGTCCCTAATCCCTGAACAGATTTTGCTTGTGCCACACCCGGAAATAAAAAGCTCTTGGGCTGATTTTCAGCCTTCCGATTCTGTCTTTCAGGTTCTGGAACCACCAGTTTTGTCTTTTTTGGCGTATCCGCAGCACTAGCTACATATTTTTTGCCTGTTGTCAACTTAGTATGAGGCTTTGTAGCAGCCGAATTTGGTACAGATTCAGGGACATCTGCCCCTAAAGCAGTTTCCCCAATCCCAATCCCTTCTGAACGGCTTTGATGAGAGTAGGTTGGGGGAGAAGAATTTTGCCTCAATGTAGTGGATGCAGACTGATTCAACTGCCCTGTCGTTTTCATAATGCGCCAATGGACAGCCAGAGACAAAATTGCTGTGCCAAAACACAGGAACATCACCATCCGCGCTACAGATTCATTTCTTGCCATTGCCATCGCCTATTGTTTATCCCTGACATATCTGGCTGACTGTACCGATTTTAGATTGAAGAAAAGCCGATTTGAGATTTTTTGTGGCTATGGCAGCCCTCGCAGTCATAACTATCATAGTTACAACTACGTAATAAATCCAAAATCTTCAGAGCAAGCAGATTCATTTGTAGTCACAAGCCAAAAATCCAAAATCCAAAATCCAAAATCCAATGACTAATTGACTGCTTAGAGCCAGTCATTAGCAAAAAATTGCTCAGAAATTATCGGTTTTTTCATTCATATACCCATACTTTCATAATTTATAGATGGTAGTTTTTGTCAAGCCCTAGTGGTCAGTTGTCAATCTGATTACCTTCTTTCCTATTATGGGTAAGTCTCCATAGGGTTTCCGATTAGCCTTGTTTATCTTCTCCTTGTCTCTTTAGATAATACTGTTCGCTCATCTTCTAAAGAGTGTCTTTTCTTATATTTCTGTGTTCCGGTCATAAATCCGTCACCTGACTCAGGAACTTCTGACAAATTATCAGGTCTAATAGAAAGGGATAATTTCAAGCCAGTACGATCTATGAGTCAGTCGATTACTGTATCCTGGTCAACTGTTGATGCAACTTATTCGGAAGCATCGGTGCAAGTTGACAAACTCTCAAATCACGATCTCATTTTGCGCTGTCAAGTAGGATTGCGTCCAGACCGTGCGGCTTTTGCAGAACTGTTGCGCCGCTATCAGACTCAGGTCGATAGGGTTTTATACCATCTCGCTCCTGATTGGTCTGACAGAGCCGACTTGGCTCAAGAAGTTTGGATTCGTATTTATCGGAATATTAACCGATTACAAGAACCTGCTAAGTTTCGCGGCTGGTTAAGCCGTATTGCCACTAACTTGTTTTACGACGAGTTACGTAAACGCAAGCGGGTTGTTAGTCCCCTATCACTGGATGCTCCCCGCTCGGTAGAAGACGGCGAGATGGATTGGGAAATTGCCGGCGATACTCCAGGGCCTGAGGAAGAACTGACTACTAGAGAATTTTACGAACAACTGCGAGAAGCGATCGCTGATTTGCCAGAGGTGTTCCGTACTACTATTGTCCTCAGAGAAATTGAAGGGTTGGCATACGAAGAAATTGCCGAAATCACTGGAGTTTCTTTAGGAACTGTAAAGTCGAGAATAGCTAGAGCCAGATCCAGATTGCAAGCTCAGTTGCAAGTTTATCTAGATACCTAAATTTACAATACCTTTCTTCAGTTCAATGGCAGAATTTTAGAAATATTAAGAATTTCGGAAAAAACCAACTTTATCAGCCATTTCGAGGCAAAATGCTTAAACTCTCAAACTCATCCGCTGTGTTTACCCGTGTATGAATTGGTAAAAACGTTAAAATGAATACTGGTTCTCAGTTTTATGACCGTTCCCCTTCCCAACTTCCTCAGGATGTACCAGATGGAATGGCTAATCATACCAATGAATCAACGGGTGCTATGGATATAGAGAAGCGCAACGGCCTACGTCACAGCGAAGCAGATCGCTTCGAGTTATTGAGTGCTTATCTCGATGGCGAGGTAACAGCAGTCGAACGCAGGCAAATAGAAGAATGGTTGGCAAACGATGCCTCCGTTAAATGCTTGTATGGGCGACTATTAAAGCTGAGGCAAGGCTTAAAAACTATACCAGTACCAGATCAACAGTCACCAGAAGCAACATTCCAGCAAGTATGGACACGCTTGCACCGCCGTTCTCAGGCAGCTTGGATGGTTGGTGGTGCAGCTGTGGCTGCTTGTTTCATCGGCACAATATCCGGTTTATTGCCAGATACCGGATTGAAAATGCAACTGGCACAACAACAAATAAAACCAACTGTGGCAACCACACAACCAGCAGTTCCTGCTTCACCGCTGATGGTAGCCTTAAACAACCCAGTCATTGAAATTCCCAAAACAGCGGTGGCTTTTCCAAAACCGCCAGTTAATCCCCCCCAAAATCAACCGGAAGACACCCAACACGATATTAACTAATTAAAACCTTATCAGGTGAACTCTTCCAATAGCCATCAACTAGGCAGATACCGCCTAGCTGTTAACGAAGGCAGGAGGCCGTTTTTGTAACGGGGATTTATGCCCCGCTCCAAAAACTTTTCGCCTTAAAAGGCGAGGTTTTAGACCCGATTGTTTCGATAAATTTTTTTTGGAGTCATCAGATAAACCCAAGCCGAACCCAAAGACAACCCGGTTGGCTCAAAAATTTTTATATATTGCCGATCATAAAGGTTTTCTGCGATTTGTCGATTCGGCTGGTAATCTTCTAAATCATCCAATTCTGTTAAAAGCGATGAGTCAGCAACAGAAAGTAAATATCCGTGAACTTTGCTATCTCCTAAAGTCATCGCTGGATAACCCATTGGTAAAGCATATAGTTTACCAGGTGCGATAGCGTAAGCGCTGACTTGTCAGTTCGCCCTTTTCGCTTCTACCACTTTACCAGTACAATATTTTTGATAATTCACTTCACCTGGTTTGAGAGTTTTGAGAGTACCGTACACGAAAACCCGTAAAATTTGATTTATGCCAGCCTGATCGATATACTTCATTTACCGGAAATTTTTTGTAAGTGACTGCTTCAAGTCCCGGTTGTTGCCGAAATATCAATTAACCAGCGGACTGTTTGCGGGAAAATAATCACAATTAATAACACAATAAACTGTAATACCATAAAAGGAATAGCACTTTTATGAATATCAAAAGTACTCACTTCTTTAGGGGCAACACTTTGTAAATAAAACAAAGAAAATCCCACTGGTGGAGAAATAAACGCCGTTTGTAAATTAATTGCCATCACCACCCCAAACCAAACCATATCAATATTTAAAGCCTGGGCAGCAGGCACGAATAAAGGCATAGCAATAAAGCAAATTTCAATAAATTCCAGAAAAACTCCCAGCGCAAAAATCGCTAAATTACTAACAATTAAAAACCCCCAATATCCTCCTGGTAAACTTGTTAATAAATTAGTGATGAGAGTTTTTCCTCCCAACGCATCAAACACCAAACTAAACATCGAAGAACAGAATAAAATCATCACCACTAAAGATGTAATCACTGCGGTAGAATGAGCAGCATCACGAATTAATTGTGGTGTTAAACGTTTATTAAAAGCTGCGAGAATAGAAGCCCCAACTGCACCTACAGCCCCTGCTTCTGTAGGAGTGGCAACACCAAAGAAAATACTGCCTAATACTGCAAAAATTAAAATAATAGGTGGAACAACAGCTTTAAAAACTTGTTTAATTAATTGAGTACCTTGAGGAATTACAACATCAGCAGGTATAAGTGGAACTTTTTCAGGTTGAAAAAAAGCTAGTGCTAAAATATAGAGAATATAAGAACCAGATAACATTAATCCAGGAATTAATGCGCCTAAAAATAAATCTCCGACAGAAACACCAATTTGATCACTAAGAATTACTAAGACTAAACTCGGAGGAATTAATTGGGCTAAAGTACCGGAAGCAACTATTACCCCCGCAGCCAATTGTTTATCATAGCCATAGCGTAACATTACAGGTAATGATAACATCCCCATGACAATTACTGTGGCGGCAACGACTCCGGTTGTCGCGGCTAAAACAGTTCCTACTAAGACAACCGCTAAAGCTAAACCTCCGCGTACACGACTTAAAATAATTCCAATAGTTTCTAATAGTTCTTCAGCTAATCCTGATTTTTCTAAAACGGCACCAAGAAAGACAAAAAACGGAATAGCTAGTAAGGTAAAATTAGACATTGTGCCGAACCAACTATTAGGTAATAGTAGGAGACGAGCAGGATTAAAAGCCCCTACTGCTGTACCAATGAGTCCAAAAACAATGGCTGTACCAGCAAAGGAAAAAGCGACAGGAAAGCCACTCATTAAAATAAATAAAAAGCCGACAAACATGAAGATTGCTAACCATTCAAAACCCATAATTTTTCCTACTCAATATTGATATTTTCTGAAGTTTCTAAGCGAATTTTGTCTGCTACTTGTTGATAGCCTAATAATACTGCTAAATATTTAATGGCTTGAGAAATACTTTGTAAAAGCAGCAATAATAACGCTAAGGGAACCATAGTTTTGATTGGTGCGCGGGGTAAACCATTAGCATCAGAAGATACTTCCCAAGTTCCCCAACTGCCATCACTTGACCTTCCCCAAGATTGTAAAACAGGATTGAATGTTACCCAAATACCAATTAAACAAAAAGGAATTAAAAACAAAATCGTTCCGACAAAATCAACTAAGGCACGTCTTTTTTCACTCATATTAGTATAGAGAAAATCAACCCGCACATTTTCTCCATGCCGTAAAATATAAACAAAGCCGAATAAGAAAGTTAGAGAAAACAAATACCATTGTAGTTCTAATAAAGCGTTAGAAGATAATTGCACTCCAATGAAACGTCCTAGATAACGGACTACAACATTAAAAAAACCGACTCCAATTGTCAGTAATACTAGCCAGTTAGATAACCATCCAAATTTATCTGCACAACTATCAATAAATTGTGAAACTTTTAACAGTTTGCTGATGAGAGTTAATCTTTTTGAGTTACGCATATAACATATAAATTCAAGGTAAGAATTGAGAAAATAACACCGAGAATTCAGTATAAATAATACTTATCAAGTCGAGATGAATCAACTTTTAAAATACTGGCTCCTTGATATTCCTGAGATAAGCAAATATCCTGACTCCTGACTCCTGGCTCCTGAATTCTCACAATTAAAGCACCTTATTTTACATGAATTGTTGCATCAATATGATATTGTGGGAACAACTTATGGTTCGTTAATAGTATTAACTTTTATGAAACGTCGAGCTATTGTTAACAGATTAACTCAAAGTGCGATCGCAGCTACAGGAGTGGCAATAGTTGGTGGTTGTCAAAATGCTCAAAATCAAGCTGCCAAAGGGCAATCCGATATCAGTAACCTGCCCACCATTAAATGGCAAATGGCTACAAGTTGGCCATTGTCTTTAGAAACAATTTTTGGCGGAGCGCAGGTTTTAGCAGAACGTGTTAAAGTTCTCACTAACGGTAAATTTATTATCGAACCCCGTGCTGCGGGGGAAATTGCACCCGGTTTAGAAGTTCTCAATGTGGTTTCTCAAGGTGCGGTGCAAGCAGGACATACCGCAGCTTATTACTACATTGGCAAAAGTCCCGCCCTTGCTTTTGGTACATCAGTACCATTTGGACTTAATGCCCAACAACAAAATGCTTGGTTATATGAAGGGGGAGGTTTAGCCCAACTTCAGAAAATTTACGCAAGTAAATTTAATGTGATTCAATTTCCTGCGGGAAATACGGCTACACAAATGGGGGGATGGTTTCGTAAAGAAGTGAAAACACTTAATGATCTCCAGGGACTAAAAATGCGGATTCCCGGTTTAGGGGGGCAAGTTATGGCTAAACTGGGAGTTACAGTGCAGAATCTTCCTGGGGGGGAAATCTTCCAAGCCTTACAAACAGGGGCTATTGATGCGGCTGAGTGGGTAGGCCCCTATGACGATGAAAAATTAGGTTTAAATAAAGTCGCTAAATTTTACTATTATCCAGGTTGGTGGGAACCAGGTCCAACGCTGGAAGTACAAGTCAATTTAGATGAGTGGAAAAAGCTACCACCTCAATACCAAGCAGCTTTAGAAACGGCTGCATATCAGTCGAATACAACAATGTTAGCTCGTTATGATGCCCGTAATAGTGAGGCATTAGAAAAACTATTAAAAACGGGTACTCAACTTCGTGCTTATAGTCAGGAAATTTTGGAAGCAGCCGAAAAAGCATCTTTTGCTTTATATGATGAATTTGCAGCTAAAGACGCTGATTTTAAAGCTGTTTATGAACAGTGGAAACCCTTTAGAGATCGGATGTATGCTTGGAATAATTTGAATGAGGGCAGTTTTAGCCGTTATGCTTATGGGAAGCTGAAAGCAGGGAATTGAGATTTCCTAAATCATAATGTAGAGACGTTTCATGAAACGTCTCTATCGAGGTTGTGAAAAAGCATATTTAATTTTTGCTTTCAATTGACTAATACCAAATTAAGATGAAGCTGCATAGAATAAGATTTCAAGAATAATTGACCGCAGATAAACGCAGATAAACGCAGATGAATTAAATCCGCTATCATCACTAAAGGTAATAATTTTTGATAAATAACTCTTTACCTTTTTTGGCTTTTTCTTGTTTATAATTATTCATGCCATATTGTAACTCAAATTCGGTGATTTGGGCAAAGTCGAATAAATCTCTAATTTCTGGACAATCATCATAAGTGAGTAACCATTTGTGGGGACATTTTTTTAAAGATTCAGCAAATCTTTGATGATCAAAACTGGTATGTAAATTACCTTTAACTCCATAAAGTTTTGATTTTGTAGGTTGATAATAAGGAGGATCAAGAAATATAAATACATTATTTCCTTCAGTCATTAAAAGTGTTTCATAATCACCACAAGTAATTTTTACATCGGATAAAGACTGACTGATATTTTGTAATCTAGTAATAGAAGACAATGTAAATCTTTTTTCATAAGCTTGCTGAGAATATCCACCAGAATCCATAACACCTGAAAACGTGATACGATTCATTATAAAAAACCGCACAGCTACATCAAAATCATTAGATAAATGATCGATATTTTTTAGATAATTATATAATTCTCTACCATTTGGGGAATTTTCTTTAAATTGTTCGATTTTTAAGACTAAATTAGTAATATCATCTTTAGCATATTTCCAGAATGAATATAAATCAAAATAAAGATCATTAATCCAATATTTACGGATATGTTCTTCAAAGAGACTTTTAACTGCTAAAAAGACAGAACCACCACCAATAAAAGGTTCTCTAAATTCAGTCACATCTAGAGGAATTTGGGGTAATATCTGCTTAACAAGTCTGGATTTTCCCCCAGGATATCTGAGAGGACTTTTGATTAATTTATTCATGATGAGTAATAATAATTTTGAGTTTGGGGTTTTTGATAGTTTCCTGGTTTAATAAATCAATAATTTTTCTTAGTGTATTACTAAAATTGTTATTTTTACAGAAATTTGATACTACTGCTGCATTATCATTTGGTAAATATAGACTACCTTCAATTCTCCCGGTGATTTTTAATTGTGTCCTAAACTCCACTTGTACATTATCTAAATATAAAGAATCTAAATTACTGAAGAGAATCAATTTAAATAAACCATCTTTAATATCATCTATAGATGGCATTTTAGTTTTACTAGCATTTTTAGATTCCTGGATAATAAATTGATTATTCTCTATATAAATCTCATCAGCAGTTAAATGATAAATACCTCCTAAGTAGCCATCATGAACTGCGTACACCAGGAGGGATGAAAATGTAATAATAAAAGGTGCATGGTGTTCCACAGAGGTCGTGTCCACCTGGTGCGTAAAAGCCTGTTAAGTAGCCAGACCGGGATACCTACAAGAACCAGTAACTGTTGCCCCGTCAAAGGAAAGCACGAAAGTCAGATTATGACTCATGGGTATCAACGGGACACTGTGCTTTGTCTCCAATATTGATTGGGTGAGGTATTTATGGAAATAGTATACTCCCGTTGTGCAGGTCTTGATGTCCATAAAAAAACAGTAGTTGCTTGTGCAATCACACCCAAATCGGGTGGCGGCTGGAACAAAGAAATTAAAACATTTGGCACAATGACCAACGATTTACTGCAATTGTCAGATTGGCTAACAGTAAGAGAGTGTACCCATGTGGCCATGGAGAGTACGGGAGAATATTGGCGACCAATATTTAATATCTTGGAGGCAAATTTTGAAGTATTACTGGTGAATGCTCACCACATCACGGACAGTCCGCACAAGTCGGGGAACCCGCCCATGCGGCTGTCCTCAAAAATGTACCTGGACGGAAAACTGATACAAAGGATGCTCAATGGATTGGAGAATTGCTGATGCACGGACTAATAAGAGCAAGTTTTATTCCCCCGATAGAGCAAAGAGATTTACGTGACCTGATTCGCCATCGCACTAACTTTATCCGTGAGCGAGCAACATTAGTAAATCGAGTCCAAAAAGTTCTGGAAGGAGCGAATATCAAACTAGCATCGGTGGTATCAGATGTCATGGGAGTATCAGCAAGGGCAATTTTGAATGCGATTGTACAAGGTGAGAATAATCCGGAGTTGATGGCTAATTTGACTTCAAATCGTTTGAAAGATAAACGAGAGTCTTTAATCAAAGCCTTAGAAGGAAAAGTCAGACAGCATCAGCGTTTTATTCTGACAGAATTACTGTGTAATATCGATAATATCGACGAAACGATTGAGCGATTTAACCAACAAATTAAAGAGTATTGTTCCCCTTTTGAAAAAGCAGTGGAATTGCTCGATACAATTCCCGGTGTCGCACGTCAAACCGCAGAATTAATTGTTGGCGAAATTGGTACTGATATGAGTCGCTTTCCCACTCCTGAACATTTGGCAGCTTGGGCTGGTGTTGCTCCTGGTAATTGTGAAAGTGCAGGTAAACGACTTTCCTCCAAGATTCGTCATGGTAATAACAGTTTAAGAGTTGGACTTGTACAAGCCGCTCATGCGGCGACACGAACGAAAGGTTATCTTGCTGCTCAGTATCGTCGTATTGCCGCAAGACGCGGTAAAAAACGAGCAATTATCGCCGTTGCACATTCGATTTTAAAAATTGCCTACCACTTAATTTTGCGTCAAGAGCCTTATCAAGATTTAGGAGGTGATTATTTCGATCAACAAAAACCAGAGGCGACAAAAAAACGTTTAGTTAAACGGTTACAGAAACTGGGATATGAAGTTTCACTTACTGAACTACACACTGCCTCGTTAACGATCGCCTGATGGAAACAACTTGCTACCTTCTTGAGTTCAGATTGTCAAACCAATCACAGTCTGTACAGTCATTTTTGTTGATTAATTTCAGCGCCAAGTATTTTCAAGTCAGTTTGATATAAAAAATATTCCTTTATAACCATCACTTAAATACTCTAGCTTATGTGTAGTCATTGATTCTCTTTTAGCCGCAGCTAGTGATTTATCCAATGTATAAGCTTTAAATTTAGCTAGATTAAAATTACCTTCTTCGGTGAAGTTTTCAAATACATCAAGATGCTTCTGTCTCGAATGAAGACGGACATTTTGATTTTATGCTATATTTTCATAGCTGTTAACCGCATTTAAGTAAATATTTTTAAAATCTTTTTCAAAATGCGTAGTATTCCAATGTAGTGCAGTCATTTGATATTGGCTAATTTCTAAAATTTTCTCTTTTACATAATTATCATTAAATTTTTGCTTGGTAATTTTATCTTGAGAATTGATGACTATATCTGCTTGTTCATACCAGGCAAGAATAATATAAACGTTTAACAAATTCATCCAGGACAATGTAATAAAATTTATTCTATCATTGTTGGTTGTACCAGCACCTTCATCTTTAATTGGGAGCAACGCGATTTTGTGAGGTAGGGCAAAAAAAGTGCGATCGCCAAGTTAAAAACAGGCATCACTAAAAAATCTTTACCGTACAAAAAAATGATTTTACACATAACAAATAAATAATATTACT
>NZ_JACJST010000052.1 GCF_014698305.1 Anabaena lutea FACHB-196 | reverse complement strand
CTTTTGCTGTCATGTCAAGTAAAATTTTTCTCTGCTTCCTGCTGCTTATCTTGTTTCTTTTGTCAAGTTCATACTATACCAAATTAGATGAGCTTACCCTGCTTTCTTCAGTAGCTTTAACTAACTCTTGATGCTTGTCAGTGAGTAGCTTTGCAAAATGTTCTGTGTCTAATTTTAAGGTTTCAATTTCAGTCAGAAACTTTTTAGACTTCCTGCGGCTTAATTTCTCTGATTGTTGAATAGCTAAACTACTACTAGCAAGGCTACCTAAACCGGACGCTATAAAGAATTGCGAGAACTGCTGATAGGGTGTGAACAGTGCGATAAACCCAGTAAAACTTACACCCAAAGAACCAACTACAAAGCTATTGCGTAATGTTTGAAAATTCATAAACTCTTTACTCCTTCTACTACTGGTTTAATTTCTTGTTGCTGATGCTTTGGTGTGGCTTGCGTTGCTAATAAAGTCATTACTAAAACCACTACTCCCAGTAATCCAAAGCTTATTTTTACTGGTGATATATCTGCTGTAATGTGAGATGAATGTCTGCTAAATTCCAGATTGACCCTTATTAAATCAACTGGGTTAAGGTCAAACCATTCTTCACTTTTAACTAGCTTCACACGGCAATAATTGAACTGTTTATGTATTTGGGCTTCTACCGCTTTCATGTCTTCTACATAGATTGTCCTGAGAATTTTAATGTTGCAAGGTGGCTGATTATCATGGAAGTTTTGAAGCCTTAATTGTGGATTACGAGAAAGACCTATTTTGCAACGTCTAAGGTAACATCCTGGTAACAAGCCGTGATATCCTACCGCTTCCATCAAATAGATATATCCGGGTTCGTGGTCGTTTCTAGGGTTAAAATTTGGCGTATATTGGTACATATTAAAGAGGGGTGTTAATTCACCCCATCAACTTGATTTATTCAATACTTTCTGCTTCTGCTTCAATGCTGCCTATCTTCTGGTCCAAGGAATATTGCGCCTGAATTATTCCTCTAATTCGTGTTTCTGCTAGTTCATATTTAGCAGCCCAAAACCGTTGTCTCTGTTCAGTTTCTGCGGTCAAGCCACCGAGCGTAACGTTTTCATGCTCTAACTTAACTCCGGTTTGAGCAAGTTTAACTGTGGCAGTTTGGTAGAGTACTTTGGCATTTTCTAACCCTACTAATTTAGTATCAGTTCCTATCCGGTCAGTCTGCCAAGTGATAGAAGCTTGAGACATTTTCTCACTGAGTGAACCAGCTTTGTAAGCATCAGTATTTAAGCTCAAATTGGCGCTAACTAATCTTAAAGTTTCTCGCTTCTCAGATATAGATTGAATTGCTTTATCTGCTTCTACTTTGGAGGTTCTAGGCAGTGTAGAAGTATCAGCAAATAAGTTTGAGGCTAAATAATCAGAAGGGTTAAAAACTGAGGCTTGGTGAGTGCTATTAGCGTTGATTGAAGTGGGGTCAATCTTGATAGTTTCTGGTGTAGTAGCAGCGGTTTTAAGCTTTTCTTGTGCTGTTTCTAGCTTGGTTTTCTGTGTTGTGCGTGGCATATAATTAAGATGTTGTAAGTTTTTGACACGTTTTGATAATGGGAACCTGCTTATGGTTCCCTTTACTTATTCAATTCTCGAAATCTTCCAAGCCTTCCAATACTTCACTAATTGCTTGTGTAGCATCAGTCAGAACTAAATCGTTGCTGGTGTGAAATTCTTCAGATTTCTGCATAGCTTGGAAGTTGGGGTCATTGACAACTACTTGCAGTTCATGTTGGCAAGTTTGGAGAATTGCTTTTATCTGGGTTGTGGTGAGGTTCATTTTTTATGCTGCAAATAAACTTAATTGTGTATGCCTTGTTGGTGAAGGTTGGTAGTTGTGTAAGCTTGACCGAATCAGTTTTTTAGTTGAGTTCCATCTCAACTCGTGGTCACTTTCTCCTACACAATCAAGGCAGAATACAGCACCATCGCAAATTGCTATTAAAGAATTACTTGCACAAATACAACCTAACGACCAATTACCATTTATGTAGGTTAAATAATCAGGTGCTTCAATGTCTTGAACTGTTCCAACAAACTCAAATCCATCTCCAATCAAGGCAGATGCAACGGATTTGTCTTTCTGGTTTAGCCAAACTGGCAAGGGGCTGATCATGCTAAAATCTCCAAAATCTTAATTTTTCTTAAGCGCCTTGACCGCAAATCAAGGCTTTTTTCTTGGCTGTTCTGGGTAATCAGTAAACGTTGGCGTAACTGCCCTGTAACAGAAAGTTGATTGTGTGAGCTAATACGTTGTTCAGTCCATCAAAAAAGTTAAACATCGTCGTAATCCTCATCTATTGGTTGGAACAGTTGGAATATTGCCTCTAGACCTGCGTTAATTGCGTCCAGGGGCGCTAAAAGGTTGAGTCTTACCCTACGACTAGGGACTTCCCCAACTCATCGGATAAAGCCTTAATTTCATCAGATAAGCTTGCTGGCAGTTCTGGTAACTCCGGTGCGGTGGGTTGTTTAGCGTTAAGACCGCGAAGTTGGTCAAAAACTTGGTTCCTGGTTTCTATCCGTCTTTCCCGTAGTTGCACCACCAATTCACTATCCCTAGCTTGGGCATTTTGGATAATTTGCTGGTTTCTGTAGCTGTGAACCAAGTCAGCCAAATCAATAACTTCTTCTGACTCTTGAATTAATTCATCTAAGGCAGTAGGGATTGGGGATTGGTTTTTAGGCTGTTGGGGTGCAGCGACTTGGGAGCCGGGGACAGATGCCACTATGTCGGAGTTTTGAGGCTGATCTCCCATATTTGGGGCTGTTTCTGGTGCTGTCTGTAATGCTTGTGGTGTAGAGGTTTCAGCGGTTTCTAGTGTGGTATCTGTGGGGACGGTTGGGGCTGGTAGTGCTTTAGATGTGGCTGTGAGTGCGGCTAACACCTGTTCTGATTGGGTTGTGGGGATGGACTTGATAGAGTCAAAGTCATCAGGTCTAATGTCCATTAAAGCCAGTCGAAATGCCTGTTCTGTAACGTTTTCAGCTTTGCAAATGTCAATGATGGTAACTGTGGTGTGGGTTGCTGGCATAGTCTCAGGTGTGGTTGCTGGTGTTTTCTTGCGGCGGGTTGTGGTTGCTTTGGTGGTGGTCATAGGAACTACGCGGATATTTTATTAAGGTTTTTTAGTGCTGTACGATACGTATAGAGTGAGCAATAGTTCTGATTTTTAGCTATCCCTTGCTTTACCCTTTGGGCTGTAACTACTTGGCTCATAAGTCTGCCAACTCTACATAAAACCCAGCACTGGTAAGGACTAAGGGGCGCTTGACGGTCAAAACTTCCATCCTCTTGTTTAGGGTATGCGTCCCTAAAACTGTTAATTCTCCAAAATGCTATATTTTCCCATAGGTATACTGTGCTACGCGAAACACCCAATAATTGAGCTAAATAGGTCTTGCTACTGGGAAAATCAAGAAATAAGTCGTGTTGTGTTCCGTTAGGCTGTGTCCGTTGTCTCATAAGGGTTGTAGGGTCAATCAGACGGTAATCGGAATTGAATTAGACGGGAATTAGTCGGGAATCAATCGGGTTATGCTTCACTGTGTCTAGTTGAATCTTCCAATCCCTTGCTATACAAGGCTTACAGGGTGATTTATGGTTGAATCAGTCGGGAATCAGCGAGTTATTTGTGATTGATTGCTTGATATCTTCAAAGTAACACCAATAGTTACTAATGAGTTAGATGTATATATGATAGTTGCTTATAACTTGGTGCAGTTGCAATAGGTAATACTAATAGTTACTCTTACAATAGAGTGTTAATATCTGAATATGCTATGCCTGAAACCGATGTAAAAATTATGTTTAAGTTAAAAGAACTACGAACCAATAAGGGTTTATCCCAAGAAGGTTTGGCCAGACTTTGCGGTATGAGCCTGACCAATGTAAGGAAGTATGAACAAGGAAAAATGAAAAGTATTCCCTTTGACACTCTGGCTAATTTCTGCTCAAAACTAGAGTGTCAGCCGGGTGAATTGTTCGAGAAAGTTGCTATTTAGCGATCGCACACCACTGCACTACCATGACAAACGACACAAGATTTGATGACATATACACAAGGTTGAGCGACTTAACCCACGATGTCGCCAACCTAAAAATACAAGCGGGAACTATAGGGACTTCTCAAGTTGCCATTGCCACAACCTTAACCCTAGCTACTGGTTTGGGTTCCGACATGAGAGAGGTCAAAGGCGATATCCGTCAAATTAAATCTGATATCAGAAATCTGGAAGCCAGCATCAATGAGATTTTGCGGCTTTTGCGTAATCAAAATCAATAACTTTTAGCGCGATCGCACTTCCCGTACTTCCCCAGGCAACAACATCCCCTATCGTATGGACGCAAACTACCAAGCGGTTCGCTTTGATGAAAACCGTGTTTTAATTTTTACTAACTTGGCAGAAGACTACAGAAGCGTAGTTATCCGTAAACGCGAGTTTTATAAGCTGTTCAAATCCAACTACTTGCACGTTTTTTTTATTAAGAAAAACGGCTCGGTAGCAAGATGCAATCTCGCACAGCAGCGAGATATCCCTTACTCACTTCGCGATATCTTCCAACGGTGCAAAATTGAATTAGTGGGTAGAGAAATGGTTCTCCATTGCCCCAACGTTGTTCTTGTGGACTCGCTCTTGCGCTATGGGAAAATTTTTCGAGAACATTACCATTTTTGCGATCGTATCCAATTTAGGGTTGGAGGTGAGGTCGCGTCCGTCTTGACTATTGACAAATAGCCTAAGCCATGCCCCACCTTTGGGGCTGATAGCAGGTATAAAATATAACAAAATAAGTTTATAGTACTAAGTATTGATTAATATACCGTCTATCTTATTAACTGAGAGAATAATTTTAAGTATAAAGGTAAAACCCAACAAAAAATAGATTAATTTGTAGGTAGGCTGGATAAGCCAGCGATCACAACCACAAAAAAAACTGGTCAGCAGTTCCATCGAGTTTCGCAATTGCGGCTGTTTGAAGATAAGCTACAACACGAATAAGCGTCTGATAAACGCTTCTTTCGGAACTGGCAAACCAGCCAGATTAATAATGTTCTTTGATCACAGCTTATCTAATAATCAGTTAAAAGTGCAAGCACTGATGGACTGCCCCTAAATCTAGTTAAGGACAGTCCCAATGAAACTACCGGAAGCAATAAACCCCGCACAGGTCAGAGAGCGCAGGGTTCAGAAACAGGATTTAAAATCTTTCAATGAAACCATTATAACGCAAAATTCCAAAATAAGTAAGTCTTTACTTATTAATCCTGAAGAATTTCAACTCAAATATCAAACAATTCTTGCAAAAGCCGCGAGGGGCAATTTTCCCCCCACGAACGACGATCCGCTGGGTCTGTTCGCTTTGGCTAATGTCGAGTACGATTTAGCGCGATTAAGCGATGATGAATTAGAAATATTAGCAAATAACTTGCCAATCGGGGGAGGCGGATGTGATGAGTAGACAGAATCCAATCCCCACAAATAAAAATAATCCCTGCGTCATATGTGGTAATGATGATGGCGATTGTCGGGTACACCACGTCACAGGCGATCCTTGGTGCATGAAATCAACCCACGTCTTTACAGGTTCGGTTGTCAGGACGGCCAATAGTTCATTCAAAGCCAAAAAATTAACCAGCGATAACCAATGGATGATATTCAACCCCACAAATGAACAGGGTGAGACATTCAAGAGGGAATATAAGCCAGTAGAGCGAAAGTCAGCGGCTAATCTCATGCCGTTGGAGGTCAGAGACAAGCATTACAGGAAACTGGTTAGTTATCGCGGCTTGTCCCAACGCCACAGACAGAAATTATTAGACCGGGGCTTTTTGAATGATGAGATTGACTTGGCCGTTAGTCAGAATTGGCTATGCTCTTGGGAGTCTGGGATATCTTCTGCAATCTATCCAAATGATTTATGCGGTGTCAATCTTGAGAAGGGCATTTTTCATGGCGGATCTGGCATTGCTTTTGCCTACCAGGATAAAGGTTTAATCGTTGGGTTAAATATCGCCAATGATAGCCGCGACGGTGCAAAATATTATCCTTTGTCATCTAGCAATAGTGGAGGTGTTTCATATCATCTTCCCAGTGGAGATCAACCCATTTTCCACTGGGTACATCCAGAAGCCACAGAAGTACAAAAAACTTGGATTTGTGAAGGCACTATCAAAAGTTTGTTAACTGCATTCAAACTTTGGAGGAATAACAAAAATATTCAGGTAATTGGTATTGGTGGGAATAACTTTTTGAACCACTACAAATCAATTAAGCCATTACTAACAGAAACTAATGTTTTTTGTCCCGATGCTGGCATGATTACTAATAGTAAGGTGTGGGATAATTATGCCAACTTCATTAAAAAAGTCAATCAGGATAAAATTAATATTTCTGTGGCTTGGTGGAATCAGATTGATAAAAGTGCTGGTGATATTGATGAATTAACAGACTATAGCCAAATTAAATACATCAGCAGCAAAGAATTTTTCACAATCGCTAAACTGGGAATTAAAAACGCAGAAGTCAAGAAAGTACAGGAACAGAAAATACAACAAAAGGCTTCTGAATTTGAGCAATTAAAAGCCATTAGGCACGGGTTAACCAATATTACAGAAGTGCCTTATAAAGTTGTAAATGTTGACCATTTAGAACAGGTTTTAGGTGATTTAATTCAACCAGGAACTTTAAATATAATCATCTCTGATACAGGCACGGGCAAAAGCGAAAGTATCATACCCTTTGCAACTAAAGCGGAAGCATTTTTTAGCTGGCATAATCGCATTAGTTTAGGCAGAGGTACTAGCAATAAACTGGGATTAGACTATAAAGAAAGTAACTCAAATACTAATTTGAGCAAGAAGAAAAAAGCCGCTTTTTGCGCTCCTAGCGCATATCAATTTAATCCCAATCATCTGAGAAATAATCAAGGAATTTTATTAGTAGATGAGGCGGATCAGGTATTTGATTTCCTCTTTGGTTCATTATGTAACAAGGATGGAATTAGACCTCTATTGCTATCTACTCTAGAATCACATATAGATTCTGCTATCTATGGTCAAGGTCTATGTTTATTCATGAGTGCGGACATAACCCAAAAAGAGATTGATTTAATTAAGCAATTAGCACCAGAAAATACACCAGTTAGGTTAATCATTAACAAATATCAACCACAACGTCCTGATATTAATTTTGATGTTTCTGACAGTCCAGAGGGGCAACTGTCAGAGTTGGTTTCAAAACTTAAAGACGGTGTACCATGCTTTGTCTTGGATGATATGAAAAATGGCGTAAAAGGTTGTAAATCATTGGCTGAATATGTCCGGCAAAACTTCCCCGAATTGAAAGATTTAATACTAGAAATCCATGCCGATAGCCAGCATGACCCCAAAGTTAAAGCTTTCAATGATAACCCAGACGAGGAAAGTAAAAAATACTTAATGATTATATGTTCACCATCAATTATCTCAGGAGTCAGTTTAAAGAATCAGCGATTTATTAATGGTGTTTTTGGTTTCTGCAACGGAATCTTGATGGACAGAGAAATTAAGCAATTTTTAAACCGTGTTAGGGGCGCGAAAGACATCTATTTATGGGTAGCTGAAAGCGGTTTTGAGCCTATGGGTTTACCATCTCAATTGGTGACTCCAGAGGAAATTTCCAACTACTACCAACGCAACTACGAGGTTAACTCAAGACACTTATTAAGTTACAAACCGGAGTACGAAGTTATGACGGGTGAATGGTCTTCACCATACTTTAAGTTATTCTGCAAGAATCAATCCTACAAAACCATTACAGCTAAATATTTACGCCAATTTACCAGAGAGCATTTAGAGGAAATTGGCTATGGTATTAATGAAATTAATCACACTCCAGATGGGGGAATAGATGATATTAAAAATGCACTTTCTAAGGTGTGGAATAACATCGAAATTCAAGAGGCAGAAGCCATAGACGCATCTGAATTATTAAGCGATTCTTTGATGGAAGCTATTCAAGCTACTGGTGAAATTCCATCTGATATGTTGGCAGCTTATAAAAAAACTTTGCTGTTTAGACAGTTTGGGGAGGAATTGATACAAGCTACCACATTTGTACACAAAAAAACTGAGAGAGAGTTTACCGGATACGCTGCTATGGCTTTAAAAAATGCACGCGGTGAATATCAAAGACACCTTGAGAATTTTTACCTACTTTCACAGCCAATTGATGAGGCACGGGAGAGAGATTATAAAGCAGAAGCTAAACAACTCAAACATGGTGAAAGATTTGCTGGTGATGTGCGGTGGAATAGCCGAAAACGTAAATGTAGAGAGGTTTTAGGGTTGCATGAATTTATCAATCCTGAAAAGTTGGATAACTGGTTTTCACCTCAAGACTTTGCAGATTTAGCCAACAAAGCTAAAACTTATGCAGGTCAAGTTCATGAAGTTTTAAATTTGAATGTTTCTGAACTTTCATCCGGTCAAATTTTTGGCGAGTTAATGAATCAGTTAGGGTTAGGACTTGATAAAAAATCTGTACCAGGTCAGAAGTGGAAACTAAGGAGGATTAATAAACAAGACTGGGAATATGTTCAACTGTATTTAAAGCATAAAGAATCCTTAAAATTGGAGAGAGAAAACGCTGTGACATCAGCAGCAGCATTCACAGAACAGGCTACAGTTGCAAAAGTTGATCCGCTTGTTCCTTCGATTGTTGAGAAGTTTGAAAATATTCGATCTAGGGAAGATTGGGATTATATTACAGCAACAATTACGGAAGAACAAAAACTAGCAGCTTGGGCATTATTAGGAGTTGAGGAACAGCAACGGATCAGAGATTTATATCACAATCCTGTGGTCAAGCAATTGGCTTTAGAAGATGTCAAGCCAGTAGAGGTTAAACCCGTTTTTTATGATGATTCAGCACGAGAAAAATATCAGCAATCCCAATCGCCAATTACCAATGACCAATTACCAATGACCAACGACTTGGATAATGCGATACCTTCGGTGAGCGTAGCGATCGCTCAACTCAAAGTTGCGTCAAACTGGGGAGAAGTTGAAAGAATCCGCCACGACTTGTTTACCCAAGCTTGGGCATATCTCACACCAGAAGATGACGCAAGGTTGAGACAACTACACCAGCAATGGACGCAACCACAACCACAACGGGTTCGATGGTTTTTTGACCGGATTGGAGAATATTTGCTCTTGGAAGTCAATGGCGCGATCGCAAAAATACAAAGCTTGATGACTGGGGACATTTCCGAGAAAAATTGCAGTGAACTGAAGTTTATATGCTCTTAAGACCTCCAATTGTAAAAGCCAGAGTGGTGTTCCATAAAACCTTGCCTGACTCCTGTATAGTCACAATCAAGATAAAAATATTTACTTTGAAGCGCGGGAGAACTTTTTTCTCGTTTTCGATAATTGTCTTGAAACGACGGGTCATTATCGCCGCACCCGTTGACGCACTTGAGGATGATTGGTGGCAGGAAGATTATGAGGAAAAACAATGATCTTTAGCACTAAGCCTACCAAAAAGCAGCTTCAAAGGCTCAAAGCACTGGAAATCGAGGCTTTAGAGAAGCAAGCCGCGCTTTTTGACGAGATGGCGAAAAGATACCCGGATGCAGCGGGAATTTATCAGGAAAAACGCCAAAAATGCGTGGAAAATGCGGAAAGGCTGAGAAATGGTGATGAAAACGAGATATTTAGGCTGAATCAGCATCTTTGAGACTTCCTTCTATGCTTTCTATGCCCTGAGATATTATATAAGCGTGTCTTGGCGTTATTACGCCTTCGCTCATCAATATCTCAGCCGCTTCTAGTACCGCCATATTTTTTACCTCAAGTCCTAACAGCCTACTCCTGCGTTCTGAGACCTTGAGAAGTCTGTCAATGATTCGCAGATCTCCAGAGTTTTTGTCTAGTAAATTTTCCAGATTAGTTTGGATCGTGTCCAGGAGTGCAAGCTCCTTGTCTCGCGCCGCGCTTCGGGATAACGGCTTGTGTTCTGTCGCGTATTGGGTGTTTGTCGCTTGCTGAGTCGCTTGGGGGATGGGGTCGTTATTCAGCCGTGCGGCGTATTCAGGTATTTTCGCCCACCTTTGAAGCGTTTTTGGCGTAACTTCAAGCGTTGCTGCTACATCCTTCTGCTGTGTACCTTGCAGCAGCATTTCTATCGATTTATTCTGAATCTCGGATAACGCCATTGCGACAAAAGCGACATATTTTTAATTTTAGCAAGGCGCTGTAGGGATACAAGAATATCACCCCGCAGCACGGTAGATTTTTGCGATCGCCCCAACCGCCCCATCACTTCAACCACCTCCAACCCCACGCCCTACCCTCTCATCAGAGGGTAATTTTATGGAGAGAGAGTCATCTAAGTACAGTCGCTTGGCTATTGAATAAATGACTTACAAGGGGTTTAGTTTTCATAAATGATTAATGCATCATGCGGACACCCCACAAAGGTTAGAGGTCAAAATCAAAGCATTTAGACTATCTAAGTATATAAAGCCAGAGAGTTGTATCACATCCACCCGTACAATAAAAAGACTTCTCACTATATATTTAGGGGGGGGTGGACTGTAGAAAGTACGGGTAACTATAGTTTAAGAATACGTAGCCAGTAGCACATACTTAAAATTTAGAATTAAGGCAAAATCAGACGCTTAAATGTGTAGAGTCAGGAGTCAGGGAACAGGACAAAATGAGTACAAGATGGGTACAAATCCGGTACAGTTTGGAGGCAGTTTCGTGGCAGTTTGGAGACAGGGAACTGGGGACTGGGGATAGTTGAGAGGTCATGAGGCAAGACAGAGTTAGGACAGAGTTAGGACAGGGGACTAGAAAAAGTTGGCGCGGCGGGATAGTTGGGGGAAATCGGAATTGTGCGATCGCACTCTGGGGAAATTTAGAGAAATTGCTATCACTGTACAAGAGGGTTAATCCAAGACCATCACTATACAAAACGGTTAGTCTAAGAGTATCCATATACAAGACGATTTGACGTAACCATGAGTAGACAAGACCTCTTGATTATCACTATACAAGACGGTTTGATGTAAACATGGATGTACAAGACCTCTAGTGATACCTATACAAGACGGTTAGAATGCAGATATCACTAGACAAGACCTCTAGTTATGCCTATACAAGAGGGCTTGACGCAAGCATGAGTAGACAAAACCTCTTAGCCATCACTATACAAGACAGTTTGACCGCAGACATTATCACTATACAAGAGGGTTAACGCATACATGATGACTATACAAACCGACTTAACGCAGACATCCTTGGAAGCATTCCTTGTTCTCATGAGAACAAGGAATGCTTCCAAGGATG
>NZ_JACJST010000051.1 GCF_014698305.1 Anabaena lutea FACHB-196 | reverse complement strand
CTCTCTGTTCTTTAGACAGATGGTTTTTTGCTGGCATAACTCAGAAGCTATCGCTTAGTTACTTAATTCTCTATTATACAATCTAGCTGCACAACAGCTTAATTCAAAACTAGTTGAAGCCATAAACCCTTATTTGCTAAGATTTTCGGAGATGTCTATTCAAAAAAAAGCAACTCTGCAACACTATGCCAACATCTGCAATTGACGATAAAGACGCAGCAGCTATCCACGCAGCGAGAGAAGGGGTTGCTGTCTGCGACAATCGCTCTCATTGGGGAATCATCCGTGTTTCTAATGATGATAGACTCCGGTTTTTACACGGTCAAAGTACTAATGATTTCCAAGGACTGAAACCTGGATCAGGCTGTGATACGGTGATTTTGACATCTACAGCCCGAACCATTGATTTGGTGACTGGCTATGTTCTAGATGATGCAGTATTGCTGTTGGTTTCACAGAACCGCCGTGAGTTTCTTATGCAATGGTTAGATCGTTATATCTTCTTTGCTGACAAGGTAATATTAACCGATGTGACTGATGAAACTGCAACCCTGAGCTTAATTGGGACTCAAAGTAACGACATAATTGAAAAGCTGGGTGCTGGGGCGCTGATTGGTCAACCTAATGGTAATCATATCTTAGTTGATGGTGTGATATTTGCGGTGGGTAGCGGTTTGGCGAACCCTGGATATACGCTCATTTTCCCAGTTGCTGAAAAAGAAAAATTGTGGAATCAAATATTAGAATTAGGTGCGGTAGAGTTGAGCGATCGCGCTTGGGATATATTGAGAATATTACAAGGTCGTCCAGCCCCGGATTTTGAACTCACGGATGATTATAATCCCCTAGAAGTAGGTTTATGGCAAACAGTATCTTTTAATAAAGGCTGCTACATCGGACAAGAAACTATTGCGAGATTAAATACATATAAAGGTGTAAAACAATACCTTTGGGGAATTCGGCTTGATGGTGCTGCGGAACCGGGAACGGTAATCACGATTGGGGAAGAAAAAGTTGGTAAACTCACCAGTTACACAGAAACTCCTGATGGTCACTTTGGACTTGGTTACATCCGTAGTAAAGCTGGTGGTGTAGGTTTAAAAGTGCAAGTTGGCGCAACCGAAGGGGAAGTAGTTGCAGTTCCCTTTGTATCTCACGAATATCCGTAATATTGTGTTCGGTTAAAGGCTTATGGTTAAGACTGACGCGGGGACGGGTCGAGTTTTTTAATAAGTAATTAAAGGAACCTGATATAAAAGGCTGCTCTGGCAGGATAGATGTGCTATGTTCCAATGGGATTAAGTAAAAAATCTGGATTTACAATTTGCGGGTAATTGTTTCATCCTGTTCCCATTTCACACCTTGACAAAATTCATCTATCCAAGAAGGTAAACTACGGGCATTAGTGGTAGGTGAAGTATGAGAAACTTGTTTGACAGGAATGCTCATAAATTGAGGGTTGTGATTGGGTTTGTTAACTCTTGAGAGGGAAGGAACAGCTTTGGTTTGATGAGGAACTGTTGTAGTTATTGAGAGCGATCGCTTATCAGTTCGCGTTTGTGTTTGTTCCCGTCCCATTTCCGAAAGCGCTGTGGTTGGAGAATGGTGATTAGCTGATGTAGTTACTGCACCCACCGCTACAGATTCGGGCTTTTTGTCCACATTTGTGGTAATTCTCAATAACACCTGTTTGTGTTCTTTTTGTATTGATGTATTTGCAACCTGACTCTTGGCTGGAGGCTTACTAACTACCTGGTTTTTAGCTAGATAATGCTGTGATTTTAATAAACGTAACTCTTCTTCAGGATTGAAGTTAAGACCTAAAGCCGCAACTATTTGATCCGGATTATTATTTAACTCTAGAAGAAAAGGAAGTATTTTTTTCAACTCAGGTTCTAAAATAGATAAAGTGGCTAAAATATAACCAGAAGAAGGTCGTCTGACACCATTATAGGAGTGCCAAATTCGTATTTTAACCAGCCACAAACGATTCTCCTTGCAGTAACTCAGCCACTTCATTTTTAATGATTGACGTAGCTGTTGAATATCCATTAATTTCCTCGCTTTGTTTGCACCAAATTACAGAATTTATATATTTTCAGTTAGCTTTATCCATGGGGATGAAACCGATAATAAAGCATATATTTAACTTTTTTACCACCTAATAAATGTTGTTCTACCAGTTGCGGTATTTCTTGAGGTTTAACTCCACAATACCAAACCATCTCTGGTAAGACTAGCACCATTGGACCATTACCACATTGACCTAAGCAGCCACTAGCTGTAACTGTCACATTAAGTACAGGTAAAGCTTGTAAAGCGGCTAAAACTTCCTCTGCACCTTGTTTTCTACAAGTACGATGTTGACATACTTGCACACAATTAGGAAGAGGTTGTTCCTGGGTTGGGACGTTTGACATTAATTCAGCCATCGCCATTTTGACTATAAACGCCAGTTATGTAGTATTACCCGGATTTCATAACTATCGGATAAATTGACAAATTTTCAAGATTACAGCCTATGAAAAAATAGGGGTTCACCCTATTGTGACGGAAGAGAGCTAACCTGACATTAATTCCAGGTGAAATAGCGATAGAACTAATCGAATCAACGTTATCCATGCTACCATTTTTAAGTTTCTATTCATCAAAGTCACCCCTTAAAGGTGAATAAAGATTAAGTAAAAAGAATATTTTATTATGGTTAAAAAATCTAGGATAATTGGTGGTTTTGTTATTGCTGGCGTTGTTTTAGGGGTTTTAGCAATAGGTGGAAATATCTTGATCAATCAATACGCACAAAAGGAAGTTGAACAAGGTTTAAGTGATGGTACAGGATTAAAAGTAGATTGTGCAGAAGCCAATGTTAATCTCTTTGCACAAAGTCTAAAGATGATGGATATTCGCTTTAGTAATTTAGCAGGTTTTCCAAGTCCCTATATTTTCAAAATTGGCAGTATTGAGGTTCAAGCAGAAAGACTTAATGCTAAACCTTTAAATTTTGAGATGATGATCATTAAAGATGTGGAAATTAATATTGATGGAAAGTTTAGCAATAATCCAGCCCAACCTCAAAACATGATTCATATCAATGTTCAGGAAATGCAGCAAAAAGCGAACAATGGAGGAAGTACAAAAAAATCAAGTACCTCACAACCTGAGCTAATTATTCAACAAATGCGTTTCCAGAATATTCAGGTCAATATTAACGCACAACTTCCACTTCAGTCTAACCCTGTAAAGGAACAATTTCAAATTCAGGAAATTAGTTTAAGTGATCTGACTAATGAAAATTTACCTAAAAAATTATCAACTGCTTTACAAGAGCAAATTTTAATGGAAGTAAAAAACCATCTTAATCAGAAAAATACACCTCAATTGAATCAGATATTAGAGCCTTTAATGGGCTTGAGGCAAAAAAATTCTTCTCCCTTATCACTTCCAAAAAAACTATCACTTCCATCACCATCTCAGCAACCTAAACCCCCATCACCACCGCAACTACCTGCTCGTCCTTCATTCCCTTAAAACTAGGCTAAAAATGTTGAGCATCGCCACCCAATAGTGGCGATAGGTAAAAAAATCCTAATTGATAACCAATCCTTTACTCGCTAACCATTCACTATTAAATATCCGTGATTGATAGCGAGAACCACTGTCACACAAGATAGTGACAATAGTATGTCCTGGTCCCAATTGTTTGGCTAAAGCCACAGCCGCACCCACATTAATTCCCGTCGAACCACCCATTAATAAGCCATCTTTTCTTAATAGTTGATAAACAACACGTAACGCTTCTGGATCATCAATTTGCATGGCATCATCAATAGGTACGCCTTCCATATTGGCGGTAATGCGACTATTACCGATACCTTCAGTAATGGAATTACCTTCCATTTTGATTTCGCCAGTTTTGATATAGCTATATAGTCCGCTACCCAATGGGTCAGCAACAACACATTTAACCGCCGGATTTTGCTCCTTCAGGTACATTGCTACACCAGCATAAGTACCACCCGTACCAGTTGCTGCTACCCAACCATCTATTTTACCGTCGGTCTGTTGCCAAATTTCTCTACCGGTGGTTTGATAATGAGCAAGACGATTTGCTAAATTATCAAACTGATTAGCCCAAATTGCGTTTTCCATTTCCGCCGCAATTCTACCAGATAATTTGACGTAATTATTAGGATCTTTGTAAGGGACAGCCGGAACAGGACGAACTTCTGCACCCAAAGTAGTCAAAGCATCTATTTTTTCTTGGGATTGGGTGTTGGGAATAATAATCAAGCATTTGTAACCTTTAGCGTTGCATATATGCGCTAATCCAATACCCGTATTCCCCGCAGTTCCTTCTACTACTGTCCCACCCGGTTTGAGAAGTCCTTTTTTTTCTGCATCTTCGATAATGTAAAGTGCAGCGCGATCTTTGACAGAACCACCAGGGTTGAGAAATTCTGCTTTAGCTAAGATTTCACAACCGGTTTCTTCACTAAAACTGTTTAAGCGAATCAGTGGTGTGTTGCCAATCGTACCGACAAATCCATTCTTGATATCCATGTTGAATCTACCTGAGTTCTTCGCTATCAAATTCTGACATTTAATCTCCATCCTATTGCGATCTTCTTACCGACAATTTCCGAAAAGCAAGTACAAAATATTGAATCTAAACTAGATGCAGCAATGGTAATATTACCTTGTTTATTTACTCCAGTAATTTCAATTCATGGGGTAAATTACCATACAATATACTAAATAATGTCCTAAACAAGGTGGACGCGGATGAAATCTCCCGATGAACATAATCAAGACATTCAACGTCAGGTAGAAAAGCGACTGCGAGAAATGGACGATCAAATCCATGCTATTGATGCACCTTTCTATAAAACGCAGAAACATCAACCAGAAAAATCTCAAAAACCTTGGCTAAAAAAAGTAATTCTCGCTGGGAAATTTTTTGGCTTCGCTGTTGCAGCTTTAGTTGCAGTGCGAGTAGCCTCAGTTTTAGCGGGAGTTGTTATTTTTGGGGCTTTGGCTTTTCTGACTTACAAGCTTTTCTTGGAATCGAAAATTAAAAACTCTAAATAAAGTGTCATCACCATGAATTATCAAGTTGGAACTGACAAATTTATCAATGATTTAGAACGGGTTTCTCAAGTACGTTCTGAGATTTCTATTTGTTTAAGTCGAATCGCCGATACTATTAATCAAGCAGAATTAGCTGGAGATACTTCTTCTGGGAAACTGAGTTTAACCAGAGATATTGAAGACATTACAGCCGCCAGTAAAAATCTCAGAAATGGTGTATTTAGGCTGTTGGTTTTAGGTGATATGAAACGGGGTAAAAGTACCTTTCTCAATGCTTTAATTGGTGAGAATTTATTACCTAGTGACGTAAATCCCTGTACAGCAGTATTAACAATACTCCGCTATGGAGCAGAAAAGAAAGTTACTATTCATTTCAATGATGGCAAAAGTCCGCAACAGCTAGACTTTCAAACCTTTAAATATAAATATACCATTGATCCGGCAGAAGCCAAGAAATTAGAACAGGAACAAAAACAAGCATTTCCTGATGTTGATTATGCTGTGGTTGAGTATCCTTTAACTTTACTAGAAAAGGGCATTGAAATTGTTGATAGTCCTGGTTTGAATGACACAGAAGCCCGGAATGAGTTATCTTTAGGATATGTGAATAGCTGTCATGCAATTTTATTTGTCATGCGTGCTTCTCAGCCTTGTACTTTAGGTGAAAGACGTTATTTAGAGAATTATATCAAAGGTAGAGGTTTATCGGTTTTCTTCTTAGTTAATGCTTGGGATCAGGTGAAAGAATCATTGATTGATCCTGATGATATTGAGGAATTGACAGCAGCAGAAACTAGACTTCGACAAGTATTTAAAGCTAATTTAGCTGAATATTGTTATGTAGATGGACAGGATATCTATGATGAAAGAGTGTTTGAGATTTCATCCATTCAAGCACTGAGACGCAGATTAAAGAATCCCCAAGCTGATTTAAGTAACACTGGCTTTCCTGGGTTTATGGGGGCGTTAAATACGTTTCTAACCAGAGAAAGAGCGATCGCAGAATTGCGTCAAGTCAGAACCTTAGCTAGACAAGCTGTAAATCATACCCGCGAAGCTATTGACAGACGGATTCCCTTACTTGATCAAGATGTAGATGAATTGAAAAAACGGATTGATTCAGTTGAACCTGAATTCAGCAAACTCAATCAAATTCGTGATCAATTCCAAAAAGAAATTATCAACACCAGAGACTCTCAAGCGCGAGGAATATCGGAATCTTTTCGCAACTACGTTTTAAACTTAGGTAATACCTTTGAAAATGATTTCTTGCGCTATCAACCAGAATTGAATTTGCTTGATTTCTTAAGTGGTGGAAAACGAGACGCTTTTAACATCGCCCTCCAAAAAGCCTTTGAACAATATATCACTGATAAATTTTCAGCTTGGACTTTAAATGCTGAAAAAGACATGAATGCAGCCTTTAGAGAATTATCTAATTCCGCTGCACAATATGGTGCTTCTTACAATCAAGTTACCAACCAAATCACCGAAAAATTAACAGGACAAAAAGTAAATATTAATGCCCATTCTACCACAGAAGATGATAACTCTCCTGGCTGGGCAAAATGGGCAATGGGTTTGTTATCTTTATCTAGAGGTAACTTAGCCGGTGTAGCTTTAGCTAGTGCAGGTTTTGATTGGAAAAACATCCTCTTAAACTACTTCACTGTAATTGGTGTGGGGGGAATGATTACAGCAGTGACAGGCATTTTTCTTGGTCCAATTGGTTTTGCTTTATTAGGTTTGGGAGTAGGAATTTTACAAGCAGATCAAGCAAGAAAAGAATTAGTAAAAACCGCAAAAAAAGAATTAGTAAAATATCTTCCCCAAGTAGCAAATGAACAAGCTCCCATTGTTTATGATGCAGTAAAAGAGTGTTTTAATACCTACGAAAAAGAAGTAAGTCAGCGCATTAACGATGATATCAATTCTCGCAAATCAGAACTAGATAATCTCCTGCAACAGAAGAAAACACGGGAAATCAATCGAGAAACTGAATTTAAACGGTTTAAGAATTTACAGGAGAATGTTATCGAACAATTGCAAAAAATTGAAGCTGCTTACAGCAACTTATTAGCTTATTACAGCTAAAACAAAAGATCCCCGACTTCTTTAATAATTCGGGGATCTGCGTGCGTAAAAATTAACTAATTGAAAAATAACATCATGGAACAAAAATATAAAGATTATAGTGAATTAACTAATGCTCTAAAATCCACCTGTAAGATATTAAATTTAGATAATAATTCACCACTACAACAAGATGTAACTTCTATTTGTGATTATTTAGCTAATCCTAATTTCCAGATTGCGGTATTTGGTCCTTTCAATCATGGTAAGTCAACTTTGCTAAATGCAATGTTAGGAAATCGGACTTTACCTATTGATTTAATTCCCACAACAGGTGCAGCAATTACCGTTAAATATGGTACAACTGTCCGCACTCGGATTATGTTAGTAGATGGTACAGAAATTTATCGCAGTGGTACAGAAGTTTTACAACAATTTGCGGTTTTAGACGGTAATAGACAGATGCGAAAAGATGTTGCTTCTGTTGAAGTTTTTTGTCCCCATCCTTTTTTAGAAACAGGAATAGAATTTATTGATTTACCAGGAACTAATGACAGAGAAGCACAAGACAATTTAGTAAAAGATAGGTTATTAGGTACAGATTTAGTCATTCAATTATTAGATGCACGTAAACTAATGACTTTGGGGGAGAGAGAAAATCTCCGCGATTGGTTATTAGATAGAAATATCAAAACAGTTATTTTTGTAGCGAATTTTCTAAATTTACTCGAACCGGAAGAACAAAAACAAGTCCAAAATCGTTTACTATTTGTAGCTGAAAGCTTTCGCGCTGATTTACCTCCCGGTTTTAGTAATTTATATCGAGTTGATGCTTTACCTGCTTTACGCGCGAGATTAAAAGGTGATGTTGCGCTTGCAAATAGTAGCGGTTTAGCTGCTTTTGAAACTGCTTTGCAAAATCTAGTTGGGATTTTACAGCAAAATTCTGGTACTGTGCGTTTACCAAGAGTGCAAGCTGTATCTTCTCAACTGCAAACTTTATTAGTTGATAAAATTTATAAATGTTCTCAAGAAATTAAAATTTTTGATGATAAAGAAAATGCCCGAATAGAAATTAAACAAAAAGCTCAAAATCTAATTTATCAAGGTTTTAAAACCAGCATTTATGAATTAGAAACTTGGTTATCTTTACCTAAATTACTAATCAAATATCAAGCTGAAATTGCAGTTGCAATGGCTGAAAATAATTTGCAATCTTGGCAAACAGGAACTTTTAAAAAAGACTTGATAGAATTACAAAATTCCGTAATTAAATGGCTGTATCAAGCTTATGATTTTTTCAAATCAGAACGTCCAGAAGATTTAAAAATTCCCTTTCCCAATGCACCTCAATTAACCCTACCTGAAAAACAAACTAATCTTAATACAAATGATTTAAGTGAACCGGGTTCTCTAGCTGTTGGAGGTGGTATTGGTTGGTTATTAGGTGGGCCAGTAGGTGCTGCTGTGGTGGGGAGTATTTCTTATTTATTAAATAAAAACTTGCAAAAACAAGATGAACAATCAACTAAAGATTCATATAATCAACAAGTTGCTAAAATTTGTATAGCTGCGGCTGAAAATTATTTATCACGTTTTAGTAGTCAGGGTTTATCTATCTTGGCTGAATATGAACAAAAAGCCGCTAAAGTAATTTACTTTGAAGCAAGTAAAGAACCAGTAGAAATTACTCAACAAAGGGAAGATTTACAAAAGTTGCAAAATCAATTTAATCAGTTGTTGGCAGAGTTAAAGAAAGCGAATATCTCAACTAAATATCAACCTTATCAAGATAAACCTAAATCTGCAAGTCCTCAACCACCAAAACAACAAGTTTATACACCTCCAAAAGAAAATACTCCTCGGAATAGTCAAACAAAGGTAGAACCTCCGCGTCAACAGGTTTATACTCCACCACCTCCACCACCAAACCCCGCAGAGGTAGAAGCGAAATTTCGGAATTGGGAACTTGATCAAGAAATAGCGCAAATAAAAGCTAATATGAAGTCTTCAGGGAAACAGGAATCAAAAAATCCCAGTCAAAAGGCACAAAATCCGCCAAAAAAACAAGTCGAGATAGATAAAATTGCGCGCGCTTATACAATTTTAGGGTTACAACCTACGGCTTCTTTTGCTGAAGTGAAACAAGCATATAAGACATTGGTGAAAAAATGGCATCCTGATTTATTTGTGAATCAGCCACAAATGCAAAAACAGGTACAGGAGAAGATGCGGTTAATTAATGAGGCTTATAATATTTTAGCAGAATTATAATACATGAATTTGATTTTAAAATAAAAAGCGAATCAGGATTTTCAAGATTAAAGGATTTACATGATTATTTATTGATACTTTATTTTAAAAATACATCAAAGTAGAGTTTAGGAGGAAGATAAAAAAGTGTATATAGTAAGCTTACTTTAAAGATAACAATTAGGACAATTAGCCAAAGTTTACAGCAATTATTTCATCAAAATTGGCTGAAATGAATCTATGCGACTGACTATTCAACGAAATGGAAGCACACAAGCAAGTTGAGAAAGTGGAAAAAGCGAAAAAAGTAAATATTGATTGACTAAATGTAGGGGTTTAGCATTGCTAAACCCTCACCAAAAATAATCATTATTCTTCCCAAAACTTCTTATTTAACAAAGCATCTACATCACATGGAAATGGACAAACATCAGAAAAATAAACATCAGGATAACCATCTCTGACATTTGCCAATGCCATTTCATAACTTTTTGAGAGAATTTCTAAAACAAAACTTTTTAAACTTGGTGAATCTTCTAACTCTATTTGTAATCTTTGCCGAAAATTCCTAATTTCAATTTCCCAACCCCGATAACAATCTGATATTGGTACATAACACCGCTTTAACAAATGTTCTAATAAACGTACCAAAAAACTCAGCACTGTTTTACGCTGATTTTTCCCCAAAGACTCTACCTCTTCAATCAAATTATCCCAATCTAAATTTTCATTGTCTCTTGCTTTTAACTTACTGACCGTATCCTCAACCCATAGATAAAAATCTTGTTCGTATAAATGTTTTACTGGTGTTTTACTCATAGTTTTTACTCGCTGTGTATTTTATTGGATATTTTGGCTACCTAAAATAACTACCAAATTTTACTCATATTTAAAACAAAACCCGGTAAAACAGGTTCACCACTCACAGTATCAGGATTTTCTAAACATTCTTCTATTTGTCCAGGACGATAAATATAAACTCGGCGATTTTTGCGGTCAATTAATAAACCTAATTGTATTCCTGGTTCCTGCATATATTCTGTCATTTTGTCTTTTAATGGTTGCAGGTTATCAGAAGCTGACCTTAATTCGATGACAAAATCAGGACATATGGGTGCAAACTTTTTTTGTTGTTCTGGTGTGAGTGTATTCCATCTTTCTAATTTTATCCAAGCAGCGTCAGGAGAACGGTCTGCACCTGTGGAGAGTTTGAAACCTGTGCTGGAATCAAAACCAATTCCTGTACCATCTTTTTCAGTCCAAACTCCTAGCTGTACAGCTAAGTTGAAATTACGGTTTCCTGTTTCTGAACCTGTAGGTGGCATAATTGATATTTCTCCAAATCTATTTCTTTCAATGCGTAAATCACGGTTTAGTTGACAGAATTCAAAGAATTGTTCATCTGTCATTGATGACGGCATTTGCAACATTAAGGGAGATGAAAGCATGGTGATTTCCTTCTAGTTATTTTGTTTACCAAATTTTACTCATATTCAAAACAAACCCAGGTAAAACAGGTTCACCACTTACAGTATCAGGATTTTCTAAACATTCTTCTATTTGTCCAGGACGGTAAATATAAACTTGGCGATTTTTGCGGTCAATTAATAAGCCTAATTGTATTCCTGGTTCTTGCATATATTCCTGCATTTTATCTTTTAATGGTTGCAGGTTATCAGAAGCTGATCTTAATTCGATGACAAAATCAGGACATATGGGTGCAAACTTTTTTTGTTGTTCTGGTGTGAGTGTATTCCATCTTTCTAATTTTATCCAAGCAGCGTCAGGAGAACGGTCTGCACCTGTGGAGAGTTTAAAGCCTGTGCTGGAAGTAAAAGTGATACCTGTACCATCTTTTTCTGACCATACCCATAATTGTCCAAATATATTACCTTCTCGGTTTCCTGTTTCTGAACCTGTCGGTGACATGATTGATATTTCTCCAAATCTATTTCTTTCAATGCGTAAATCACGGTTTACCTGACAGAATTCAAAAAATTGTTCGTCTGTCATTGGCATTGAAGATGGCATTTGCAACATTAAGGGGGATGATAGCATGGTGATTTCCTCCATATTTGCTTACCTAAATGACTTTATTATATCGCTACTAAATGGTTTCAATTATAATAAAAATGGTGGGTTACGCTGTCGCTAATCTACGAATTCCAACTATATATAAAAAATGGTGGGTTACGCTGTCGCTAACCTACGAATTCCAACTATATATAAAAAATGGTGGGTTACGCTGTCGCTAACC
>NZ_JACJST010000050.1 GCF_014698305.1 Anabaena lutea FACHB-196 | reverse complement strand
ATGAGTGAGGAGCAGCGTAAAGCCTACGTTGAATTTATCCGCAATCAACAAACGCCTTACCTAACGGGTAATCAAACATTGGGTAAGACGATTGACCCTAAAGACAAGGTAGAGGGTAACGAAGTTAAATCACTTGAAATTGACTGGTTCACCCATGCAGTTAACTACTTCTGTGTTTTGATTTGGGGTGGTCAAAATGGCGGTAAAACTACAGCCGCAAGTCACATTGTTAAAGCACGAAAGAATCGTGGCGATAGGGTAATTGTCCTGGACCCTCATGCTGCAAAAGGGCAATGGGAAGGGTTAGAAGTTATTGGAGCGGGGATGAATTATAAAGCCATAGATGAATTTATGGGCTGGTACTTTGAAGAATGTGAACGCCGCTATCGAATGTTAAGGGAACAGGGTGAAGCCGCAGTAGAAAAACTGGGTAGAATTTGCTTGGTAGCTGAGGAGTTAACTAATTATGCCAAACGCTGTAAAAACTCAGGTGATTTTATTCAAGCGTGCTTGTCAGACAATCGAAAAATATTTTTTAACTGCCTGTTCATTTCTCACGGTCGGACGTTGGCGTTAATGGGAGATGCTAAAGGCACTGCCAAAACTCGTGATGATTCATTTTTGGAGTTACACTGTGTTGCTCCAACTGGTGGAAGCAGCAGAATTTGGTCGGTGAAATATCCCGGCGGGGAATTTTTCTCTGTGACCGTACCGGAGTGGAACACTATTTTTAATTTTGGTGGAAAGACCGAACCAACTACGCTAACACCAGAAAAGTTAGAGGAAATTTGGGACTTGGAATATAGTCCTGAACCGGATACTGAATCGCTGAACCGTCCAACTGATAATAGTTCTAGCGATTTAAAAGCATCCGAACCGGGTTCAGGTACTTCTGAACCGCTGAACCGTCCAACTGACAATGGCTCTAGCGATTTAACCACTCGGTTCTACACGCCGTTAAAACTCTCAAAACAGCAAATTTTGCATTTGATAAATTCCCTGAACTCTGAACTCACTCAAACGCAGTTGATCGAACGCCTCTGGCATTGCTCCAAGGGCGGTTCAGCCGCTTGGAGAGAGGCATATTCTGAGTTCAGGGAGTTGACTGATTCTCAATAGAGCAGCTGATTAATGAGAATGAAAAGCGATCACGTTGAGGAAGGTATGGAATTAAACAAGTGGCACATGGATAAATATGGGCGATTGTGGAAGCCCATCAAACAGGTTGGTGTGTACTGTTGGCGGTGTACGGATGGCGGGAAAGCAGCAAGCACACTGATTGACTACGAAAGATGGAAAGAATGGAAACCCTTGGTTGTAAAAGAGATAAACGATGCTGATGTTGCAAACGGTAATTTAGCCATGTTTGGGTTTTAAGTAAAAAAGCGATCGCATTTTTGGGGTGGAGTGCGATCGCTTCCAATCAAATAAATTTATTCAACACATTTATCAAGCTTGGCTTCTATCCGGTCAAGCTTGGCACCGAATCTTTTACCTTGCCCCTGAATTTTTTCAGTTAAACTTTCTCGCGCGGCATGAGAATCCTGAATGTGTAAATCTAATCTTTTATCTAGGGAATTAACTAGCTTACCGAGAGAATCCCCCACAGCATCAATTTCTTTGTAAATTGCTGCTTTTTCGCTGGCCGCCTTCCATGTAAGCCAAATAATTGATGGCAACTGCATAAGCGCAATTTCCATAAAGTCGTTAATATTATTTTTCATTTAGAGTGATCCCTCTTACGAGTTAAGTATTCAACCCTGGCTTTTTAAGTAAGTCAGCTATTCTTTCATCAGTGCCGATTGGTTTTTGATCCGTCCAAAGTAAAATTTTGTCGTTCTTGCGGTTATAAGTGCCATCACTCATGGGAATTCCTCCCTTTCTCCCACCGGGGACACGGTATTGATTCATGATTGTGAAAAATCCGGGATATAGCTTAGTTGGCTTTTTTAAATAATTACCGCTAACATCCTCTCCCCTGTCTTCAGTAATAGTCGGTTTTTTAACTAATTGGGCATTACTTAAAGTCAATAAAGCCTTAAGCCTGTCTTCTGCTTCGTCTGGGGTTGCACCCATGACTTGCATCTGCCGTCCATTATCTAGAATGCCAGTACAACGATACCGTCCCCACATATATCCGTTAGCCCCACCGCAAGCAAGTTTTATCGTTTCCCAGTCAAGCTTCGATGTTTTTACGTCTGGGATGGCGTAAGTAGCAGTAACTAATCTTGCGTTTTTAGAAATGTAAGGAGGTTTTTGAACTGAAAAAAAACTTACTATAACTCTCAATGATTGAGGTTTGGCTCTTAAATAATCGTCGGCGGGCATTCCCACCAAACTGCCCACATCCCGATTCTCAATTAATTGGTAACTTGACATTGTTTGGATTATGTTACCTTTTAAAATTTGTTCGGGTCCAGCTAATATTATTCGTTCATTCTCGTTACTCCTATCTGGTGTGATTTCTACATATTTCTCGTCTCCCAACACTGGCACTTGTTGCCTTGCCAATTTCTGTTTTGAGATATAACTATCAATCCCGCCAGCAACAACATAGCCAGCCTCCACACATCCTTCCCAAGCCTCTTCTAGAAATTCTTCTACAAAATTCCTAACAGCTTCATTGGGAATTGATTCAACAGCATTCTCTACAGCCTTAGCAAAAGACCAGGGCTTTGAACCAGAACTACCCCACGACTTAGCCATCGCCTGAGCTTTTTCTTCACCAAAAACGATTGCAAGTAAACCGGGATTATTTTTTAGCCACTTTCTAAGATTTTTAAAGCTCCAAAGCAGCAAAGTTTGCACCCCAGACATAAATGTATATCTTGCCAAATTAGATATATTGCCAACTAATTCTTCTTGTAATTCTTCGGCAACATTGGCGAATATATAAGCTCCCATTGGCTCATTAAAAGCAAATATTGTGGCAGCGGGAAGAACCCCACAAGCTAAATATCCAAATGCATTCCCAAGCGTCCCGCCAAGCATACCAGCTAGATTATTCCAGCTTTGCTGAATCTGCTCATCAATTGACTGGTCTGTCATATTCCAGTCAAAGTTCCACATGAACTGAGCAGAAGAAACTATCAAGTCCCAAATAGCTACGGCTGAAAAAACTATTCCTGTTAAAAATGCTCCAATTAATCCAACAATTCTACCCGCACCGTTCCAAAGCCAAGAAATAATTCCGCCTTCACTTTGACTTTTTGATTCAAAAGAAGCTTTAAAAACCCTTTTACCATTGTTGCCAATAGCCGAACGAACGGCTCGTGAATTTAAGGTTGAAGAAACAATATCCGCAGCGCCCATGTGAACCCTTTATCTAAAAATTAAACATAAATATCAATATAAGCTGTCCACGTCAAAGAACTATATTCTTTCGACGTTTTGCGAATACCAATTCTCCTACTTGAAAACATTGGAGGAGCTACTATTTTAAAAATTTCATTTTCAGATTGAGGATAAATTCGCCGCTTGTCGTAAAAATTCAAAAAGTTGTCAACTTGTGCAAACTGTCCATAAGTAAAAGTTGAAGGTTCAGATAGAGAATGTCTAATCCGAACCCATTCAACCGATGGATCAAGTAATTCAGAAAACTGCCATTTCTTGGATATGGGAATAGCAGATATATTTACCCATCCCATTCGTCAGTCATCCCTATTTCTTCTAGCCTTTCGTCGTATTCTCCACCGTACAAGTATTCTTCTAAATCAGTAGAATTGGCTACTCGCATAGTTCCAGACTCTGGCTCAAAAACAAATGCAAAGCCGTCTGGATCTTTTGCTGCCATTTCTTTCCAATTAGGAGGAGGCTGAGTTAAGGTCCAGTCCCAACCTGGATCACCAGGCAGAATAATCATTCTGCCATCAGAAGGGAAATTAACCGGCGTTAGGGATAAGGTCATAGTCAACACCCGAAATACTCCAACCGGCTGCGATCGCTTTATCAATTACAGAACCCTGAGGCTTGATAAAAGTTGATGTTCTCTGACCCTGGATAATTATTGAGGCACGGGGGGGTTTAGGACTTGAACCCCAAACACGGTTATCTGTCGAACCAGTAGTCAACTCAATTCCAAGTAGTTGCACATGAGTTAACTCCTCTTTGTTTAAATTCCAGGTGTAATTGTATCCCCCTGGCATTTCAACATGAACAGTTCTGGTAACACCAGCTTGCTTAATACCTCGTATAGTTCCAGCTTTAGTAATTACCCAGTTAGCTTTTTTCAGAGAATCAACTTTATCGGCAGAACAAAAAGACGAAACTCTGCTGCCTGTAAAGGTATTTTCTTTGCCTTCTGTTTCTGCAATAGTTGCTCTAGGTGGCTTAGGAGAGTTGCACCCATAAAAAACCCCTGGTGTCGCCCCTGAAAGTTTCTGTCCTAATAGCCCCCCATACTTTTTTAGTATTCTTTCTGTCCCTTGAAACCCATAATTAAGTCCAGAAAAAACAACAAAAACCGGGACTTTTTCCCCTCTACGTCGTGCCATATATCCCCCTTAAATTACATTTAATTTGGTTAATTAATTAGTTCCAAAGATTTGGTTGAGGTTTAACGGCACGGTATAGGTAGAAGTTTGTGTCACCCCTACCAATCCTTCAGCATCTGGAGATCCAAAACTAAAGCCCGGAAAAGAAGTAAGCCTCTCTTCTTCTAATAGTGTCTCGTTAACAGTTTCCTGTGCAGCCCCTGCGGCATCTCTTAATTTAAACAAGGTTTCACAAACGCCCTCATCAGTAAGTTGTTCAGTTGCTTCCCCAACAATCACCCCAACATCTATCATCACTTTTCCACCGCTTACAACAACGGCGTTAGGAAGTCCCTTTGCAGTCAGTGCGGCTTGTAATTCAGTCCAAGTCAAATCTGTTTTAACTGCCATTTTTTACGTCCCCGTTCGTACTCTTGCTTTATTTTTTGAATATAGCTCTTGATTTAGCGATTGTTAAATTTTTTTTGGAGCTATTTTGACATAGAATGCGTCCTTCACCAGTAGAATAGAAACCCATATGGGTTGCGAAAAAGTACAACCCCCAAAAAACAATTGATGGTAAACTTTAAGAACGTCATGAAACCCTGACATGGATTTAATCTGCTACTTTTTACTAGGCACAAAAAGCCGCCGTCTAATGAAAAAAAGAAGTTCCCGGTGGGGGCGAAAATATCACTACCAACCACGGGAACAGCTAGTTAAACGGCTTGCATTTGAGTTGAAAACATCTGAATCATTCATTAGAGAACAGATAGCTAATGAAAGGTTATTTCTTCTGCAAACCGTTTATGGCAATGAAATAACCAAGGCAGATGTATGATTACCCTGTGAAAGCTACTCCGGTGATTGTGTTCCTACTTCCTTAACCCTTGGACGACGGGTAAAATCCTTGCCGTAAGGATTTAACGGGTCGGTTACTCCTGCCTGTGCAATAAACCCATTTTCTACCTGCTCCGTAAAAGCATCAAAATCATCTTCATCAGGATTTATGTCTGATAATTTTTTCGCTAATCCCAGACCTGTTGAGAAAATATCCTTTAATTTCAATGCGGGTGAACTGGTTCCTAAATTCCTGAAATTTTGAGCTTTCCACATCGCGCTAAACTCCATTAGTGGAGCCAAGACATCATTCAAGTCATCCTTATCGTCATAAGCCCATGACCTTAACTTGATTTTTGTTTCCTTTAAAATTTTGTCTAACTGCTCTTCACCGGGGGTAAACATCATCGGATATTCTTTCTCGACAAACTTACCCTTGTATCCCAAATATGTTGCACTTGCCTCTGCTATGTCGTGAGTAATTTGTGCAATCTGTTTGGTTTGCCCTGACTCAAACAATGCCCGAATTGTGGCGTTAAGATTAGCATCGCTCTGACTTTGTAAAAGTAAAAGAGTGGTCATCATCTCGGCCAGGGTTTCAGCCATGTTTGGCAGATTAAGCGTCTTGCCTTGATTACCTTCTTCTGTCAAATCTGCATCTTCAATGTCGATTTCGATTGGGAACTGACCAGTTAGAGCATCAAGTTGTTTGACCGTGTAAGCTATGTATTCCGCTATCGATGGAATAGTGATAGTCGGAGAATTTTTTACTGATAAATATTGGGGAACAGATGCAGGTACTGGTCCTAATCTTTTTAAGAGCAACTTAAGCAAAGCTAATTCTTCGGGGCAACAACACATTTTCTTTTCCTTTTTTGGTGGTGGTGGTGGTGGGGCAACTCCCTTGGGAAGTTGTTTTAAAAACAACCTTGGCTTGCCTACACGATTTCGATAAGCGCCTATGTTGTAAGCAGGATCATCGGCATTGCTTAACGTGTTTTCAATAGTCACCGACACGGTATTTATGTTCGCGATGTCGGCTAATTCATTGTATGAAAGCCTTCCTACGCTAAAAGCGATTCTCGAATCGATTTCACCTTGCGAGTGTTGTTCGGCTCCAAACGGTTGTCCATTTGCATCTTCTCCTAATGAACGAGACGAATTGTAGGATAATATTTCATCTTTCCGTATGTTAGGTTCAGATGCATTTATATATGTACGAACTGAAAAGGAATGATTATTGGATGATGGTTTTTTACCTGGCAAAGTTTTTAGATTGTTTGGTGGGTAGGTACTATTAGCTTGAGAAGATTCTTCCCACTCCAATACATGAGTGGCATAAATATCTATAAAAGTTGAAGGGGATTGTATCAGCTTTTTACCGATAATAACTTCCTCTATAATTTCTTCCATTCGTGTTAACTTGTTGGTCTTAACACTGCTTTGATTGAAAGTAAATCCGTCTGGGAATTGTCCATCAAAATCTTCATTTGCGTTTCCTTCTTCACTGAAGATATTTGAGTATGAGTGAAATCGAACATACAGATATTTTGCTTCGGGGTTTGGTGGTTTTTGCGGAAAAGGATAAGGTTTATTGTCTAAAGGATCTGGCTCGTAGGGTGGCGGGTTGCATTCTAGTGATGGATTATGCCAAAGGAGTTGAAATGAAGGCAAAATCATCCACATCAAAAAACCTGTGGCTTGAATGCCAACGTTGCAGCCATCAAAAATGTATTCGATGTCAATTCCAATTGGGGGATTTACCGTTATCCCGTCGAGTCCAACATCAATAATGTCCTTAAAAGGTTCAGAATAATTTGGTTTTTGGGGTGTTTTGGGGGTGGCGTAAAAGTTGCCACCAATAGGTACAAGTCCCTTTTGCGGTTTTGCAAAACTCATTATTTTTAAAGTTTTGTTTATAAAAAAGTTAAGGCTAGCTACCTTAACTTTTAAGAGATAGTTATTAGATAGTTACTAAATTAAACGGCGGGTTGGCGTTTGCATTAGTAGCACCATGATTAGGGTAAAACTCCCAATAAGGGTTGCTATACACCAACTTGCCACCTCTATTTGCAGGAGTTAAACTTGCTTCAGTAATATCCAGTGTTGCGTTACCGTTAATATCAGTGCTTATTATACTGTTGCCGTTAAAATTAATTTGCACTGAATCTATACCACCTGTTAAATAGATAATTTCTACCTCCCAGCCAGTTGCTGGGTTAGGGGGTAGCGTTACAGTAAAACCACCAAAACTAGTAATACAAGCTATACGTTCACCGTTAGTTGTGATTGTGTAGTTGCTATCTTTAACTGCTAAAGGCATAAAATCATTATCTCCATTATTGTTATCGTCACCACCGCCGTTATCGTCACCACCGCCGTTATCGTCACCACCGCCGTTATCGTCATTATCATCAGGAGGTATGATGTTAAGCTCTAGTTCACTAATAGCGGTAGCGATAGCTTGTAGTGAATTTGCGATACTGCCAATAGCGATAGTTATGTTTTCCGTTTTCTCCAAATAGATGTAACGACTAAATTCACCAATGATAACTATTTGGTCATTATCAACTAAAAATCCGTATCCAACGTCATCGATACTAACAGATATGCTTGTAGAAGAATCAAAATTAAAATCCTTTAAAGACACATTGCTATAAGGATACGGTTTAGGAGTTAATAGTGATGCCACATCTACTAAATATGCATTAACCCAAGTATTAAGGTGCATTCTTGGCGATAACCATTGCAGGTTTAATAACCGTAATGATTTTTCACTATCGCTAACGGTAACGTCAAAGAGAGGGTATTCTATCTCTTCTAATGATTGAATGTAATTTATTGCTGTTAAGTTTCTTAATTCTCTCCTTTCATCAATTACTGTATAACCTTCTTTTACATAAGGCTCTATCGTAGGTGATAGATTGACCTTATTGCCTAATGTTGAAGGAAGTAAACTAACTGCTATGTTAGTTTTTAGGACAATTTCTTGTATGGTCATTAAATGTAATTTTGATAGTTGTTTTTTGTTAAACCTTTTGCAAATCTTACTTGGTAATCGCGTTTAACGTTTTAGAAAATTTAGTTTTAGTTGCTGCATAGCGTAGCTGTCTGTGATGCGCCTGCACAAAAAACTTGGGTAATTGTTGGTTCTGCTACTATATTTCTATATCACTACACAACAATATTAAGCTAGTAGCGTTTGAACAGCAAGAAAATTGTGATCGCACAACGGCAGAAGAGGTATTTGTACTTTATGTAGCTTATTGCTACAGAATCAATAATATTGAATTTAGATTAAGCCACAATGTGATTGAATGAAGCCCTTAAAAAATGGCGTTTTTTGGTACTGCCAAAGCTAGATTTAAGCCAAAAATAAGCCATGAGAAAAAATGATTTCTGAAAGTATTACTACATAAAGGGTTAAGCGACTTGCAATTTATATACCCTGGCTTGAGTATAATTTCTTCGGTCCTACTAAGATTGCAGCTTCCTTACGCGAAATTGCTTCTAAATTTGACGCGAAGATCCAAGCAAATGCTGAGAAGGTAATTGCTAAGTACCAACCCACAATGGATGCGATCGTTTCTAAATATCGCCCCCGTTTGGAAGGTAAGACAGTTGCAATGATGGTTGGTGGTCTACGTCCTCGTCACGTTGTTCCCGCTTTCCAAGATTTGGGAATGAAAATGATTGGTACTGGTTATGAGTTCGCTCATAATGACGACTACAAACGTACCACTCACTACATTGAAAACGGAACCATCGTTTATGACGACGTTACCGCTTTTGAATTTGAAGAATTCATCAAAGCATTGAAGCCAGACTTAGTTGCTTCTGGTGTGAAAGAGAAGTATGTCTTCCAAAAGATGGGTCTTCCTTTCCGTCAAATGCACTCTTGGGATTACTCCGAACTTGGTGATGGGGGTTGAAAGATGCGTTAATTTTAGGTTTTTTAATTGTGGAATTAAAAGGAGTTAAATTTTAGACTAAATCTAGTTCATTATGTTCTATAATAACATTGTTTGTTGATAACTGCAAATAATTTAATCCTGATTTTGTCTGGGCTTTAGATAGTTGTTAAATTTTAATTAGTGGCAAATTTGTTATATAGGAGTACTTTTTTAACGGGGATTTTTTTAGACTAAATTTACCTCAATGTCAAAACCAGACATACGTCCGAGAAGATTCATAGGCAATAGAACTTACTCTCATGGCTGAACCGTTGCCAAAACTGTTATAAGCTCCGACAATTTCGCCTTTTGCCCAACGGTGAAAATTTTTGCCATAGCCTCTAGCTGAATAGCGATGATAGTAAGATTTAAAATTTTCTTCATAACTACCACCATTTAGAAGTTTATCGGCTACCGCCACGGTTAAAACTGAATCATCTGTAAAAATGCTGTTGGGGTTTAAAAGAGGAAAATCTTTAGTTTTAATATTGCTAATTTCATACATTGAGCCAATAATATCACCTGCGATCGCTCCTAGCATATTTTTCTCCACTCTGCTGCTTTTCTATCTATCTCTTGAATAAAACAGTCCTTTCCATCCATGTAGCTTTCAATATTATCAGGATACTTCTTTGCAAGTTCACGTTTGAGATCACTGTATTTCTGTGCGTCTTCAGAATGAGCAATCATGTAGTCTCGAAATGCTAAATGGCGTTCTATCTGCATTGAACCAACTGAAAACGCATGAATATGGTGTGTTCTCATTCCTGCGTCATTATGCTTACGGAAATAACGGCGATCGCATATTCCATACTCACCCATTACTTCATAACCTAATATTTCTAGTTTTGAACTCTGTTCATCAACTTTTATAATGTCTTTAACTTCCAGCAAAATATCTATAATGGGCTTGGCATAAATTTCTGGAATGGCTGTACTGCCAATATGATGTACAGCAACACAATTTTCACCAAGTGCAAGTGAAATCTGCTTGGACTCAGTTATAAATGCGTCTTTCCAAGTGGGATTATGAGGAACAACTTCTACTTTGAAAAAATCGACTTTCATTGTTTGATGACTTCAATCTGGGAAAGCTAAACCGGTTCTAGGATCACGAATATATAATCCGAGTGTTAAACTACGCATCACCTCATCCCAAACAGGTATTAATTGCTCTGCTTGATCTGCCCAATAATCAAAGGTAATCAAACATTGAATATTTGAACCTAAACCAACACAAGTCCGCGAAAAGGCTTCCCTTGGTTCTGCTTGAGTGTCAATAAACTTAATTTCACACCACATAATCCGGGCAGTTTGTCGCTTGACGGTAATCACTTCTCCCCTTTCAATTACATCACGGCTGTCATCTTCCAGGATTTTCTTTAAAGTAGATTTGAGAGGAAATAGAGTCCAATCATTAGGAGGCAAGTGATTGTAAGATACTTCTAAACAACAATCATCATTAGGTGGTTTTTTATCCATGAACTTAAATGATTTTTCCTGTGGTTTAGATATCCAACCGCGAGGAACATTGAACCGCACAGCCCCTCTACCTGCAACAAAAATATTATATTCTGGGGGAGATTCCCAGTGATGATCTGGCTTTAATTCCAGGGTTTCTTTAATCCACTGAAAATTGCTTTTCTTGCGTTTTGCCATAATTGTTATCGGTGACTAAATTGTAGTTTAATTATAGTAAGATTTATTGGTGAGAATTTACAGAGTTTGTGAAATGTGTTTTTAGGCTTCTGTTTCCAATCCCACACCATCATAAAGCATTTCAATTGGAAATTCAAATTCGATACTTGATAAAGTGATGATATCTCCAGTAGTGTAGGGATAATAAAGCCACATTCTTCCTTCTCCCCGACAATAACGTTCAACAGAGATTTTTTCAGAATCAATCAAGATATATTCTTGTAAACTGGGCATTGTTAGATAATATCTGAATTTTTCCCCTCTATCTTTACTGCTTGTACCAGGAGAAAGAACCTCAACAATTAATTTGGGATTTTGAATAAATTTACGGGCATTGAGGTCATCAGGGTGACAACTGACGATAAGATCAGGATAGAAGTATGGGCTGTTAAGAGTAACTTGGACTTTTACATCTGATACGTTGACTCGACAACCTCTAGGACGAACATGGGAGTATAAAGGTCTGTAAAGATTGAGCGCAATATCATTATGGGGAATTGTACCACTAGTCATGGCGAAAACTTCACCGTTGATGTATTCATGGCGAATATCTTGGTTAAGTTCCCATGCGAGATATTCCTCAATGGTCATTTTTTGCGGTTGTTGGGGAATGGCTATCATATCAGGATTTTTTTAAGTTTGTTTTGATTATAGCAATTTCCAAAAATATCCATATTGATGATGTCTGCAATTAAATCTGCCTATACACTTCCTTAGACATACGGTGAACAAAAATGTACAGTCGAGAATTGCTTACAAATACTCATCGACAATGTTATAAATCCCTTGGGCTAAAGCTGGATCAAAGGTTAATTGTAAAATTCCTGTTTTGACATCTTTCATGATTACACTGTCTAAGCCTTTAGCTTTAAAGCGAAACATCTCTGTTTCCGTATTCACGTCAATTTTGAAGTTATCACCATCTACCCGCACAGAAATGATATCTTCTGGAGAAATTTTATAGGTAAAGAGTATCTGAAGGGGGGACAAGATCAACTAAAAGACAGACTGTATAAGATTCATAGCTCTTAGACCTTGTTGATAATACTTACGCTTATTGGGATTAAGTCTCATTA
>NZ_JACJST010000005.1 GCF_014698305.1 Anabaena lutea FACHB-196 | reverse complement strand
TTGTGGAACCCTTGCAGGAATAAGAGGAAGCGGAAGATTGCTGCTACTCCAAAGCTGGGTGCAAAGAACCAGCTGGATTGTCCCAAGGGATACATCAGGAATACACTGACGAATACGGCGATGGGTCCTGAAAAAGCCAGCGCGTTGTAAGGACGAATCCCTACCAGTCTGGCGATTTCAAATTGGCGCAACATGAAGCCGATTAAACCAAAGGCTCCGTGTAGGGCTACGAACGGCCACAAGCCACCGAGTTGAATCCAACGGGTGAAGTCGCCTTGGGCTTCTGGTCCCCACAGCAACAGTAGGGAGTGTCCCATGCTGTCTGCTGGTGTGGATACTGCTACGGTTAGGAAGTTAGCTCCTTCTAGGTAGGAGGATGCTAATCCGTGGGTGTACCAGGATGTGACGAAGGTTGTACCGGTGAGCCAACCGCCTAGTGCGAGGAAGGCGCAGGGGAATAATAATATTCCTGACCAACCTACGAATACGAAGCGATCGCGCTTCAACCAGTCGTCTAATACGTCAAACCACCCTCTACTCGGGGCGCGTCCAACTGCGATGGTCATTGAACTACAATCCTCTTGTTTACTAAAATTGCCACGTTTTTAAGGCTGTGCAATCTGGGAATCAAATCCCATGAGCAACTGCCGCGAGGAATTCAACGTTTTTTTTGACACTCTTAGCCCTTTACAAGCTGCTAAAATGCTGAGAATTCACAACGTTAGTAGTTGAGTATTTCTCAGGATTATGCCATTACACGTACTAGTCACTAGTAATCTAGCTTGTAGTAACTTAATGATTCTTAACTTACCACATTCGTCAGGGTTTGTGCTGTAGACGTGGAAGGTAATCAGGTATTTCAAACTATATAAATATATGAATATCAGAATTTTAACAATTTGACACAGATTTTCTCATAATCTTACAACTTGCAATACACACTGCTCAAGTGGCAGACTTTGAGAGAGAATATCTCGCAGGCCAAGGTAGTTCCATGACGGCATCAACAACGATTAATAAAGGCGATAGCCTCTTGCATCAAAACGTTCTCGGTTCTCGTCGGTTTAGCAACTACTGGTGGGCAACTATCGTTACTTTGGGAGCAAGTGGCTTTTTGCTGGCTGGTATCTCCAGCTATCTCAAAGTTAATTTACTCATAGTTACTGATGCAACTCAACTGATATTTGTCCCTCAAGGATTGGTAATGGGGTTATACGGCACGGCTGGAGTGCTGTTAGCTTCATACCTGTGGTTAGTGATTTTATGGGACGTTGGCGGCGGCTACAACGAATTTAATCAGGAAACAGGCAAATTCAAAATCTTCCGCTGGGGTTTTCCTGGTAAAAACCGCCAAATTGAGATTGAAAATCGCATCCAAGATGTACAATCTGTGCGTATCTCTATTAAAGAAGGCTTAAATCCTCAACGCGCACTTTATCTAAAAGTTAAGGGACGACGAGACATCCCCCTGACACGCGTAGGTCAACCATTATCTTTAGCTGATTTGGAAACTCAAGGTGCTGAGTTGGCAAGATTTTTGGCAGTACCTTTAGAAGGATTGTAAATTTTAGACTTTAGATTTTGGATTTTGGATTAGGTGTTGGATTGATGGTAAATCGAACATCTACCTTCTGAGAACAGCAAATTCTGATGTTATCTATTGTTTTAACTCTATGCAATAGCCTGACCATGAGGATTTTCAATCTAAAATCCAAAATCTAAAATTGCCAAGAAAAGCTAAGATACTCTGGTTGAGTCAGTAACTGGCAATGCGATTAAAATTTTCACAATTTTTGGTTGCTCTGTTGATGATTGGTGGTCTGATGTTGGGTGGATGTTCAACAGAAAACGTAGCTTCTAATACATCTCCCACTTCGACAGCTACCTCAAAGGCAACTGAGGCAAGCCCCAAGTCAACTACTGAAGCAACAACAGTATCAGAAACTAGTAGTGAGAGTATTCCGGGAATGAAAGATTTACCACGGCTCGAAGGTAAAGCTACTGTGGTGATGACAGTTAAAGGCTCACCAATTACCATCGAAGTAGATGGTACTAATGCGCCAATCACTGCTGGCAACTTCGTTGATTTAGTGCAGAAAGGTGTTTATGACGGGTTGAAATTTCATCGCGTTGTGCGTGAACCTCAACCGTTTGTGGCTCAAGGTGGTGATCCTAAAGGAAATGGAACTGGTGGCTATATAGACCCCAAAATTGGGACTGAACGCCGTATACCCTTAGAAATTAAGCCAAAAGGTGCGAAAGACCCCATTTACGGTAAGACTATTACTGAGCAGCCTGAATTACAGCATAAGCAAGGAGCGATCGCAATGGCGCGATCGCAAATGCCTGATTCAGCTTCTTCACAGTTTTACTTTACTCTGGCTGATCAGGGATTCTTAGATGGTAGCTATGCTGTATTTGGTCATGTCACCCAAGGCTTTGATGTAGTTAACAAAATCGAGCAGGGCGATATCATCGATTCTGCTAAAGTCACCCAAGGTGCAGAAAACCTGAAAACTCCTCAGTAGTAAATAGGGGCGTATTGCAATACGCCCTAAAAATTACGAATTAGGAACTACAAATTACGAATTGTGTGAAGGTTGTTGTTACTGGTATTGGTTTAGTTTCCGCTTTAGGCAAAAGCTTAGAAGATAGCTGGCAAAATTTGTTAGCGGGTAAAACGGGCATTAAATTACATCAACCTTTTCCAGAACTGGGCATAATTCCTTTAGGCTTAATTGCTCAACAACCATCTGATTTGAATACGCTGACTCAGATGGTTGTTACTTCTGCTTTGCGAGATGCCCAATTAATCGCACCTCTACCTGATTGTGCTGTGGTAATTGGTTCTAGTCGTAGTTATCAAGTAGATTGGGAGAAGTTAGCGCGGCAGATGTATGGTCAAAATGCCTGCCAAAAACCTTTAAATTTAGAAAATTGGTTAAATACCTTACCGCACATGAATGCGATCGCTGTAGCCAGAAAAATCGGGGCAACAGGGACAGTTTTAGCACCAATGGCGGCTTGTTCTACAGGAATTTGGGCAATTTCTCAAGCGGCTTTTGGGATTCAAACTGGGCAATATCAACGAGCGATCGCTGGTGCAGTAGAAGCACCAATTACACCGCTCACCATCTCTGGATTTCAGCAAATGGGTGCTTTGGCAAAAACAGGCGCTTATCCTTTTGATTTACACCGAGAAGGCTTAGTACTAGGAGAAGGTGGGGCTGTGTTTGTTCTCGAATCTGCGGAATTGGCAAAGCAACGCCAAGCCAAGATTTATGGTGAGATTCTCGGTTTTGGCTTGACAGCGGACGGATATCATGCTAATAAACCCGAACCAGAAGGTAAAAGTGCTATGGCTGCGATCAAGCAATGTTTAGAACGTAGTGGCTTAACACCAGCAGATATAGACTACATTCATGCTCATGGTACAGCTACTCTCCTGAATGACCATATAGAAAGCCAGATAATACAGCGATTGTTTCCCGCCGAAGTAGCCATTAGTTCTACCAAAGGTGCTTCAGGTCACACATTAGGCGCATCCGCAGCTTTAGGAGTAGCATTTTCGCTTATGGGTTTAAAGTATAAAAAGTTTCCACCTTGTGTGGGTTTGCAGCAACCAGAATTTGATTTAAATTTCGTCACAACAGCAAGAGATAGTGAAATACAGCGGATGCTCTGTTTGAGTTTTGGCTTCGGTGGACAAAATGCTGCGATCGCTTTAAGTAATTGAAATTTTGTTACTGAGTAATCAATTTTAGACTATAAGAGGGAACTTTTCCTCAGAAAATTTACGTCTGCAAGACTTTAACCCTTGTATATAAAAAATTATTAAATAATCAAGGCTGGTTCGTAAAACATTAATAACACACTGTATCTCATCATATGCAGTTGGTGAAACTAGTGTAAAGTTATAGACTTTTAATGAATTAAAAATACTTTCAAGTCTAAGTAGGGGAGTATCAAAAAATAATCAAGGGGTAAATAACCATGAAATGGCTCCAGGCATCTTTCTCTTTACTGATAGTTTCTTTAACTGCGTATACTACCACGGCATCAGTGTTAGCTCAGTCACGCCCAGCCCAAAAAACTTGGCAAATTAGTCAGAAATTTAAGCCCCAAAGAGGGAAAGATCCAAATCCCCCAACAGTAGGTGCTGCCACTCGAAGTGCCTCATGTCTCCAAGGCAAACAAGAAATAACTCCCTTAATCCCTGCCGATAAATTAGGGCTGACTTTAAATGGGCATCCTACATTTTATTGGTCTGTGTCTACTCTCCCAGTCAAAACCGCCCAGTTTACTATCGAGACAAATGGAGATGAACAACCATTTTATGAAACAGATATAAAGCTTCCCGAACAACCAGGAATTTTTAGCTTTACTCTCCCTAAAAATACACCTGAATTACCCGTAGGTAAAACTTACCGCTGGTATCTAACAATAATTTGTGATGGTGAAGACTCTAGTAACAATCCTTTTGTAGAGGGTTTGGTAGAACGTATCCAAGCAGAATTACCCTTATCAGATACTTTAGCAAAAGCAACCGCACGCCAACTACCAACTATCTACGCAGAATACGGTATTTGGCATGAAGCGCTGACTACTTCAGTAGAGTTACGCTGTACTCAGCCAAATGACTTAGTAGTCAAGCTAAATTGGAGACAATTATTGACATCAGTGGGATTAAATGACATCCTATCTGAGCCATTACTCGATTCTTGTCAGACCAAGAATGAATAACTGACTGTTATGTGGGAAAAGCTGAAACAGCGAATATGGGAATGGCGTGGGGTTTTAATTGCTGTTCCCAATGTCACATTTATTGTGATCGCCTTACGCTTGAGTGGATTGCTTCAGTCTCTAGAATTGACAGCCTTGGATCAATTTTTTTTGCTTCGTCCACAAGAGCCAGTTGATAACCGCATAGTTATAGTTGAAATTAATGAAGCAGATATCAAAAATCAGAAACGTTGGCCTGTTTCTGATGGCGTACTTGCCAGCTTATTAAATAAAATTAAGCAACAACAACCCAGAGCGATCGGTTTAGATATTTATCGCAACTTAGTGGTTAATCCTGGTCATCAAGACTTGGTGAAGGTCTTTGAGTCTACCCCCAATTTGATAGGAGTGCAAAAAGTTCTTGAGAGCATTGATAGTTCGCCCGTGGAACCACCACCTATATTGAAGCAACGTCAGCAAGTAGGGGGAAATGACGTACCTATAGATGGAGATGGTAAAGTTCGTCGAGGAATGCTCTACCTGTTTTCAGATGATGATAATTTCATAGAAAGTTTTAGTCTGAAACTAGCATTATCGTATTTAGCATCTGATGGAATTACAGAGAAAGAGGCTACCACTAACCCAAATTACTTACAATTAGGTAAGGGGATTTTTCCCCGATTCCAAGCTAATGATGGTGGTTATGTCGGGGTAAATGCCGGCAGCTACCAAGTACTATTGAACTACCGGGGACGGATCAACCAGTTTACCAAAGTTTCCCTCACCGCAGTTCTAGAAAACAGTATTAAACCAGATTTGATGCGGGGAAAGGTAGTCATAATTGGTTCAACTGCTGAGAGCTTGAGAGATACTTTTTTTACACCTTATAGTAGTAAAGTCTTTGCTGCGCCTGAACGGATGGCAGGTGTAGCAATTCATGCTAATTTAACCAGTCAAATTTTGAGTTCAGCTTTAGATGGTCGTCCACTAATTAAATCTGGCAATGAGCCTTTTGAATGGCTGTGGATTTGGCTGTGGTCAACTATTGGCGCTATATTATCTTGGCAGCAACGCCACAATATCTTTTTGATTACTGTCAGCATTTTCGTGGCTGCTACTGCTTTAATAGGCTGCTGCTTCTTAGGGTTTTTAGTTGGATGGTGGATTCCTATAGTGCCACCAGCTTTAGGATTAGCAGGAGCGACCATAGCTATTACTCAGTATATTGCCCATAGTGCTGCCAGTCTGCAAAAAACCTTTGGGCGTTACCTCACAGAAGAAGTGGTCGCTAATTTAATAGAAACTCCTTCTGGTTTGAAGCTAGGAGGAGAACGCAGAAAAGTCACAATTCTAGTGTCTGATGTCAGAGGATTTTCAGCTATTTCTGAGGAATTTCCCCCAGAACAGGTGGTGAAAATTCTGAATCTTTATCTGGAAGTGATGACAGATGTCATTAATCAGCACAAAGGTACGATTAATGATTTTATGGGCGATGGGATTTTGGTGATGTTTGGTGCGCCTATTAGTCGTGAAGATGATTCTCAAAGAGCGATCGCTTGCGCTGTGGCTATGCAGTTGGCTATGCAACAAGTAAATGCAAAAAATCAGCAAATGAATCTCCCAATTCTAGAAATGGGAATTGGCATTAATACAGGTGAAGTTGTAGCTGGAAATATTGGTTCCCAAAAACGCGCTGAATACACAGTTATTGGCAGTCATGTGAATTTAGCTGCTCGGATTGAATCATATACTGTGGGAGGACAAATTCTCATTTCTGAGCATACTTGGAAAGATGCCAATATTGATTTGAGAATTGATAATCAATTGCAGGTAGAACCCAAAGGCATCAAACATCCCATCACGGTTTATGAAATAGGTGGTATCGGTGCAAAATACAATTTATTTTTGCCAAAAATTAATGAAAATATAGATATTTTAAGTGAAGAATTACCTGTTGAATTTATTGTTTTACATGGCAAACACGTAGATGGGAAAATATTTACAGGTGCAATCGTTGGACTGTCAGAGAATGGCGCACAACTACGCTCTAACTTGGATTTACAGCTATTAAGTAATCTCAAACTTAAGTTATTAATAGAAACAGCGCTGTCTACGGAAGCACCAGATATTTATGCCAAAGTAATGAAAAAATCAGCTGTTGAGGAAAATTATTTTTTGATTCGATTTACAGGGATTTTCCCAAAAGACATCGCTCAACTTAAGAAGGTAAAGCAAATATCATAGCGTTTCTTAGTAGCAACTGCAAAAGCGGCGCTGCCGCTCGCTATGAATGAAAGAAACAAAATTTTCTTGAGTACTTTACTCCCCACACTTGGTACTCGGTACTGTTTCTTAAAAGAGTGAAGTACAAATTTATCTCCGTCAATTCTCTTTTATGCGCGATTAATTCTTTCCTGCTGTATCTCATGAATCGGGTAATCTACCGTAGCGGACAGGTGAGAATTTCATGGTTGGCGCGTTTTTTTGTAAAATCATTTGGCAGCTTCATTCTTGGGTGAACAGCTTTGTTAGCAGCTTTACTTTATGGACAGGAAGATTTACGCCTAGAACAAGTCCCTGACCCAACTCCGTCAGATGGGGAAGTGGTGATTCAGGTGGGGGCAGCTACTACTTGTGGTACGGATTTGAAGGTCTGGCGGCGTGGTGGCCATGCGAAAATGTTAACTCCCCCTACGTTGTTTGGTCATGAGGCTGCGGGAACAATTGTGGCTGTTGGTGCTGGTGTGACTAATTGGCAGGTAGGCGATCGCATTGTCGCTAATAATTCTGCCCCCTGCATGAAATGCTTTTTTTGTCAACGTCAAGAATATTCTCTTTGTCCAAATTTGACATGGAATAATGGCACTTTTGCGGAATATCTGAAAATTCCCGCACCGATTGTGCAGCAGAATATGTTGCGGCTTCCCGATGAGTTACCCTTTGCATTGGCAGCCATGACCGAACCTCTAGCCTGTGTATTGCATGGGGTAGCACGTTCTCATGTCAAACCTCAAAACCGGGTAGTTGTCTTGGGAGATGGGGCAATTGGGCTGATGTTTGTGGCAGTTTTAGCGGACAAAGCAGAGGTTTTACTGTGGGGAGGTAATGACCAAAGGCTAGAAATTGGCAAAAAATTGGGTGCATCCCAAACTTTTAATTATCATCAAGTGGCGGATATTCCCGGTGTAGTTAAGGCATTAACTGAAGGCTGGGGTGCGGATGTGGTGATAGAGGCTACGGGCGTTCCTAGTGTGTGGGAAATAGCGATCGCTTGCGCCCGTCCTGGTGCAACTGTAAATTTATTTGGTGGTTGTCCCAAAGATACAACGATTACTGTGAATACGGAAAAGCTACATTATAGTGAATTAACCCTAAAAGGCGTATTTCACAATACACCCGAATATGTAAGGGCGGCATTATCACTGATAGCTAGTAGAAAAATCCCTTTTGAATTGCTAATTAGTGAACATCGCCCGTTAAAAGATTTAGAACAGGTGTTTGCTGACATGAAGGCGCGTAAGGTAATTAAAGTGGCAATCCTGCCGTGTTAATATAGTGGTTTTCATATCAGTGGGATACAGTCATTAAATCGCAAAACCCGTAGGGGCGGGGTTTCCCCGCCCTTGATAGGATCGTATCCGAGCGAGAACTATATAGTAATTATTTTAGCTTTGCAGCACTGAATAATAGATCAATCTGGGGATAAAGTTTAATGCTATGAAAAAATGGGGAACACTATGTTTAACTCTTTTTTTATTACCTTCCAAAGGGCAATTGCGATCTCAATAGAAAAATGCTAAAAAAATCTCTGCGTAACTTTTTAATTTTGCCTTTTTCTCTAATTCCTTGGTTATCGGCGGAAATTCTCTCAAATTCTCTGGCTAAGGCGTTACCAGGAGAAAGTACAGAACAGGTAACAACCTGGATTCAAGCCCATTCAACGCTTCGTCCTAGAAGTGGGGAGCGATTGTTTGTCAGTAAAAGTGATACGGCCGCCCAAAGATTCACTTTTCAAGCGTCCGTATTACCTCCGGGTAAGGTCACATTTACTAAAGACCGCAGCACAATTCGTACTGAGCGAATGAGTATGTATGATGGTGTTAATGGTGTGACACTTCAGCGTCTTCAGGAATCTTTGCGGGTAATTTATAGCTTGGATGTTTATCAAGACTATAATCGCGCCCAAGTCGTATACCAGTATCCTAACCAAAGTGCAATTAATCAGGCACGCTTGGCAAAAACCCCAATCCGAGAGGCATTGAAGGGAGAATTACGGGTAGGCGATCGCTATGCCTATTGGGTAGAAATTGCTCAACCCAGGCAAGGTAAGGCTTTAAGTGGTCAAATCACAGTTTTTCTTAAATCTGACTTGGATAAGTTAGAAGCAGAACTCAGAACCCGTTAAAAGTAAAAAGTTTGAAGGATAAACCCAGTATTTTCTTTAGCTGCTTCATCCTTCATCCTTTAGCTTACTTCCAGCGGGTAGGGTTTCCCATGTGCCGGAAAAGATACTTTCTGCTGCTAGAGAAATGCGTTGCAAATCTTCTTTAAGTAGTGGTGGCCAGTCAACACCTGCTTTGCGTCCGGCAGCAAATAACTGCCAAGCTTTAATACCTAATTTATATAAAGCATAAGCTAGTTCTTTATCTAAGCTAGGATTTTCTTTCAGAGTTTCAAACACCACTTTTAAGGCTAATAATATTGAGGTAATTTGACCTGGTACAGGTAGTTTTCCTTGTTTTAGATGATTTAACAACGCATCTGATTTTTCATCGTCCGTTGTTTGGTCTATGAGTAGTTTACGGGCTATTTCGTAGTTCATATATCCAGCTTACCGTAGTTTTTCTGATATTTGCCACCAAGGCATTCATAAAAATTAAAACTTCGGTTAAATTAAATTGTTCAGTTGGGAAAATATTCGTAATTCACCCAAGTTTGAGTTTCTCCTTATTTCAAATCCAGTAATCCTTGTTCTTTTAATTTAGGATTAAAGCGAATTTGGGTTTTTACACCTCGTGCTGTTAATACGGCTAAAATCTCTGCTTCAACTCGCCGCGCCACATTTTTAATAATTTTAATTTTATCTGTATCATCTATTAGTTGATTTAGATAATTAGTTTGTTCTTCGGTTGTCATTAGTTCTTTCGCATTAATAGGATTTGTCCATTTTTCTTTATTTTCTAGATTTCTCAAATCAATACTCCCATTCTCATCAATCCAAGCATTTTCAATATTTTCTAAAATTGTGCGGTTAGGACGTTCAATAGTTTGTACTTTGACCCAATAACAATGTTTTGGCTGACGGACTAAATGCTGCTTGAGACTAAGATAAACATCGCGGGAATAACCTACAAATTGGAGATTCTTTTCTTGATCGAAAATAGCGTAGACTCCAATTTTGCCATTAAAATTCTCTGGTAATTCCCCATTTTCATCGATGTAAGTTACATATTCTAAACTGGCTAAAGTAGGGATATTGGTTTCAGTAGTCATAATGGAAATTCAAAATTTACTATTATTTACTATTTATTGGTGGAATTGGCAATTGGAAAATTTTCAATAAACGAAATCCAATTACTTGTTGTAGAATTGGCTTTGATCAGCGTCCAAATTCAATAGCAGGCTTTTCGACATACCCCACAAAATTGGATAATTTTTTTGTGGACTACTCTTGAAGCAAAATATATTTTCATGATTGCTTTGTTAAGCAATTTTTTTGTAAACTGCACAAAGGCGGCTAGGTCGGAAAATTTTCGCATTAAACATAAAGTTAGGTGGTATATTAATGATGGTGTATTCACTAGATGCATGATATTTTTCAAATTCTGCGGGCATCCCTTTAGGTGTATCTAAACTGTAGGGAATTGGCTGAAAAAGCAGTTCTGTAAATTCTACTTTTTCCCATTGCAAATTTTGACAAATTTGGCTTAAGAATGATTCACCCGTTAATAATTTAAACAGAGTTTCTTTAGCTTCAGGTGCGAGTGTAAAACTACTATCAAAGTTCTGAACAATTTTAAGAGGCATTTTTCGTTACAGATTGTTATAGAAGACTGAGTGATGATTGTGTGTAAGAAAATTTTGCACGTTGTCACGTTGAGAATCATGCCAACATCTCTAAACCTTACCCCTCACCCTAGTTGCAAAAGTTTAGTAAAAGCTACAATAGGGTAAAATAGGCTTAAATATGACGCTTGTGTAAAATTGCCACTTTAGAATAGCCTATTGGATTATGGAACTTCTGTCAGCAATAGGAGGAAGATAGTGGGATTAAGAATTTTAAAGTTTAATGGAGTTTGAAAAATAAAATAGCGCCCAACCTGATCCGTTCCAGCCCAAACTGGCAATATGGTTTAAACTAATCTGGCATATTCAATATTTACACTTAGCTAATTGTAAGTTTTTCACTAGTCTTAAATCTTAATCAAGTGAATTATGAAATTTTCTCTTTTCACCTTAGCCATTGTAATTGGTGCTATTTCAGCCGTAAGCATCGCTATCACTCCCCGTGCTGATGCTAAACCGAAACCAGTGTCTGCTATCACCAATCAAGGCAATCAAGCGGCAGATTTAGTGACTGAACCAGCCACAATTAACAATAAGTGGAATAATGTCTCTGAATTCAGTGCCGATTCAGGTTTCAGAGTAAATGATCCAGAATGCAAAAAAATTGACCCTCTGAAGTACATCAACAATCCAGACACTTTTTTTCAACCATGTCCATCAGTCAATGATTCAATGAGTCAAAATGCTGAACCAGTTGAGTATTTAAAGGTTCCTCGGCTTGATTCTGGGCTGAGTGTGACGGTTACTAATTTTTGATTAACTAAGTTTAAAAACTTTAGGGACTTTCAAATAGAAAAATCCCCAATTTGTAGAGTGGGTTACGCTGCGTAATCCACCATTATCCCCTAAATTTATGGTGGGTTACGGACTACTGTCCTAACCCACCCTACGATTTTTTGGTGTTTTCTTAATCAAGCATAATCAGGCAGGGAAACTCATTCAAGGCAGTGGCTTCCATCCTCACTCTCTTACCCCCCTGAACGGTTACTTTTCACTACCTAATTTTTTCAAAAAGACAGGTATATCAACTTCAATAAAGTCAAAAAATATCAAATCCTTATTTTTAAATTACTTACCTGGTTTTACCACCAACACCGAACAATTAGCTTCTTCCATGACTTGAGTACTAACAGAACCCAGAACAATTCTCTTCATCCCAGTTAAACCACGACTACCAATCACAACTAAGTCTACTTTATAAATATTAGCTAGTCGTACAATTTCATCGGCAGGATCACCATTTACAAGTTCTAGTTCACTTTTGACTGGTAACTTTTCTTGGTAGGATTGCAGATGCTTTTCAATATGGAAATAAGAAACATTGGGTGATTCTGGGTGAGGACGATCAGCGGGTAATTCTATTTCTGACTCTGCTGTAGGAAATACATGACAAAGAATAACTTTGGTGTTTGATGACAGCACCAAATCATCTAAAGTCTGAATTACTCGATCTGCAATTTCCGAACCATCCAGAGCTACTAAAATAGTTTTTAACACCGCTTTTTTATCCTCAAAAGTAGACCCCTAAAATCATCACACAGGGATTTGGATTGGTGTTAACACCAACTAATTTCCCAAATGTGAACCTTACTTTAGTTTATTAAAATCACAGACATAGCACCACTAACTAAGGAGTAACTTTTGTCAAGTGCATTAAGGAAAAAATATGCCTTCTAAATCACTCTTCAACTCGTCGTCTTACTGATTCAGCATGGGAGGGCAACCCTTCAGTGTTAGCTAGTATGTCAATTGCACCAGCAACGTTTTGCAATGCGGTTGCTGAGTATTGTATAATACTAGAATGCTTGAGAAAAGTTTCTACACCCAAGGCAGAAGCGTAACGGGCAGCACCGGAGGTTGGTAAGGTATGGTTAGGCCCTGCCAAATAGTCACCTACGGCTTCTGGTGTTGAGTAACCCAGGAAGATTGCGCCAGCATGACGAATCTGAGACATTAAAGACCAAGGATCTTTAACTTCTAATTCTAGGTGTTCAGGCGCAAATTCATTTGAGAGTTCTGCTGCTGCTGCCAGGGATTCGACTACAACAATTAAGCCATAATGAGCGATCGCTTTTTCTGTGTCTATCCGTCGGGGGTGATCTACTAATTGTCTATCTACGGCTAATTGGACTTTTTTCGCCAAACCAGCATCTGTTGTCAACAAAATTGCTGCCGCCATTGGATCATGTTCAGCTTGTGCCAATAAATCCGCTGCCACATGGGCAGGATTGGCTGTTTCATCAGCAATAATCAGCACTTCGCTTGGTCCTGCTAATGAATCAATACCCACTGTTCCATAGACTAATTTTTTAGCTAAGGTGACATAGATGTTACCAGGGCCAGTAATCACATTCACTTTGGGAATCGTTTCTGTACCATAGGCTAAAGCCGCGATCGCTTGAGCGCCTCCAACGCGATAAATTTCTTGTACCCCTGCTTCTTGGGCTGCCACTAACACTGCTGGATTAATCGCCTTGCCTGCGCCTGGTGGTGTTACCATCACCACACGGGGTACACCAGCTACTTTGGCTGGAATCGCATTCATCAGCACTGTACTTGGATAGCAGGCGCGACCACCGGGTACGTATAACCCCGCCCTGTCTATAGGGGTATAGCGTTTGCCTAGCACTACTTCATCATCGCCAAAGTGTACCCAGCTTTTTGGTACTCGCTGTCGGTGAAATGCTTCAATTTGACTGCTGGCCAGCCGAATCGCCTGGAGCAAATCTTTCGATACCTGTTGGTAGGCTGCATCCAGTTCAGAACCTGTAACCCTCAATTCTTCAGGCTTCAGGGTTTGGTTATCAAATTCGGCAGTATAATGCAATACAGCTTTGTCGCCTTGGCGTTTCACTGCTTGCAACACTTCCCGCACCGTTGCTTCTTTGTGAAGCAATTGTTCATCGTGGGTGCGATCGCCTTCGGCGCGTCGGAGACGTTCACAGATCCGTTGCAGTTCTGCGCTAACGTCTGCCTGCTGAGTAATAATTCGCAGCATGGAGTAAGGACAATGCCAAAACTATAAATATTTCTGCTTGAGAATTAGTTTTGCTCTTGACCCACTAAGGGATAAAGCTTATTCTAATCCTCTTCTCTAGCTTAACCTGGATTTTTTTGATACTCCCAGATTTGCCAACAGATGATTTGCTCAAAAGCGACTTTTTTATTCCTGCCAGCTTGTTAGTCTAGCGGATGGGAGCTTGTCTGACTCTTTACACAGCCCTTCAATCTCTTGGTATTTCTACAATCACCATTTTATCACGGCACTCAAAAGTAGTTATCTGCTTTTTTCACACATTTTCAAAAAGGCGCTACAGTTGAAGACTTTGTGAATTTTCTGACTCCGAATCGGGATATGGGGTTGAGGGCTTTGTTTTGTTTCCCATATTTATAGCAACGGGCAGGGCGGTTAGGACACCCACTGATTATAAAACCTAGACACCAAAAGACTTTATTAGACTGTTAAAATTGGACGAAGTTACAATTGCAGGACTTACGCACGGGATATAAACAATATGGGTTTAAGATTGTTTTTCGGTGATCGCAATCACGAACCTACGTTAATCTTGCGTAAGTCCTAAATCGCAGTCTAATTTCTGTCCCCGCGTCACCGTGTCGCCCTTTCTTTGCGTCTCTTCGTGAATGTCGCTGCTATATTTTATGGCAATTGGAGATTGTTTGTGAGATTTTTTGCAGAAATTATAACATTGGCAATTTGGATGCTATACTAGTAAGCCTAGTAGTGTGTGTACATATTAATAGTCTTTTTGGGATTGACTGTGGCGAATACAAAATCTGCTCTTAAGCGCGCCGAAATCGCAGAACGTAACCGACTGCGTAACAAAGCATACAAATCAGCGGTAAAGACGCTGATGAAAAAGTACTTTAGTGCTGTTGAAGTCTATAAAGCTAATCCTACCCCAGAATTAAAACAAGCGGTGGATGCCCGGATGTCCGAGGCTTACAGCAAAATTGATAAAGCTGTGAAGCGGGGTGTGCTTCATCCCAACAACGGGTCTAGGAAAAAGTCAACATTAGCTCAGAGACTAAAACCACTCAACGTGTAGTCAAGAGTTCAGTAGCAACCTGACAACTGACAAATCATGCAACTGATAGACACCCACGTACATCTCAACTTTGACCTTTTTCAGCCAGATTTAGCAACTGTGCGATCGCGTTGGCAAGAAGCAGGAGTAGTACGTTTAGTTCATTCCTGTGTTCACCCTGAAGAGTTTGCCAGTATTCAATCCATAGCCCATCAGTATCCTGAACTCAGTTTTTCTGTAGGCTTACATCCTCTAGATGCAGCCAAATGGCACCAAGAAACAGCAGAGAAAATCAAATTTCTGGCTAGATCTGATGCCAAAATTGTAGCAATAGGAGAAATGGGACTGGATTTTTACAAAGCAAATAACTATGAGCAACAGATCATGGTATTAGAGGAGCAACTGGCGATCGCATCCGAACTGAATTTACCAGTGATCATCCATTGTCGTGACGCAGCAGTGGCGATGAAAGAAGTATTGCAAAAATGGCGAAATAGTCAAGGAGAAAGAGTGCGGGGTGTGATGCATTGTTGGGGTGGAACGCCAGAAGAAACCCAATGGTTCCTTGATTTAGGCTTCTACATCAGCTTTAGTGGGACAGTAACCTTTAATAAAGCTAAATCCATACAAGCATCCGCTGTTATGGTAAGTAGCGATCGCCTATTAATTGAAACAGATTGCCCTTTTCTGGCTCCCGTACCCAAACGAGGTGAAAAACGCAATGAACCTTCCTATGTCCGTCATGTAGCGGAGCAATTAGCTAAGTTGCGGGGGGAAACTGTAGAGACAATTGCATATCAAACTACCGAAAATGCTTGCCAACTATTCCGTCTGTCCTTATAGAGTAAGATCAAATCTGGTCTGTAGCTTGGCTCATTCAGCATTAAAGAAAGCAATTCCCCTTGCTTTCTTCTGACTAGTTTGTAGCAGGCTGATAAAAAATCAGACCGAGGAAGACAAAAATGTGCTAGTATTATTCCCTCCAAAACATTTTACTTGCGCCATAATGGTAAAGGAAAGAATTTGTAAATTATCAGAGAGCTAATTATTAAACGCTGTTATTAACTTGACCGTCGTGATGAAAGATTTGTGAAATTTTTGCAGATAAAATCCGAAATTATACGGACGTATATCTATCTCTACAGGCGGATGCTCTCAGTAGATAACCAACCGTGGCAACCTAAAAGTTAATCAAGACTTGTGTGCAGCAGTGGATTTTTGTGTATTGAACCTATAGATAGAAAATTCTTAAACGTAATAGCCTTGTGAGTAAAATCCAGCCAAATAAATCCATCCTGATTCAGATCCGTATCTTGCGGATTATTCAGATTTGGGATCTCACTGTGAGTATGGATGAGGTCTTGTAAAAACACAAAGAAAGTGAACCAGCGCAGATTAATCAACCCTCCATTTGGAGGGGAAGTGAGGAAAGCAAATCAAAATCAACAAGAATATCTCAACCATAGTCCGAGTGTGGAAATAATTTCCTAGAGAGGTATTTTGTAGCTTATTGCTTCCAAATCAAGGGTGATTACCCCCGTAGTAATTCATAACTGAATAATAGAGCCTACGGCAATCTCCGCGAACGTAATTTGTAATTTTTCAATTACAAATTACGAATCACGAATTACGCATTAATTCCAAGGTAGTTTAACCAGGTTGACAAAGGTAGAGGCATGACTAACGAAACATATATGGAACCAGCCTTTCTGTTACCCGACTTGATTGAAATCCAGCGTTCAAGCTTCCGCTGGTTTTTAGAAGAAGGGCTAATAGAAGAGTTAAACTCCTTTAGTCCAATTACAGACTACACTGGCAAACTAGAACTGCACTTTTTAGGAAACAACTACAAACTCAAAGAACCAAAGTACAGCGTCGAAGAATCCAAAAGACGGGATAGCACCTACGCTGTGCAAATGTATGTCCCCACACGCTTGCTGAACAAAGAAACCGGGGATATCAAAGAACAAGAAGTATTCATCGGCGATTTGCCCTTGATGACAGATCGCGGTACGTTTATTATCAACGGCGCAGAACGAGTCATCGTCAACCAAATAGTTCGGAGTCCTGGAGTTTACTACAAATCAGAAATTGATAAAAACGGACGACGGACATATTCAGCCAGCTTAATTCCTAACCGAGGTGCATGGCTGAAATTTGAAACAGACCGTAACGATTTGGTGTGGGTACGCATCGACAAAACCCGCAAACTCTCGGCACAAGTACTACTCAAAGCTTTAGGTTTATCAGACAACGAAATCTTTGATGCCCTGCGTCACCCAGAATATTTCCAAAAAACCATCGAAAAAGAAGGGCAGTTCTCCGAAGAAGAAGCCCTGATGGAATTGTATCGCAAACTGCGTCCAGGTGAACCACCCACAGTCTTAGGTGGACAGCAACTCCTAGACTCCCGCTTCTTTGACCCTAAACGCTATGACCTAGGAAGAGTTGGTCGCTACAAACTCAACAAAAAATTGCGGCTATCAGTCCCCGACACCATGCGCGTGTTGACACCAGGGGATATCTTAGCCGCAGTTGATTATCTCATTAACCTAGAATATGACATCGGCAACATAGACGACATCGACCACCTGGGAAATCGCCGAGTTAGAAGCGTCGGTGAACTGCTCCAAAACCAAGTCAGAGTTGGTTTAAACCGCCTAGAACGCATCATTCGCGAACGGATGACCGTATCAGATGCCGAAGTTCTCACCCCTGCTTCCCTGGTCAACCCCAAGCCCCTAGTAGCAGCCATCAAAGAATTCTTTGGTTCTAGCCAACTCAGCCAGTTTATGGATCAGACCAATCCCCTAGCAGAACTGACCCACAAACGCCGACTCAGCGCCCTAGGCCCAGGAGGATTAACCAGAGAAAGAGCCGGCTTTGCAGTGCGAGATATTCACCCTAGCCACTACGGACGCATCTGCCCCATTGAAACTCCAGAAGGTCCCAACGCCGGACTGATCGGTTCCTTGGCTACCCATGCCCGTGTTAACCTATACGGCTTTTTAGAAACACCCTTTAGACCAGTAGAAAACGGTCGGGTGCGGTTTGATGTCCAGCCGGTGTATATGACCGCCGACGAAGAAGACGACCTGAGAACAGCCACAGGCGACATTCCCCTAGACGAAAACGGCTACATCAAAGGTCCCCAAGTTCCAGTCCGCTATCGCCAAGATTGGGCAACCACCACACCTGAACAAGTAGACTATGTGGCAGTTTCCCCAGTGCAGATAGTCTCAGTCGCCACCAGCATGATTCCCTTCTTGGAACACGACGACGCAAACCGAGCGCTGATGGGTTCCAATATGCAACGCCAAGCAGTCCCTCTGCTTAAACCAGAACGCCCCCTCGTTGGCACAGGTTTAGAAGCCCAGGGCGCGAGAGACTCCGGTATGGTGATAGTTTCCCGCACCGATGGCGATGTCGTCTATGTCGATGCCGCAGAAATTCGGGTGAGGGTCAGGGAACAGGTCAAAGAAGACACTCTTACACGAGGACACGGAGACACGGGGACAGGGGGACACGGGGACACGGAGACACGGGGACAGGGGGACAATCTCTCCGCGTCACCGCGTCTCCCTCTCTCCGCGTCCTTTTCTTCCGCGTCACCGCGTCTCCCCATCTCCGCGTCCTCTTCTTCCCCCCCCAAAGAGATTAGATACGTTCTTTCCAAATACCAACGTTCCAACCAAGACACTTGCCTGAACCAAAAACCATTGGTGAGAACAGGGGAAAAAGTCGTGGCTGGTCAGGTTTTGGCTGATGGTTCCTCCACAGAAGGAGGAGAACTAGCACTAGGACAAAACATCGTTGTTGCTTATATGCCTTGGGAAGGCTACAACTACGAAGATGCGATTTTGATTTCCGAACGCTTGGTGCAAGACGATATCTACACTTCTATTCATATCGAAAAATATGAAATCGAAGCTCGACAAACCAAACTCGGACCCGAAGAAATCACCAGAGAAATTCCCAACGTCGGTGAAGATGCCCTCAGACAATTAGACGAACAAGGCATAATTCGCATTGGTGCATGGGTAGAAGCTGGGGATATTCTAGTGGGAAAAGTCACCCCCAAGGGTGAATCTGACCAACCCCCAGAAGAAAAACTCCTCCGTGCCATCTTTGGTGAAAAAGCCCGTGATGTCCGCGATAACTCTCTGCGAGTTCCCAACGGCGAAAAAGGCCGGGTAGTGGATGTGCGGTTGTTTACCAGAGAACAAGGTGACGAACTACCCCCAGGGGCAAACATGGTAGTGCGGGTATATGTTGCCCAAAAACGTAAAATCCAAGTCGGCGACAAAATGGCAGGGCGACATGGCAACAAGGGGATTATTTCTCGCATTCTCCCCGCCGAAGATATGCCCTACCTGCCCGATGGTTCTCCTGTAGATATAGTCCTCAATCCCTTGGGTGTACCCAGCCGGATGAACGTGGGTCAGGTGTTTGAATGTTTATTAGGTTGGGCAGGCCATAACCTCGGAGTCAGATTTAAGATTACTCCCTTTGATGAAATGTATGGCGAAGAATCTTCCCGCCGCATTGTCCACGGCAAACTCCAAGAAGCCAGAGACGAAACAGGCAAAGACTGGGTCTACAACCCCGACAATCCTGGCAAAATCATGGTCTATGACGGTCGTACTGGGGAACCCTTTGACCGTGCCATTACTGTGGGTGTAGCTTATATGCTGAAGCTGGTGCATTTAGTCGATGACAAAATCCATGCCCGTTCCACAGGCCCGTATTCTTTGGTGACTCAACAACCCCTAGGTGGCAAAGCTCAACAAGGTGGTCAAAGATTTGGAGAAATGGAAGTGTGGGCGCTGGAGGCTTTTGGTGCAGCTTACACTTTGCAGGAGTTGTTAACTGTCAAGTCCGATGATATGCAAGGGCGCAATGAAGCCCTCAACGCCATTGTCAAGGGCAAAGCCATTCCCCGTCCGGGAACTCCAGAATCTTTCAAGGTATTGATGCGCGAGTTGCAATCTTTGGGTTTAGATATTGCTGTCCACAAGGTAGAAACTCAAGCAGATGGAAGTTCTCTAGATGTGGAAGTTGATTTAATGGCAGACCAAGCCGCCCGTCGCACTCCACCCAGACCAACCTATGAATCACTTTCTCGTGAGTCATTGGAAGAAGACGAGTAGGTAATGGGTAATAGGTGATGGGTAATGGATAAAAGTTTTTTTTACCCATCACCTATTTCTTTTTTTAATTTTAAATTTTTCATTTTTAATTCTCATGAGATCTCCCCAAACTAATCAGTTTGACTACGTGAAAATCGGACTGGCTTCTCCAGAACGCATTCGAGCCTGGGGTGAACGGACTTTGCCTAATGGTCAGGTTGTGGGTGAAGTGACCAAGCCAGAAACTATCAATTACCGGACGCTGAAGCCAGAGATGGATGGTTTGTTCTGTGAACGCATCTTTGGACCAGCTAAGGACTGGGAATGTCATTGTGGCAAATATAAGCGTGTACGTCATAGAGGCATAGTTTGCGAACGCTGTGGAGTAGAAGTCACAGAGTCACGTGTCCGTCGTCACCGCATGGGCTTTATTAAGCTCGCAGCCCCGGTAGCTCATGTTTGGTATCTCAAGGGCATTCCTAGCTATATTGCTATTCTCCTAGATATGCCCTTGCGAGATGTTGAACAAATCGTCTACTTCAACTCCTATGTAGTTCTCGCTCCCGGCAACGCCGACACCCTCACCTACAAACAACTCCTCAGCGAAGACCAGTGGTTAGAAATCGAAGACGCAATCTATAGCGAAGATTCCCTATTAGTTGGTGTCGAAGTAGGCATTGGGGCAGAGGCACTGTTGCGACTATTGGCAGATATCAACCTCGAACAAGAAGCCGAAAACCTCAGAGAAGAAATCGGCAACGCCAAAGGACAAAAACGCGCCAAACTCATCAAACGCCTGCGGGTAATTGATAACTTCATCGCCACTGGTTCCAAACCAGAATGGATGGTCATGGAAGTTATTCCCGTCATTCCTCCCGATTTACGCCCTATGGTGCAACTCGACGGCGGTAGATTCGCCACCAGCGACCTAAACGATTTATACCGTCGGGTGATTAACCGCAACAACCGTCTAGCTAGACTGCAAGAAATATTAGCTCCAGAAATCATCGTCCGTAACGAAAAACGGATGTTGCAAGAAGCCGTTGATGCCCTCATCGACAACGGTCGGCGCGGACGGACAGTAGTCGGCGCAAACAACCGCCCCCTCAAATCCCTCTCCGATATTATTGAGGGAAAACAAGGACGCTTCCGCCAAAACCTGTTAGGTAAACGGGTAGACTATTCAGGACGTTCGGTCATTGTCGTCGGGCCGAAGCTGAAAATCCACCAATGTGGACTACCCAGAGAAATGGCCATAGAACTGTTTCAGCCTTTTGTGATTAACCGGTTGATTCGTTCGGGCATGGTCAACAACATCAAAGCCGCCAAAAAGCTAATTTCTCGCAATGACCCCAGCGTTTGGGATGTGTTGGAAGAAGTAATTGAAGGGCATCCGGTGATGTTAAACCGCGCCCCCACCCTACACCGATTAGGGATTCAGGCCTTTGAACCCATATTAGTCGAAGGGCGAGCCATTCAACTCCATCCTCTGGTCTGTCCAGCCTTTAACGCCGACTTTGACGGAGACCAAATGGCAGTTCACGTCCCCCTGTCGTTGGAAAGTCAAGCCGAAGCCAGATTGTTGATGTTAGCTTCTAACAACATTCTTTCCCCAGCCACAGGCAAACCCATCGTCACCCCTAGCCAAGACATGGTATTAGGAGCATATTATTTAACAGCCGAAAATCCCGCCGCAACCATTGGCGCTGGTGGATACTTCGCCTCCCTCGATGACGTGATTATGGCATATCACCAAGACAAAGTAGAACTTCATGCCTATATATATGTGCGGTTCGATGGCGAAATGGAAACTAGTCAACCAGACACCGAACCATTGGAAATCATCGAAAACAATGATGGAACTCGGACATTGTTGTATAAATTCCGCCGCGTTCGTCAAGATGCCCAAGGAAATTTGATTTCTCAGTATATCTACACCACTCCCGGTCGAGTGATTTATAACAAAGCCATTCAAGAAGCCCTGGCAAGTTAGTGCCGAGTAGTGAGTACCGAGTAATGAGTAATGAGTAATGAGTAGTAGGAAAGTTATACATAACTTCTCTACAGGGATTTTCACTCAGCCATAAACACTATTTAGTCTTTATACTCAGTACTCACTACTCAGGACTTATTAAGTATTAATTTTTAATTGGAGCCAAGCGACTATGATTTTTCGTAACGTTGTTGTTAACAAAAGTCAGCTGAGAAACTTAATATCCTGGGCATTTACCCATTATGGAACAGCCCGCACCGCCGTCATGGCAGACAAACTCAAAGACCTAGGGTTTCGTTATGCCACCAAAGCCGGAGTATCCATCAGCGTAGATGATCTCATGGTTCCGCCCTCCAAGCGATCGCTCCTAGACGCAGCCGAAGAAGAAATCCTCAGCACCGAAGCTCGGTTTAAACGCGGTGAAATCACCGAAGTTGAACGCTTCCAAAAAGTAATCGACACCTGGAACGGAACCAGCGAAAGCCTCAAAGACGAAGTAGTTGCCCACTTCAAAAAAACCGACCCCCTCAACTCAGTTTACATGATGGCCTTCTCTGGAGCCAGAGGTAACATCTCCCAAGTCCGCCAACTAGTGGGAATGCGCGGACTCATGGCAGATCCTCAAGGGGAAATCATAGATTTACCCATCAAAACCAACTTCCGAGAAGGACTCACCGTCACTGAATATATCATCTCCAGTTATGGAGCCAGAAAGGGACTAGTAGACACCGCACTCCGCACTGCCGACTCAGGATATCTCACCCGCCGACTAGTAGACGTATCCCAAGACGTAATCATTCGGGAATTTGACTGTGGCACCACCAGAGGCATACCCCTACGAGACATGACCGAAGGCGCAAAAGTCCTCATCCCCATTGGCACCAGACTCATGGGCAGAGTAGTAGCCCAAGACGTAATTCACCCCACCACCGGTGAAATCATCGCTCCTCGCAACACCCCCATGGATGACGACCTAGCCGCCCTCATTCAAGCAGCCCAAGTCAAAGAAGTCATGGTGCGGAGTCCCCTCACCTGCGAAGCAGCCCGTTCAGTATGTCAACACTGCTACGGCTGGAGTTTGGCACACGCCAAAATGGTAGACCTAGGAGAAGCAGTGGGTATCATTGCTGCCCAGAGTATCGGTGAACCGGGAACCCAGCTAACCATGCGGACTTTCCACACCGGCGGCGTATTCACCGGCGAAGTTGCCCAACAAGTCCGCTCCAAAATTGACGGTGTGGTCAAAATCTCCCGTAAACTCAAAACCCGTCCCTATCGCACCCGTCACGGTGAAGACGCACTCTACGCCGAAACCAACGGACTCCTAGAAATCCAAAACCCCAAATCCAAAGGTGCAGACCCAGACACCCAAACCCTAGAAGACAAACACCAAGAAATTCAAGTCACCCAAGGTTCCACCCTATATATTCACGAAGGACAAAAAGTCAAACTGGGGCAGCTGTTAGCAGAAGTTGCCCTAGGAGGCAGAACCACCCGCACCAACACCGAAAAAGCCGTCAAAGACGTAGCCTCAGACCTCGCCGGAGAAGTGCAGTTTGCTGATGTGGTTTCTGAACAAAAAACCGACCGTCAGGGCAACACCACTACCACCGCCTCCAGAGGTGGATTGATTTGGATTCTGTCTGGAGAAGTATATAACCTGCCTCCAGGAGCAGAGCTAGTAGTCAAAAATGGTGACAGCATAGAAACCAATGGTGTCTTAGCTGAAACCAAACTCACCAGTGTGCATGGTGGGGTAGTGCGGCTGCCAGAAATCATCCCCGGTAAAGCCACCAGAGAAATCGAAATCATCACCGCTTCAGTAGTCCTAGACCAAGCCACAGTCACAGTCCACAGTTCCCAAGGGCGGAATAATTATTTAGTGCATACAGGAGAAGGTTACAGGGAACAGGGATACGAGGACACGGGGACAGAGGGACACGGAGACACGGGGACAGGGGGGCAGGGAGACAATCTCTCCGCGTCACCCTTCGGGTTCGGAAGTGATGCCTCCGGCACGTCCTTCGGACGAACGGACTCGACGGGAACCGCCAAGACTCCGACTTCCTCACCGCGTCTCCCCATCTTGGCGTCCTCTTCTGCCCAGACCTTCAATCTCCGTGCCACCCCTGGAACCAAAGTACAGAATGGTCAGGTAGTTGCCGAGCTAATTGATGACCGTTATCGCACCACCACCGGAGGATTCTTGAAATTCGCCGGTGTAGAGGTTCAGAAAAAAGGCAAAGCCAAGCTGGGTTATGAAGTAGTCACCGGTGGCACACTGTTGTGGATTCCTGAAGAAACCCACGAAGTCAATAAAGACATTTCCTTGTTGATAGTAGAAGATGGTCAGTTTGTCGAAGCCGGCACAGAAGTAGTCAAAGACATCTTCTGTCAAACCAGCGGAGTCATAGAAGTTACCCAAAAGAACGACATCTTGCGAGAAGTAGTGATTAAGCCCGGTGAACTGTTGATGGTCGATGACCCTGAAGCGATTATGGGGCGCGACAACACCTTCCTTCAACCCGGAGAAGAACTCCTAGGAACAGTCGCCACCGAACTTCGCTACATTCAATATATAGAATCCCCCGAAGGACCCGCTCTGTTGAGTCGTCCTGTAGTGGAATTTGCCGTTCCCAGTAACCCAGACCTGCCTTCCACTACCTCAGTTAGCCAACAAACCGGACGCTCCATTCAACTCAGAGCCGTGCAACGTCTGCCCTACAAAGATTCTGAACGAGTCAAATCTGTAGAAGGAGTAGAACTGCTGCGGACTCAGTTGGTATTAGAAATTGAGCAAGAAGGAGAACAAGATCATAGTTCCTCACCCTTAGCAGCAGATATTGAACTAGTCCCCGACACAGAAAATCCAGAACTTCAGCGGTTGCAGTTGGTGATACTAGAGTCTTTAGTCATTCGTCGAGACATTGCTGCTGATGCTACCCAAGGAGCAACCCAAACTACCCTAGAAGTAGAAGATGGGTTAAGCATTGTCCCCGGCTCAGTAGTAGCACGGACACAGATATTGTGTAAAGAAGGCGGCATAGTTAGAGGAGTGCGAAAAGACGCAGAAGCAGTGCGCCGTTGCTTAGTCTTGCGTGACAATGACATGATCTCTATCTCTACCACCACCCCGCCCAAAGTCAAAAAAGGTGATTTGTTAGTTGAAGGAACAGAAATCGCCCCCGGTGTCTTGGCTTCAGAGTCGGGGCAAGTGGTATCAGTAAAAGCAGGTGACAGGTTACAGGTTACAGGTGACAGTAAAGAAGAAAGTTCTTCCCTTGCACCCCATACCCCACAGCCTACCTCCTACTCGATCACGCTGCGCGTTGGTCGCCCTTACCGAGTCAGTCCAGGAGCAGTGTTGCAGATAGAAGATGGGGACTTGGTGCAACGGGGAGACAACTTAGTGTTATTGGTATTTGAACGGGCGAAAACCGGAGACATTATTCAAGGTCTACCCCGCATTGAAGAACTGTTAGAAGCCCGTAAACCCAAAGAAGCCTGCATCTTGTGCCGTCGTCCAGGATTGGTGAAAGTGGTGTATGGAGACGGTGACGAAATCACCAGCATCACCCGTGAAGCCTATGCCATCAAAGTTGTAGAATCTAACGGAGTCATCACCGACTATCCCCTCGGTCCCGGACAAAACCTCATGGTTCCTGACGGCGCTCAGGTTTTAGCGGGTCAACCCCTGACAGATGGACCCTCCAACCCCCACGAGATTTTAGAAATATTCTTTAGTCTCGGTTCCGAAGATGGCATTTATGCCTGTGCTAGTCATGCCTTGCAAAAAGTGCAGAGCTTCTTGGTTAACGAAGTGCAGATGGTTTATCAGTCCCAAGGCATTGATATTGCTGACAAACACATAGAAGTAATTGTCCGGCAGATGACCAACAAAGTCCGAATTGATGATGGTGGTGATACCACCATGTTGCCTGGGGAATTGGTAGAACTGCGCCAAGTAGAACAAGTCAACGAAGCTATGTCTATCACCGGTGGAGCAAAGGCTCAATACACCCCTGTGCTGTTGGGTATCACCAAAGCATCTCTCAACACCGACAGTTTCATCTCCGCTGCATCGTTCCAAGAAACCACCAGAGTCTTGACTGAAGCCGCCATTGAGGGCAAATCTGACTGGCTGCGAGGCTTAAAAGAAAACGTGATCATTGGGCGGTTGATTCCGGCTGGTACTGGCTACAACACCTATGAAGAGACTACCACCATTGATGACTATGGAACTGACCTAGGGACAGGAGTTTTGGATGAGGTTGATGATTCTTTAGACATGGTGTTGGATGATCGCACAGCCAAGCTTTATAGTCTTGATGCTCCTGGTTTGGGGGATGGTAGTTATGGAGGCAAAAGAGACTCCAAGTCGGTGTTAGATGATGATGATGATGATGATTTGATTGCTGATGAAGTTAGTGATTTGGTAGAGGAAGAGGAAGAGGAAGACTACGAGGAGGATGATGATGATGATGATTTCGATGAAGAATAAAGCTCAAAGATAATCGTTGAAAGGGCAAAAGAAATTAATTTATCTTTTGCCTTTTTTTGTCCTCAGTTTTGCTTTGGGAAGCGGTAGCAAATGTGAGATTGCAGAGAGTCATAGAATTGATCTGGTATTTATCCTCAAAAACCTCTCTCCTTCGTTAGCACAGCGTTCGGTGGGCATAGTCGAGAAGCTTGTGAAAACCAACCTGATCCTATTCAAGTAGTATAAGTAATGGGACAGAATTAATTACACAACTGATTTTTCTGTTCCCAGTTAAGAGTTAAGAGTTCCCTCTCTCAACGAGTGAATTTAATTTTGTCCGACTACTTACTTTTTACAGATTTATATTTTCTGACTTGCCAAAAACTGACGCAAACTTAACAAGGTCAGCGTTTGCCCTAACTTTAAAGGTAAAATTGACACACCTTCTAGGCGAGACTGTACCCAACCCTCTCCCCAGTACCACTCGTGAAAACCATCAATACCGTTACTGAGTAGCAAGCGCAGACAATTAGGTTTTACCACATCAACATGATGATGTATTTGAACTAACCCAGTTGAAGTAGTAAAATCAAATCCGGTTTCCAGTGTTTCTGGCATTCCAGGGGCAAAACTTTGTCCTAAAAGCCATTTTTGCAGTTGTGGCGGTCGCAGTAGACTATCGTGAATGGCATTTACTGAAGCTTTAATTTCAATGCGTATTTGGCTTTGTTGAAAATTACCTAGCATAGTGATTAGTAATTGGTAATTGGTAATTGGTAATTGGGAAAGAGGGTTGTCGTCAATTCAAGGGTTTAAATCCCCTACTCCAACTGTCTTCAATTTTGTGAAAGTGACCTGCTGTTGGCACTATTGTGAATTTTGAATTGTTAATCACTTGGACATCTCCCTACCTCCTAGTCCCCAGAGAACTTACAATAAAAAAGTCATCTTATTAAGAATTGTAAGGGTTTCATGGCGGATCAGTTAATTCGCGCTACAGCAGCTGACGGAGGAATTCGTGCAGTAGGTGTGATTACCACACGCTTAACAGAAGAAGCACGAGTGAGGCATAAGCTTTCTTATGTAGCTACAGCGGCACTAGGGAGAACTATGTCAGCGGGTTTGTTGATGGCTTCTAGTATGAAGCGTGTTGGATCTAGGGTCAATGTGCGAGTGAAGGGCGATGGACCTTTAGGTGGTATATTGGTAGATGCAGGTTTAGATGGTACGGTACGTGGCTATGTGGGCAACCCAACAGTGGAATTACCTCCTAATGCTAAAGGCAAGCTAGATGTTGGCGGTGCTGTGGGTAGTGGCTATCTCTATGTTGTTCGAGATATTGGTTATGGTTATCCTTACTCTAGTACAGTAGAACTTGTTTCCGGTGAAATTGGCGATGATGTTGCTCATTACCTAGTAACTTCAGAACAAACACCTTCAGCTTTGGTTTTAGGTGTGTTTGTGGGATTAGGTGGCGTTACAGCATCTGGAGGCATACTGGTACAAGTATTACCCAAAGCTGCTAGAGATGAAGCTTTAGTCGCAAAGCTAGAATCCAGGGTTTCTGCATTATCAGGTTTTACGCCATTATTGCAAGCTGGAAAGACTTTAACGGAAATTTTGACTGATCTACTGGGAGATATGGGACTGAACATATTTCCAGAAAGCCAGATGCTACGCTTCCACTGTGGTTGCTCCTTTGATAGGGTGCTAGGGGCGCTGAAGATATTGGGAGAAGCAGAACTGCAAGATATGATTATTAAAGATGATGGTGCAGAAGCAACTTGTGATTTTTGTGGCAAAGTTTACCAAGCTAGTAGCGATCATCTAACTCAACTAATTGTTGATTTGCAGGCAGAATCTTCTACCTAAAATAAGTATAGAAAGATACTATGTTTAGGAGTCGCAAATGGTATCTATGGAGATAGATCTTGAAAAAATAGCTTTTTAATGACGTTAAAGAAAGCTAATATGGCGAAAATGGAATTATCGGTCTAACATAGACCGCCATTCAATTACTTTGGTGTGAGAGATGACAGAGCGAGATATTCCAGACAGTTGGTCTCCAGCCAGAGCAAGAAAGCCAGATCAAAAGACAAAACCATCCCGAACTTCACAAGTCGGGAAATCTCAAGCATCTGGTGTCCCAGCTACTGGTTCTAACTCTAAGTCAGTGAAGCAGCGAAAAGAGAACGATACCGAAGGATTACCTATAATTAACCATTCAGATGAAAATTATAACCTCAGTAATCTGATTGAGAAAATACCTCGCTGGATGAGAGGCTGGGTGTTTTGGTCAGTATTGCTAACTTTGATTCCTGGTAGTGTGGCATTTTTGTCAATAGCGATGCTGCTAAAGTTACCATCAGCACCAAACTGCCCAAAAATCTTCTGGCCTTTGGCAAGTGCATCAGTACGCTTACACTGCGGTCAGTTAGCTGCTTCAAAGCAAACTATAAATGACTTGCTCCAAGCGATCGCTCTGGTGAAGGAACTGCCACAGAATCACCCCCTCAGGGGACAAATTAATACTTTTTTAGAAGAATGGTCGCGAGATATTTTACAGCTTGCCGATCAGAGTTTCCAAGAGGGGAATTTAGAAGAAGCGATCGCTACTGCTCGTCAAATTCCCGAAGATTTGGAAGCTCGTAAACTAGTAGAAGAGCAAATTACCAAATGGCAGTCTATCTGGTCAAAGGCAGAAGCAATCTACCAAGAATCGGAAAAAGAACTGCGCCAAAGGAATTGGCAATCAGCTTTTATGCTGTCATCTAAACTGTTGCGTGTTAACAATAAATATTGGGCATCTACCAAATACGACCAGTTAAATAACATTATTGTGACAGCGCGGGAAGATGGCGATAAGCTCTATAAGGCTGAAAATCTAGCAGCAAATCGCTCAGTCAATGACTTACTAGCAGCTATTAAATTGGCTGAGTCAATTAAGCCAGATAGTTACTTGCATCAAAAAGCGCAGGAATTGATTCCCGAATTTGGACGCAAGATGCTGAATTTGGCAAAAGCGAGAATGGAGAAGCGAGATGCTGATACAGCCCTAGAAATTGTCAGACAAATTCCGCCAATTGCTTCCTTACAAACTGAAATCGATGATTTTATTGTTTTGGGTGAAGCACAAAGGAGCGCTTGGACAGGAACTGTGTTTGGTTTAGAGGCAGCCATTTCCCAAGCACAACAAATTGATGCTTCTAGAGAAAATTATGATCAAGCACAACAGCTGATTGCTCGTTGGCAATTAGAAATTGAAGATGTTTCTCGTTTGGAAAAAGCGCGAAACCTAGCTAGTCAAGGCACAATTAACGAGTTAACGGCGGCAATTTCTGAAGTACAGATGATTCCTGATAGTAACCCCCGCGCTAACGAAGCTAGGCAGGAAATGGGACGTTGGCGTGGACAAGTGGAGTCTATCGAAGACCGACCTTATTTAGACCGTGCTGAACAAATAGCTCTATTAGAGGATATTAGCTCCTTACAAGCTGCGATCGCAGAAGCAGGTCAAATCCGATCTGGTCGTGCCTTATACCCAGAAGCACGGAAAAAAATTAGCACTTGGACAGCTAAAATTCAGCGAATTCAAGATCAACCTTATCTAGATCAAGCACGCATCATCGCTGACAGTGGTGATTTAAACGCTGCTGTCAAGGAAGCACAAAAAATTGCTTCATCAGGACGGGCGCTTGCGAGTGAAGCCCAAACAGCTGTTGATAGTTGGCAAGAGCAAATCCGTGCCAGAGAAAACTGGCAAAAAGCACGAGAAGTGGCAATTACTGGCACACCAGAAGCTTTAGCTGAGGCCATACGGTTAGCTGATCGGGTTTCAAACCGTAACGTCTTACGTATGGATGCAAATGTGGCTATTGATCAATGGAGTCAACAATTGTTGCAAATGGCACGCTCTCAAAGCGAGTTTGATGTTGCTAGAAGCATTCAAACTGCTCGGTTAATTCCACGGGGTAGTTCTGCTTACAGAGATGCCCAAGAACAAATTAAAACTTGGCGACAATTTATTCTTCCTAAATCATCACCTGAGCCTTCACCTGAGTTATCGTCTGAGCCTTCACCGGGATTTGAGCAATCTCAGCCATCTCCAACTAGTAATGGGTTGTAATGGGTGATTGGAAAAAGGGGACTGTGTAAAATCAGCCCCTTTTTTTGTTTAATTTAATATTATTCATTTAATGCAAGTCTAACCCAAGTTCGGAAAACGCGAGTTGCGGCTATTTGTCCAATCTTTTTACTTTCTTCGATAAATCGGGGCATTTCTTTGATTTGTAGTGGTGCAAAAGTGGGGCTGATTTGAGTTTCTGAATTATGTAAAGATAACAAAATTTTTCTCCAATCTTTGAGAAACTAAACATTAAGAAAAACATCAACATCAATTTGAGCTTGTTTGAGGATATTTCTGAGTGTTCCTTCCTTAATCTCTCGATGATGAGGAATCGTTGTTTTTTGATTAATTTCTGGATTAAACCATATTTCATGATCTCCTTTTGCTGAACGGTAAAATTGGAAACCTAATTTTCCTAATTTTTGAGTCACTTCTCGATAAGAAAACCCTGCTAATTTTCCCATTAAACCTCCATAATTAGCGGATATTCAAACTGAGAAGGTAAATGTTGTAACTGAAAATTATGATTATTTTCTTTTTCTAAATCTAATAAGACTTTGGCTACATCTTCAGCAATTTCTATAGCTTCCTGTACTGTTTTTCCTTCGGCAACTAATCCTTGTAAATCATCACTGGTCGCCAAAAAATATTCTTCACCATCTTCTGTAAATTTTTCAATTTTGAGTCTAATTAGTGTTTGCATTTGCTTAACCATTAATTTTGAGCTTGAATTTGTCTAACTACCGTCAACGCCGAATAACTCACCCCCGCAGTTCCTTCCCCTGGATGAGTTGAATCACCAACTAACCACAAATTATTAATAGGTGTACGATTAGCAAAACCAAAGGGGCCAAAAGTAGGAATTCTTTGACCAATACCACCAACAATACCGCTTTCTCTGCCGGTAAAATGAGCAAAAGTTTTAGGTGTGGCAGCTTCTACATAAATGATAGTTTCTGGCTTTAAATAGAAATATTGTGAAAGTTTAGATATTGCATCTTGGGTAAATTTTTGTTTTAACCCTTCATAATCTTGAGTATTCCACCAGGGAGTAAAATCAACAAAAGAAGAAGCAATAATTGTGGCTTTTCCTTCCGGTGCGCGGCCATCTCCTTCATGACTCACAGATACAAACAGGGAATTATTCTCACCTATTGGTCCGTTGATATCATATAGAAATTGTAGATGAGGCGGACAATCAGCAGGAATTGCACTCTTCTCTACACCCAAATAAACTACAAATGCACCGGAAGTTGGAGGTAGTTTGGCTACTCTTTGTTTATATCCAGAAGGAGCATTTTCTCCTAATAATTCTACTAAATTCTGGACAGTGACATTAGCAACTACATGATCTGCCGATTCTGTCCAAACTTCGCCGGTTTTCTGATTTTTAATAACTACAGCGTTAGCTTTACCATTTTCAACGTTGATTTTTTCGACGGTGTGGCGCATTAATAACTTACCACCGTCTCGTTCTAAAGATTCTACCAAGCGATCGCTCAACACTTGCATACTACCCTGGAGGTGAAACAATCCTTGGGGTAATTGGGAAACACTCAACGCTGTTGCAGCATAAAGCAAAGCCGTTTCTTCCGCACTCACTTGCGAATACAACTTGAGTTGTAAATCCAAAAACGTCCGCAGTCGGGAATCACTCCCTAAACCACATAACCGTAAAGCATCTCCCACAGTAAACAAAGTGAAAGGTGCAGTTATCAACGTACTCGGACGCACCGCTTGGATTAATTGTCCTAAATCCCATAAATTACGGGGTGGTAAAACAGGATCACGTCCTTGAAATTCCCAACTAGCATTAAATAAAGTTGTTAATAATTGCCAAAAAGGTTCACTACCAGGAAATTGTTTTTGGCGTTCTTCCTGCCATTTTTGAGAATCACGCCAGACATTGATGGGTGTAGACTCCCCAGGGAGATAAACCGCACAAGCAGGGTCACAAGGCGTTGCTTCTGGTAAATCTATATTTAATTCTGAGAAAATGCGGTGATGAATTCCCCCAGGTTCTAAACCTGCAACTTGAGTTGCACCCACATCAAAGGTAAAGCCTTGACGTTTAAAGGTGGAAGCACAACCACCGGGAACTAAAGCCTGATCAAGAATTAAGACGCTATAACCTCTATGTGCCAATAATGCACCGGCGGTAAGTCCACCTATACCCGCACCAACGACAATAACGCGGGATTGATTTTTGTTAAGGGAAAGACTAGGCATTGATACTTAATTTTACAATTCTTAATATTACTACTCATAATTTTAAATTAAATCGGGCAAAGACAAGAAGGAAGTGCGAGAATCAATTTTAGGAAACGCTATATTTATACTTGTATTTGGGTATACAGTATTAGTAATGTCAAAAAGCACATAGGTTTATGAGCCAAAATTTTGAAATCCAAGAATTAGCGATCGTTATTATCGCCAAAAATCTCAATCCCACCGTTCTGACTCCTGATTTCTTGAAATACACAGGAGTTATTCCCGCAGATTGGGAGTTAGCAAAACAACCAGCTTATACCAATGGTGTAGTCCAGATTTTTTTTACCAATGGCTTAGGAATCGTTGCCCAGCCTAATAGCGTAACATTATTGGAGAGTATAGGAACAAAACCAGCAGCAGAAGTACTAGTACCTAAAATTACTCAAAACCTCATAGACAAACTATCCCAAGTAGAGTATCAAACCGTGGGGATTAACCCTAGAGGATTTACTACCTTTGACTCAGAAGCTGATGCATACCAGTACATAAGCGGTAAACTTTTAGCACCAGGTTCATGGCAGCAATTTGGAGAAGGAAAAGTGAATGCTACTTTGCAGTTAACTTATCCTTTAAAACGGGGAACACTAAACTTGGGTATCAACCAAGTAAATGTTCAGTTTCCTGACAAGCAAGCACCAGCTATTTTATTTTCTGGTAACTTCAACTATCCTCTTGCTGGTAACACCCCAGCAGAAAAAATACAGGACTTGCAACAACTAGTTCAGAATTGGCAAGATTCTTTAAATACTTACCAACAATTATTGGTAGAGAAATTCTTACCCTCGTCTGAAGCACCAAGGAGTATTTCTGTTTTTCCACCAATGGCAAAAAGTTGATCAAAATGTAGGGGTGTGGTAGTGGGTTAGTAGTTGTAAGGGTTTAGCAAGGCTAAACCCCTACTTTATCGAATCAAAGGATTAAAAATTTTGAAAAATTACCTTTTGAAATAGATAGTGACAATATTAGTTAATCAAATAATCATCAACATTAACATCCAAAATATCAGACTTGGTAAAGGGACATGATTCAGGAAAAGTAGTTAAAGGAAGTTGAGTTTCAACAGCAGCAGCTTTACAAGCTTCATTATAACATTCATTAAATACAGCATCGAAGTAAGGCTTCAGACTAGGACTATTTTTAAAAGCTTTATTTAGTCTGCGAGAGTGTTCAATAATGGTATAAGACCAACTGGGAGAGCGTTTTTGTGGTTGATAATGCCACTTAAGTAAATGTTGAATTACCCGAATTAGATTACTTTCTAAAGCATCTTTTTCTTTGCGACTCATCCCTTCAATTTCTTCAAGTAAATTTTCGATATCTAATTGGTCTAGTTCTCCTTTTTTCAGGAGAATTGCAGTTTCTTCTAACCAGAGATTAAAGTCAGTTTCGTACAAAGTCTTTACAGTTATCATGGTGTCAAAACTCCTATAAATAAAGATTAGGGATAAAAATCAAAATCGAAAATTTCACTTTGAGCAAAAGGGCAGTTTTCAGGAAATTCGCTAATAGGTAATTTAGTTTCTTTACTAGCTGATTTTCGAGCCATTTGATAACATTTATCAAATACCGTAGTTAGATAATTTTTTTCTAAGCTAGGACTATCTTCAAAAATAAATGAAATTTGACGACGTTGTTCATCAATGGTAGATAACCAACTATTAGATTGATTTTCTGGTTGATATTTCCATTTTAATAAGTGCATTAGTAAAATTATTAGTCTATTTTGTAATTCTCGTTTATCACTTTTACCCATTGCTTCAATTTCTTCAATGAGATGCTCTAAATCTAAGTGATTAAAATTTTGCCTACGTAAATGCTGTAATGTAGTTTCTATCCATTCTTGATAATCAGTTTCATAGAGTGTTGATTTTTCTTCTATTTTCATGGTCAAATCCTTTTAGAAACGAAGATAAATCTATTATAGATATTAAAACCACATGATTCAATGAAAATGCATAAATAGGATATAATATCGCCTAGGTTTGGGAATTTTGGTAAATTACAAATTGGATCTTCATTTGAGCAGTCTGGGATCTGGAGACATTCATTATTTTTCAACAATTGTTAATTAAGTATAAGCGCTTTATTATGACGCGGTGATATGTGATATTTTATATACAAATAAATTGTCACATCTACCAACAGTATGGATTACTCAAGCCTCAGAACTGCTGCTGAAATCATTAACGCTTTCCGGGAATGTCAAAATGCAGGGGAACAAATTGATTTATTTGAGGCTTTAGCGATAAGTGATCCACCACCTGTTGAGGCATTTGTAGAGATATTGAAAAATATTAAGTTAGAAGCAGTGGTAGCTTTAACTATTCAGGCTTTTGGCAAGATTAAAGATGCAGATACTAGGGAAAGATTAAAGCAAAGTGATGATTTGTTGGCGATTCTAAGTGAGCAAGCGCAGTCAGGAAAAACGGATTTAATTTGCTGGTCTGCTGCGACGACTATTGAAAATCTGAAGTTTGATTTTATTGCTGTATCTCGACACTTAACGGTAGAACCTAAGAGTCTTGCTGAAAAGATAGTACAGGGTAAAATTAAAAGAATTGGAGACAAAAATTTGTTATCAAGTAATGATTTTGGAGATTATTTAAATTTTTGGATATATGGAGATTTAGAAAAGCTCAGATCAGAAACAGCATCTATAAAAGCGCAAGGTCAAAATTTTACTGATATAAAAAAGACAGGCTTGGGTGTTCATGCACTTTTAGCAATAGTGGATAATTCTAAATCAATAATTATCAAAGTATTTAATGCTTTATTTTTACGAGCTATCAGAGAAACTAATCAGGCTTTACAAAGAGCAGAAAATATGGGAAGTTCTGCATCAGAAGTAGATGAAAATGAATTATTTGAATTAGTTGCTTGTCAAGAAGCATATAGTCAAATAATAAATCCCAGTGTCAGTAAAGAGAATATTGCTATATTGGTTGAAACTCAAGTTCATTGTTTACAGAGTAATAATTCTAACACTAGAAAAATTGCTGCTGATAATTTATCGAAAATAGATGGTTCATTGCTAAGTAACTTTAATCAATATTATCAGCCAGATTTATTAACAGCTATATCTTTAATCCAAGAAGAATTTAATTCAAATAAGCGTTCTACATCTTACTATACATCTAATTTATACAAAAAGTTGAAAGATATGGCAAATAACTTAGTAACTATGTTGCCAACATTACATAGGAATAAAGTAAAGAATGATTGCCAGCTTTTTTTAAATAACCTCAGAAATGAAATAAATACAAAGAAGGAATTATGTGAAAACAGATACAAAGCAACACTAGATTTAAAATCTAACCTTGATAAACAACTAGAACAAATCCAATCTACCAATTTTTTGGTGTATACAAAAATAATTGTAAATAATACTTTTAATACTATTCCCTATATAAACATAGAAGAAAATGACCAATATGATTTAATTTTAGATAATTATTTACAGTATTTGCATGATGAATTATCACGATCAAAATACGAAGTAAACAAATTTTATAAAGGTTACATACAAGATAAATTAGCTCCTCTAGATAAAAAGATTGACAATGAACAAGCAAATCTTGAACAAATTAATTTACTACTAAAAATATCTCCCTTTGCTTCATTTATTATGGCTTTTTTAATTCATATTATGATGCACTGGGGAGGGATTATTATTGGTTCAATTATACTTGGTGTTATATTTGAATTTGTAGCTATTCAAATATGTGGAGAATTCTTTGAAGGTTCTCAAAAAAGCCGACGAGAAACTATTAGTAAAAAATCTAGTGAACAACATAGACTTAATGATGAAAAACAAAAGATATTAAATCTATTATCAATTTAATTATTCAACCATGTTCCCCCTAATCTTCCAAATACCCCAACTCCCCGATCTAAAATCCCAAAAATACACCTCCCAATACGGACAAGAAGTACGTCAAAAAGTTCTCAGCAGTCAAAAAGACTTCTTACTCCTTCTCAGCGATATAGGTAGAGTTTATAACCTCACCTTTTCCATACGCTATCGCTACACACCCGGTTTACCCTTCGATAAAAGACTGGGTATTTATTTAGTCGTCAGTCAATCACAACCTATTTCACCAGATACTGAAACTCAAATAGCTGAAGATATTAAAAAAATTATCACAGATGGATTTCTCAACCAATTTTATAAAATTGAATTACAAACAGAAGTTCCCCAACTTCAAAATCTCAATTGGGTAGACTGTATTGGTGAAGCAATAAAACACGAAGAAATTATCAGCACTCGTCCCAAAGATTCTTTAGCATCACTAAATACAAAAGGACTACCAAATTATTATGTACCATTGCAATTAGAAGCAGATGAAGCTAACGATATGTTAGTAGTTTGTCAAGTTATTTCTCGTTTCAATAGTTCCATGATATTAGAAATAACTTTGCAACCAGATACCACCACATTACAAGAGAAATCTAGTTGGATAAATGCGTTAGATCAAATGTTATCCCAACTGCGACAAGCGAGTAGCAGTTCTAGTTTGAGTTCTGCTAAAGAAGGAGACAGAAACGCGCAATTAGTTTCTCGTATTTACGAAAAATATCAATTTTCTTACTTAACAGAAAGTTTATTTCGTTATAGCTTCAAAGTTTTGGGAAAAAATGAGTTAGCAGTTCGCAGCGTTTTAGGAACATTATTACTAAGTGGAACGAAAAAAAGCCGCTACCGGACTATTATTCTCACTCCCAATCATCCCACATTTACAGACAGTCTTGCAGCTACCCAATCAGGAAAACTTTCCACCGCTACCCATTGGGAAGAATGGGATAAAGGACTGGGAGAAGCAGAATTTGGAGGTGATTCAATCACAGGTAAAGGTAGTGTGCGCGTCTTAGATTTAAAACCTTTACACCGCTACGCAACATTAAATGAAATTAGTGGTTTATTTCGTATAGTTGTACCCAGTGATGCACCTGTAGCGGGAATTAGTCAAGAAAATGATATTACCAGTTTAGATAAAGATAAACAATGGATTGATTTTGGTGGTTATGAAATTAACCGAGGTGAAGAAAACAAAATTCAAATTGAATTAAAACAACTGAATAAACACGCTTTTATTTGTGGTGTTCCCGGAAGTGGAAAAACAACCACAGCTTTTAATTTACTAACTCAGTTGTGGAGTCATGGAATCCCATTTTTAGTATTTGAACCTGCAAAAACTGAATATCGTTCACTTTTGGCTATTAATCCTAATCTGAGTAAATTTACTCGCGCTGATTTAGAATTTCTCAAATCTTTAAAAATTCTCACCCAAGAATTAAGAGTTTACACTTTAGGAAATGATTTAATTTCCCCTTTCCGTTTTAATCCCTTTGAAGTTTCCGCAGGAGTTCCTTTTTATGAACACATTTCTAATTTAGAAGCTTCATTTCGGGGTGCGTTACCCCTTTCTGGTCCCTTACCCGCTTTGCTTTCCGAAGCATTGGAAGAAATATATTATCACCGGGAATGGACGGGAAGCGAAGAGGGAACACCAGAAAATTTACCAATTCCTACCATGCGGGATTTATATGATAAAATCACCGCTTTATTTGAAACTAAAGATTACGCAGGTGAGGTAAAATCTAACCTGAAAACTGCTTTAGAAGTGAGAATTGGGAGTTTGTTAAAACGCGGTGTGGGTGCAATGTTGAATACTCAACGTAGTAGTCCCACAATTGCTGATTTATTGCAATATCCCACAATTTTAGAATTAGACTATTTAAACCAAGACCAAGCAAACTTAATGACGTTCTTTTTGCTAACAAAAATCCGCGAATATATCAAGCGTCAACGTACAGAAAAAGCCGGAAATCCTGAACATATTATATTATTAGAAGAAGCGCATAACTTAGTAGGGAGAAATTTAGGTACTTCTTCTGGTGAAGATGCAAATACAAAACAAGAAGCTGCAAATTATGTCACAAGAATGTTAGCAGAAATGCGAGCATTAAGAGAAGCAATTATTATTGCTGACCAGTTACCCACAGGAGTAGCAGCAGAAGTTGTCAAAACTACAAATGTGAAAATTGCTCATCGTTTGGTGTCAGCAGATGATAGAAAAGATATTGGCCAAGCGATGCTTTTAGACCAATCACAAATGGAAGAAATTGCACGGTTACAACCTGGTGAATCTTTTTTATATATGGAAGGTTGGTATCGTCCCCACCCGGTGAAAATTCCTTATGAAAATAGTGCTAAGGAGAAGTTAGGGGTAGAAAGTTCAATTACAAATGATAAAATTAGGAATTTTATAAAATCTCGCACTTGGTATATTAAAGGTCAGGAAACTTTACTCAGCACTGCTTTACAAGAATATCAAAGATTGTACAAAGAATACAATCAAAGTTTAACTGATATTCGGGAAGAATTGCAGGAAGTTTCCCAAGGTTGCACAGAATTACAACTCTTATTATCAAATTTAAAACAGGAAATCTTTCATCGGTTAGCTGGAGAGTTACGTTTTGATTTAAACCCTGTTCCCGATGAGTTATCACTGCAAATAGATAGAAGAATTGATGCGAATAATATTCGCAGTTTTAAATATTTACAACTTGCTGCTGATTTAACTTTAACAGATTTGGTAGACTTAGAATCTTTGGTAAATCAAAGGTTGGATATATTTGACAAATCTTATCAAGAAGTATTGGATAAGAATAATAAAATTCGTCGCAGTCATTATAAACAACTTTGGCAAAAAACATCTCGTCAGATGCAAACTATTCAGCAACAGATTATAAATTTAGCCCAGATTTTAGGTAGAGAATCACAGGTTGCAGATATTCAAAAACTAAAAGACAATCTTGATTATGAACAAAGACGTATTACTGATGTTGAAGATTTCTCTTTAAAAGAGATTCTAAAGCGTTTGCAAAATGAGAAACGAGAATTACAAGATAAGTTAACGGAAGTATTGAGTTTAGCTATTCAGCAAGCAAAAATTAATAAGGTTAAACGTGATTTACAAATATGAGAAAATAGTACATTTGTAGGTTGGGTTGACGTAAGGAAACCCAACGTTTCAAGAAGTTTTATACAATGTTGGGTTTCGCTATCGCTCTACCCAACCTACAATTTATGAAATTTATAAATAGGAGAAAATCATTTTGGATATAGCAGTTAAAAATCTAGTTTTATCTTACGAAACTTTAGCAAATCAGGCTATAAGGTTCAATCATGCTTATTTACAATTGTTAAAAATATATGAAGAACTAATTTTTACTCCTGGCTGGATTTCTGAATTAGAAAAATCTGGAAGTTCACCATTAAAAACTGTTGTTTCAATGCAGCAAGAACAGCAGATAATAATATCTAAATTTCAGGAATTATCACAGTTACTTGCTAAAGCACAATTACATTTTACCACTAATACTGAAGCGGAAGAATTGAGAAATATTGCTCATGATTGCCAAGTAATGATAGATTTTCTGAATAGCATAGATTTAATGGATTTGCAAGATATGTTTAGGGAAATTAAGAAATAATTGATATTAAGAATTATGTCACAAATGGAATATAATGATCGCCAAGATTTAGAAAGTGAAATTAAAGATAATAGTCAACAAATTGAAACCTTGGGAGAATCACAAAAAGAGTATCAGGAAGATATGGAAAGTCTTCAGGAAAAACTGAAGATGCTGAAAAGTAGTAAAGGAGTTTATGCAAATTCAGATAATAACTTAATTGCTAGTGTAGAAGCAGCAATTCAAACTCGTGAAACTAATGTAGAGGAGTGTAAAGAAAAAATTGGTGAAGTCAAAACTCAGATAGATAGTAAGTTAGAAAATCTCAAAAAACGTATCTCTACACAAGAGCAACATATTAAAAAAATGGAGAATTTAGTTGATTCTCTAAATCACAAAGATAATCATATAGTTATTGAAATTAAAAATCAAAAAGATGATTTAGATGATGCAAAATATAAGTCAAGTGGGTTGCTAAAAATTATTGAAATTGCATCTGCTTTAGCTGTTGGTGTTGGACTAGCTGCACAAGGTATTGCTGAGTTAGTTAGCAGTTTGCAATCAATAGGATTATTTAGATAAATAAGATTTTAACGATGAACAACAATATCCCCCACTTTTTAAAGAAGTGGCTAGTCTAAATTGAAACTTCTCTACAGGGTTTACACCATCGAGGGGGTTGTAAGATATAAGAAGTAACCTAGCTCTTCACCTCACCACTACCAATGACATCCACTTTACTGAAATTTCCTCGCCTGAATGCGCCAACGCTACATCATTTACCTAATGGTTTAACAATTATCGCCGAACAAATGCCCGTGGAAGCAGTGAACCTCAGCTTATGGGTAAAAATTGGCTCTGCTGTAGAGTCAGACGCTATTAACGGAATGGCTCACTTTTTAGAGCATATGATTTTTAAAGGAACACAGCAATTAGTTAGTGGTGAATTTGAACGGCGAATTGAAGAACGGGGTGCGGTGACTAATGCGGCTACGAGCCAAGATTACACTCATTACTATATAAATACCGCTCCTCAGGACTTTGCGGAACTCGCTCCGTTACAAATGGACGTTGTATTTAATGCAAGTATTCCTGATGATGCTTTTGAACGGGAACGTTTGGTAGTTCTGGAAGAAATCAGGCGTTCAGAAGATAATCCCCGTCGTCGTACTTTTCGCCGAGTAATGGAAACTGCTTTTGATTCTTTACCCTACCGTCGTCCGGTACTGGGGCCAGAAGAGGTAATTTCTCAAGTTAAACCGCAACAAATGCGGGATTTTCATGCTCATTGGTACCAACCGCAATCAATTACTGCGGTAGCTGTGGGTAATTTACCTGTAGAAGAATTAGTAGAAATTGTAGCTGAGGGATTGGGTAAAAATAGGGAATTTTCAACTGTGAAGGGGGAACGGGAAACAGTTATTCCTGAACCAGCCTTTACAGAAATTGTCCGTGGGGAATTTATTGATGAAAGTCTCCAGCAAGCCAGGTTGGTGATGATTTGGCGAGTACCTGGTTTGATGGAGTTAAATGAAACTTATGCACTTGACGTTGTCGCGGGAATTTTAGGACATGGACGCACATCAAGGTTAGTCCAGGATTTACGAGAAGAACGGGGATTGGTATCTTCAATTTCTGTGAGTAATATGAGTAATTTGTTGCAAGGTGTATTTACTATTTCAGCAAAGTGTGATGTAGAAAATTTAGTAGTAGTAGAGGAAGCGATCGCACAACATCTGCATATACTACAAACAGAGATGGTAAAAGAGTCGGAAATTGCCCGTGTGCGGCGACGTGTAGCCAATAGATTTGTGTTTGGGAATGAAACCCCAAGCGATCGCGCTGGCTTATATGGTTATTATCAATCTTTAATTGGTGATTTAGAACCTGCATTTAACTACCCAGATTATATTCAAGCCCAGGATGCAAATCATCTTCTACAAGCAGCACAACAATATCTTTCCCCCAATGCTTATGGTGTAGTTGTCATCAAACCAGCGTAGGGTAAACCCCGTCCTTAATTTTACAATATCCATTGGTAATCTCTTCTTAACAACTGACAAGTAAGGGCGAGTTTTAATTCGCCTCCATAACTAACAAACTATGATTTGGCAAGAAATTGATACTCATATTAGCCAAGTGACTGGCCAAAAATTCCACACTCAGCAACATTTATCCGTAAGCGGTGGGTGTATTAATCAAGGTTATGCTGTGAGTGATGGTAAGCTGACTTACTTTGTTAAGCTTAACCAAGCATCCCAAGTGAGGATGTTTGAAGCCGAAATGCTGGGTTTACAGCAAATGTATCATACCAATACAATCCTTGTTCCTCAACCTTTATGTTGGGGAACTGCGAGCAATTCTAGTTATATTGTGTTGGAATGGCTAGAAATGCGAGATAGTGATAGCAAATCTTGGCAAGAAATGGGGCGTAAATTAGCAGCAATGCACAAAGTTACCAGTCAAAAGGGTTTTGGCTGGGATATGAATAATACTATTGGTTCAACACCACAAATTAATACTTGGACTGATGATTGGGCAGAATTTTATACTAAACATCGCTTAGGTTATCAATTTCAGTTAGCAACGCGACGTGGTGGAAGTTTCCCTCTCAAAGATAAGTTATTAGCCGCTATCCCAGAATTATTGGCAGATCATCATCTCCAACCATCTTTAGTACATGGTGATTTATGGGGAGGAAATGTAGGTTGTACAGTTGATGGTGAACCAGTGATTTTTGATCCGGCAACTTATTTTGGTGATAGAGAAGTTGATATAGCAATGACAGAACTTTTTGGTGGGTTTCCACCGACTTTTTATCAAGGTTATAAAGAGGTGTTTCCCTTAAATTCAGGATACGAAAAACGAAAAACTATCTATAATCTTTATCACGTTTTAAATCATTTTAATTTGTTTGGTGGTGGTTATTCTTCTCAAGCAAATCAGATGATTGAACGAATTTTGCGTGGTTGATAACAAATTTATTGATCTCACTAAATACTGGAATATTTTCTTCTATTCATCGTGAAATATTATCAACTACAAACAAGCGTTTTACCTAATAATTACCTTAATGACTTGTGGGGAGAAATCCAAGCTAGTCCTTATTTTGCTATCAACAACCTCAACCGCGATTTTATCAACACCAAAGGCTTTTCTGTAGTGTTTCAGCGTCAGGGATTAAAAACAGTTGAACAAAAATTTCCTTTTTTTAAGCCTTATTTGGATTTAGCAATCCAGCCTAACTGTAATGCTTTTTATCTCAATCCGTTGCTGCTAAAAGAAGGCTCTCGTGTTGATCCGCACATAGATCGTTCTTTGCGTTCTTACTGCAAAACCATTGAACCACCTCACCTTGTCAGTGTTCTCTATGTGCGTGTACCAGAAAACATGGAGGGAGGAGAATTGGTGCTAAAATCCCCTAAACGCCAAATTGGACAAATTAAACCGCAAACTAACACCTTGGTTTACTTTCAAGGTGATTTAACCCACTCTGTTAATGCTGTGAAAACTCCTGGAAATCGCTTAAGTTTAGTTTGTGAACAGTATAATTTAAGTGAAGCTGAACTTGAAGAAATTCCAGAATTTACCTTAGAATCAAGGGCTACTCAATCTGCAAATAAGAAACGAAAGTATGGCTATTAGAGATATCAGATATAAATAGACTATATCGCCTATCAAGACTGTTATAACCTGAGATATTTGAGGAAATAAGGTTGTTTATCAATAACAAATAATGCTCTGATGATCTTTCCTATTCCCTCTTGTTACATCTTTAAAATGGTGAGATAGAAATAGAGCTTACTTTTTTTACCCCTTCTGGTGGTGTAAAAGTGAAAGTTTGAGCGTCTATAGCTGGAGCGGTTGTTCTTGCCAAGATTTTTTCTGTTATCATAATGTCTAACCCTTCGCTGTTACCCCTCATTTCTAGTTGCTTGAGGTTTGCAGTTTGTGGTTGAATGAAACCACTAAAGGTCAAGCCATCTTTTGAATTTTTATAAGTATAGATAGATAACTCCTCACCAACAACTGTACGTTTTTCCTGTTGTAATTCCTTTAGGTTAGTCAAGCCAAATCCTTGTACAATGGATTGGCTGTTCTCAGCTTGAGCAATTTCTTCTCTAGCATCTTCTGGAATTTCTACAAACATTAAGGATGAAAGACCTATAAAAAATGATTCATTGAAAGCAGCATAGGAAGTTACAGCATATTGTTTCAAATCAGGTTTGTAAATCCAAACTTTTTTCCCATCAGAAATTACTAAATAGTTGATCTGTTTTGATTCTCCCTGTTGTCTCAAAGTAATTTCCGAGCGAAATTTTTTACCTGACTGGGCGATAGTTTTAGTTTTAATCTTAAATATGATATCAAAACCGTTCGTCTTAGCAGTTAAAAGGGATTCAGATTCAGTGAGATAGCGATCGCTCTGGAAAAAGTCCCTTATAGTTTTAGCTAGTAAGTCAAGATCCGGTTTTGTCTCAGTTTGAGCAATGGTTGTAGCTGGGTAATTAGCAATCTGTAAAGGTGGTTCTGTGATAGCAGCCACTTTCCCCGCTAGTAGGGTGATTAAGCTAACAGATGAGATGATAGTTAGTGTAAGTTTGATGGGGTAAATTTTCATTTAGGTTTGGTTTGGTTAGATGCTTGGAGAAAAAATACTATCTACTCTCATCCCGCCTTGATATTGCTGTTTGAGCAGGGGAAAATAAATCACTACAGTGATTATACAGTTAATGGATGGTTTTAATACAAACCATACTCAGCAAGTTTAGACTAAATCTTTCTTCTCGGTACAGTTAATAAGCGACAATTTTTCCAAATGTCTCGTATCGGATACATCTCATCTCTACATCATCAAAGTATCTGGTATACATTGGGAAGGGTTGTCGTTTGTAACCGAGCATGACACAAACACTGCTAAACAATCGCTATCAAGTTATTCAGGTACTCGGTGCTGGTGGGTTTGGTGAAACCTTTCTAGCCGAAGATACCCATATGCCTTCTCTTCGTCGGTGCGTTATCAAGCAACTCAAACCGATTAGCAATGATGCAAAAACCTATCAAATAATTCAAGACAGGTTTAAACGAGAAGCTGCTACTTTGGAACATCTAGGTGAAGCTAGTGACCAAATTCCTAAACTCTACGCTTACTTTCCTGAAAATGGGCAGTTTTACCTCGTTCAAGAATGGATTCAAGGTCAAACGCTAACGCAAATGGTTGAAGCTAAAGGATATATAGCTGAAACAACTGTTCGGGAAATTCTTTTAAGCTTGCTGTCAGTTTTAGATTATGTCCACAGTAAAGGCATTATTCATCGAGATATCAAGCCTGATAATATTATCCTTCGCCATCAAGATAACAAACCAGTTTTAATTGATTTTGGTGCAGTTAAGGAAACTATCCGTACTGTCATTAATCCTTCAGGACAGCCCCTGCAATCCCTAGTCATAGGGACACCAGGGTATATGCCGAGTGAGCAAGCCATTGGTCGTCCAGTTTATGCTACTGATATCTATAGCTTAGGCTTAACGGCGATTTATCTACTCACTGGTAAACAACCCCAAGAATTAGAAACTCACCCCCAGACGGGGCAAATACTGTGGCAACAATACGCTTCTGGTATATCCCCAGAATTATTTAGGGTACTCTCTCAAGCAATTGAACCACGTCCGAGCGATCGCTATAGCACTGCCAGTAAAATGCTATACGCTTTACAATCTCCCAGTGTTATCCCCTCACAGTCTCCCACTACTAGGGCTACAATCAGCCTCAGCCCACCCCCTGCTACCATTCAGCCCACTCAGCCAATATCTTCATCTCCCAAAATTCCCGTCATCAAAACAGCTAACAATTCTGAAAACTGGCAAAAACCAGCTTTGATTGTTGGTAGTTTGTTAGTGATAAGTTTAGTCACGAATGCAGCTATTTCTAGCATTAACCGTCAGCAAGAACCCGCTGTCCCCATTGCTACTAATCCGACTGTCTCACCGGAACTGCCAACTCCTAGTGTTTTACCCACAAATTCTCCTGTTTTTGAGCAACCTTCCCCAAGTCCAGTTGCACCTAGACCCTCAACGCAACAGCAAATTATTTCTAATCCTGCACCGGAGGACACTGCTTCAGAGGCATTGACACCAAGACCAGTCGAAGAACCTGTTAGTCAAGCTACTCCTACTCCGACAGTCATATCAACACTACCACCCGAAACAGAAGATAATCAGGTTCAACCGGAAGCAGTCCCCACAGTAGATGTATCTACCGCTTCCCAGAAAAAGCCAGATCAGAAAAAACAAGATTTAAGTAATCAATTAAATGCTAATAATATCAGTCAAACTGTGCCAGCATTTCCTACAGGTACATCAAGAAGCACCGTAGAAGCAACACTTGGAAAGAAAAAAGATTTAAGAGGCTTGTGGAGTAATACTCGTGCTGTCACTTATAAGGTAGTACCAAACCAAATTGATTTAGGTTACTTATTTGACCGTAAATCTGGAGTTTTGCGGCAAACTGAGGCAGCTTTTGCCCAAACAGTAAACCCCCAACTCATGCAGTCAACATTGAATGGAATGTTAGGTGGACAAGCGACAGGAGAAATTCAGCAAGGACTAAAACAGGTACAACAGCGTCAGTTAGATAATTTCCAGTTTAGTAAAGGTTCTGTTAAAGGTCAGATAGTCCGGCAAAACTGTGATTTTATTTACATTAGTATTTGGGATGCAGATTTACATGATTTTGTGAATCCGGCGAACGCAAAACAATGTTAAATTCTAAATCAAGATTTACAGGATTTAATGTAGTTATCTTCACTGGATTTTTTTCATCTTTATCCTCTGAATCAGGATTCACAAGAATAGAGGATTTACAGGATTAAATGTAGTTATCTTCACTGGTTTTTTTCATCCTGTACATCCTTAAATCCTAAGCATCCTGATTCAGACATTTGTCGAGGATGTAATGTAGTTATCTTCACTGGATTTTTTTCATCCTGTACATCCTTAAATCCTGATCATCCTGATTCAGACATTTGTCGAGGATGTAATGTAGTTATCTTCACTGGATTTTTTTCATCCTGTACATCCTTAAATTCTGAGTATCCTGATTCAGACATTTATCAATAAAAAAAGGAGCCTGAATCAGACTCCTCACTCAAAAAAGATCAAGTAATTTATAATTACAAATTACTTAATGGTGACTTTACCGCCAGCTTCTTCGATACGTTTCTTGATATCTTCAGCAGCTTCCTTAGCTACAGCTTCCTTAACTGGCTTAGGAGCAGCTTCTACCAAGTCTTTAGCTTCTTTCAGACCCAAACCTGTGATTTCACGGACAATCTTCAGGACAGCAATCTTCTTATCAGCTGGAACTGACTCTAAAATTGCATCAAACTCGGTTTTTTCTTCTACTACTTCAGCAGCAGCAGCACCAGGAGCAGCCATCATCATCATTCCACCAGCAGCTGGAGCAGCACTTACTCCAAAAGCTTCTTCAATTTGCTTAACTAATTCAGAAGCTTCGAGCAAGGTCAATGTTTTCAGTTGTTCTAAAATTTGTTCGGTTGCAGCAGACATTGATTATGACTCCTAAATAATTTTGAATTTTTTGTTGATGATTGGTTGTTGATGATTGGTAATTTGTCATTAGAAAATAACTATTACCCACTACCAATTACTCACTAGCGCTTTCAGCACTGTCAGCACTTTCTGTACTTTCTGTGCTACCACCTTGTTCTTTCTCAGCCACAGCCTGCAAGGCACGAGCCAAAGAACTGGGAACTTCGTTGATACCCACAGCAACTTTGGTAGCCAAAGCGTTGATAGCTCCAGCAATTTGCGCCATGAGTTGTTCCTTAGATGGCAAGTCTCCTAAAGCCTTGACATCAGTTTCTTTCAGCAGGCGACCGTCCATAACGCCACCACGAAGTTCTGTCTTCTTGGTAACTTTTTGGAACTCTTGGTAACTTTTAATTGCAGATGAGAAATCTTCTTTGACTAGCAAAAAAGCGGAAGAACCTTTGAGCAATTCCGACAATGGCTGCCATTTTTCTTGATCTTGAATGGCAATGCCCATAAAGGTGTTTTTCGTCACCTTACAAACTGTGCCACTAGGACGTAAACGCCGCCGTAAGTCACTAATTTCAGCAACTGTTAAACCCTGATAATCAATTACCAGTGCTAAAGTTGATTCACTCAAAGTCTCTTTGAGATCAGCGACAATCTCTTTTTTGTTTTCTAAAGTTCGACCCATACTTTTTTCACCTCCAAGGGCAAAATTTTATCAGTTATCAGTTATCAGTTATTATTATTTACTGTTCACTGTTCACTGTTTAACTGTTTACTGACTAACCGAAAACAATTAACCCCAGCTATCTTAGCCGGGGTTTCACAGTAGTACTTTTAATGCCGCAGTTATCATACATATATGTTGATAAAAAGTCAGGCAATCAAAGCATCAACCTAGGCAGGATATTAAGCTGTTAGCACCTGCTGTCTCCGGCTCTATTAAATTTTGGATTTTGGATTTTGGATTTTGGATTTGAAATTAAAGGTTGATAATGAAGCAAAAAATTCAGTTGCCTATTTACCAACGCTCAATCTAAAATCTCAACTCTCAAATCTAAAATTATGCAGCTTCAGTCAGTTTTAAATCTCGTAGGGCGCTAATGTCGATCTTAATCGATGGACCCATAGTAGCAGAAACGTAAAATGTGCGCCAATAACGACCTTTGGCTCCTGAAGGACGGTTACGGTCAATTGTCTCTTGCAAAGCTTTGAGGTTGACTAACAAATCTTCAGGGGTAAAGGATGCCTTACCAAACATAACATGGACAATCCCAGTTCGATCAGCACGGAATTCTAATTTACCTGCTTTGAATTCTGCGATCGCACTTGCTACGTCAAATGTCACAGTTCCACCTTTGGGTGAGGGCATCAAACCACGGGGACCTAGTAACTTACCAAGCTTTGCTACTTGTGGCATCACATCTGGTGTAGCAATCAGCTTGTCAAAATCCATCCGCCCTTTTTGGATTTCGTCAATTAATTCTTCTGAACCAGCGATATCAGCACCAGCATTTGTAGCTTCGTTGACTTTTTCACCTCTAGCAATCACTGCTACCCGGATGATTTGTCCAGTACCCTTAGGCAATGCTACTGTTGTCCGCAACTGTTGGTCTGTATATTTCGGGTCAATTCCTAGCCGGATATGTGCTTCTGCGGCTTCGGGGAATTTAGCTGTTGCTGTCTCTTTTAACAGAGCTAAAGCCTCTATAGGTGTATAGTCTCTGTCTTCTACTTTATCTTGCAACGCCTCTAATCGGCGTGATATTTTCTTTGCCATTTTCTGCTCCTGGGGTGATATCGAAGTTGCGCTTCTCCCCCAATTAAATTTTGGATTTTAGATTTTGGATTGAAACTGAGTTTTTAACTCCCAATGCCAAATTCAAAATTAGTCTGCTACAGTCACGCCCATATTTTTGGCGGTTCCTTCCACAATATTCATTGCCGCGTCGATATCGTTGGCATTGAGGTCAGGAAGTTTGGTTTGAGCAATTTCTCTCAATTGCGCTCTGGTAATGCTCCCAACTTTCTTTTTGTTAGGTTCATTAGATCCGCGCTCAATTTTCGCTGCCTTGCGAATCAATACTGATGCTGGAGGTGTTTTGAGTACAAATGTAAAACTCCGATCTTCAAAAACCGAAATTTCTACAGGTATTACCATCCCAGCTTGGTCTGCTGTTTTGGCATTGTACTCTTTGCAGAACATCATGATGTTAACGCCATGTTGACCCAATGCTGGGCCTACTGGCGGTGCTGGGTTGGCTTTTCCAGCATTCAGGGCCAGTTTAATGACCGCTACTACTTTCTTCGCCATTTGGATTTAGCTCTGTTTTTCTACCTGATTAAATTCCAATTCTACTGGTGTATCTCGTCCGAAAATCGAGAGTAGAGCTTTTAGCTTACTTCGTTCTGGCGAAACTTCAATCACCTCGCCTTCAAAGTCCTTAAATGGACCAGAAAGTACAATGATTTTATCACCTGTAGCCATGTCAATTTTGACTAATGGCTCTTGTTCACTGGTTTGTTTGAATATACGTTCTACTTCTGAATTGCTCAGTGGTACTGGTTTCACGTGTCCGCGACCCTTGCCGGTACCACGTTTTTGTTCTGCTCCCACAAAATTGATTACGTGAGAGGTATTTCGTACCACCTGCCAAGTATCATCGGGAATTTGCTTAGTTGCCGGATCTAAGATTAACCGCACTAGCACGTAACCAGGAAAAACCTTTTCTTCTGTGTGCTGGCGGCTACCATCTTTTCGGATTTTCACCGCTGGCGTGTGTGGAATTTCCACCTGAATGATTTTGTCAGCGACATCAAAGGTTTGGATGCGCTGCTCTAAGTTGGTCTTCACGCGCTTCTCACAGCCTGAGGCTACTTGCACTGCATACCAGCGTGCTTCCTTGATCGCTGTTTCTAGTGCTTCCTCTGACTGCAACGTATCCAGTGGTTCGTCTGTTGCAAAAGTCATCAGAATACCTGTTTTGCTGCCCAAGCAAACAATCCATCGACCAAATATATCAAAGATGCGGAGAGTGTCACCATTAACAACACAGCTGCTGATTCACTCACCAACTGCTGCCGACTGGGCCAAACTACTTTTTCAAGTTCTTCTTTTGTTCCTTGGAAGAAATTGTTCAAGCTGAACCCATTTCCGGTTTCTGGCATTTCTGCTTCATTTTTTTTGGCCACGGTTGTTATCCCCCCCGTTTCTTACATAGCTACACCTTGCTAGTTTTCGTCAAGGTTTACAGCTTCGACCCCATTTAATGGAAACAAATAAGCTGCAAGCAAAAATAATTATACCCGAAATTATCAACACTAACTGCCATTTTGGCAGATGCGTTTTCGTTTCGGGCTATATTTTTTGCTTTTAAGCGCGCCCTGGAGGACTTGAACCCCCGACATCAGGTTTTGGAGACCTGCGTTCTACCAACTGAACTAAGAGCGCACAAGCTGTCTTTGTTCCAGTCATTGCGCTGAACTTTTTTAGTTTAACGCAATTTCGACTTTGATTATAACTTAATTTTCTTGGGAAAGCAAGTGAGCGGCAGATGCCGCTTGGAGGCTGAGATTTCTCTCCTCGCTTTGGCGGATTGAATCACAAAGAGCGGTCAAACCGTTGTTTAATCCGGGTGGCTTTGCCGACGCGATCGCGCAGGTAATATAGTTTAGCACGTCGCACTTTACCACGTCGCAATACTTTGATACTGTCAATCCGAGGAGAATGCAACAAAAATACGCGCTCAACGCCGACACCTTGGAAAACCTTGCGGACGGTGATGGTTTCATTAATTCCGCCGTTGCGTCTAGCGATTACCACTCCTTCATAAGGTTGGACGCGGTATTTATCGCCTTCTTTAATTTTTACTCCTACCTTGACTGTGTCGCCCACATAAATTACGGGCAAATCTGACCTTAGTTGTTCCGCTTCAATCGAGCGAATAATTTCTTGAGCGTTCATAGTTTCTCCAATTTTCTGAAAAAAACTCACGATCATCAATCATAAATCCATAACTGCCTGACAGTCCAGCTATTTTCAATTATTGATGTTGGTTGTTGAAAATGCCGAACAACGTCTTCTGAGGACATCAACGTAAGTGGCTAGTTTAAGAAGAGGAGTCAGGAATCAATTTTGACCCTTGAAACCGTGAATTTCGAGTTTATTTTCCCTAAACTCGTCATTTTCTCGTCCTTATTATAGACAGGATTTACGCAAAACCGAACGAACGTAGTGGTAATTCATGAACTACTACTACGCAAGAATCAGGTTTTCAGTTATATTTTGCGTAAGTCCTAATAGAGGTCTTTTGGTAAGGTTTATGGCTTTCTAAACATTTTCTCAAACTTAGGTTAGATATAAACACGCGGATATAACTGCACTATAGCAAGTTTCAACCCATCTTTGTTATCCGGATAAAGAGTCGGTTACGAAACAACATGAGCAAATTTTGATGTTTGTTATCTTATTTTGTGCGCCTAACCCACCCTATCAAGCTGTAGCAATCTCCGTCCGCAATATATCTAAATTTTTCTCAGTTATGACACCAAAATAGTTTTCACTGATTGCACTATCAGAGAATATGGGGATGAGTTCAATTACATTTATAAAAATATAAAAAATAAAATCAGGCTGTATATAATCGAGCAGAAATAAAGATTGCAATAACCTAAAACTGATGAATAACATTAACTTTGGCAGAAGAAGAAAATAAGGATACTTGTTTTCTTTTCGATTGTGCTTATTTAGTTCAGATCAGCGGATGTAATGAATTACGTCCAAATGTTTAGGCTACAGATTTGAAAAAATTTTGTAGCTTGATTTTCCACTAGTACAACACGGCGTAAGTTAAGCAACAATTAAAAATACTGAAAAAGCCTGTTTAATCTACTTTTTTCATTTTTAATTGTTAATTCCGAGAAAGCGGTACTAGAAGTATGGTGGGTTTATTTCCTGCATGACATATAATCTCATATTAAATTACATAGTTATCTTTATTTGTGCCTTTCTACTTAATTAAAAATTTTCAACACCAATTTCCAAGATTATGAGAATTATCCATATATTGAATCATGTTCAAGAAATCGGTAATGGCATTGTCAATGTAGCTGTAGACATTGCCTGTTTACAAGCCAAAAATGGTCATGATGTCGCTGTAATTTCCGGTGGGGGAGAATATGAAACATTATTATATAAATATGGTGTCAAACACTACGAAATAGACCAAAGTCGAAACCCAATAAATATTATTAAAGCAGCGAGGGCTTATGGGAAAATTGTACAACAGTTTCAGCCCGATATTGTTCATGCTCATATGATGACTGGGATAGTTTTAGCAAGTATCTTGAGACTAAGAAATAGGTATGCTTTAATTTCCACAGTCCACAATGAATTCCAGCGTTCTAGTTTGTTAATGGGTTTAGCAGATAGGGTAATTGCTGTTAGTCAGGCTGTGCAAACTTCAATGGTGCGACGTGGTATTCCTGAGAATAAGTTACGGGTAGTACGCAATGGTACGTTGGGGAGTCCTCGCACTCGACAAATATCAGATTATCAACCTTTAAATTTACAACATCCTGCGATCGCAACTGTAGCGGGAATGTATAAACGTAAAGGTATCACCGAATTAATCGCTGCTTTTGAGCAAATTGCCCAGGATTTCCCCACAGCGCATCTTTATCTAGTGGGAAATGGTCCCGATATAGAAATGTTTGCAGCACAAGCACAAGCCACTTCTGTGAGCGATCGCATCCATTTTGAAGGATTTCAACCAGAACCGCAAGGCTATTTACTCTCTTGTGATATTTTTGTTCTTGCTTCTCACCGTGACCCATGTCCTCTTGTGCTTTCAGAAGCCAGGGAAGCCGGGACTGCTATTATTGCTACAGAGGTAGATGGCATCCCCGAAGCCTTAGATCATGGTCAAGCTGGCGTTTTAGTACCGGCTCAAAATAGTCAAGCTTTAGCTGAAGCCTTAGTTAAGCTATTAAGTAACCCAGATATTCTCCAAGATTGGAAACATCGGTCACAGGAAAATTTAGAGTCGCTCAGTATTGCCCGTGTAAATCAAGAAACAATGGCAGTTTATAGGGAATTGGTGTAGGGGCGTATTGCAATACGCCCCTACTTTTACTGATACTTCTTTTTCCAAATCCGCAGCCTAATGTATATGGGTTTTGCCCAACGTCCACCGATTACATCGTGTAGCAAAGTATAAAAACAGGGAATTATAAACAGCGTTAGCAACGTTGCTAAAGACAAACCAGAAAATACGACCACACCCAATGGTTGGAGAAATTCTGAACCTTCTCCAATTCCCAAAGCGAGAGGGAACATACCTAAAACAGTCGTAATGGTTGTCATTAAAATCGGGCGTAAACGTTGGGGTGCGGCTTTTAAAATTGCGGTTTTGCGGTCAATGTGTTCTCGTTCCCGAAGTTGATTAGCTAGTTCCACCATAATAATGGCGTTGTTAACCACAATACCTACTAACAAGACCGCACCAACAACTACTGTTGCGCCAATGGCAGTTTCAGTAATATAAAGCCCAAAAATACCTCCAGCTAATGCTAGAGGAATAGTAAACAAAATTACCAAAGGGTCTACGAGGGAATTGTACTGCACAGCCATGACGACAAAGACTAAGAAGATAGCTAATCCTCCTAACACTTGCAGCGAGTTTTGTAGTTCTTGATTAGATTCAGCTGTCGCACTGGGTAAAAGACTCACCCCTTGGGGGAAATTTGTACTGCTGAGGACTTGATCTACCTGTTCTAATGCTTTAGTTAGGCTTGCTCCTTCTGCCAAATTACCCGCAATTAGGAAGACTTGACGCTGATTAATCCGTTGAATTTCTCCTGGTGCTTGGGCTTCGGCTATTTTTGCTACATCACTCAAACGGATTTGTTGATTACCTTCCACAAATAAAGGTAATCTCTCTAACTGAGAAGTTGATTGTACGGAAGCTTCGTTTAACTGTACTCGGACATCAACTAAACGGTTATTGCGTTGTAGCTGGGTGGGTATACTACCTTCAATTGCGGTCTGGATTGTGTCTCCAATATCTTTGGTGTTTAAACCAACTTTTGCAACTCGTTCCCAGTCGGGTAATATCTGAATTTCTGGTTGACGCGCATCTGCCTCAGGACGGAATCGGACTGCGGTGGCTTTTTGTTCTAAATTTGCTAATAATTCCCGACCGGCTTGTTCCAAAGTGTTGGAGTCATTCCCTTGGAGAATGATGTCAACATCAGCGTTACGGACAGGAGAGTTGTTGAGAATTAAACCCCGCACTTGACCAGGGGTGATACGGAGACGAATATCTACTAAGTTAAGCTTGCTAAACTCTTTGGTGACACGTTCAACATAAGTCTCTACGTTTGAGCCTGGTTTGAGGGTAATGTTGCTGGAACTTCGCAGAGGGTTAGCACTGCTATTGTTACCAAAGAGAAAACCACCAACTGTAGAAAATACATATTCTGTTTCTGGCTGTTGACGGAGAATGTCATCTACAGCTTTCATGACTTTTTGGTTAGTTTCTAAGGGTATACCGGGGGGAAACTGGGCAATTAAGTTGACTTGTCCGGTATTGATACGGGGGAGAATTTCTTGGGGAAGTTGAGGCGCTATCCACCAACTACCACCACCTAATAAGATAATTGTGATCGCAATTGTCAACAATCTCCACCGCAATATCCCACTTAAAAAACTGCTATAAGCTCTTGTCGCGGCCTCAAAACGGCTATTAAATACCCGCAGTGGCCAAAAATTATTGAGGGAACTGGAAAAGGGTAAACTTAATAAACGCGATGTCAGCATAGGAACAACGGTAACGGCGATTAAAATTGAAGCCGCTACGGAAAAGCTGATGGTGAGAATTAACTCGTTGAAGAGTAATGAGATAAAACCACCGATTAATAAAAATGGCAATACTGCAACTAAATTAGTACTAGTGGAAGCGACTAAAGCTGATTCTACTTCTCGGCTGCTGTCTTCAGATTGTTGAATAATTGATGCAGCTGATAATTTTGAGTCTTGATTGCGAATTTTTACTTGACTAATTCCCTCAGCTATGTTTTCTAACATGACGATGGAATTATCAACCACAATTCCCACGCCTAATGCTAAACCACCTAAGCTAAAAACGTTAAGTGACAAGCCAAATAACCCCATTAAGATAATTGCTGTCAAAGATGCTAGGGGAATGGCGACAACAATAATAAAGGTTTGACGTAAAGAACCCAAAAAGAGTAAAACTGCGATCGCTGCTAAACCTGAGCCAATTAACCCCGAAGTGGTCACATTAGCTATAGAATCACGGATAAATTTGGATTCATCTAAGGTAGCCGTGAGAGTTGCTTCTTGAGGAATCACACCCCCTTTTTGCAGTTCTGCTAAACGTTTTTTCACGCCATCGACAACGTTGATGGTGTTAGCATCTGGTTGTTTTTGAACGCTGACTTTTACCGCTTCTTCGCCATTGAGAAAAACATAGACTCGCTGTTTTTCTGACCCATCAATAACTTCAGCAAAGTCTCGCAAGTAAACACGGTTTTTGATATCAGAATTTGGCGCGGATACTTCAAAGGAAAGATTATTAAGTTCATCAGCACTTTGGAAGCGTCCCACAGTCCGGGTTAAAGCTTCTGAATTTGTTCCTAAAATCCGACCACCGGAAATATCTTGGTTGCGGTTTTGGAGTTCATTGAGTACATCCGTCAAACCCACACCAACGGCTTGGAGACGGTCTAAATCAATATTTACCCTGACTTCTTCTTTCACTCCTCCCGATACACTGACCCCAGCAACTCCCTCTACCACACCCAATTCACGGGCTAGTTCTTCTTCGGCAAAAACTCGTAAATCAACACCTTTAAGGGTGGGTGAAGTGATCGCAAATTCATAAACAGGTAATTGGGAAGGATCTATTTTAAATACCCGTGCTTCTTGAATATTATCTGGTAATCGGTTTCTAGATCGGTTAAAGGCCGCTGTGGCATCATTGAGGGCTTGGTCAATATTTCCTCCCGGTCGAAAGTATAAATCCAAACTAATTTGACCTTCACGGGTTTGGGAAAACACCTGAATTACACCTTCAGTCGCGGAAAAGGCTTCTTCTAAACGTTTGGTGACTTCATCAACTGCTACTTCTGGTGAAATTCCTGGGGCTTCTATCCGCACCCCAATCCGGGGATAGGTAATAGATGGTAACAAATCTACAGGTAAACGAATGATGAAAAATACGCCCATGACGATCACAGCCAAGGTGAGCATGAGTGTACCAATGTGTTGGCGGATAGAAGTTGCACTGATACTAAAACCGCTGTTAGTGTTTGTTGTTTGCATTTTTCAAGCTTGTTGTTATTTTTGTGACAAAATTGATAACTTCACAACTGCGCCATCTTTTAATGGCTGACTACTGCGAACAACATAACTTTCTCCTGGTTGTAAGCCAGACATAATTTCCACTTTACCGTTTGCTGTTTTCCCTAAAGTTACGGTTCTTTCTTTGACCTTGGGTTTACCATCTTTTTCATCCACGACAAATACTGTGCCATTGTTGTCTTCTCGTTGTGTTTGTCTTTGGAAATCATTAATTGCTGTTTCTGGAACCACTACTCGCTGTGGTGTTTCGGTGTCAAAATTGACTCGTGCTAGTAGTCCACTGCCAATTTTTCCTCCGCTGTTGGGAATCACTACTTCTATCGGTACTAAACGGGCTGTACTATCAGCTGTTGGAGAAATGCGAGTAACTCTACCCATGATATTTGTCTCCGGAAAAGCATCTAATCGCACTTGTACAGATTGTCCAACCTGAATTTTTCCTAGTTCTAATTCAGAAACTTGAACTACGACTTTAATCCGACTGAAGTCACCTATTTTTAAGACTTCGTTACCTGGTTGGAGGAGATTACCTGGTTCTGTAACTTTTTCTGTGACTATACCAGTAATGGGGGAGATTAAGCGGGAGTATGAACGGCGTTCTTTAGCACCAGAAACTGCTGCTTGCTGGGCAAATACTATACCTTGGGCTGCGGCTACAGCTTGCTTTGCGGTTCTGACTTGTTCAATGGTGGCTTGTAGGGCTTGGGCTGCGGTTTGAGCTTTGGTTTGAGCTTGTTGGGCAGCTTGTTCGGAAATTGCGCCTTCTTTCAATAATTTTTGTTGTCTTTGGGAATCTGCTTTGGCTTGTACTACTTCTAAACGCGCTTTTTCAACTTCGGCGTTTGCATTACTTACCTGGGTCATGGCCCTTGCGACTTCTGATTGACGGGCGGCTAGTTCTGCTTCTGCTTGCTGTAATCCGGTTTTGAGGAGAACATCATCTAATTGGCTGATGATTTGTCCTCGTTGGACTGTATCTCCAACATCTAGATTTAATGCTAGTAGTCGCCCTTCTACTTGCGATCGCACTGAAACTATCCGATATGCTGTGGTGTTACCTATATATTCCGGTGAGGGGCTTAATGAGTTTGTCTGTGCGATCGCTACATCTACAGCAGTCTCACTGTTACCTCTTTCTCTACCTCCGGGCTGTCTAGATTGAGCTTCGGCTGATTCTTTTGGTAGTGACCCACAACTCCCTGTCAACATTGCCAGTCCCAACATACAAGTCATTAATAATGTTTGTCTGTTCATGACTGGGGTGGCAATTAAGGTCGTTGGTATTTTCACCTGTTTTTGCAGCTTTTTTCCATCCAAAATCATGAATTTTTCTCCTATTTGGGAGTTTTTACAGTTAAACAACCGTTTATGAGCAAACTATTTTGCATAAAATAAATCACAGAAAAACAGACGATATTTAATCTTTTTTTCCGCAATTTTTGTAGTTAAAATCACTATTTTTGCTCAACAAAAGTTTCAAAATCCTAATCTATATGAAATCATAAAATTAGTATAAATATTTTTCGGGAAATGGGTAATAGGAAATTAGTCATGGTTAAAAGCGGTCAAAAGGCAGATAATTCTTAATTCTTTCCCTTTTTCGTATTTCCTCAATCCAAAAATTTGTCTCTAAGGCTAGTATTTCTATGATTTTGACTATATATTAAGAATATTAAACAAAGATTGATTTTTGAGCCATTGTACTCATAGCCAGATTGGTGAGCAGATTGACACTACAGCGACTCTATCTATGTAAGGAAGGTAAAGAGTGACATCATCCCTGAAAATTGTCCAAACTACCAATGAACAGCAGATTGCGGAATTTTTCCAAGCATCAGTAGGTGAGTGGCGATCTGAACGGCGATATTACACCCTACCCCAGGGAGAAACCAAAGAGGTGGAGAGTCTAATCACCATCCGGTTTTTAGAACAGGGTTGTGAGGAATTGCACAACCTGGCTCAGTTACATGATTTGTCCAAGTTAGAAATTTTGACCTGTGGTGCCCAAGTGAGTTGGGAAAGTACCGATGTACTAAAACCCGGAAAAGAATCGCAGGGCTGCACGCTGTTTGGTGCTTTGGGAAATATCTTGTACCGCGATCGCGGTTTCGCTACAACCAAACCAGTTACGGCTCAATATTATTTCTCCAATTTCCAAACCCTGTCTTTGCGAACTGAGTACAACAGTTCCGTCTTTGAGGAAGAAATCAAGCTTATTGGCAGCAAATACCGCACCAGACAGAGTATCATTTCCCGTGCTGGTGAGCAGTTGATGATTGGTCAATATTTGGAAAAGCGAGTATAACTCTATATCAATTCACTTAATTAAAGCTACAAATGAATCTCCGCGTCTATCTGTCTCAACCTGAAAGTGAAACGGGATTAGTTGTTGCTGTCGTTAGAGTTGAACTTAATACTGTGTTGCTCTCCAACACATTACTTTTAGTCAGCAGGGGAGAGCAATAGGTCGGTTTTGCCTAAAATAATGATGCAATTTGTAGGCTGGAGAGCTTCTCAAGAGGGGAAATAATTTTTTACAAAAAATTTACAAAAATTTCCCCCAAAATTCTGGCTGGTGTGTCATTATAAAAAGGTGAGACTTGATTTGGCGGCAGTGTGTGTTGTTAGTATTGATAGGTTTTTCCCTTTTGGTATTTACAGACTTCTCTCCAAAATCTAAATCTCTACACCCGATGGTTTTGGACACAAAGTAATCTATGTCAGTTTACGTAGGCAATCTTTCTTACGAAGTTACACAGGACGCTCTATCAGCTGTATTCGCAGAATACGGTACTGTTAAGCGCGTGCAGATTCCCACCGATCGGGAAACTGGCCGTGTTCGCGGTTTTGCTTTCGTGGAAATGGGTACAGATGCAGAAGAAACAGCAGCTATCGAAGCTCTTGATGGTGCTGAATGGATGGGACGTGATTTGAAAGTTAATAAAGCCAAGCCCAAGGAAGACCGTGGTGGTTCCTTCGGTGGTGGTGGCGGCGGCGGACGCGGCGGCTACGGCGGTGGCGGTGGTGGTGGCGGTCGTGGTCGCTACTAAGTAGCCTCCACTCAGCTAAATCACCTAACCCCCTAAATTACATAAAAAAGTAACCTATTCCGGCAGTGGAGTGGGTTACTTTTTTTATAGCGATCTCTTAGGGAACTCTTCACAGGGTTGAAACTCTTGTTTTATATGGCTTTGTTCTTAAATTTTGTACCTCCTGGAACCTGAAATCTGCTGTAAATTATTCGATTTCACCGAATCAAAACGACTTTTCCTCGCTCTGCACCCTTAATGTGCAAACTAGATGTGTAACAGCTTAATATTGATTTTTAGGCTCAAAACTATAGGTATTAGTACATTTACTCAATAAATTATCAAATTACGAGAAAAATTTTATGTCAAAAAGTAGCCCGGTTTTAGGTGCAAAACGGCGTTCATTTTGGGAACTTGCTCGACAAGGATTACTGGATGGGGGGCCTTCGACTTGTCAATTTGCTATTACCAGTGTGTGTAATGCCCGTTGTGGGTTCTGTAGTTTTGCTGTGGATAAGATGCCGATAGATGAGCGGCATTCTGTCACATTGGCACAGGCAAAACAAGCGGCGGAAATTCTTTACCGGAATGGAGTCTATTTTCTTATATATGTGGGTGGTGAACCAATGGCTCATCCAGATTTAAATGAGATGATTGCTCATGCTTCTAGCCTTGGTATGGCAACGATGTTGGTAACAAATGGCTCACTGCTGACACCAAAACGGATTGATGAGTTAGCTGATGCTGGGTTGATGAGTGTGATTATTTCTATTGATGCGGCTGAAGCCCAGAAACATGAGCAAAACCGGGGACTTAGAGGAGTATGCGATCGCATTCAAGAAGCTAATACTCATTTCCAACGACGCAATATCAGTACTACAGCTTCTGTCACTATGAGTAGATTGATAGAAGATTATAATCAACTACCACCTTTTTTGAAGTCTTTAGGGTTTGACAGTGTCACTTTCTCCTATCCTCTAACCACCCTTGGCTCATCCTATCTTGGTTATGCCGAATCGGACTTAGTCAACTACACTGCGGAGGAATTAAATCAACTTTTTGAAACTGTCAAAGCCCTAAAACGCGACTTTGCGGTTGTCAATCCTACCGCCTCTATTGAAGATATGCAGCGTCATTTACGGGGAGAACCAGAGCAATTTGGGTGTCTTGGTGGCTGGAAATTATTTTATCTAGACTGGCATCTTAACCTTTATCGTTGCCACAACTGGGAGAAACCCATGTGTCATATCACAGAGTTTGATGGTTCCCAACGGGTGCGCGATGGTTGTACAGCTTGTATGATTGATTGCTACCGCGACTCTAGCGTCATGCAACATATTGGTGTGGCTGTTAGTGATGGGGTGCAAGCAGCAGCCAAGGGAAATCTGAAAGCGGCTTGGAAACATTGGTTTAATCGCCAAAATCTTGTTTCCCTGCAAGCTGTTTGGGAACAATCTACCTGGTTACGTCGCCTGTAAAAGCCTTGACGATGAAAATCGTCGTTCATATTCTATGTAGGGGCGGGGTTTCCTTGCCTTTACTCCCTATATAGAAATTACCACCAACTTACCCTCTGGAGTCAACTTCATTCGCTGTCCGCGCCATTCAATGGTGTTACCAAAAAAGCTGTAGCACCAGATGAAGAAATGCAGCAAGTCGCGTAGAGGGATTAGCCATAAAAACTTTTTGGCGATGGGATCATGCAAAACATTGACTCCCACAACCCAACCCATAACTAACCGCATTCCCCAGATAATAATTAACGCAGTCCAGCCGAGTATAGAACCACCGCTAGTTATCAACAACAACAAACTAGAAACTGTTCCGTAGGTAAAGACGAGTCCTAAATAACCCCAAGGACGAGAAACACGGATACACCTAGCCCAGCGGATTTGGCGTTTGATGGTATCGCTCAGGTTGCTAGTACCTAAAACATGATCAACTATATAATTAGATAATATGACTTTATAACCTGCTTGGGCTGGGAGGTAGCCAAGTTGAAAATCGTCAGCAAGATAATCTGCGATCGCTTTAAAGCCACCAATTGTTTCCAGCACTTGTTTACGAATGACTATCGTAGAACCGAGAGCAAATTTTATTCCTTCTAATTGATTGCTGACTAAAACGCCTGTATGAAAGTCTGTAGCAGTACCGATTCCGTCTAATGCGGCTACCCATCCCCTGGCTAAGGAACGATATAAGCAAGTGACAACACCAACACCTTGATCAGTTAGCGGTTGGATAATCTGTTGTAAATAATCTTTGTCAACACGAATATCACTATCAGCGATAACTAATATGTCATGTTTGGCTGTGGTGAAAGCATGGGCTAAGTTACTTACTTTCAAGTTTGTGCCAATAATTTCATCCTTGACAACTAAGCTAATATCCACATGGGGAAATTGCTGAATTAGCCTTTCTACAATTTCTATACTGGGGTCGATCAAATCCCTTACCCCGAAGACAATCTGGTATTCTGGGTAATACTGCTGACAAAATGAGGCTAGATTGGTGTAAGTCTCTTCATCTATTCCACAAAGTGGTTTGAGAATGGTTAAAGGTGGATGAAATTCGGGATTGACGGGAGAGGGAAAACGCCGAAATGCGATCGCCGCATAAATCCCGTAACAGTAGAATAAAACTGCTGATAAACAAAAGGAGGCAGTAACTAAAATGGCTGACAACTGATAACTGACAATTCGCACATGAATGTAATTTACTTTCTTCTACGTTCTTCTTGGGTGATGGTAGCGATCGCCATCTTTACCGGTTTTTTGAGTGGTGCTAGTAGTGCTGGACTAATTGCCCTCATTAGCAGTGGCGCAAATCAAGAATATACTTTACCTTTAATATCCATCGCTTGGGGATTTTTGGCTTTAGTAATTATCGCTCTGATTACCAGCATCATTACACAAGTAATGCTAATTCGCCTCTCTCAAAATGCAATTTTACAATTAAGAATGCGCTTGAGTCGGCAAATACTTGCTTCTGAGTTAAGTCATCTGGAACAAATCGGAAATTCTCGACTATTAGCAACTTTAACAGAAGATGTCCAAGCTGTTGCCAATGCTGTATATATAGTACCTTTTATGTGCATTGATTTAGCAACTGTTTTGGGTTGTTTGGTTTATATCACCTGCCTATCTTGGTTAGTATTATTAATGCTAGTTATTTTAATGGTAGTGGGTATCGGTAGCTGCCAATGGTTGTTAAATAGAGGAGCGCAATTATTAGCCCTTGCCCGTGAAGATCAAGATTTACTATTTAAGCATTTAGCAACTATTACAGATGGCATCAAAGAACTTAAACTTAACTATCAACGCCGTCAAGTTTTTTTAACAAAAAATTTACAATCAACTGCCAGCCAATTTCGCCGTCATAATATTGATGGTTTGACTTTATTTGCGGCAACTACTAGTTGGGGTAAGCTGCTGTTTTTTTTCGCAATGGGTTTTTTATTATTTGCATTACCTAAATTTTTGCCTATCAGTCCTCAAACCCTTTCCAGCTATATTCTAACTTTCACTTATTTGATGTTGCCGATGGATAATATTGTTAGTAATCTTCCTCAAATTAGCAAAGCCGATATAGCCTTACAAAAAATAGAATCTCTAGGTTTATCTCTAGGTAATCGGGCAGAAATCTCAACATTACCGCATCCTATTCAATATTTCTGGCAAAGTTTACAACTTCATGGTATTACCCACACTTATTACAGAGAACAAGAAGATAACAACTTTATTCTTGGTTCAATTGATTTGACGATCTATCCTCAAGAAATAATATTCATTGTTGGTGGAAACGGTAGCGGTAAATCTACCCTAGCTAAATTAATTACTGGATTATACATTCCTGAAAATGGAGAAATTGTCTTTGATGGAGAATTAATTAATGATCAAAATCGTGAATGGTATCGCCAACATTTTGCCGTTGTTTTCTCCGACTTCTATTTATTTGAAGAACTTTTGGGTTTAGAAAATAGCGCTCTAGATTTTGAAGCGAGAGAATATATTAAAAAATTACAATTAGACCATAAAGTAAAAATTGAAAACGGGCAACTTTCTACCACAGCACTTTCTCAAGGACAGCGAAAGAGATTAGCTTTGCTAACAGCTTATTTAGAAGATAGACCAATTTATTTATTTGATGAATGGGCAGCAGACCAAGATCCCATATTTAAAGAAATATTCTATACTCAGTTATTACCAGAATTGCGAAAAAAAGGTAAAACCATCCTAGTAATTAGCCATGATGATCGCTATTTTCATCTAGCCGACCGCATCATTAAACTAGACTACGGTAAAATTGAGTATAACAAGGAATATTGCCTTTAAAATTTATAGTTATAGGATAACATTAGGATTAAATATGGCAGACGCTAAAAACGTATTAGGAACAAACTTAGAAATTTGCTGCACTTCTCCCATGACAGGGTTTTACCGCGACGGGTTTTGTACAACAGGTGGCCAAGATATGGGAATGCACGTGGTTTGCGCTCAAGTGACAGCAGAATTTTTAGAATTTACCAAATCTCTAGGAAACGACTTGAGTACCCCTTTTCCTGAATATAATTTTCCCGGTTTGAAACCTGGTGATTGTTGGTGTTTGTGTGCAGCCCGTTGGCAAGAAGCTCTTGAGGCTGGGGTTGCACCTCCAGTTGTCCTCTCAGCTACCCATGCTAGGGCTGTGGAGGTGTGTAATTTGGAAGATTTGCAAAAACACGCCGTCACTAAGAAATGAAGATTTTAGTTGTATTTGAGTGCAGATGACGCAGCTACTGAATTCAACTTTACATAATTCGTCAACTCAAACCCATTCACCACCAACGCCTCACGCACACGTTCACTCAATAACGCCCCAAGTTCGATTTCACCTCCTGGAGTATTTAACGGTTCTCCAGCGTTAACTATTGCGGGGTGAGAATAAATTTCTATGAAATCGGCTTGAATTTGCGGTATCAAACCTAGTAAATATTCTTCTGTAACATTGCTAGTTTGTAATAAGCCATAAACTCGGTTAGCAAATTCAATATTATGAGCTTTTAATAAATTCTCACCATAACGGCGCAATTGTCCAAACACTACAGACCAAACTATTTTAATTAGTAAATTACGTTGATCAAGTTTAAGACTTTTTGCCAATTCTTCAGATGGTAAACGCATTAATTTAATATTAAATTCATTGGCTAAATCAACTAAAATCCCTAAAATCACAGGATGAACATGAAGGTGTAAATGTCCGTCTACATGAGAAAGCTGTAAACCTGAATCGCGGAATTTTTCTAATTGGGCGCGGATTTCTTGACGAAGTTCCTCACGGGTAGCTTGGTTAAATTGATAATTTAAACCTGCTTGGGTAGGATTATCAGAAAAGTTTCCATCTGAATCTACTAAATGGGGAATTTGTGAAGGTGGTAAAACTGATTTACCGCAAACCAACACCAGGTGTAAACCGACTGCTAAATCAGGATAATTTTTGGCCAGTGCGATCGCATCTTCGGCCGCATCACCACTTACCATTAAACTAGTACTAGTCAGCACGCCTTGGCTATGTGCTTGGATAATTGCTTGATTAACACCTTGAGAAAAGCCGAAATCATCACCATTGATAATGGCGAAACGACGATGTTTTTGTTCTTTTTCCTCAACCATTAATATCCATATTTGTCAATTTAATCTTGAATATCTACTCAAAACGGCTAAAAACCTTACTTTTTCATAAGACAAAAACCAAGTTTTAAAGCCTCTCCCCGCCACGGGGAGAGGTTTGGAGAGGGGTTCTTTCGATAAACTTTAAAACTTTTTAAACCTTCTCTGAAACGCCTCCACACTATTACACAACAGCTGTCTGATTTGCTTTAGCGTTAGCGACAGACTGGGTGCGACGTTCTTTCAAGTAAGAGAAAAACTCTCCACCTTCTCGCAGACGACGTACCAACATCTGTCTATCAGTCAACATTTCCCGAACAATGGGAATAATTGCTTTGGGACGGAAGTAGAATTTGCGATACATTTGCTCAACAGCATCTTCAATTTCTGCACTGGAAAGAGTAGGATATTGCAAAGTTGAGGTTTGAATCCCGGAAGTTGCGACTAATGATTCGTTCGCAAACCAACCGTTAGCCCTAGCTTGTTCATACAGTTCTGTACCGGGATAAGGTGCAGCTATAGAAACTTGAATTGTATGGGGACTGAGTTCGCAAGCAAAGCGAATTGTTTCTTCTACAGTTTCTTTGGTTTCAATCGGTAAACCAATGATAAAAGTACCGTGGACGGTGATACCGAGTTTGTGGCAATTTTTCATAAATTCCCGCGCCACTTCTAGCTTGATACCTTTTTTGATGCGGTTGAGAGTTTCTTGATTTCCTGATTCAAAACCCACAAGCAATAAGCGTAAGCCGTTATCCCGTAAAGTTTTTAAAGTATCGTAGTCTAAATTAGCGCGGGCGTTGCAACTCCAAGTCAGTTTTAGCCGCTTCATGTGTTCGCTAATTGCGATCGCTCGATGTTTATCAATAGTAAATGTGTCATCATCAAACATATACTCCCGCACCTTGTCCCCAAACAAGGCTTTGGCTTCTTCCATTTCCCTTCCTACCGCTTCTGGAGTTTTATGACGGTAAAGGTGTCCACCAATGGTTTGCGGCCACAAACAAAAAGTACATTTCGCTGGACAACCGCGCCCAGTGTAAAAAGAAATATAAGGATGCAGCAAATAGCCAATGAAATATTTGCTAATATCTAAATCACGAGCATAAACTGGCAGTACACTGGGCATAGCATCCCAGTCATGAATCAAAGCCCGCTCTTCATTATGGCGAATCTGGGAATTTTGGTCACGGTAGCTTAAACCCGTGATTTCTGACAAAGATTTACCTTCTGCGACTTCTTTACAAGTATAGTCAAACTCATTCCGACAGACAAAGTCGATAACTGGATTTTCCCGCAGTGTCTCTTCTGGTAATACCGCAACGTGCGCCCCCACAAAACCAATCTGCACATTTGGGTTTTGGGCTTTTATGGCTTCAGCACACTTGACATCATTAGCGAGGGAAGGAGTACTAGTGTGCATAATTACCAATTCATAATCTTTGGCAATTTTCAGCACATCTTCTACAGTTTGATTATGGGGTGGCGCATCTACCAGTTTACTACCTGGAACCAAAGCAGCGGGTTGGGCTAACCATGTGGGATACCAAAAGGAAGTAATTTCTCGTTTAGCCTGGTATCGTGAACCAGCACCACCGTCAAAGCCATCAAAGGAAGGTGGGCTGAGGAATAGGGTTTTTTTCATATACAATTTTTTAGTCAGGAACTGTATTTATATTTTCACAAGTCCTGCACAGCAAACTTTTCTAATTGGTACATTTTAAATTTATACTAAATAAGGCTAAAAACTCTCATGTTGTTTAAAGCTGTAATTCAAATCCATGTAAAACGTCTTCTCCAGAAAGTAGCGCGGGAAGTTGAACGATTTCTACAGGTTTTCCGAGTCGGTAAATTTCTGTTTGTTTGTCTTGGGGGTTAATTAACCAACCTAAACGCAAACCATTATCTATATATTCCTGCATCTTTTCTTGCAGGGTTTTCAATCTGTCTGATTTTGATCTCAGTTCAATTATAAAATCTGGTGTAAGTGGGGGAAATTTTTCCCGTTCTTCGTCTGTTAGTGCTTCCCAGCGTTCTAATTTTATCCAAGCTACATCAGGTGAACGTTTTGCGCCATTGGGAAGTCGGAATATTGTTGAGGAACTAAATACAATTCCTAATTGGGTTTGGTGATTCCAATTACCTACACTAGCATTTAAGTTTGCTTCTTGAATACCTTTTTCTCCTCCTGAACCTGGGAGAATAATCAGTTGTCCTGTTGCGGTGAGTTCTAGGTTTAAGTCTTTATTCGCCATACAGAGTTTGTAAAACTGCTCATCTGTAAGGTGAATTATTGGCGCTAGGTTTATTACATAGGTAGTCATAAATATGTATTTCGTTTACTGCTGTAAAAAAAACGAAATTTTTTTTCAAACCTTAGAAAGAGTGCTATACTGAAAAATACATATAAACAGCCAAAGCGCGCCTTGAATGCTATCGAGGCGCTGGTCGAAGTTATGGTTTATGTATAGCTCACCATCGAGGAAAACTAAAGTGATTAAACACTACGCTTTCGCCTTGGCAGCTTTGGCTTTAGTTAGCTATATCACTTTTAACTTAGCTACTACCGCCAAATATACAGATTCTACCTTCCAAAGAGTGGAATCTGTTGTTACGATTATCAAACAGAAGTAAAATCAGAACATACAATTACACAACAGTTCGATGTTTGTGCAAAAAACATCTGTATTATGTTGTTCGCTGTATCAGTCTTATTTAGTACGGGTGGGCTACTTGAATGAGTATTCTACCCGTTTTTTATTGACATATTTAATATAACACATACTTGACGATGATAGAGATAAAATTTTTTTCTCGTTACAGGATTTGTTGAATTATCGTAAGGTTCTTACAGGATTTTTTTCTCGTTCCTAGTCTCTGACTAGGAATGCAGTTGATGAGTCTCTGCCTCAACTACCACGACAAAATCGGGTAAAATGGCTTGTATGCTGGGTTTGAAGGCAGAGCCTTCTGGTAGACATTCCCAGCCGGAGTCTGGGAACGAGCAATTTACCAACGGTTTAATTATTTTATTTTTTTTACAAGCAAGGTTAGTAAGAATAACATAAAAATAAAATTTATGAAATATCTTTTTTATTTTCCTGCATATCGCATTTACATCACCTTTAGACATCTCCAAAAATGCGATGCTTGGGGGGAGGAAAGCGATCGCTATAATCTTAGGACTTACGAAAAAACTCTCAAACTCTGATTACTCCGTGTCCTCTGCGGTTCGTTTTTCGATTATTTGTGCGATCGCAATAAGTTTTTCGATAAAATGAGCTTTTTAAAGTAACAGTATTCATAGTTCATCTCACAAAATCGTAATTTACTCTAAAGAGAGATGTAATTTGAGCGCAGCATTCACTAATGCTATTAATTCTGTATTCAAACTACCCATAGCATCTCCTAAAATTCGCTGTTTAGAAATTGTGCGTACTTGCTGGGCTTGAACTTTAGAAGGTTTAGATAAACCACTATCTTCTGGATTTAGCAAAACCTCGAAGGGATAAACACGGCTAACGTTGGAAGTAATAGGTAAAATTGTGACTACACTAGCAGCATTATTATTAGCATCATTACTGACTATTAGAACCGGACGGCGTTTATCCATTTCAGAACCTACGGCTGGATTCAGATTAGCAAAGTAAATTTCACCACGTTTCATCTGTCAAGCCTTCCCCTGTGGTTAATTCCCAAGCTTCGTCAATTTCTGTTGATGCTTCTCTATATGCTTGTTCTAAGTCTTGATATCGCAGTAAATCTAGTGCTAACTCAATTACTTGAGAACGAGATTTACACCCTTTGGTAATTTTGTAATTCTCAACAAACTGTACTAATGGGGATGGTAAGGAAATTGAGATTTTTTCCGTTTGCATGGTATTGCCATCTGGTAATCTTATTTTTCTTACTTTAAAGTAGCATAAATAGTATTCTCAGGAACATCAAGAGATTTGTAGATATTTTTTCTCGTTCCCAGTCTCTGACTAGGAATGCAGTTGATGAGGCTCTGCCTCAACTACCACCACAAAATGGGATAAAATGACTTGTATTCTGGGATTGGAGGCAGAGCCTCCTGGTAGGCAATTAGTCCAAATGGGTAAATAAATTACCCCTCCTCGCTGTTTCGTGGAGGGGCTAGGGGTGGGGTTCTTAATAATAACTTGCGGATTTCCGATGATGTACAGCAGTCACTGCATCTTGATTTAACACTTTCCCATCATTAACAGTTGCATAAACCAACCAATGATCACCGGCTTCCATACGACTTTGGACAGAACATTCCAGGTAAGCTAAAGCACCGTTGAGAATAATACCGCCATTACTAGCTTCTTCCGTTGCTAAACCCGCAAATCTATCTTGTCCGGGAGTGTAAACCTTCATAAAATGCTTGCGTATCTCCCGACCTTCAGCCAAGATATTGACGACAAATTCATTACCAGTATGTGTGAGAGTTTCCATTGCTCGTTCTTTAGCTACCGCAATAGTTAAACCAGGAGGACTGAAACTAGCTTGTGTCACCCAAGATGCTAACATCCCTGTTTTCACTTCTCCTTGAGTAGCAGTAACTACACACAGAGAACCGACTATCCGACCAACTGCTTGTTCTACATTAGTTGCAGGTTGTTTAGCCACAACGGCTCTTTTTGCAGCGCGTTTTAGTGCTTGGGCGAAATCGGTTCCGGCTTCTTCGCAGGTTTGTAGGGTGACTTCGTTGGGTTTGAATTTAACGCGAATGGTGTCAAAACCAAATCTGTAACCTGCGTCTTTGAGTTTCCCTTCAATTAAATCAACTGCTTCCCCACTCCAACCAAAGGAACCGAAAACCCCAGCTAATTTATTATTTGTAGCGGTAGAAAGAACAATTCCTAAAGCTGTTTGGACTGGTGTGGGTGCGTGTCCACCTAATGTGGGAGAACCAATTACAAAACCGGCGCATTTTTCGATTGCGGCTTTGATTTCTTCGGGTTCGGTAAATTCGCAGTTAATTGATTCGACACTCACACCTGCTTTGGTTATACCACGTGCGATCGCACCAGCTAAAGTCGCAGTGTTCCCATAAGCAGAAGCATAAATCAAAGCTACCTTCATATCAGCATTGGTTTGCTGTTGAATCCATTCCCGATAAGAGTGGGTAAGTTCCTGTAAAGCGTACCTAACTAAAGGCCCGTGTCCAGTAGCGTATAATCTAATCGGCAAATCTGCCAATTTATCCAAAGCTGTTTCTACTTGTCTGGCGTGGGGAGCCATGAGACAATCGAAATAATAACGCCTATCTTCGTTAAAGACTTCCCAACCTTCATCAAATACTTGATCACCACAAATATGCGCCCCAAATAACTTATCAGAAAATAAGATTTCTGTTTGGGGATCATAAGTGCAAAGTTCATCAGCATAGCGGGGATTAGGTGTAGGAATAAATTGCAGATGATGACCTTTCCCTAAATCTAAAGTTTCATCTCCCCGCATTACCAGAATCGGTAACTCCTCATTTTCTAAAGCGGCACGTAAATTTTTTGCGCCTGGATTTGAACAGACAAAAGTAATTTGCGGGGCAATTTCCCGTAAAGCTTTTAGTGTCGCAGCCCGGTTAGGATTGACGTGACCAAGAATTACATAATCAACTGCTTTAATATCAATCCGTTGTTGTAAAGCTTGGAGATAAATTTCGGTGAAAGTTTCCCCCGGTGGGTCAATAATGGCAATTTTATCACCTTGAATGATAAAAGAATTTGCGGTTGTACCCTTAGCTAAAGCATATTCAATTTCAAATCTTAACCTAGCCCAACTGCGCGATCGCAATATTGTTGTATCTGTACCAATGGGCAATATTTGTACATCACGGGGTTTAGTATTTTGCATAATTTACTGATATTCGATTGATAATTCGTAATTTTTCTGGCTGTCTTAAATGATTTGTCAAAAATCTACTTTTCAGTGGTCGGAATTATAGCAATGGTGGGCAATGCCCACCCTACTGGGTAATTAATAATTGATAATTCGTAATTGGCTATTTTAAATTTCTCTTCAATTACGAATTACGAATTACGCATTACGAATTAATAATGGTTTCCGACTTTGCGGTGGTGAACTGCTGTCAGTGCATCGGGTTTTGATACTCTTCCGGCGTAAACGGTGCTGAATACTGCCCAGTGGTCGCCGCAGTCCATTCTGCTGACTACTTCACATTCCATGTAAGCTAGTGCATCACCTAAAATTGGCGCACCATTTTCTGCTGGTTGGGTTCTGACTCCTTCAAAACGATCTGCACCGGGAGGGAACCGTTTTAAGAAGTGTTTCATCAATGGCTGATAATTGCCTTCTTCGAGTACGTTGAGAACAAAGCGATCGCCTACTTGCATGAGTGATTCAATTGCTCGATCTTTGGCTACAGCGATGGAAAACCCTAATGGTTTAAAGCTGGCCTGACTTACCCAAGAAGCTAACATGGCGCTGGATACATCACCTTTTTTAGCTGTGATGATATATAAACCGCCGCTAATTCTCCCCAAGGCTTTATCTAAGTCAGCAGCGAGGGATTTCATGGCTTTGATGCTTTTGTCCCTTGTAACCCACTGTCCTAAGTCGGTTCCTGCTTCTTCGCATTTTTTGAAAGTGTTCTCTGTCGGTGTTTCCCGAATTTCAATTACGGGGAAAGCTACATTCAAACCCGCAGCCCGGAATTGATTTAATAGTGGATAAGTTGGTTCATCATTTCCACCACCGGTTTCAAAAATACCGATCGCTTGTTTTTCTTTGGCAGAACCTAAAACCGTACTCAAGGCAGCTTGAATTGTGGCATTACCAGATGCTGGAGGCATTCCCACAACGATACCTGTACAGCGTCCTACAAGCTCCCTTAACTCTTGTAAATCGACTGTTCCACCCAAATCGACCATTTCCACGGCTACGCCTGTTTTAACGATACCATTGGTGATGGATTGTGCCAGGTGATCGCTATACCCATACTCAGAAACGTAAAATACTCCAACTGTGGTTTCTGCTTTGGTTTGGCTTTGACTCCAATTGCGGTAACGTCCAGTTAATTCTTCAACATTGTGGGATAATAAGGGTCCATGTCCAGTAGCAATCATCTTGATTGCTTTTAATTCTGCCATCCGCTTCAAGGCAGACAAGACCGAACGGGAATTTGGCCCCATCAAGCAGTCGTAGTAATATCGAAAATCTTTTTCAATCGCTGCTAAATCATCATCAAAGGTGTTTTCTGTGCAGTAATGCAAGCCAAAGGCATCGCAGGTAAAGAGAATTTGGGTTTTGTGGTCAAAGCTGAAAATGGTGTCAGGCCAGTGTAAATTCGGGGCAATGACGAACTCAAATTCGTGTCCGTTTCCTAGATCAAGGCGATCGCCATTTTTGACAATTCGGCGTTTAAAGGGTCGATGTACCAAATCTTCTAAAAACTGAATTGCCACTTTAGAACCGACTACAGTAATCTCAGGAGCCATAAACAGCAAATCTTTCACTAAACCGCTGTGATCTGGCTCCGTGTGGCTGATAATTAAATAATTTATTTCCTCAGGATTGATTAAACCCGTGAGTGTATCAAAATAAAGCTGACGAAATTTTTCGTGAGACGTATCAACTAGGGCAGTTTGCTCACCACGGATGAGAAATGAGTTATAAGTTGTACCGTTTTGCAAACCAAACTCGATATCAAAGCGATCGCGATCCCAGTCCAAAGACCTAATCGCTGTCGTATCTTCAGCAATCTCTACAGTCTGTATGGTGAGCCGTTTTTGTGGGGCTGGGTTTTCCTGTCCTTCATGTTTATCGGTGAGCAATACCATAACTCCCCTCCTTGACAAAATGAGTATTTGTTCCTCTCACTTTATTGTGACACGGGTTGAATGTTAGTTTTTCTTAAAAAACCTATGGCTGACTTAAGAAAGTTAAAACTGTGAAACAGAATACCCACCAACAACGCACAGATAATCCTTGGCTAGGATTAATGATTGGTAATTCCCGCTTACATTGGGCGTTATTTGTTGACAATACCCTCAACTCAGCTTGGGATACAGACCATCTATCAGAATCTGATATGCAACAATTAGCTAAAACAAATACTATTCCTCTCTCACCATCTTCTTCTCGTCCCATCTTCCTCTCCCCCAACCTCCCCATCACTCTCGTTTTAGCTTCCGTCGTTCCTAGTCAAACAAAACTTTGGCAAACTTACCCAAATGTGCGCTTAATTACCTTAAACAACATCCCTCTCAAAGGTATGTATCCCACACTAGGAATTGACCGCGCTATTGCTTTATATGGTGCAGGAAAAACTTATGGATTTCCCATTTTAGTAATTGATGCCGGCACAGCACTGACTTTTACAGGTGCAGATGCTAATCAGTGTTTAGTCGGTGGGGCAATTTTGCCAGGACTAAGTTTACAGTTTACCAGTTTGGGGCAGAATACAGGACAATTACCATTATTAGAAACTCGTTTAATCACATCTTTACCTCCACGTTTTGCCATGAATACAACCGAAGCAATTCAAAGTGGAGTAATTTACACATTATTAGCGGGAATTAAAGATTTTATTCAGGCTTGGTTATCCTTATTTCCTGAAAGTAAAATTGCCATTACTGGCGGGGATGGTAATTTCTTTAAAAACTTTCTCCAAACTTATATTCCAGAGATTACAGAAAAATTAATATTAGAAAATAATTTGATTTTTTTGGGTATGGAAAAAATCCTAATTGGAAATAATTAATTAGGAATATGAATTTTAAATATAAGTAAACATCAAAATTTACAAAAGCATAGATTTTAGATTTAGTCTTAAATCCAAAATCCAAAATCTTATTATGCTAATGTTGTTAAGCCATTGAGGTAGTCTTGTAACTGCCGAGAGTGATCATGAGACATATGTGGTTGAGGTAGAGAAGTAGAAGGGAACGCTTGAATTTCCAGAACTTCTAAAGTATCCTTAACCTGCATGATTCCTTGTACTTCAGCTTCAACCACAACACAAATTGAATGAATTCGAGGATCTCGATCTGGTGCGGAGTAAACTCCAACTAAACGCTGAATTTTCACTAATTCTAGTCCAGTTTCTTCCATCAACTCCCGCCGGACTGCATTGGGAATATCCTCTCCCCAGTCAACCATACCACCGGGCAAAGACCAGCAACCATCATCGCTCCGTCGAATTAGCACAATTCGACCATCAGGTAAAATCGGGATAATACTAGTACCAGTAATGGGATGGCGAAAAATAATACCCAATACTGTTTGTCCAACGTGCCATAAGCTACGTGTAGATTTGATGACAGGCGTAAAGAAATCTAAAATTTTCAATCTTCAAATGTTTATGTTGTAGTGTAGAATTCCCTAGCACTTACATCAACTCAAATAATAAAATATTGTTCGAGTTTTGTTTTATACAGAAATGTTTAGTATTAGGGGCTGTAATTCTCGCGAATATACATTGAATAAATCAATTTTAACATCTGCTTTCAGTAAATGCATGACTTTGATCAGTATGGTGGATTGATAAACTGAATCAATATTTATAGTTTTGTCTTAGCATTATTAGCACAGAGCCAAAACCTAATTATAAACTCTAATAAATACGAGGTTGGTAAAGTCAATTCAGGACATTTTGCTTAATAACATGAATTGATGAACTGTCTTCTTGATGAAATTCTTAACTACTTATCTAAAAAAAGTATTTATAATATAGGAATCCGATTTGATTATTGAAAAAATCTCAGTATCTGGAGATGCTGGGCAATGCCCACCAAAATCTGGAGATGCTGCTGGGCATTGCCCACAAAACCATTGCTGCGGTGGGCATATCCCTATCTACCAGACTTAAAATTTTATGGCTACGCCACGCAAGCTATCAGATATCATTGATGATTACTATAATGATCAATTTTTTGTTTAAATCCAGAAAACACGTATAATCTCACAATACCTTCGCCATTTTTGGTAGGTTGGGTTAAGCGACAGCGCAACCCAACGCATTTGTTGGGTTTCATGCTGATTTCTCCGCAACGCTAACGCGAACAACCCAACCTACGAATCAAGACTTTTTTGAATTTGGCTAAGGTAGTGATCTCAAAAATAGATTATTTACGTACAAAGTTGAAATTTTGGGTAAATGATTCTAATTTTTGCTTGACATCACCTATTTTAATACGATAGGATGGTATGCTGTTTCTAATGTATTGATTTTTTGCACTAGGCTAAAAGTATATCAATAATATCGGTAGCTGATATTGCCTAGATGCCAATTTTTTGTTGTTTATTCATGAGGTGAATATGGCCAAGCGCCGTAACCCCAAAAAAGAAAAGGCGCTACGGAACCAGGCATATGCCAGAAAGTTTCGTAAACGGACTACGACAGGAAGAATGCAAAGAAGGTTCCAACAAAGACCTCCTAAGAGTGAAGAAGATGAAGGAGCAGCAGCAGTTGATGCTGAGTAATATGCCTATTTATTTCTCTACTCTTTGAGTCTTTGCACTTTTAGGGTGTACAAAAGTACACCCTAAATTTTGCAATCTGAATTTAATTCTGAGTTACAAATACTCAGTTACTGATATTTGTACGGGCAGTGACGAGCGCTTGTCTAACTTGGGCAAAGCCAGTACCACCGTAACTGTTGCGGGCAGAAACTACTTGACGGGGAGATATTGCTTCATAAATATCAGCGGCAAATACTGGATGCAATTGTTGCCATTCTTCTAACTGCAAATCTTTGAGCAGTTTACCAGCTGCCATGCTGGTTTTTACGACTTTGCCGACGAGGTTGTAAGCTTCCCGGAAAGGTACACCCCGTGCCGCTAGATAATCTGCCACATCAGTAGCATTGGAAAAGTCCTCTGTTACTGCTTCTGCCAAGCGCTGAGTGCGAAATTCTAAACCTTCCCGTAATAAAATAGTCATTGCTTCTAAACAGGCTTTTACGGTATTAACGCTGTCAAAAATACCTTCTTTATCTTCTTGTAAGTCTTTATTATATGCCAGGGGTAGCCCCTTCATAATCACCAACATGGCCTGGAGATGACCAAAGACACGCCCTGTTTTACCACGTACTAATTCTGGTACGTCGGGATTTTTCTTTTGGGGCATGATGCTGGAACCTGTGGCACAGCTATCTTTGAGGGTGACGAAACGAAATTCTTCTGATGACCATAGAATGACTTCTTCGGAAAGTCGGCTGAGGTGAACCATAATCAGACTTGCCGCACAGAGGAATTCGATCGCAAAATCGCGATCGCTCACTCCATCCAAACTGTTAGCATAAACCCTATCAAACTTTAATAATTCCGCTGTGTAATGGCGGTCAATGGGGAAAGTAGTTCCCGCTAAAGCGCCACACCCCAAAGGAGAGATATTCACTCGGCTATAAACATCTTCCAAGCGTTCCCAGTCCCGTTGCGCCATTTGAAAATATGCCAGGAGATGGTGAGCTAAACTCACCGGTTGGGCGCGTTGCAGGTGAGTATAGCCAGGAATCAGGGTTTCAACGTGCTGTTCAGCTATATCGAGTAAAACAGTTTGAAATTCCCGTAAATATTGGCGGATTTGTTGAATTTGATCGCGGAGGTAGAGTCTGGTATCAGTTCCTACTTGGTCGTTGCGAGAGCGTGCTGTATGTAGCTTTTTACCCACATCACCGACAATTTCTGTTAGTCGCTTTTCAACAGCAAAATGTACATCTTCGGCATCGATACCAGGCTGAAATTTTCTTTGGCGGTATTCTTGGCGGACTTGTTCTAAGCCTGTAACTAGTTGCTCTCCTTCTTCTGGGGAAATAATCCCCGTGTGAGCCAGCATTTTGGCATGAGCTTGGGAACCAGTGATGTCATATTCGATTAATTCGATATCAAAACTTATACTGGCATTAAAACGAGCGATAGCTGGATGCAGTGCGGATTCAAATCGCTGGCTCCAAGTTTGTTTTTCGGTCATAAATCTGAAGAAAGAGGAAAAAACAATTTTAGATTTCGGATTGATGATAAATCCAAAATCTAAAATCTCAAATCAATTTAACCGTAACTAGTTAAACTCTTAAGCATATAGCCAATAATCAAACCAGTCAATAAAGCCCAAATTTGTCCGCTTTGGACGAAATGTCCCCAATTTCGTTGAATTTGACCCATAAGATCGGCATCACGAACTTGTTGAGCTAGGAAAGTGATGTCTACAGGCAAATGCCAAATTAGCTGAGATATGGAATCACTCAAGTAGGTCATATTTTCTTTGGGCTGCGTGTTTGAGTTAACAGTAGCAGATGACATCTAAAGTTTAAGCGATAATACCCAATTTTTTACCCTGAATAGTTTAATGTCATAACTTTAAGATGTTTGTGATGCCAAGCGTAATTTCTCTGAAGTCCGCAAAATTTGTCCCGCTAGAACTGCTGCACCAAAGCCATTATCGATATTGACTACACCTATACCAGCAGCACAAGAGTTGAGCATTGTCAATAGAGGTGCTAAACCGGAAAAGCTCGCACCATAACCAATGCTGGTGGGAACAGCAATTACGGGACAATCTGCCAAACCTGCAACCACACTAGGTAAAGCGCCTTCCATACCTGCAACAACTATTAATACTGATGCTGAATCAATCAGGTGACGGTTGTTGAGTAAGCGGTGAATCCCCGCTACACCAACATCCCAAAGACGCTGGACAAGAAAACCAGAAAGTTCAGCTGTGACTGCGGCTTCTTCAGCTACTGGTAAATCAGCAGTACCAGCCGAAAGAATCGTAATTTTGCCAGAAAATCTAGGTTCAATTACGGAGGGAGTTATGGCACAAATTCGCGCTAATTCAAAGTATTGCAGTTCCCGCACCTTTTTTTGCAGTGCGGCATAAACGTCAGGGGAAATCCGGGTGGCCATGACGACAGAACCACGCTGACGCATGACTTCCATAATTTGAGCAATTTGATCAGGTGTTTTACCAGGCCCCCAAATCACTTCTGGGAAACCAGTTCTTAGCTGACGATGGTGATCGATTTTGGCAAAGTCACCTACAGATTCATAGGTTAAGTCTTTGAGTGAGTTTAATGCCATCTCTGGGCTTACTTTACCATTGGCGACGGCTTCTAAGAGCGATCGCAAAGCTTCAGGTTGAGTCACAGCAATTTTTGGTAATGGGTAATGGGTAATCGGTAATTGGTGATTGGTAAAATTCTCACTTGCTGTTCGCTATTTACTCTTAACTTTCACCTGTAACCTATCACCTATTTAGTAATTTTAATTTCATGAATGTTCCAAAAAGCACCACCAAGGGACGAGAATTTTATCCCTTCAAAGCGATCGCGTACAGCTACCAATGAATAAGGATTTACTAAATAAATCGTGGGCAAATATTCTTGGGTAATCTGCTGACTTTTGCTATAAATTACCTTCCGTTTTGCTTCATCTAACTCCTTTGCACCTTGAATATAGAGTTGACCAATTTCTGCTTCCCAAGGAGAAACCTCCCAACCTTGAATTGGTTTTTGTCCAGCTTGTGGTTTCTGATTAAATAAATGCGATCCACCTTCAGGAGACCAAAGATTTGCACTATCATTTGGTTCTAAACCAGCACCAAATCCGATTAAACCAGCATCCCAGTCAAGGGTGTTGGAAATCTTATCTACATATGTATTCCATGCCATTGGTGTAAAATCAACTTGAATGCCAATTTTGCCCAAATTTTGTTTAATTTGTGATCCCATCGCTTCACGAATTTTGTTTCCAGCATTTGTAATTAAAGTGAAGCGAACAACGTTACCCTCAGCATCTAATACTTGACCTTGTTCATTATATTTAAATCCTCCTTTAATCAGCAGTTGCTTGGCTTTTTTTGGATTGTAGTCATAAACTTTCAGTCCTTCTTGAGGCGATAAATAATAGGGACTTTTTTCATAAATAGGTGAATTTTGTAATTTGCCTAAACCTCTAAAAGTATTATTAATCATTGTTTGCCTGTCAATGGCATAGGCTACAGCTTGCCGAAATTCTACCGTATTAAACCAACGTGACTTAACTGGATCAATGAGTGGCTTACCATTCCTTTGCCCTTTATTCAAATTGAAGAACAAAAATGTAGTACTAGAACTAGGCCCACCATTATATATTTTGAAATTACCTTGTTTTTCTTGAACTTTCAGCAAAGAAAAATAATCAGGAGACACCCCTACACTATCTAAACCACCAGAACGAAATTGCAGCAAAGAGGTATCTGTTGATTCGACAATTTGCCAAACTATCCTTTCAATATAAGGTAAAGGTTTACCTTGAGCATCTTTGCGCCAATAGTAAGGATTTCGGCGGAAAATTACACGTTGACTAGTATCATAGCGTTCTAGTTTATAAGGTCCATTGACAATGATTTGTTCTGGTGGAGTATCAACACCCCATTTAGTTAGAAATTTTGGTTTACCCTCATTATCTTTTGTTTTAATTGATTCTTTTAAAGCATGGGCTGGTAAAATACCATATGCTGTAGCACTACGCAAAAATGGTGCAAATGGTTCTGGAACAGTAAACTCAACTCGTCGATTATCAACTTTCCGTACAGCAATCAGCTTGCGATTTTCACCAATTTTAAGCGTGTCTCTTATATCAGTAGGAATATCTTCATTGAGATAAATATCCTTATAAGTAAACACTACATCATCAACTGTCAGCGGTTTTCCATCAGACCATTTTAGATTCTCTCGCAAAGTAAAGACAATTTTTAACTTATCATCAGAAATTTGCCATGATTCTGCTAAAGCTGGCTCAATTTGACCAGTTTCATAGTTTTCGTTAGTTAATCCTTCATAAGTCAAACCAAAAATGTTGGGAGATTCCGCATTTAGCGCATAGTTAAATGTTTTAGGATCACTGAGAATGCTAGTTACTAATTGCGGTATTTGAGCAGCCTGACTTTTCAGCTTTGTTGGATTACAAGCAGTAATTGATATTGCTGTAAATGACAGGAGAGTTATGAGTAATAAAAAGCGTTTTGTGTGATTAAATATCTTTTTAATTAATGTCATAATTTATTCGCAGTAATTAATTAGGATGATTGAGAATTTAGCCAACCTAGAAAGTTTTTAGTATTGCCAAAGTATTCTATACCTGCACTATTTAAAATTTGTTTCACATTCTCTTTCCCAAAGTCCTTAGTGTTACCACTTATGAAGACTTTTCGCTTGTTATGATGCTGATTTGCATGACTCAAAATACACTGTAATATTAAGTTATCCATCAGATCATTCTTGATTAATAATGTTTCTTTCTCTAGGAAAATCTGCTCTGAAATTGCCTTAATTATACTGCCATTAAAATTTATATTTTCTGCATTTTCAATTAGTAAATTTATGATTTCAGAGAAACGGTTTTGAATATTATTTAATAATAGTGTGTTTTCAATTGATGCTTTTTGTAAATGCCGAGAAAAAGATTTAGCGTGAATAGATGTTTGATCACGTATTGATTCGTTAATTTGTTTATCCATTTCTGCTTGAAATTTTAATTGATATTCCTTATCCTTCCTGTATGTATTAATTGCTTCTATATAACAAATAGCAGGTATGGCTATACGCATTGATGGAGGAGGATAACGCAGTAACTTTTCTGCTTCTAAGTCTCTTCCTTTGGCGACAGCCATGATAATATTAGTCTCTATGTATAGTATCAGCACCTAAATTTTCCTAATAACCTAATCAAAAGTATGTAAGTGTAAATATGTTACTCAATTTCTGATTATGTAAGTATGTTCTTCTCCTTCTATTAATGACAACAACCCAATTTTGGCTACTTCATCATACGCTGGTGGCCTATCTGAATTCCAATGATATGCTAAATCTCTTAGCCAAGATTGAACAAGAGTTTCTAGATGAAAATTAAATATTCTTTTTTGACTAAATTCCGGATCGTAGATGCTGAGTATATCATTTGTTTTCAGAGATATTGAATCTTTGATATTTTGCTCTTCAGTCAATGAGAAAATATTAATTTCTTCCAAATCAACTAACATACCGAAAGGAATATCTTTTTTGATATCCTGTTTAATATTCTGCAAGTAGTATGTTTTCAATTGAGAAATAGCATTTTGCTTAAAAACATTTTCTAGGTTTTCGGCTTTTATTTCAACTAATAAAACAATATTTCCATTCCTATTCCTAAAAGGGAGATATTGTGAAATATTATCAGAAAATTTGATGTCCATATCATTGTTTCCTCTAATTCAGTAAATAATTTAACTAATCACCCGCTACCAACAAAACCACAGCGTATGCACAAATACCTTCTTCTCTACCAGTTGGTCCTAATTTTTCATTAGTAGTAGCTTTAACACCAATTTGATTTGGTTCTACTTCTAAAACTGCTGCTAACTTATCCCGCATTTTAGAAATATGAGGTTTCAATTTCGGACGTTCAGCCACAACAACAGAATCAATATTTCCTATTTTCCAACCTTGGTCACGAATGAGTTGATGAACTTGAGTTAATAATACTAAACTATCAGCCCCAGCCCATTGGGGATCAGTAGGGGGGAAATAATGACCAATATCCCCCAAAGATAAAGCGCCTAGCATCGCGTCCATGATGGCATGAGTGAGGACATCAGCATCACTGTGTCCCAATAAACCTAGTTCATGGGGAATGTGAATACCGCCTAAAATTAAATTGCGATCGCTTACCAATCTGTGAATATCGTAGCCGTTACCAATTCTTATGTTCATAGTCGTCATTAGTCATTAGTCATTGGTCATTGGTCATTGGAAATAGGTAATTAAGTTATTCTTCATTTTCCCCGCGTCCCCGCGTCTCCCCATCTCCGCGTCTCCCCATCTCCCCATCTCCCTGCTCCCTCTCTTTTTGCCATTTTGAGAGCAAATCGGGACGACGGGAAGCAGTGCGTTGAATTTGTTGTTGGAAACGCCACTTAGCAATTTCCGCATGATTACCACTCAATAACACATCTGGAACTTTCCAGCCGCGAAAATCAGCAGGACGAGTGTATTGGGGAAAATCCAATAACCCTTCTTCAAAACTTTCTGCTTTGAGAGATTCCACCTTCCCCACAGTTCCTGGCAGCAGACGCACTACCCCATTAATTAAAGCCATAGAAGGGATTTCTCCACCAGTGAGAATAAAATCGCCCAAAGACACCTCACGAGTGACTAAATTTAGCACCCTGTCATCCACCCCTTCATAATGACCACAAATCACAATCAATTGGTCGTAATTTGTCACTAATTCGCGCAGCAAGGGCTGATTAATTGTTTGACCTTGGGGACTCATCAAAATCACTTCTCGGCGCGGTAGAATCGGCAGCGACTCCACAGCCGCAAAAATAGGTTCAGGCTTCATCAGCATCCCCACACCGCCGCCATAAGGTTCATCATCCACCTTTCGATGCTTATCAGTGGTAAAATCCCTGGGGTTGACCAGATGCACTTGGGCAATCTGTTTGGCTAGGGCTTTACCCAAAAGACCGGAACTCAGAACCGAGTGAAAACAGTCAGGAAAAAGCGTAACTATATCAAAACGCACAGTAATTCGTATTCAAGGACACTAATCTTAGATTGGAACATTTAACGTAAATTGCTAAATTATCCGTGTTCGGGCTGGTAATGGGGAATAAGTGAGTGGTGATAAGTAGAATTTTCACCTGTTCACAGATCCATATTTCCTGTTCCCTTAAGTCGAAGAGAGGTAAAACTAGAGTTAAACTTCATCAATAGTATCTAAAAGTACCAGAAGTCTTGGTTTTTTGGTGGGATCAAAAGTTTTTCTAATTACTTAATTTATGTTTAAATATTGTCACAACTAAATTTAAATTAATAATCCCACCAAAGTTAACAACTTCCAGGATGCATCGAGCCAGCCTCAGAATGAAGAGTGTCAAGACCTACTTGCCCCAATCCAGAGGGGAACCCTAGCCCCAAGCAATATCAAAGCCAGTCTGAAGCAAGTGGATAGGTGAAAAACAAGGCGGTGGCGATGAGGAACAGCAACGGACATGATTCGGCTGAGGTATCGTGTGCGTCAAGCAGTGTCCTCTCGAAGAATCAAAAGGCGAAAATCAACAGGCTACTAAACCTTGTTAAATTCACACGCCATTCGCCAAAAGCCGGGAAACCCCTTCGGGTTCGGCAGTCCACTCGGCGGCAAAGCCCTTACGGGTTCAGCAGTCCCTCTACTTGGGGAAACCCCAAGATCGGGCTGTTTCACCGCACGTGTGGCTGCACTCACCGTCCAAGGCGATGGCTCCTGAAGTTGTTGACAGGAGAAACACAATGCAGCAATTAAAAGCTAAATCGCTGGAAATGAGGACACCCCAAGCAACAAAAACCGCCGTTCTGGTTATCGGAGGCGCAGAAGACAAAGTTCACGGACGCGACATCCTACGAACTTTTTTTGGTCGTGCTGGCGCTAACAAGGCGTATATTACAATTATTCCATCAGCCTCCCGCGAACCCGCCATTATCGGTGGTCGGTATATTCGCATATTTGAAGAAATGGGTGCTGAAAAAGTTGAGATTTTAGACATTCGTGAACGGGAACAATGCGAAAATCCCCAAATTAAAGCAGCCCTTGAAGCCTGTACGGGAGTCTTCTTAACAGGAGGAGACCAATTGCGGCTCTGTGGAGTTCTGTCAGACACACCAGCAATGGAAATTATCCGGCAACGAGTCAGAGCAGGACAACTAACCCTAGCAGGAACTAGTGCGGGGGCAGCTGTAATGGGACATCATATGATTGCAGGCGGTGGTAGTGGTGAAACACCCAATCGTTCCCTAGTGGATATGGCAACAGGTTTGGGATTTATTCCTGAAGTGATAGTAGATCAACACTTTCACAACCGTAATCGTATGGGAAGATTAGTAAGTGCGATCGCTGCTCATCCTGATCGTCTAGGCATTGGCATTGACGAAGATACTTGTGCTGTATTTGAACGTGACGGTTGGCTCCAAGTCGTGGGCAAAGGCAGTGTTACCATTGTTGACCCCACAGAACTCACCCATACCAACGAACCCCATGTCAGCGCCAATGAACCTTTAACAGTACATAATTTACGTTTACATATCCTCAGTTACGGAGATCGATTCCATCTATACCAACGGACTGTATTACCTGCTGTGCATCGCATCTCCAGCTGACGGGATAGAGTATCTGAGGTTACACTGTGTTGACCGCACCTTTATTTGTTGCTGCAAAAATCAATTAGATGAATACTATCTAAAAAGAAAAAACTGTTCATGACAAACAGTTTAGCGGTCAATTCCAGTAAGAAACTAGAATTTTGGTTCCGAATCTCCATCTACCTATTCCCATGAGAATCCTCAAGATCCAGACCTTACGCGGCCCAAACTACTGGAGCATTCGACGCCACAAGCTGATCGTCATGCGCCTCGATCTAGAAAACCTTGCCGAGACGCCCTCGAATGAAATACCTGGCTTTTATGAAGGATTAGTTGAGGCGCTGCCAAGTCTGGAAGGTCACTATTGTTCACCAGGCTGTCGAGGTGGTTTTTTGATGCGCGTACGAGAAGGCACAATGATGGGCCATATCGTGGAACACGTAGCTCTAGAACTCCAAGAACTAGCTGGAATGCACGTAGGTTTTGGTCGCACTCGCGAAACTGCCACACCTGGGATTTTCCAGGTAGTAATTGAGTATCTGAACGAGGAAGCTGGACGCTATGCGGGACGTGCCGCAGTTCGGCTGTGCCAAAGTATTGTTGATCGAGGTCGTTATCCCAAGGCAGAACTAGAACAAGATATCCAAGACCTGAAAGACTTTTTGCGCGATGCTTCTTTAGGACCTTCAACAGAAGCAATTATCAAAGAAGCAGAAAAACGCGGCATTCCTTGGATGCCCTTAGCTGCACGCTTTCTGATTCAGTTAGGCTACGGCGTTAACCAGAAGCGAATGCAGGCCACAATGAGTGATAACACAGGCATTCTAGGAGTAGAACTAGCTTGCGATAAAGAAGCCACTAAGCGCATCCTCGCAGCTAATGGTGTACCAGTACCCAGAGGTACGGTCATCAACTTCTTGGATGATTTGGAAGAATCAATTGAGCAGGTTGGCGGTTATCCCATCGTCATTAAACCCCTAGATGGTAATCATGGGCGCGGCATCACCATTGATATCAGAAGTTGGGATGAAGCTGAAGCAGCCTACGAAGCAGCTAGACAGGTTTCCCGTTCTATCATTGTCGAGCGTTATTATGTCGGACGCGACCATCGGGTACTAGTAGTAGATGGCAAAGTAGTCGCAGTCGCTGAACGAGTTCCAGCCCATGTGGTTGGGAATGGTAGATCCACCATTGCTGAACTGATTGAAGAAACAAACCTTGACCCTAATCGCGGCGAAGGTCATGATAACGTTCTCACCAAAATTGAACTAGACCGCACCAGCTACCAGCTGCTAGAAAGACAAGGCTACAATCTCAACAGCGTGCCGCCCAAGGGAACAATTTGTTATTTACGGGCAACGGCAAATTTGAGTACAGGTGGTATTGCCGTAGACCGCACCGACGAAATCCACCCTGAAAATCGCTGGCTGGCACAACGAGTAGTCAAAATTATCGGTTTAGATATTGCTGGACTTGATATTGTCACTTCCGATATTAGCCGTCCCCTCAGAGAATTGGATGGCGTAATTGTAGAAGTTAACGCCGCCCCTGGTTTCCGAATGCACGTTGCCCCCAGTCAAGGCATCCCCCGCAACGTTGCTGGTGCAGTGATGAATATGCTGTTCCCTAATGAACAATCTAGCCGTATTCCCATCCTCAGTATCACAGGCACTAATGGCAAAACTACTACTACTCGCCTGTTAGCACATATCTACAAGCAAACAGGTAAGGTTGTAGGTTATACAACTACAGACGGAACCTACATCGGAGATTACTTAGTAGAGGCCGGAGACAATACAGGACCCCAAAGCGCCCATGTCATACTCCAAGACCCAACTGTGGAGGTCGCTGTATTAGAATCAGCCCGTGGCGGTATTCTCCGTTCGGGGTTGGGCTTTGAATCTGCCAATGTGGGTGTCGTCCTCAACGTAGCCGCAGATCATTTAGGTATCGGTGATATAGACACTATTGATCAATTAGCTAATCTCAAAAGTGTAGTTGCTGAAGCTGTATACCCTGATGGCTATGCGGTACTTAATGCCGATGATAACCGCGTGGCCACCATGTCAGAAAAGACGAAAGCGAATATTGCTTACTTCACCATGAACCCAAGTTCGGAACTGGTGCGAAAGCATATAGAAAAGGGAGGAGTAGCAGCAGTATATGAAAATGGCTATTTGTCAATTGTCAAAGGTGATTGGACACACCGCATAGAAAAAGCAGAAAATATACCCTTGACAATGGGTGGAAAAGCGCCATTTATGATTGCCAATGCTTTAGCAGCAAGTTTGGCAGCCTTCGTGCAGAACGTCACAATTGAACAAATTCGGGCTGGCTTAAAGACTTTCCGCGCTTCAGTTAGTCAAACGCCTGGACGAATGAATCTGTTTAATTTGGGTAAATACCACGCTTTGGTAGACTATGCCCATAATCCCGCTAGTTACGAAGCGTTGGGATCATTTGTTCGCAACTGGACAACTGGACAGAGAATTGGTGTAATTGGTGGCCCTGGCGATCGCCGTGACGAAGATTTTGTTACTCTGGGTAAATTAGCCGCAGATATCTTTGACTACATTATTATTAAAGAGGATGATGATACTAGAGGTCGTCTCCGTGGTTCAGCGTCTGATTTGATTACTCAAGGCATTACTCAAGCCAAGCCTAATTGCCGCTTTGAATCAATCCTTGATGAAACCCAAGCAATCAATAAAGCCTTAGATATGGCTCCTGATGGTAGTCTGGTGGTAATTTTGCCAGAAAGCGTTAATCGGGCTATTAAGTTAATTAAGGTGCGGGGTGTTCACGAAGAAATACAGCCACAAAGTTCAACTACTAATATCAATGATTCCCAAAATGGGGTAGCACCTTCTTCCGTGGTTAATACCCTACTCTAATTACCAGTAGAGACGCAAATCAACTCGTCTCTACTTGTGATTGTTTTTTTTCGTGTTATTGTTTCGTCTCGTCATCGGAATTTTTCATTTCTTCCTTAAAACCCCTGAGGCTTTTTCCCAAAACTCCCCCCAATTCAGGAATTTTCTTCGATCCAAAAATCAAAATAGCAACTATAGCAATAATCACTATTTCCGGCCATCCTAGTCCAAACATCTAACTTTCCTCTTGAGCTACTGTAATTAACTATAGAATTTATTCTGTTCTGATTGGCATATCTAACCACTCACTTAATTCATGTACCAGCCAATCAAGTTCTGATTCAGATATTAATTCGTTATCATTACCAAGAATGTATTGTTTATGTTTACCAGCCCAAATTATAATTTTAGCTTTAATTTCTACTGTACTAACTTGCAAATCTTTATATCCAGCCTTTCTGATTCTTTGGAGTAAACAAATATCTTCTTGTTTCTCTGGTCTGGTAAATTGTATTTTTGTCCCAAACAATTCATGAGTTAACGTAATTTGACGTTGATTGATCAGCAATCTAATTCTACCAAACAATCGAAAAAATAACTTGTACATTAATGTTAATGTTCCACTTAAAAACCCAATTAGTATTATTAAATTTAATTTACTATACAGTGCATATTGTATATAAAATGCAGCATATACCCAAGTTACGAAAGTTAGAGCGACACTGCCGATAAATAAGCCAAATGTAGACATTTTTAAGCCAACTGGCGGAATAATAATTTCTATAAAATCCTGATTTTTAGTCAGATTAATTTTACTATCAGTTGGTTTTTTTAAAGTTAAATTAGTATTTGTTGGTGTTGGTAACAAAGGTTTTTCTAAGGCTTTCAATGCTTCATCCGCAGAACTTAAACGATTTCCTAAACTAGGTGCAGTCATCAATTTTAACCAGTTAGTAAAATTTGGACTCAGATTAGCGAATTCTTCAAATTGAATCTGAAAATCTTTTTCTGGTAAATCTGCGGGATGAGAACCTGTAACTAAATAAATGATTGTGCATCCTAAACTATAAAGATCAGAAGCTGGAACTGTTCTACCTCCAAATTGTTCCTGTGGCATATAACCATAAGTACCCACAATAGTTCTTGTTCCTGTCCCTTCCGTTGCTAAAATTGTTTGTACTGAGCCAAAATCTATCAAATAAATTTCACCAACATTATTACCAGTCCTGTCTCCTAATAAAATATTACTAGGCTTAATATCACGGTGAATTACAAGTGGATTTAAGCTATGTAAATAAATGAGAATATTGAGTACAGATTTAGCAATTTGTTGAACTTCTGATTCTGTAAATTTCCTACTACTTTGTAAGTATTGCTCTAAGGTTTGAGCAGGAATATAAGTTTGAATGAGAGCAAAACCTTTAAATGTAGAGGAGTTGATTTCAAAATAGTTTAAATAGCGGGGTATGCAGGGATGGGATAAAGATTTTAATGTTTCTGCTTCTCGCTCAAATAACTTCAGATCATCCCATTGAAAATCACTATTAAAAGAAAGTAATTTAACAATTACCAGTTCTTCGGTTTTTAAGTCTTTTGCTAACAGCGTGCGTCGTCCGGCTTTTTTGCCTAACTGCTTCTGCACTGCATAGCGATTTGCTAAGATATTGCCCATAAATTTATGAGTTTACACCCTGGTTATTGTGCTAAATAAATCATGGCTTAGATAAGGGGCTATCGCCAAGTAGGTTAGTTAACAAATTTGGAATGCATTAGTCTAAGTAAGTCGGCACGAAAAAACCACAGCAAGTACAAAAATGTAAAATATACTAAAATCCTCTTCCCTCCAGCATAGCTGCCTCTTGCCTTGCCATAACGACAATTTTTAACGCCTACCTATTTAACTGGTGATTTCTATACCTAACCAATCACTTAATTCATTAGCCAACCATTCCAGTTCTGCTTCAGATTGAATAGTCACATTATTAACATCAAACTCAAATTTTTCCACTCCTGCCCAAATTACCAATTTGGCAGGTACTTGAGTTTTATCACCATCTGAGTCTTTAGTAAAATATTTCGGCGTATAAACCAGTTTGTTAATACTTTCTCTAAAAGCTGAACGACGACGGGGAATTTTCCATTTTCCCAACTGATGATTAAGAGAAATTTGTTGGTAATCTATACTAATTTTTAAACTACCAAATAAACCATACAATATACCGTATATCATCGAAAAACCTACGCACCAAAAAGGTAGGGAGAACAAAGCAAAGGGGATATTGCCAGGAAAAGGTGCAGAAAGAGCGCCAATAGTCCAAATTAAGATAAATGAATTCCAAGATGTGGCAAAGAAACCTATAAATATCATCGACGATTGAAAGCCGACAGGGGGAATTGTAATTTCTAAAGTATCTTCATTTTTGGTGAGTTGAATTTTACTACCTACTGGTTTACCAAAAGTTAAAGCTTTGATTTCAGTATATTCTGGCTGTTCTAATGCTGTCAGTGCTTCAGTTGCACTAGGAAAACGCTGTTCTAAATCTGGTTCCGTGATTCGCTGCAACCACTTAGTAAAACTGGTACTAAGATTAGCAACTTGTTCAAATTGAATGCGAAAATTCTTTTGGGGTAAATCTGCTGGGTTAGTACCCGTCACCAAATAAATCAGAGTTGCGCCTAAACTATAAAGGTCAGAAGCTCTAACAGTGCGCCCTCCAAATTGTTCCTGTGGCATATAGCCATAAGTCCCAACAATAGTTCTTGTTCCTATTTCTGCGGCTAAGACGGTTTGGACTGAACCAAAATCTACTAAATACACTTGACCTACACTATTACCTGATCGCTCTCCTAACAAAATATTGCTAGGCTTAATATCACGGTGGATAACTGGTGGATTTAACCGATGTAAATATATGAGAATCTCTAAAACTGATGAAGCAATTTCTTTGACTTCAATTTCTGTAAATTTCCTACCAGCTTGTAAATATTGTTCTAAGGTTTGGGCTGGGATATAAGTTTGAATGAGGGCAAATCCTTTATATGTGGGGGAATTAACCTCAAAATAGTCTAAGTAGCGAGGAATATGGGGATGTGATAAAGATTTTAAGGTTTCTGCTTCCCGCTCAAAAAGTTTGAGATCATCCCACTCAAAGTCACTACTAAAAGCAAGCAACTTGACAATTACCAAGTCACCAGTTACCAAGTCACGCGCTAATAAAGTTCGTCGTCCTGACTTTTTGCCTAACTGCTGTTGAACTTCGTAGCGATTTGCCAATATTTCCCTATTCATCATGATTACTTATAGGGCTATGTAGTTAAACTTTCTCTAGTTTATTACTGAATTCAATAAGTTCAGTCAGTATCCTTATTCAAGGATACCACATCTAAATTTTAGACAGCCTGTAGCCAGAATGCTTACTAAAACTAGGTTTTCCATTTTTAATTTCTAACTTTTAATTTTTAATTGCTTATGCCTTCTCAACTTTGGCCTTACATTACTCCCGGTATTCCTGACGAATTATTTGAGAATTTACCAGGTATTCCCCTGAGTCAGCGAGAACTAAGATTGTTGTTAATCTCCCAACTGCGACTAAAACCAGATTCAGTGTTGTGGGATATTGGTGCGGGTACAGGTACAATTCCTGTAGAAGTGGGGTTGCTTTGTCCACAGGGACGGGTAATTGCTGTGGAAAGAGATGGAGAAGTGGCTAATTTAATTAAACGCAATTGCGATCGCTTTGAGGTGAAAAATGTGGAAGTAATAGAAGGTAGCGCCCCAGAGTGTTTGCACGATATTAAAGTTCCCCCTCACCGCATCTGTATTGAAGGAGGACGTACTATCCAAGAAATTTTACAAGTGATATGGCGTTATTTGCCCCCATCCGGCCGAGTTGTAGCTACAGCTGCTAATCTAGAAAGTCTGTATGCTATTTCCCAGAGCTTTTCTCAGTTAAGAGCTAGAAATATTGAAGTTGTGCAGTCATCGGTTAACCGCTTAGAGACACGCGGCTTTTCGCAAACCTTTGTAGCGGCTGATCCCATTTTTATTCTCAGTGGTGAGAAGCTAGATTAAATTTGTTCGGTTTTCGGTTTTGGATTCAATCCAAAATCTAAAATCCAAAATCCAAAATACTATTATGCCTTGGTCTCGAATTATTAGTGGAGTTATTGCGATCGCTATGGCGCTGTCATCAACTTTGTTAGGAGGTTGGTACTTTACTATTGCGATCGCTATTGTTGTTTTTTTAGGTCAACAGGAATATTTTAATTTGGTGCGAGCCAGAGGCATAGCTCCTGCGGCAAAAACTACAATGTTTGTTAGTCAAGTTTTATTAGCCATTTGTACTCTTGATAGTAGTTTAGCTGATGCGGTTATGCCCATAGCTGGCACACTTATTTGTTTTTATCTGCTGTTTCAACCTCAATTAGCCACAATTGCAGATATTTCAGCCTCGATTATGGGGCTATTTTATGTAGGTTACTTGCCGAGTTACTGGGTGCGGTTGCGGGATATCGATAGCGCAACTATCAGCAATCTCCCCTTAGGGGGCTACTGGCCTACCAACTGGAACGATGTTTTAGCACAGGGAAATTTTGCCTCTTTACCACAGGGTTTAACGGCTACAGTCCTAACTTTCTTGTGTATTTGGGCAGCAGATATCGGCGCGTACATTATTGGTAAGTTCTTCGGTAAAACTCCCTTGTCTGACATCAGCCCTAAAAAAACTGTAGAAGGCGCAGTTTTCGGCATTACCGCCAGTGTAACAGTGGGTATCGCCGGAGCCTACGTTCTGGATTTACCGCACTCCTTAGTGACAGGTTCTGCACTAGGTTTGCTCATCGGGATTGCTAGTCTTTTGGGTGATTTAACCGAATCTCTGCTTAAACGTGATGCGGGAGTCAAAGATTCAGGACAGTTGATCCCCGGACATGGGGGTATTTTAGACCGTACTGATAGTTATATTTTTACGGCTCCCTTGGTTTATTATTTCGTCACACTCCTGTTACCGTAAGTGAGTTAACAGTCAAAAAAATGACACCTGATAACTGACTTAAGGATTGACGTTAATTCGCCCACGACATACTAGTTGCCGGGGAACCACCGTTACTTCTTGAAGATCCACATCTGAACCTAGGTAGAAATTGTATCCAGAATTATTTTCTAAGAGTACTTCTTGATCATGCTCGATTTTAATCTCTGTTAACTGTAATTCTTGTCCGTTAAGTAGCTCTAGACCTACACACATTTCCAACAAGGTGGGTTTGTTTTCGGAAGCTAAGAGACCCTTCAGTATTAAGCGCTGATTGTCAAGGGTAATTTCCTGCCAAGAAATCGGCTTGGATTTTTGGCACTGTTCTGGTAATAATTTAACCAGTAGATCATTTAAAGTAGTCGATAATAATTCCGATGAGAGTGAGTTATTAAGATTCTGTTCTTCCACAATCAGTTCAGCTACCACTGGTACTATTTCTAATAGTCGCAGTGGCTGTCCTTTAAGTACAGAGCCAATGTTTATCTGTATATTCTCTGCCCAAAGTTGAACACTTGTAACATGAATTCCTTGATAAATTGCATTACTAGCAAAAATAGAAACCGCAGGAATCTTCCCAGAAAGAATCTGGCGATCGCTTGCTTTAATCTCTACATCAAGCTGGCATACTTGACTTAATTGGGTTTTGAGCCATAGCTTAATCGCTGTTGTCAAAACTTGTGAGATTATGCGGATTTTCTGGCCATTTGTTACCGAGGAACTAAGATTTCTCATTTAACAACTATATCGGGTATTTTTGCTCAAAATTTGAGAAAACTTAAACAAGTCTTAAATGTAACACTTATGGCTATTAACTACAAAATGCAAATATTAGAGTTTAAGTATTAAAAAAGAAGTGATAGTCACATGGAGGCACGGGTACAAAAAATTATTGCTCAATGGGGTATTGCCTCACGTCGTGAAGCTGAAGAGATGATCAAGCAGTCACGAGTGCATATCAATGGAATCTTGGCACATTTAGGACAAAAAGTCGATCCCCAAGTAGATATTATTTCCATTGATGGTAAACTTGTGTCCCAAAAGCAGCGTCCAGCTTTAATTTATCTGTTGCTTCATAAACCAGCTGGAGTTGTTTCTACCTGCTACGACCCTCAGGGAAGACCTACCGTCCTGGATTTATTACCAAAAGAATTACGAGATGGTTTAGGTATTCACCCTGTTGGCCGTTTAGATGCAGAATCTACAGGAGCGTTAATTCTCACCAATGATGGAGACTTGACATTTGGCCTCACACATCCTAGTCATAGTATCTCTAAGACCTATCGTGTTTTGGTCAATGGACATCCCCCAGAAGCAGTTTTAGAGAAGTGGAGACAAGGTGTAGTCCTAGAAGGAAGAAAAACACGACCCGCCCAGGTACGTTTGATTAAACGTCTTCCTGATCAAAGCTATCTAGAAATTATTTTACAGGAGGGAAGAAACCGCCAGATTCGCCGCATAGCTGAACAATTAGGATATCCAGTTATCCAACTACAACGTACTGCTATAGGTTCAATTCAATTACAAAAGCCAAGAGCGCCATCTTTGGAGGCAGGTAACTACCGTGATCTCACACCAGACGAGATTAATTTTTTAAAACAGCAGTTAAATCACACACCTATTAAAAAGTCGGCTGAGTTAAGGAGTGCAGAAAAATCATGAAATGGCTAAAAAGGAATAGTAAACAGCTTATTAAACCTTCCATAGAGGAAAAACAATCCGAAAAATTGCAACAATTAGGCGCTCAACTTGCCTCATTGCGTCAAGAACAGGGTTTATCTCTAGACGAATTGGTAGTATTGACTAAAATTCCTCGGCGACTATTGCAGGCTATTGAAACAGGTGATTTGAAAGATTTACCAGAACCCATTTATATTCAAGGATTAATTAGGCAATTTGCTGATGCGTTGGGGATGAAGGGCGCGGAATTTGCTAGTACTTTTCCGATTGGTTACCCATCATTTAGTTTGCCAGGGACTTGGAAAGCTAAACCCATTGAACAATTGCGTCCTGTTCATCTTTATTTACTTTACATTTTTCTAATTATCTGTTCAGTGAAAAGCCTGTCTCAGCTATTAAATAATGAAGCTCTCCAAGCAAATAATAACCAACTAGAGATCCAGTCCCAAACGGAATCGGGCTTAATACCACAACAGATCCAATCCAAAGAGTTACAAGAAATTCAACTTGTTAGTGATACTTTTAGCCCTAGGACAGATATTCAAACAGTGGAAATTGGGGTCACATTGAAGTCTTCGTCTTGGATTCGTGTCATCGCTGATGGTAGAACCGAGTTTGAGGGAGTTCTACCGCAAGGATCTCACCGCAATTGGAAAGCTACTCAGCAACTCACTATTAAAACTGATAATGCTGGTGGTGTACTCATGAGTGTCAATCAACAACAAGCAAAGGAAATGGGTAAACCAGGGAAAGCAGGAGAAGTCAGGATTGCTGCTAAAGCCAAGTCCTGAGGAGTGTTGACCAAAAAGGAAGGAGGCAAAAAGGGAAAACAATCTATTTATAATTACCGCGTAAATTTGTTTTCAGCCCCTACCTTAGGGTAGGGAGTTCTCTCTTCTTCTAGACAACCCCCTTTCCTTTTGATGCACTGCTGGGCGTTGAGTATGGAGTTTTGAGAGCTAACAATTGATGACTCTTTATACTCCTTTTTCAGAACCCGTTGATCAGGAATTTCTAGGAGCGCGTCCGTAAAGTTTGGTAAGATTTCTCAAGCGATCGCACAATTCCCCACTCAAAACCCCACCCTGATAACGCCAATCCCAATTACCCTCAGCCGTACTGGGATAATTCATTCGGGCTTGATTTCCCAATCCTAAAACATCCTGTAAAGGAATAATAGCTTGATTGGCAATGGAACTCAAAGCTAATCTAATCAAATCCCAGTGTATGCCGTCAGGACTGATAGAACCCAAATAAAGCAACAAATTTTGCTTTTCGTAATCATTCGCACTATTAAACCAGCCTACAGTCGTGTCATTGTCGTGAGTGCCAGTATAAACTACAGCATTACGTGGATAATTAAACGGTAAAAACGGATTCCCAGGATCAGAACCAAAAGCAAATTGCAACACCTTCATACCGGGAAATTCAAATTGATCCCGCAGGGCTTCCACTGGTGGCGTAATAATCCCCAAATCTTCCGCCAAAATTGGTAATTTACCCAACTTCTGTTTAATAACTTCAAAAAAAGCTACCCCAGGCGCTTCAATCCATTCACCATTGATAGCTGTTTCTTCACCTTGGGGTACAGCCCAATAAGCCTCAAATCCCCGGAAGTGATCAATGCGAATTATATCCACATAATCCAGCATTGCTTCAAAGCGTTGCACCCACCACTTAAAGTCTTGTTTTTGCAACTCTTCCCATTTATAAACCGGGTTGCCCCACAATTGACCAGTAGCGCTAAAGTAATCTGGTGGGACACCAGCCATTAAAGCCGCTTTGCCAGTTTCTTCATCTAGAGCAAAAATATCAGGATTAGCCCACACATCAGCGCTATCATGAGCTACATAAATGGGGATATCACCAATAATATCTATCCCATTTTCGTTAGCATAACTTTTGAGTTCTGACCACTGACGGAAAAACTCGTATTGGATAAACTTGTAATAAAAAATCTCCTGTTCTAGCTTTTGTGTAATCTGGTCTAATGCTGCGGGTTCACGCTGCGCTAGTTCTGGTTCCCAAGTATTCCAGCTTGCACCATTGTGGGCATCTTTCAGCGCCATAAACAAGGCATAATTATCTAGCCAATAGCCTTTGGTGCGACAAAAATCAGCAAATCCTTTCTTTTGGAAATCAGTCGCATGATTTTTAAAATTATTGCAAGCTTTGATGAGCAGATTTACCTTAATGGGTATAACTTGCTCAAAATTTACCTTATCTGCCGGAAAATTTGGTAAATTACCAAAATCATCTTCAGTTAATAACCCCTCATCTACTAGCTTTTCTGGACTAATTAAAAAGTAATTTCCCGCCATTGCTGAGTAGCACATATAAGGAGAATTACCATACCCAGTCGGTCCCAAGGGTAAAACTTGCCAATATTGCTGGTAGCTATTTTTGAGAAAATCAATAAAATGATAAGCTTCTAAACCTAAATCCCCAATACCAAAGCGACTGGGGAAAGAACTGGGATGCAGCAAAATACCGCTGGATCTGGGAAAAGGCATAATTAACCTGAAATATAGGAGTCTGTAAAACACCCATCGAATTTATCACGTCATAGTCAGCGTTTACAGTTGCTGTTTATGAAGAAATAGGAACAACAGTTAAGAAATGGGAAGATTAGTAAAAATAACCATTAACAAATATGACTTACAGAAATCCTGCACCAACCGTTGATATTATTATCGAATTAATTGATAGACCTCATCGACCGATTATCTTAATTGAGCGCCATAATGAGCCTTTAGGTTGGGCGTTACCCGGTGGGTTTGTTGATTATGGGGAACCGGTGGAAGTAGCTGCACGACGGGAAGCTAAGGAAGAAATAGGCTTACAGGTGGAGTTGGTAGAGCAGTTGTTGGTATATTCTGACCCTAGTCGTGATCCTCGTCAGCATACAATTAGTATTGTGTTTTTGGCTACAGCTACGGGTGAGCCTTTAGCGGGTGATGATGCTAAGGGTGTAGGAATTTTTGAGCCTTGGTGTGTTCCTGGCAATTTGTGTTTTGATCATGACCGGATTTTGCGCGATTATTGGCAATATCGGCATTATGGGATTCGTCCGAGGTTGGGATAAGAGAAATGAACCGCAAAGGCGCGAAGGGCGCGAAGTGTCCCGTAGGGATAGGGCGCGAAGGAAGAGGGAAGAAGGAAAGAGAGTTTATACAAACCTTTGCGTTTATACTTGGTTCAGGGTATTGAATGGTGCTTTATGGACGCTGAGGAACTTTTAAAAAAATACGCGGCTGGGGAACGTAATTTTCAAAATCAAAATCTTAGAGGTGTAAACCTCAAAGGTGTGAATTTAAGTGAAACAGACCTACGTCAAGCCAACTTCAATGGAGCAGACTTAAGTGAAGCAAAACTCACAAAAGCCTATGTTGGGAAAACAAGTTTTTCCAGGGCATCTCTAATAGATGCTGATTTAACACATTTGTCTGGTGATTCAATGAATCTTAGTTGGGCAGATATCAGTGGTGCAAACTTAAGTTATGCAAATTTGAAAAATGCAAATTTGACTAGGGCAGACTTTACAAAAGCAAACTTAACTCAGGTAGAATTAACTGGTGCAGAGCTTCAAGGTGTAATTCTTCAAAAAGCTATACTTCGAGGAGCATCGTTGAGTCAATGCAATCTGTCAGATATAAATTTAGTTGAAGCTGATTTAGTTGGGGTTTATCTAGCAGAAACAAATCTCATAAACGCTAGTTTACAAGGTGCAAATTTAGAAAGAGCCTGTCTTGAAAACGCAAACTTGATGAATGCAAATCTGGACGATGCCAATCTGAAAAAGGTAAATCTAACCGGCGCGAATATTTACGGTGCAACCTTTAAAAATGCAGACCTCACAGGTGCGATAATGCCAGATGGAGAAGTTTACCAAACATCTACTGATTTAGAATTCGGTAAACAACAAGCACCATTAGAAAAAGTGATATCTATGACTCGTAAAGTAATCCGTACTGATAAAGCACCAGCACCAGTTGGACCATATAATCAAGCCATCGTCGCATCTGGACAAATGTTGTTTGTAGCTGGACAAATTGCCATTGACCCTCGACTCGGTGATGTTGTTTACACAGATGATGTAGTTAAGCAAACTGAACAGGTAATGGCTAATCTGGAAGCCATTCTGACAGCAGCTGGCGCTACTTTCCAAGATGTGGTTAAAACTGGTGTATTTTTAGCTGATATGAATGATTTTGCCGCAGTAAATGCGGTTTATGCAAAATATTTTTCCGAAGATACAGCCCCAGCGCGTGCTTGTGTTGAGGTGTCGCGTTTACCTAAAAATGTGCTGGTAGAAATTGACTGTATCGCGGTGATTAGTGGTTAAAAATGTAGAGACGTTCCATGTAACGTCTCTACAAGAGTTTCAGATCACGCATATTTAATTTTCGGAGATATCTATTCGCTAAACTTTAGCAAACCGAGGTACAGCTATATTTTCTGACTGTTCCTGAATTTCAGCACCAAAGTGCTTATCTATCAACGCCGACACTTGTGCAGCTTGAATTTTACTATAGCGAGTTTTATCTGGCATCACTAAATTTGGCCCTGCTTTACAGTTTTTCATGCAGCCGGTACCTTTAATAATTACATTATCTTCTAAACCATTATTTCTCAACTCAGATTCTAAAGCATGACACATAGCCTTACCACCGCGCTTCATACAATCTGACTTTTGACAAACTAAAATTGTTTGTGTCTTAGCTGGTTTTGGTTGGTTCTGATTCTTTAATGCAGGTTGTTTACTCATCTCCTCACGCGCAGCCATTACACGTTCTGCTTTCAGTGTCAGCTTATCCTTTTTTGCGTCATACTGTTTTGTTCCCACAACTTGCAGCCAAGTCCCTTTAGGTAAACGCAAATCAAAAGTACTCCGTAAATGCTTGGCTAACTTTACATAACATTCACCTTCAGAAGTCCACAATAATAAGGCTTTAAGCTTATATCCGTCTTTGATCACAAAATCTAAAAACCGACCTTCCAGGCAAAATTCTGTTACTTGTGTCTGAGTATATATATGCATTTTTTTGACCTCCGGTGAATGAAGAAAAGTTATTAGCCAATTAAAACTGTTGGTGACGAATACGCCAGCAATGTTCAAGAGTGCAAATCAGTTCTTGACGAGAAGCCGTGAATTGTCGAATCACGCTCCAAAGTTGAATAGCTGCTGTGGTACTGGCTATTTCTACCTGTAATGGCTGGTTAATTTCACAACCACAAGTAATATCCAACTCACGCAGACGTTGATATACTTGCCAACGATCTGCCCAATTCACCTCAACAACCTGTATTATTCCTGTTTCTGAGCTAAAAAATTTCAAGCGAATTGCCCTCAAAGTGCAACAAACTTGCAGTAAACACAACAAGTAAACTCCCTGTGCATAGGAGTTTGTAGAATTTAATTCTCTTCAATTTATAACATACTAGTGAAAATAATTTGCATTAATTTTGCAAAAATATCTCACTTCTATAATGGAGAGATATTCCTCAGGATATATGCATATTTAGCGGTATAAGTCAATGATGGTTTAGATGTATGCACCTAAATTAACCTAAATTAAATCGATTCTTAGTAGTTGACTAGAATCAAAATTGATACTCACAGCCTTGAAAATGCCAAAATCTGCAAGATTGAATAGGCTTGCCGAGATTTTTTTAAGTGTTAATATATAAAGACTTAACAGTTGAAAAATATAACTGTTTAAAAGCGAGGAGAACAATGTCTGATACTCAAATTTTGTTACAAGATTTTGGTCAAGTATATGACAATCCTGTATTACTGGATCGGAGTGTTACAACTCCAGTAGTTGAAGGATTCAATGTTGTATTAGCTAGTTTTCAAGCGCTCTACCTACAATATCAAAAACACCATTTTGTAGTTGAAGGTGCAGAATTTTACTCGCTGCATGAGTTTTTTAATACCAGCTATAAAGAAGTACAAGACCACATCCATGAAATTGGTGAACGGTTAAATGGGTTAGGTGGTGTACCTGCTGCAAGTTTTAGCAAATTAGCTGAATTATGCTGCTTTGAGCCTGAAACGGATGGCGCGTATGCAGCCCGGAAGATGCTAGAAAATGATCTAGTAGCAGAACAAGCAATAATTAGCGTAATTCGCCGTCAAGCTTCTCAGGCAGAGAGTTTAGGTGATCGTGGTACACGCTATCTTTACGAAAAAATCCTGTTAAAAACTGAAGAAAGAGCTTATCATTTGGCTCATTTCTTAGCTAAGGATAGTTTAACTTTAGGTTTTGTCCAACCTGCTCAAAACTAAAATCCACATCATCTCGATTATTATCACTTAGCATGAAGCCTAAATTAGCTTCTCAGACGATTTAATGATCAATGATGGCAGAGAGGGAAATATAGACCTTTCTGCCATTTTGATTGAATATCTGTATAAAAAATGAGATTATTTTTAGGTTAAGTTCTTTTTAAGATCAAGTAGTAATTAATAAATATTGTTATTAGCATTATCAATATTATTTTGTGGCTAAAAATGCACATAATAACAGGAGTAAATTTATTCTGGAGTTATTGAAAATTTATCTTATTAATACTTCCCCAGTATTAAGATTACTTATTTTCGTCCTTCTTCCTTTTCAGGTATGATCAGGTGTTTGGAGCTTAAGTACACAGATTTATTTATAGTAGCCTCGACTTCTAGTACCCAAAGGTGTAAGTCAACCAACCATGAAAAATTCCTGAGAAGCTTGTGGAATAAGCTTTTTTAATTTTTAATTTTTAATTTTTAATTTTTTTTAATTCAGCCCTGCGGTACTAGTCATGAGGTATTACATGACTTCTGGGACATAAAAACCTGGAAACCTTGATAATAAATGACATGATGAGGGTTAAAGACCCTTAAAATAGTCAAGATTTGTATTCTTGTCATCTAAGGTAAAAACTATGCCCCGTCGTGAAGACCTCCGAAAAATTCTCCTGTTAGGTTCAGGTCCAATTGTAATTGGCCAAGCCTGTGAATTTGACTATTCTGGAACTCAAGCCTGTAAAGCATTGCGAGAAGAAGGCTATGAAGTGGTGTTGGTTAATTCCAACCCTGCAACCATTATGACTGACCCGGAAACAGCCGATCGCACTTATATTGAGCCGCTGACACCGGAAATAGTAGAAAAAGTTATCGCTAAAGAACGTCCAGATGCCCTGTTACCAACGATGGGAGGACAAACAGCGCTCAACCTGGCTGTAGCTTTGGCGAAAAATGGCGTTTTAGATAAATACAATGTTGAGTTAATTGGTGCAAAATTACCAGCGATTGAAAAAGCCGAAGACAGAAAACTGTTTAACGAAGCAATGGCTAAGATTGGGGTGAATGTTTGTCCCAGTGGTACAGCTTCATCTTTAGAAGAATCGAAAGCGATCGCTCGCCAAATCGGTACATATCCCCTAATCATCCGTCCAGCCTTTACAATGGGTGGTACGGGTGGCGGTATCGCCTATAACAAAGAAGAATTTGAAGAAATGGCACAAGTAGGTATTGATGCCAGTCCCGTTTCTCAAATTCTCATTGACCAATCTCTACTCGGCTGGAAAGAATATGAACTAGAAGTCATGCGTGACTTAGCAGATAACGTGGTGATTATCTGTTCTATCGAAAACATTGACCCTATGGGTATTCACACTGGGGATTCAATTACCGTCGCCCCCGCCCAAACCCTCACCGATAAAGAATATCAACGCTTGCGGGATATGGCAATTAAAATTATCCGCGAGATTGGTGTAGAAACTGGCGGTTCTAATATCCAGTTTGCCGTTAATCCCGTTGATGGGGATGTGGTTGTCATTGAAATGAACCCTCGTGTATCCCGCAGTTCTGCATTGTCTTCTAAAGCTACCGGGTTTCCCATTGCCAAAATAGCGGCTAAGTTAGCTGTGGGTTACACCTTGAATGAACTGCAAAACGATATCACCAAAAAAACTCCCGCTTCCTTTGAACCGACAATTGATTATGTGGTGACAAAAGTCCCCCGTTTTGCTTTTGAAAAGTTTCCCGGTTCAGATCCTGTACTGACTACACAAATGAAGTCTGTTGGGGAAGCAATGGCTATTGGTAGAACATTTAATGAATCTTTTCAAAAAGCCTTACGTTCTCTAGAAACCGGTCGGGCTGGTTGGGGTTGTGACAAAGCCGAAAAATTACCCAGTGGAGAACAAATTCGCGCCCAGTTACGGACACCGAACCCAGATAGAATTTTCTCTGTGCGTCATGCCATGCAGCTAGGGATGACTAATGAGGAAATCTATGAACTAACGGCTATTGACCCTTGGTTTTTAGATAAATTGCAACAACTGCTAGAAGTAGAAAAATTTCTGAAGCGTACTCCCCTAAAGCAGTTGACAAAAGAGAAGATGTATGCAATTAAAAGAGATGGGTTTAGCGATCGCCAAATTGCTTATGCTACCAAAACTAATGAAGATGAAGTTCGGGCATATCGCAAACAGCTGGGGGTGATTCCTGTTTACAAAACGGTGGATACCTGCGCGGCTGAGTTTGAAGCATTAACCCCATATTACTATTCCACCTACGAAGAAGAAACGGAAGTTTTACCCACCGAAAAACCCAAGGTGATAATTTTGGGTGGTGGACCAAACCGAATTGGCCAAGGAATTGAATTTGATTATTGTTGTTGTCATGCTGCCTATGCTTTACATGGTGCGGGCTATGAGACAATTATGGTCAACTCTAACCCAGAGACAGTTTCTACAGATTACGATACAAGCGATCGCTTGTATTTTGAACCCTTAACCAAAGAAGATGTTCTCAACATCATTGATACGGAAAATCCGGTGGGGATAATTGTCCAGTTTGGGGGACAAACACCATTAAAATTAGCAGTTCCGTTGCAGCAATATTTAGAGCAACTAGCGAGTGGTGATATTTACCAATGTCCTGTTCCTAGTCCTGATTTCCCCATTCCCAAAATTTGGGGTACATCTCCTGATTCTATCGACATGGCAGAAAACCGCGAACGGTTTGAAAAAATTCTCAATAAATTGAATATTGCTCAACCGCCTAATGGTATGGCCAGAAGTTACGAAGATGCGTTGATTGTTGCTAAACGTATTGGTTATCCTGTGGTTGTGCGTCCTAGCTATGTGTTAGGGGGAAGGGCGATGGAAATCGTCTATTCTGATGCAGAGTTAGAACGTTACATGACTTTTGCGGTGTTGGTAGAACCAGAACATCCAATTTTGATTGATAAGTTCTTAGAAAATGCCATTGAAGTAGATGTAGATGCGATCGCTGACCATACTGGCAGAGTCGTAATTGGTGGCATCATGGAACACATCGAACAAGCGGGTATTCACTCAGGCGATTCGGCTTGTTCCTTACCTTCTATTTCTCTATCTCCAGCAGTGCTAAATCAAATTCGCACTTGGACGGTGCAACTGGCACAGGAGTTATCTGTTGTCGGTTTGATGAATATTCAATTTGCGGTCGTGGGTGCAAATAGTTATTCTCCCCAAGTTTACATTTTGGAAGCTAACCCCAGAGCATCCCGTACAGTTCCTTTTGTTTCTAAAGCAACGGGGATACAACTGGCAAAACTTGCATCCTTAATTATGTCGGGTAAAACCTTAGAGGAGTTGAACTTTACCCAAGAAGTTATTCCCTCTCATATTGCGGTTAAAGAAGCCGTATTGCCTTTTAATAAATTCCCTGGTACAGATACCATTTTGGGGCCGGAAATGCGCTCAACTGGTGAAGTGATGGGCATCGATAGCGACTTTGGCCGCGCCTTTGCTAAGGCAGAATTAGCTGCTGGTGAACGCTTACCTCTCAAAGGTACTGTATTTGTGTCCATGAGCGATCGCGACAAATCCGCAGCGGTAGATGTAGTCAGAGAGTTTATAACTTTAGGCTTTACCGTTATGGCTACTCAAGGTACACGCCAAGTCCTTCAAGAACAAGGGTTAGAAATTCAGTCAGTACTCAAACTCCATGAAGGTCGTCCCAATGTCCTCGATGCTATCAAAAACCAAAAAATCCAACTGATCATCAATACGCCTTCTGGAGAAGAAGCCCATACTGATGCGAGATTAATTCGCCGCACAGCTTTAGCTTACAAAATTCCCATCATTACCACAATCGCCGGGGCAAAAGCCACAGTTGCAGCTATCCGTTCTCTGCAAAATACCACTTTAGACGTAAAAGTCATTCAGGAATACTGCCCCATTAGTCAGTAGATAGGGTGATGAGATGATGGGATGATGGGGAGACACGGGGACGCGGAGACAGGGGGACGCAGGGACGCGGAGACACGGGGACGCGGGGACACGGAGAAAATGAAGAATAACTTAATAATCCCCAATTTCCAATACCCAATTCCTAATCCCCAATACCCAATTCCTAATCCCCAATTCCCAATCCCAAAACATTAAGCAATTATTATGGGAGAACAATTATAGTTATCATTGAGATATTTTAACAAATATGAGAAAGCAACTTTATGGGGTAGAAAATTGCTGCAAGTGCCTTCAAATCTAGGCTTTTGAGTAAAATTACTGCAATAAGCGACTTTAAAAAGCCACGAAATTACTGGTTTCTCGGTAGTCAAATTCTTCTCATAAATGTTACAATTGTTAATAATCTAAATAAAACCAAAAATGTTCTACTTGTTACCTTATATCTAACTCCAGGTACTTGTGATTACGAGGAAGTAACTGTAACGTCTAGCAGTTAATGGCCTCATTTGACTCAATATGAGCAGCCGAGTTTATCGAGCGTGTAAGTCGCAAACCTTAGCATGGTTTCCCAGCTTGACTGGATAGCACCCTAAGAAGGCATTTATAAATCAATGACCCTACTAGCAAACCCGTCATCACCAAAGAGTAGCGCCATGAAGACCGCTCAGACAGCCACAGACCTTGTGCGGACTTACCTGCGGGAGATTGGCCGTGTGCCACTTCTCACCCACGAAGAAGAGATTTGTTATGGTAAACAGGTGCAACGATCTACCAGCTTAAATGAAGTAAGAGAAAACCTTGCTCTCCAGTTAGATCGTGAACCGACTTTAGAAGAATGGGCTCAAGCAACAAAACTAGAACCAGCAGAGTTAAACGAATTAATCGCTGATGGTGAAATCGCCAAGCGTAAGATGGTAGAAGCCAATTTGCGGCTGGTTGTGTCTGTTGCCAAAAAGTACATTAAGCGCAATGTCGATTTACTCGACTTGATTCAAGAAGGCAGCATTGGGATGCAACGTGGGGTAGAAAAATTTGACCCTACCAAAGGTTATAGATTTTCTACTTATGCCTATTGGTGGATACGTCAAGCCATAACTCGTGCGATCGCCGAAAAAGCACGCACTATTCGCTTGCCTATTCATATTACTGAAAAATTAAATAAAATTAAAAAAGCTCAACGCCAATTGTCACAAAAACTGGGACGTGCGCCTACAGCTACAGAATTAGCTCAAGAATTAGAACTGACACCTAAACAGGTGCGAGAGTGCCTAGAAAAAGCTCGTCTACCTTTATCTCTAGATTTGCGACTAGGGGATAATTACGACACCGAACTCGGAGAAATGTTAGAAGATACAGGCGCATCTCCAGAAGATTTTGTCATGCAATCTTCCTTATCTTATGACTTAGAGCGTTTAATGGCAGAACTCACCCCACAACAGAAGGAAGTGATTAAGCTGCGCTTTGGGTTAATCGACGGACAAGCCTTGACTCTCGCCAAAATAGGTGAACTTCTCAATATCAGCAGAGAAAGAGTTCGGCAAATTGAACGCGAAGCCTTAACAAAACTTCGCAAGTCTAAAACCAATATCAATGAGTATCTTGCTAGTTAGGGGATTGGGGACTGGGGAGATGGGGAGATGGAAAGATGGGGAGATCGGGAGAATCATCTTCTAACTCTTGCCTATTCACTGTTCCCTATTACCTATTCCCTATTAACTCTTGCCTATTACCTAACGGCAGGCTACCGCCAACACCCATCACCTATTCGCAAAATTACCACGCTTTTGGTACGGTTAAACCGACTCCCTGGAAAGGAAAAACCTGTTAGATTGGTTGACATGAATATATAATTGTCAGTTAAATCCAATACAACATAGTTTATTGATTATTCCAGTCACAAATACCGCAATTAATAGTGGTAATCAAGGAGATAAATCGTGAATAACCAACCAAAACGAGTCTCAGAATTTTTTGATAGTGAGTCCGAAACCAGCAATTTACTATGGCAGTATGTTAAATCATTGAGTCCAGAAACAGTTAACCAACTATCTAAACCCACTTCCCCTGAAGTTTTTCAGGTGATGGAACGAAATATTATGGGACTTTTGGGCAACCTGCCTCCTGAACACTTTGGTGTCACTATTACCACCAGTCGGGAAAACTTAGGTCGGCTACTAGCCTCTGCTATGGTTAGCGGTTACTTTTTGCGTAACGCTGAACAGAGAATGAGTTTTGATACAGCTTTGCAAGGAACTGAAATCAATAGCAGTGATGTTGCTGACTAAAGTAATTAATTAACGCCAGTTAAATAAATTCTGTACCCAAATTTGTTATCTCAATAGCAGGATTTTATTAATTGGTGTTTTTTTTAATTTAATAAATGTTAAAATTTTGTATTGCAAATTTACTAAAAGTGCAAACTCGACATAAAGAAAATTAGTCTGTCGAGTTTTTTATTAGTTATTAATTATTTAATTTTACTGAATTCCATGAATGAAATATCTACAGTACCTCATAAAATTATTGGTGTTGCTGTTATTTGGAACAACCAAGAGCAAATTTTAATTGATCGTCGTCGTCCTGGAGGGACAATGGGTGGTTTATGGGAATTTCCTGGGGGCAAAATTGAGCTTGGTGAAACTATCGAAGAGTGTATTCAAAGAGAAATTTATGAAGAACTGGGTATAGAAATTAAAGTTGGAGAACATCTTATTACTATTGATCATACTTATAAAGATTTGCGAGTTACTTTGACTGTGCATCACTGTTACCATTTAACAGGCATTCCCCAAGCTATAGAATGTGATGAAATCCGTTGGGTAAGTTTAGATGAGTTAGATAGTTTTACTTTTCCGGAAGCGAATGTAGAAATTATTGCTGCTTTGCAAAAGAGTCAAAATTATACTTTTTAGAATATTTGTTAAACTAAGGCTTAAAATAAATATATTCCCAACAGGTAAAAATTGATTCACCTGACTAAAGGAAAACCCATCATGATCACCACTGCCCAAGACTATCAGATCACTTGGGAAAAGCTACCCAATGATTATATTCTCCCAGATGAACCAGTGGACAACATCAATCAACCAAGCCTAGCAGCAGCACTCACAGAAAGTCTGGAGAATTTGGTGAAAATACATAGGAAGAAATCAGCTAATTTATGGGAATGGTTAGGGTTGATTAAAAATTTGGGATTTGATGGGATGATGGCATTATTTAAAGTTTTGATTCAGGAAAGAAGACGGTTGTTTATGAGATAAAAAATAAATTAAATATTATAAACCTGAATTGCATTTACGAGGTTGTTTATAAGCATAAGATAACAATTGTTCAGGAGTCATACCCAAACTTTTAGCTGCGGAAATTGCTAGAAGATTAGCACGGGAATCTTGGCAATTTTCTACTGCATCGGCAATTTTACTTAATATAGATACTTCGCTTTCTTGGTTGATGCGATCGCTCTGAGCTTTAGCCAAATCTCTTTGTGCTTGAGCATAGGTTTTTTCTGGTGAATCAAATTGTACTACTACACCCATCACTGCTTCTGGATTCAGACTACCATTATTATTAGGAGTTAGTCTGACAATACCAAAAGCACATACTCCTCCACAATTAGGATAAGTAAGAGTGCTAGAACCAGAGTTATTAAATTGTACAATTCCTGTTTGTTGAGGAACTGAAATTGATGATGTGGGTGAAATTTCCGAGTTATTTACAGGAGTAGAATTATTGACGGTTCCAGTATTGCCATCTGTAGGATTAACGTCATCACCACCAGCCAAAACTATTTGAGGCAATAAGGAAAATATGATAAAAGTAAATGAAAAAATAGGAGTGTAAAATAAATACCTCATCAGATATTCTCCTTAATATTATTAAACTAGATAAAACCCCGCTATGAGTAAAAAAGCGGGGTAGATATTAAAATCAAGATGCTAATTGATAAAAATTATGGTTGAGATCCAGGTGCATTACCATTAACAACTGCACTTGCTACCCAGTTATTAGTTCCTGCAATACGATACCAGCGACGATCAGGTCTACCTAACCAAATATCTGTAACAGCATCACCATAAGTCCAAGCATCAAAGTTGATCCTTTGGTTAGGTGCGATACGTCCAACGATACTCGCGGATAGAGAAGGAGCAGAACGAATATTCACACCTTGAGGAGCAGCAGTAGCAGTGAAGTTAACTAATCTGATATTGCTGCTGGGTGGAGGTGTTGCAGTTCTACCATTTTGTGAAGTAACTTGTTGATTAAGACGTAAATCACCTATTCTGTAACCATCTACAACTGAATTGACGCTAGGGAAACCAACATGAAGATGCTGACCATAAGATATTGCACAATTGGGATCTTTTGGTAGATCGGCAGCTACTACACCTATTTGTTCGCCTTTTTTAAAGGCTCTACCATTAAATATACCTGATGTTTTTACGTGTATCAATGAGTAATCACCTTGTGAAGAGCTAAAAAGAATAGCATGGTGGTCTCTATTTACTCCAGTTGCACAAACTCTTTTTACTGTAGAATCAATTGGTGCTAGTACGGGTTCACCTGCTCTCAAACCAAAATCCATAGCATTCGGTATCCATCCATCTTTATGTACCGTTTGAGTAACGGGAAAGGTTTTACCACCTCCCCAGGGCATACTCATTTGTGCCATAGCTGGTGCAGGTATAGTTGAAACAGCAGCAGTAGCAGAGATCAATCCTGCTATTAATTGTGATCCTGTGGGTCCCATTTTAAATGTCTCCAATAATTCCGTGGCTAGAGGTGTTTCCTTTTTGTCTTGGCTTGATTGCCTCAACAACACCATAAAAACACTAATGTCAGCATATTGGGACGCAATTAACGACACTAAGTAAAGTTCGTGAGTAATCGTGAGTAATAATTATGAAACCTATGTCACAATTAGTTTTGGCGATGTATTAAAAAAATCCGAACTTAAAGAGATCGCTCTTAACTTCGTTAAATTCGTCTGTTTCAGGTGACACTATGGGAACACAGAGAAAACGCGGCTGTAAATTGACAGAAATTGGATATTGTAAATTAATTACTACTCTGACTACCAAAGAAATTAAACGGCGTAATTGGGCAAGTTGGATACAAGAACAAACAGAAAAAATAGGGGAAGATATAGGAGATGATACAATTCGTAAAATTTTAAATAAGGAAAGTGTTGATGAAACTTCGATTAAATCTGTATTTAATGCGTTAGAACTATTATATCAGTCTAATACAGATATCATTTTGCCTGAAAAATGCTCAGATGTAACAATACCGCAATCTACAATAACATTATCAGTTTCTTACCAAAATCTTCCACGTCCTGACTATCAAAGTTTTATTGGCAGAGAAGCAGAAATTAAAGAATTATTAACATACCTAGCTATACCTAATAATATTATCGGTGTACACAGTATTAGTGGCACTGGTAAAACCACATTGGTATTAGAAGCTGCTTATCGTTGTTTAGAAGCTGCAAAATCTGGTACAAAAAATCAGGGTTTACCAATATTTGAGGCTATTATTTTTACTTCTGCTAAACAACAGCGTTTTCATGGTAAAGGTTTATCACAATGTTTACAACGAGCTAGTAAAAAAGAGGATATTGTTAAAAAAATTGCCGAAGTTATCAACGCTTCTGAAATTAATAATATTGTAGATTTTGAAGAAAAGGTATTTGAAGTTTACAAGAGATTAGAAAATCTCTCTACTTTATTAATTATAGATAATTTGGAAACTCTAGAAGATAAGGAAGATATTGATTCATTATTATATGAACTTCCTCCTTCTGTGACAATTGTTATTACTTCTCGTGAACAGACATTATTACAAAATGTGATTCATCTAAAACCTTTAAAAGAAAAAGATACTTCAGAATTCATTGAATCTAAAGCTAAAGAATTAAAAATTACACTTAGCGATCAAGAAAAAACAACAATTTATGAAACTACAGGAGGAATGCCAGGAGCTATTATGTATGCTCTAGGTTTAGTCAGATGTCATTATGATATAAATGTGGTATTAAGTCAATTAAAACAACCAGATCAAGATATTAATAAATTTTGGTTTGAAGCTCATTTACAACAAATCAGAAATCAACCAGCCTACTATTTATTAATGGCTTTAGCTATGTTTCCCAAATCTGCTAATTTCGCAGCAATTATTCATGTAGGTTTACCAGAAACAGACACATCTATTATATCAGATGGTTTAGCAATTTTGCAACAATTACTGTTAATAAATAAGGAAGATGAACGCTTTGTAATTTCTTTACCTTTAACTCGTAGTTATGTATTTGGAGAATTAGAAAATAATCCTGAATTTGAAACACAAGCTAGAGAAAGATGGATTAATTGGTATTTAGAATACTCTCATAAATATGGTAGACAAGATGAAAAAGAATGGAATGAATATAAATATTTAGAGGAAGAGTGGGAAAACCTACAAGATGTGATTGAATGGTGTATTGAGCAAGATAGGTATAACAAATTTTTACAATTGTGGAGAAATATTAATGGTTATTCCCATGCTAAAGGATATTATGAGAGCGATCGCACAACCGCTTGGCAAAATAGATTAAGTTGGATAAACTGGCTAATTGACACAGCTAGACAACAAAAAAAATGGGATGATTTAGCAGAATTGATATTTGATAAAGCTCGCACTGTAACCCTCATGGGTAATAATTTAAAACAAGCAAAATCCCTATTTGCGGAAGTTTGGAAATTGAGTAGAAATTTAGATAAAAATATAGACTTTCAACTACAAATAGTCAGTCATATAGTTTATTTACGATGGAAAGAATTAAAAGTATATCAAGCTAATTTATGGCTAAAATTGAGTGAAAAACTCATGCAAAATGCTAACTTTACAGAAACCACAGCTAACCGTCATCAGTTTTATATATTTTATTTTAGGGGTAAAATATCTGAATATCATCAAAATTATGATAGAGCAATTACATATTATCATCAAGCTCTAAATTTAGCGGAAGCTCTGAATTGGCAAAGAGCAATTAGCATAGTTAAAAATTGGTTAGGTGATGTTAAAGTTCAACAAGGTAATTTTTCAGAAGCCAAACTAATATTAGATGAATGTTTAGATATAGCTGAGAAAAATAATGATAAATGTCGTGCTGCCTTTTGTAAAGAATCTTTAGCTTTTTTAGCCGAGAAAAATGGTAATTTACCAGCAGCTAGAGAACTAGCAGAATTAGCTCATAAAGATTTTGTTAGTTTAGGAATGTTAACAGAAGCCGCAGAAACACAGGCTTTTATTCAAAGAATAAAATAACCTTTATCACCAAAATGGATAGGGGTTTAGCAATGCTAAACCCCTACGGAAATTAATAAAATTTAGGATTCAATCAACCGCATTTGAGCAAATGCCAAGGTAAAATATCTATGACATCTGCTTGAATATTAAGAGGGTGAATTTGTTTTTGTTTCTTAGGTAATTCACAACGAGCAGGGTTTGTGAATTCAAGATTAACTGCGGCTAAAAAATCTCTGCCAAAATGTTTTTCAAACAGTAGCTTGGTTTCCGCAAAAGCAGCTAACCAATTTTTTTCATCTGCTTCATCTAAAATACCAAAATAAGGATTATGATCCAGGAAGTGGCCAAATAGCATTTGACAGTCTTGACGATATTTAGCATTATCCGCAAAATGATGCTCCCAGACAAGATCAATTTCTTCTGTAGGTACGATGTTTTGATCTGGATAGAGATAATGTAATAAGAGGAACATCTTGTAGTGAGCGATCGCCTGAACAGTCTTTTCTTGTGTCCATCTGATAGCTTTTTTCGGATGTGTTAGCAAAAAAGCAGTTGGTTGTAAATCTAACAACCGTAATTTTTGGATCATGTCTAACTCTTGAGACTGTGCGGACATGATATAGTCAGCGATCGCTTCATTATGAATCACTTGCGCGTCAATCTCTGGTAAAATCGCTCTACATGAAACATTGGAGCGAATGTTTGGGGGGACAATTGGATCGTCGTCATCCTCACCACTGTTATCTATTGCAGTCTTAACACTAGGATTGTTTAAACCTAATACGGATGGTGTTGACGCAGACCGGATTGTGCCACCAAGTCCAGAAGGTAGAGTTTCTAATGTAGATTTCATATTTCGTTTCTCCATGAAATGAATTTGTCTAGAGGAGAAGCGAATTGGCCAATTGCTTGTCTCTGTACCTATATTGAGGTGTTTAAAAGGCAACATAAACCCAACAATCCCAACACAAGTTGGGGAATTTGGAAATATATCCCCACCCCCTTGACTCCCACTTATAAACTCCAGCTATTACTGAATCTGAAGACTGATTGCTAATATGACAAATACCTCAAACCAATTTTGCCCAGAGTGTCAAGATGCTGAAAATTCTCAGAAAATAGATATTAAGTGTATTTTAGACAAGCTAGAATCTGAAAAAAAATATACACTTTCACCAGGGGAACTTCGTTACCTCTGTTTATGTTTAACTTTGTGTAGTCGTTATGAAATAGCATTTAGACTTGAGAATGGTCGAAAACCAACAATTGAACAAATAAAGAATAAAGAGGAAAAAATTGTACAAAAAGCCAAAAATCTTAGTTCGGAAATGTCAAACAAAGTACATCTTTACATTAAACAATTCATGGGAATAAGCGAAGATAGAAAGCGCATACCTCCTTGGTCAAGTGTCCTCTCATTTTTTAAAAATAAGGGATGTGAATGTAATAAAAATAAGTCATTACATCAACCTCTATCAAACAAGTTTCTATTTATCATGGAGATCGAAGGTTTCAGGTCTAAAGAGGAAATCATTAATAGTTTAAACAAAATTGGTATTCGTTCAAATATCACAATGATTAGGAGAGTTGAAAATGAATGATAAAATAAGCAAAGAAGATTCAGAAAAAATGGCAGATAGTACCTTGTTTGTCTTTGAAGGATCTGAAGATGATTTTTATCAACTAATGAGTCTCTTTGAAGAAGAAAAGCTGAGTGAAAAACTTGGTGTTACAGTTTTAGATTTAGGAAGAATTACCGAATCACAACTGGTTACTCAGCCAACAGTCAATTTGAGTCAATCTATAGTTGAACCTCAACTGGTTGCTCAATCAATAGCAAATTCGCGTGAATCTATAAATTTACAGGAGAATACCATGAATTATAAAGACTCTATCATGCTACGCTTTGAATCTCCAGATGTATGGAAATTCGCTGATAGAAATCTGCAAAATTCATCTGAATTTGAATTATTTGGTCAGCTTTATAATGCTATATATGAGCAATTGCAAATTGCGGGTCTACATAAGTTACTAATAAAATTACAACAACAGCTATCGGAAAAAACCAAATCATCGTTTCTAGATGTTTTAGAATTACGAATTGAGGAAGATCAAGAATTTGCCAAGAAACTGATAGTATTATTTGACCAGCTTGAAGCAGTTGGCTTAATTCAGAAATTACCTTCAGCATCTACAACAGTTTATAATACGGAAGTCAATTTCCTGAAAAATACTACATTTGCGGGAGACAATGTTACTATTAGTGGTAATAATTTTATAGGTATAAAAAAGGATGATTATGAATAATCTCAATGTGATATAGTCATAAAAGGGTGTTTTAAAAGTCTAAATCCATACTTCTTGTGATTAAAAAGATACTTCCGGCTTTATTATATTCACTGATAGCGAAGCGTGGCGTTAGCCATAAACCTTTAAAACATCCTCCAATTCTATTTTGTGTCTAACAGGTAAATGATTCACTCCCTTTCATCTTCGTTTTTGCTAATTATTTTAAATAAAACTTATGACTAATTCGCCACCTTCTGAAAAGAAACAGCACACTGAATCGAATTTTTTGAAAGATAATACATTTAATGGTTCTGCAACAATTAGGGATAATACTTTCATAGGAAATCAGACCGTAATACAAAATGAACCCAAGTTTGTAGAGGCAAATCTTGAAGATTTCAATTCTAAAAATTTTCCTAGTCCTAACCATAATATCATTCGTAATTATTTAGAAACTATTTACAAAAAAAAGCTATTGATTCTAGGTGGAGGTGCTGATATTGACAAAGCAGATTTAGCTCGCCATGTAGCATGGATATTGAAGAAACGCGAAGAGAAATGTCCTGTATTAGAGTGGCAGCGTAGTTCAGATCCACAAAGTATTGATGTGAAACTGCAAAAAGCTGAAGAATCTACAATTTTTATTTTGACTGAAGTATCACCACAAAATGTTGGTTGTGCTTTATCCAAAATTCAAAAAGTTGCTGCTTCCAGAAAGCATTTTGTCTTAGTAACAACAGATATACCTTTAGCGAGTTGGAACTTATCAAAAGATATTGAAGATTGTTGGTCAGAAGTATCATCTGATGGGCTATATAATTCTGATGTATTGCTAAGGGTATTATTTCAAGAACTTCATAAACTACTAGAAGACTCTTACATAAAAAATCTACTAGAAGCTGAACCCAAACCACAGACAATAATGGCTGGGAATTTAACTTTTCTTGCAGTAGCGGAACAGTTAAAAACACCAAATATAATTGCCCGCTTTGTGCAGAGGTTAGAAAAAGAGATAGAAAATAATCCTATAGAACAAGAAATAATTGAAACGATAATTGATGAAGTTACAGATAACCAGAAAGCATTAAATCAGTGGTATTACTATATTCTTAATGAACGTGAACAGTTACTTGCTCTAGGCTTAAACTTCTTCGATGGTCTATATAATGACCAGTTATTTGCAGCATTAGAAAAAGTAGTAGAACAAGTTTGGCAAAAGCGCAATCCCTCGTTACGCGCTCTCGATTACTGCGACTTAGAGAACCTGCATAATTTTTTCAAAATTGATATAAATACTGAAGAAAGTATCATTGAAAGTGGTTCAGGAACACAACGGCGAATGTTGTTTAAAGTCGCGTGGAAAAGCCATCGTAGACAAATTATTGCTGCACTAATTGCGATCGCAGAATTAGTTAAAGATTCAGTAGCAAACAGGTCTTTTAAAAGTGAATTATACGGAAACCCAGATCGGCGCAAACTACTCCGCAGAGTTCTAGGTGAAGCAATTAGCGATATTGGTTGGATTTCTCCCGCTGCTGTTCAAGACACTTTACACCAATTAGCATCAGACGAAGAAATTGAGGTGCAGAATGTCGCGGCTTATGCGATGGCTAGATGGCGTAAACCGGAATATAAACACGACCAAAAATTGTTTGAAATACTTCATAAGTGGCAGAATGATCAACTTTTCATCAGCCAAATTAAAAATTTATTAACCAATAAAAGTGAGGCACAAAGTCATGAACCGCAAGACTATATTAGAGCAACAATAGCTCTGACAGTCGGTTACGCTGCCCTGTACGACCCTCCTAATGAACTAAACTCAAAACTTTACGATCTACTCAAAAAGCTATCAGAAGATCCAAATAATCTAGTCAGAAACCGCTTCTGCACCCATACTTTACCTATGGTAGTGTCACTGCATTTTCAGCAGCTACGCGATATGTTGCGCGAAATGACACACCATCCTGATTTAATCCAAGCTATTAGTTTCAGTTTAGCCCGTGCATATCGAAATTATCCCCCGCAAGTGCTGCATACTCTCCATTCATGGCAACAGGCTCAACCCCAGCCAGGACAGAAGGTAGGAAATACACCCCAACCCCCGCGAGAGAATTTATTAGCCACTGTAGCCCTAGCATACGGTGAAATTGAGTGTGATGAGAGAGTTCATCCCTTTACAGCCAATCAAGCTTTTGAGAATTTACAAAAAATTCTGAAACCAGAAAAGCATCCTCTAGTCCGCCAAGCAGTGATTATGGCAATGGGCAGTCAACTGCGACGGAATTTTGAGGAACTTAAGTCAAAGCTTCTGGAAGTGACAACTGAAATTACACTTAAAGAACGCGATGAAGTTGTCAGTATTTTAACTGACATATACCTTGACCAGAGAAGAAAACTGACGGGCGGCGATACGGAAATAGAAATTGAAAATTACTACTTTGAGGTTTGGCTTGAGACTACCAAGCGTCCTCAAACTGCTGTAGAAAAGACAATTCTCAATTGGGTAAAAGATGATAGTAAGCCTTTAGCTCAGGAAATCGCTACCCAAGCTTCTATCAGTTTTGCCTTAGCACTAGAACAGGCAGAAGCAGAACTAATCAAACAGATAAAAGAGGCACGTAACTCAGCAGATGAAAAAATCTTTAGTGAAGTATCTAGTGATCCTATCATTCGAGATAGACTTGCTCGTGGCTTGTATTTAGATATACTTGTTCCTTGGGTAGTCACAATCAAAAAAATCAGCTATAGATTATCTATCCGTAACCTGTTACCTGAAGGACTAAAACATCATCAAAAAAGTCAAGAATCCATGGATTTTGTGCTAGTTAAATGGAAGCAGGATAGGGATAAAAAAATCAGCCAAACCTCAGACTTGTTAAGAAGTGGATTTTTCTGGGCAAAAAACCTGAGTTGGTTATTAGCTTTAGGTAGCGGAACTTTATTAACTGTTGTGGGTATTGCAGCCGTTAATCTTAGTAAGCCTCAACCACCAATTATAAGTACAACTCCAACTCCTGGTAAGACATCAGAACCAATCAAGGAGATTGGTATTGCTCTTTTTTCAGATGTTGATGTCAATGATAAATCTCCCAATTTTAATACAGGTAAGCTAACAGTCAAATTACCAACTAATGCTACACCCGAAGATCGCCTGTTTATTCCTAATCAAGGCACAAACCCAGGCGAAATTGGGATTAATGGCAGTAATGTTACTTACGGCGGTACTGCGTTCGGTAACTTCTCAGGGGGAGACGGCACAACTCCACTATTAGTAACATTTAATGCTAATTCCACACTTGAAGCTGTTCAGGCTTTGTCACGAAATATTTCTTATCAACACACCTCAGAAAACTCAAATACTGGGACTAGGGCAGTGCAGATTCAGCTAACTGATAGCAGCGACGGTAAGCCGAGTAATACAATCAACAAGAACATACTTGTCACTACCAAAAACAAAGAGCCTATTGTTACCGTTCCCCAAACCCAAACTGTGAAAGAAAATACCATCCTAGCTATCAAAGGTATCAGTATTAGCGATGCCGATAGTCAAAAGCTAACCGTCACTCTCAGCGTGAATAATGGCATTTTGAAGATTAAACCCAATGTAGCTAAAGGTTTGACAGCAAATAACATTCCAAAAAACAATGCTAAAACAGTTATCCTCATTGGCTCAGTTGCCCAAATCAATACTATTCTAGCTGACCCAGCCGCTGTAATTTACCAAGGCGCTAAAGACTTTAATGGTAATGACTCTCTGACGGTTGCTGTCAATGATGGTGGTAAAGTAGGTAAAGTTGCTACAAACTTGGTCTGGCCACCCAATGCTCTCGAAGCTAAGACTAATCGCAGTATTGTTAATATTGCTGTTAAGCCAATTAATATTCCTCCGACAATCACAGTTCCCAATACGCAAACTGTTAAACAAAATACCAGTTCAGCCATCAAGGGTATCAATATTACTGACACTGATAGTCCAAAGCTCACTGTTACTATAAGCGTCAAAAATGGCACTTTGACTATTAAACCAAATGTACCCAACGGATTGAAAGCCAGCAACTTTAGTAACCAGAAAAATAATGCTAGTGTCGTTACTTTTAATGGCACGGTTGCTCAAATCAACTCTACCTTCGCAGATCCAACAGCTATCACCTACCTTAGCAAGAAAGATTCTAATAGTAACGATACCCTATCTATTACTGCCACTGATGGTGGTAAAAAGAAACCTAGCAATAGTGTCGCAATTACTATTCAACCTATCAATCTTCCTCCTGTTCTGAGTGTTTCTGAAGTCAAAACAATTAACAATGGTAATAGTACGATTAGTATCACTAAACAAGAAGCTGTAAATTTGATTAACAGATATCTAGAAGCAAAAGAGAGAATATTTGCACCTCCCTATAATCGTCAACTTGCTGCCAGCCTTCTTACAGGTAAAGCTTATGAAGAAAAGATAACTAAGCCAGGAGGAGGATCTCTTGAAGAGCTAAAAGCAAAAAATGGTTACTGGATATATGGGACAAGGAATGTTGAACCTCTTACCTACTTTTCTGTAACTAATGAGCAAGTCCAAATTGATGTAAAAATCAAAGAAGAGTTATCTTACTACGAGAATGGGATACGTCTACAAGATACACCTAATAATAATAATTACCGATTTACGTTGCAACCAGATAATGGCACTTGGAAAATAGCTAATATACAATCTACAAAGAATTTAGTAGATAGTGAGTGAGGCAAAATACAAAAATTACATGAATTCTGATGAAGTTCTTTTATAAGCTCTGGATTCAATGGCGTTTTACTCTACCAGTCCTCCTAATCCTACTAGGAATTATGCTTAATGGTTATGCAGTAATGCAGTTTGTGATGAGAAGCTTAACACACTCATTGCCAACTCCTTCTCCAAGCATTAGCCAGCCATTAAAGATTATTCCTTCTGCCAGTGTTGCCAACACTAATATTCAAGTAGCCTCACTCCAAAAACAGGAGCGAGTTACAGCATATCCACCCAAGTTCGGACACTTTCCTTATAGTGAGGGTGATACTGAAAAAATGATCATTATTGGCAGTTATGCTCAACATGAGTACCAAAGATTTGAGCAACTAGCGCCAGAAGCAGCATTAGCATTAATGAAGTTAATTTATGCAGCCCGAGATGAGGGAGTATGGATTATTCCAGTATCAGGGTTTCGTAGTATCGCTACCCAAGATAAACTGTTCCAATCTCAAATTCAACGGCGGGGTTCACCAGAAGCTGCTGCTAAATTGAGCGCTCCTCCGGGTTACAGTGAACACCATACTGGCTATGCTTTAGACTTGGCAGATGGTCATTTTCCTAAACAGGATGTCACTTACAATTTTGCTAATACTGATGCCTTTCGATGGTTAAGCCAACATGGTAAAGAGTTCGGTTTTGAGTTGTCATTTCCAGCCAACAATCTTCAAGGTGTTAGTTATGAACCTTGGCATTGGCGCTTTATCGGTTCACCTAATGCAGTCAGAATTTTTGCTCGTGCTAAACAAACATCCTCTGAAAATCAAACTTTAAATTAGTGGATTTATCCAAGTTGCAATATCCTGAATTTTTACGTAATATTTATCTGTTAATTTAGTGAGAATACATAGAAAAAGTCCAGGATATTTCGTTGAAGGGTTAAAATTAATTAAAAATTCAGGCTTTTATGGTATAATTGGGTTAATAAAATTGCTTGTTCAAGAAAAAAAATATTTATTTTTTAATCAATTAAAGTAACAATCTATTAACAACATTTATTTGTCATCCCTCGATTTCCTACAATAATTAAAAAGACTTTTATAAAAGGTGTAAGTAAAAAAATGTCTAAAACCGTTGCTGACGTGATGAGCAGTGATCCTATTGTCGTTCATCCCGAAACTCCTTTAAAAGAAGCTATTCAAATTTTGGCAGAAAACCGAATTAGTGGTTTACCTGTGATTGATGATGCAGGTAAATTGGTTGGTATCATATCAGAAACGGACTTGATGTGGCAAGAAACTGGTGTGACTCCGCCTGCATACATTATGTTTTTGGATAGTGTAATTTATTTACAAAACCCTGGTGCTTATGAACGAGATTTACATAAGGCTTTGGGACAAACTGTGGGAGAGGTAATGAGTAAAAATCCTGTGACTATTTCTCCTGATAAACCGCTCAAAGAAGCTGCAAAAAGAATCCAAGAACATAAAGTTCATCGACTCCCAGTGCTTGACAGTATAGGTAAAGTTATTGGTATTCTGACTCGTGGGGATATTATTCGCGCCATGGCCGCAGAGTAGGGACTGGGGAAATTTTCCTAATTACGAATTACCCATTACCAATCACGATTTTAACAATTTAGGATAATTAAAAATGAGTATTTCTGCTGAATCTGTAAAAGAATTACTGGGTTCTGAGAATTTAAGCGATCGCTTGCGTGCAGTCAATCAAATTCGGGAACTAGAACCAAAAGTTGCTTTGGAACTAATTAAAATTGGCGTAACTGATAGTAATTCTCGTGTCCGTTACTCGGCTGTAAGTCAAATGGATACCCTGGGAACCCAGGATTTAGATTTATCCTTGCATATGTTACGGGATTTACTCAATGATCCAGAGGCTGATGTCCAAGCAGCAGCAGCAGATTGTTTGGGTGCGCTAAAACTACAAGCTGCTTTTGAAGATTTACAGCAGCTTTACCATACCACCCCTGAATGGCTCGTACAATTTAGTATCATCGCTACTTTAGGAGAGTTGGGTGATCCTCGTAGCTTTGAACTCCTCAAAGAAGCACTTTCCTCAGATAATGGGTTAATTCAAACTGCTGCGATTAGTTCTCTTGGTGAATTAGGAGATGTAGAAGCCGTTCCCCTCTTGGTTCCTTATGTGATTAATCCAGATTGGCAAGTACGTTACAGAGTTGTCCAAGCTTTAGCGCGTTTAGGTGGTGCAGAAGCTAAATCTATTTTAGAAACTTTGGTAAATGATGAAGTAGAAGCGATAGCAAATGAAGCGAAAAGAGCTTTGTAATTAGCTTAATCGATATGCTCTACTGGCATATATAGGGTATCTACTGTTCATATTGGTTTTTAGGTCAGCCCAAAATACCGCTTATATTGTGGGGATACAGCCTTGCTGTATCCCTATTTTGTATAAAATTCCTACCAAACATTATTGAATTTACTAGCTCAATTTGACCTGATATATATAGGGATATTGGCTGAATCTCTTGCCTGAAGAGGTTTTTGCATATTTTCGCCGTGCCAAATATATAAGATGAACTATTTCTAGTATGAGGTTAATATAAATATCGGCATTGTTTTTTAAAGATTGTGTAAACTAAGTAATAAATCCTGTTTACTTAAGTAAATATCTCAGTATAATGTTTATTGTGTATGGTATGAAGCAAAAAATCTCTTGCCTCCAAAATCACACTTACAGAGCAATTAAATAAATGGCATCATTCAAATCTTTAGTAACAACAGTTGCTGTATCAACCTTGGGCTTAAGCTTATTCGGTGGTTTATCACAGGCTCAAGCTGCTTCCTTGGTTCCATCAACCGAAGGAGAAGTTGTTAATAGCATAGTAAATGGGTCTCCCCTTGGTTACACAATAACAAGTTTGGACTATGATGGACCAGGCGGTAACAAACCAAGCCTTTTGTTTGTCGATAATAGAACAACCGCAAATACATACAAAAGTGGTTCTATCAAATTTGAGAAAAAAGATGCCGGAACTAACCCCGATGGTTTTTGGTTCCGTCCTGTAGCTGTGAACAGTAACAACCAGTACCCTGAAAAAGGTCAATTGGAAGTTGGTAAATTCAACTTTAATTTCGGTGCTATCGCTAAAACACTGAAGCTAAGTTTCTTTGACGTAGAAGATAAAGGCACTATAATTGACAATCTAATTGAAAATATAGTCGGTCTTAATCCAAGCAGCATAGAACTTGCTCCAGGTGTTGACAGTAATATCCAGACAGTAATATTAAAGAACGTCACATCATTCGATGTTAAACTGGGTATAATCGGTGGTACTGCATTCCCTAAAACTGGTGATGGTGTTCGTCTGCAAATAGAATCCGTACCTGAACCTACAACTATTCTTGGACTAGGTGCATTAGGTTTAGCTGGTGCATTTGGTTTGCGTAAAGGAAAAAAAGCCTCACAAGTCGTTTAGTCTTAACTCGGTAACTCGGTTTTTAAATTTTTGAAGCTCGTAAGAAATGAAAATTGTACTGCAATGATTATACCTTTTGCCTGCCCGCGCAGGCTTTCTTTTTTTTATATGATTTATTTCCCACAACAGCATCCTTGGCTTCTTTAAGAAGCCGGGGATTTGAATTCTAACCACCGTATACCTGAGGCCATGTTGTCCACACAAAAACTATCACCGCACCAACCGCGAGAATACCTTGAATTAAATTCCCTATCAGCGTTCCTACTGTAATTCCTATACCAGCTTTCACTGCCAGTCCTAAGTCACGACAGTAAAGATACTCTCCAATAATTGCACCTAAAAGTGGCCCGAGTAGAATTCCTAATAATGGACCGCCAAAGGGTAATGCTGGTAATAATCCGAAGAATCCCAGTAACAATCCCACGACAGCGCCAATTTGCCCCCATTTACTAGCACCAGCTTGTTTTGCTCCCCAGTAGCCAGCTAAGAAGTCTACTCCCATACTCAAAAGTAGAACAATAATTGTCACTATGAGGGGAATCTTAATCGCTGCAAAGGAACTACTAACAATTCCCCAAATAATAATGGCAATTAAAATTAAGCTGCTTCCAGGTATAGCCGGAACTACAGCACCAATAATACCTACGATCATGACGGCTACTAATAGCCAGTAAATAATTTGCATAATTGGTAATTGAGTGTAGTCAGGACTTCAGTCTTTATTTTCTCAGTTCTCAGCACTTTAGTGCTGACCGCAAAACCTTAAAACTAACTACTCCCCAAGTGTAACAGCTAATTTATCAGCAATTCCCGCAATCCAGTTCTCATCTTGTTTAGTATAACTACGCGGGGCATTTGCACCTAAAATCAATACACCTTGAGCGCCGATAGGTTGACAAATTACACCTTGTGTGTTTTCAGGTAAATAATCAAATTCTATTTTGCCTGGATAGACATACAAAGCAACCAGATAAATTGGCTTTTGTGTTTCCAGGACTCTTTTTAAGATGGTTCCTGGGATAACTTCAGATTTAGGAGCCAGAATACCGCGACGTAACAAAACTTTACCTTGATAATAAACGATGAGCGATCGCGTCACTGTATTAGTTAATAATAAATGCGATGCCCACGCTAGTTCTGTTTTCACGGCTTCTGGTAAATCTGCCGCTAAGAAAAAACCTTCTTCTCCAATCAGTTCTACTGTATCAGGTGTGCGAGGTTGTACCTGTTGCCAAATTAAACCCGTTAAGATTAACACCGCACTCAGAATCACCCCCAGCACATCACCACGCGCTTGGGAATTAGTGAGTTCTGGTGTCAAAAACCGATTAATCAGCAAAAGTACAGCACCTAAACCCCCAACGACTAGGGGTAAACGCCGCAAAACTCGATTGGGATCAGATTTAGTCATTAGTCAATAGTCAATAGTCATTAGTCATTGGTCATTGGTCATTGGTCATTGGTCATTGGTCATTGGTCATTGGTCATTGGTCAATAGTCATTGGTCATTGGTCATTGGTCATTTGTCAATAGTCGTGAGTTATCTCTCTTTCCCCGCGTCCCCGCGTCTCCGTATCCCCGCGTCTCCGTATCCCCGCGTCTCCGTATCCCCGCGTCCCCGTGTCTCCGCGTCCCCGCGTTTCCGCGTCTCTCCATTGGTCACCTGTCACCTTCTTTACTCTTCTCCCGCTTCCAGTATGCGCTGAAAGAGATAACCAGTACCTCTGGCTGTGAGAATCAATTCTGGATTACTGGGATCATCTTCCAATTTTGCCCGTAACCGGGAGATATGCACATCTACCACGCGAGTATCTACGTGACGTTCGGGTGTGTATCCCCAAACTTCTTGCAAAATTTCTGAACGGGAAAAAGCTTCTCCAGAGCGACTTACTAACAACTCTAGTAAACTAAATTCCATACCAGTCAAGCGAATGCGCTCATCACCTTTGTAGACTTGGCGTTTATTGGTATCAATTCTGATATTCCCGACATGAATTACCCCAGAACTGGGAATACCAGTCGCACCGGTTTTGTCTACCCGTCGCAACACTGAACGAATTCGCGCTTCTAGCTCTTTAGGGGAGAATGGTTTAACTACATAGTCATCAGCACCTAATTCCAATCCCGTGATGCGATCGGCTACATCTCCCAAAGCTGTTAGCATGATGATGGGGACATCTGATTCTTTACGTAATTCTTGACAAACACCATAGCCATCCAGCTTTGGCATCATCACGTCCAATACTACTAAGTCTGGTTCAGTTTTGCGAAAGGTTTCTAAAGCTTCTTCTCCGTCGCCAGCAGTTACTACATCGTAGCCAATCATGGAAAGGCGCGTTTCCAAAATCCGGCGAATGCTGGCTTCGTCGTCTACTACCAGGATTTTTTCTTTATGACTTTCCAAGTTTCCCTAAGCTCCCTAACTAAAATCTTACATGATGAATTTTTAATACCATAATATTAAGATATCATTCCATCAACTGATTAGAAAAAAGCCGTAACTATTACTATGATTGGACTTCTGTTTTTTATAAAACTTAAGGAACAATTAAGATTTTTTAAGAAAAACTAAGCATGGCAAAGCCAAAAACCTTTTTTATTTGTAACGACTGTGGTGCAGAATCTTCCCAGTGGTTTGGCAAGTGTCCAGCTTGCGGCACATACAACTCTCTAGAAGAGCAGATATCCATCCAGTCATCTGTCGATATATCCAGTCGCGGGGGAGTAGGTAATTGGCACGCTGCTCAAACTAATGCTAAATCTGCTAACAAATCAGCTAAACCCGCTAAAGCAAGAGCTTCTCTTACGTTTGATCAAATTAGCGATCGCCAAATTGCTCGTTGGGAATCTGGTTATGGTGAACTAGATCGGGTACTTGGTGGTGGAGTTGTCCCTGGTTCAATGGTGCTAATTGGCGGTGATCCAGGTATTGGTAAATCAACTCTACTATTACAAGTATCCAATCAATTGGCGCAAAAATACCGCATTCTCTACGTCACTGGGGAAGAATCAGGACAACAGGTAAAGTTACGCGCTTCGCGTTTGGGAATGTCAAAACCCTTAACCGTGATTACTGAGGAGAAGGAAAGCGAAGAAGTAGAAGCAAAAGAAACTAAGGATTTACAGGAAATTATTGAAGTAGAAATCGATCCCGACAGTATCGGCGCAGATTTATATGTCTTGCCAGAAACGGATTTAGAAGAAATATTGCGAGAAATAGATTCCCTGAAACCGAATGTGGCAGTGATTGATAGTATACAAACAGTCTTTTTTCCAGCTTTGACATCTGCACCCGGTTCAGTAGCACAAGTCAGGGAATGTACAGCAGCCTTGATGAAGGTGGCAAAACATGAAGATGTCACCATGTTAATTGTCGGCCACGTCACCAAAGAAGGCGCGATCGCAGGGCCAAAAGTTTTAGAACATTTAGTTGATACAGTATTGTATTTTGAGGGCGATCGCTTTGCCTCCCATCGATTATTAAGAACAGTAAAAAACCGTTTCGGAGCAACACACGAAATTGGTATATTTGAAATGGTATCAGCCGGATTAAGGGAAGTTGACAACCCCTCAGAATTGTTTTTAGGCAATCGTGATGACCCCGCACCTGGTACAGCCATAGTCGTAGCTTGCGAAGGAACGCGGCCGATAGTTGTAGAATTGCAAGCTTTAGTCAGTCCTACCAGTTACCCTTCTCCCCGTCGTGCTGGAACTGGCATAGATTATAATCGCTTAGTGCAAATCCTCGCCGTGCTAGAAAAGCGAGTCGGGATACCAATGTCAAAATTAGATTCCTATGTAGCATCTGCTGGAGGTTTGAACGTAGAAGAACCGGCAGTAGACTTAGGAATAGCGATCGCTATTGTGGCTAGTTTCCGAGACAGAATAGTTGATCCCGGTACAGTTTTAATTGGAGAAGTAGGGTTAGGTGGACAAGTGAGATCGGTGTCCCAAATGGAACTGCGGTTGAAAGAAGCAGCAAAACTAGGCTTTAAAAGAGCGATCGTTCCCAAAGGAACAAAATTCCCCGACTTGAATATCGAGATTTTACCAGTATCGAAAGTAATAGATGCGATAATTGCTGCTATCCCCCATCAGGAACTGACAGAAGAAGATTTAGAACCAGATGAGGAGGATGAGTAACCGCAGCTGCATTCCCAGCGATCACCACCTAGAAAAAACACTAAGACCGTAAGGCTAGACTTGATAATCAATAAGGTAAAATAGGTAACAAGGCTAGGAACACAATCATAAAGAACATCACTGACAATCACTGTTGTTTTTTTACAACATTAGCAACAGTAATTTTTTTAACCTTTATTCGTGTTTACATTCTGATCTTGAGAGTTTAATAAAGGACTTGAGGCATGAAATTTTGTGAAAAGAACCCGGATGGAGTAGGAGCATTAAAGCAACTTCTTTCAGGGAAAGATATACATGGAAATTCAGGTTTATCCTATCTGGAATCTCAGGGATATTACTACACATCAAGTCCACAGGAAGCTGATTTGTTTATCTCCATGAATGGCAAATTTTTGCCACAGTTTTCTCTGCGGCGAACAATCCTCATAATTACAGAACCTTACTCTAGATACAGCAAAATGTATGGCACGAAATATAAAAAGCTGTTTGGTGGATTTTTAGGTATCAGCAGTTCCAGTAGTGTCTCTGAGGATGAATTTTATTTAGGACCTCAAGATTTTTCCTCAATTCAAGAATTCCAAGAAAAACCAGAGTACACGCTGGCTATGGTTCATCAGAGATATAAAAAAGAATGTAGAAATTTACAGGGTGATATTGAAAGAGAGAAAGCCGTCAGCTTTTTCGATAACGTATTTGGTGATGATTTTCACACCTATGGAAGAGTTTGGGATAAGACACTCCCTTGGAATAATATTGGCTGGAAGGGAGTACTTAAAGGTTCAATTATGGGAAATGATAAATTAGAAAAACTCAGAAATTACAAATTTCTCATTTGCTTTGAAAATAGTCGAGAAGATGGCTACATTACAGAAAAGATATTTTCAGCATTCTTTTCAGGAGCAATACCTATATATTTTGGCGCTCCTGATATCTCCACTCACATTCCCAAGGAATGTTATCTAGAATTCGATGGATCAGACTATGATGAATTATACAAAAGAATGATGAGTATAACACCCTCAGAATTTGAACGTATAAGAAATAATATCAAAACATTTTTATCATCTACAGATGGGGCAAAATTTACATCTATATCTTTGGCTAAAAAGCTGGAATTTCATTTCAACAGATTAAAAAATGTACCCAATTCTCCTTATTCACCTCAAGAATTATGGAGGAAATCAAGATTCATATTGCTCAAAAAGTTTGACATTTAAGTTACAGCAGAATTCAGGAGTCGGGAGACGCTTCGCAGATCTATGGCTTACGCCAAGCTGCGCTATCGGTTCAGGAGTCAGGAGTGAAAGACGGTTCACCATTTAGTATATTTTTATGCTTGATGATGACCGTCTTTCCTTTCTACCCAAGCCAAAAGACAGACCTTAAGAAGAAATAAATCAGCAGCTTAGGGGGTTGGTGTTGGTGTTGGTGTAGCGGTTGGTGATGGTGTAGCTGTTGGTTTAGCTGTTGGTGTTGGTGTAGCGGTTGGTGATGGTGTAGCTGTTGGTTTAGCAGTCGGTTTAACTGTTGGTTTAGCCGTCGGTGTAGCAGTTGGTTTAGCCATCGGTGTAGCAGTCGGTGTTGTTGGTAGGCCGATAACTGTCTTAGCCTCTTCATTCAATTTTTGACGAAGTGCTAAATCAGCAATACCAGTTTCCGTTAATTGATTTTTTTTCTGATACTCCTTCACTAATTCTTCCAACCGAGTGCTGTAAAATTGATCGCGGGGCAGAAGAGGATTAGGCTTGAGCACAGCATTTAAATTCCCTTGGAGAATTTGCACAATGTTAGCTGCAAAAGCCTGCGTTTTTGGGCCTGCTTGACCATCAACATTTAACCTGTAGCCTTTTTGAAACTCGCTAATTGCTTTTTTAGTTTCCTCATCAGTCAATGAATCATTTGTTACTGTGACCTTATAGCCCAAGCCACGCAGTACAGCCCTAAATTCTTGCGGCTTGTAATTACGCTGACGGGCAGCAAACGCTGTACCTGAAATCACAGTGCTAACTGTTAACACACAGATAACAGCAATAGTTGCCTTTGATTTTCCCAAATCACACCACATTCTTACAACTCCTTTGGATGAAATCAGCACAATAGAAATGCTAACAGAAGTATCTTAAATTTCTGTAAGCTGTTATTTTTCAAATATTCATGAATTTTGATTAATTAGAATCTGATTGATTATTAACCACTATGAATCAATTTTTGTTTGACATCTATCAATAGTCGGATATTTTATTGGCAGCGCTAAAAAATAAAGATCGTGAGTTGTCCATACTTAGTAAGTATAAATGCGTAAATTAAAATCCCCCAAGCAACGAAATCTATGGTTTGAAAGGTTAATGGCAATTACTGCCACGGTTAACCTAGGTTTAGTTTTGTTTGATATGAGCTACGTACAATGGAGAGATTTCTATTACCGAAGAATTCCCCAAATTACTTATATTTATGACCCTATTAAAGGTATTGAACCCCATCGAGACACGAAAAAATATCTAGAAACAGTAACTGAACTAGAACAACAGATTAGCCAAACAGGGCTAAACTCACCTGAGGTAAAAATCAAGCTAGAGGAAATGAAGCGTCTCAGTAACGAGATGATTGATAGTAATCCCTTTGTGGGTGCAGGTAAGAGTGGCTCTCTGGAAAAAATTAAAAACCGGATGCGGGAACACATTGGACAAGAATCGGCAAAACGCGCTTTTGCTACTTTTTGGAGTCAGATGTATTTATCTGAGCATGGTTGGATTCAAGAAATCAATTTTTTCAACCAGCAAATTCGCCCTGCGATTGCTACCAACTATTATCGCAAAATAGGTGAGAATGGGGAATTTTTGGATAATTTCTGGCTAATTGATTTACCGTTCTTAATCATATTTGGTTTAGATTTGCTAGGACGTACTTTCTATACCAAACGCCAAAAGCCCAATTTAAGCTGGTTAGAAGCGATATTGTGGCGTTGGTATGACTTATTCTTACTAATTCCGTTTTGGCGTTGGTTGCGGATATTACCAGTATTGGTGCGTCTAGATCAAGCAAAGTTCATTAGTCTACATTTAGTCAGACGACAAATTCATCAAGGTATAGTAGCCAATTTTGCCGAAGAAATCACAGAAATTGTAGTAGTGCGAGTAATCAACCAGGTGCAAGGATCGATTCAGCGAGGTGAGATCACGCGCTGGCTGTTGCAGCCAGAGAAAGAACGCAGCTATATAGATATTAATAATATAAATGAAGTAGAAGCGATCGCAGGACTATTGGTACAAACCATCGTCAATCAAGTACTACCCAAAATTCAGCCAGAAATTAATGCCATTTTGCGTCACAACATTGAAACAGCTTTCCAGCAAGTACCACTTTATCGTAATTTGCTGATGCTGCCAGGAGCGAAAGAGGCACAAATCCAGCTAAGTGAGCAACTAGCAACTCAAATCACCACTAATCTATATATTGCTTTGGTTAGCGCCATTAAAGATCCGGTAGCAGCCAAACTTTCAAGTCAACTATTAGAAAAATTTACTACTGTATTTAATTCCGAACTTCAACAAAAACACGTACTGAGAGAAATTCAAAGTTTACTCAATGACTTTTTAGAAGAAGTCAAAATTAACTACGTTCAACGCTTATCCCAAGAGGATATTGACCAGATTATCGAGCAAACACGACAAATGCGATCCCTGCGTCCTTAGCCTTGCGATCGCAAGCATATGTTCAGACAACTGATAACTGATAACTGAAAAAAATACGCTACACTCATGTTAGGGGCGAACCGACATTGGTTCGTCACAAGACTTCTTGGAAGATATCCCTATCGCAGGAAGTGGGTCGAAGCCCACTTTTTTTATTGAATTCTCGCATGACTCATCCCTTAGTTCCACAAATTATTGACTTGGCCACACCAGTAGCAGAAGAACTCGGATTGGAAATTGTAGGCGTAGTTTTTCACACAAATCAAAGTCCACCAGTTTTGCGGGTAGATATTCGTAATCCTCAACAGGATACTGGTCTCGATGATTGTGAGCGAATGAGCCGTGCTTTAGAAGCCGAATTAGATGTGGCAGAGATCATTCCAGATGCTTATATGTTAGAAGTATCTAGCCCTGGAATTTCGAGGGAACTGGTGACTGACAGGGAATTTATTTCCTTTAAGGGATTTCCTGTAGTTATCTCCACTTCTCCACCCCACAACGGACAACAAGAGTGGATTGGTCACTTAATTCGCAGGGATGAAACAACAGTTTACTTAAACCAAAAAGGTCGTGCAGTGGGAATTCCCCGTTCCCTAATTACCAGGGTGCAGATTGATGAGCGTCACTAATCAGGTTTAGATTTTAGATTTTAGCTTAGGGGTTTTAGATAAGAATGTAAGAGGATATTTTAAAAGTTATTGGTGATGTATCAAATACTTTTAACTTCCCTGAAATCCCTGTCAGAAGGGTAACAATGAGAAGATTATTTCCCCTTTTTTTAAGGGATATAGTGGGATATTGATACAACTTGATACTGTACAAACATCCTTATAAAAAGCAAAATCTAAAATCCAAAATTGTCCTGGGTGATTAAATGAAAATGAAGGAGCTTGCTTATGTCAATGGTCACTTTACCTGGATTAAAAGATTTAATTGAAAGTATCAGCCGTGAGCGGAACTTACCCCGATTAGCAGTTCAATCAGCTATTAGAGAAGCACTACTTAAAGGTTATGAACGCTATCGTCGCGCCCAAAATTTAGAGCGCAAACAATTCGATGAAGATTATTTTGATAATTTTGAAGTAGAACTTGATATTGATGGAGAAGGATTTCGCGTTCTTTCTACTAAAACCATCGTTGAAGCAGTTAACAACTCCGACCATCAAATTTCCCTAGACGAAGTGCAACAAGTAGCTCCAGAAGCTCAATCTGGAGACTCAGTAGTACTGGATGTCACCCCAGACCAAGGAGAATTTGGGCGCATGGCAGCCATGCAAACAAAGCAAGTATTGGCACAAAAATTGCGAGATCAACAGCGCCAAATGGTGCAAGAAGAGTTCCAAGATTTAGAAGGAACAGTTCTGCAAGCCAGAGTTCTGCGGTTTGAGCGTCAATCTGTGATTTTAGCAGTTGCCAGTGGTTTTGGTCAGCCAGAAGTAGAAGCTGAATTACCAAAGCGGGAACAATTACCTAACGATAATTATCGGGCGAATGCCACATTTAAGGTCTATCTCAAAAAAGTTTCCCAAGGTCAGCAACGTGGACCACAGTTGTTAGTGTCCCGTGCCGATGCTGGTTTGGTAGTTTATTTATTTGCCAACGAAGTACCCGAAATTGAAGATGAAGTAGTACGAATTGTGGCAGTAGCTAGAGAAGCTAATCCTCCCTCCCGTTACGTAGGTCCCCGGACTAAAATTGCAGTAGATACCCTAGATCGTGATGTAGACCCAGTTGGGGCTTGTATTGGCGCTAGGGGATCACGAATTCAAGTTGTAGTCAATGAATTGCGGGGAGAAAAAATAGATGTAATTCGCTGGTCTCCTGACCCAGCCACCTACATCGCCAACGCCTTAAGTCCAGCACGGGTCGATGAAGTGCGCCTGATGGACCCGGAAACACGCCAAACCCACGTCCTAGTTGCTGAAGATCAACTGAGTTTAGCTATTGGTAAAGAAGGACAAAATGTCCGATTAGCTGCCCGCTTAACAGGTTGGAAAATCGATATTAAAGATAAAGCTAAATATGACCATGTAGCAGAGGATGCTAAATTTATGGCTGTCAGGGCCAAATATCAACCGGAGGATGATGAAAATGATATGGAGGAACTAGAGGATGAAAATCAATACGAATTAGAATTAGAGGAAGATAATTTTGACACCAAAGAGGAAAATTAATTCTCAAGTGCTTTTGGAAGTTTGTTGTCTGTTAACTGTCAGCCATCAAACATAAACAGGAAAGCATTTGTCAGGTGTCAAAATAGACAAGAGCTAATTTTTGGCAACCATAAACACCTGACCTGACTGAACATAAGCCCGATGAAACCAAATTATCGGCGTTGCATTAGTTGTCGTCGAGTAGGATTAAAAGAAGAGTTTTGGCGGATAGTCCGCGTCTTTCCATCTGGAAAGGTACAATTAGATCAGGGCATGGGGCGTTCTGCCTATATTTGTCCCCAAACTAGCTGCCTACAAGCGGCTCAGAAGAAAAATAGATTAGGGCGATCGCTACATGGAACAGTGCCAGAAACACTGTATCAAACATTGTGGCTGCGTCTTACCCAAAACAATACCCAAAATCAAATTTAATTGGAACAACTTGACAACGATAATCTCTAGAGCAATTGTGACGAAAGCCGAACAATTCGCACTCTCATCACACCCTCTGGTATCGTTGGGGTTAGTACCAAAATAGTAAATGGGTGTAAAAAGCAAGCGCCGCTCCCAAACTAAAGAGGGACGACGAAGCAATACTCCCAAAAAGTTTTACTTGATTGTGTTGTGGAAGACTAAGAATCAGCAAAACAAGCACCATTAGCATGGCAACCTGGTAGCGCTAAAGCGCAGTTCGGCGTTGGGGTTCTTCACAAAATTTTCCTTGAAAAAACTTTTGTGGATGCCCATTAACCACCAGTCTAGGTGGTGATGCCAGCGGTAAACCGAAACATCTCTCTTTCCTAATTGGAGGCACCGGCAACATCACCAAGGGCAACCTAAAAAACAGTGATCAAAGGATGGAGATGTCACAAACCAGGCAACCATCCGCTAAAACTGTAAATTAAAGGGGAAAGAGTGGATGAACAACGGCAAAGTTAGAATCTACGAATTATCAAAGGAATTAAATTTGGATAACAAGGAGCTATTAGCAATTTGCGACCAGCTCGACATTGCGGTCAAAAGCCATAGCAGCACGATTTCAGAATCCGAAGCTGAACAAATTCGTCTGGCTGCGGAAAAACTGGCAACTACGAGTGTCACGCCAAAAAAGGAACAAGGTACAAATAGTCATAAACCAAATTCACCCCAACCTGGCGGACGTAACCGACCTGCTCCAGCAAATAAACAGCAAATTTTGGAAATTCGCAAACCCAAAATATTGAGAAACACTACCTCCAACGCCCCAGAGGCGTCAGTTGCTAACAATAACCAAGTTGCTTCGTCTGATAGCCTGAGTGGCGTATCCCTTCGGGAGCCGGAGGCATCAGACATGGTCAATTCTCCCTCACCTCCACGGCCTTTCGCTACACCAGTCTCACCCATGAAGCCGACGGCACCAACTCGACCTGTACCCCGGAATCAATCGGAGACCCCGCAGAAACCTAATATCGCGGAACCGGATCAGACACCTAATCCAAACCCGATACCGGAAAAAATAGCAGCGGAAAAACCAGAAAAAGTAGTTTCCCCAAGGCAAAAACCAGAAAAAGCACCAAAACCTCAACTGGTGAGTCCACCGACAAGACCTTTGGAGGAAACCGAATCTGCCGGTGAGCAGCTATCTCAGGCAGAAAAACCCATCCTTAAACGAGACCAACCTAAGCCAAAAGTCAGCAAGCCAACCACAGATCAGACCCCGCAGGCAGCACCACAAAGGCAGACTCGTTCAACTCCCTCACCGCTAAAACCGGAACAGAGGGGAAGTAGACCATCTGCACCTGGAACATCAACGGATGTCCAACGGCCAAGACCAGCACGTCCTGGTGAATCGCCTGTTGCGCCAATCGCTACTCCACCAAGACACATGGTGGGAGCAGGGGCAAAGAAAGAGGGGATGGATGATGCACCAATCGCACCTGATCTCCTCGATTTAAAACGTCCCACACCACCTCGCCTAGCTAAAGGTGGCAAAAAGTGGCAAGAAGAGGAAATAATTGACGAGATTAAAGAGAAGGCTAAGATTGGGACTAAAGGCAAGCGAGTCAAACCCATCCTCGATGATGATTTTGAAGAGGATGATTTACTGGATGAAGAGGGTCTGGAAATTCCAGCAACCGTCCAGGTCAGTCTTTCCATAGCCCGTCCTCCTAAGCCCAAGTCTACTCGTCCTGCACAGCAACCAACATTAGTTGCTGCCGCACCAACTACGAGAAATAAAAAATCTGGTTCTTACCGCGACCAAAACCGCCGTCAACAAGAAGTAGAGGTCAAACAAGAACGTCCAGCAAAACTGGTCGTCACAGGACCGCTGACAGTACAAGAGTTGGCTGAAGGCTTGGCCGTTGCCGATACAGAAATTGTGAAAATCCTGTTTATGAAAGGCATGGCCGTAAGTATCACCCAAAATCTGGATATTCCGACAATTACTCTGGTAGCCAAAGAACTAGAAGTCGAAGTCGAAATCACTGAACCAGAAGCCGAAGCCAGGAAAGTCACAGAAATGATTGACGTGGCAGACCTGGAACACTTGATTCGCCGTCCGCCTGTTGTGACAATTATGGGTCACGTAGACCACGGGAAAACCACTCTACTCGACTCAATTCGCAAAACTAAGGTGGCTGCTGGTGAAGCAGGCGGTATTACACAGCACATTGGTGCATACCATGTGGATGTGGAACATGAGGGGAAACCACAACAGATTGTCTTCCTAGATACTCCTGGACACGAAGCTTTCACAGCTATGCGAGCCAGAGGAGCGCGGGTGACAGATATTGCTGTACTGGTAGTTGCTGCCGATGATGGTGTCCGTCCCCAAACTATCGAAGCTATTAGTCATGCCCAAGCAGCGGGAGTTCCCATTGTTGTCGCAATCAACAAGATTGACAAGGAAGGCGCACAGCCTGAGCGTGTCAAACAAGAACTAACCAATTATGGTCTGACAGCAGAAGACTGGGGTGGTGAGACAATCATGGTTCCCGTCAGCGCGATCAAGGGCGAAAATCTGGATACCCTGCTGGAAATGATCTTGCTGGTAGCTGAGGTAGGAGAACTATCTGCTAACCCAAATCGTGTGGCTAAGGGAACAGTAATTGAAGCTCATTTGGATAAAGCCAAGGGTGCAGTTGCTACCTTGCTGATTCAGAACGGGACTCTCCATGTTGGAGATATGCTGGTAGCTGGCTCGGCATTTGGTAAAGTCCGGGCAATGGTTGATGACAGAGGCAAACGTGTAGAAATTGCTAGTCCTTCCTTTGCCGTTGAGGTACTGGGTTTAAGTGATGTCCCAGCGGCTGGAGATGACTTCGAGGTCTTCCAGAACGAAAAAGAAGCACGAGCTTTAGCAAGCGATCGCGCCGACAAACAACGCCAATCTCGCTTGTTACAAGGACGTGTAACCCTCACAACCCTATCGGCTCAAGCACAAGAAGGCGAGTTGAAAGAACTCAACTTGATCCTCAAGGGAGATGTTCAAGGTTCCGTAGAAGCCATTATCGGCTCTCTCAAGCAAATTCCCCAAAACGAAGTCCAAATTCGGATGCTGTTGGCTACTGCTGGAGAAATCACAGAAACAGATATCGACTTAGCTGCTGCTAGTAACGCCGTTATCATTGGCTTCAACACCACCTACGCCAGTGGCGCTAGGCAAGCCGCCGATGAAGCGGGTGTGGATGTGCGGGAATACAACATCATCTACAAACTCTTGGAAGATATCCAAGGGGCCCTTGAAGGTCTTCTTGAGCCAGAATTGGTGGAGGAATCCTTGGGACAAGCAGAAGTACGTGCCGTCATCCTCATCGGTCGTGGCGCAGTTGCAGGTTGCTATGTTCAATCTGGTAAGGTAGTTCGTAATTGCAAACTGCGAGTACGTCGTGGTAATAAAGTGATCTACGAAGGCGTTCTTGACTCCCTCAAACGGATTAAAGAAGATGCCCGCGAGGTTAACTCTGGTTATGAATGCGGTATCAACATTGATAAATTCCATGACTGGGCTGAAGGTGACATCATCGAAGCCTATCAGATGGTCACCAAGCGTCGTACTTTAACACTCACTAAGTAGTGTTGAGTAGAGAGTGCTGAGTGCTGAATGAATTTATGAGTGTTGGGTTGAAGCTATTTTTGGTTCAACACTCAAAAAAAGAAAACTCAGCACTCATGACTCATGACTCATATAATTTAAAAAAATTCTCTGTTTAATTAACAACAAGTTATACCAGTTTAGATTTGGGATTTTGGATTTGGCAAAAGTTGCTACATAAGCTTTCGCTCCTTCCATCAGTCTCAATCACTTTTTAAATTGGGATTATTTTTGCAAATTCCTCTGAGTGTAATACCAGTTTTAGTGACTAATGACACAGAATTTGCTGCTATAGAACCGTTATCTTTAGAAAAGATTAAGTAAAAATTGGCCATTTTCAGGCTATGCAAGAATCACATCTTGTTTTCTTAAATAGATTTTAGGTTTGGTTTGCACTGTTCATATCTTCCCCCTGATGGGTAAAACAAATCATCAATCCAAAATCCAAAATCTAAAATCTAAAACTGTTGGACTATAAAAGTTCAATCAGTGAAAAGTGAACTGTTAAGAGTGATAAAGCGAATGGTGGGGAACTTAAACCCAGTCATGAAACTGATAACTGATAACTCTTAAAAATGAGGAATGAGGGACTATGGCTCAAATTTCAGCTTCTAGCAACGGCCAATTTTCTCGTGATACTCAAATTTGGCACAACCTTAAATATGTAATCTCTGCTAGTTCGGGTTTCCAAAGCTGGCAACTAGAGTGTAACGCTCAATTACAGGGTCTGCGCCTAGAACAGCAAGTCCAAAAGTATTTACGAGAAACTTTAGAAACTTTAGCTTATTAAAAGCTCAGTCAATCATTGGAGACTTGTTAAAACCGCGTGGAGTGAATAAGAACCTATTTCTCACAAATTCACACGCAACTTTCCATAATAAAATTTCACAATAACCAGAAAATTACCTTTTTTCATCCCATACGGTTCAGATAAATCCCTAGTCTAAGGGTTGTGGCTAAGGTTAGACCAGAAAACTCTTCACAGCGTTGAAAGTGTATCTGTTTCTGAGTTACATGGACAGTGTATAAAAACTAACTGGATCTGTAACTGCCATAAGGGACTTCCAAATAGAAAAATCCCCAATTTGTAGGGTGGGTGTAGCCCTGCGGGCTAGGCTTGGCTAGGGCGAGCGTGTAACCCACCATTATCCCCTAAATTTATGGTGGGTTACGGACTACCGTCCTATAGCCTGCGTGGCGTAGCCATACCCACCCTACGATTTTTGGGTAATTTATTTTTTGGTGTTCCCTAACTGAACCGTATTGTTTTTTAATAATTATTTTCGCTGATGAAGTGCTGATCATTCGGTATAGTTTGGCATGGGTTTCACAGCTATACATCTGTTCCCTTAAACTGTGTTAAAAGTACCGTAATTAAGCAAATTCAGAAAAATAAAAATGAAATATAGAGGTTTTCACATCTCTACTCTATCCTTGCCCACAAGCTTCACAGCTTTGCTAGTTCTTGCGGCTGGTTCTCTACTACTGCCTACTCAGGTTAATGCTGGTGCTACCCCAACCTTAACGGCGCAGGTTCCAGCAAATGCAACAGTGATTTATGTTAACCCAATCAATGGTGCAAATACTTCTGGTGCTGGGACTACGACAACTGCACCCTACAAAACCATTACCTTTGCCCTCTCTCAAGCCAAACCCGGCACAATTATTCAACTAGCTCCGGGAAGTTACACCAAAGACTCTGGAGAAAGCTTCCCGCTGTTACTCAAACCAGGAGTCACGCTTCAAGGGAATGAGTCTACTAAAGGTCAAGGAACATTGATTATAGGCGGTGGTTATTACACTAGTCGTACCTTTGCTAGACAAGATATTACAATTCTGGCTGAGAATAACACTACTATTACGGGTGTTGCTGTTACCAACCCCAATCAAAGGGGTACTGCTGTGTGGGTAGAGTCAAGTAATCCCACTATCAAAAATAGTACTTTTGCTAACAGCGCGAGAGAGGGGATTTTTGTTACAGGTACAGGAAATCCCAAAATTGAAAACAACGTCTTTTTTAAAAATCAAGGCAATGGGATTTCAATAACTAAATCTGCCCAAGGATTAATTCGCAATAATTTATTTCAGGATACGGGTTTTGGTTTGGCTATTGGTGGTAATTCCACACCTCTAGTTACAGAAAATCAAATCGTCCAAAACAAAGACGGCATTTTTATCTCGGAATCGGCTCAACCCTCACTGAGTAAAAATGTAATTCAAAATAATACGCGAGATGGAATTGTAGCCACTGTCAATGCTCTCCCCAACCTCGGTACTAATGATAATCCGGGTAATAATCTCATCCGTGATAATGTTCGTTATGACTTGAACAATTCCACCAAATCGCAAAGGATTCTTGCCGTTGGCAACGACATCAATGAAAAGAAAATTTTCGGTGCAGTAGATTTTGTGGCTGTAACTGTTGAAGCACCACCTGGTCAACCTACTACTTTTAAGGATGTGCCTACCGGTTACTGGGCAAAAGCCTATATTGAAGCTTTAGCTTCCCAAAATATTATTGCAGGCTTCCCAGATGGCAGTTTTAAACCAAATGAGCCTGTAACTCGCGCTCAATTCGCCACCATTATCACTAAAGCTTTAACACCCATCTCTAAACGCCCTGCAATTAATTTCAAGGATGTAAAAAGCAATTTTTGGGCTTATGGGGCAATTCAATCAGCTTATGAAAGTCAATTTGTCTCTGGCTATCCCGATGGTAATTTTAGACCACAACAGGAAATTCCCAGAGTGCAGGCATTAGTGGCTCTAGCTAATGGTTTGAACTTCACTGCTAACAATAACACCGTACTCAGCTTTTACTCTGATGCTGCTCAAATCCCCAATTATGCCGCTGGACCAGTTGCTGCGGCTACTATACGGCAATTAGTGATTAACTATCCCACAGTTCAACAACTTGATCCTAATCGCCAAGCTACCAGAGCAGAAATTGCGGCCTTTGTTTACCAGGCACTCGTCAATGCTGGCAGGGCCCAACCAATTTCCTCTCCCTATTTAGTCACTGCTCAGTAAACTGAGTTGGAGAACCAAAAGCGCCAGACTACAAACCAAATTTTAGTCTGGTGCTGAATATATTTTGATTTTTATTTAATTTTTATCAGCTACAAAGGTGGTTGACGGCGTTTGTCCCATTTCCAAAGAAATATCATCAGAGTGACTATTCCCACTTGCAGTGCGAAGTTAGGTAAAGTACTGTCAATATTCCTACCCGCTAGTAGTTGGAAAAAGAATACAAATGCACCAATAAAACCGGAAGCGCCAACACCTACATAGATAAATTGCCGCAAACCACGATAAGGCGCTATCGATTCTGCTTTCAGGCGGGCATATTGTTGAGGTTTGAGATTTTTTGGAGAATTTTGTTCCATCATCAATAAATTATGTTATTATATTTTACTGTATATGCCGATGTGGCTCAGGGGTAGAGCAACTGATTCGTAATCAGTAGGTCGTGAGTTCAAATCTCATCATCGGCTTTAATTAAGCGAAAAATTTAAGTTTTGTGTCGATTGTCAAGTTATTTGACTGCGATATCATTTTATTTGCCCTTATTAAACCCTCTCCGGGAAGGGTGTTGAAACTGGTGCATTCCTTCTATTGTTTAAATATTCTTATTCTATTATCAAGGTTCGGTGTTTTGTCAATCAGGCTTTTCGAGATTGAGAGGCGTTTATCGCTAGTTCTTTTGCTTTCTCCTAGGACAATTTTAGAAATACTTTTGGATAAGTATGCAGAGAAGGGGGTTGAGGAGTTTAATATTCCCACGATTTTTAAGGCTAATCGGGAGTTTGATAATTATGGTAATGTAGTTGAAATTGCTGAACAATTTGGGGGTGTTCAGGAATTAAAGGAAGCTGTAAATCAATTGCAAAGTTTATTATATTCGGCGTAATTTATCAAAAAAAACCTTAAGTTTATTAATTAGGAGTTTATAGTGAATTATTCAGATAATGAAATAAAAATTCTTGCCTTAAAATCTTTTCAATCAAGGATAGTGTCATATTTACAAATAATTATCGATAAGAAGTATTACAAAGAAGAAAATAAAAAGAAATATTTAAAATGCTTATTAGGCAAGATCAATACTATTTCGAGTCAAATCCACTATTATCTTCTTGAAATGCAGGATGATGATTTATTATTTTGTTCCATAACTACTTCAATAGATAGTTTATTAGAAAGTGTTACGAAGTCCTCAGAATTAAGTAAAAAAGATGTTACAGAACAAGTAAAAGTAATTGTGCAAGAAGAATTTATAGAAGAAGGTGAATACAAATATTCTCAAAGGGAGATTTTTATACCTAAAAGAGATAATACGGAAAAAATATCTGGGGGACAACTAAGAGAATTTATACAACAAGATGAGAATTACAAATATTATGACATTGAAATTTCTAAGATTTGGCAAGAACTTCTTAAAATGAGTAATTCGATTGATTCTAATGTTATTAGAACCATTGAATATGCACTTACTCATAAAGATGTAAATAATGAAATTGTTGAAATTCCACCTATATGGATTTTACCCACTTCAAATTTTGAATGGAGAACTATTTTGAAAATTCATGATGGACAGGAAAAAGGTCTAACAAAGGATGAAATTTTCTTGAATAAATTAATGGTATCATCCAGAATTGAAGAAACTTTAGAATCTTGGATAGAGAAAGAAAATAGTAATGTTAACAAAAGAATTGGTATATTAAAGGAAGCAATTACAGCCCATTTAGAAAGAAAATATTATTTAAGTGTATCTACACTAATGCCACAAGTTGAAGGATTATTAAAAGATGCAGTAAAAGAGGCTAACATTAAAGTTAACTTAAGTCCCCTAGATCAAGACTGTATTCAAGATGCAGCAGATAAATTAGCAATAAAATGGAAAGAACAGAATAAAATTATGGGAAATTTTGTAGATTTACTCAATAATGAAAATTTCCCCAAGGTAATTGCTTATCTGTATGATGATTATCATTCAGAACGAGATGAAGAAAATCAACTTAATCGTCATGGAATATGCCACGGAATACAAACAAATTTTGGTACTGCTATAAGTTCCTTACGTTTAATTCTAATAATTGATAGAATTATCTTCTTTATGGCAGATGATAAAAATGATAAGTAATTATATCTAACAATAATGATGAAACAATCTTACTAGAAAGATGAAAAACTTACAACTAAGCCGATACAGGATGAAGATTTTGCTGAATGTGTATCATGGTGGCGGAATTGAGAAGAAAATCAAAATGCTTGTAATTATAATTTTAGGGAATTTTATCATCAAACTAGAGCAGATGCACAACCTTTTGGGGATGCTGGTAATAAAACTGATATCTTAGAGAAAGATAGGCGGGTTGCTGAGATCATATCTGAAACTAAAGCAAGTTTGGAGCAGTGACAATGTTAGGTTTACTAGAAAAATTTAGTCGCTGGGAAGAATTAACAAGTCAATCAGCATTAGATAATGTTGATTCTGTCCAAATTTTACTGATGAATGGGATTAACTGGAATATTATGAGACGCTGTTACAGCAATTTAAAAATACTTCTCATTATCGGTTTAAATATTTAGAAGGTACTTTAGAAATAATGTCTCTTAGTCGTCACGATGAGTTTGATAAAAAGCTAATTGCTTTATTATTAGAAACCTATTTTATAGAAAAAGATATTGATTTTTATCCTCTAGGATAAACTACTTTTAGAAAGGAAACTTCCGCTAGAGGTATTGAACCAGATGAGTGTTATTGTTTTGATTCTGAAAAATCTGTTCCTGACCTGGCTATTAAGGTAGTTGTCACCAGTGGAGGAATTGATGATTTATTAATTTATCAAGGTTTTGGTGTACCGGAAGTTTGGTTTTGGAAGAATCATCAATTTTCGTTATATTTTCTGCGGGGTGATAAGTATGAGAAAATATCAACAAGTGAAATTTTACCCGATTTAGATTTAACTCTGTTGGCAAGTTTGCTTTTGTCTGGTGAAAAACCAAAAGATTTAATATTAAAATTTTGTACAAGCATCTGTAAGGACAATTCCTAAGTTGCCTCTACAAATATACAAACAATATGAATCAAGTTTATCCTTTATTTACATGAGAATAAATACTAGTTGAATCTAAAAAATAGATAAATATTAACCCTACAGAAAAATATAAAAAAGTAACTGTCAAAATGCAAACTACAAAGCCCAACACACCTCAAATACCAACATTTACCACCGTTGAAGAAGAACGACTACATCGCCAACAACGCCTAGCAGCAGCATTCCGCCTATTTTCCCGTTTTGGGTTTGATGAAGGTGTTGCAGGTCATATTACTGCACGTGACCCAGAAAACCCAGAACACTTTTGGGTCAATCCCTTCGGAATGCACTTTGGTTTAATTAGAGTCAGCGACTTGATCTTAGTTAACCATGAAGGTGAAGTAATTCACGGCAACCGTCCCGTCAATCGAGCGGCCTTTGCTATTCATTCTCAGGTTCATGCTACTCGTCCCGACGTAGTAGCCGCAGCCCATGCCCATTCTATCTACGGCAAAAGCTGGTCTAGTCTCGGTCGTCTCCTTGACCCTATCACCCAAGATGCTTGTGCATTTTACCAAAACCATAGCCTGTTTGATGACTATACAGGCGTTGTCCTCGACCCAAAAGAAGGACGGCGGATTGCCCAAACTTTAGGTAATAATAAAGCCATTATTCTCAAAAACCACGGCTTACTGACAGTAGGTCACTCCATTGATGAAGCTGCTTGGTGGTTTATCACAATGGAGCGTTCTTGTCAAGCTCAATTATTAGCGGAATCTGCTGGAAAACCTAGCCCTATCAAACCAGAGTATGCTAGTTTGACCCAGAGCCAGGTGGGTTCCCATGAATTAGGTTGGTTTAGCTTTCAACCTTTGTATGAAATGATTGTCCGACAAGAACCTGATTTGTTGAATTAATCGCCTTTTTTTTGCGCTTCATCACTCCTGTCGCTCCCAAAGCCCCAAATGCCAACATTCCTAATGCTGCTGAAGGTTCAGGAACAGATTTATGTGAGATTGCTGAGAGTGCGGCATCTGCTATGAGATGATGGGCATTTGTTGTAGGATGTAAGCTGTCAAAAAATAGAAAATCATTTTGTTCATTGGTGTTACATACACTGTATATGTTAGTGAAATCACCGACAACACAAGAGTTAGTAACATTTGTAAAACCAAAGTTTCCAGGATTGTCTACAACTTGATTAAATAGCGAAAACACATCAACATTAATCAAATAAAGGTCGGATTTGTTGCTTTTGAATAAGCTCAGATTTTCCGCCAACTTATTGTTATGGTCAATTGTTAAAGCAGTCAAATTTTGGGATTGCTGCGTAGCCAATGCCAACGGAGTTTTACCCAAATCTGGTAAGTTAAATACCATGATATTTTTAGCCCCTGCTTTAGCTAAAGAATCTATAGCTGTTGATAAATTTTGGACTGTTTGATTAGTATTAGGAGCAGCCCCAAACACGTAATCATTGCCACCTCCCCACACAGCATATAGCGCATTGGGGTCAAGCTTTTGATTCGTTGTTAAGAATGGTTGGGTAAACAAAGCCACTTGCTCTAATACTCCCGGTAACGGTACATTAGGAAAAACTGCGTTACCTAAACCAGAACTAGCACCACCGACAGCGAAGTTGATACTCTGGTTGAGAATAGTAGTATTTAAAGGAGGACTACCCAGGGTTGTGAATGGAGTCGGTGTTAAATTTAGGCTATCTCCCAGGTAATCCACCCAAATTTTATTATTAGAAAAACGTCCATCAAAGTAAGGTGGATTTGGTGGTAAAACTGGTACTTGATTTCCTAAACTTTGAGTAAAATTAAAAGCGTTACCTGTATCAGAAAGACTATCGCCAAATACATAAAAATTGCTAAAATTTGCAGCAGAGGCTTTCAGCGGCAACATGAAAGAGAACAGAATAAACCCAGCCGCTATAACTTGTTTTTTCATGCTGATGGCATTCCTTGTATATTTTGTGAATCTCACACATTCGTAAATCTGTAGGGATTAGTAAACCTACAGGTGATTCCCTGAGTTGTGAAAAAACTCTTTAGAAAGTCGGAAAATGATATTGCAATTTAAGTGTTGTTACGGTTTTTAGACTCAGTTGCTTTTACCAGTTTGCGCTTAGTCAACCAAGACTGTCAATTTTACTTACGTAAGTATATTTATTTTCTATCGAAATCTTCCGTAAATTTCAGCCAAATTCCATGAAAATGCTGAAATTCACCTCAAATTTATAATTGAGGGTGTATTGTGAAGGAATTATGAAGCATAAAGAGCAATAACTGGTAAGTAAAGTAACGTAAGTAATTAAAGGTTTTTAGTGAGGGTTTCAGCCTCACTACGAGGAAATTTGGAAATTTGTTACCTTACCTAACATAGTTCGATTTCTTTTCGCCTACTTACTTAGCAGAAAGTTTTGTGGCGGTGTATAAATCATCTTTGAAAAACTTAATTACAAATTATTTTAATTTCAATGCTTCAGTCGCTGACATTCCCTCACCCTGAGTACCGAAATACCACAAAGCTGCACCAGCTTCAGCACGAGTTACCGGTTTCTTGGGTTGAAATAATGTTGTATAGCCAAATACTCGCCGAATATTAGCTTGTTCAGCATTTTGGAAATCAGCCAAAACGGCTCTTAACGCCTTGGGGTCAATTTTTTCTGTATCTTGAAATCCCCAACTTTGCTTGACTGCTTCTAAGTTGGCAGCAGGTAAAGCTTGACGAGTATCTAAAGGTACTTTCCACAGTAGCAACTGTTCCCGTGTTAAGGGTGCATCAGGACGAAATAAAATGGCTGTCGCATCTCCAGATAACGGACTAGGAATTAATCCAGCTTCTGCTAAACCCTGAATTGCCGGAAAATCAGGATCTTTAGGTAAAATATCTCTAAAAGCGGGTTGGTTGGTTTCTGATGCCAAACGAATTTGTTTAGCAGGATTATTACTATACAGGGCATTATTGGCAGCAACTAGCCAACGAGCGTATTCTCTGCGGGTAATAATTTTATTGGGTTCCAACTGGTTGGTTGTAGCGGTAGAGTTGCTTTTAGAAGTCTGGGAATCTATGGATAATACACCTAATAAGGCTAAATCTTGAATGTGTTGTCGCCATTCTGGTGGTACTTTATTCAAGTCAGTAAATTCTTGAGGTTCAGAGGTATCAGGTTGGCTTGTCGGCTGCTTGACTACATTGACATTGGGTGTTGTCGGACCAATAAATTGAGAATCTCCTGGTTGGGGAACTGCGCTGGAATTTGTATTTGGTTGAGTTTGTGTAGTAGCTGTATTATTAACGTATTCAATTAGTAATTCAGTTGCTGTTTGCGGTTGATTGGGTGCGGCGTTGGTAACTAATTTTGGTTGAATTGTTACCTTCAATAGTAAATTATTACGTTGTACTTCAAAAGCACCTTCGACATCATTTTTTGGCTGTTGTAAAATTTGCCAGCTATTCCCTTGAAACTGAGTACGGTAAAAGCTGGCGATAACATTGCTGGGATCAGAACTTTGCCAGCGAGTTAATATTTTATTTTCTGAACTACTCCCAGGTTTTACTTCTTCAAGTTTGGCATTGGGATAGATGGGAATATCTTTGGGAAAGTTAGCAGGTAACTGAACTGTTGATGCGGTGGGAACTTCCTTAGTCTTAGCTTCGCCAAAAACGGTAGGGTTACTTTGCAGCCGAGAATCTGCCGCCAAAGAATTCTCTAAATTTTTAGCGGCTGGGCTGTTAGCACAAGCTGTTAAGGAAGAGAGTACAATGGCTAAACTTAGAAAGACAACTGGACGTTTAGAAGGCAGCACAGGTAATCACAAATTGATTGTTAATTCCTACCCTAGCATTGTTGACTTATGATTAAAAATTAAACTACAGATGTAAAGTGAAATGTCGGAGAATTGCAAACTTGAGTAGCCTGAGAGGATAGCTTGAAGTTTGTACAACCTTAAGACGGAGAAAACGTCCAGTTAGCAGACGTGCAATTCCTTTGAGACGGGCTTGGCATCGCACCCACAGGAATGCTAATTTTTCGTTTTTTTTACCCACTGCATACAGAGGTATAAACGCAAGTTGATTGTAGAGAAGATCTGCACGATGAGTTTTACTGAGGTTATTTTGGTAATGTTCTAGATTAGGTAAACCACCGTGTTCTCCGTAGTTACGCCAAGGAATATAGTTTTTTAGTTTTTTTGCGCGCAAAAATGAATCGATACTGGAATCCCAAGTGGAGTAGTTAACGGCTCCGACTTTTTCTGTAATTTCATCTGATAGTTCTATGAGGTAGCGTGCAGCCTGCGGAGTCACAATATAAGCAACTGCGGAGGTAGAAAAGCCTTCAGCATGACCATCAGGGGAAACATAATACACTTGAGGCGCACAAGTATATAGCCAACTAATGCCAACATCGGTTTGATTGAGGTTAAAAGGTAATGGACACCTGCCAAAACCGAGAACTGGGACGAAATCTGCTTCAATAATGATAGTTGGTTGAGTTTGTTGAGTAGCTATTTCCCAAGCCCGACGATGGTTCATGAGGCAGAGATAACTGCGAGAAAAACCTTGATATTCTGGTTTGTGTTCTTGTCTGAGGACTTCGCATTCTAATCCTTCTGTAGTTAATGCTGCTTCCAACTGTTGAGTAGATTCTTTGTAAGCAATGATAAATACTTTACTGATGCAGTCAACTAGAAAATTTTCATTTAGGGATTTGACTATATTCAAGGTCATAGGAGCCTAAAATCTTGACACGGGGACACGGGGACGCGGAGATACGGAGAGATTTTAATAATGAGTGATTATTCCGGATGTGATATCACTCACTGGGTTTATACTAATTTTATGTCAGTTCGGGCTACATTAACTACATTAATCATCAGGATAGAATTCTAAGGCTACACAGACAAAACCTGTAGCGGCTTCCCTTTTGAAAGCCTAATTGGTCGAAAAGTTTCAAGAACTCAGAAAAAAACTTGGTTGATATCAGTTATTGATATAGTTCTCTAAATCTTCAATTTGCGGTGCAGGCAACTGATTGAGTACTCGCCACAGAATGGTGTAGCTGCCATCAGGACGGCGACGGACGGCACGGAAGGCGATAATAGTGTCACTGCTAGGCACTTGTCCTAATTGCTGCCTAATCCGACTATTAGGGCGAGAAATGGGTTGAGGATTCAAGAGAATTGGTGGAAGTTGGAATTGGAGCGATCGCACTAAATAAGTATGATTTAATTTGGCTGTAGCACCAGCTAACAATATTTGATTTTGCTGCCAATTCTGATCTTTACCTGTTAAAAACCTTTGTCTGTCTATTTGTAAGGCTTTTAACTGTTTGGGTGGCTGATAATTGAGTAAAAATTCTCCCGTAGACGAGGAAACAGCCTGTAGCCTGCCATCTAACTTTTCTAAGGGTACATCACCCACATCGATGATGAAGCCATAATTTATCCCTTGATGGACTAACTGGAAGTTATCACCAATCATCTTCAATGCTAAACTAGGAATAAAATCTTCCTTAACCTCACCCACAGAGGGAAAAGGATAACGCTCACTCACACTGGCTTGTAATCTATTCTGGGGAAGATTCAACGGCCGACGGTACGCTGAATCAGGTAATACCCGAAAGATTCCGGTGTTAGGCAGTTGTAAAAACTGAGCGTAGGTTTGTTTTTCTTGGGAATCAATGTCGTAAGCAAATCGGTCAAGTGTCGCAGCATCTTTCTGAGGATTGATAAATTTAATATTTTGCGGAAATGCTTTTTGGACTGCTGTCAAGATTTGATTAACGGTTTTGATAGTACTAATAGTTTCTTCCGGTACAGCAATAGCAGGTTGGATAGGCGCTACATAGTTGGCTATAGCTGTTTTTGCAGTGTTGCCAACTACTGGTAATGGGAATGAAGTTAAGTTTGGTTCCCGACTTGAAAAAGGTGTTGCTGGGTTGCCGAGATCAGGACGCTGCTTTGGTGCAATGGAAAGCACAGAATCTGAGTCATGTTCTCCCGAAACCAACGGTAACGGTTTAACTAAGGCTAACTCACCTCGTCGAGACAACAACCGATCTACAACTGGGTACAACTTCCCTAATTCCTGGCTAGAAGCGTACAAAGAGCAGTAAATTTGTGATTGGGACTCAGTTAACTGCACAACTACAGAAGACTGTGGAGACAACTCTCCTGTTGGGGTACACAATGTTTTCGGACTTGAGTACTGACCTGCGAGAAAAGTATCCACAGCATGAGTAAAAATGGTTAATTGTCCCCGCACGGATCTCATTTTGTTGGGATCTGGGCTGCTCAGTGATTGCTCAAGGCGAGCAGTTAAAAAAATTTGCTGCTGTACAAGGCGCGCAGCTGTGGTATAAAAGCTTTCAGATGCTGACTCTGAAGAAATATTTTGACTCAGGTCAGATGAGGGGTAGTATTCCATAGCTAAGGTGCTGTTAGGAATAGAAACGAACGTAAAAGGGAGCAAAATTCCTAAAAAGATTTTTCTCATGTCAAAAACGCAGATCAGATAGGAGTACGAAAAATCTAAAATAGATATTAAATTGAAAGAAAACAACGATCATTGACAACCGTCAGTCTATTTTACTTTCTGTAAAGCGTCGCCAGGTTGTTACCAGTGCTGAAACACGATTACATGCAAGTTTCCCAGGATCAGCCTATCTATTCTGAGGCTCCACTCCAACTGTTACTGTTTGTTGATGGACGACCACAATCCCGACAACAGGTGCAGCGAATCCGCGCCTACTTAAAAGAATTAGAAGCTGAGTATAGTTTTGAACTTCAAATCATTGATGTCGGGCAGCAACCATATTTGGCGGAACATTTTAAATTGGTAGCCACGCCCGCTTTAATCAAAATCCATCCCGAACCCCAGCAAACCCTTGCTGGAAGTAATATCATAGCTCAATTGAAAACCTGGTGGCCTCGCTGGCAAACTACTATAGACGCATTCTTAAAGTTACAAGAAGACTTACAAGAACGTATAGATGAGAATGTCCGGGGGATATCACCTAAATCTACAATCCGTTCTGTCGCCGTTTCTGCTGAACTGATCAAACTTTCAGACGAAATTTTTCACCTGAAACAGGAAAAAGAGAAACTGGAAGAACAGCTACAGTTTAAAGATCGAGTGATTGCAATTTTGGCACATGATCTCCGTAATCCTTTGACAGCTGTGGCGATCGCTATAGAAACTCTCCAATCCAACTACAATCCCGAAAAAGGTGATTTTCTGCGTCTAAAACCAGCCATGACGGCTTATTTATTAAAACAAGCCCGTAGTCAAACAAAGATTATTGATCGGATGATCGCGGATCTTTTAGAAGTTGGTCGTGGCGATGATACAGAATTTCCGATCACACCGCAAAAACTGGAACTGGGAAAACTTAGTTTAGATGTCTTGGAGGAATTGCGCGATCGCTACATCGCCAAATCGCAAAGAATAGAAACCGATATCCCCCAAGACTTACCCTGTGTGTATGCAGATCCAGAACGCATCCGTCAAGTTCTAGTAAATCTTTTGGATAATGCCATTAAATATACTCCTGCTGGGGGCTGTATTAGCTTTGCTGGGCTACACCGCACTACCCAAAAAGTACAGTTTAGTATTGGCGATACTGGCCCTGGTATTCCCCAAGAAAACCGCGATCGCATCTTTGAAAATCATTTCCGACTACAACGTGATCAAGGAACAGATGGGTATGGACTTGGTCTTTCTTTATGCCAACGCATTATCCGGGCGCACTATGGTCAAATTTGGGTAGACTCAGCCCCTAATGGTGGAGCATGGTTCCATTTTACTTTACCAGTTTATCCATCTTAGTTATTATTCATTAGTAACCAACTTAAATGAGTAAATTAATAAATGCCAAATCCATTGATGTATCAACAAGATCACTTTGTGGTTCTGGAAACTAACCAACCAGAACAATTTTTGACCACTTCCGAGTTATTAGAAAAGTTAGAAAATATTTTGCAACAACTTAAATTTGAGGACTTACCTCCCGATGTCCAAAAATTTAAGTTGCTATCAGAGCAAGCACAATATTTAATTGACACTAGTTGTGAGTTAGATATTGGCCCTGGAAAATATTTTCAGTGGTATGCAGTACGTTTGGAAAAGTGAATACAGCAGGAGTCAGAAGAGGACGCGGGGACATGGGAACGCGGAGACACGGGGACGCGGGGACACAGAGACGCGGTGACGCGGAGACACGGGGATACGGAGATGGGGAGATGGGGAGATGGGGAGATGGGGAGACGCGGTGACGCTCTTAAAGAGGGAAGCGGGGATACGGAGATGGGGAGATAACTCAGGACTTAGGCAATTAGGATTGAGTAGTAATTAAAGCTAGTTCAATTTTATCTTCAGCCGGCTGTGTAATTTTTACCTCGACGTTAGGAGCAAAATATTTGGTCATTTTTTCCTGTTTTTGATGCCAAATATCTACTGGGATCAGAGGCGAATCAAATTCTAAAATAATACAATAAGACCCATTAATTTCCGTTTCTCGTAAACCTGTGACTACTGGTCTTTCCTCATCGCTAGGACTCAGACCTAAGTAAGCAAGTGCTGTATCTAGGTGAGCTTCTTGACCGTAGCAATATCGCGTAATATCTTTGCGGATTTTGTTTTGAGTCACTGTTGCTTGTTGCTTCCGTAGTTCCAATACTGAAGGCGTGGTAGTTTGAGAGAAGGGTATTGGCTTCATTTCATTAGCTTTAAGCGCTAAACCTCCTAGAAATAGAGGAAAGCCATAGAAAAAGCCGATCAGATTGAGTGTGGCATTATCCACACCATAAGCGATAAAGCCTGTGATGATAAGTATGCCACCCACGGTTAAACCGAGTGATCCTAAAGAAAGATTGCCTAACATAATCTGAGATTATTATAATTCCTACATATATTAGTTTTATCATCATCCGTTATCAGTAATAAGTTACTGAAGGCATTAGATAAGAATTCAGCCCATTTTGCGTTAACTTTAAATTTGAAGATAGTTAAAGATTGGAAAAAAACAATGGATCTTCAGACGATAAAAGAACGAGTTGCATTAGTTCAAAGTAAGCGTGAGTACCTGCTGAGTCTACTAGAACAACCGAATCTAGGGACTTTGAGAGTTGACGTAAATCAAGCTTTGGAAGAATTAGATGATTTAATCGATGAATTTAGACGCAGTATTCCAGACACAGAAATGAATTAAGCTGAATTGAGGCTAAAATTAATCATTTTAATCTTTGCGTCGGCAATCCGTAAATTTACGGTTAAACCGACGCTATTTAGCGTTAAATAAATTATTTATTAACTAGAATTGCCTGATTTTCATACTGTCATATCATGTCCGCCTCATCACTTATCAAAAAAAATTCTCCGCGTCCCCGTGTCTCCGTGTCTCCGCGTCAGTCTAAATGACAAGTATATCTCTGACGAGACGCTACGCGAACAACTGGACATGATATCACCTGTCACCTGCTATGTTTGCACAGTTCATCCCGAAAGCGAACTATTACCAGCACGTTGGCCTAGCTGTCTGACCAAAGCAATGAGTTCGGTTGTAGAAGCTTCTTTTTTACAAACGTCATCAAAGCTAGACATTGCCTTTGTACATTGTAAATGGGCTTCTTCTATGGAAGAGTAAGCTAGGATTTGAGTTTTTGGAGAAATAGATTTAATATAATGAGACGCGCTCCAACCATCCATGACTGGCATATGTAAGTCTAGAACAATCACGTCAGGGTGGCAACACTCAAACATTTCAATAGCTTCTTGACCATTACTTGCTAAACCTACTACTTGAATATTCTCTTGGCAAGCAAGGGCTAACTTTAAGCTTATGCGGGTCAGTTCATGATCGTCAACGACTAAAACACGCAAATTAGGAGACGGACGAGACAACATTAACATTCCCTGCTATAAAAATTATGTACGGTAATCTCTATAGTTTATGGGAATCAGTGCCGACATCACTCTATCTTATGGTTGAATACATGGGGTTTTTATATAAAAAATCATCAAAGAATTGCTCAGAAAAATAAAGTTTTCCTAAAGCACTTAATTTAGTACCTTTTTAAGGTATATGCAATTTTTTTCCGAGGCAATTAGATTTTAAATCATGCCGACAGAACGTAAGACCATAGACATAAGAGTTTGTTGTGAATTAGTTTCGGGACAATCATCAAAAGCACGTCTTTGGATATAACTATCATTCGATTGTAAATCCCAAGCTTGACGATTATCTGCCAACATAATTCCCAAAACTTCTTGCAAATCCTTAGCAATATCTGGGTCTTTAATTGGGGTAATGACTTCTACTCGTCTGTCTAAATTGCGGCGCATCCAATCAGCACTACCAATATATATTTCTTCTTGACCATTATTATGGAAGTAAAAAATGCGGGAGTGTTCTAAAAATCGCCCAATGATGCTAATAACGCGAATATTTTCGCTGATGTCTTTGAGTCCTGGACGCAAACAACAAATACCACGGATAATTAAATCAATTTGGACTCCGGCGCGGGAAGCTGCATATAAAGTAGCGATGGTTTGCGGATCGACGAGGGCATTCATTTTAGCGACAATGCGACCAGAAAAGCCATTTTTGACATTTTCGATTTCTCGGTTAATTAGTTCGAGAAAGCGATCGCGCATATTCACAGGTGCTACTAATATTTCTCGATAAGACTTTTGGCGAGAATATCCTGTCAAAAAGTTAAACACATCTGTTAAATCAGCACCCAATTCTTCCCGACAACTAAACAATCCCAAATCTGTATACAGTCGAGCCGTTTTCGGGTTATAGTTACCCGTACCAATATGCACATAACGCCGTATCCGGTCTTTTTCGCGTCGCACTACGAGGACAATTTTACTATGGGTTTTCAGCCCCACTAATCCGTAGACAACATGGACACCAACTCTTTCTAAACGCCTTGCCCAGTAAATATTATTTTCTTCATCAAACCGCGCTTTTAATTCCACCAACACAGAAACTTGTTTACCATTTTCAGCAGCAGCAATTAAGGCGTTGACGATGGGTGAGTCGCCAGAAGTGCGGTAAAGAGTCATTTTGATGGCTAACACATTGGGATCATGGGCAGCACTAGTAATAAAGCGTTCCACTGTGCCGGAAAAAGATTGATAGGGATGATGTACCAGCAAATCTTTTTCCCGAATGATGGAAAAAAAGTCTTTTCCTTCTTCCAGTTCCAATACATTTGGATCTACGCTTGGTTCTCTGAGGCGTTGCAAGCGTGCAGGCACTACAGACTGCCGTGGTGTGTCTTTGAGTTCTGGAACCGGCAAGGCCATAAAATACATTAAGTCTCGCAATCCCAAAAGACCATCTACTTCGTAAATATCGTTTTCGGTTAATTCTAAATCTTGTAATAACCTGCAACGCACAGATTGTGGAGTTTGAGATTTAATTTCTAACCGTACCGGAGTTCCACCCATACGACGTTTGCGGAGTTCCTGTTCAATGGCCAATAACAGGTCTTCTGCTTCATCTTCTTCTAGTTCTAGGTCAGCATCACGAGTAATGCGGAAGGGGTGATATTCTTGAATATTCATCCCTGGAAATAGAGATTCTAAATTATGTGCGATCGCTTGTTCTAACGGTACACCTGTCCAATAAACAGTTTGTCCGTCTTGGCGAATTCCCAAATCTGGAGGTAAAGGCAAAAATCGCGGTAAGACTTTGGGGACTTTGACTCGTGCAAAAAATTCTTCTTCTGTATCTGGGTTTTTCAGGACTACTGCCAGATTTAAGCTGAGATTGGAAATGTAGGGAAAAGGATGACTAGGATCAACAGCCAGAGGAGTCAGAACCGGAAAAATTTGTTCTTCAAAATAGCTATCTAGATAATTCCGCTGTTTTTGATTCAGTTCTATATAATCTAGGATGTAAATCCCCTGATTTGCTAGTAAAGGTTGCAGTACTTGCTCAAACTGTTCGTTCTGTTTTGTGACTTGGGGACTAAGTTTGAGGCGAATATCATCTAGCTGTTGTTGCGGTGTGCGACCATCAGGGGTTAATAAATTGACTTTTGCTTCTACCTGTTGCTTTAAAGCCGCAATCCGCACCATGAAGAATTCATCTAAATTAGAACTGAAGATTGCTAAAAATTTCAGGCGTTCTAAGAGGGGTGTACGCGGATCACAAGCTTCATGCAACACCCGACTATTAAACTCTAACCAACTTAACTCACGATTTATATAGTATTGTGGATCACTTAGATTAAGGCTGGGGTTGCTCTTCTTAGATTTTGGCATGATTACCTAAGGGCTAGTAGATGTCGCCCATTCAACATCAGGGGACTCTACTAATATAGTAAGTCTTAGTTAAGTAAACTTTAACAGTGAGACTTCATCTGAAAGAAAATCCAGATTTTGTCAAATGTCTATTGGGTTTTCTCGGAGTTGTAAAAATGTTTCAAGCTACTCGTCGCCGCCTTGCCCTTTGGTATACTGTAGTAACTGCTGTATTGCTTCTACTATTTGCTACTGGAGTTTATGTATATGTACGCAGTACTTTAGTGGAAAGGATTGATGATACCTTAAATCATGTAGTGGAAGTTGTCGAGCGATCGCTCGTCATTGAACCCGTTAACCTGCAAATAGATCAACTCCGAGTCAATGTAGAAGCTAGTTTTCGCAACAATGCTGACACCACAGAAGATGATCACATTGACCTAGAATGGTTTAGTCCTACGGGAGAATTACTTTGGTCAACTCTCTCTGAACCTTTAAATATTCCTATTCATAATCATCCCAATGGGGAAACTGTGCGCGTAGTGGGAATGGGACGATGGGGTGATAGTAATCCTCACTCAGCAGCCAGCATCCAAGACTCAGCGCTTTTATTAAGACAAGTCACACAACGGGTGCAAAGGGGAAGACAGGTATTGGGATATCTGCGCGTGAGTCATCCCTGGTTTGAAGTCACTAAACCTAGTCGTCAGTTGATATTTGATTTAGCTTTGGGTACTGGGTTAATGGTGATTTCCGTAGCAGCTACTGGGTGGTTTCTTTCGGGTAAAGCAATGGAACCTGTGGGAGAATCTTACCAACGTTTGAAACAATTTACTGCTGATGCTTCCCATGAATTGAGAAGTCCCATTGCTTTAATTCAAACTAATGTGCAAGTTGCTCTTGCTGATTTAGAATTAGCAGAGGATTATCGACAACAATTAAAACTAGTAGAACGCCTAACCCAACGTTTAGGTAAATTAGTTAATGATTTACTCTTTCTCGCACGACAGGATAGTGGTATTAGTAAAGAGGTTTTTTCACCCTGTCCCCTAGATGCTTTATTAATGGAAGTAGTAGAAGAACAAAAACTTTTAGCTACAGAAAAAGAAATTTCCCTCACTCTCAACTTAGTTGATCCTCCCTTAGAACTCGACCCAGAATTATTGGAAAACAGCTTTACTCTGATCGGAAATTGGGATCAACTAGTGCGGTTATTTACAAATTTGATTGGTAATGCTTTGCAATATACTCCAGTAAATGGAAAGGTGACAGTGGAGTTAACACGGCTCGATTCCATCGCATTACGTTACACCAATTCCTATTTACAAATTAAAGTCAGTGATACAGGAGTGGGTATTCCCCCAGAGTCCTTACCACACTTGTTTGACCGTTTTTATCGGGTTGATCCTGCGCGTACTCATCAGATTGCTAAGACAGCTACAGCCACTACTACGGGTTCTGGCTTGGGTTTAGCGATCGCACAAGCTATTGTCGAACATCATCAAGGTCAAATTCAAGTTGATAGTATCCTTGGTAAAGGTACTACCTTCATTGTCACCTTACCAATCTCTCTTGAGAACTAACTATTGATGCAACATTTGTTTCTTGTGATAGATGAAGACAAATATACTAAGAGATTAATATACAAGTAGTTAAAACTCAAAAATTTCACATCTAATGTAAATTACCCTCGGCAGGAATTTGTCGATATTCATTGTTCCTAGCCTGGAAATTGTCTGCATTTTAGATGATGTGAAATTTGAATTGGAGGAAAGCGACTCATGCCAATTACTATCAGAAACAATATTACCTACACCTTACTCAAGAAAATTAACGAAACTGGGCAAGGAATGCATGAAGTTCACTTTAATCAAGCTGATTTTACCGGACATCAAATAACAATAGCCGACTTTTTAGGACATTTAGATTACTTAAATCAAAAGCATTATATCAATGCTGAGTTTACAGGTAATGCTTATGCAACTCAAGAAGACGTTCCTGATTTTATTCATCCCCAGGAATTTGACTTGCGAATTGCCAATACTCTCGGCGCACCAGATGGACCTTTACCTCATTTGATTACCTTTAAAAAAGCAGAAATGACGGAAAAAGGACAGCAGTTATTAAACAAACTGGAAGCTAATCCTCCGCAAGTCTCAGAGGAACAACCATCAATAGCTATTGCTGATAAAGATTTGCCTTTTTTAGAAAAAGTCATGGTAAAAAGTGGCTTACCAGATATTTTTGATGCCAGAGATGTAACTGAAGTCGTCTTCCGGGTGATGCGGGATTTAATGACAACAGAAGCAGCGGACAGAGTGGAAGCAGAACTGCATGAACCAGCGGAAATAACTACAGATAAATCCCTGCAATTAGAAATCGCAGATTTATGGCATGATACGAACCCAATTGTCGCCTTTTTGAGTCGAGTCCGTCCACCTTGGCAAGGACCAGGCATTTTTAAGATTGATAGCGATCGTTTTTTGTTTAGAGTTGAAAATGAAGGAGGAATGCCATCAACTGTAGACAGAGAAGAAGTAGTTAAAGCCGTATTTTCAGCTACGAAAGACGAATTATCACCAGAACGAATTCAAGAAGTTTCTACTTGGCTACCTGATAAAATTCGCCAACTCTGGGAACAAGCGTAAGAAAAGGCCAGAGGAGAATTACCTGTTACCTGTTACCCATATTTTCAGAGGAGAGAAATAATAATGAATATTAACAAGTGTACTCAATTAATTGGGACGGTTTGTGGTGGATTACTGATGAGTTTACCAGCCATTCCCCAACTAGTTATGGCACAAGCAACCACTGCTAAAGTTAATCCATGTCCTAGAATTTTCTACGAAGAACCACATAACAATCGCGTATTAGTTCCCGCAGGATGTCCTCCCAATGCTTTAACTCAGCAATTCATGAGACAAGGACTAATTACCCCAAATCAAAGCGGCTTAAGTGTTGGTGGTGAATCATCCTCAGTACTTAATCCCAATCCTGGTATTTTTAATGAAAGTCCTTATAATCTTTCTCAACGAAATTCTCAGCCAGTCAGCGCTACAATCCCTCAACAACAAGCAGTAGAAACCCGTTCCCCTGACAGTGGGTTACAACCACCAGCACCAGAACAAAGACAAGAACCCAGTACGAGAATGGCGCTGGCAGATGGCAAAGCAAATATCATGTTGATTAATGATACCGGAGCAGATGTAACTTATCAAGTAATTGGTGATACAGCTCCACGCATATTAGCAGGGAAGTCAAGCACGAATTTAACAGATTTAACCACACCAGTAACGGTGACATTTCAGCGGGAAGACAGAGGATTACTCATGGTAACTCCTAAAGCTGCTAGGGAAAAAGGAACCTTGGAAGTGACATTTAAAGAAACAACTGATGTCAACCAGGATAAAAGTGCAATGATAATTCAAGCAAATGGCTCAGTTTTTTTAAATTAGTTTTTTATCAGTTGTAATACTTTTCTGAAGATGAAGTTGCATAGAATAGGATTTCAATCAAGAATTATTACCTGCACATAAAGACAGATGAATTCATGGATTTGATGATTCTATGCTACTTCACATAAAATTGGTATCACCACTTTGCTATAGTTGTGATTAGTTACTGACCAATTACTAATCATCAAGAAGACTAACGTTTTGGTAATTCATTAATCTTATATAGCAACTTCGCTTCTTGTTTTACATCTTCTAATTTTCTCGCTAGTGAAAGCGCCTGTTGATAAAAATTACGTGCTTTGCCATAATTCCCTATTTTTTCATAAAGTTCACCAGAAGAAATAAAATATTTAAATTCTTCTGTAGGACTATTTAAAAATTTGGCAATTGTTAAACGTTGTTCTAACAATTCTAACGCCCGTTCATAGCGACCAACCGCAGCATGAGCCGTAACTAAACCATCAATTGCTCGTAATTGGTTAGGACGATCAAAATTGATTTTAGCTAATCGCATTGCTGCTCCATAATTACCTATGGTGTTTTGATAGTCTCCTACCATCAGATAAGCTTCACCTAAATTATTTAGAGTATTGACTTCACCAATAACATCACCTGTTTGTCGGCGAAAACCTAACGCAGTTTCAGCTAATTTTACGGCTTGGTTATAATCACCTAATCTCGCAGTTACTAAACTTAGATTACTTAAAGAAAGTCCTTGTCCTTCAATGTTTTCCAGATTGCGAGCAATTACCAATGCATCATTAATAGTTTCTCCTGCTGCTTTTGGTTCACCTTTTTGTAATAACACAGTTCCCAGATTATTTAAAGCAAAAATCTGATTTTGAAAATCTTTATTATCACGAGCTATTCCTATCCGGCGACGTAAAACATCTTCTGCTTCTTTGATATTACCTAATTTGATATAAGCACTAGCTAGTAAATCGTAAGTTATACCTTGGGCGGTTATGTCACGAATTGAGTGATAAATCTCTAGTGCTTGCAATCCTGATTGAATTGTTTTATCTGCATATCCTGAAGCATATTGTTGCCTACCTAGACGTACCAATCTATCTGCTTCTTCTCTTAATAGTCGTTCCGCAGGATTATTTAAAGGACGGTGGATTTGTTTGGTAATATCAATAGCACTAGCTACTGTAGGACTGAGCAAACAAGCAAATAGTAAAATATAAAAACTGCCATATTTTAATTTATTGACTTGCTGTCTGGCTGGATGAGAATTTAAGTTTAGAATGGTATGACCTGATAAAAAATTCCCATGTTTCATAACACTTACCCGTGAAATTTTGGATTTAAGTAGAAGGTTTAAGAAAAAGTTTTAGTGCTTAACCGAAGAATCTAGTACATAACAGCATCAGTCAAGTAAGGATTAAAAATTGCTAAAAAGCTGATAGAATTTGCTTTTTAAATTTTTAATGTTTAATTTTTAATTCTGACGAAGTGGTACTAGCTACGTTAGGACTGAGTTAAGTTTTCGCCTAAGTAAATAGCGCGAATATCAGCAGGTAATTTGTCTTCTAGCATACGATAACCTTCTTGGAGAAAATTGGCTACTTCTCCCGGAGAAATATTTTCTCCTTCAGCTTGTAGATAAGCCGCAATTCTAGTTTCACTCCAGTGAAAGGTTTGCGCCATCAGCACTATTAAGCGTAACACTGGTTGTAGTTGATTTAATGCTTGTTCTACATAACACCATAATGGCGGTGAAGTAGCCTGGAGAGAATAATGAATTGCTTCAGTTGGTGGTAATTTAATTTCATTAATGCAGAAAGCAGTGATGTTGATTAACCAGTTTTGCAGGGTTAAATCTTGTTTTCCTGTTTCCGGGTTAGTTAAATCGAGTCCACCGAGTTCATAATAGATATGTCGCCAGGTGAGAGCAAACAGATAATCGGCTTGCACAGGCGATCGCGCTGAATGTTGAATCAAGGTGTAGACTATAGGGCTATAGCGGCAAAAAATCACCGTAAAAAACTTGCCACAATCTGGATAGCGCTGAAATAGGCTCAGTAGTTCCTGGTCACTGTGATGAAACAGCGACTTAACCAGGGGGTGATTAGCTTCGGGAAAGTGAGGAATTTGCACAAGCCTTTAAATAGTAGTGGTTAAAATATACAGGTTAATGGTCATTGGTCATTGGTCATTGGTAACTGGTCATTGGTCATTGGTCATTGGAGAAGACGTAATTAAGTTATTCTTAATTTTCTCCGCGTCTCCGTGTCTCCCCATCTCCGCGTCTCCCCATCTCCCTGTTCCCTGTCTCAGACTATGAGATAAACTAAAAACAAGAACTTAATGTTAGTCTTAATCGACAATACTAAAAGCGGCTCCCTCATATAATATTCGTTTGTTCATGGTTATAGCAGCTAGTTTGATACCGTTCCTGGTTAGTCATTTTACTCTAGGCTCGTTTTTACCGTCTTTGCCCTTGGATAGCCTTTTCTCTACCCAAGGCATTATGGTTATGCTGTTGGCGGCTTATGCTGGGGCTATGTGGATGTTTCTCACTAGCGCCCCCAAGGTACATACTGTCATGGTGTCGGATTTGGAAATTGCCCGACAGTTGTATGAAGGGTTACTAGATTTGCCAGCGGCGGAAGTACCTTTGCACTATTACTACAACTACGAACAAACCATTGGTGCGACAGGGATAGACCCGCTGTATATGTCTACCAGTCCCAGTTGGTCAAATAAAGCGATGAGTAATGCCAATGATGGGTTGTGGTATCAATTAAAGAAAAATACTCAACTGCACATTATTACTGGTGCAAGTTTGGGGATAAAAAATCAGCAACGTCACGTTTGTTTTGACCGCGAATGTCTGGAATTGATTTTAATGCGGGTGGAAGTACGGGGTTTGAAGTTTAAGATTCGCAATCAAAAGCCTTTGAATTTTTTGGTGAAAGATTATGAAGGGCGTGTGATTGAATTGGCTGAGGTTGCAGCGTAGGGGCGGGGTTTCCCCGCCCTCATAAATCAATTATCATAAGGGTGTGTTGGGGTTTTCCTGATATACCCTTAAATTTTTATTAATGAACCGCGAAGGCGCGAAGGACGCGAAGAAAGAAGAGAAGAAGAGAGAGTTTTATCGTAAGCCGTGGCAAACAAAAGCAGCCCAGTAGCGAGGATGTGCAAAGGGAAATTCTGGCTCAGATGTTTGAATTTTTTGTTTTATAAGTCTATTTATTTTGGCATGAATATTATATTGATCCTCCCATTTTGAATACTCAACTGAATTACGATTATATTGTTGTCTATTTCCTATTAGTTCTTTTTCCTTTTCATCTATTTGATTTGATATTTCTGCTAAATCTGCTTTTCTTAGTTCCCGCAGTTTAATTTGCGCGTGTTTTAAAGATTCTGGTCTATTTTTACCTTGTTTTCTCTGTTGATAGTAAAAAATGGAAAATAGCGATGTTGCTAAATCATCAACTGACCATAAAGAACTAACTACACTTCTAGCACCGGCACATAAAAAGCCTGTAGAAAGTGTAAGAATATCATCAGTTAATGGAGTTGTACCTAAATTGGTTTCGCAGCAAGACAGAAACACATCGACAAGATTAGGTAAACGCCAACCAGGTGACATCAATTGTCCTAAAGTAATATTACCATCAGCTAATTTTAAATATGATTCTAAAGGATTATATAAACAAGATTCGGCATGATGACAAGAGTGGAGAATTTGCACTTGTTCAGCTAGTTGTCGGTAATTTTCAGGAGTGGCTTGACTACTACCTATTAATCTTTTATCTACTGGAATATTATACATTTTGGCGATTTGTTCACCTTCAAATCTAGCGCAAGGTAAATCATCTGTTGCGTCTTCTACAGTTCCATATTGCAGAGAATTGATATCTAATGTTTCTAAATTGGGGCGTTGGTGACAAAAATCTAAAATTTGACAACTGGGAGTATAACGAATGAGGAATTTATCTACTAAATGTTCTTGATATTCTCCTGTGGGTAAAGCCGCAAAAGGAATTTGATGTAGTAGGAGGTGAGGTACTATAATTAATTCCTCTATTCCTTGAAGATGTTGGTCAATTAGTTCTGATAATTGCAAACGTTGAGAAAGTTCACGCAGAATAGTTTCGATTTGACTTTCCCATTTTTTAGACTTTTTTTCTACATATTCTTTATAAGGTAATAACCAATTATGAACAATCCAATTTTGGAACGTCTCTAAACCTTCTCCGGTGCAAGTATGAAGAGTTATTCTGTCTTTTCTGACTATAAAAATATGGGTGTCAGTGTTCGTAGTATAGAAACTTAAAATTGCTGTAGTTGGATTATCAATTAACTTTTGGATATCTGTCAGACTAAGAGGATGAACTTGAATTTCTCCAGCTAATACAGGATCTTCACTTCTTATCTGTTCCCAAACCTGCTTTTTTTCTTCTTCTAAAAATTCTATTTTTTCATTATATGCTTGGTAAACTGCCCGTGTTTCGCTGCGGTTATTTTCTGATTTATGCTGTTGACGTTCTGCGTCAATTAATTGTTGTAATTCTTCATACTGCTGTAATAACTCTTGGACTTTTGGTGGTATATTCTCACTTTGAGAGAGATTATTACTTGCCATTAAGTCTACCAGACGTTTGGAACGCGAACGTTCAGAATATTCAAAGGCTTTATCTATTTGTCCAGAATTGATACAAGCTTGTATTACGTTTTGGTAAATATCAATAGATTCTTGTAAAATCTCTTGACGACGTGATTCTGATTTTGCCCAAATGCGGCTAGTTTCAACTGCTTCAATGGCTGCAAAATAACCTTCTATAGCTGTCTGCCAGATTCCAGCAGAGTAAGCGGTATTACCTAAGTTTCTTCCAGTTCTAAGACAATCTAGTGGTAAGATTAATTGTTTGTATACAACTAGGGCTAACTGAAAATGTTGTATTGCTTCTATAAAACGTCTGTGTAAATTATATATATGTCCAATATTTGTGTGAGTTAATGCCCAGTCTTCTGGAAATTCTTCTTGAATACGAACTTTTAAAGATGCTTTAAAAGCGGTTATAGCTAATTCTAAGTTTTTCTCTGTATCTCCTTTAGAAAGCTCACCATAACAAATTCCTAAATTCATTTGAGCCATAGCCCATTCGTAAGGAAACGATTTTTGTGTGCGAAATTCTAAACATTTTTGTAAAGCCATTATAGCCAACTCTAAATTATCGGCTCTACGTCCATAAATTCTATCAAGATAAGCAATACCCAGGTTATTTTGAGTTGTAGCCCATGCTTCAATAAAAGTTTCTTGATTGAAAATTTCCAAAGCTTTATTAAAAGAATCAATTGCTAATTCTATTTTCTCTTCTCTATCTTCTCTGAGAATCTCCAGATAGGCAAGTCCCAGATTATTTTGTAAATTAGCCCATTCTTTAGGAAAGTCTGTCTGCGTAAAAACTTTCAAAGCCTGTTGATAACACTTTATAGCCAATTCTATATTTTCTTCTTTTTCACCTTTAATACGATAACGATAGGCATTGCCTAAATTTTCTTGAGTTTCAGCCCATAGCTTAGGAAAAGCTGCCAATGTTACAACTTCCAAAACTTCTTGGCAAGTACTTGCAGCTAATTCTAAGTTTTCTGCTTTATTTTCTCGAAGTCTTTCACGGTAAGCAATTGCCAGATTGTTTTTGCTCATAGCCCAAAATTCAGGAAAAGCTTCTTTGGTACGGACTTCCAAAGCAGATTTTAAGGCAGTAATAGCCAATTCCAGATTCTCTACTTTATTCCCTTTTATACGCTTGAGATATGTACCTCCTAAATTATTTTGGGTTTGCGCCCATTCTTCGGGTAGATTTTCTTTATTAGTCACTTGTAAACAACTTTGCAAAATAGCAATAGCCAATTCCAAATTCTCCGCTTTATCTCCTTGGAGACGATTAATATAACTAACGGCTATATTTTGTTGAATTATGAACCATTCATGAAAAAATAGTTCTTGTGTAAAAACAATTTGTGCTATTTCATAACCAGTGAGAGCAATTTCTATACTTATTCCTTGATTTATTAAAGAAAAATTAGTAATTAGGTTACTCAAATTGAAAATATTATTTGCTAAAACTTCTGGTTCTATTAATTTCTCTTTGAGGCTATTAATAGCCCAGGATTTTAAAATTTTGGAAAAATCTTCATCAAATTTATCTATATTTTTTTCTAAAACAGGATAGACAACCTCTGAATTAGCTCCGCTACTAGAAATTGCCTGTAACACCATCAGAATAAGTTCAACATAGTTTTCTGCTGATGATACTTGACCTATAGCCCCAGAAATTGTGAGAGCAACATTACGCATAAATATAGCATTATCTTTATCTCCTTGTTCTGATAGACCTGCTGCTACTTGCTTTATTGTTTCTACTAAACCTGCATCTATTAGGCTTTCATTAGCCTTTAAAATTTTAGCTTCTTCACCATATTCAGAGTTAAGTAGCTGACTTATCAAGTTTAGATAAGCTTTAATCCGGGTTTCGCTCATTACTTAGTTACCCAAAATCTCTGTCAATTTCTCCACCAAATCTTCTGCCAAATCCAACAACTCAATTTCATCAATCCCTTCATTCCTAGAACTGCGATTACTTCCTGCAACTGCAACACCACCAACTAACAAATTCTTCGCAGCAAAAATTCTTTCATTCTCTGTTAATTGACTCAGACAATATTCTAAACCTTCAATAATTTCTGAAACAGATTTATTCTGTAACTTTTCCCTTACCTTCACTGCAACCACATCATCACTTTCTAAAAAAGTTGTCAATAATTCTCTATGACTTGGTTCTTCTTCATCATCTCCCCAAGTTTCTAACCAATCACCATCTATATTTTCAAAATATAAATCTACAGAATCAAGACCATGATTTATCCAGTCTTGCTGCAACTGTCTACCTTCTTCTAAATGTTGCATAAACTGTGTAAATTGCTCTTGACCGTTAATTGGTCTTTCTTTTACCATGATTATTAACTCTCTTGAAGAACCATACTATAAAAATCATGAATGCACATAAACAGCTATAAATTGAATTTTAAATAAACACCTATTTGCAAATTATCGCTGTTATATAGTGAAATATTAACTATCTGTTTCACAAAACCATCTATACCAGGATTGTAACTTAAGAATAATCCTCTTTCTATTTCCCAATATTTAAGTGTGTTTTCCCACTTATCAAATTTATCTTGAGAATATACATCAGATAAGCTGGTAATTTGAATACATAAAGCCTGTTCTAGGCTACTACTAACAATTATATCAGTTGCCATCGACAAATCGGCAATATAAGACTGCCAGAAATCACCCCCACAGTTGATAATTTCCTTAGCTACTGCTGTCAGAACTTGAGTATCACTCTGATCAAATTCTCCAGACATTAATTTTTGTTTCCACTTTTCCAAATTGGGGTCAACTTCTTCCAGCCATTTGGGAAACAGATAACTATACCAATATCTTTCCGTTGGGGTCATGCGCTGATAATACTGTTGTTTCTCGTCTTCAGTAGCTAGACTTGTGATGTTTAAGTAAGTGCGAGCATCCCTAACTATCTGTCTGAGAAAGAAGAGGACAAATTTCTTCGCAGTCAAAGAACCAGGCTTGATATCTTTAACCCAGCGATTGATCTGTTTTAACCTTTTTTCTAAGTTTGGATCTACGGTCGATGCTTCCTCAATGAGTGACTTGAGTATTTCCTTAATCTCTTGTGGCTGCAAAAAAATTACACCTAAAAAATCGAATTTGTTTTATATACATTACTATCATTTAATACTTTTTTCAAGTAAAAAGATATAAAATCGCAATATTTCATTCCTCATATAGTTTTTTCTGACTCTATAACAATTTGTTCATTATCATCTCCCCAAGTTTCTAACCAATCACCATCAACATCATCACAATACAAATAGGCTGCATCCAGACCATATTTCATGATGTCATCCTGTAATTGACGGGCTGCTTCTAAATGTTGTAAAAATTTTTCTAATCTTTGTTGACGGTCAGTTAATTTTTGGTTAATCATCACTATTGATATTACTAAATCACTAATTCCACAAATAATCCTGCTATTGTTATTGTCAGTTGCAGAAATACAATCGCATCTCCACAACTGGCACAATTTATCATTGCCAATCCCCAACCTTATTTATGACTATCAAGTAACGCATGGCGAGAAAAAATACCCTTCAATTTCAAATTAGTAAATTCAATAACAGAATTGATTAACTCCTGTTGTTCGGAGTTTAAATTTAGTGCTTCTAATGCTTGATTAAGATTACTACCAATATGCAATTCATGAGCAAGTTGTGTACGTTGTGAAGAATCTAAAACTGCAAGAATTTCCTTATTTCTTCGTTGACGTACAGCTTGAAGTTTTTGGCGTTCCTGGGGAGTCAAATCATCTACAGAAAATACAATAATGTCGCTAGTATCTTCGCTGAATGAGGTGAATATTACTTGAGGGGAAGTAAAAAAATTATTTGCTGATGCTACAGTAATTCCGGGAAATAAGAAATTACAAGCAACAACAAGCAATAACACCAACAACCGTTTCGTCAATTTAATCATCATGTTGAGAAAAACCTAAATCAGATTCAAGACTGGGGCATAGTCAAGCCCTTATCATTTTCCTACTTATTAGGTAATACCATTTTTCAGAAAAATTGATACATATCATTTCTCCTAGCCCTGGTATGTTAGCGGCTTGAATTCCTTTTATATGTTTCAAATTTTAAGTAAATAGGCATAAACTAATGAGGGACTGAACAAATTTTACCAATGACTAATGACTAATAACCAGCCTTCGGACTGTCTCTATATTGGAGGCGGGGTCAAGGAGATAATGTTTTCTCTATGACTAAACTCAGGAATTGATAATAAAGAAATATATATCAGACGTATTAGAATTACGTTCTTTTATATTTACCGACTTGCCGCTATCATCAAAATCATTGCTAGAGGTAATAAGTCATGAGTGGACAGATTTTGGAAACATCAGCATTTACCGCCGTTACCCAAGATAGCGAAATCGATTTAGAGGCAGCTTTTCAAGAATCTCATATCCAAGACATTCTGGATAAGTTAGACCAGGAGTTAGTCGGCTTAAAGTCTGTCAAAAACAAAATCAAGGAAATGGCAGCTTTGTTGTTGGTTGACCGGATTCGTAAAAGTCTGGGTTTAACTGCCGGTGCGCCTAGTTTACATATGACATTTTTAGGCAATCCAGGTATGGGTAAAACTACTGTAGCCATGCGGATGGCAGAAATTCTTTATCGCCTAGAATATATCCGCAAAGAACACGTCATGTTAGTGACGCGAGATGATTTAGTTGGCCAGGGAATGGGGCAAACTGCACCAAAAACTAGAGAAGTTTTAAACAATGCAATGGGTGGTGTTTTATTAATCGATGAAGCTTATACTTTATACCGCCCAGATTATCCAGGTGATTTTGGTTTAGAAGCAATTGAAATTCTCATGCAGGTAATGGAAAATCAGCGAGATGATTTAGTGGTCATTCTGGCTGGTTATAAAGACCACATGGAGAGATTTTTTCACAGTAATCCGGGGATGAATTCTCGCATTGGTTTACACATTGAATTTAACGATTATGGCGTTGATAGTTTAATGACTATTGCCCAATCCCTAGTCAAATCACAAAACTATTGTTTTAGTTCAGATGCAGAAAAAGCCTTCCGTGAATATTTAATTAAACGGAAGACTATGCCCCATTTTGCAAATGCTCGCAGTGTTCGCAATGCCATAGACAGAGCGCGTTTACGTCAAGCTAATCGTTTACTGAGCAGTGGGAAGAAATTAAATAAGCAAGACTTAATTACTATCGAAGCAGTAGATATTCTGGCTAGTCGAGTATTCAGAGAAGGTGTTCCCGACTGCGAACCAGAAAGTTGATTTAGTCATTAGTCATTAGTCATTGGTCATTGGTCATTGGAAACACTATCACCAATCACCCATGACCAATTATCTCCTGCTAATTAGACTTTTTCATTCTGTCAATTTCTCGTTGTAATTCTTCAATTTGCTGCCTCAGTTTTTCTGATTCATTTTCTGGGTTTTCAACTTTGACATTAACGGCTCCCGTAGCTGGTGTTTGCTGATAGTTACCACGCTTTATTTGCTGATATTCTTCTGATACTGCCCAAGACCGTAAATAATGCAGGCGTTCGACTGGGAAAGGGTGAGTCAGCATTGTTCCTTGAGCGCCGTTATACATCAGAAATTTATATACTTGATTCAATCCATCATCATCTAGCGCTTGATATTTTTCAGACTGCTGGATAAATTCTTGTAAACTACATTCGTTGGCATATTTGTTACTACCACCGGAGATCTTCATCATTGAGGACATGACTGTATTTAGGTCATCTGTTACCAACAAGGCTGCACGATCTGCGGTTAGTTCGGCTTTGCGTCGCCATTCAAAAAAGGCATAAATCAAGGCTTGACTAACGAAATTGCCTAAACCGAAGGTTAACTCACCAATGACGGAAGCGGCACTCATCGCCCACATCGCCATTTGAATTAAAATAGTATGACCACATTTAATATGCCCCAGTTCATGGGCTAACACTGCCCGAATTTCGGCTTCGTTAAGTAAGTCTAGTATGCCTGTATTTACGACTATGTAAGGATTCTCTTGCCCTAAAGCATGGCTATTGGCTTGGGGATTGTGTGAAATAAATAGTGCAGGTTCGGGGTAAATGTCCAAATCCCGCACACATTCTCGAAATATCTGGTAAATAGTGGAATATTGGCGAGGCCCAACTTGGATGGTGTTACCCATTAAATAGACTAATTGAGGGCGTTCATAAATAAATTCTACAAATTTACGAGCGATTAAATCAAATCCCGGTAAGCTTCGTAAGGCTTGCTCTGCTTGCTGATCCAGTGGATGTCTGAAGGCTTCGCTGGAAATTCCTGTGTAAGTTGGCATAATTTAGGGAAGAGGGAATAAGGGACAGATGACAGGGAACGGGAAACAGGGGAGACACGGGGACGCGGGGACACGGGGACGCGGAGAAAATTAAGAATAACTTAATTACCTATCACCTATCACCTATCACCGATTACCAATTACCAATTACCAATCACCCCTGACTAATGACAACATAATAGAAATGGGGCAGTTCGGAAAAAGTCACTTGTTATGGGATGAAAAGCGTGTGATTGAGGCAGAAGTTCATTTGTCACTACATAACTTCCTGCGATCGCAGGCGGGGTTTCCTTCTTGGCCCCATCACTTGACGATGGCCAGGTTGGTAGCACGCGCCTTGCGCTTGGGACGTAGTGCTTTAATTCAAGTAGGGGCAGTTTGCGGTTATCAAGGACGATATCGCACAAGTTTTGTTGCCTCTGCTTTAATGTGGCATGGGCCTGTAATCATTGTTGCCACAGAAACTGTGCAGCAACGCTTGCTGTTAGTAGAAATTCCCCGGTTACAGCAATGGCTACCAGCGAACAAACCGATTAGAAGCGGTGACGCTTGGCCTAATCCTGAGTTTCAAGGGCTGCTGTTAACTTCCCCAGAAGCTTGGTTAAAAGGTCAGTTTGCTACTCAAAACCCATTTCCTCCAAATATTCCCACAATTATTGATGGTGTTGACGATTTGGAAGATTGGGTGCGTCATCAGCTGACTGAAGATATTCAACCCCATGATTGGGAGCAACTGATGTTGGCTTGTCCCTATGAAACTGAGGTAATTCGTGAAGCCAGGGTAAAACTGACACATGAACTATTTCAGCATCCAGAAAATCCCTATGAGTGTTATCTGATTTCTCAGCCAGAAACAGAAATTCTGCAACGTCTGTTTTTGGCTTTAGATCAAACTTGTCTTCCAGATGCTTGGAAACATTTCTGGCAGCAATTTCACAGTCTTGATGAAAATCTTTCCTCTCTTCCCCTATTCTGGGCTACTATTGACCGTCGTCAAGGTTTATTTTCTTTACATTATGCCCCGATTGAGTTTGGAAAAATTCTTGCTCCTATTTGGCAGCGGCAACCTGTAGTTTTAGTTGGCAGTGCTTTGGAATCGGAAACAGAGGCTCCTCTATTTCGTCAGCGTTTGGGGTTGGAGGATGTAACTTGCTTGAAGTTCTCATCTGATAGTCAAGGGGAAGCTATTCAACTTTATGTACCCTATAAGTTGCCTCTACCCAATACACCGGAATTTCAAGCAGCATTTATTCACAAAGTCCGCACTCTGGTGTGCTTGAGTGCTACAGCACCGGGGCTAACGGTGGTGTTAGTGGGAGATGTGCCACTTAAGTCGAGAGTGGGGGCAATTTTGGCTTCGGAATTTGGCTCGCGGGTGCAGGTAGAAAAAACTTGTTTGGATGAAAATGGTATTTTAGTAACTGGGTGGGAATATTGGCGGGAGCATCAAACTGTTTTACCTGCACCCAGGTTGTTAATGATTGCAACTTTGCCTTTACCATCTCTGGAAAATCCTTTAGTGGCAGGTAGGGTGGCTCATTACAAGCGATCGCACCAAGATTGGTTTCGTCTGTACTTGTTACCCACGGCTTTGAATGAATTGCAAAGAGCGATCGCTCCCGTCCGCGAAAATCAAGGTATCGTAGCTTTACTGGATAGTCGTGTCGTTAACCGCAGCTACGGCGCTCAAATTCTCGCTTCCCTAAGTCCTCTAGCCCGTTTGAACTATCTCGATCCCAGTCTGTTTTCTCAGACTAATGACCAAGATCCTGATTGAGCAATAATGAATAAGAAAAGATCAGCCCAACAGTTATCATCAAGTTAAATCGTCGCCATTTGAGACGAGAGATGAAATTTCTCAACAAGATCCAGATCTCACAATGTCTGGGAACATATACTAAGAACCTAAATTGAATTTTGAATTGCTAATTATGGGTGAAGCAAAACGTCGGAAAACCACACTTGGTGAACAATACGGTCAAGACACTCCCATCTTACCCTGGGTTCCCATCACTAAATCTCAAGCTGAACTATTTGTGAGTTTAACTACTCGTGGGGCTTGGTTCGGCATTGGTTTAATGGTTGTAGCATGGGTAACTATCCGTTTTATCGGCCCTGCTTTTGGTTGGTGGCAAATAGTAGATTAACAATCTCCGTTTTTGTATACGCGGAGATTCTGATTACTTTTACTCTTTGACAAGGCTTCTCTAGGAGATGCTAGGCGAAAGCCTACACAGAGTTCACCAGAAATGTGATATGGCAGGTGACAGGTGACAGTGTAAAAAGTCTTTTGGTGTATAGGTTTTATCAATGGGTTACGCAGTGCGTTAGCACTACAGTTGTTATCCGAACCATGTTGGCAGTTGCTATATCAAGTTTGCTTAACTACTTATAATTCCAAACTCTCCGCGTAAGAGCGTCACCCCATCCCCGCGTCACCCCATCTTCCCATCTCCCATCAATCCTAACCTTTTTGTGCTGAGGACAACTAGTGTTATATTTTTACTCAGCACTGTTTCGGTAATGTAAAGAAGAATTTCACTACACTATAGATAGAAGCAAAAATCCGAAAAGTCGCGCTAGAGTAAATGAATACCTTGAATAGTGCTGCAAACTGCCTATAAAACTTTAATATGGAGCTTTTCTGTATTTGACTAGCACCAGATTTGAGTTACGCTGAAGGCGGATTGCTGTAAGTAAGAGGCGACAATCACAGAAATGTCTAAAGACAATGTTAATTTTAGAGATTATAGCTGAAATTATAATCTTGCAAATTGAATAGTTTGATACGACAACTCTAATCGTTATCTACTACCCTAAGCAAGGTGACTAATTACAAACTTTACTGTTCTTTTGATATTGTAATGAATAGTTTACAATATCAAAGAATGGGAAAATCTAAAGAAAATATAAAAGAGACTCAAATGACTGTGGTGTCTGGAGGAAAAAAGTGTTTCTGAGACTGGCACATCAACATAGACAATTTGTCCAAGACTTGGTAATGAACCTGCAAGCCTTGGCAATAGTATTAGAACGGAGCGGCTATCTAGCTTCCTGCTATACCTGTGGCGACCAAATGAATAGTGCTTCGTTTATGGTGAGCTTGGGAGACAGCCACCTAATTCGCTTTCTAGTATCAGATTACGGAATTACTTGGACTGAAATGCGGGATGACCGCGAGCTAATGAAATTAGAAGGTGCAGAGGCAATTAACCAATTGCAAGAACTAGCAAATCTTGTCAAGCAATCTATGCAAACTTCTACAGGGAATAAAACCCTTGTCACGAAAGGCTAAGTTGTTAAAATCGATGGCAAACGGGTTCTACTTGTTGGTAATTGGGAAAAAGGTAATAGTAGCTTGATTCGTGAACACCTATTACCTATTCACCATTACCGGAAATTGACTGTTTTTTAACTGATTTGTTAAGTGTTTTTCAGCGTCTGCTAAAATCTAATGGGGAGGAATTAAACCTATTACCCATTAATCAGAAAAATTATTCGGTAGCTTGTCAAAGTTGCTACTCCAAAGATTTAAGATGTCTGAAGAAACACCAAATCAACCACAACTACCACCAATCAGCGCCATTGACAGGGTGACGAAAGCGGAATTTGATAATTGGTTTGAATATCCTGTGAGAGTGCAACCTCACCACACCGATTATGGAGGCATTGTTTGGCATGGTACTTATTTAACTTGGATGGAAGAAGCGCGAGTAGAATGTTTGCGCTCCATAGGTATTGAATTTGCTGATTTAGTAGCTTTAGGCTGTGACTTGCCTGTTGTAGAATTGTCGGTACGCTATCATCGGTCACTTCAATTAGGGATGATGGCGTTGGTAAAAACCCGTATGGCTGAGGTAACGGGTGTCCGAATTAATTGGGATTATAAGATAGTTTCCACTGATGAGCAGCAATTATATCTGACTGCCCAAGTGACGCTAGTTGCATTAGACCGTGAAAGAGGTAAAATTATGCGTCAGCTACCTCCTACATTCAAAGATGCATTGGCAAAGATTGCTACATCACATAAGTAATCAGTTAAAAATTCAAAATTAAGGCTCCTGAACTGGGATTAATTACGTACAGAGATTTGGGAAATGTTTTGAGTAATTTCAGCTAGTTTCTGCCAAATATCTTGGGGTGTAATCCCAAAACCAAAGTATAATAAAACCACTATCGCTGCAAAAGTAACAGCAGTTTTGATAGTGGTTTTTACTAATTTCCAAAGTATAACAAATATTATCCAAGCGACTATTAAAGTAATGATCATAATCTTACATCCTTGAAAATCAATGCTGTTAAATTAAGCTATTTATTATAGGCGAAAATGTCGAAATAATTGAGTTGATTCATGAAAATTTCATTAAACTTTTATTTTAAGTTAAATACAATAATCAAACCTTTTGAAAATTATGAAAATTATTTCACTGCGACTCAAGAATAATTTTTTAGGTTGGGATTTTGATGAACTTTATTGTGGATATTTAAATTTTAAAAATCATTTAACATCAACATAAATTTCTTTACCATATTTCTTATATTCATCATCAAGATTGTATAAGATATTGCGAATTTGTTGACGAATTTCTCTAGCAGGTTCTAAACAATCTCGTTGATAATCTTGTAAAGTTAATTGCAAATGGGGATAAAGGATTTTTAAAAAACCTGATGCTGTTTTGAGAATTGCTTTTTCATCTCTAACTGTAATAGTTTGATGATCAAATTGAGTATGTTGTTCAGCATATTGATAAAAACGATTATCTCTTCTTAAAGATAATAATGCTTCTCCAAAAAAGTCCATTTTTAAACCTATTTGATTAGCAATCATATCCCTTTGAAACTTAGGAATTTCCCAACCGGGTAAAATACCAGAGAAACGATCTAAAAATGCGGTTTCCCATAAAAATTTAGGTAAATTATTCATTAAATTATATCTATGTTTAGGACGTTGATCTCCATCTAGTTCAATGTTACCTAATAATACTAAAGAACAATCACTAGAAATAGGAATATCAGAAAACCCAGAACGGTTATAACGTCCATTTGCAAGATAGGTTTTTAAAGGTCCAATAATTTCATCAGGATTATCAAAAGTTAAACTTTGAATTTCGTCTAAAACCACTACATCATAACGTCCTAATAAACCCACTGATTTAGTTTGACCATCAATAAATAATTTTGCAGGTGTTATTTTACCTCCACTCACTACAGAGACTTTGTTATTGATATTTTCATAAACAAAACTTTTTCCTGTTCCTTTGGGCGCTAATTCCATAATATGATAATTAGATTCAACTAAGGGAATTAATCTAGTTAACATCCATGTTTTTGAGCGATAATTATAATTTGGATGTTCAGGATTAAAACCCATTGAACAAAACATTAAATCTCGCCATTGTTCTGTGGTAAACTGAGAACGATATTGAGCGTATTGTTGTAAATCAACTTCCGAAGATTGGAAAGGATCAAAATCAATAACTGATACTCTAAAATTATTATTCATATTGCTTTTCAGACGCAAAGTAATTTTACCCCATACCCCTTGTCTCAATAACTTTTGATAACGTTCTACAATATCTGTGGAAATTTCACAATCTGAAAAATTTAAAAGTGGAATATTCGCTAAAGGTTCAGGAATTTGTTTAGAGTTTGAGTCTAATTTTATTCTTACTTGTAATAGTGCAATTAATTTATGGGTTTGTCCTTGAGTAAGTTTAAATTTAATAACTTCTTGATCATCTTTTCTGGGAAAAGCTCTCTGCACAAAATCATTAATAATTGCTAATTCTAGATCGTTTAAAATTCCATTTCCCGGAACTTTTTTATCTAGTAACCACTCTGCAACAAAACTAGGAATACCTAAATTAGTTAGTCCACTAGAAGGTAAGCGTTTTTTATCAATACTGTATATTTGAAAGAATTGTTGAACCAAATCATTATTGTAATTAGAAGTCATCTAAATCTCCTTGAAAACCACTATTGTAAATTTGTTTAATAGTAATATATGATTCCGAGTCAAGTTTTGATTCTCCTAAATCATCATCATTAAAACTAAAGGTTAGTTTACCAGATAATTTAATAGTCATTTTATTTTTGTCTGGTGGTAATTTAGGATATTCACTAATTATCATTGGATGAATAATTTTATCATGAGGAGGAATAGTAAAATCTGGAAGTTCTACATTTTGAAAATTGCGTAACTCATTAATAGTTAGATGCAGATTACTCAAAGTTATGGGATAATAATTATGAATTGTAATGGTTAATTCTCCTGGTGTTGAACCTTCACATTTACCTACACAATTAACTATTACAGTTTCAGTAAATTTATTAGTAATTTCTTCAATTTCTGGGGTAGAAATATCAATATTGATATCTTGTTTATTATCTTGTGGTTGTTTTGTCTCAACAATTAAATCTAATTTATTCCATACTCTTAACCATTCTTCAGTCCAGTTACAAAGTGCTTTACCTTTAATCCAATAATGATCGTGTTCCAGGGTAAAATGTTTTAACCATTCTACTTCTGTAGAAATGACAATGTGGTTATTTTCTGGTGGATATGAACCAGTAGAATCTAAAATGATTTTACTCATTAATTTTCCTCCTGGTTATTCAAGAATGCTGCTAATTTTTGATATAGTTCTTGTCTTCTAGAAACAGGAAGTTGTTTAAATAAAGCAATAATTTGGTTTTCTATACTTTCAGATTGAATTGCTTGTATTTGATTATTAATATTTTCTAATGTTAAATCAGTATCATCTTGTTTTTTGATATTAGTTTCTTGTTGATTTTCCTGTTGTTGAAGATTTTCTAAGATAATATGATTTAATTTTTCTAATATCTCCTGGACTTTTTGTGCCAATTCTGGTTGAGTAAAACGGTTTTGTTGTTGACTAATTTCTTGGGATAATTCTAGTGCTTGATTTTTGGTTATTCCTCTGAGTCTTTCTTCCCAAAGTGCGATTTTTTGGACTAAATTTTGAGATTTAGTTTCAATGTCATTAATTATTTGCTGATAATGTGATTCTTGTTTGACAACATCATTAGTTAAGTTTTCAATTTCATTAATAGTATCAATGTAATCCTGTTGAGTTGCGTTATTACTCAGAGTTTTATAAAGAATTTCAATTTTATCTAAAGATACTTTAATTTCTGATTGATATTGAATATCAGTTAGTTTTCTATTAGCAACTTGAAGAGAGTAATTTAAGGTATCGAGTAAATGTTGCGGTAAGGAAACTTGAGCAATTTTTTCAATTGCTGTTTGAACTTCAACTTGATAACCACCCATTTCTTGTTCTGTTTTCAGAAATTCAGATTTTTCACTTAATTTTTCAACAACTTCATTAATTTTATCTTGAACTCTTTTTAAAGCATTAGTGTGACGTTGCTTTTGTTGTTGAGTAGGATAAACAATATCTGATGTACCAGATAATACTGATGATTTCGAGTTATTTACTAAATTAAAAGTTTTTGGTTTTGCTAATTGTATTTGCAGATGAGGATAAATATTTATCAACGCTTCCAGGTTGACATCATCAGATAACTTTTCTGCTGTTTCTATTGGTTTAAACCAATGATCAATTTTTTTGATTCCTGCTAATATTTGTTCTCTTTTAGGTTGAATTGCTTGCAATTGTATTTGATCAGGATCAGCAGAATTAATAAATTGATCAATTTTTTCAATTAATTTTTGCGCTTGGTTATAATCACATTTTTCTGGTATTTCTGGACATATAACAGGTTGACTACGAATTAACTGAGGTTTTTTAACAGATGTTAAAATCCATTCATTGACAAAATCTTTAGGTTTATCAAATACATTAGTTGTTACCCAATCTTTGATGGCTCTTTCTTCAATTGATACTTGATCTTTCTTGGTTTTGGGAATACCAAAGTTTCCTTTTAGGGTTACTTCAGCACGATGATAAGATATCCATCCTACAAATAGCATTGTAAAGGTATATTCATTATACCCAAAGGGAGGTTTAGATAATTCTTGCCAAATTTTATCTATATTAATAGATGTTTGTTGTTTATTTCGTAATGCTGTTAGTTCATCTATTTTATTCCATGCTGTTATCACATTTTTATTGGTGGGAATTTGCACAGAATATTTTTGAGAAGCTGTTTTAAATAATCCCCAACTATTAATAAATACTTGAGTAACTAATGTATGATATGATTGGTTAGGAAATTTAGTAGGATTGAGATCGTCTTCTAATAACCGTTTAGCTAGATAACCGATTATAGTATTTCCTGTAGAACTTTTTAACGCCATCTTATCATTTTTAGCAATGGGTGGTACAAAAGAATAGAGATTGCTTAAAAGATGACTAACAATACTTTCTCGATCTTGCTTTTCAATAGTATTAAGTTCATCTAAATTGAGACAATAATAATTTGCAGAAGCAATTACTTCTTTAATTTTCCTTTTGATTTTATCTTGCAATTCTTTACTTAATTGTTGTAAAGCTGTTCCCGCTTCCTGTTTTTCAGCAGTGGTTTTTCTTCTGATAATGTCTAGTTTTAATAAATCAACACAAATCTCTCTCACGGGTTTATTAGGAATAGTAACAGCAATACTATCTTTATGTTTAGATTGAGAAATTAGCTGATTTACTTTGGTGCGAATATATTGTATTTCTTCAATAGTCTCCGCTAAAACATAAGCAAAAATTCCTTTCCCTGCTGAGTTTTCTATGGTTTTATAATCGGATAAAGCTTGTTCAAAGTCTGTGATACTATAAAATTTATATTCAAAAAACCATTCATCATTCAAAAGTTGATTTTTTTCAATAAAAGCTGTTCCTTCAATTTTATCAAATTGCAAATAAGTTATAACTTCTTTTTGACAATGGTTAACAGCTAAATTAACTGAAATTTTATTAGCTTGTTTACTCGCTTCTTCTGCTATTTCTTGACTAATTTCTAGTAAGTTACTACCAGCATAAAAACGATAGGTATTATCTCCAGAATTGAAGTAAATAACTTTTCTGTCTTGGGTGAGTTTTTCTAAGGTTTCTTTTGTTTGTTTTTCAGATAAACCTGTTAATTCACTGAGAATAAAATCATGTTTTTCTGATGCTGGTTTATGAAGCTTATTGTGACTAACATAAAATAATAAAAGTCCTTTTAAAACTGCAATTTCTTCAACTGTAGCAGATGCAGCTATGGTATCATAGGCTTTTTGATATTCTGAATAATGACGATAAAATTCTGGTTGGTAAAAGTTATCTTTAAAAGCATCAATTAGGGAAATAGGAGCAAGATAGTTTAATTTACCGTTCTTTTCAACAGGTTGAGAGTTAATAAAATTTTTCACATCTTCTTTGATATATTGAATTGCTGTTCTACCTTGAGTAAAATCTAAGTTACAAAGCAAATAACTATTCAACGGATGAAGGGGAAAACAACCAATAGTTAAAGTGTTATTAAATTCCTGTAAACTCCAACCTCTTTCTCGATAAATATTAATTCTGTGTTCATGAGATTTTCTACTATCAGTTAAGAGTGTATTGTTCCAGATTTGAAAAAATTGATTCCATAAATTAGTGTTATCTTGTTTTGGTAATAAAGCTTTAATTACTAATTCTAAACTAGAAATTGGTTCATAAGTGCTTTCAGCAATTTCTAACCGAGAAGCAAGTTTTTTGTAATCGTCTGCTGATTGACTGGGAACTGATTTTAGTGGTCTAATTTGAGTAAAACAAACTAAAGCTAGTTTACTTTTATTGTTTTCACAAATATTGGTAATGCTTTGTAATGTAAGTCCTCCTGAATTAAATGAATCCTTAGCCCATGCTTGTAAATACGCATTTAGTTCATCAAATAAAATTAAAATTCCTGCATATTTCGCATTTTCACCAGAACATAATTGATTGATTAATTCTGCTAAGATTTCTTCAATTTTTAAATCTGTATCAAAGTCAATTGCAAATCCTTTATTTAGTTGTCTGCTAATTTCTTTAACTGTAGAAATTACCCGATAATTGTCTTTTTCTAATAAATCAATAAGACTGTCAAAATCTCCAAATTGGTTTCCTGTGGTTTCCAAGAAATGATTAACTTGATTAATTTGTTCTTCGGTTAAATTGTACAAATATTCCAGGGGTTTTTGACAAAGTTGCTGTGCTAATGAATCGGTAATACCTTCATTTTCTAATGTTTGACGCAGGGACTTTAAAAATATCTGTCTTAAATCTATTCCTTCATCGCCACTAATACAAATTACTAAATGTTTAGGATTCCGTCTTTTATAAGCTGTTAAATCTTCTAATATTCCTTGATTATTTTCTGCTGCAATTTTAATTTGATTTAATATTCCTTGAATTTCAGAACCATCTAATAATTGTTTAAAATAGTTAGCTGCAACTACAGCAAAGTGAGATTTACCTTTACCATAATCTTGCACAAATAAATGAATGTTTGAACTATTTGGACTTTGATAGCTTTTTTGAATTTTATCCAATACATCTAATGTAGAATGATTAAAAACAAATCCTTGACATAAAAGTAAGTTTTTTTCAGCATCAGCTATCATACCAAAATTAACGGCATTAGCTACCATTCCTGATTCATTAATTGTGACTATTTGGTTAAGTTGCATGATGGTAAGCCTCCCTGGTATATGTGGTATATGATTCAGTTTTAAACTATGGTTGTAATTCGTTTTTTATTCCAGTTAATAGGATGTATTTGCGTAGGAAGCAAAATCCATAAAATACTTTCTAAATGTCTCATGTTTCCTAGTTTGTGCCAAAATAAACTCAAGGGGGATGATGGTTGACTGTAAAGATAGGTAATGAGAATTTCTAAGTCTTTTAATATCACTATGGGTTTATTTGCATGATCACAAATTTCTTTAATCGCTGCTAATTCTTGACTGATATTTTCCTGGAGAATCAGATATTTTTGTTTGCTGTTAATACGACTAATTAAGTTATCACGATAACTGATAATTTGAGCATTGTTATTAAATGCGAGTTGATGAATTTCTGCATCATGAGGACTATCCCACAATAATAAATGTGGGTAATCTGCTGGTTTTACATCTTGAAGGGATAAATTATTTATTGTTAACATAGGCTTTTTCTAATAAGTTAACAGGATCATCCCAACGACGGATAATTTGATAGGGTGACACTGTGCGTCTTTGTTCAATAATTCCCAAGGATTCTATACTATTTAGATGTTGCTGTAATGTTTCTGGTTGAATACCTAAAACTGGGACAATTCCCATTTTTTGATTGATGATATCGTCTGTTAAAACAGAAGTTTGCTTATTAAAATCTCGCTCCCAAAGTTTAGCAATAAAATAACCAATTAAATGAGAATTAGGAAGTTTAGCTTTTCCTGTTTGATATTTGTCGGTTTTAATTTCTTGGATAATTTGACAATTAGCTAATGCTTGCGGTTCGGTATAAGCTCTTAAAATATATTTGAATCTTTCAGGAATTACTTTAGCTGGTTCTTCAAATATAGGAATACAATTTTGAAATAATTCATCTTTGCTAAATGTGGGATTTTCTGGCAGAAATGTATAAATAAAATAAGTCCATCCTCCCCATTCCGCAGGGTTTTCTGGTATTTGCTTTAAACCTTCATTACCAAAGCTTAAATAAAAGTGCATTAACCAATCGGTAATTATTGATTGTAAATAAAGATCATGTTTTAAAACTATTTTTCCTTCTGGACTTAAATAATTATCTTTAACTAAACCTGCTCTGGTTGCCCAACTTTTAATTTTGCCAACTTTGGCATTACCTAAACCTGTTTTTGTCATCAGGTTTTCTAAGGTGTCTTTTAATCCTTTTTTTTCTGAAGCTGCTTCTAGTATTCTTTTAATTTCTTCTTTTTTGAGGGAGAAGTTACCGTTGAAATGTAGTTGCATTTTAGCCATAGTCTATCCAGTATTCAGTAATATGAGATTTTCAGTTATCTTGCTTAAAAAAAGTTGCCCTCGCAAATAAAAACTGCTATTTGGGTTTGACTGCGGTGGCAGTATTTTCAGTTTTGTTTAAGTGCTGGTGCTGAGTTTATTATAGTGTATATTATGATATTTTAGGAGTCTGAGATACCCGACTTCTTCTTTGTTGCTGTCAAAAAATTTTCAGCTAATGTCAGAAGTCGGGGATCTGGTATTAACCCACAGAAATTACCTGTGGTTGAATTGCTAACTTTTCAGCCGCAGTTAAAACTTCTTGCCTAGCCCATTTATCTGCTGCCAAAATGTCATCTAAAGAGGGATTTTGTTTGTTATGATTTTGATGGCTATCACACACAAATTCAATACACCGAGCAATATCCAAATAGTGAATTTTCTCTTCTAAAAATAAAGCCACAGCTTGTTCATTAGCCGCATTCAAAACCGCCGGCATAGAACCACCAGCCCTACCAGCAGCATAAGCTAAACCCATGCAAGGATATTTTTGATGATCCGGTTCACGGAAAGTTAAATCACCAGATTTTACTAAATTCAATCTTTCCCAATTCGTGTAAATTCGCTCCGGCCAAGATAAAGCATAAAGCAAAGGTAACCGCATATCTGGCCAACCAAGTTGAGCTAGAACTGAAGTATCTTGTAACTCTATTAAAGAGTGAATAATACTTTGAGGATGAATGACAATTTCGATGTTGTCGTAATCCATCCCAAATAAATAATGAGCCTCAATTACTTCCAAACCCTTATTCATCAAAGTTGCAGAATCTACAGTGATTTTTCGCCCCATTGACCAGTTAGGATGTTTAATAGCATCAGCAACTTTTACTTCTGGTAATTTTTCCACAGGCCAATCTCGAAAAGCACCACCGGAAGCAGTCAATAATATCTTTTTTAAACCACCTTTAGGAACACCTTGCAAACATTGAAAAATCGCCGAATGTTCGGAATCTGCGGGTAATAGTTTCACTCCGTGTTTTTCCACCAAAGGTAACACCACAGGAGCGCCGGCAATGATAGTTTCTTTGTTTGCTAAAGCAATATCTTTGCCCGCTTCAATAGCCGCAATGGTTGGTAATAAACCTGCACAACCAACAATACCAGTAACCACCGTTTGGGCATCGCCATAACGAGCAACTTCTATCACTCCCGCTTCACCAGCGAGTAAAATGGGTTGGGGATTTACGTCTTTAATAGCTTCCCGAAGTTCTGGTAATTTCTCAGCAGCCGAAATAGCAGCGATTTGGGGGCGAAACTGGCGAATTTGCGCCGCGAATAACTCCACATTCCGCCCAGCAGCTAATCCGACGATTCGGAACTTATCTGGGTGTTCAGAGACGATATCTAAGGTTTGAGTACCAATTGAGCCAGTAGAACCAAGTAAAGTTATAGCTTTCACAATTATTTAATAATTAACGGTAATTTTAAATATAAATTGCTTCGGCTACTAATTTCCCGATTTTTTGAGAACAGAATTGATATCGCTATCTATAATCTGGCTACAAGAACCTGGCCGCTTATAGATACAAGTTTCTTGCCAACATTTCTGCAAAGTATAGTTTTGATATTGAGATGGTATGGAACGATTGCCAATAATGTAGTTAAAACCTGCTTTTAGCTCTTCAAAATCTGCGGCTTTTTCAACTTGATATATAGGAACATCCTGGTGAAAATAGGTATACCCTCCTGATAAAGCCCAATTAACCCCCCAAAGACCAAGACCACACACTGTATTTTCTGTACTTAAGCTTTGTAAGGCTAGTAAATTATCAGTTGTAGCATACAAATGTGTGTTTTCTAAATTAGTACCAAAAGTAGAAAAATTCAAAGGATTATAGATATTAAATCGGCTGATAAGAGCTACAGAAGTGGAAGTCCAGAGGAATAAACAAAGTAATATTGCTATTACTATTTTTCGAGTTGAAAGCCATCTGTGGGACAAATTTAAAACTAATTCTGCTGTTCCTATTCCTGCTAATATCATCACCATTGGTAATGCAGGATAAATAAAGCGATATTCTTTATGAGCTAAGAAACTGTGAGACAAGATAATAATTAAAGCTGACCATGCCAAAATAGGAATACGACGGGAACCTAAAAAAGCCAGAATAACTATAGGGATAGAAAACCAAGACCAAGTTTTAAGCAATAAAATAAAGTATTCATACCAAGGAGAAACTCCATAAAGTTTACTTCTTCCTTCAACAAGATTTACCCAAATATTTAACCAAAAAGATTGAAAAGGATAAGACCAAGTAAAAGCATCAACAGTTCCGAAGATGAGTAGGGGGGCGATAATTCCTGCTATCATAGGCAACCATTTATGTTGCCACTCTCGTCTACAAATGTAAATTACAATAAAAGCAATACAAGGTAAAAAATGGATTCTTAATGCTAGAGATATTCCCAACCAACATCCTGACAAAAACAACCGATTTCTGAGTTTAAATAAATTATTTTGAACCCCTAAATATATTCCTGGTAACAGAAAATGTGTTGCTACGACTTCGGTAAAAGCTTTGGCAGAAAAGTAGATAATTTCAAACCAGATAGTGCAAATAGCAGCACAAATAAAGGCTGTAATTGTTCCTCCTATTTTTTTTCCCCATAAATATGCGACTAAGATATTACTCAGGGAAAGTAGAGATAAAAAGATATTAATTCCTATTAAGTAGCCAGTAGAACCTTCTCCCAGCCACGAAGTTAGACGCATAATACCGGCTAAAATTCCTGGTAATACCCAGGAACGAATACCGTCTCTAAATTCCCAGGTGACGATACCGTTACCAAAAGCTAGTCGGTGTGCAGGTTCTAGGGTTTGAAAAATTTCATCCGCCCAAAATATATTGGGGAATTTTAAAGCAATACCAACGCGCAGTATTAATGCGAATATAATCAGGATACCTAATAATAGTTTATCTAGTTTAAACAGGTGATTCATCTGTTGTTATGATTGGATCATATCATTCATATAATATGATAAGCCGACAAGTTTTAACTATTATTTTCTGATTCAGATTCCACAACTCCAAACTTCACTTTATTATATAAATACTGTAAAGAAATCTCAAAAGTTACAGTGACAAGAGATATTTTTTCATCTTCTTCATCATACTCATACAAATTCCATCTTTTCTTTCCAGTTTTAGAAAATTGTTCTACATGAATGCGGTTTTGATCAATTAATAAATATTCTTGAAAACTGGGAATTGTTCTGTAAGCTTCAAATTTATCTTCTCTGTCGTAACCTTTGGTAGATTTAGATAAAACTTCAATAATTACCTGGGGATTTGTAATTGTATCTGTGCGATTATTGAAAAATTCTGGTTCATCTGCAATAATCATTACATCTGGATAGGTGTATATTAGTCTTTGGGGTATCCATAGACGTATATCACCCATAAAAACTTCGTAATTTTTATCTCTAAAGGCAAAATTCAGCCCAGAACTGAGATTTAAAGAGATGCGGTTATGATTGATAGATGCACCAGCCATCGGAATAATTTGTCCTTCAATGTATTCGCTTTTGTAGTCAGCAGTTGCTTCTAATTCCAGATATTCCTCTGGGGTGTAATATTGCTTTTCTGTGATTTGCATATTTTTGATTAGAAAGCTATCTATATTAATTTAGCATATTAGCAATAGTTATTGCTAACTATATCCACTATGAATTGGCTAATATTTAATTTTTTGATATTCAAAAGTATACCTTAATTAGTCTTGAACAACAATTGAAATCAGTTTAAAATCGTTAACTTCTCCTATAACTTGACTCTGATTTAAATTCAATTTCTCCAAAGTCTCATTATCCACCAACAAATTAAATTTCTTAGAAAACATTTCCTGCAACACCGAAATAGGAACAGCAATCACTTGACAATCACTATAAAAATCTAAACTAGGACGACTATAAGCAAAAGAAGTATAAATAGTTGTTCCCGCTGGAATATGTTTACGAATTAATGCAGCAACTGGTTTAACTGGAAACGCTTCGTTTAACTCCCATATCCAAGAATTTGAACTCATTAAAAGTAATAAAACTAAATACATTCCAGTAAATAAAACTGGGATAAAATTACGATTTTGCTTAATAACTAACCATGCAGTAATTCCCATACTGATTGCTAAAACAATACTCATGATAATTAATATTGGTTGTGGATCAGCAAAACTAAAATAAATACAACCTCCCAAACCAGCGACAGTCAAAAAAGCAAAGAATCCTCCCATAAATTTGACATTAAACTTCCCTTGCTGCCAAATTTCGCTCAAATTAGCACCAATTGCTAGAGCTAAAAATGGATATATAGGCATCACATACCAGGGAAGTTTTGTACTCATAAATGAGATAGTCCCAAAGTAAATTACTGTGCCGATAATAATCAGAGAACCCCAACTAGTATGACGTTTTCTCCAAGCTAAATATAATCCTCCAGGCAAAAACAATAACCAGGGAAAACCATATTTAAGTATTTCTATGAAATAGTACCAAACAGGTCCACTATGACCTTCTACAGATTCTACAAGTCGCGCAAAAGTTTGTGATTGCAAATTTGTTTGTAAGAAATTCTCTCCATAATGTTGCCATTGGGCAATATACCAAGCAATTGGTAAAGCATTTCCTAAGAATATTCCTAGCCATAAATATAAGCTTTTGAATAAATAAAACTGTCGATTTGCTAATATAAATAAACCTGCAATTCCTCCTAATAGCAAAACTATCATGCCCTTGGTAAGAGTAATTAATCCTAAACTAAAGCCAATTCCTAACGCATAAATTCGCTGCTGACGGGATTTTAAAATACAAAATAATAACAATAAGAAAAATGTAATAACTGCACCATCTAACATTGCTAGTCTGCCATGACGCACCACAGGTAACATAGTCATATAAACCAAAGCAGTAAATAATGCTGGTAAACTTTGGTTAAAAACTAAATTTCCTACGGAATAAAGTAAAGGCACACCTAAAGCAGTTAATACTGCACTTGGTAAGCGTGTTGTCCATTCATTTACACCACCCAAGGAATAAGTAATAGCAATTAACCAGTGTATTAAAGGTGGTTTATTATGATATGGATCACCTCCTAAAGTTGGGTAAAGCCAAACCATTTTATCAACTGGGTTACGCCAAATTTCACGGGCAACTTGGGCTATAGTACCTTCATCCCAATCTCTTAAAGGTGAGTTTCCTAAAAATATTAACCACAGGCATAAAGATGTAAATAAAAAACATAAAAACCAGCGGTTATTCCTCATATTTAAAATAAGATATTGCATAAATTTATGGCGCTCTAACTCATGTTATGACACAGTTAGATGGTAAGGCTGAATGAACTAATTTTAATTGATGAAGGTAGCCGCGATAGTTTCGCTCGCTGTAGGCATCGCTCTTTGAGCATGATCTGGGAATTATATCATCATGATAATCGAGTGCGTTATCTGAGTCTAGTTAGAAATTTTGGTCATCAAGTCTCAGTAGACATAGGAGTGAAAAAGAATGTAAAGCCGAGAATCCCTACCCAGGTCACTTCTCTACAAGGGTTCTGGAGGGAGCATATTTCATTTCTAGAGATGTCTAGTCTCAATAAGAGCCTGAAATATGAAACAGGTTTAAATTTTGAGAAGAGTATCTAGCTTAACGACTAATCATGGCTTGATAATGGGAAACTATAATCAGTTATTTGTTGTCTACATACAGTATGAAATTCCAAAAACAACAATATGCTATTAAAAATTTAATATTTTCTTTAAAAAGAAGGAATGAACTAAAAAAATAAACTACACATTAACAGTGATGCTACTGATAGTTTGTGCCGTTATTTGGAGTTAGATACTCTATTCTTTTTGGCTATTTATGTGGAATAATCATTGATTCATTATCCTACTGTGTTGACAAAAGTACAAAAGTTAGAGATTCATCACTTAAGAGGTTAGCTAAAGACTAACGTATTAGGCAACTCCGTATAATTTATCATGCTAGATTGCGGAATTTCTGTAAGTTTGTATCGCAATTTTCATGATTACTAGTCAGCCGTTAAGTATCTAATATCTAGACAAAATGTGTTATAACCTACCGTCAGAAACCTGACTGATGGTTCAACCCTTAAAGGAGCTACATAGTGGAACAAAATAAGTCGTTTTTTTGGCCTCAGGGAATATTAATTGCCTTGGTTTGCTTAACTGGTACTGTGGGAATTGGGTTGATGCTCCTGGTTAAGCCAAATGCATCTGAAGCTCAAAGCAGCCAAAATTTGAGCGTGAATGAGATGTCCGCCAATGTAGGCACTCAAGAGCGTATTGAAGAATTTAAGACAATGATGCTTAACAGTTGGCAGCAAGAAGCGCAAGCAAAAGGCGTTGCTCCTGATGTGCCACTAAGGTTTCAAGGGGCAACCATTAAGGAAGCAAAACTTCCTCCAGAAGAAAAAGTCATTGCGCTCACCTTTGATGATGGGCCTTGGCCTAAAAGTACAACACAAGTACTGGATATCCTCAAAAAGAATAAAGTTAAAGGGACATTTTTTGTTGTTGGGCAAAATGTCAAGATTTATCCCGACTTAACCAAGCGGGTAGTTGCTGAAGGCCACACCATTGCTAATCATACCTGGCATCATTGGTATCACCACATGAACCCGCAAGTGGCAGCCTATGAAGTTGCTAATACTACAGACATTATTTATAAAACTACAGGTGTGAAAACCAGTTTATTTCGTCCACCCGGCGGCCATATGACTAATGGAGTAGCCGGTTACGCCAGAAATAATAAGTATGCAATTATTATGTGGTCTTCTGACTCAGTAGACTACTCTCGTCCATCTGTACCTAAATTAATTAATAATATCTTTAGGGCTGCAAAACCAGGCGGTATCGTATTAATGCACGATGGTGGTGGTGATCGCTCTCACACTGTCAAGGCTTTACCAGAAATTATCAGTAAGTTCCGCAAGCAGGGTTATAAGTTTGTTACTATCCCCGAACTTTTAGAACTACAAGATAAAAATCAGGCGTTAGTTGCTAACAAGAAGTAATTACAGCAGAATTCAGGAGTCAGTAGGGGCGTATTGCAATACGCCCGTACAGGAGTCAGGAGTAAAACTGGCGAATGTGTCTAGGTTTCAATTTTGATTCTGTACCGTATGACTACGCCACGCAAGCTATCGGCTGACGCTCACGGTGAAGCCTCATTGATCTGCAATCTGCTGTAAGTAAATCACCTGTTTTCAGGGCGGGGAAACCCCGCCCCTACGGATTAAACAGAACTTAGTTGTTTGTGTTCTGAAGTTGCTTCAGGATTCGTTTCTGGACTGTCGGCTTCAGAAGGTGGGACTAATTGCCAGAACTTGGGTAAATATTCTTCCCAGTTTTGGATAATTAGCTTCGCTTTGGGTGAATCTGTGCGATCGCTATGAGTTTTAATTAACTCATAAAGTTGTTTTGCACCTGCGTCTGTCACTACCCGCTGGGTTTTGACAATAGCTTTGTTGACTAATTCCGGGAAAGAACCATCTTCATCTAAGAAATATCCCAGTCCCCCTGTCATACCTGCACCTACGTTTCGTCCGACTTTCCCCAGGACAACAATCACCCCACCAGTCATGTACTCACAGCAATGATCCCCAGCGCCTTCAATGACGGCTGTACCTTTAGAATTACGTACAGCAAAGCGTTCTCCAGCTAAACCATTGGCAAATAACACACCACCGGTCGCACCATAAAGACAAGTATTGCCAACTATCACATTTTGTGCTGGGTCATAAGTAGCTTCTGCTGGGGGTTTAATGATAATTTCCCCACCATGCATTCCCTTACCTACGTAGTCGTTAGCTTCACCGGTCAGAGTTAATGTTAAACCAGGTAGATTAAACGCGCCAAAGCTTTGCCCGACACTTCCCAGGAAATTGAGGTTAATTTGCCCTTCAAAGCCGCTATCGCCGTATTGGGAAGCGATCGCTCCCGCTAATCTTGCACCCACTGTTCTATCAGTGTTGACAATAGAAATCGTCTTGTTGACAGTAGTTTGATTCTTGATTGCAGCTTGAATATCGGCATCAGCCAGCAATTGGTCATCCACAACTGCACCGTTGCTGTGAACTTCTTCATGTACCAACCAGCTACGGTTTAGTTTTGCGTCTGGTAGCTTAGTTAAGCAATCCAGATTCAGGGCTTGAGTTTTGGTGAGATTGACATGAGAACGCACTGTTAACAAATCTCCCCTACCAATCAATTCAGTGAGAGAACGATAACCCAGCCTAGCTAACAGACTACGGACTTCTTCCGCGACAAAATAGAAGAAATTAACAACGTGTTCTGGGATACCGCTAAAACGTAGACGTAGTTCTTCTTTCTGAGTAGCAACACCTTTAGGACAGGTATTTAAATGACATACCCGCGCCATAATACAGCCTTCAGCAATCATGGCGATTGAACCGAAACCGAACTCCTCCGCGCCCATTAATGCACCGATGAGAACATCCCAGCCACTCTTGAGACCGCCATCTACTCGCAGAATGACGCGATCGCGCAAACTATTCTCCATCAATACCCGATGCACTTCACTTAACCCGAGTTCCCACGGGCTGCCAGCGTGTTTAATAGAACTCAAAGGTGATGCCCCAGTACCGCCATCATGACCAGAAATCTGGATAATATCAGCGTTGGCTTTGGCTACACCAGCCGCAATTGTGCCAATGCCAATTTCTGCGACTAGCTTCACGGAAACTTGTGCTTTTGGGTTAATTTGATGCAAATCAAAAATCAACTGCGCCAAATCTTCAATTGAGTAAATATCATGGTGTGGCGGCGGTGAAATCAAAGTCACTCCGGGCTTAGAACGCCGCAACATGGCGATGTAAGGACTTACTTTTGGCCCTGGTAGTTGTCCACCTTCACCTGGTTTTGCACCTTGGGCGATTTTGATTTCAATTTGTTTGGCGCTGGCTAAATATCCTGGAGTTACACCAAAGCGACCTGATGCTACTTGCTTGATGGCACTCGCAGCCGTGTCACCATTCCGTAACCCATTCAAGTGGGGAAGAGTGGGTGAATGACCAGATGAGTCAACATCATTTAACACTTTGTAACGAACTGGATCTTCGCCACCTTCACCAGAGTTAGATTTACCCCCAATGCGATTCATGGCAATGGCAAGTGTCTCATGTGCTTCTCGTGACAATGCACCTAAAGACATTCCCCCAGTACAGAAGCGTTTGACAATCTCGCTAACTGATTCTACTTGTTCAATGGGGATAGATGGGCGATCGCTTTCAAAATCCAGCAAATCCCGTAAAGCCGTTGCCGGTCTACCTTCTAAATGCTTTTTGTAAACTTCGTAATGGTCATAATGCTTACCGTCTACAGCCTTATGCAGCGCCTTAGACAGTTCCGGGCTATTCATGTGGTATTCACCACCGGGACGGTACTGGACAAAGCCCAGATTTTCTAACTTTTTGGTTGTTAGTTCTGGGAAAGCTTTGCTATGGAAAGAAAGCACCTCTTGAGCTAATTCCATGCAACTCAGACCACCAATCCGGGAAGTAGTCCCCCAGAAACCCAAAGCTAACAAATCTCCACCGATACCAATAGCTTCAAAAATTTGTGCGGCTTGATAGCTAGAAAGCAGGGAAATTCCCATTTTTGAGAGAATTTTCAGCAAACCTGACTCTACAGCTTGACGATAATTAGCGATCGCTTGTTCAAGAGTCAACGGATTAATTTTACCCCTTTCCATAAACTGTTGCGTTTTCGGGTCAGACCACCAATCCCGCACAGTATCCAAAGCCATATACGGACAAACCGCACCAGCACCGTAGCCCAGCAGACAAGCAAAATGGTGAGTACTCCAACATTGAGCCGTATGCACTACCAGCGATGTTTTCATCCGCAAACCTTGGCGGATTAAGTAATGGTGGACAGCACCCACAGCTAACAAAGGTGGAATGTAGGTTAATTCTGCACCAATTCCCTCTTTGTCCCCCTTATTAAGGGGGGTAGGGGGGATCTTATCACTCAATATCAAAATCTTCGCACCAGCCTGGACTGATTCCGCTGCTTGTTTTTGTAAAGATTCCACCGCAGCTTTCAAACCATCTGGCCCCGAAGCAATGGGGAATAAAGTTGATAACTCCGCCGTCGCAAATCCTGATAACTTAATTGCATCCAATTCTGTATCAGTCAGCACTGGCGACTCTAGCTTTAATTTCCGAGCGTGTTCTGGCTTGGGTTCCAACAAGTTACCCCTCTCACCCAGTTCCACTGTCAAGGACATCACCAGTTTTTCCCGTAAAGGGTCAATGGGTGGGTTAGTCACCTGTGCAAAACGCTGTTTAAAATAGTCATACAGCAGGTGAGGTTTTTCTGACAGCACAGCCAAGGGAATATCATCCCCCATGCAAAAAGTTGGTTCTGCACCTGCACTGGCCATGGGCTGAATTACCATTTCCACATCTTCTGATGTGTAGCCGAAAGCAATTTGCTGTTGCAGTAAGGTTTGTTTATCGATCTTGCCAGTTATTAGTTGCTCGTTGTCAGTTGGATGATGACCGTTACCATTACCATTCCCGTTACCATTAACAAAGGACGGTTTTACTAACTGTTTCAGTTCTTGGCGGTACTGTTGCAGCCATTCTCCATAAGGATACTGTTTAGCAATCCGCTGTTTAATTTCCCAATTCTTGAGAACTTCCTGGGTTGTCAAATCCACCGCAATCATTTGTCCCGGCCCCAGTCGGCCTTTTTCAATAATATTTGCTTCTGGGAATTCCACTACACCAGCTTCAGAAGCCACGACGATATAATCATCTTTGGTAATCACATAGCGAGCCGGTCTTAAGCCATTTCGATCTAATGTTGCACCAACTTTTTTCCCATCACTAAATACCAAAAGTGCTGGGCCGTCCCAAGCTTCTTGTAGACCGCTGTAATATTCATAAAAATCAACAATTTCTGGATAATTCTGCAAAGAAGGTTGATTTTTGTAAGCTTCTGGAACCATCATCATTAAAGCTTCCAAGGGGCTACGTCCAGAACGCACCAGCAACTCCAGTACATTATCGAGTGTGGCTGAGTCGCTACTGTCAATATTTACCAGTGGCTTGAACTCGTCAGCACGTCCATTCCACACTGGATGATCTAAGGTAGCTTCTCGTGCCATCATCCAGTTAATGTTACCCAACAGTGTGTTAATTTCACCATTGTGACCCAACAGCCGCATCGGTTGCGCCAAAGGCCACTTGGGCATAGTGTTGGTACTAAAGCGGCGATGATAAACTGCAAAAGCACTGTTGAAAGCCGGATTTTTTAAATCCTCATAAAATTCTCCCAACACTGCCGAACGCACCATGCCTTTGTAGACAATTGTCCGGTTTGACAAGGAGCAAACATAAAATTCTTCAGAAATGTTTTTGGTCGCTTTGGCAATACGACGACGAGTGATATACAGTTCTCTTTCTAGTTCATCACCACTTTTATCAGCCGAAGCTAGAAAAACCTGTTCTATTTGGGGTTGATTTTCTCTGGCTTGTACACCCAACAAATCTGCACGCACAGGGACTACTCGCCAGCCCAGTACAGTCAAGTTTTCCGCTTTTGCAACTTGCTCAAATGTAGCTTTTGCTTGTTGGGCAGCAAGCTGATCTTGGGGTAAAAATATCATCCCCACAGCCATCTTACCAGTGTCGGCAACATTAATTCCTTCTTGTTGGAACAATTCCCAAGGAATTGCTGTCAAAATCCCTGCGCCATCGCCTGAATCTTGGTCTGCGCTACATCCGCCTCTGTGTTCTAAGCACGTTAGGGCGGTTAAGGCTTTTGCCAAAATTTCATGACTAGCTCGATTTTGGCGATGGGCTATAAAACCCACACCACAAGCATCTCGTTCTTCTACTAACCATCTTTGTCCTTGGTATGTATCCTTGATTTCCATCTCTGACAATGTAATGTTCTGACCCTGATTCAACGATTGACGATTCATACTCTATATCCTGAAATGTTGAGTTACGGATTTTGCCAATATTGCTACTGCTGAGAAGAAAAATTTCTAACTTTAACGATGGAGAAATACATAATCACGAAAATTTAGGGAAAAAAAATTTTAACTTCGGGGTTACTTTATGGATCACCCGTGTTAAAATTATTGCGTTATTTTTTTTAGGTGTTTATGTACTGTTAGAAAAGCTATCTTTGTCTGGATAATCTATTTTCCCTGACATTATTCGTATTTAGATACTGAATCTAATTATTTCTATGCTTTTTGAAACTATTACACTATATGTCCATTTGACAATTCCTACTAGTTTCATTGGCAACTGTACTTCACTGAATTTGCAACTATAGCAGCTATCGGTGAGGTTGGAAGATAATTACATTTGGCTTTAAACGCTGGGACTACTATTATAGACTTTTTTTAAAAAGTGTCATTTAGAACATTGACTGATAGTAGTTTTGGGGGAAAAGTTGCTTGCCTGTTTTTACTGGTTATAAAAATCCAACTTAAATAATATCACGGTTGTTGCAAAATAAAGTCATAATTTTTTAAGATTTCCTCATAAATTAGTCAAGAAGACGCTCTTATACCCCATGTCTAAAGCCAGGGGATTCCAGCGAGGAATGTCTTTTTTCTTCTCCACGACTCAAGTCAGGGGCTTGAAACCATTTGCGTCGAACATCGGACACGGGCGACTCTCCGCGTCGCCCTTCGGGTTCGGAAGTGATGCCTCCGGCACGTCCTTCGGACGAACGGACTCGACGGGAACCGCCAAGACTCCGACTTCCTCACCGCGTCTCCCACTCTGGAGCGTCCTCTTCGGTCAGGTAGCTCTGAGGGTGGTAATTTTCATAAGTACTGAAGTTAAGGTTAGTAAAAATGACGAATTCTTGCCGACGAGCAGACTTTAATACCATTACCCTAAATTTTAAGAACAGGTTTTTCCGCTACTCTATCCCTCTTCTATCAACAGCACTGTGCTTAACTGCTACTGTTGCTACTAACGCTCAACCAGTTCCTATTCTGACTTCTCCCTCACCTGCTTCTGGAGAAATAATCCCATCTGGTAATCAAATTTCTCTCAACGGTCGGACTTTAACAGGGGCTTGGTTACAGGAATCGGGAAATACTGGTAAGGTGACAACTCATTTGAGTGATGGGGCATTCAGACAATTAATCGGGGTAGATTTATTAAATACTAGTAACCCTACTCAACAACCGGTGGAGTGGTTTTCGTCAATCAAACCACCATTAGCTTTAAACGCCAAGTTGTGGAGAGGATATCGTTATTTAGATATTTCTAGTTTTGCACAAACAGCAGGCTGGCAGATGCAGGCTAATGGCAATACTTTGGTGATTTCTACCCCCCCAGCAAAAATTACCAATCTTCGTTTGGGAAAAAGACCTGTGGGTGAGAGACTGGTTGTGGATTTAGATATTCCCACTCCTTGGCAAGTTACACAAGGTCAAGCTATCAAAAGACCCATCGACCCTCAAGAACCAACTTCCTCAACTACCAGACCGCCAAATCGAGAATGGACAATTACTTTAGATGCGATCGCCGATCCGGCTTTAATTCAACGTTATACTCCCCAGCCAATCATATTACCGCCAACCGGGTTAAAACAATTACCATCAGCACCAACTTCTGACCCACTGATTCAAAAAGTGGAGATAGTCAATAATCAAACTATGATCAGTCTTAGTGTTCCCTTTGGTCTTTCACCGCGTATTAGTGCGATCGCTAACCCCAATCGCTTAATTATAGATATTCAACCTGATGCTTTGGTAGCAAAGGATATCACTTGGGCAAAGGGATTACGCTGGCAACAAAAGTTTGTCACTTTAGGTAAAGACAGCTTTCCAGTTGTATGGTTAGACATTAATCCCCGTATCGTAGGTTTAACACTTAAACCTATGTGGGTAAATTCCGATATTTTAGCAGGCACTGCCCCCTTGATTCAAACTGCACAACGTTATTTAGCAGTAGCAGGTATTAATGGTGGTTATTTTAACCGCAATAATAGATTACCTTTAGGAGCTATTCGTCGGGATAATCAGTGGATATCTGGGCCGATTTTAAATCGGGGTGCGATCGCTTGGAATGATTCAGGACAATTTTACTTTGGCCGTCTCACCTTAAATGAAAATTTAATCAGTGCCAATAACCAGTCTTTACCCATTCTTTTTCTTAACAGTGGCTATGCCCAAACTGGTATTGCTCGTTATACATCGGTTTGGGGCAGTACTTATACACCTCTCACAGACAACGAAATCCTCCTAGTTGTCCAAAATGACCAAATTACCAATCAGCTACCTGGTGGTAAAGCAGGTGTCACCCCCGTTCCCATTCCCCAAAACGGCTACCTCCTCACCTTACGCGGTACTGCTACTACTAACGTCAATAAATTGCCTATTGGCACAAAAGTCAGTATTACCAGCAATACTACTCCCACCGATTTTAGCCGTTATCCCCACATTGTCGGCGCAGGTCCACTCTTGATTCAAAATCGGCAAATTGTTCTCGATGCCAAAGCTGAAAAATTCAGCGCCGCTTTTATCTCTGAAAAAGCAGTTCGCAGTGCCATTTGTACCACCAATACAGGTAATTTGATGATTGCCGCCGTGCATAATCGGGCTGGTGGAGCAGGAGCTACCTTAGCCGAACACGCCCAATTAATGCAGGTTATGGGCTGTGTAAATGCCCTGAATTTGGACGGTGGTAGTTCTACTAGTTTATACTTGGGAGGGCAATTACTCGACCGTTCCCCCAGTACTGCGGCTCGTGTCCATAACGCTATTGGTATTTTCCTGAACCCAGAACCATAAGCCAATTGCAACCTAGAAATGCAAAATTATAGAAAAAATTTTTCATGATTTTGCATTATGATTCTTCCATTCCTTTTTAAAGTTGAGAACAAGCTGGCATTTTCTTTGATGAAGAGTTAGTATAGACCCAAAAGTTTTACTGGTAATCAGTTACGCCATGACATTTAATTTTGCTATGGTTAGCAAAGTGAAATTAAATTGCTAATTTTCACTATTTAAATATCACGTCAAATTCGTAAGGATTCAGGATACAGAATGTTTGATAGCAGGGAACTCTTAACAGGGAACAGAAGAGAAAATATTCTTCATCCTTCTTTCTTTCTAACTCCTGACTCCTGACTCCTGACTCCTGAATTCTTACTCAAATTCTTGCATCCCTTATTCAGAATAATAAATTTTTTGTATGTCTCCATCTGAGGTAACTATGGCTTCATTTACAGAAACAGCCCAAACTAACACTCTCACCCTCAACGCAGCCCTCAATTCTAAAAGTATCGCTGCTAGTGAATTACGTCCTTGGGGTTCTTTTACAGTTTTGGAAGAAGGGCGCGGATATAAAATTAAGCGGATTGAAGTTAAGCCTGGACATCGCCTCAGTCTACAAATGCACCACCACCGTAGCGAACACTGGATTGTGGTTTCAGGTACAGCTAGAGTAGTTTGTGGCGAGAAAGAAGTTTTACTCAGTAATAATCAGTCAACCTATGTACCTCAATGTACTGTTCATCGTTTAGAGAATCCTGGGGTAATTCCCTTAGTATTAATTGAAGTCCAAAATGGCGAATATTTAGGTGAGGATGATATTATTCGCTACCAAGATGATTACGCTCGTACAGAAAAGTAAGCATGGGAAATTGAGCAAAAGGTGATATCCTGTCCGGTTGAATACTTATCATTAGGGAACCGCACTCTGACGCGGAAAGTTTTTTGATTAGCAATTAGCCGGACTTAATATGATTGGGTAATTTTCCTGCTCCTCTTCAACTCTGGAACTTCTTGTCCACAAGTGTCAAACTCCCGTTAATATGATGATGGAGTTTGTGCAACAAAAATTCCATGATTAATGTGAGTCCAGCAGCCGCAAATGAAATTGGGCGATTAAAATCCAAGCAACAGCCAAATATCTTGTTTCGCTTGCAAGTGAAACCTGGTGGATGTTCTGGGTTGTTTTATGATATTTCTTTTGATGAAGTCATCAAAGTCGAAGATCAGGTTTTTGACGTTAATGGCACTCAAGTAGTCCTAGACGCTCAAAGCATGAATTATATTACTGGGTTGGTATTGGATTATTCAGAAGACTTGATGGGTGGTGGTTTTCGCTTCCATAACCCACTAGCGATCGCTACCTGTAGCTGTGGAAATTCCTTCTCTATTCATGTATAGCAGGCGACAGGGATAGGTGAAAAAATTAATTGCTGCGAATCCACTCCAGATAGCGAAGCGTGGTATAAGTCATACACCTGACTACAGAATTCCTATTTTATTTTTGAAATACACCTAGAGTGGGCATTGCCTACAGGAATTAAAATTTTTCAAAAATGATTTAGTATTAAAAGATAGCAATCCTTGCGGAAGCGGTGAACACACTTTAGGTTGGCTTATTACGCGGTAATTAACTGATAGCGCTCACAGATAAATCACTAAACCGCGTCATCGCTCAACAGCAACTCTAAAATATGTGTTGATTATTCCTGACAGTTGTCTATAACAATGCCTGATTATTAGTCAGTAATAAAAAACCATAGCAAGTAAATCTGTGAAGAGTTAAAAGTCTTGTTGTGTCTGATTTTCATGATCAGTGTATGTCATAACCTACCTGGCAACTGACACAATAACAAAATAGTAATTGACAGAAAATTATGAAAAACGCTATAATCAGGATTTGTTAAAATAGACTATAAGCAGCAACACGCGCTGTAACTCATGCCAACAATACAGCAGCTAATACGTACGGAACGCGAGCAAGCGCGTCAGAAAACAAAGTCCCCGGCTCTGAAACAATGCCCTCAACGTCGAGGAGTTTGTACCAGAGTCTACACAACTACACCGAAAAAGCCGAACTCAGCGCTCCGCAAAGTAGCAAGAGTCAGACTTACCTCTGGATTTGAAGTTACAGCTTACATCCCAGGTATTGGTCATAACTTGCAAGAACACTCTGTTGTGATGATTCGTGGTGGTCGGGTAAAAGACTTACCAGGTGTGAGATACCACATTATCCGTGGCACGTTAGATACAGCTGGAGTTAAAGACAGGAAGCAAGGTCGTTCCAAGTATGGAACTAAGCGTCCAAAAGCAGCCAAATAATAGGAACAAGACGATTAATCGCATCACTTACGATTAATCGCCTTATTACCTAAAACCGCAGTCAACCCAAACCAACAAGCTGCTTCCTCTTGTTTAATAAATAAAGTTGCTCTCGGCGCTAAACGAACAAGTGTAGGTTTTTCAAGCAGAATAAGGTCAGCGATAGCAGCACTTTAATGTAAATATTAAAGTTTACAATGTTTTCGCCTTGTGTATCTGGTAGGGGAGCAGCAAGTAAATTAGTTCAGCCAAGCTGCAACTAGAGCCAAAACTCAAGGAAGTGAGAGCGGCTACTTACACCGCTTTTAAGTTCCTATGTTCTGATAGCATATAATTTCGTTGCCAAATTCCGAATTTAAGGATGAAGTATGTCTCGTCGTGGTGTTAGTCAAAGACGCCCAGTTCCGTCTGACTCAGTGTATAACAGTCGTCTGGTCAGCATGATTATCAGGCGGATCATGCGTCATGGCAAGAAATCACTTGCCGCAAGGATCGTTTACGATGCATTGAAAACTATTGAGGAACGCACTGGTAATGGTGCTTTAGAAACCTTTGAAAGAGCAGTGCGAAATGCAACGCCTTTAGTAGAAGTGAAAGCTCGACGAGTAGGTGGAGCAACTTACCAAGTACCCATGGAAGTGCGGACAGAAAGGGGTACTACCCTAGCCTTGCGTTGGCTAGTGCAATATTCTAGAGCCAGACCAGGCCGCACAATGGCCAGCCGACTCGCAAATGAGTTGATGGATGCTGCTAACGAAACAGGAAGCGCGATTCGCAAGCGGGAAGAAACGCACCGGATGGCTGAAGCAAATAAGGCATTTGCACACTATCGTTACTAACTAGAGCAACGATATATCGCCATCGGAAAGCGGTATATCGTAAAATTTCCTGAAAAAGACGGTTTTCCGTAAAAGTATAGAATCTTAACAAAGAGTAATATACAAGATATCATGAGGCAAAAACTATAGGAGGTAACTGTGGTACGCACAAACCCGCTAGAGAAAGTACGCAATATCGGTATTGCGGCGCATATAGATGCGGGCAAAACAACGACAACAGAGAGAATATTATTTTACTCTGGGATAATTCATAAAATTGGCGAAGTTCATGAAGGAACGGCCGTCACAGACTGGATGGATCAAGAGCGGGAGCGGGGAATTACCATCACTGCTGCTGCGATCAGTACCAGCTGGAAAGATCATCAAATTAACATTATCGATACTCCTGGTCACGTTGACTTCACTATTGAAGTTGAACGTTCCATGCGCGTGTTAGATGGTGTAATCGCCGTCTTTTGTTCCGTTGGTGGTGTCCAACCACAATCTGAGACAGTATGGCGACAAGCTGATCGCTATAAAGTGCCTCGGATCGCTTTCATTAACAAGATGGATCGCACAGGGGCGAACTTCTATAGAGTTCACGAGCAGATGATTGATCGTCTGCGTGCTAATGCGATCGCTATTCAACTGCCAATTGGTAGTGAAACTGAATTCAAAGGTATCGTTGACTTGGTGCGGATGTGTGCATATATGTACGCTAACGACCAAGGTACTGATATTCAAGAAACAGAAATACCAGCCGAATTGCAGGAAAAAGCAGCCGAATACCGCATCAAGCTGATAGAAGCAGTGTCAGAAACCGATGACGTGCTGATGAATAAGTACTTCGAGGGCGAAGAACTTACAGAAGCAGAAATTCGTTCTGCCCTGCGTAAAGGCACAACTGCGGGGACGATTGTACCAGTACTGTGCGGTTCAGCCTTTAAAAACAAAGGCGTACAGTTGATGTTGGATGCAGTCGTAGATTATCTACCCGCACCCACAGAAGTGCCACCAATTCAAGGCATCTTGCCCAATGGCGAGACTGTCGAACGCCGAGCCGATGACAACGAACCTTTAGCAGCTCTGGCATTTAAGATTATGGCTGACCCTTATGGTCGCCTGACTTTCGTTCGTGTTTATTCTGGTGTGCTGAAAAAAGGCAGTTATGTCCTCAACGCCAGCAAAAACAAAAAAGAACGGATTTCCCGCCTAGTGCTGATGAAAGCAGATGACCGACAAGATGTCGAAGAACTGCGAGCAGGTGATTTGGGAGCAGCATTAGGATTAAAAGACACCTTGACAGGTGACACTTTATGTGATGAAGGATCACCAGTAATTCTGGAATCCTTATTTATTCCTGAACCCGTAATCTCGGTAGCGGTAGAACCCAAAACCAAGAACGACATGGACAAATTGTCCAAGGCGTTGCAATCTCTCTCAGAAGAAGATCCCACCTTCCGTGTGCGTGTAGATCCCGAAACAAACCAAACTGTAATTGCTGGGATGGGAGAACTCCACCTAGAAATTCTTGTAGACCGGATGTTACGGGAATTTAAAGTGGAAGCGAATGTCGGTGCGCCACAAGTCGCTTACCGGGAAACGATTCGCAAAGCCGTAAACAAAGTGGAAGGCAAATTCATCCGCCAAAGCGGTGGTAAGGGTCAATACGGTCATGTTGTCATCAATTTGGAGCCAGGAGAACCAGGCACAGGTTTTGAATTTGTCTCCAAGATTGTTGGTGGTACCGTACCTAAAGAGTACGTAGGCCCAGCAGAACAAGGCATGAAAGAATGTTGTGAATCCGGTGTTGTCGCTGGATATCCACTCATTGATGTCAAAGCTACTTTGGTAGATGGCTCTTACCACGATGTAGACTCTTCGGAAATGGCTTTCAAAATTGCTGGCTCAATGGCAATGAAAGAGGCGGTATCGAAAGCTTCACCTGTCATCTTAGAGCCTATGATGAAAGTTGAAGTTGAAGTACCCGAAGACTTTATTGGGAACGTCATTGGCGACTTAATCGCCCGCAGAGGGCAGATTGAAAGCCAAAGCACTGAACAGGGACTCGCTAAGGTGGCATCTAAAGTTCCACTGGCAACCATGTTTGGCTATGCCACTGATATCCGGTCGAAAACCCAAGGTCGGGGTATCTTTACAATGGAGTTCAGTCACTACGAAGAGGTGCCTCGCAGCGTGGCTGAAACTATCATTGCAAAAAGTAAAGGGAACGCTTAATTAAAAAAGGAAACGAGCATTCATGGCACGCGCAAAGTTTGAAAGAAATAAACCCCATTTAAATATCGGTACTGTTGGCCACGTTGACCACGGCAAAACTACTTTAACAGCAGCAATTACCATGACTTTGGCTGCTAATGGTCAAGCTGTAGCTAAAGGTTACGACCAAATCGATAACGCACCAGAAGAAAAGGCACGTGGTATTACCATCAATACTGCTCACGTTGAGTATGAAACCACAGATCGCCACTATGCTCACGTAGACTGTCCCGGACACGCTGACTATGTAAAAAACATGATCACCGGTGCGGCTCAAATGGATGGTGGCATCCTCGTAGTGGCTGCTACCGATGGTCCTATGCCCCAAACCCGGGAACATATCCTGTTGGCAAAACAGGTGGGTGTTCCTAGTCTGGTCGTCTTCTTGAACAAAGAAGATTTGATGGATGACCCCGAACTGCTAGAACTCGTAGAACTGGAACTTCGGGAACTGTTAACTAGCTACGATTTCCCCGGTGATGATATCCCTATTATCAAAGGCTCTGGTCTACAAGCTCTCGAAGCCATGACCAAGAATCCTAAGACGCAACGGGGAGAAAATCCTTGGGTTGATAAAATCTACGAACTGATGGATGCAGTAGATGCCTATATCCCCACTCCTGAGCGGGATGTAGACAAGCCTTTCTTGATGGCTGTAGAAGACGTTTTCTCCATCACAGGTCGTGGTACTGTGGCTACAGGTCGGATTGAACGGGGTGTAGTCAAAGTCGGCGATAACGTCGAACTGGTAGGTATCAGAGATACTCGTGCCACTACCGTAACTGGGATTGAGATGTTCAAGAAGAGTCTTGATCAAGGTATGGCTGGAGATAACGCTGGCGTACTGCTGCGGGGTATTCAAAAGACTGATATTGAACGGGGCATGGTAATTGCTAAACCCGGTTCTATTACACCTCACACTCAATTTGAAGGTGAAGTGTACGTTCTCACCGAAAAAGAAGGTGGTCGGAAAACACCATTTTTCGCTGGATACCGTCCTCAGTTTTATGTCCGGACAACTGATGTAACTGGCACTATCAAAAGCTACACCTCCGATGAAGGCAAAGAGGTGGAAATGGTTATGCCTGGAGACCGGATCAAAATGACAGTAGAACTGATCAACCCCATTGCGATTGAGCAAGGTATGCGCTTCGCTATTCGTGAAGGTGGTCGCACTATTGGTGCTGGTGTGGTATCCAAAATCCTGAAATAGTAAGCACCTTTTTCCTTCTCATAATCAAGGAGCAGGGATGGTTTGATGCATCTCTGCTCCTTTAGCTTCCCCAAAACAATTTTGGAGTTTAAATTTTGGATCTGGTATTGCATCTGAAAATCTAAAATCTAAAATCTAAAATCTAAAATCTAAAATTCACAGAACCTGGAAAACTTTCATATGGCAACTCTACAGCAGCAGAAGATTAGAATTCGCTTACAGGCTTTTGACCGACGTTTATTGGATACATCTTGCGAGAAGATTGTAGATACAGCTAACCGCACTAACGCCACAGCTATAGGACCTATTCCTTTACCAACAAAACGGCGGATCTATTGCGTACTGCGATCCCCTCACGTCGATAAAGATTCCCGCGAACATTTTGAAACCCGCACCCATCGCCGGATTATTGACATTTACCAGCCTTCTTCTAAAACTATCGATGCGCTGATGAAGTTGGATTTACCATCTGGTGTAGATATCGAAGTCAAATTGTAAATTAGTCATTAGTCATTAGTCATTAGCACTTGGACAAATGACTAATGAAATTTTGTGGTATTAATATTTACTTTGTCCTGGAGAAATTTGTGGGAGAGACTCTCTGAGGGGCAGAAGGGGAGACTCAATGAAGCAAAGATAGATGTCTCGGTTTCTTCTTTCTCTCCATGATCGTGTCTTTTCTTCAACTCAGGACTTTTTATTAGCTATTAAACAAATGATAGAATATAAGTAAATTACAGAGAAATTAGGAAAAATAAATTTTTTAAGAATTAAATTTATACTCAACTAACAATGACATCTTCTTCTAAAATTGCAGTCCGTGAACTGCCTCTTTTCCCTTTACCTGAAGTGGTTCTGTTCCCCACTAGACCTTTACCCCTACATATCTTTGAATTTCGCTACAGAATCATGATGAACACGATTTTGGAGAGCGATCGCAGGTTTGGAGTCTTGATGGTCGATCCAGTTAAAGGCACAATTACTAACGTTGGCTGCTGTGCGGAAATTATTCATTACAAGCGGATGCCTGACGACCGGATGGAAATGCTAACTTTAGGACAGCAACGGTTTCGCGTTTTAGAATATATCCGCGAAAAACCCTATCGCGTTGGGTTAGTGGAGTGGATTGAAGACCAACCGCCATCTAAAGATTTGCGACCTTTAGCTACTGAGGTAGAACAGTTATTGCGAGATGTCGTCCGTCTGTCAGGAAAGTTAACTGAACAAAATATTGAATTACCAGAAGATTTACCAGATTTACCAACAGAGCTATCCTATTGGGTGGCCAGTAATCTGTATGGTGTTGCTCCAGAACAACAAGCATTGTTAGAAATACAAGACACTGCGGCTCGCTTAGAACGAGAAGCAGAAATTTTAACTTCTACTCGTAACCATCTGGCAGCACGTTCTGTTCTTAAAGATACATTTAAAAATTAATGCTTAATAGAGTCTACAGCACGATCCGCGAACGTAGGCTCTATCAAGAATTAGAAATTCTCAATCAAGGTAACACTATAGCTACCAAAAACTTTTATTATTTCTGTGTAATTACGTAACTCAGATAAAGCTGTTTGCACTTGAGTTGCACTTGCTTCTATGTCAATGAAAAATATATATTCTCCTAATGAGCGTTTTGTGGGACGAGACTCAATTCGACTAAGGTTAATACCTAGATTAGCAAATACTTGCAAAGCTTTAGCTAGTGCGCCAGGTACATTAGCAGGTAAGCTAAAAGCTATGGAGGTATGAGTAGGAGCGATCTCTCTAGAAGATATTTGAACAACAGCATCTTTTTGGCTGTGACTAATTACCCAAAAGCGAGTACAGTTGTCTGGATAATCGTTAATACCAGTGGCTAATATAGGTAAATTGTAAAGTTCTGCTGCTCTGCTCGAGGCAATCGCTGCGGTTGTCACCTCCTGTTTGAGTCCCTGGAGAGCCTCAGCCGTAGAGTTACTCGGAATCAAATTCACATTAGGCAAAAATTGCCCCAACCATCCCTGACATTGTGCTAAAGCCTGGGGATGAGAATAAACAGTTTGAATCCTCTCTAAGCTATCAGCACAGGAAATTAAGGTATGGGAGATAGGCAAGACTAAAGCCAACTGAATTTGTAAAGTTTCCAATTGCCACAAAGTATCCATCGTCATGCTGACACTGCCTTCAATGGAATTCTCTACAGGCACAACAGCTAACTGGGCTTGGTTTGTAGCCACAGCTTGTAGTGATTGGGCAATAGTGAGATAAGGACATAAGGTAGCGACAACTCCTGGCGTTTTTTTCAGCCAGTTGAGATAAAAAAAAGCAGCTTGTTCGGCGTAAGTTCCCGGTGGTCCCAAATGTGCGATCGCTAAAGGTGGACTTTTCTCCATTGATACAGTCATGCTTTTAATCTTAAGTTACAAGTTGGATTGATAATTAAACAAGGTTATAGTTTTTTATAAATAAATCTAACTTTATTAAAAAATATTAAAATTAGACAATAATGCGTTAATTTGCTTATGGCTACCAAGTTTACTGCCTCTCAATCGGTCGAAATTGCTGTCCCTAAGCAGCCTATTTCTATTCACCACTACTTGCGTCAGCCTCAACGTCTTGTCAACAGTTTGGCTGATAACAGTCGGATTCAACAGCTTTCCGAGGAAGTATTTCGCTTAAAAATGCGTCCTCTGGCTTTTATGTCACTGAGTATTCAACCTACAGTAGACATGAGAGTTTGGGCTGATTCCCAGGGAACAATTTATTTGCGATCGCTCGGTTGTGAAATCCTTGGTTTTGAGTATATCAATCAACGCTTTGCTCTGAATTTAAAAGGATACTTGTCACCCTATCAACTAGGTAGTGAGACTCGCTTACAAGGACAAGCCGATCTAGAAGTGCTGGTGGAGATTCCCCAACCATTTTCTCTGACTCCAAAGTCGATTTTAGAAGCCACAGGTAATGGTTTGCTCAAAAGCGTATTGTTGACTATCAAGCAAAGATTATTGCATCACCTCCTTGCTGATTATCGTAATTGGGTAATATCGCACACAGAAATAACTAAAATTGGCAGTGATAATACTGAAATACCAATCTTGAACTTCGATTAACTTTCTATTCACTCGGTACTCGGTACTCGGTACTCATAACTGAATTTGGCAAGGACGAAAAGATAGACGATGCAGGGGTGAAGTTCCGTATTTTTGGAGAGCCAGTAAATGTCTCTGGCTCCCATAGCCTTTATTCTGCTCCAAGTTATACATGGGATACTTTGATGCTAGACGCACTACTAGATCATCACGCCAAACTTTAGCCATGATGCTAGCAGCTGCAATGTTGAGCGATCGCTCATCTCCCTTAACGATTGTTTGTTGTGGTATAAATAAGTCCTTTACTAACTGATTACCATCAACTAAGCAAAGTGTAGGCTGTACCTTCAACTTCAGTACAGCCCGCTTCATTGCTAACAATGTTGCCTGCAAAATATTTAATTGGTCAATTTCCGCAACTGAAGCATAACCAATTTTCCAATCTAAAGCCAGCCCATCAATTTGCTGCGCTAGTTGAGTTCTTCGAGAACTAGACAACTTCTTGCTGTCTTTAATTTTGGCTGCCATCAAATGTGACCAAGCCTGTTCAGGTAGGATCACCGCTGCTGCAACTACGGGACCAAATAAAGCACCTCGCCCCACTTCATCTATACCCGCAATCAACCCCTGAATGCCTAAGCTGGTGGAAAACTCCAGCCAACTAGATTCACCTAAGGGTGCGGTTGACCAAACATCTGCACTTGTTTGCACTGTTTTGGCCATAAGTCCCGCTAACTTTCCTCTAAGCTTGACGTATCTGCGTCTAATGCTGAGGAACGACGGCGACGACGGCGATTAGCAATAGTAGTGCTATTTATTTCATTTTCATCTGTGAAAGTCTCAAATTCTGTTCGCGGAGTATCTGGGAAAGATGGCTCGATTGCTAATTTAGGAAAAGATGGTTCTTCCACCTCAACTTTTGGTGTTGGCTTTTTGACTGCACTCACTTCAGGACTAGTTCTTTGAAGAACAGTTGGTTCTGAAGTAGATTCAGTTGGTGAAGTTGGTATTTGTCCAGGTTGAACAATATTGAAAATCACTGATTTGGAATTCTTCACCTCTTGGTCTAACTTCACCCCAGGAGAAATTCCCATCAAAGCAAACATATCTTGTTCCTGAAGTGTCATTTCTACAGAAACAATCTGTGGAGGTTCTACTACGGGTTTGACTGGATCAATCTTAACTTTCGTCCGCTCTACTCTTTCTGTCCATCCAGATTTGCCAAGACTAGGTGTGCGGGTAGCGTCTCTGGCCTCTCTCAGAGGAACTTCGCTAATACGTCGCGTTTCGGAGAGCAGAGAGGGAATTTCTTGTATTGGTGTCAGTTCAGTGTCAGTATCCATATCCAAGTCTGGCTCGTTCACAAAACCCAGTGGATTAGCAACTAACCGCGTTTCATCTTTTCCGTTAGCCCCATTGATACCAATGCGACTGCGGCGAGTGCGGGTACGACGCTTATTGTCGCCCAATTCTTGATAGCTGGGATGATTAATCAGATCCATGGCACTCAATTCCGAGTCACCTTCAAATCCTTCCCCAAAGCCATCATAGCTTTCCCTTTCCCGTGCTTCTATAATGCGGTTAGCTGACAGACGGGGTTCTCTTTGCGGCGGCGGTGCAAACCTTTCTGGTATGTCTGCTGCTGGGATTGGTAATCGGTTTTCTATTTCTCCTGGTAAGCGTACGGTATGCCCTAAACCGCCGCAGGTGGGACAAGTTTCCCCAAACAATTCGTAAATGTTTTGACCTTGCCGCTTACGAGTTAGTTCTACCAAACCTAGTTCGGTGAGTTGGGCAATCTGAGGACGAGCTTTGTCAGCTTTCAGAGCTTTGTTAAAGTGTTCTAATACTTGTAGTTGATCGCGCCGCGATTCCATATCAATGAAGTCAACGACGATGACACCAGCAATATTTCGCAACCTTAACTGACGGGCAATTTCTGTAGCTGCTTCGCAGTTTGTCCACAAAACTGTTTCTCTAGCTGTTGCTGATCGAGTGAAGGAACCTGAGTTAACATCAATTACTGTTAATGCCTCTGTCGGCTCAATAATGATGTAACCTCCAGAAGGTAAGTCTACTCTGGGTTTAAGGGCTTCACGAATAGCTGCACTAATGCGGAAGTATTCTAAAATGGGAGAGCGATCACGATGGTGGTCAATCAGCAATCCCTGTGGTGTTTGTCCTCCACTCCAGTTCTGTAAATACTGCTTCACTCGTCGCAAACCAGTACTGGAATCGACGACAATTCGATTCACATCCGCGCCATACATATCTCGCAACACGCGCTGGATGAAGTCGTCATCCCGATTGAGCAATGCAGGAGCGCGGGTAGATTGAGCTTCTAGCTGGATTGCTTCCCACTGCCTTTGCAGTACTTCTAAGTCTTCAATAATTGCTTCTTCTGGCTTGCCTTCAGCTTCTGTCCGCACCAGCACACCCATACCTGCGGGTTTAATTAAAATTGCTAGGGCGCGTAAGCGGTTGCGCTCACTTTCGCTTTTAATCCGCCGAGATAAATTTACGCCTCTGCCATAGGGCATCAGCACTACGTATCTTCCAGGTGAGGTGATGTTACCAGTTAACCTTGGGCCTTTTGTTCCCGTTGGCTCTTTCATCACTTGCACCAATACTTTTTGCTGTGGTGTCAACAGTTCGGTAATGGCTGCGGCACTACGCTTGAGCTTCAATGGTCCCAAATCAGTAACATGAATAAAGCCGTTGCGTTCTGGGTCGCCAATATTTACAAAAGCCGCATCTATGCCTGGTAATACATTTTCTACTACTCCTAAGTAGATATCACCAATTTGGTGATGCCCCGTGGCGACAACCAGTTCTTGTATTTGATCTTCAGAAAAGACGGCAGCAATCTGATGCTGCTCCGCGATAATAATTTGTTTTGGCATTCAAGTTCCTCAAAAATTGGTAGCACCAACAGGGATTAGAAGAAGATCCTGTTATACTTCTAGTACCTACGGTCGCTGCTACAATGCGCTACTGGTAATAAAAATTGTAAATCTGGGACAGCTTCCCATAATAGGAAGCTATGAAAACTGTAATTGCGTTTACACGCCTGATTATTCCAGAACGGCTGCATATAGTTTTAAGTAGTTAAATCAACCGTCCGTGGTTGATTTCTAATGCAATACCTTCACCATCTAGGGTAATGGTATTAGTGCAGGTGTTGTAAAAAGCATAGAGTTAGATATCAGGCGTAGAGCTATTGTCAGTTTATGATTCACGAGGTAGCTATCGAGAGTGTTTTTGAATCTGCTTTAGTTTGTCTGGGATACAATCCTAGAAGTTGCACTCTCATATCTTTGCTTTCGCTCCCTGGGTATCAGGGCAGTGAACCAAGTCATTCAATGCAGCGCCAGAAAATTTCTCTTCACTTCATTCTAACGCAACCTTGCTAAAAATCAATTCCCATAATGATGCTCATTCAGGACAACTACTAGCAAGTTGCCCTTTAGGGATTATATCCCTAAAACTAGTCGATTGCGGTGGATATGCAGGAGGTGAAATTCTGCACTAACCACGATTTCTAGTATAGACAAAATTTGCTCAGGGCGCAATATTACTCCATCAGGGCGACAGCTACCCACATAACGCAAGACGGCTTTTGATTCTGTTTGGGAGTTGTCTACTTCTACTAGTTCAAGCTCAAACAAGCGATCGCGCAGATTTATGATTTGCTGTTTTCCTGATTTGGTTATATGTTCTGACAATATCTCGTTTTTAGCTTTGATAGCCGCAATCCAGTCTTGCCATTGTGTTGCTGGTACTTCCCCAACTGTAGACACTGTTAGCAAATACTCTGCCGCTTCCATGATTTGGGTAGCTGCACTAGCTTTTAAATCTATCTCTTCCACATTATATATGGGTATGTCTGTGGGCAATTGGCTCACTAGTTGCTCACGAAAACTTTCCACATCCATTGGTTGAGTTAATTCAAAATCGACAATTTCACCGCTGCTAGTGGCTCCCAATGCTAAGGCGCTGGTTAGGGAAATACGGGGATTCGGATGAAATCCACCACTAAAAGAAATTGGTAAACCTGCACGTCGCATTACTCTGTCAAACAAGCGCATTAAGTCGAGGTGACTTACTAAAGCCATATCACCCTGTTTACCAAACCAAACTCGCAGGCGTTGTGCTTTGGTGGTGTCGGGGACAAAGGAGCCAGCAAATGGCGGAATTGCAGGCGGCTCAATGACGATATTATGCCCAAAATCAGTGCCACAGACACCGCAATGAGAACAACCTTCAAAAGAGCAATCGGGAACAATTGCCGCTTCTAGAGCGCGTTGTAAGTCTTCTTGCAGCCACTTTTTGTCAATGCCGGTATCTATATGATCCCAAGGCAGGGAAGTATTGAGTACCGAGTACCGAGTACCGAGTATCGAGTGAGGAGTGGTGAGTTTTGAGTCCTGAGTGAGGATTTCTCCCCCTGCTTCCTGCTCCTTGCTCCCTGCTGCAAACAGATTCCATTCGCCGTTTTCGACTAAGCGATATTTCCAGTCTAGTCCAGCTTCAGCGATTGCATTTCCCCAAGCTGTAAAAGCCTGTTCTACATTTTCATACCAGGAATCCATGCCTGCACCCAATTCCCAAGCACGTTGCAAGACTTTACCTAAAGAGCGATCGCCCCGACCTATAAAGTCTTCCATTGCCGAAAGGCGAATATCAGTAAAATTCACCTTTGTATTCCGTATTCTCCTGAATTCTTGCCGCAGTAAGTTTTGCTTGCGCTTAAACTCTGAGGTAGAAACTGAGTGCCATTGAAAAGGGGTATGTGGCTTGGGCGTAAAATTAGAAATCGTCAAATTAAAGTTGAGTGATCTTCTGCCTTTAGCCCAACATTCTCGCTGTAACCAGCTTACCGTCTCCGCAATCCCTAAAACATCGTCATCAGTTTCACCGGGCAAACCGATCATGAAATACAACTTAATTTTATCCCAGCCTTGTTCCCAAGCTGTTTTTACTCCCCGCAATAATTCTTCATTTGTTAAACCCTTATTGACAATATCCCGCATCCGCTGGGTTCCCGCTTCTGGAGCAAATGTCAAACTCCCTTGGCGTGTTCCTCCCAGGATATTAGCAATATTCTCATCAAATCTGTCTACTCTCTGACTGGGTAAGGTGAGAGAAATATTTTCATTTTTTAACCGATTTTTGATTTCCATCCCTACTGCTGGGAGGGCTAAATAATCAGAACAACTCAGAGATAACAATGAAAATTCATTGTAACCTGTCGCCCGCATTCCCGCTTCAATCGCTTCTACTACCTTTTCTGGTTCTACATCCCGTGCTGGACGAGTCAACATTCCTGGTTGACAGAAGCGACAGCCACGAGTGCAACCGCGACGAATTTCAATTGTCAAGCGATCGTGTACTGTCTCGACGTAGGGAACTAAGCCAATAGAATAGGCAGGAATGGGTGTTGCCACTCTGCGAAGAATGCGTTTTGGTACATCTGGACGCAAAGGATAGACTGCACCTCCTTCTCCCATTTCATAAAACTGAGGCACATAAACACCAGGAATCTGTGCCAAGTCTAGCAACAGTTCTTCCCGAGGCAATTTGGCTTTTTTCCCTTCTTCTAATACCAAGCCAATTTCTGGTAAAAGTTCTTCCCCATCGCCCAAAACAATAAAGTCGAAAAAGTCGGCATAGGGTTCAGGGTTAGATGTTGCAGTCTGTCCCCCTGCGAAAATCAAGGGAAATGAGGATTGGTGATTGGTGATTGGTGATTGGTGATTCTCCCCTGCACCCTGCACCCTGCACCCTGCACCCTGCCTCTCTCTCCAAGTCAGGGGAATTCCTGCCAAATCCAACATTTCCAGGATGTTGGTTGCACCTAATTCATAACTGAGACTAAAACCTAAAATATCGAATTCTGTGAGCCAGCGTTTAGACTCTACCGCAAACAAGGGGGTCTGGGTGGTGCGGAGTTTGGCTGCTAAATCTGTCCCTGGGAGGTAAGCGCGATCGCACAACTGATTTGGCTGGGCATTCAAAATGTTATAAAGAATGATATGCCCCAAATTAGATGCACCTACTTCATATACCTCTGGATACGTTAAAACCCAGCGTATAGTTGCCGTATTCCAAGGCTTGTGTACTGCTAGACTCTCATTACCCAGGTAACGAGCAGGTTTTAAAATATCCGATGTTATTAATTGTTCTACTAAAACAGCCACCGATGCTCTCTTTTAGCTACCTTAAATTACAGCTAACCAGACCTAACTTAGCATTGATTTATGTCTTTCAACCGCATTCATTGTCTTAAACTACAACTGTTTTACAAAAATTTACTTCTCATCTGAAATTTAGGCTCATACAGTATGGCAGTTCGTTTTGATTTTGGATAGCTTGCGTGGCGTAGCCACACTTAGTTGGGTAGGTAGAAGAGAATAGGAAATAGGGAACCAGGAAAGAAGCCTCTTCGCGTTGTACTGAGTTTTTGAGCGTCCGGTGCAGTCTATTTTGCCTCTAGCTTGCGTGGCGTAAACCATACGCTCCCGTAAGGGATACACAAAAATCAAATTAAATCAAAGTTGTAAATGATGCCAAAGCCAATACTAGAAGCTTTTTTGACTTTCAGACTTTGAGTTGTCAAATCGGAATCAGCTTAAAATATCTCAAAAACCCGATCAAGTTGGGTTAATTCAAAAATTATTCTGATAGTCGGGGACACAGCACTTAATCGAAAAGTCCTTCCTAAGCTATCTGCCAGCTTGAGTGCAGACACCAAAGCCATTAAGCCTGCACTGTCTATGGCTTCTACTGAGCCTAAATCCACAAGTACAATTGTACTCGTATCTTCTTGTACCAAAGCAGATGTCATCTCTTGTTCAAATTCCCAGGCATTTGTGGCATTTAAACAGCCTTGGGGACGAATAACTGTAAGTTTTGGCTGGTTGAGAGTTTTCAGCATAGTCACATCCTGATTCAATCTTGTGAACCGCAGAGCGTAGTTTACTTGAACATAAACTGTTTTTCCCGGATTGACTATATATCTTTAGTTACTTTGCTGAATCTTTATTACTTTAGTGCTTCTGTTTAAAGATTGTCATAAATACACTATAAAATGTATTTTTATATACATTTTTTTTGTGCGAGTTAAAAAACAATCAACATAGATAGCCCAAATGCAGATTAATTTTATGTAGATATAGTGATAAACTCTCCCATATCTGTAAATCAAGAGGATTTGAGCAAAAGTATATGTAGATGTCAACCCTAATTGTTACCTTTTCCAATGGCAAGAAACAGGGTTAGCAACAAAGTGTGTGTCTAAAATTCAATAGTGATCTATATCACCATACATCATGCATTCAGATCACTTTTTATACTGAAGTTTATCTTGGATAATGAGTAACAATGACAGTTGGTTTATTCCTTATGAACACTCGATACGCAATTCGTCAACTGGTAGAAAAAGCGTTACACATCAAAAAACTAACTCCAGAAATAGAAAACGAAATCAACTCAGAACTGACGCAACTGGGTTACATATCCGATGTTGACTACGAAGCCCTAGAATTACTAATGGCAGAGATGGATGCTGGTCGAGTTAAGCTAGTCCCTACCTGGGGATAATCATCATTCATAACTTTACAATTGTTTGCCCTCAGGGAATGATTGCCAAAATTGGTGAATAAACTGATTGAGATGATCCTGAGCAACTGGGTCTATATCAGCTTTTGGTTGTTTGGGTGAAAGTTGGCTTAATAGGGTAATGACTTCTGTATCCATAGCCGGTCGAAATAAATTTACAGGCCACAACAGGTCGGGCGCATCTCTCAAATCGTTGATTAGCGGTGGTTCGTAGGTGAAGTTAGCCAACAATAAAGGACGAACCCAGCACAAGTCACGAGAAATCACAACTTGAACGACTTCTGCGTAAAGATTTCTGTCACCATAATCCAAAGATACAATTTGTCCCGGTTGAAATTTGGGGCTAATATCCATAATCAGGGAACGGCAGTGAGGCATAATTGTGTTGCAGCTTTCTTAATTTTAGAAGTCGAAAGGTAGTATTTTTGATAGATTTTTATGTACTACTAATGTAGTATAATGTTTACGCTGAGGATTTATTCGTTCTCACAACAAACAATATCCTGATAGCAAAAATTTTTCTGCCTGGAATTAGAACAGAAATGTTATAAGATTAAGTAAACAACTGTTAAGCAAATGCTGGACAGAGACCGTATTGTCGTAAATCAAGTATAAAAGAGCAAAGAGTAGTGTCAGTCGAAACCATTGAGAAGCGTTCCACATCCCGCAAGCTCGCGCCTCAGTATCGCGTTTTGCTCCATAACGACGACTACAACTCTATGGAGTATGTGGTTCAGGTATTAATGACTACTGTGCCGAGCATTACCCAGCCTCAAGCTGTGAGCATCATGATGGAAGCCCATCAAAACGGGTTAGCCTTAGTAATTACCTGCGCTTTGGAACCCGCTGAGTTTTATTGCGAAACACTGAAAAGTCATGGTTTAAGTAGCACCATTGAACCTGACGAATAGTCATTAGTCATTTTAGTCATTAGTCATTAGTCATTAGGATAAATACATATACTGGACTAATGATTATTGACGCACTTATTATGAAAATCAACTTAGCCAAACTCTCCCAAAGCCCCGTCCTTGTGAGGGTGGGTTGCTTTGTTTTGATTTTACTGCTTTTATGGTTGCCCTTAGCTGTACCAATTTACCGATTAGTGTCTGATACTAATTTAGCAAGTATCTTGACAATCTTGGCGCTGTATGTAGAGTTTATTTTTTTGCTCACGCTATGGGGAAAACAAGTCTATCAGCGATCGCAAACATTCAGCTATTATGGATTAGAATTTACACACTTAAATGGCGTATATGCATTGCGTGGGTTAGCTATTGGACTGCTTAGTGTTTTAGTTTTATTTAGTTTACAAGGTTTGCTAGGTTGGTTAGTCTGGCAACAACCGAAAGTGTTTCTCCTAAAAATAGTTGTAGAAGGGTTGTTAGTAAGTTTAGGTGTTGGTTTTGCGGAAGAATTGTTATTTCGGGGTTGGTTACTAGATGAGTTACAGCGAGATTACAAACGAGCTATAGCAATGTGGATAAATTCTATGTTATTTGCTATTGCCCATTTTATTAAACCTCTAGAGGCAATTATTCATACTTTGCCACAATTTCCCGCTTTGGTATTGCTAGGTTTAACGCAAGTATGGGGTAAAGATTCTTGTAGAGGACGTTTGGGTTTACCAATTGGTTTACATGGTGGTTTAGTTTGGGGTTATTACATTATTAATGTGGGAGAATTAACAAAATATTCGGGAGTAGTTCCTGACTGGGTGACAGGTGTAAATAATAATCCTTTACAGGGAATAATGGGAGTACTATTTATGGGTGGGTTGGCTTGGTGGATGCGAAGCAGAAGCACTAAATTGAATTATGATTAAATATCTTGTCATTTTACTGTTATTAATATGTTCTTTTTCTTTAGCATCTCCAGCTTGGGCTAATGTATGTCACAATTATGATGGGCATGAAATTTGCATTTTGAGTATCAAACGCAGTGCGAAAAAATATTGGGAATATAGGGCTGTCGTGAGTGTGAATGGGGTGAAAACACCTGTAGAAATTTACAATTGTCGTGCTAAGTTTAAGCTCAATAAAGATGGGACTTTCACTCAATTTAGAGATAATAGTCCTGGTGAAATGATTTGCAGTTTTTTTAAGAAGTAGTCTTTGTGATTATCTTCAACAACGCTTTCAGCCTTAACTTAACTATATGGGCTGATAAAAAATCGTGCAAATAAATTCTAATTTAACCATTTTATAGTCATTTATTAACATTCTTCACATAAGTTTAAGCAATACAGATTACTACCTGTATTGCTGAGTTAAGTATTTGTGTGTTCTAGCCTACTTTGATTTTCAATGCTGATATAGCGATCGCTCTGTCAGCAAAGTATGTCTGTGCAGTTAATGTTGTTTTACCACCAAGAAACATGGCATTTATACTACAAATTCTCCACGCAGCTGACCAGGAAGCAGGCATTCCAGCTTTAGAAGATGCACCCCGCTTCAGTGCTGTTCTGAATGCGCTAAAAAATGAGGATAAAGATAATGATGGTAATCCAGATTACGCCAATACGGTAATTCTTTCTTCAGGAGATGCTTACATTCCCGGCTTGTTTCTTAACTCAAGTGCAGACCCTTCCTTAGCACCTCTATTTGGAAAACAGGGTGCAGGCCGGGCGGATATTATCATTCAAAATGAGTTAGGTTTTCAGGCGATCGCTTTCGGAAACCATGAATTTGATCTGGGTACTAGTTTTATCCAATCTTTATTAGCACCCGACGATGCATATCCCGGTGCAAATTTCCCGTACTTGAGTGCCAACCTCAACTTCAGCCCTGATGCAAATTTAGCTCCCCTAGTCACTGCTGACGGTCAAGAAGCCAGCACCATTCCCGGTAAAATTGCTAAGAGTACAGTAATTACTGTTAATGGCGAGAAAATTGGTGTTGTAGGGGCTACTACCCCCCTATTGCCCAGAATTTCCTCACCGGGAAACGTGGAAGTTTTACCAACAGACTCTGCTGATATTTCTGCCCTAGCTGCGGAAATTCAAACATCCGTAGATGCCTTAAAAGAAACAGGTATCAATAAAATCATTTTATTAGCTCATATGCAACAAATTGGCATTGAGCAACAATTAGCAGGTTTATTGGAGGATGTAGACATTATTATGGCGGGGGGTTCAAATACTCGCCTTATTGATGACACAGACCGTCTACGAGATGGGGATACAAAACAAGGAGATTACCCCATTCTCACCAAATCTGCAACTGGTGATGATGTTGCCATCATCAATACCGACGGTAACTATAAATATGTTGGTCGCCTAGTAGTAGAATTTGACGAACAGGGGAAAATTATTCCTGGCAGTATTGACCCTAACATTAGTGGTGCTTACGCTACCGATGACCAAGGAGTTGCTGACCTTAACGCTCAAAATTTAGTAGATCCAGAAATTCAAGCGATCGCAGATGCACTCAAAGAAGTCATCCTAGCTCAAGATAGCAACGTCTTAGGGATTACTGACGTATTTCTCAATGGCGATCGCACTAATGTACGTACCCAAGAAACCAACTTGGGGAATTTGACCGCCGATGCCAATCTCTATTATGTCAAACCCCTTGATTCAACGGTAGCAGTCTCCCTAAAAAATGGTGGTGGTATCCGTAACAATATTGGTAACATTGTTACTCCTGCCGGAGCTACAGAATCAGTTAAACTACCCCCTGAAGGAAATTCCTTATCAGGAAAACCAGACGGAGGTATTTCCCAACCAGATGTCCAAAATGCACTCAGTTTCAACAACGCACTAACTCTAATTACACTAACTGCTGAACAATTAAAACAGGTACTCGAACATAGTATAGCCGCAACAGCCCCTGGAGCTACTCCTGGTCAATTCCCCCAAGTTGGTGGCGTATCTTTCAGCTTTGACGCAACCAAACCTGTCGGTCAACGCATCCAAAATGCAGCAATTCTCAATGAAAATGGCAGTATAAAAGATGTCTTAGTCAAAGATGGTCAGTTACAAGGTAATGACAGTCGTCCCATTCGCATCGTCACTCTCACCTTCTTAGCTGATGGTGGTGATGGTTATCCAGTAGGAGATTTTGTCACAGCTAATCCTACCTTTGCAAATCGTATAGATTTAGCTGGAGAGATAGAAGACAAGAACCTCAACGGGATAATAGATACACCTGTTGATCCTGCTACCTTCGACCCAGACCAAGCCAATTTTGCTGCATCTGGAACTGAGCAAGATGCCTTTGCAGAATACTTATTAGCCAACTTTGCTACTACGCCTTTTAATAGTGAAGATGTTGATGCTGATCAAGATTTGAGAATTCAAAACCTTTCTCAACGCGAAGATGCTGTGTTGGCAAACCTGCCCCCAGAAATTACATTTGGTTCTACAAGCGACGATGAAATTACTGCTGCACCAGATCAAATATTATTCACGGGTGACGGAGAAGATTTAGTAGAGTCAACCTCAGATAATATAATCATAACTGGCGACGGTGATGACTCAGTATTTGTAGGTAGTAATTCTGCCGTATTTACCCAAGAAGGTAATGATCAGGTGTTTATTGGTCAAAACGGTGCTGCTGAAAACACTATTGTTGATGGTGGAGCCGATGATGATTTAATTGCCGTAGTTGAAGCTAATGGAGTTAATTATCTATTTGGAGCCGCAGGTGAAGATACTCTGCAAGTAATAGAAGGTTCAGATCAAGTATTATTCGGTGGTTCAGGCAACGACACCATCAGAAGTGAAGGCAGCAATAACAGACTCTATGGTGGTTCTGGTGATGATATCCTCTACTCTAACGTCAACGATTTCCTTTTCGGTGGTAATGGAAATGATATTCTCTTTGCAGGTAGTGGAGGTGGTAACAGCCTAACCGGTGGTGCTGGTGCTGACCAATTCTGGATTGCAAATGGTAGTCTACCTACTAGCAAAAATATTGTGACTGACTTTACTGCCGGAGTCGATGTGATGGGAATTGGTGGTATTAATGGTGTCACTCAATTTAGTGATCTAACACTGCTTCAAGACGGTAATAATACTTTGGTAAGCATAGGTAATGTTGAAGTAGCTTCATTAATTGGAGTGACAGCAAATAGTCTCACAGCCAGCGATTTTGCTTTTGCTGCAAGCGTCATTTAGTTAAGGCTAAAAGCTGTTTATTTCAGACACGAAAAGAAGCAGTTTCATATCAATACTTATTGGTTAAAGGGGGAAGGGAAAAATCATTGACCCGACCCCAGCAACCTTTCCCCTTGAATATCAGTTGAGTTATAATAGCTATTATTAGAAATCCTTCAGGGCTTTGGTGGAACTGTTCCTATTTTACAAATTCGATGCTGAAGCAATTACTATCTTTGATAGCCTACGACGGAAAAAGGTTCGTGTAGCAAAGATGGATTTGAGAATTGCAGCAATTGCTATGTCTCGTAACTTGGTGTTATTGACCAGCAATGTTAGTGACTTCAGCAAAGTTCCAGGTTTAGTAACAGAGGATTGGACAGTGTAGAGTAGGTAGTTAACAAAAAAACTTATTCAGTTAGCTCTATTTGTTTGGTGTCGCAAAAACACGCCAAATAACAAATATAGTAATTCCTAGATATGCCAATACAGTCAGCCATTCTTGCCAACGACTTGATAGATTATTCATAAGCAAAAATCAGCATTAATCTACTACCTCCAGCATTGTACCCACTAAACAAGCCCGATCTAAATTAACTCCTCGCAAATTTGCAGATTCTAACTCTGCACAAAGTAAATTAGCTCCTGTTAAATTCGCCCCAGCCAAATTTGCACCTCGCAAGTCGGCTTCTTCCAGGTTGGCTTCACTTAATAATGCCCCTTGTAAATCAGCACGACTCAAGTCTGCACCTTTGAGATTTGCCCCTGTCAGGTTAACACCACGTAAGTCAGCGCCTCGCAAATCAACGCCTTGCAAGTTAACACTCATTAAATTAGCACCACTTAAAAAAGCACCTGCTAAAGATGCGTCGCTAAGTGTAGCACCCATAAAGTTAGCACCACGCAAATTACTACCCCGCAAATCAGCACTCGTTAAGTCTGCTTGCATCAAATTTGCTCCCATGAGGTTAGCCCGCAAGTCAGTTTCTTGCAGGTTTGCTCCCATTAAGTTAGCACCTTCTAAATGCCCACCTTCAAGTTTAGAACCTGCGAAGTTAGTCCCCACCAAGATAGCACCGGCTAAGTTGATACGGTTTAAATCTAGTTGGGATAGTTCCTCATCTTCTAAGTCTGCCCCTGGGAGTTGTTTGATTTTTCCTGATTTAATGGCTTCAATGTTCATTTGGGGTAACTATTAATCTCCTGACTACTTTTGCTGTGGCTATCCCATCTAGAATCCAGTAACCACATACTACTACTGACTTTCGGTGTCATTAGAGGTAAGTCTAGTCCCTGTTGTAAGCCCATGACTAACAAAGTTAGGGTATCTACAAGTTTAGGGTCAAAACGTGTGGATTGTTGCTTTCGGCACTGATCTAATGCTTGAGCAAATATATCTTGCCCACTTTGTTCTGAGTATTGTTGTTGACAAACTCGCCATTGAAAGTCTGCGGCTAAGGCTAAAATTCTTGATTCTAGGGGAATTTCATCTCCAGCTAAACCTGCTGGTTCTCCTGTTCCATTCCACCACTCTGTTTGGTGAGTGATAATTTGGGCAATTGCTCGCAGTCGTGGCATTGTTCTTAATACCTGCGCCCCTGGGACTAGAGGACAAGTTAAAGGACAACTGGGGGCTTCTTCTTCATAACCTGTAGATGCGCCGGGAGTAAGGACGCTTTCTGCCTTTTGTAGTGGATCTATGCGATGTAGTAAAGCAGCAAGGCGCAATCTTTTAATTTGCCATGCGGGTAAATCCAACAACTGCCCCATTGTTTCACAAATTGCCACAACTTCTGCTGAAGCCATGGGGTTGTTGATATCTGCTAAATCGATTAATTGCGCCATTCGCAAAAATGCCTGGATTTCGTTAGAAACCAAGTTACGATCTAGGGCGACGGGAATAGAATTCTCTTGCCCAGTTTGCAGGTAATCGACGACGCGAGAGACAACTACACCTAAGTCTTTTGGTGAAATAATTGCAGCCTGAATTGCTTGTTTATGGGCGGTGAGTTTGCTGGCTAGTTCTGGGTTATATTTTTCAATGTGAGCGATCGCTATTTCTGCTGTCTCTCTCACTAACTCCGGTTCAAATGTCCACAGTCCATAAAATTTACGTTCTAAATCCGATGTCGGTAAACCACCAACACTATAATCAGCCTCTGATAATTCTTGACAAATTACCATGGCTGTGTATTTAGGTGATAAAATAATTAAATGCCATTCCTGTTCTACAGGATCACCCGCTTCTATAGGCACTAAATCAACATTTGGTAACTGGCTAGTAGGATGTTCTGCAAAGCCAGCATCGGCGGCAGCCATAATGGCAATTCCACGGCTGCGCTGGGCAATATCTGCGTATCTATTTGCTTCTTGCAAATACCATTTACCCTTTTGGAAGGCCGTGATCACTAAAGGCTCTCCGTCCTCAGTTAATATATGGTCTTCTAAAGCATGACACAGAGATACAAGGGTATTTTTGTAGTATACCCCAAAGCGAATTGGTCTAGTGCTGTGACGGTGGGCTGTTTCTAGTTTTTGGAGAATTGAACCTTCTAACATGGGGGCTGGGAGGAAGAGGTGACGGGTGACAGGTGACAGGTGACAGGTGACTAGAGTTCAGAATCTTGAATTTTCCTGTTCCCTGTTCCCTGTTACCTAGTTAATACCTACAAGTTGCTTTTCTTTTGCTTCTATTGGCGCAGAAAGTGCTGTTTCTAACTCAGCACAACCCAATCTTTCTTCTAGGATGTTCATCACTTCCCGTCCGAATTCGTTGGGGTTGCGTCGCCATGCTTGTAAACAGACTTCTCCAAAGAATGAACCAAGTGGTTCAGGATTCCACAGGAGTTTTTTAGCTGTCCAAGGCATCAAACTCATTGGATCATACCCTGGTTTGAGGATACCTTCTTTAAAGGCATATTCTTCTAAGTGGGTATGGGGTTGCAGTCCAATGAAGAAAATGGCAGGTTCGACTTTATCAGCACCAAAAATCCGTTCTAATTCCCGATGATAAGCGATCGTTTGGCGAATGGTTTCGTGACGTTCGTCAATGACATTAAATGAGTAATTGACGGAAACTAAATCATTAAAACCTGCTGCTTTTAGGTCTCGACAGTTTTGCAACACGGTTCGCAGATTATACCCCATCCGCATTTTTCGCACTAATTCTTGAGAACCGCTAGTAATGCCGATTTCAAAGTAGTTCATCCCAGTTTTTGCCATCAACTCACACAACTCTGGTGTTAAGTTGTCTGCTCTGATGTATGCTGCCCAGTTTATATCTGTCATGCCAGAATCGACAATCTTTTGTAATAGTTCTACAGCATCGTCGATATATTTGCGTGCGGGGATAAATTGAGCATCAGTAAACCAGAAGTTACGAACACCACGATTGTATAATTGTCGCATCTCAGCTACAACTTCATCGGCTGGGTTAATACGGACTTGTTTACCTTCAACCACTGTATAAACGCAATAACAGCAGTTATGAGGACAACCACGTTTGGTTTGAACACCAACGTAAAAATCCTGGTCTTGCAAGTAATAGTTAAATTCCGGCCAGATGGTTTCTATGTAGTCGTAGTTGCAAGCTGTTTTTTCTAGGGGTGTAGGTTGTTCATGGATAAGCCGTTGTCGTGGTTGATTTTCTCCTACTACATAGCAACGTTCATCTCTAAACTCTTGTCCACCCAAGAATTTTGTCAGCAAAGTTTCTCCTTCACCTACAGAAATAATTGTTCCCGCTGGTAAGCTTTTGCCTAATTGTTGGTAAAATACGCTGACTGCACCACCACCTAAAACTACACGCGCTTGGGAATTATATTTTTGGGCGCGTTTTAAACCGCGTTTAATTAATCCCAAGTTACGCCACAGTTCTACATAGTAGGCGATAAAAATTCGTAAACCGCCTAATGCACCGCGTAATTTGATGAATGGGTTCTTGGCATAGTAAAATTCAAAAGCGTTTTGTAGCGGATTGCCACCACGACCGCCCACAGGTGCATATATTTGAATATCTCGCCAAGAGAATACTAATAATGTGGGTTTAAACTCATCAATACAGGTATCTAGGGCAGTGGCATAATCTAAAGGTGGGACTGTGCCTAAATCAAAAATTCGCTGTTCAATATCAGGAAACAGCTTGTGGACGTGATCACTAAGGTAAACTACCCCAATGGGAAAGATGGGGTTACAAGGAAGGCGAACGTAGAGAATTCGATTTTCCATCATGGTTGTTTCAACTGCCATCTTGCCAATTTGTAGGGGATTTGTGTGCCTACTATTAATTTACCAATATTTACAATAGCTTTCATCTTTCAGATATCAGCAGTCAGTGGTAATACTTTTATGATGGGTGGTTTTACAGGTGTTAATAAAAACCCTATCCTGTAAATCCTTTAATCCTGGATATCCTGTATCCCTGACGGGAGGCGTTAGCCATTTCTGACAAAAATTCATAAGTGCGAAATTAGAAAAAATTTACATAATTTTTCAGTAGCTTTAATAGTTTCACTTATTCCTGGAATGGTTCATTCGTAAACGTGTACGATAATGGTGGTGGAATTTGGAGAGAAGGTGTAAATTCTGTAAATTCAGGATTTAATTTCGATGGTAGTCGGACAGATATAACTTTCACCGCATCTGCATCAGCCGCAGTACCCTTCGACATTCCCGGTGGTGCAACTATCCCCACAGTCGGTTCTCTCTTTGCTCTAGCATTGATGAGAAAAGCTAAAAAACGTTTAGCAGCAAAAACCCTCGTTGTTAACCCTGTAGAGACTGTGGTTTCATAGATTGTCAGAATCAGGATGTCCAGGATTAGAGGATGAACAGGATGGTTTATGTAGGGTGTGTTGGATATTAAGAATCTGTTTATTTGTGTTTATTTGATAGATTTCTGTAGTCTGACGCACTTTATAAACTGTCTAATAGCCTTCACGTAGTGTGCCGTAGGCATAGCTTGGCGCAAGCCATATCAGGATTTTGACAAAAGCACAAAAAAGAGTATTTAGGGGTTGACAACAGATTTTAGATTTGTTATCATTAGTTTGATAAGGAAGAACTATTTAGAATTATAAAATCTCCAGATACCCGGTTTCCTTGAGAAATCGGGTATCTATTCTTTCTTTTTGTCAGGAAATTTTTATAAAAAAGACATAACTTTAGATAGAAATAATGCAGAAAATTCTAGTTGGTAGTCGGAGTTACAGCAACTGGGGATCGGGCGATGTTAGTTTTGCTTGTGTAATGTAAAATTGTGGCGTAAAAGCTCCTCAGCAGTTATGGCTCAAATATTAGATCCTCTACCACCAGAGCAATCGGGGAAAATTCTCTGCTGCTACGTCAATGCCACGAGTAAAATGCAGGTGGCTCGCATTTCCAATATTCCTAACTGGTACTTTGAAAGGGTTGTGTTTCCTGGACAAAGACTAGTTTTTGAAGCCCCAAAAGAAGCTCAGATGGAGATTCATACGGGAATGATGGCAAGTGCAATTTTATCAGATACAATTGGGTGCGATCGCCTTGCTCTCAGGGAAACTACTAGTGAAGAGTGTGATACAGACTCATATGAAGAAATAAACTCGATAAATACCTCGGCTATGGTTTCTTCCATAAATACAAAAGTTGAAGATACTACAAAACCTTTACAAATCCTAGGATTAGCATCGGTTGATTGAAAAAAATTTTTCTCAATTTTAGGGTTGCTGAATTCAGCAGCCTTTTTTGTTTAGTAAAGTGATCTAAAATCTGATTACTTTGCAGTTGGAATATGACTTATCCCTCCGTCAACTGGTTCGCTAAAATATTTGTCAATCTGCCTCTACGAACCTTGTTGATCGTACCATTTGTTTTGCAAACAGTGGGGGTAGTCACACTGGTGAGCTATTTTTCCTACCGTAGCGGAGAGGAGGCGGTAGAGAAGCTTGCAGATCAGTTAATGATGGAGGTAAGCGATAGCATTGAGCTACATCTAAATAGTTATTTGGGGAAAGCGCAGGAAATTAACCGCACAAATGTAGATGCTTTCGAGTCGGGAATCTTAGACTTGAATGATTTTAACGCCCTGGGAAACTATTTTTATCGTCAGGTGCGATGTTTCAATTTTGCATACATTAACTTTGGCAGTAAACAGGGAGGATTTATCGGTGCTGGTTATGGGCTGAATAATAAGTTGGAAATTGGAGAAATTCCCATATTTGACCTCAGCAAAATCCGTTCCTACTCAGTAGATAACCAGGGTAATCGACTCTCTTTAGTAGCTACTAAGCAAAACCCGCAAACGAATAATGCTGCTTGGTACTCGGATGCTGTCAAAGCTGGTAAGCCGATTTGGAGTTCCATTTATACCTGGGGAGATTTACCAGATCACATCAGCATTTCCGCCAGCACTCCAGTCTATGACGCGCAGAAAAAACTCTTGGGGGTTCTCGGTATTGATTTGGAACTCTCACAAATCAGTCGATTTCTGAAAAAACTACATTATGGCAAATCAGGTCACATCTTCATCGTAGAGAGATCAGGGCTAATAGTTGCTAGTTCTGAGGATGAATCCCCAGCCCCCATCATCAATGGTAAAGCTACAAGACTGCAAGCCTTAAATAGCCGTGAACCTGTAATCCGCGAAGTAACGCAGGATTTAATGCAACGGTTTGGGAGTTTGAAAGCTATTTCTAAACCTCAAAGCCTCCGCCCTGCTTTAGAGCAAAAACCCTTTGTGAGAGTTACGCCTTACCGCGACGATTACGGCTTAGATTGGCTCGTGGTAACGGTGATTCCTGAATCAGCATTTATGGCAGAGATTCATGCTAATGCCCAAAGAACCTTTCTGTTTTGTGGTTTAGCATTGGTAATTGCTATTGGCACCGGTAGCCTCACTGCATACTGGATAGCTAAACCGATATTGCGATTGAGCCGAGCTAGTCAAGCTATGGCCAAAGGAGAGTGGCAAGAGCCTTTGTCTGAAGATATAGCCATAGCAGAACTGAAGGTTTTAGCAACAGCCTTTAACCAAATGTCTGTGCAAATAAAAACCGCCTTTCAGGAATCGGAAAGCAAATTTTTAACTATTTTTAATACTACTCCTGACCCCGTTTGGATTTCTACATTAGCGGAAGGAAGGTGTTTGAATGTTAATGAAAGTTTTTGTAGTTTTTGGGAAGATACCCAAAAAAACATCATCGGTAAAACCTTCTTAGACTTGGGATTGTGGGAAAATATAGAGGATTTGCAGCACTTCAGACAAACCCTAGTTAATGAAAGAAGTCTCCTAAATTTTAAAGTAGAGATTCGCACTTACTCAAACCAAATCAAGACCGTTTTGATCTCAGCTAGGGTGAAATGGCTGGATGGGCAAGATTGTGTTATTGGCACAATGAGAGATGTCAGCGATCTCTACAATGAGCTTCGTTTACGCAAACAAGCTGAAGAAACCTTATTAGAGAGCGAACGGCGATTTAGGAGCTTGTTTGAAAACTCCCCCATTGCTTATCAGTCCCTCGATGAACAGGGATGTTTTATTGATGTCAATTCACAATTGTGTGAATTATTGGGATACACCAAATCCGAGTTAATTGGTAGGAGTTTTGGCGAGTTGTGGACACTGAAGACACAACCCTATTTCATAGACGCATTTGAACATCTCAAATGCAATAAAAAGGTCAGTGCAGAATTGTATCTAACGAGAAAGGATGGTGGTGAGATAGTCGTTCTCCTCGAAGGTCGCGTTCAGCAAGACCCAAATGGTCAATTTGTGAGAACACATTGCGTTTTATACGACATCACCGAACGCAAGTACATGGAGGACGCATTACAGTATAGCCAAAATTTACTCCAAACATTAGCGTCTAATATCCCTGGCACAATGTACACCCTTGTGCAGCATTCAGATAAATCTTTTACTTTTGAATACGTCAGCTTGGGTTGTCGAGATTTTTTAGAATTAGAACCAGAAGAGATTTTAGCAAATTCTAGTCTTTATTTTCAACAAATTCATCCTGATGACCGGGCTGGATATAATGAAGCTGTTGCCTCTAGTGCCAAAAATTTAGAGCCGTTTTTTTATGAGTGGCGACTAATTACATCTTCGGGCAAACTAAAGTGGGTGCAAGCAAACTCTCGTCCTGAACTACGACAGAATGGTGATATTGTTTGGCATGGTGTTTTGCTCAATATCAGCGAACGCAAAAACACGGAAATAGCTCTGCATAAGAGTGAAGCCATGTTATTAGAAGCCCAGCAGCTTGCCCACATTGGCAACTGGGAGTATGACGTGATTACGGGTAAAATTACTTGGTCTACTGAGCTATTTCAGATTATGGGACGTGACCAGACACTGGGTGAACCTACTTACGAAGAAAATCTGCGACTTTATCATCCAGAAGATGCCAAACGTCTACATCAGGCAGTTGAAAGGGCGCTCTCTACAGGAGAATCCTATCAGTTAGAATTGAGAGTAATTGATACCAATGGCTCTTTTCGCCATACCGAAGCTAGAGGCACGGCTGAACTCAATGCCCAGGGACAAGTCATTCGGCTGTTTGGCACAACTCAGGATATTACTGAGCGCAAACAAGTAGAAGATAAACTGCGGGAGAGCCAGCATTTTATTGAAAAGATTACAGAGCTAACGCCAAATCTACTTTATATTTACGACCACATCGAGCAGCGTAATGTTTACATGAATCTTTCTGTTGCAGAAATATTGGGATATTCTGCTGAAGCTGTTCAGGAAATGGGAGCTAATTTGTTTCCCATTATCTGTCATCCTGATGATCTAAATCGGGTCTATGAGGCGATACAAAAGTGTTATGTTCTGCCAGATAATGAGTTCATTGAAATAGAGTATCGCGTTAGAAATGCTGAAGGTCAATGGCGTTGGCTTTATAGTCGAGATATGGTGTTTTCTCGAACTGCGGATGGTAGGGTAAAACAAACTTTAGGAACATCCCAAGATATTACTGATCGCAAACAAGCAGAGTTAGAACTCAGGAAAAGTCGAGATTTCAAAGAAGCTATTTATAACGAATCTACCGATGCAATTTTTCTGGTTGATGTTCCCCATTCGTTAATTATCGATTGCAATAGCTGTGCTGTGGAGATGTTTGAAGTTGTTAATAAGGAAGAACTAATTGGCACCCAAGGGCAAAATTTACAAAAACAGCGATTTACTGATGATGAAATGGTAATGATTGTTGACGATGTAGCTAAGTTAGGTTTTTGGAGTCGGGAAATAGAATATATCACTAAAAAAGGTAGGAATTTCTGGGGCAATTTAGCAGTAAAACGCATTAATATAGCGGGTCAAAGTTTTGATTTGGTGCGAGTTACGGATATCAGTAAACGCAAGGAAGCAGAATTAGCTTTGCGACAAGCCGAATATAACCTGAGACTGGCAAATCAAGAACTGGAGAAGCAGGTGAATCTTGATGGGTTGACGCAAATAGCTAATCGTCGCTGTTTTGACAATCTTTTAGAACAAGAATGGCAGCGACTATACCGAGAACAGCAACCTCTATCTTTACTGTTATTTGATGTCGATTATTTTAAACGCTATAACGATTCCTACGGACATCAAATGGGGGATGAATGCCTGATGAAAATCGCTCAGTCCGTACAGCAGGTGGTTTTCCGTCCAGCGGATTTGGTAGCTCGCTACGGTGGGGAAGAATTTGTGGTTATCTTACCTAATACTGATATTGAAGGGGCAGAAGCAATTGCCCAACGGATTCATGCTGCAATTAAAGATTTAGCAATTCCTCACCAAGCCTCTGAGGTAAGTGATACAGTCACCATTAGCCTTGGTATCGCCGTCTTGATACCTACTTCTGAATTATCAGCATCCACCCTAATCGAGCAAGCAGATCAGGCACTCTACCTCGCCAAACAACAAGGACGTAATCAGTCCATGATATTCTCTTTCCAGGAGTAAGATTAATAGTTTAGCAACCAGGAGTTTTTTATTTTGTATTTTTTAATTTTTAATTTTTAATTTTGTACTATGCATCTACCTTCTTTTCTTTGGTTGTGGAAAATAGCCGCATGGTCTATGGGTTTGTCTTTGCTGGCATACTTATTTTTAGCAATTACTGGTATTTGGATGTTTAGGGTGAGAACTACCGGAAAATCACCTTTGGGAGTTTTACTACCTTGGAATCGTGGTGAAGTGCAATCGCTCCACTATATCATCGGCATGACTATGGTTAGCTTAGTCCTGTTACTTCTAGCCGTGGGTATTGTTGGCACTTTGGGACACTTTGGTTCCTTAGGACACTCATCACACTTAATTGCTGGATTAATGGTGGTAGCATTAGTCCTAGGATCGGCTTTTAGTGCAACTCAAATAAGTGCTAGAAAACCTTGGGCTAGACCTTTACACATTGGTTTAAATATCGTCTTATTCGCCGGATTCGCTTGGGTATCCATAACTGGCTGGACTGTGGTACAAAAGTATTTACCTTAAACAGGTGACAGGTGACAGGTAACAAGAAAAAGAAGTCAAAGTTAAAATAAAAAGAAGAAGCGCTTTTGACTAGAATCGTGATTTAGCCGTGACAACAACATCAACTTCTGTTTTCCGTTTGTCTCCTTTGATTAGAATCACCTTATTGAGTCTATATCTAGCACTCACAGTCCCTTTACCTTTTTTAGCCCAAGCAACAGATGCACCTACACCACCAGAATTATTGTGGGTAGGAATCATGATCGGTTTTGTGGGACTTTATGCGGTATTAACTGAAAGAGTGATAGTAGATGACCAGGGAATTCAAGTGACTTACCCCATTTGGGTTCCGCGCTTCTTTCGCAAAGGTTGGTCTTTACCTTGGTTAGATATTAAACAGTTAAAACCCCGCACAACTGGTCAAGGAGGTATAGTTTATTATTTCCTCAGCCAAGATGGAAAAGCTTATTTACTACCAATGCGTGTGGCTGGATTTACCCGTTTGGTGAATATTGTCCAAACTAAAACAGGCATTGACACTACAGATGTCCGTCCTCTAGCACAACCTTGGATGTATCTAATTTTATTTTGTTTTACCCTCCTGCTGTTATTAGTAGATGCTTGGACTATTAATACAGCCATTCTTGGTAATTGGTAATTGGTGTTGGCGGTAGCCTGCCGTTAGGCATATGGTGATTGGTGATTGGTGTTGGCGGTAGCCTGCCGTATGATTCCTACGTCGTCACGCAAGCTATAGGCATATGGTGATTGGTAATTAAGTTATTCTTAATTTTCTCCGCGTCTCCGTGTCCCCGCGTCCCCGCGTCAGCCCTCTCCATCTCCGCGTCTCCGTGTCCCAGCGTCCCCGCGTCCCCGCGTCCCCCCTAATTAGAGGAGATGAAATAGCTATGAACTTATATTTATTCCGTCATGGTATTGCTGAAGAACATCAACCAGGGCTAAAAGATGAAGAACGCCAACTCACTAAAGAAGGACGACAAAAAACAAAGAAAGTAGCCCAGCAATTAGTAAAACTAGATTTACATTTTGATTTAATCCTCACCAGTCCCCTAGTCCGCGCTCACCAAACAGCAGAAATACTCATTGAGGCTGGACTCAGTTCTCAGCTAGAAATATCTGACCATCTCACCCCAGAAGGGAACATCAACAATTGGCTAACAGACTGGCTAGAACCCAGGAATTATGATGATAAAACCCAGTTACTGCTAGTGGGACATGAACCTTGTTTGAGCAATTGGGCAGAAATTCTGCTTTGGGGAGAAGCTAAAGGCAGTCTCGTCCTTAAAAAAGCAGGTATGATTGGGATAAAACTACCAGAAACCGGATCTCTTTTGGGTTGTAGTCAAATGTTCTGGTTGACACCACCCAAGTACCTGCCATAACAGTTTTTCGACCTTTCTCATAGAATGGTTTGTAGTTCCGACAACTGTTATGGTGAAAACAATCTCTGGTAAGTTAGCGTGTTCGCGGAGCGTGTGCCTTGCACAATCAGATATTTCACAAAGCAAATGGTGTTGCCATGACGGTGTGCGAATTCAGGCCTGGTTTAGAAGGCATTCCCGCAGCCCAATCGAGTATCAGTTATGTAGATGGGCAAAAGGGAATACTAGAATATCGTGGTATTCGGATTGAAGAATTAGCAGAAAAAAGCACGTTCCTAGAAACTGCTTATCTCTTAATTTGGGGTGAATTGCCAAACAAGGAAGAATTGGAAGCGTTTGAGCATGAAATTCGCTACCACAGACGGATAAAATATCGCATTCGGGACATGATGAAATGCTTTCCCGAAAGCGGACACCCAATGGATGCGCTGCAAGCCTCTGCTGCTGCACTAGGATTATTTTATTCGCGTCGTGACTTACATAATCCGGTCTATATTCGGGATGCAGTAGTGCGCTTAATGGCGACTATTCCCACGATGGTAGCGGCATTTCAGTTGATGCGACAAGGGAATGACCCGATCAAGCCACGGGATGATTTGGACTATTCCGGCAACTTCTTGTATATGCTGAATGAGAAGGAACCAGATCCTTTAGCAGCGAAAATTTTTGACATCTGCTTGATACTTCACGTCGAGCATACAATGAATGCTTCTACCTTTAGTGCTAGGGTGACAGCTTCTACATTGACTGACCCCTATGCCGTAGTTGCTAGTGCAGTGGGAACCCTGGGCGGACCGCTGCATGGTGGCGCTAATGAAGAAGTAATTCAGATGTTGGAAGAAATTGGTTCTGTAGATAATGTCCGCCCTTATGTCGATGATCTTCTACAACGCAAAGCGAAGATTATGGGTTTTGGGCATCGTGTCTACAAAGTAAAAGACCCAAGAGCCACAATTTTACAAAATTTGGCGGAGCAACTGTTCGAGAAGTTTGGCTACGACAAGTATTATGAAATTGCCCAAGAAATGGAACGGGTAGTTGCCGAAAAACTCAGTGGCAAAGGGATTTATCCTAATGTTGACTTTTATTCCGGCTTGGTGTACAGGAAAATGGGAATTCCTACAGACTTGTTTACACCAATTTTTGCGATCGCTCGTGTGGCTGGTTGGTTAGCCCATTGGAAAGAACAACTCGCAGAAAACCGGATTTTCCGTCCTACCCAAGTTTATAATGGTCGCCACGAAATTCCTTATCTTCCCATCGACCAACGTTAACTGAGTAACCAATTAAGGAACCGCACGGTGACACGGGGACGTGATGACGTGGAGAGTTTTTTTGATAGGCAATGAGCCAGACTTGAGATCACACAATTTAGACAGAATCAATAACCGTTGCCCATCTGGAAGCGGCCAATTTGGTTTGTCTGTAGCATTAGGCATTGGTGATTGGTGATTGGTGTTGGCGGTAGCCTGCCGTTAGGCATATGGTGATTGGTGATTGGTAATAACTGGACTTTAGACTATTTTCAAAAATAAACCCGCAAAACCCTTATTCTAAAAGGCTTTCATCATTTATGGGCTTTTGAGGATGATAAAATCTAAAATCCTTGCTGGGTATGGGTTGTAGTCTTAAAAATGGAATTTAGTCTAAACTCCAGTAATAATTATCTTCTAATTATCCCCGCGTCCCCCCATCCCCGCGTCTCCCCATCACCCCATCGCCTCATCTCCGCGTCCCCCCATCTCCATCTCCACCTCCCCAGTTGCGAGTATTAGCCAATTTCAATCCCAACCATAAGTAGAAGTTGTCATCTTGGTTCAGGAGCCTCAAACCATCCAAGGATATACTAAACATGGGAATTGGCAACAAATCTACAATCAGACATCATCTCGAAGGATAAAAGATGAAGGCTGAAGAATAGAGTATGAAGATTGAAAAATCTGATTTCAGACTTTGCTTCGCAAAACTAACGCGAACAGACTTCAGTTGACTTAAAGAGTAGTAAACATGAATGCAGGAATTGACCTCCAAGGAACTTTTATACAATCCGTCAAGGATTTAGGAATACCAGCAGGGGCAGCCAAAGCGATTTGGATGCCATTACCAATGATCCTGATGCTGATTGGTGCAACAGTGGGAGTACTGGTTGCCACCTGGCTAGAGCGAAAAATTTCTGCTGCTGCACAGCAACGGATTGGACCGGAATATCAAGGGCCTTTTGGGTTACTAGTGCCTGTAGCGGATGGTCTGAAGCTAATCTTTAAAGAAGATATAGTCCCAGCCCAAGCAGACCGCTGGCTGTTTACCCTTGGACCAGTGATTGTCGTAATTCCGGTATTTTTGTCGTTTCTGATTGTTCCCTTTGGGGAAAATATCGTCATTACCAACGTGGGAATGGGGGTTTTCTTGTGGATTGCTTTATCCAGTATTCAGCCCATTGGGTTATTGATGGCTGGCTACGCATCTAACAATAAATACGCCCTCTTAGGCGGTTTACGGGCAGCAGCACAGTCAATTAGTTATGAAATTCCCTTAGCGCTGAGTGTACTAGCGATCGCTATGATGTCTAACAGCCTCAGCACTGTTGATATCGTGAATCAGCAATCTAATTTTGGCATTTTGGGCTGGAATATTTGGCGACAACCACTGGGTTTCATCATTTTTTGGATAGCAGCCCTGGCTGAATGCGAACGCCTACCCTTTGACTTACCCGAAGCGGAAGAAGAACTAGTAGCAGGATATCAGACTGAATATTCCGGGATGAAATTCGGTCTATTTTATCTAGGTTCTTACATTAACTTGATACTTTCTTCCCTTCTCGTAGCAATTTTGTATCTAGGCGGTTGGCATTTTCCCATTCCCGTCAGCCTCATAAGTAGTTTGCTGGGAGTTAGTGAAACAGACCCTGTACTCCAAGTAGTGACTGCCTCTTTAGGTATCACTATGACCGTACTCAAAGCCTATTTGCTCGTGTTTCTGGCCATCCTCATCCGCTGGACAGTTCCACGGGTAAGAATTGACCAATTGTTAGATTTAGGCTGGAAGTTCCTGTTACCAGTCGGTTTGGTTAATCTTCTATTAACCGCCGCACTGAAATTAGCTTTTCCCGTCGCCTTTGGCGGCTAAAGCAATTTTAGATTTTAGATTTTAGATTGAATCTGAAATCTAAAATCCAAAATTCAAAATCCAAAATCCAAAATCCAAAATCCAAAATCCAAAAGAGAGGAGACACAAACAATGCTCAAGTTCCTGAAACAAGTTGGTGATTACGCCAAAGAAGCAGTTCAATCTGCTCGTTACATTGGTCAGGGGCTATCTGTTACCTTTGACCATATGCAGCGTCGTCCAATTACCGTACAGTATCCCTACGAAAAATTGATTCCTGGTGAACGGTTTCGGGGTAGGATTCACTACGAATTTGACAAGTGCATCGCCTGCGAAGTGTGCGTTCGTGTTTGTCCCATCAACCTACCTGTAGTTGATTGGGAATTTGACAAAGCCAGCAAGAAGAAAAAGCTCAATCACTACAGCATCGACTTTGGAGTTTGTATCTTCTGCGGTAACTGTGTGGAATACTGCCCAACTAACTGTTTATCGATGACAGAAGAATATGAACTTTCTACTTATGATCGCCACGAATTAAACTATGACAGCGTAGCATTAGGACGACTGCCTTACAAAGTTACAGATGATCCAATGGTGACACCACTGCGCGAACTGGTTTACTTACCCAAAGGCGTTCTCGAACCCCACGGTGTACCCGCAGATGCCCCGCGTGCTGGTTCTCGTCCAGAAGACCTAGTAGAAACAGAAAAATAAATGTGACTAGTCATTTGTCTATTTTCAAAATAAGACTAATGACTGATGACTGATGACCGATGACCAATGACCAATGACTAAGGACAAAAAAAGTGAATCTAGCTGAAGGAGTACAGGTTGTTTCATTTGGCATACTGGGTGTGATGATGCTTGGAGCAGCACTAGGTGTAGTGCTGTTTTCTAACATTGTCTATTCTGCCTTTTTGCTCGGAGGTGTATTTATCAGTATGTCAGGACTGTATCTGTTGCTAAATGGTGATTTTGTAGCAGCAGCACAAATTCTGATTTATGTTGGTGCAATTAACGTGTTGATTTTGTTTGCCATTATGTTGGTGAACAAGCGACAGGATTTTTCACCCTTGCCGAGTGCGGGCTTGCGGAAAATACTCACAGGCGTGGTAAGTATAGGACTATTTGCCTTGTTGAGTACGATGGTATTGGCAACTCCCTGGGCTTATACCACTTCTCCTGTGGCTGGTGAAAGTTCTATAGTTTTGATTGGTGAACATTTCTTCACCGACTTTTTGCTGCCTTTTGAATTGGCTTCTATTTTGTTGCTAATGGCAATGGTAGGGGCAATTATTTTGGCACGTCGGGAATATTTACCAGACGATTCAGCCTCATCTCAACTACAACAATCTATCTTAACCTTGCCAGAACGCCCCAGAGAACTAGTATCAACCAGTAGCAATGCTGGAACTGAGGACTAGGGATTGGGGAGATGGGGAGATGGGGAGATGGAGAGATGGGGAGATGGGGAGATGGGGAGATGGGGAGATGGGGAGACGCTCTTACGCGGAGATGGGGAAAAATAATTATTACCAATCACCAATCACCATATGCCTAACGGCAGGCTACCGCCAACACCAATCACCAATCACCAATCACCATATGCCTAACGGCAGGCTACCGCCAACACCAATCACCAATCACCATATGCCTAACGGCAGGCTACCGCCAACACCAATCACCAATCACCAATCACCAATCATGCAACTTCAGTACTTTTTATTACTAGCAGCGGCTTTGTTTTGCATTGGCATTTATGGTTTAATTACCAGCCGCAACGCGGTGCGGGTGCTAATGTCTATTGAGTTGTTGCTGAATGCTGTTAATCTGAATTTAATGGCATTTTCCAACTTCCTCGATTCAACATTAATTAAGGGTCAGGTTTTCACTGTTTTTGTGATTACCGTGGCAGCTGCTGAAGCGGCGGTTGGTTTAGCGATCGTGCTGGCCATTTATCGCAACCGTGATACCGTCGATATGGAGCAGTTCAATCTCCTGAAGTGGTAACAGTGCGTGCAACTCAAGCAGGTAATCATTGCTTATAAAGCGCGAGATGCCCAGAGTAAACGCTGGGCAGAACTCTGTGCTAAACAACTAGAAGATCGTCAGTGCCAAGTATTGGTAGGACCCAGCGGACCAAAAGATAACCCATATCCAGTGTTCTTAGCTTCTGCAAGTCAACCAATTGATCTAGCTTTGGTACTCGGTGGTGATGGTACTGTTTTAACCAGTGCCAGGCATTTAGCCCCAGCTGGCATCCCTATTCTGGGTGTGAATGTGGGTGGTCATTTGGGGTTTTTAACTGAATCAGTCGATGAATTTCAAGAGCCAGAACAAGTTTGGGATCGGCTGTTTGAAGATCGCTATGCTATTCAGCGACGAATGATGTTACAAGCTGCGGTGTATGAGGGTCATCGAACGAATTTAGAACCGGTGACTGAACATTACCTGGCTTTAAATGAGTTTTGTGTCAAACCTGCTTCTGCTGACCGCATGATTACCTCTATTCTAGAAATGGAAATAGATGGTGAGGTGGTTGATCAATATGTAGGAGATGGGTTAATTGTCTCTACCCCTACTGGTTCCACTGGTTACACCGTTTCTGCTAGTGGACCAATTATGCATGATGGGATGGAGGCAATTACTATTACACCGATTTGTCCGATGAGTCTTTCTAGTCGTCCTCTGATTTTACCCCCTGGTTCGGTGGTGAGTATCTGGCCGTTGGGAGATTACGATTTAAGTACTAAATTGTGGATGGATGGGGTGTTATCTACTTCAATTTGGCCTGGACACCGTGTTGATGTGCGGATGGCTGATTGTCGAGCTAAGTTTATTGTTTTGCGGGAAAACAATTCATATTATCAAACGCTGCGAGAAAAGTTACTTTGGGCAGGTACAAGGGTTCGCTACAGCAATAATCACCGCAATTAATTGCGATGTATTTTCCCAAGAATTTTACAGCAGTTTGTTAGAAACGGCAAAATTATTTATTCTAGCCCTCGAATACATTCGAGGGCTTTTTGAAGAAGACTTTTTTGGATTTTTCTATTTATTGAGAATGTAGAAAATATAAGATAATTTAAATTATAAATTAGACAAATTTGTATCTTATTGCCAGAATTTTTTGGTATTAATCTTCATAATAAAGGAATTGTATTTTTAATATTGCTGCAATGGTTCATGATATGTATTTATCTGGTATCAATCTGAGAAAAGTGGAAAAACTATTTGATTAGTCATTTTTAACAAAGAGTTTAGAGATTTTATACACAATGTCTTTACATTCTAGATGATGCATAGTGAATTTTTGGAAATGACTGTTATCTAAAATTAGTGCAGGTTAGTGCAGGAAAATTTTCTAGGTTCAAAGTGATGTAAATTAAATGTTGAAAATTTTAGTCGAAAAGCTGTTTTATAGATAAATTTTCTGGAAAGCTGCTGACATGAAATTTTTGACATTAATACATTTTGTGTATTAGGTCAATTTGATTAGGATATTCCAAAAATACAAGTAGGAAAACAGATGGAAATGTATTACCATAACATTGATTACCCGCTGCATATTCCTGATTTTCCAGTTTTGCAAAATGAAAAATATATCCTACGACTTGCGGTGACTGAGGAAGAACTAGAATCTATTTTTCGGTTGCGTTTTGAGGTTTTTAATATAGAACTAGGATTGGGATTATCTAGTTCTAATACTGCTCAGATGGATCGAGATAAATTCGATGAGGTTTGCCATCATTTGATTCTTATTGCTAAAAAAACTGGTAAAACGATTGGCACATATAGAATGCAAACCTATACAATGGCTGGTAAAGGCTTAGGTTTTGATGCTGCTGACATATTTAATCTTAGTGGAATTCCCAAGTTTGTGCTGCAATCATCTGTAGAAATTGGACGTGCTTGTATAGCTAAAGAATATCGCAATAGTCATACACTTTTATTGCTTTGGGAAGGACTAGCCAACTATCTTCTTTGGAGTAAAAACCAATATTTTTTTGGCTGTGCATCGTTGTTAACACAATGCCATAACCAAGCAGCTTTTGCTTATAATTATTTTCAGAATCATGACTGGATGCATCCAAATATTTTGGTTCATCCTAATTTAGAATTTTCTATAAAAATGCCTGAACAGTTTGAAGATTCATATAATGTAGAAATTCCTAAGATTTTACAAGCATATTTGAGTATTGGATCAAAAATATGCAGCCTTCCTGCTATTGATAGAGATTTTAAAACTATTGATTTTTTGATTATATGTAATATCGCCGATTTTGCCAGATACTTTTACTCAAATCTTGCACCTTTGGGCGTTCAGCTACAATCTGAGGCTAAGTAGATCGGCATAAATATTTTTCGTTAGGATAGGGGAAAGAGGATTTTTACCTAGTTCATCTTTTTTCACGTATTTTTATTTTTTTGTGCCAATCTACTTAAATGAATAAGCTAATATACCTTTAAGTTGCATAATCCGCAGCGCCATAAGGATGCGTATGGGCGAAAATGTTCTAATACAGTTTAAATGATGATTAGCTTTGAAGATTTAAATTTGATTAGTACTGATATCTATATCTTGCATCAAATCCAACCGATTGTAAATTGCGTCTGTACAGAGTGAGTCCAACGGCGCGGACTACAAAAAATAAAGGTTTGGGTAGCGTCTCAAAGATCAGGAAAGACGGACTTTGCTGGTGTAGTTCCTTTGCTTCACTACTACCTGTTAGTGTGTAATTTCAATCGTTCTTACTTAAATATTACTGTTTTCGGTCGATGATGGGTAATTACAGACTTACTCTTGTTACTTATTCAGCTTTATACTAAGCTAACGTAGATCTATTAGATGTCTAGCTAACACATCTATTTAATAGTTCTTATTTGGTGTTACTAATATCATCCTCTGCTGAAATCATTAATATTATTATGACGCACATCTTACTGGTTGAAGATGAAGTCAAATTGGCTCGGTTTATAGAATTAGAACTAAATTATGAAGGCTATCAAGTCAGCATCGCTTACGATGGATTTACAGCCCTGATGGCAGCACAGAAGTTTCATCCAGATTTAGTTATTTTAGATGGGATGCTACCCGGTGTATCGGGGTTGGAAATTTGTCGTCGTTTGCGAAATACGGACGATAAAGTGCCGATAATTTTATTAACCCCTGAGGATGAAGTGAGCGATAGCGTTCGCGAAGCGTGTGCTTTGCACTCAGCGCGACCTAGTAATTGCATTTCGGGTTTAGATGCCGGTGCTAATGATTATGTACAAAAACCATTCAGTATAGAGGAATTATTAGCTAAAGTCCGCATCCACCTGCGACGTAATCAGGGAGGAGGAACGACAGATATCTTAGAATTTGAGGACTTGGTTTTAAATCGACGCAGACGGGAAGTCTACCGAGGCCAGCGTTTAGTTGAGTTAACTACTCAGGAATTTGATTTACTGGAATATTTACTCATCCATCCGCGACAGGTAATTACGTGCGATCGCATTTTAGAAGAAGTTTGGGCTTATAACTTTATCGGTGATGCCAATATTATAGAAGTTTGCATTCGCTACTTACGTGTGAAACTCGAAGCCAATAACGAACCGCGTATTGTGCAAACCGTGCGTGGTGTCGGTTATATGTTGGACAATTGAATTAGTTAATAGATTCTCAGCAAAAACTCACCTAGTACGCAATTATATATTAATACAGCAATTAATATATATAAAGTTAACTCTCAAAAACAGCAATGACTTATTTAGAAACCGCAGCCCAATTTTACACCGAAGTTGCCCAAATACCAGAAGTAGGACTGTGTTGTGTTCAAAGCACATCGATGCAATTACCAGGACTGAAAATTCCTGTAGCAATGCAAGAAATGAATTATGGTTGTGGGACTACAGTTCACCCCACTGAACTCGTAAATCAACCATCAGTTCTGTATGTTGGCGTTGGTGGTGGTTTAGAAGCATTGCAATTTGCTTATTTTTCCCGTCGTCCTGGTGCTATTATTGCTGTTGAACCAGTGGCAGCAATGCGCGCAGCTGCCACACGTAATTTAGAACTTGCTGCTCAAGAAAATCCTTGGTTTGACACTAGTTTTGTCACAATTATCCCAGGAGATGCCTTTAATTTACCAGTTGCAGATGCTGCTGTTGATGTAGTCGCACAAAATTGTCTTTTTAACATCTTTGAACCCGCAGATTTAACTCGTGCTTTAAAAGAAGCTTATCGGGTATTAAAACCGGGTGGAAGGTTGCAAATGAGTGACCCCATTGCTACTTCTCCAATTCCTGAACATCTACAGCAAGATGAACGGTTACGCGCTATGTGTTTATCAGGCGCACTCACCTATGAAGAGTATACTCAATTAATTATCAAGGCTGGTTTTGGACAAATTGAAATTCGCGCTCGTCGTCCTTATCGGCTGCTAGATACTCAAACTTATAACTTAGAAGCAAATCTTCTTTTAGAAAGTCTTGATTCTGTTTCTTTCAAAGTTGATATTCCTGAAGATGGTGCTTGTATATTTACGGGAAAAACTGCAATTTATGCAGGTGCAGAAACTTTATTTGATGATCAAGCAGGTCATGTTCTTCAGCGTGGTGTTCCCACCGCAGTTTGCGATAAAACAGCTAATAAATTAGGCTCTTTAAAGCCAGCAGAAATCATGATTACTGACTCTACATGGCACTATAACGGTGGTGGTTGCTGTTAATTTAAAATGCAAACCCTAATTCAGGTATAAATCATGGTGCAAACAGCAATTACACCTTTTCCAAATAAACTAAGTTCGCCTTTAATAAAAAAGAGGATCAACGTTTTACAAATTAATCTTGGTAAGCGTTGTAATCTTGCTTGTAGTCATTGCCATGTGGAAGCAAGTCCCATAAGAACAGAAGAAATTTCTCTAGAAATTAGTCAACAATTAATTGCATTAATTTACAAATTCCCAGAAATTAAAATTGTTGATTTGACTGGTGGCGCACCAGAGATGAATTATGGTTTCAAGCCACTTGTAGAAGCCGCAACTTTAGCTGGTAAACAAGTTATCGTCCGTTCAAATTTGACAATTTATTTTGTTGATGGGTTTGGGGATTTACCAGAATATTTTGCTCAAAACAAAGTTAGAATTGTCGCATCTTTACCCTGTTATCTAGCGGACAATGTTGATAAAATGCGGGGTAATGGGGTTTTTGATCATTCAATCAAAGCTTTGCAATGGTTAAATCAACTTGGTTATGGAAAGAATCCAAATTTAATTTTAGATTTGGTGTATAATCCCCAGTTACCAACCAGTGAAAAATTTTCCTTAACTCCCGAACAAACAAATTTAGAAGTGGCTTACAAAACGTTCTTACAAGAACATTTTGATATTGTGTTTAACAACCTTTTCACCATCACTAATCTACCTGTAGGTAGAACAAAATTACATTTAGAGCGAAAAAAGCTTTACTCTAGCTATTTACAATTTTTAGAGTTGCAATTTAACCCTGATACAGTTGAAAATTTAATGTGTCGTGATCAACTTTCAGTTGATTATTTGGGAAATGTTTATGATTGCGACTTTAACCAAATGATGAATTTACCTGCAAAAACAAAAAATGGAGAAATCCTCACAATTAGCAAATTGTTAGCAGCTGGTAGTTTGGATTTGATAGGTGAAGTACAAACTGCTGATTATTGCTATGGTTGTACTGCGGGTTGTGGTTCTAGCTGTGGTGGCGCTTTAGTTTAAAGTTTGGTAAATAAAAATGTTTTTTGTCATCAAACAACTATTATGTAACGAAATTTGTGGTGATTGAGTTATCAATGAGAATATGACTTATGATCATATAAGTTAAGTCTCCTCACACCACATTTATGAGCCGTGGATTGGTTTATATCTCCACGGTTTTTACTTTTTAAGTAAAGTTTCTAGTTGTGTTTTAGCGTCAATAATCATATGACTTACGCCAGAAGTGGCTGAAAACCCTATTCTTGCGTAGCTGTAATTCATATAGCCATAGGATATAGGAATCATAAATGATATTTGATAGCTTGCGTGGCGTAGCCATAAAATTTTAAGTAGTGTAGGGTGGGCATTGCCCACGATATCCTGGTTCTGTAAGGCATAGCCCTACCTACGTAAAATTTTAAAAATCAAATATTAGTTCTATATTACCGCTACTTTCTGTTTTGTGTAAATCCTGTGATTTGACGTAAATTCATCCTGAAAAAATCCTGTTACCAAAATTGATACGATCGCACTGTCACTGAATAGGTAGTCTATGATGATAGTTAGTTAAACTCCTCACACCACATTGAAAGCCGTGAAGCCATATGGTTTCGCGGTTTTTTCTTTTTGCAGTATTTTCGTAATGCAAATACGCAGGGTTATTATGTTGCTTGTACCTGCATGGTGCGAAACAAAACCTAAATTACGCTAAAGTTGCAAATAACCGTGTATCTGGGAGAAAATAATCATGCAAGCAGTCTTAATGACAGCAGCGGGGAACCCCGAAGTTCTCCAACTGCAAGAAGTCCCCAAACCCACACCAGGAAATACAGAACTTTTAGTCCGCTTAGTAGCAGCTGGTATTAATCCCTTAGATACCAAATTGCGGAAACGAGGTACATTTTACCCCGAACAAATGCCAGCTATATTAGGATGTGACGGTGCGGGTATCGTCGAAGCTATCGGTGCTAGTGTCCAAAAATTTCAACCTGGAGATGAAGTATATTTTTGCTATGGCGGTTTAGGCGCACATCCAGGTAATTACGCAGAATATACCACTGTTGATGAAAGATTTGTTGCCTCTAAACCAAAATCAATTTCCTTTGCGGAAGCAGCAGCAGCGCCCTTAGTCTTAATCACCGCTTGGGAAGCATTATACGAAAGGGGAAAACTCGAACCAGGAGACAAAGTTTTAATTCACGCCGGTGCTGGTGGTGTTGGTCATGTCGCCATTCAATTAGCTAAACTAAAAGGTGCAGATGTCGCTACTACCATTAGTTCTCAAGAAAAAGCAAATTTCGTAACTCAACTTGGTGCTGACAAAACCATCTTTTACAAAGAAACTGATTTTGTTCAAGCTACCTTAGATTGGACAAACGGCGAAGGTGTAGACTTAGCTTTTGATACTGTCGGTGGTGAAATTTTTGATAAAACTTTTCCCGCAGTGCGGACTTATGGCGATATCGTCACCATTCTCGAACCCGACGCTAATACAGTTTGGAAAGTTGCAAGAAACAAAAATCTTCGCATTGGCTTAGAATTAATGTTAACACCAATGCTGTTAGGAAATATCGAAGCACTTCAACATCATGGCGAAATTCTCCAACAATGCGCTACTTGGATAGATGAAAATAAGTTAAAAATCCAAGTTAGCAATACATTTTCTCTCAAAGCGGCTGCAAATGCTCACCAGTTACTGGAAAATGGCTCTATTACAGGTAAAATTGTTTTACTAATTAACGATAACTAGAAAATTGCATAATTTGTTTTTTAAACGCAGAGGTACGCAAAGGTTAAACGCAAAGTTTCGCAAAGTTTCTCTGTGTTACTCTGCGCTTTCCTTTGTGTTACTCTGCGTTTTACTCTTTCTCCCTCTCCCAGCTTTTGCAGCACAACCAGAACGTATACCTTTAACTCTGGAATTGTTACAAGAACGAGTTAAAAGTCCTATTTTACGAGAAGGTAATTTAACAGTTGATTTACGGCAAATGGTGATTGATTTGCGTCCAGAGAATACTACTTTCCGCGCCGGATTTTACCAAATTTTACGAAAAGAATTACAAAAAACTGGTGCAAAACCTTTGGGTTTAGATTTGAGTTATTCTTTAGTTCAAGGGGATTTTATTGGTACAGATTTGGGTTTAAGGACTCCTCTTTATGTTCAAGCCATAGCGCCAATTTTTACTACTACTGAACAAGAACAATTAGAACGCTTGCGTTTGGTATGTTTGCAGTCTTTAGCAATCGCTTTTCCTGACTCTAAAGATTGTAAATCACTTTTAGATCATCAGTCAAATACTTCCAGTGAAATTACTGTTTTTCGTGGGGCTTTAACTTTTGTGGAAACTCGATTTAATGGAGAGGTGCAATTTTATAAAACTTTTTTTCTTCAGTCTATAAATACTCAAGGTGCAAACTTTCTTAAAGAGACTAACTGGAATGAAACCAGATTTAGCCGTCCGATTAGCTTCAATTCTGCCATTTTTCATCAAGTCAGTAATTTTCAGGGAAGCATTTTTTTTGATAAAGCTAGTTTTAAACAAGTTAATTTTAAAGAAGTTACTAATTTTCAAGGTAGTATTTTTGCTAAAAAGGCTAGTTTTAATAAATCCAATTTTCAGCAATTAGCTAAATTTAATAGTAGTTCTTGGCAAGGAATAGCTGATTTTTCTGATGTAATTTTTGCCAATCAAGTACAATTTACAAAATCCAATTTTTCTCAATTTCTTTCATTGCGAGAAGCCAATTTTAAACAAGCTGTAATTTTTCGAGAAACAGAATTTAATCAATCTGTAGATTTGCAAGGTGCAAGTATTCTTAACCAAGCTGATTTTAGTGATACTAGATTTGCACCAGCAGCATTTTTAAATGTACCCGGCTTGACTTTTAATTCTAATCAAGCAAAAATATTGGGTAATGCTGGGGAAATTGGGAAAAAGTTTTGTGTACCTACATTACAAGGTAATCAAAATGTTTTACGAAATTTGGGACAAAATTTTCGTCAGCAGCAGCAAATTCCTGATGCAAATCAGCTAGAATATACAAAACAACGCCTAAAATTAATAGAATTAAGCCAACGTTTAGTAGCCACAAATATTAATAATGCTTCCGTTGTCAGTTTAATTAATCTTGGTTTTTCTCCCACCCAAGCAGAAGCCATCAAAGAACGTCGCTTAATAAAAAAGATTCTTAATAGTAGGGAATTGCTGACTTTAGCAGATATTGATTTAGAAACTTATGATAAATTAAGCGATCGCTTGGTTGCAAGTGAACCTATATCCCTCGGAGGATGGTTAATTCAAGCTGTGAACTGGTTGTTGTTGAGTGTACTGCTGTTATTGAGTGGCTATGGAACGAATCTTTGGTTAGTATTTGGCGTGGGAGGATTAGCTATATCCTACTTTGGGTTACTATTTTGGTTAATAGACCGTTACCGTCGTCTGCTTCCTGTCCCCATCATTCCCACATATTACGAAACTATTTCCATATTGACTAGCTTTAGCTGTTTAGCATCTTTAAGCTTATTAGGAATATTTCACAATACTGAACGGCCTTGGCTGACTTTAGGTTGTCTATTAATTATTATAGTCCCCGTTCCTGTCATCTTATTATGGCGACTTTATCAACAAGGACGTTATCACGATTTAATGAATATTTCCTACTTCACAGAAGATGGAACTTTACGACAATTAAGATTATTAATTGGACGTTTACCAGTCATTCCGAGAAATCCTACATTCCGCGAAAGATATATGCCTTTATTATGGAATCAGCGATGGAATTGGCTAAACTACTACGACTTTAGTCTGAATAATTTAGTGCGATTAGGATTTAACGACATTCGTTTAAGAGATGAACATTTACCCGGAATTATCGCTACACTTGCTTGGTATCAATGGAGTTTAGGTTTACTTTACATCACCCTAGTTTTGTGGACTCTCTCCCGCACAATTCCCGGATTAAATTTGCTGATTTATTTAAAGTAATTTTTTCATTATGGCGTTTCCTGATCATATGAGTTACATCATAGCCCCCTCCACGAAACAGCGAGGAGGGGGTTGGGGGTGGGGTTCTTGTACTATTAACAACTAAACCTTTGCTTCCAAAGATTTAAGTAATTCAGTATTAACACCTGATTCACGAGGTAAAGAAATTTTACCAGTGCGGGCAATTTCCCTGAGACCAAATTTTTGCAGTACTTGCACAATCGCCACCATTTTACCAGGATCTCCCACAACTTCCAAAGTCAGAGAATCTTCCGCCACATCTACAACCCTAGCCCGGAAAATTTGAGATATTTCAATTACTTCTGAGCGATTGCTGCTAGTAGCATTCACTTTCAAAAGCATCAATTCCCTTTCTACACAAGGAGTTTCGGTAATATCCTGGACTTTAAGGACATTAACTAACTTGTATAATTGTTTGGTGAGTTGCTCAATCACGCGATCGTCACCAGGTACAACCATTGTAATTCGAGAAACACCTCCCTGTTCAGCCGGACCAACAGCAAGGCTTTCAATATTAAAACCACGACGAGCAAATAAACTGGAAATACGGGACAGAACCCCCGCTTCATCTTCTACAAGAACAGAAAGAGTATGTTTCATTTTTGCCAACAGAGGCTAGGGGAGCTTAAGATCAACGCAGACCTGAACTCATGGCTGCGCTAGACTTACTACCACACTGAATTTTCGGTCTAATCTTTTATTCTAATACACTTATGGCATCTTGTCTGATAGCGTAGCTTGGCGCAAGCCATATCAGGATGAACAGTATGAACAGGATGAAGATGAAAATTCTATAAACCCTAAGCGTAGGGTGGGTGTAGTCCTGCGGGACAGGCTTCGCTAAAGCGACAGCGTAACCCACCAAAATCATCAACCACTAATTAGGTAAACCAGAAATTAGCACCAAACAGATGGTATCGGTTGCTGTTCCAGCGGTAATTATCAGGGTGTCTGCACGAAAAACAGAACCTAACCTCCTTCCCTTTTTGATAAATAACTTATATCACATATGTGACATAAATAATAAAAATCGGACACAAATCATACCCTTAGTAGGAATATGTGTTAGTGAATATCCTTTCAGCGGTAGATGTTACTTTTTCTTCAAGAGTTTATACTTGAAATCTATAAACCTTGAAGTAGGGGAACAATTGTTATGAGTTGGTTAAAAAGACTTTTTGGCATGGAAAAATCGGAAAATGCACAAGTAAATCCGACTCCTCAACCAGTACCACAAGGTGCAGCTACTGCTACCCAAAGCATTCCTCCAGAGCGTCTAGGATTAAATGGAGAATATGACCAAAGCGGTTTAGCCAAACGAGTAGCATTGGCGTTTGACGAAGATCCTCAACTTGATGACGTTGATACTCTCTGGGTTGCTCAAACGAGCAGCACTGTGGTACTAAAAGGTAAAGTTCCTAGTCAGGATATTCTCAAAAAGATGATTTCTGTAGCTGGTTCTGTAAATGGTGCTACGGATGTAAACACCGATCAAGTTACGGTTGGCTAGTGTATTCGTAATTCGTAATTCGTAATTCGTAATTCGTAATTACGAAAATTTCCATCTCACCTGTCACCTATTTTTCTCAATCCAATTCAAAATCACCTCGTTAACCTGTTCTGGTGCTTCATCATGGGGACAGTGACCAACATCTTCTAAATGCAGCAATTCTAATTTATCGTTATATCGAGCAAATTCACTAGCCAAAATTGGGGGAACAAATCGATCTTTTTTTCCCCAAATCAATAACATAGGAATTGTTAAGTTGGGTAATACTTTCTTGACACTGGGACTAAAGTTCACACCAATAGAAGCTTTGAAAAGAGCGATAAAAGCAAGGGTAGAACCTCTATCTTGAGGAGGTCCAGCTAAAATTTCTATAAGTTCGTCGGTAATAGCTTCTGGGTTAGCATAAGCAAGACTAGCCCAGCGTCGCAGTACACCTGGCCGTCGTACTAGATTAAAAATAGGTTTCAGAATCACACCAGAAGCAATAATACTTTTTATTCCTCTGACTACTGGGTGCAAAAAAGCGGGAAGGAGTTCTTGTTCCAACGTTGGATCTGGCAAACTCATCATGACTATACCCTGCACCATATCAGGATGGGCAGCAGCAGCAACCATAGAAATCAGTGAACCAGTAGAATTGCCTACCAATATTACTGGTTGACGGATAAATGCTTTCCAAAAATCGTAAACCTGTTCTACCCAAAGTTGGACGCTGTAGTTAGCTGGGGCTTTTTCCGAAGCGCCAAAACCCAGCATATCTAAAGCGTAAACTGTATGATGTTCGCCCAAAACCTCTAAATTATGTCGCCAATGACCAATGGAAGCACCGAACCCATGTAGCAAAATTAAAGGTGTTTGATTGTGATGATTTTGACAAGGACGGATATACGTGTAGCGGATTTGCCAACCCCGCCAAACCCAGTCTCTTTGATTACCAACCCGCTGCTGCCAAGATAACGCAGTGGTCACAGATTCCTCCAAATCATGAGCTTGGAAACATTTCTTTTCTCAATTTTAGCAGGGGTGGTTGTGCAGAAAGTGTTACTCCACCATATGTAATATTATATGTTACATTGAATTTGATAATGCGTTTATATATTTAACCTATGATTGAGAATCATCTGTTGATTGGTGAAAATGTCAAGCTATTGCTCAAAAATGTAATAATACTTAATATTAGCCGAGTTTATGTAATTTAGATTAACTATTGTAGGGAAATTATATCAAAGTGAGTAGAATGACAAATATAACAGACAATCCAACTATTGTATGGATTCGCTATCCTAGAGAATATAGACTCATTTTTCAGTTGTGAGTCATTTGTGTATTTTGCCTGTCTGGGCATAACAACCAAAACTAAGTAAACCAAGACCAATCCTTAACTAAAAAGCTCCCAAAAATCATAATGCCTGTGATTGAGAAAAAAAGAACTCGCGATCTGCCCCAAATTAACGAACGGATTCGCTTCCCGAAAATTCGGGTCATTGACACTGATGGCGCACAGCTGGGAATTATCACTCCACAGGAAGCGCTACAACTAGCTGAAGACAAAGAATTAGATCTGGTGCTACTCAGTGACAAAGCTGATCCGCCGGTATGTCGAATTATGGACTACGGCAAATATAAATTTGAGCAGGAGAAAAAGGCGCGGGAAGCCCGGAAGAAGCAGCACACGGCTGATGTGAAGGAAGTGAAGATGCGCTACAAAATAGAAGAACATGACTATAACGTGCGCGTCAAGCAAGCAGAACGCTTCCTCAAAGATGGTGATAAAGTCAAAGCCACTGTGATGTTCCGGGGTCGAGAAATCCAACACAGTGATTTAGCAGAGGATTTGCTTAAGCGGATGGCAACTGATTTAGAGCCATTTGGTGAAGTACAGCAAGCGCCAAAGAAAGAAGGGCGAAATATGATGATGCTGATTTCTCCCAAAAAATAATCCTCTCACCAAAATAGTGTTGAGCGCTGGGTATATCAGGTAATAATAGACTCTGTGTGAAAATCAGGGCTTTTGTTTTCAGACCCCAAGCGCTCATCAGTTGGAAATTTTTGTCTAAATTCTTCTGACATACTCCCCGCCCTAAAAGTGCGGAGATTCTTTCTTTCAAACAACAGTTGCAGGCATAGCCCGTCTTACACCATCTCGCCCAACAGACAATGCCCTGCCGTTTGTACCATTTTATCAGAAAACCGTCCTTCTAGGACGGGGCTTTAAACCCATTTTTTCGGTAAATTTATTTAAAAACGATAGTCCTGACACCTGAGTGAGAAAGAAAATACTCAGTTGTTCAGGACTTTTGCCGTTCAGTTACTGTTATTCTAATTACTTAGCCATTGCGTTGTGATTACCCCAGAAATTAAAACTGCATGGAATTAAAAAATCACTGGTTAACTACCAATAAAGGCGTTTTGGCACGATTGCTTAAGTGGGTGAATCTTCGACCAGAAGAAGTGGAACGCACTTGGATGATGTTTGCCTTCTACACAATTGTATCTGTAGGATTGCGGTGGGCTGAGGATAGCACTGTAGCACTCTTCTTGGGTAAATATGGTGCGGGACAACTACCCTGGATTTATATTGCCAGTGCAGTCACTGGTGCGGGGCTAGTTGTTTTATACTCTTGGTTACAAAAAGTTTTTCCGTTGCGTGCGGTGATTGTAGCGATCGCACCAGGCATGGTGATGCCATTATTTCTATTAGTATTTTTGTATGGAGGTATAAATATTCCCTATGTGGCAGTAGTTATTATCTTTCTGCTGAGGTTGTGGGTAGATGCCTGTTACGTGGTCAATGACCTCAACACTTCTATTGTTGCTAATCAACTATTCAACATTCGTGAGATTAAGCGTACTTATCCATTAGTCAGTAGTGGCATATTAGTAGCCGACGTGATTAGTGGCTTTAGTTTACCTTGGTTACTCAAATTCGCTAACCTGAATAAAGTTATTCTCATTGCTTGTATTGTCGTTCTTTTAGGCTCAGGAATTTTATTTTATTTAACTTATAAATATCCAACCGCTTTCCCCCATACCCCACAACGGCACATCACTGAAGAACAAGCTTCCCGACACCGCCGCCTAGAGACTCCGCTGAAGCGATATGTTTGGCAGTTATTTGCCTTTTTTGCCCTGTTACAAGCAATTGGTCTATTAATAGATTTTCAGTATCTGCGCGAACTGAATTCCAGTTTAAGTGAACAACAACTAGCCAGCTTTTTGGGTGTCTTTGGTGGGATTGTGGGACTGTGTGAATTAGTTACCCAGTGGTTTATTTCCAGCCGATTGATTGAAAAAGTCGGTGTGTTTTTCACAGCTGCGCTGTTACCAATTACTGTCGGCTTTTTATTACCAGGGGTGATTTCCCTTCTGAACTTATTTCCTTCCATTGAAGAACCGGGATTTTTCTGGGGTTTAATCAGTCTCAAATTCTGCGATGAACTGCTGCGTTATACATTTGTAATTAGTAGCGGTCCAGCACTTTATCAACCTATACCTGAACGGATTCGCAGCCGAATGCAGGCCTTATCCAGTGGGACAGCAGAAGCGATCGCATCAGGTTTGACAGGATTAGTCATTTTTGGAACTATATGGATCTCCCAAAAATTTGTTCCTGAACCACTACAAAAGTGGGTCTTAATAGGCGAAACCGTGATTGTAGCTGCCACCTGTTTAAAAGTAGTGTGGGAATTGCGATCGCGCTATGTTGACGTATTAGTCTTAAGTGCAGAACGAGGGGGATTGAGTGCAGCCACAGTAGGTCTACGTGCCTTCAAGCAGGGAATAGTCAAAGCTTTAGTAGAAACAGGAACTACAGCTGATAAACGCTCTTGTTTAGAACTTTTAGCCCAAATTGATCTCCCAGGCTCAGGAGAAGTTTTAGCACCCCTGCTACTAAAGTTACCCCCAGATTTACAAGGACAAAGCCTAGAAGTCATGCTCATGGCAGGTGCAAAACCCCTGTATATCCCTGAAGTGCGTCTATTATTAGACCAACCCCAAGGAACAGTAGACCCAGAAGTATTTGCTCTGGCGATGCGTTACGTGTGGCTGGCTGAGGAAAATCTCAATTTAAGCCTTCTAGAAGAGTATCTGCAACCGCGACACCATTCACTCATCCGCGCCACTGCGGCCGCCTTGCTGTTGCGTCAGGGAACACCCATGCAACAGGCAGCAGCTACCACAACTATGCGCCGGATGCTCACCCATAAACAAGAACGAGAACGGGTGAATGGAGTCAGAGCGCTCAGAGAAGTAGTTTACTTACAGGCGCTGCGTGTTCACCTCCCCAACTTATTGCAGGATGACTCATTACGAGTACGCTGTGCAGTCTTAGAAATGATTGCTGCTACTCATTTAGAAGAATACTATTCATCACTGCTGGCAGCACTTTACTACAAATCCACTCGAACTACAGCTATGCAGTGCTTGGTGAGTCTGGAAAATGAAGCCATCCCCATGCTATTGAAATTAGCTACAAATATTTACAAACCAGAAGTTGTGCGAATGTACGCTTGGCGGACAATTGCTCAAATCGGCACACCAGAAGCCATAGAAACTTTATGGCTATATTTGGAAACATCCTGGGGTACGACCAGAGACTATATCCTCCGTAGTTTACTGAAAATTCAGCAACAAGCTGAAAATAGCAGTTTTGTGGATCGGTTTTATGAAAGTCGGGTTGAAGCTTTAATTGAGCAAGAATTACGATTGTTAGGTGAGATTTATGCCGCTTACCTAGACTTCCAAAATCTAGATTCTCTAAAATATTATCAAAAGAATGAGAAGATTTTGACTATTGGTCAGTTGCTGCAACGCTCACTACTAGAATTAGAGTTAGATGTTAAAGATCGGTTATTACTCCTGTTGAAACTGCTTTACCCAGCAGAAAAGATGCAAGCCGCAGCGTTCAATCTTCAATCTCAGTCGTTGGTAAATTTAGCGCGAGGGTTAGAGATATTAGACCACACTGTGAATTTGCCTTGCAAGTCTCTATTACTAAACATTTTAGATCGGCGACCAGAACAAGAAAAGCTCAAGTATCTCGTCGATGCGGGATTTTGGCAATATGAAAATATTTCAGTCAATGAACGCCTATGTAAGCTAATTGAACAGGGAAATTTGCTCTCTGATTGGTGTTTAGCTTGTTGTTTTCATTTTGCTCAAGCTGCTTATATTCGACTCACAACTGCGGAAATTTTGGCAAATTTGCGCCATCCCACAGGTTTTGTTAGGGAAGCAGCAATTTCTTACCTGAGTGTAGTTTCTCAGCGAGTAATTCAAGAAATTCTCCCCCACTTGCAAACAGATCCACACCCACTTGTCATGGCTCAAGTGAAGGAGTTGGTAGAAAAATATAATCAATCACCAAAGTAACTAATTCGTAATTCGTAAACAGGGAACAGGGAACAGGGAACAGGGAACAGGGAACAGGGAACAGGGAACAGGGAACAGGGAATAGGGAATTCTTAATTTTCCCCGCGTCACCGCGTCCTCATCTCCCCATCCCCGCGTCTCCCTTGCCCCCTGCCCCATCAGAATTGGTAGGACTTAATTAAAGAATTGATTGACAGAAAATTTACCTTTTCTAGGGCAGTATTCAGAACAATTTATTGCCTCTTCCGTGAGAACAATATCGGGCTGCACAGCACACTTAAGATAATGGTTATTGGCAAAAAACTTACAGTTTTTACAGGGTACTTTTTGTAAACCATTGATAGCAAAAACTATCTTGTTATCTAAATGAGAACGAGTTTTCTGCAAAATAACTAGAAAAATAGCCCAAATAAAGACAAAGCTCAGAGGACTTAAAGATATTGCTAAATCGGTAAAATTCAAGCTATTTTGTTGTACTTGATCCTGTTTAACGTCGCGGTGAATTAACTGATTGGCAGTTGTATTTGCTACTATTTTTGGTGGCAATCTCCGATCAATATACATATTATTTACCTTGCTTGTATTATATTTCTAGTATTGATTCAAATTCCTCAAAAGTATTCACAAGGTTTTAATTATAGGTGTAGCAAAATAAAATTTGCGCTATCTCTGTCGATAGTTTTGCTTGTTATTGTATGAATGTATATCCAAAGGAATAAATTTATTTAATTTATTTAAATAGCAGTTTTCGATTTAATTAAAGACATAGGAGACCTAACCACCTAACCCCCAACAACCTCTCCCTGAAAATCTTCCAGTTGACGGTAGGAGAGCAGGGAGCAAGGAGCAGGGGGAGGAAAACTCGTTTTGATTACGGAAATCTGGATAATTTATTTTTTGGAGTTCCCTAGCAATATTTTTTAAACAACCTCTAACCTAGCTTTGATATCCGCTGCAAAGTCTTCATACCTTCTTAGAGGAGTTACCTCCACCTCCACCTTCTGACCATTTTTTTTCATAATTGGTAAATCTAACAGAATTTGATCAAGGGTGTCAGGAGTTGGAACATCAACAATCACAATTACCCGACGAGTTCCAACACATTTCCACAAATCTACAACTATTCCTGCGCTTTTTGCTTGTAGTGCAGCATCTGCTTCCTCACTCCAAATTGCAAACAGTTCTTGTTGAGTCATATCTTCTGGGTATTCGACGTGAAAATCTAAGTGATATAGCACGGTTAACCTTCCTAATAGTCTTTTGTTAATTACTAATAATAAAATACAACCATGTCAAACAACCTCTTATACCGTTTCACTTTAAGGTGGATACAAATGGACAGACGCTCTTATACGGAGATGAGGAGATTCATTTGTAGCTTTAATTAAGTGAATTGATATTCTAGTACAACACGGCGTAAGTTAAGCAACCATTAAAAATACTGAAAATGACTGTTTAATCTACTTTTTTAATTTTTAATTGTTAATTTTTTATTCCGAGAAAGCGGTACTAGCCATTTTCAATTCGGTGAGGTAGCAGTATACAGACAGACCGACTAATTCCCTAACCCCATTCTCAGGGAAGGGAGCTTTATTGACGTATAATGCCCTAAAGTGTAGATGCCTTCAGTGGGGAATTTTTTATCTCTTACGCAAGAGTATCTATTTTGAATTTTGTTTAAATTTTGAATTATTTATGACTTTACCTAACTGGATTACTTTCTCTCGTCTTCTGGGAATACCATTTCTACTTTATGGTTTATATAATCCTACAAATGAAGCGAGGTGGATATGTTTAACAATATTTTTAATTGCAGCTTTAACGGATTGGTTAGATGGATATTTAGCCAGAAAACTCAACCAAATTAGCGAATTAGGCAAATTTCTTGATCCTTTAGTAGATAAATTGTTGGTATTAGCACCATTATTGGTATTAGTAGAATTAGGAAAAATCCCTGCTTGGGGAGTGTTTGTGATTTTAGCACGGGAAATAGCGATCGCAGGTTGGCGAGTCAATCAAACCACTATCACTGGTGCGAATATTTGGGGTAAACTGAAAACAGTCAGTCAAATCATTGCTATAGCCCTATTCATAGCACCTTTATCTTCAGTCTGGCAAATATTTGCATTAACTGCCTTTTGGGTATCCGTTGCTTTGACGGTTATATCTGGAGTTATCTATTTGCTACCTGCAAATAATCAAGAAAAGTGATAGATTTTGAAGAAATAAGAGCCGCAGATATTTCCTGCATAAATCCTCAATAGAAAATGACTAATACCAATTTTATGTGAGGCTGCAAAGAATCCTTAAATCCATAGATTGATCCATCTTTATCTGTGTTTATCTGCGTTCATCTGCGGTTGATTATTCTTAATATTTTATTCTGTGCAGCTTCAAATCCATTTAGAAGAAATTGCCTTCATTTTCATACTCGGAGAGTGACAAAAGAAGGGTAAGTCTTTAACCGAATACGATATCACTCCTCATTAACCCATTTTCCGTCACCACTGCTTGTAAAGGCTGATCCCAACTATCTACTGGGAGTTGAGGTAAATAGGCAAAATCAAAAACTATCCCCATAGTTGGTTTTTTAGCCCATTCAGGAGAACTCAAAAATCGATCATAATATCCCCCACCATAACCCAAGCGGTATCCTTGGACATCACAACCTACACAGGGAACAAGTATTAAATCCACTTCCTCAATATCAATTATTCGCGCTTCTGGGTGTGGTTCACGAATACCATAAGCACCTGTATGAATAACGTCCTCAGGTTGCCAAAAATGCCAAACGAGGGATTTACCAACACAACGGGGAAAACTCCAACGTTTTTCTGAGTTAGTAAATAGTAAACTCAGGTCAGGTTCTCGACGAAAGCTGAAAAAAGCGAGAATGGTAGTAGATTCAGTAAATAATAGAGAGTTTTGTAAATTAGAGCAAATGCGATCGCTCTTTTCTTGCCACTCTGATAATGTCATTGATTGACGTGTTTTGAGCAGAGTGCGTCGGAGTTCATCTTTATTATACATTTCCAATAATTACCTTACCTGCTATATAAAACCTAGACAAAACTAGACTTTACTTCTTACTTCAATGGGAGCATGGGAGCAGTTATCCTTCAGTAAGCTTACACGCCTTAGCCAGACGCGATAAATTAATTGCAGCATTGAGATCCCTATCCATCTCAAAATTAGGATTTTCTACTAATTCTTGTTGGGGTGACAAAGATTCTTGTTCATAGCAATATTATTAATAGATGTTGATATATTGCGACTCCATTATTACCAAGAAGACCCACAAATTCATCTCAGGAAGCTAAATGTCCCCCAGGTTCTACAAGTTTGACTAGATAATTTTTACTTGATTAATTCTGCCTGATTTCTTTTGATTTTAGTCCATACAAACTGAAATCAGACTTTATTTTTCTGCACCTCATTCCCATACTCTGTATAGGAATGAAAACTCAAATTTCCGACTGGCATTATCCCATGAGGTAGAACCTCTAAAACTGCATTCCCAGTCGGAGACTGGGAACGATATAAACTTCTACATTTGACCTATGCGGCGTTTTGACGATACCAATCAATTGTATTTTTTAGCCCTTTTTCAAAGCTGACTTGAGCAGAAAATCCAAAGGCTTGCTTCGCTTTTTCGATATCCAAACAACGCCGGGGTTGTCCATTCGGCTTGTCAGTTTCCCAAACAATCTCACCTTCATACTCCATCAATTTTGCAATTAAAGTAATCAAATCTTTGATGGATATTTCATAACCAGTTCCCAAATTAACTGGTTCAGAATCATTATAGGATGTTGTACCCATGACAATACCCCGTGCGGCATCAGTAGAATACAGAAACTCACGGGTAGGAGAACCATCACCCCAAACAGGAAGTTGCTTATCTCCCTTAATTTGAGCTTCATGAACTTTGCGAATTAACGCTGGAATTACATGAGAACTGCTGGGGTTAAAATTATCTTCAGGCCCGTATAAATTTACAGGCAACAAGTAAATACCATTAAAGCCGTACTGCTGGCGGTAAGATTGCAATTGGACTAAAAGAGCTTTCTTAGCGACTCCATAGGGAGCATTTGTTTCTTCTGGATAACCATTCCACAAATCTTCTTCCTTAAATGGGACTGGAGTAAATTTGGGATAAGCGCAGATAGTACCAACACAGACGAATTTTTCTAAACCCACTTGATAGGCAGCATGAATTAACTGGGTTCCCATCATCAGGTTATCGTAGAATAACTCAGCGGGTTTTTCGCGGTTCAGTCCAATACCGCCCACATGAGCCGCTAAGTGAATCACAATATCTTGCTGGTCAACAGCACGTTGGCAATTTTCCCAAACTCGCAAATCACAATCATGCGATCGCGGTACTGTAATCTTCTCACGGTCTGCCCCGGCCTGACACAGCTGATCTATCACCTGACGACCTAGAAACCCCGACCCACCAGTAACCAGAATTCGTTTGTTTTTTAGTTCTAAGGCAGTCATAGTTTTATCCTTGGAAGTTTGAATCAAAAGTGGAGAGTGCCTAGTTCCTGACGAATAGTAGCAATATCACGGGGGTGTTGTGAACCATTGCTATTGGGGGATGTGCAACCCAAAGCTTGTAAATCACCTTCTACCATGAGAGAGACAAGTTCTGGAAAAGTTACTGAAGTTTTCCAGCCCAACTTTTGCTGCGCTTTCGTGGGGTCACCAATTAACAAATCTACTTCGGCGGGACGCAGATAACGCTCGTCAAACTCGACATAATCTTCCCATTTGAGATTCACATAACCAAATGCCAATTCCAAAAACTCTCGTACTGAGTGAGTTTCTCCAGTAGCAATCACGTAATCATCTGGCTGCTCTTGCTGCAACATCAACCACATTGCTTTTACGTAATCTTTGGCATAACCCCAGTCTCGTTTGGCATCTAAATTGCCCATAAAAATATTTTTCTGTTTACCAGCAAAGATGCGAGCGACTGCTCTGGTGATTTTCCGGGTAACAAAGGTTTCACCTCGACGTGGTGATTCATGGTTAAACAGAATACCATTACAGGCAAACAAGTTGTAAGATTCACGATAATTCACTGTTTGCCAGTGAGCATAAACCTTAGCACAAGCATAGGGACTACGAGGATAAAAGGGTGTCGTCTCACTTTGTGGTACAGCTTGGACTAAACCATACATTTCCGAAGATCCGGCTTGGTAGAAACGCACTTGAATTCCGGTGCGCTGCTGGTAGTCCCGAATGGCTTCTAACAAACGTAGAGTTCCCATTCCTACTGCATCTACTGTATATTCTGGTGAATCAAAGCTGACTCTAACATGAGATTGCGCGCCCAAGTTATAAATTTCTGTAGGCTTGACTTCTTCTAAAATTCGGCGCAAAGTAGTACCGTCTGTCAAGTCCCCATAGTGAAGCAACAACTTTACGCCTTCTTTATGAGGATCTTCGTAGATGTGATCAATACGGTCTGTGTTAAAGGTAGATGTCCGGCGAATAATACCGTGAACTTCATAACCTTGTTCTAGTAAAAACTCACTGAGATAGGAACCGTCTTGACCAGTGATACCAGTAATCAACGCTCGCTTTGGTTGCGTCATGCTCAATTATGCCTTTTTGTTGTAGATGTTATTGAAGATAGGAAAGGTTACAGTCTATCTGAGATAAATTAGCAGCTAATGGCTAAAATTGTCTAACAATAAACCTAAAAGTCTAGTTGCTATTTTAATCTAAATGTAAATTATTTTACTTAAAAAAGCAGTACTTTAACAAGCTAGATAATATTTATGTAAATTAAAATTGTGAGTATAATTTTATAATTTTACAAATCTTTGTCAAAAGTTCATTAATTCTTGGTTTGTGTGAAGCCTGTGCAAATAATAGAATTACAGCAGATTGCAGATCAATGAGGTACAGAATCAAAATTGAAACCTAGACACCAAGCCAGTTTTACTCCTGACTCCTGAACCGGAGGTCTGCGAAGCGTCTCCTGACTCCTGAATTCTGCTGTATTATTTCCGCCAAGCTTTACTAGTGATCTAGTTGAGGCTACTGATTGGTAACGGGGTAAAAACGGAAATTTTTACCAGTTACCTGTAGCCTGACGCTACGAGTCGACATAGCTATGCCACGGAAGCTATCATAAATCAAACCGGATTGCTATAATCAGCACAACAGCTTATCTGTAGAGCAATTCATACCCCCAGATAAGCTATGAGTCTTTTCTTAGTATGCTCCGTTGTTTTTGGGCATGATGACAACATCAATGGTTTTTAAGATGATCCATAAATCTAGCCAAAAATTCCTAAATTTGACATAGTGCAGATCTATTTGGACTCTCCGAGGGTAAGGAATATCATTACGTCCAGACACCTGCCATAATCCAGTAATTCCCGGACGGATGGTTAAAATCTGATCGATGTGACAGCCATATTTTGGTAATTCTTCCGCTACTAAAGGGCGGGGACCGACAACACTCATATCCCCTGTTAACACGTTCCAAAACTGGGGGAATTCGTCCAAGCTAGTAATTCGCAAGAAATGACCAATTTTGGTAATCCGAGGGTCTTGTTTGAGCTTAAAAGTACTGGAAAATTCTTGGCGCAACTCTGGGGATGTTTCCATCATTTGGACGAGAATTTCGTCTGCATTGCTGACCATAGTGCGGAATTTAATACAATTAAAGCGGCGATAGTTTTTACCCACTCTTTCTTGGACATAAAAAATCGGCCCTTCTGAACTGACAGCGATCAGTAAGGCCAAAATTATGTACAGCGGAAAAAACAAGATCAAGACCGACAGCGAAAAGACAATATCTAATAGTCGTTTGGCAAACTCTCCGTTTAAACCCTGAAAAGACAAACCTCTTGGTTTTACCTTTGGCGGTTTAGTTTTTTGACCACGTTTTGCTAAAGTATGCGTCGAGGCATTGGCATCTTTACGTGGGTATCGCTTGCCGGAGAGGAGTGAGCTCTGGGCAGTCATCATACTCCTTAATAATCCACACCACACATAGTCCCGATCTTAAAGCTAAAAGGCAGTGATTCTGGGGAAAAATTCCCACAAGCTTACAAAAGAAATACAAAAATCCAGACCATCACTCTCAAGAAGGTCTTTTTTCTTGACATTGATTCAAAAAATCTAGATAGCGCTCTGCGAAGACTTGTCTAGAAAACTGAGTAGAGTGTAATCGTATATACTCATAATTAAAAAAATCCTGATAAGCTTCAAACTTTTCTACTGCCTCCACTAAAGCTGCTACTGTTTGTGATCTAAAAAAGATACCTGTTCCTGTATCTACACAGGTACGAATATCCCGTACAGTTTCTAAAGCACCTCCCGCACCATAAGCAATCACCGGAGTTCCACAAGCTTGCGCTTCCACTAAGGCAATGCCAAAATCTTCACAAGCTGCATACACAAATGCTTTAGCACGAGCCATATATTTTTTTACCATATCATCGGGTTGCCATCCCAGTATTTGGATATGAGGATTTGCTATCTCACACAGCTTTTTCATTTCGGGGCCTGTACCAATTACCACCAATGGTCGTTTTAGCTGATTAAAAGCTTGAACAATCAAGGATACTTGTTTATAAGTCACTAATCGGGAAACGATGAGATAAAAATCCTCTTTATCAGCTAAAAAAGGAAAGTCTTCAATATTCACTGGTGGGTAAATGACTTTTGCTTCTCGCCGATAGCAACGCCAAATCCGCCTAGCTGTATGCTGTGAGTTGGCAATGAAGTAATCAACACGGTTTGCACTCAATACATCCCATTGACGTAAACTATGCAATAGATGTCTTGTCATCCACCCAATCCAGCCTTTTCCTAGTTTGCTTTGGTCTAGATAATCAAAAGTCAAGTCCCAAGCATAGCGCATTGGGCTATGACAATAACAGATGTGCAGTTGATCTGGAGTAGTCAGGATGCCTTTGGCGACTGCATGGGATGAAGACAGAATTACGTCATACTGCCGCAAATCTAATTGTTCGATTGCCAATGGTAACAAAGGCAAATATTTTTGTACACCTTTGTGGGCTAATGGGAAGTGTTGGAGAAATGTTGTACCAATCTGACGCTTGTATAGATAACTTTCAGGATTACTAGATTCAAAATCTATCAGGGCATACAAATCAGCATCAATGTGATTTAAAATTTCTCGGACAACAAGTTCTGAACCGCCTGTGGCTTTAGGTGTCAGCCACTCATGAATGAGAGCATATTTCAAGGACACAGTTAATCTAGGGGGGGCAAAGGGTGGAATTTATTGAATTTTGACTTGATGAGTAAGTTGGGCTGTTCTTGGTTAAGCAAAAGATGTGATCCTAGCAAAAGATGTTCCGAGATGATGCGGCAACCTGATAACCTCAAAGACGAGGGTGATGAAAGAAAATAACTGACATAGGAATTGGGGGTTTATGCGAATTCTGATTATTGGTGGTACTCGGTTTATTGGTGTGTATTTGACTCAGCTACTGCTGGAAACTGGACATGAGGTGGTGTTGTTTAATCGTGGTAATTCTCCAGCACCAACAGGGGTAGGACAAATTATAGGCGATCGCACTGACTCTAGCCAGTTAAAAGCTAAGTTATCATTAGAAAATTTTGATGTTATTTTTGACAATAACGGTCGGGAACTGACAGATACTCAGCCACTGGCGGAAATTTTTCAAGGACGGGTGCAGCATTTTGTCTATATGAGTTCTGCTGGAGTATATCTTAAATCTGACCAAATGCCCCATATAGAAGGTGATGCTGTCGATCCTCAGAGTCGTCACAAGGGTAAGCATGAAACGGAAGCTTACTTGCAACAATCGGGAATTCCTTTTACTTCTATTCGTCCCACTTATATTTACGGACCGAAGAACTATAACGAGTTGGAAGGCTGGTTTTTTGATAGAATTGTGCGCGATCGCCCCATTCCTATTCCCGGTAATGGAATGCACATCACCCAGCTAGGCCATGTCAAGGATTTAGCCCAAGCAATGACTCAGGTGATAGGTAACGAAAAAGCTATCCAGCAGATTTATAATATTTCTGGCGATCGTTTTGTGACGTTTGATGGTTTAGCCCGTGCTTGTGCTGTAGCTGCTGGCAAATCACCAGATGATCTTAAAATCGTCCATTATGACCCGAAAAAGTTTGACTTTGGTAAACGGAAAGCTTTTCCCATGCGAGTACAACACTTCTTTGCATCGGTGAATAAAGCAATGACAGAATTAAATTGGCAACCTGAATATGATTTAGTTTCGGGTTTAAAAGATTCTTGGAAAAATGATTACCTAGCCTCTGGGCAGGATAAAAAAGAAATAGATTTTTCTGTAGATGAAGAGATTTTGAAAGCTGTGTGATTAGGGATTGAAGACTGGTAAGAAGAAGCAGGGGGAGAAAAATTAATTCTTACTCCTGTACTCTTACCCTGAATTCAGAAGTACCGAGTACTGAGTACTGATTAACCCCATAACTAAAGTTAAGGGATTGAAACAAGGAAGTATTATTTCTCGTGCTTTGTATCTCGAATTTATCCGAAAATGCGTGTAAGCGAACATGATATTAAAAATTGAAAATTAAAATGCTGAACTTAAAAAACTCCCGCCTGCAAACATTATTAATTTATGGAATACTAGGTGCGATCGCAATTGTTACCCTTTTCCCTCTGCTATGGCTAATTAGCACAGCCTTGAAATCGCCCACAGAAAACATCTTACAATCACCGCCGCAATTATTACCCGCTCAACCCACATTAGACAACTTCTATCGTGTGTGGGAATCATTACCCTTTGGTCAATACCTATATAACAGCACCTTGGTGGCTATACTGACTGTGGGATTGAATCTACTATTTTGTGCTTTAGCGGCTTATCCCTTAGCCAGATTATCATTTGTGGGGCGAGACGGAATCTTTATTGCTATAGTCTCGACAATCATGATTCCTTTCCAAATCGTCATGATTCCCCTTTATATTTTGACAGTGCAGTTAGGGTTGAGAAATAGTTATTTGGGAATAATTTTTCCGAGTTTAGCTTCTGCCTTCGGGATTTTTTTATTGCGACAAGCTTTTATGAGCGTACCTAAAGAAATAGAAGAAGCTGCCCGCTTAGATGGTAGTTCAGAATTAGGATTGTGGTGGCATATAATGTTGCCAGCTATTCGCCCAGCACTAATAACCCTAGCTATTTTTGTGTTTATTGGTGCTTGGAGTGACTTTTTGTGGCCTTTAATTGTTATCCAAGATGAGAGTTTATATACTTTACCCTTGGGAGTGGCTAAACTGGCGGGGACGTTTTCTCTAGATTGGCGATTAGTTGCTGCTGGGTCAATAATTTCTATCACCCCAGTATTGCTGTTATTTTTATTTTTACAAAGGTTTATTGTCCCTACAGATACTGGTAGTGGTGTCAAGGGTTAATATCGTGTTCTGCTCAACAGTTTGATTTTATTGTGCTGACTTACTTAACTGACTCACTTGCTAATAAGCGCCACTTCTATTTAAAACTACCCAGATAGTTTTAAACATTAGCATCAAGTCATAAGTGATAGACCACTTACGTTGATAATCTAAATCCATCCGGACAACAGTTTCAAAGTCCTTGATTTGGGAACGACCATGAGTTTGCCACTCTCCAGTAATGCCTGGTTTAACTCGCAATCTATCCCAGTGATGTGGCTCATAGTGAATGACTTCATCAGGAGTGGGTGGACGAGTGCCAACTATGCTCATATCGCCCATTAAAACATTCCAAAATTGAGGGAGTTCATCTAAGCTACTGCGTCGCAAAAACCTACCTAAAGGAGTAATGCGAGGATCATCAGTAGATTTAAAGATATGACCTTGGGCTTGATTTTTAACTAGAGACTTGAGTTTATCTGCATTAACAACCATAGAACGAAACTTCCAAATCCGAAAGGTGCGTCCGTTCAATCCACAGCGGATTTGGGAATATAATATGGGGCCTGGATCATTAAATAAGGTGGCAATTGCTATGGGAAGTATGACCAAGGATGTAATTATTAAACCAACAATTGCTCCGACAATATCAATTAATCTTTTTGTAGTACTAGTAGTTGATGGGTGAAGGGACTGTGATGATACATCAATCACAGTCAGATGGTTGAGAACACTTAAATTAGCCACAGTATAACTTTTGGTTTTATTTCTAAGAGTAAACAGGGACACAATTTATGGTTATCTTTTGCAGGCGAAAGCACATTCTAATTTAATCCACAATAATCATAAGTAGTTTTTCGTACTATAAAAAATAAAACCATGTAACTTTATACAATCTTTTAATTAAGCCCAGGTATTTTAAAGTTTTGATGTTTTTTATATAGAAGTTATGGTGGGGATGGAGAGATTCATTTGGAGCTTTAATTAAATGAAGTGATATTACAGCTCTGTGCATGACAATTAGGCGATCGGCAAATACTATCAAACCAATATTAAAAATATACGCCTACTTTTGAGTAGAAGATATTGTTACTCAGAAGTAGGCGTTATTAATAGGGTGCAGTTAATGTTTCTTTCAATCTCGTGGTACATCCTTTTATATATTTCTTTTGGAGGATGTTTTTTTGGAGAATTAATGTTGAGGATTTACGGTGAAGGAAAAATTAACTGTATATGGTTCTTCTAGTGATTGCAGACTACTGGCTTTGATAGCATCGAGATAGCGACGCAGAGACAAAAGTTGTTGATAATTCGGTCGATAAGTAAGATTTCCTTGTTTTTCAAAAAGTGGTGCTGCTGCGATCGCTTGATAATCTAGATTTTCCTGGGAGCTTTTGGTCAACCAAATAGAATCTAAAGGCATTTCCCTAGCATCTGAGTGAGGTAGCCTTTCCGACAGAATAGAAGGTATTAAACCTGGAGGTAATTCACCTTCCAAGAAAGCCAGTAGTCGCTGTTGACAAGTGCGGGTATTGATGCCACGACTTTCAAATAATTGCAGAACTTCACCAAAAGATAGGGAACGTATAGTTGATGTTTCCGGCACGCTACCACGGGAACTATCAGGTAAAAGCTTTAGCAATTCAGTAAACAGGAAATAATCAGTATACTGTTGTCTAGGTATTTCTAAAACCTGGTGATACAGAGGCAACATAGCCAGACCATAGGCAACCCGACTACTATTAGGCGCGCCATTTTCACCCAGATATGAATCCTGAATAATCTTGGCGTTAGGGAGTTTTTGTCTTAACCAACGGTTGACTGTACCCACAGAAGCAACTCCACCGGAGAGAATCGCTTGATTAACGGCTTCTGTAGGGATACCACGAGCTACTAATAACTTATTAAGTTCGCGGTTGAGACGACGTACATAAGGAACAAATACTTGGCTCTCCAAGTCTCGTCGCTGCAATACCCACAACCCGTCAGCTAATTCTAGAGTAAAAGATTCTTGGTGTTGCAAAATCAGTTTCAGGGCGGTAGCAGCTTCTAACAGTCCTTGTCCTAACAGAGAACTTTCTAACCGCTGCTGGAAGCGAATCCGAGCAGCAATATCCGGTTCCCCAACTCGTGGTAGTTCTAATGCTTCCAACCCCAAACTAGACAAATGCATCTGATCTAAACCAGGAATAGAAGGTTGCCAATGCCGTTGGGTAGAATTACTGGTAGCTGTGTTGCTATTAGCTTGGGCTTGCTGACGGGGTTGACGAGATTTGGGTGGTAGCAGTAACTGACAGATAATATCTTGCTCAATGCCCTTACCAGCATAGGCAAAACTGTGGAGCATGAAATCTCTGTATGTTAATTGACTTAAATCACTTGGTAAATCAACCAGTGCCATTTCTGTAGAGGTTGCGCCAATATTTAGTGCCAAGGTGTTACCCTGCATCGGATTTCCGCTAGTTTTTAGCGGACGCAAACCCTGATTTTCACTCAATTGGACTGGTTGAGAATCAGCGCTATCAAGTTCTGGTAACAAACTAGCGATCGCTTCCTCAACAAAAAATACTTGTTGGGCATGGGAGACTAGTTTACTAGTGAGGATAGCTTCCCGCACATTGAAGCGATATTGTTCTAACCAATTAGAGGGACAAGTACAAACAACACCGGCTAGGTTATTGATGATGTCAGAGAAAGTTTGTGTATCTATCCCCACAGCATGAGCAATGAGAGCGGGAGTAGTACTGCTTTGATCAGATTTGAGAGTTAATAGTAGTTTAGAGAGCGATCGCACCACCCAAATCAATGGTCCGGCTGAAAATTCATTTAACTGCAACACAGGTTCCCATTTTTGCTGGGTATTCTTGTAGGGGATAGCTACGTGTAAATAGGGCTTTAAATGCGTTGAATAAAGATGGTGCTTTGGTTCTTCTGGTGATCCATGTAGCGGAGAATTTTGAGTCCGATTGTCAGAGACTTTATCCTTAGCGACAGCCGCTGGTGTAGTCTGCTCAATAGTTTCTGCGTGAGGTATGGAAGCCGTAGGTAGATAAACTTCTGCGGGTAAGCGAAATGATTGCTCAAAAGCAGTTTCGCCTAATTGGGTTTGTGCTGACCAATAAACAGGATAAACAATCGATCTGGAACGATTCAATAGCGCCGCTGAAATCCCCGTTGTACCCAAATCAATTCCTAAATACCAAATTGAATCCAGACTCGTGACTGTTGCCTCAGAAGTAGCACTCAAATTGTGACTGGTAGGCAAAGAAGCGTCCTGGAAAAAAATTGTGGCTTCCTTTTTTTTTTCAGTTGTCTGATTCAAATCTACCCCAATGTCCAATTGAGGAACATCCAAATCAGCAACAGCACCCGTTGGTATATTTTCTACTGGTTGGCTCCTAGGCGTTTCAGTTATCGTCACAACTGTATCGAGGGAATTCTGGAAACTTTCCGAGTTATTAAGAGATTCTGAGCCAGAATTTAACTGCCAATCAAAGTTAGCCAAATCTCGATTCAATTGCTGCAACTGCTCTTCGTCTAGAACAATGTCCGGTACAATTTGTGCCTCATTATTTTCTAGAGACAGTAAATTTTCCTGTGGTGAAGCAGCAATGTAAGTAGATACTAGTAAATCCTGAGCCTCTGTTTGCATCTCTCTTGGTGAAGATACTATGAGAGTTTCTGCCGGTGCGATTTCTAAATTATCATCAAAGGATAATTTTTCTAAAAGTTGTTGGTCACTGCTGGCATCAACCAATAAATCCGTGAGAACTGTAATTGTATCAGTAGGATCTGGCAGAGAGTCGAGTAGTGTGGGGGCAGCATCTTCTATGGTAACTTCTGCTTGTGGTGGTGTATCCTCTGTTAACAACAAGCCTTCCCATAACTCAGATGATGGCTCTGTGGACTCTATCAGAGCATTGGAGAGTTCCGTGACGGGATTATGGCTCGGCTCGAAAATATTTGCCTCTTGTTGCTCAACCCCATGATCTGGGAACACCAGCAAATCATCATCTTCTTGCTCTGAAATAGTTGGAGATGGGGTTATTTCTGTAACCGATAACTCAGGTGTGATCATCGGTAGAGCAATCGACTCGTTGGAGACAGTAGAATTTTCACTACCAAACAAACTCGCGTAAAGTTGGTCTACTGCATTAGGAGTCTCTGATTGTAATTGCTCTGGTATGGGAAGAGCGACAGAATCATGAGAGAAAGAATCATCTGTCGCAATTTCTGCCAGTATTGCCTCTAAATTGTCCTCAACACCCTCTGACTGCAAATCTGGTGAAGTGAGAAAAGTGACAGAATCATCTGTGGTAATTTCTAGCAGTGCCGCTTCTAGAGTCTCCTCAACACCCTCTGACTGTAATTCCTCTGAGGTGGGAAGAGCGGTAGAATCATCTGTGGTAATTTCTAGCAGTGCTGCTTCTAGAGTCTCCTCAACACCCTCTGACTGTAATTCCTCTGAGGTGGTAACAGCAAGGTTTGAAGCGAGAAACTCATCGCTGACAAGATATGACAGTACTGCATCCACATTTTCCACAGTCACAGCATCTTCTATTGCAGAAGCAGGAGGAAGTGAAGAGTCATCTTCTAGCTGGATTAATGGCAAAGGTTGACTGACCACTTCAGAACTAGTGGAAACTAGTTGTACCTCTAATTCAGTATTTACCCCAGAAAAGAGAGGCTGGGTATCTAGGGATTGCTGTTGTAAATACTGAGTTAAATTATTGAGAAAGTTGACCATCAACTGTTCACCTTGCATCCCCTGGCTGTGCATTCTCGCCAGTGCTTGGGATAGGGACTGATGATAGGTGTTGATGTTACGCTCTAGTGAGCCAAAGACAACGTTGACAGTTCCATCTAGTGACAACAAGCGTTGATCCAATTCTCTAGCCAGACTAGCTAACCTGTCTATCCCCTCGGCTGATTCTAAACCAGACGGCATTGCAGAGTTTACTAATTCTAGATTCTGGTTCTGGTCATCTGTGACAGAACTGGGAGGATTAGAACCGGTTTGTTTCAAATGAGGTGTTAGACTGGGTATTAAGCGGCTTATTAGTACTTGTAAAAATTCCGCAATTATCTGCTCTTGATTTGCTAACTGCTGTGTTAAGGAGTAATTTTGTAGTCGCTTTTGTTCTAGCTGTCTAATTTCCTGCACAAGAGTCGCTCTCTCTTGCAACAGTCCTGACAATTCTGCTTGTAAGGGTTCAAACAAAACCAAAAGTTCATCTTTTAATTGTCCAGCGACAACATTGCTCGGTTCCTGTTGGATTTGATAAGAATGTGATGCTGGTTGATTATTCTCCTGCTCCACAAATCGCGCCAACAAAGATGATAGTGGTTGTGCATTAGACTGCTTGGGAGTGCTGTCTTCAGATACCTCCGTTTCGGTGAGTTTCACAAGAAAATCACGAACTCGGTGTAAAACTTCTCTGTCTTCAGGTCCTTGACCAGACAGTAGCTTCGACAAACGGTTGCCACTGTGGGCAAGTAAGTTGTCAATGTCTGCGATCAGTTTGTGAATTTCATCTGCACGGGAAGTCACGTTAAATTACCTTATGTAGAAATGTACTTTGATTTTTATGGTATTCACAATTACCGAAGTTCTCAGTGGCAAAAGTTATTGCTCTGACTTCTGACGGCAATTATGTGATGAATTACTGGGAGATGCAACTGCATCGTGAGGATTAATAGTTATTTGTGTCATGCTGCACTAGAGGTAAGTAATCACCGATCGCTGAAATTTATGGATAAGATGAAGATTGGTGAGAAAAAACTAGATTGTTGTTTTCTTGTGTAACATAGTTTAGTTTCCTCTTTAAAAGCGGCTGTTATTTGATAGCTTATTTTTTAAACAGCGATCTTGCTTGTTGTATTGATAGCAGCTTTAATAAATATGTTCTAATGGAAGATCGATATAGCTTGCAGATAACCGCTCATACGTGGATAACCTCAGCACCTTTTTTTCAAGGGTTGCCTGAATCTATTGTAGAAAAAGCCCTCACCCATCTTGTTACTCGTACTCACCCAGCCAATCAAGTAATCCTGCTAGAAAATGACTGGGGCGGTTCTGTGTATTTTGTCGTCGATGGATGGGTGAAAATCCGCACATACAATTTAGAAGGGAAAGAAGTAACACTAAATATTATTGGCCAAGGGGAATTATTTGGGGAAATGGCGGCACTAGATGAAGTTCCGCGTTCTACTGATGTAATTACTCTAACTCCGACGATGATTGGCAGTATGCCTGCTCAAGATTTTGTCAAGTTACTGAACACAGAACCTTTGGCAGGACTGAGATTGGCGCAACTCATGGCACGAAGGTTACGGCAAGTAAATCGGCGATTACGCTTGCGGGAATCGGATAGTCAATCGCGGGTGGCAGATACTTTGCTATTTTTGGCAGAAGGACAGGGGAAAAGAGGACAGACAGGCACAGAAATTCCTAATTTACCTCACCGTGAATTAAGTAGTTTGAGCGGACTGGCAAGGGAAACAGTAACACGTGTACTAACAAGGCTGGAAAAAAAAGGCTTGATTGTACGGAATCAAGATATTATGTGTATTCCCGATTTGTCAGCTTTAGAAAAAATGATAATTTAACACCTTATTCAGTATGAGTATTTTAGATTCTGTACCCGATGAACCTGATGAAAATACATCACCTGAATCTTCACTTCCTAGTCATAGGTTAAATCAACAAGAGCCGTTAACCCAACCCTTACTCAAAGTTGATGCCCCCTTGAGGATGGTGGAAACTGCGTTTTTCGCCAGTACTGCTAGTTTGATATGGTTTATTAATGTTTATTTTCCTTTGGGTCCTGTGTTGCGGATCTTTTTTCCAGTACCGATCGCTCTAGTTTACCTGCGCTGGGGTAAACGTGCAGCTTGGATGGCTGCTCTCACCTCTGGCTTACTGTTAGCGGTGCTAATGGGTCCTGTTCGCAGTATTTTGTTTGTCATGCCCTTTGGATTGATGGGTGTGCTGTTGGGGGCAACGTGGCATCGTCGTGTACCTTGGATTGTTTCTATCACTTTAGGTATGCTTTTAAGCGTTTTAGGAGTATTTTTCCGCTTGTGGTTGCTGTCAGTGTTATCAGGTGAAGATCTGTGGGTTTATGTGATTACCCAAATGACAGAAATTATTGAGTGGATATTTCTGAAGTTGGAAATATTGGCGACTCCGAGTGTGTTTGTCATTCAAGTAGGGGCAGTAGTATTGATTGCTTTCAACAACCTGATTTACCTATTCGTGGTACATCTGGCCTCATGGTTGCTGTTGGATCGTTTGGGAAATCCGATTCCCCGTCCGCCAAGCTGGGTGCAAGTGCTAATGGATTATGAGGGTTAGGGCTTTCATTGAAGAAGAGAGGCGGGGACACGGAGATGGGGAGATGGGGAGATGGGGAGATGGGGAGATGGGGAGATGGGGAGATGGGGAGATGGGGAGAGG